>CAYSSX010000003.1:0-349684 GCA_964434115.1 uncultured bacterium
GCTATCCCCCCCACGCTTCCAAATTCTCTCGCAGGTGATGAGCACTTTGAAAACAAAGTTCAAAAAATCCTCCCCATTTTTGCGCGCACCAAACAAAGCCCGCCTAAACACGCACTTTGATTTTCTAAAACCACTAAGTCATTTTCCTTTGGAGAGAAGTCATGAACCCCTATAACTTCTCTCTTTTATTTTTTTCATTCTGTGCATTTTTCATCAGTCTTTTAATCTGGCTAAAGCGAAATGATCGCATCGGCTGGCGGTACTTTATTTTTTCCATTCTCGTGAGTTCATGGGGGATGGCTTTTTCAATCATGATTAGCGGGAGTGTTTCGAAAGACCAGGCTTTATTTTGGGGGCGAGCCGCTGAGATGGCGGCTGTGTTTATTCCGGCAACATGGATTCATTTTGTTGGCTGTTATCTTGATGAAGAAGAGAAACATAGAGAAGTATTTTTAGCTCTATATGGATTGGCCAGCTTTTGTGGCTTTATGAATATTTTTTTTAGCGGGCTTTTTATAACTGACGTACAACCGACTGTCGGTTTCACTTACTATTTTAGACCAGGGATAGTCTTCCATGTCTTCACGGGCATGTTTGTATTGGCCGTTCCGTATGGGTTTGTTGCATTATTCCAAAAATTAAAAGGCGCTGCTGGCAATGAACGCAGCAATTTAATAGGTTTTATATCTGTGACAATGGCGGCCTACTTCGGTGCATCTCTGACTTTTCTCCCCCTGTATGAAATCATGTGCCCTCAGTATGGACTCTTCATTCTGCCGGTTTATCCCTTTGGGATGGCGTATTTCATGATTCGTAGAAGTTTGTTTGAAGAAACTGATTTAATTAAGGCCGCCCATCGTGACAAACTCGCAGCCATTGGTACGATTGCGACAAGCATCAATCACGAAATCCGGAATCCGCTCTACATCATCCATGGCATGGCTGAGTCATTCCTCGAAAACTTCCGGGGTGAGAATCAAAATCTTGTTGCTGTAAAACAAGAGTCCGTTGCTGCATTTGAGCGTACTGCTCAGCAAGCCAAGCGGGCTATGGAAATCATGGGGCAACTCTCACTCTTCGCGAAGCAGAAAATCGCTGACACAGCTACTGACCCTGAACTAGCAAATCTCTTAGTGTGCTTGGAAAATGTCCTTCCTCTGATTCGCCATGAAATGGCGCTAGAGAAGATTAAATTTGAAAAAGAACTTCCTGAAAAATTTCCTGCACTAAAAGCAAATCCCCGCCAGCTCGAAGAAATTCTCTTTAACCTAATCGTGAACGCGTGCCAGGCCATGAAGCCAAAGGGTGGAACCATTCGCTTAAGTGCAAAGCACTCAGCAAACAAGGTGATAATTCAAATCGAAGACAATGGCCCAGGCATACCTCAAGACCGCATCAAACAGATCTTTGAGCCGTTTTACACGACCAAGGAAGAGGGTACAGGCCTTGGGCTTTACATCACTCGTCAGTTGGTGGAGAAGAATGGCGGAAAAATTAGCGTAGCTTCGGCTGAAGGTAGGGGAACGCTATTTTGTCTGGAGTTTGAAGCATGACAACAGCTTGCTCTCATGCTTTATTCACGTTTGCGTTTGGTGTTTTTCTTATCAGTGTACTTTCTCTTCTGAAACGCCGTGACCAAATAGGGCAAAGCTTTTTCTTTTTTAGTCTACCCGTAACATTGTGGGCGCTCCTTATATCAATGTGGATCACGCAAAAATATTCGTATGAGACGACGTTAAGATTAGTGAGGTATTGTAATGTAGCCGCATTGTTTGTCCCTGTGACCTGGCTGCATTTCATTGCGCTTTTCACCACTAATTTTAATGCGCGAGTGCGAACAATAATTATTTTCCTATATGGTGCAACGGCATTAATTTTCCCTTTTACCCCGACATCGGTCTTTTTCGTGTCCGGGCTTCATTCGATTCTGGGGTTGAGATACTACACGTCAGCCGGTCCACTTTACTGGATTTTTACCGCAATGTTTTGCTGCGTGGTGCCTTATGGGTTTGCGATGCTTTTTGAATCGCATAAAAGATCGTCTGGGGAAGAAAAATTAAAAATTAAATTCGTGATCGTTGCGACAATTATTGGGTTTGTTGCCGGGGGTAGTACCTTTTTGCCTGTCTATGGAGTGCCAGTTCATTTGGGCATCCTGTTCATTATGCCCATTTATCCGTTTCTTATGGGCGTAGCGCTTATCCGATACGGGCTTTTTGAAGAATCCGACTTAGCGCAAGCAGCTCATCGCGACAAGCTCGCAGCCATCGGCACCATCGCTACGAGCATCAATCATGAAATCCGCAATCCTCTCTACATCATCCATGGCATGGCTGAGTCATTCCTCGAAAACTTCCGGGGTGAGAATCAAAATCTTGTTGCTGTAAAACAAGAGTCAGTTGCTGCATTTGAGAGGACTGCTCAGCAAGCCAAACGAGCCATGGAAATCATGGGGCAGTTGTCACTCTTCGCAAAACAGAAGATTGATGATCCTGCAGCTGATCTCGAAACCGCAAACCTTTCTGTTTGCCTGGATAACGTGTTGCCGCTAATCCGCCACGAGATGGCGTTAGAGAAAATCAAATTCGAGAAAGATATTCCAGAAACTCTTCCTGCTGTAAAAGCCAACCCTCGCCAGATGGAAGAAATCCTTTTCAATTTAATTGTGAATGCTTGCCAAGCCATGAAGCCAAAGGGTGGAACCATTCGCTTAAGTGCAAAGCACTCAGCAAACAAGGTGATAATTCAAATCGAAGACAACGGCCCGGGAATTCCTCAAGATCGCATCAAGCAGATCTTTGAGCCATTCTACACCACCAAGGAAGAAGGCACAGGTCTCGGTCTTTACATCACGCGGCAGTTGGTGGAGAAGAATGGCGGGAAGATTCGTGTGGATTCACATGAAGGCAAGGGGACAGCTTTCAATCTGGAGTTCCCCATATGAACTACTATGCGGTGACCGCCTTCTTCAATGGTCTGTTTGGACTTTTTGTTGTCTATTATGTTTTTTTGAGAAATCCCCGGAATCTTTTGAACCAAACGTTTTCTTATTTTGGAATTTCTGTTGCCGGGTGGAGTCTTATCTATGCCCTCTGGTGCTGGGCAGATAATGCACAGGATGCGGAACGGTATATCCGTCTTCACATGACTTTCTGCAGTATTATTCCGGCCACTTTTTTTCATTTTGTTTCTGTGCTGATAAAAAGCGAAGAAAAATTACAAAAGTGGGTTTTTGTTAACTACGGAATTTGCTCTATTTTTTCTGTGTTGTGTCATACCCCTTTGATGATTGCTGGAGTAAAAGCAATTCTTGCCTTTAAGCATTGGCCCGTTCCGGGGATAGTCCTGCCTTTGTTTGTGGTCTATTTTTCACTGCTTGTAATGTTCTGCTTTATCCTTATGGGGAGGCACACTTTGCAATCCTCAGGAAATGAAAGAAATCAAAATCTCATCATTCTGATTGGTTTTATAATCGGGTTCTCAGGCGGATGGACCAATTGGTTTTTATGGTTCGATATTCCTATTGAACCCACAGCCAATTTTTTTGTGGGACTTCTTTTCGCCACCATGTTGTACGCAATTGTCCGGTATGGGGTGATGGATCAGGATGTGCTTGTGGAGCTGGTGAGGAGCAATCGCTTATCCCACATAGGTCTTTTGATGACGAGTATTAATCATGAGATTAAAAACCCACTTTATGTCATTCGTGGGCTTGCGGAGTCTCATCTTTCCAAGGAGAGGTCGAATCATAATGGTCAAAAAGAATTGGAAGAGCTGTGTCTTAAGACACGCGATCAAGTAAACCGTATTGTTTCAATCATGCAAAAGTTTTCTTCATTGGTGAAAAACGCGGAAGTTAAAGACAATTCTTCTGACCAAGCGTGTGTTCAGAAGGCAGTAAATAATGTCATGTCACTTGTTGCCGGTCAGTTTCGGCTGGAAAAAATTAATTTCTCATCCAATATTCCAGAAGGGTTACCTGCCATAGCGATGAGCCCCATTCACCTTGAAGAAGTTCTTCTTAATCTTGTGATGAATGCGGCTCAAGCTGTGAAGGCCCAGGCTGTGACCTGCGCCGCTGACGGGGGAGCTACTGCAATAGGGAATGTCTCTATAGTAGCCGTTGCAAATCATTCCTATATTGAGATTTGTGTGGAGGACGATGGTTGTGGCGTTAAAGATTTAAAAAGCTTATTTCAAGTTTTTTCTACTACCAAACCTGATGGTATGGGGCTTGGACTCTACATTACCAAACAGCTTGTTGAAAAGTACCGGGGAAAAATAACTGTTCAGTCAAAACTTGGTGCTGGAACCCGTTTTTCCTTTAAAATTCCGGCGTTTCAAAGCCCTTCCAACTTGAGAATTGAAAGCACTCTGCCGATATTAGAAAGCATTTAAAGGCTTTTAGTTTCTTAAAACTTTGGAGAATCCCCTATGTTTAAAAGCATGACTTTCCCTACTGGATTAATTTTTCTTTTGGTCACAGCATTCAGCCAACCAGCTTTTGCTGTTGGCTCCGGTGCATTTGAAAACTCTGTGTTCAGTAGCGCTTCCTTAGGGCAGTCAAATGCTGTTGTTGCGCAGGCCGATGAAGCCGCCGCGATTTCGTATAACCCGGCTGGCATAGCTTATTTGCCAGGTGTTCAAGCGCAGTCTAGCGCTGCATTTATAAGCATTTTCACAAACAGGCATACCGCTAACGATCATAACCAAACCAGCGCTGGGACAATCAGTATGGTTCCCACTGGGTATGTTACGATTAATCCCGGACACTACTTAGGCGATAGAGTTGCGTTTGGGGTTGGTTCGGATTCGCCTTTTGGGCTTGCTAATAAGTATGATTCCAATCAATCCCACGTGCATTATGCGGGGTGGCGTAATTATCTCAAGATGTACACAATCAAGCCGGTTGCGGCAGTCAAAATTTCCGACAAGCTTTCCATCGGCGGCGGACCTATTTACTACCGTATTTTTGATTTTGGGGGCATTCAAGCATATCCGAACTCCGCAGTATTTGGAGCAGGAACGCCGGATGGTCAGGTTCGTTTAAACTTGTCAGGAAATACTTGGGGCTGGCATATGGGGATGCTTGCGAAGCCGATCGAGAAGCATCAATTTGGTTTTTATTTCAGAAGCCCGGCAACGGTTCATACTCGGGGACAGATCAAGGTTGAAAACTCAACTGCTGCGGGGCGCTTTGAAACAGGTGGTAAAGCCAAAATAGATTTACCGCTTAATTTCACTTTTGCGTATGCGTATAAACCTACTCCGAAATGGACTGTTGAAACGGATCTTGGTTACACTCGTTGGTCGGCGCATAAAAGACTTTACATAGATGCTGATCCAGTTAATGCCGCCGATGATGGAATTTTGTCCGCAATAGGTAAAGTTGATAAAGACTATTCTGATGGATGGTCGCTGCATTTGGGCGGGAATTATAAGCCGAATTCCAAGTTGACTCTTAGGGGAGGTGGGCTGTTTTTCTGGTCGGTGGTGCCGAATGACCATTTCATTCCAGCTGTTCCAGACTCAAACAGTATAGGAGCATCAATTGGAGCGGGGTATGCTTTTAATGAGTATTTTAGTGCTGACGTAACTTACTTTAACCGGTTTTGGCTTACGCGAAAAATCGACAATACTATAAGTGAATCTTTAGGCACATCCGTTGATGGAAAATATTCCTCATATTTACAAGCGCTAATGGTGACGTTCACGTATAAATGGGAACGCTTAGGCAAAACAGCCTCAGAAAAAATTGAAAATCAAAAAATCTCACTGAGCTAATTTTAAGGATGTAAAGATGTTAAACGTTTACGGAGTGGGGCTTTTAACTCCTTGGGGACACGACGAGCTGGCTCTCTTTGAGATGTTAAATGGGGCGCGTGGCAATCTTGATTTTCTCAATGCTCAAGGGGAAGTTAAGTATTTGACCATCGATAATTATTCCCCAGAAAAATACTTCGATGAAAAACAATTGCATAATCTCGATAGAAACTCCACCTTGGTTATAGGTGCTGCAAAATTTGCTTTTGAAAATGCCAAGTATCAATGGGGGGAAGATGGCCAGCGCTCTATAGGCGTTGTTGTTGGTTCAGCACATAGCATTGCCACCTCAATGAGTGACTTCGAAGAATCTGTTATTAAGGACGGTATCCGGCGTAGCAGGATTGGAATTTTCCCCAATACGGTAATGTGTGCGCCGGCTAGCAGGGTATCGATAGTGGAAAAAATAAAGGGGGCAAATACAACCATAGCAAGTGGGTTTAACTCAGGGATTGATGCTATTGGCTGCGCGAAACTCGCAGTTAATAATGGCGTTGTAGATTTGATGTTGGTTGGTGGGTCTGATGCATATTCCGAAAAGATTTGGCAAGGATTAGTGCAAGAGAGGATGATTTGTTCGGCAGAAGAGCTCGGTAATTTAGATTCTTCAAACAGTAAGTTTGTTCCTGCTGAAAGTGCTTGTGCTCTTTTGGTTGGCGATAGCAGGCGAAGTGAGCCTTCGCTCTCCCCGCAGTGCAGGATTACAGCTTTTGCGAATTCATTTTCCGTTTGCAAAAGAAGAAAATCGAGTGATCGAGCTCAGGACTTGGTGGATATAATTAAGATTGCTTTGTCGGAAGCCAAAATTCGTGTTCAAGATGTTGATTTTGTAATTGCCAGTGGCTATTTTGACAAGCTCCTTTCTAAAGTTGAAGATGAGGCGCTGGCTACGTTGAATTTTTCTCTTCAGGTCCCCGTTCTGAGACCCAAAATTCTGATAGGCGAAACCTTTGCGGCGCAAGGACTGCTAGCCATTGTTGTATCAATAGGAGTGATGAGAGGAAGTATACATCCCGAGACTATTAGAAAGATGCGCGTTGGACAAGGTAAATACTCGACAGAAGTTTCAAATAGCAAGAAAAAATGTTTGATTTTGCAGGTTGATCCTAGCGGACATAATAGTGTGGTTGTAGTTAACAAAACAGAGGAGGGTATCAGTGGACAGTAAAGACAGAATCAGGACGATTGTGTCAAAGATTATAAAGGTGTCTCCGTCTCAACTGGCAGAGACAGATGACCTGATTGAGAAACATGGCATGGATTCTCTGGCTAGGGTTGAAATTGTCACAGAGTTGGAGAAGGAGTTCGATGTTTTGATTGATGATACAGAGGCCTTGGGGCTCGTTAGTTTGAAAAAGTGCTTTGAATTAGTGGAAAAGAAAACTTTAAAATAAAATGACAAAGCGTGTTGTTGTTACTGGTTTAGGTGTTGTGACTTCCGTTGGTAGCCATCTGAGAGACTTTTGGAGCAATCTTACGGGGGGAAGAAGTGGAATTTCTAAGATTAAAAGCTTCTGTACAGACCAGTTTGACAGACACTATGGCGGTGAGGTGACTGAAGAAGAGGGCTTTCAAATTTTAAGTTCTGCCGAAAAAAAAATTTATGGGAGAGCGACAAAATTTGCATTGGTGGCTACGACCAGAGCTCTTGAGGATGCTAAGTTTGAGGGGTTTGAAGACCGGATATCAAAAAAAACAGGCGTTGTTATCGGCACCACTTTTGGGGAAGCTCAAATTATTGAAAAAGCGACAAGTCTTTATTGCTCAGGTGGTATTAGGAATGTTCACCGGTCTTCAAATTTAAAGCAATACAGCCCCAATGCAATTAGTGTGAATATTGGGAAAAGATTTAAATGTTCAGGCCCCAATATGGTTGTGCCAACCGCTTGCGCTGCGGGTAACTACGCAATCGCATATGCCAGCATGCTAATAAAGTCTGGAGTTGCCCCCGTAATGATTGCAGGTGGCGCAGATCCCTTTTCTCACGTGAGTTTTTCGGGTTTTCGGAGGCTCGGGGTTATGGCCAATTCTATGTGTCAACCCTTTGATAAAGATCGTGAAGGTATGCTGGTTGGCGAAGGTGCCGCAATTCTTGTCTTAGAAGACTATGACTTAGCTAAGTCGCGTGGCGCGAAGATGTATGCTGAAATTGAAGGCTTCGGGTTTAGCTGCGATGCTAACCATATGACTATTCCGGAAGTGGGTGGAATTATGAGCGTTATGAATAATGCTATAGCCAGTGCTGGTGTTGGCATCCGGGATATCGACTACATATGTGCACATGGTACGGGAACGCGAATTAATGACAAGCTTGAAAGTGAAGCTATTAAAAGAATATTTTACGATGGGGGTAATAACGTGCCCGTCAGCTCCATCAAATCCATGCTTGGGCACACCATGGGTGCCGCTAGCGCCATAGAGGCTGTAGCGAGTGTTATGGCGATTGAAGCGGGAGAAATACCGCCCACAATTAATTTCAACTCGCCAGATCCGGAATGCGACATTGATTGTGTGCCTAATAAGTTTAGAAAGAAAGTGTTGAATAGAGTCCTGAGCAACTCCTTCGCATTTGGTGGGAACAACTGTAGCGTGCTATTTTCAAAGGTTCTTTAGCAGGGGTGAGTATGCGAAATCGTCAATTGCCAAAGGTTAAATTGAGTGCGTTAAGCTCTTATGTTCCTGAAAAAATCATCAACAATGATGACATTATGAAAGCATTTGGATCGTCGAGTCCAGGTACGCTATTGTTTAGAGCTGTTGGAGCAAAAGAAAAAAGAGTCTGCGAAGAAAATGAGTCTGGATCAGATATGATAGCTAACGTCGGAAGAGCATTGTTAAATCAAACAGGGTATTCAAAAGAAAGTATAGATAAACTTATTTGTAGCTGTGATCCGGGAGATCATGCGGCGCCAGATTCTGCGGTCGTTGCTCAGAGCAAGATAGGATTGGTTTGCCCGGCGTTTGGTGTTTCAATGTCTTGCGTTGGGTGGATTTGCGGGGTAAATATTGCGACACAGTTTATAGCGGGGGGAGACTCGAGAGTGATGGTCATCGGATCATCCACGGTGGGCTCTAAAATGTCGTTTGCGAACCCAATGCATAGAGCCATTTTTGGAGACGGAGCTGCTGGGGCAATTATCGAAGCTGCGGATGTTGGGCAGATTCTAAGCATAGACGTTTTTTCAATAGGAGAGTATTACAGCAAAATATTCGCTTCCTATCCCTGGACGAGACAACCTTCAGAAATTCCCCCCAAGTATGAAAATGCATTTTATATGCACCCCGACAATAGATTGTTTTTTGACGCATTAGACAAACATATTCGTCCTTTCTATGAGAAGCAGTTTTTAGACGCCAATGTAAAAACGGAAGAGATTGATGTGTTTATTGTTCATCAAGCAAGCATGCCTTTATTCAATCACACAGTCGAATCCTTTAATATACCCCGGAATCGCGTTGTTGATTCGTACGCCGAGTATGGCAATACAATATCTGCAGAATTACCAATGCTGTTAGATATAAACATTAAAAATGGGAGGATATCTAAAGGTAGCTTAGTTTACCTTTTAACATATGGCGCCGGGTTTACTGCCGGAGCCATGATTCTTAAGATATAGCGAGCCGTTAAGAATGTCTCTTTTTTCTTTCCCACCACTATTGGGTAGTGTAGCTTTTTCCGCCCTCGCATTTTTCCTTTTGAAAAACAAGCCACGCACAAAAACGAAAATTCTTTTTGCGTTACTCTGCCTGGAGACGTTTAACTGGCAACTGATATGGTTTCTTTCATTCTTTTTTGAAGAACCTTCCCAGATAGCCTTTCTAGCAAGATTCGCCTATTTAACAATAGCGTATATACCAGTTACTTTTTATCATTTTATAGCAGAGTTTATTCAAGAAAGGAAAGAATCTAGCAACATTAAAATTCTTTATGTCATAGCTACAGTACTTGTCATTAGTGTGTTTACTTCAGATTTGTTTGTTGCTGGCTACCGATCTTTCGATTGGGGGAACTTCGCACGCCCAGGCCGCTTCTATCCCGCATATATTTTATTAGCGATCATTTCGATGGTGAGAGGCGTTTATATATTAATAAGAGCAAAGAGAAACAGCGCTCAGTACGCTGTCTTGCCTCAGCAGATCCACTATTTACTTATGGGGTTAGCGGCCTATTTCTTTTGTGTTTTAGATTTTTTCCAAGTCTACGGATTTCCGATTTATCCTGCCGGAAGTCTGTTTTTTTTAATCTCATTTGTAATAATCGCGTACGCTATTACCCGACATCAGTTGCTGGATATCGCTGTTATTATAAAAAAGACTTTGGTGTTTGCGGGGCTTTTAACGTTTGTTTTTGCAGTCTTTTCTATCGCGACATTTATTCTCCGGGATTTGTTAACGATTCGTTTCGGGCTCAGCAGTAATTGGGTTAATGCTGTTAGTATATTTCTTATTGTCCTAGGCTATGATCCAATAAGAAAATATTTATTAGATATAACAGACCGCTATTTATTTCAAAAAAAATATGATTATCAGAAGCTCCTCAAAGACGCATCCCGCGGTATATCAAAAATTGAAAACCTGCGCCATTTGTTTTCCCTTGTAGTGCATTTTATTACGTTAAGAATGAGGGTGAAAAACGCCTCAATTTTATCCAGGGAAAAAAATCAGGGGGAATTCAGATTATCGTATGCTCGAGGACATTCCAAGGAATTGATTCAATATGTGATTAATGAAGATGCAGAGCTGATTCGCTATCTAAAGAAAGAAAAAGAGGCTATCGAAATTGAGCATGTGAAGGAGTACATAGAATCAGGAAATAAAAAGAGGGTAAAAGGTGAAGCACCGCACGAGTATGATTTTGTGGCGATACAAACAACGATGCGGGAGCTTGATGCCTCTTGCTGTGTGCCGAGTTTTTTGGGTCCGGAACTTAGAAACATTCTTGTTTTGGGTGAAAAGAAGTCCGGTGATTTCTACTCAGAGGAAGATCTAAACGTTCTTTTTACATTGGCGCAAGAGTCGGCCATCGCGATTGAAAACGCCCGCCTTTACGACGAAGCCATTAACAAGACCCGCGAACTGGAAGAGATTAACTCGCAGCTGGAATACGCCAAAAACCTTTTGATGAAGGCCCTCAAGGAAACTGAGGTTGCCAACAAGCAGCTGCAAGATACTCAGGCCCAGCTCATTCACGAGCAAAAGATGGCCACGCTTGGCCGCCTTGCCGCATCTGTCGGTCACGAGGTGAACAACCCGCTGACCATTCTTTCCATGAACGTGTCGCGCGTTCTATTGAAGCTCCGCAAAAATCCGGATCTTAAAGTCAATGAAATCATGGATACCTTTGAAAAAATGGAGCAGAACATTGGCCGTATCAAGGCCGTGGTGAATACGCTGACCGGCCTTCTGAAAAAATCAGAAAAGGGCAAGTTTGAGCCGCTGTCGCTGAAGTTGATTCTTGAAGAAACCCTGCCGCTCGTGCAGTTCCAGACCTACCTTGATAATTTGACGGGAACAGAAGTCGAGTTCGATGTGCCGAGCAATCTGCCGCTTGTGCGCGGCGACCTTGAGCGTTTGCAGGAAGTGTTTCTGAATCTTTTCATCAATGCCTATCACGCCATGGAAGGCCGTCAGCACCGGCGTATCCGAGTGTATGCCCAGGCGGATCCGGCAGATGATCAGATGGTCCAGGTTTTCTTCAAGGACAACGGTAAGGGTATGACGGACGAGATCCGGAAAAAGATTTTCAATTATGGTTTTACCACCAAAGCTCCGGGCAAAGGTTCAGGACTTGGTCTTTATATGTGTAAATATATTATTGAACTGCACGGCGGCGATATTTCGGTGGAAAGTAAAGTGGGTGAAGGGACGACCTTTATCATCCGTCTTTCCGCGGCGTCTTCGAGTGATGTGATGCACGGTTCTTCTGACCGCCGCGCATCCGCAGGTTAAAAATAGTGACCCCAGGGTATTGAAAATCCAATGATAAAACTTTTGATTGTGGATGATGAAGTGGGGATCGTGGATGAGGTCAAAGGCTTCTTCGAAGAAGAGGGCTTTGAGGTCTACACGGCCGATTCGGGCCGCGACGGGATTAAGCTTATTGAAGAGCAAAAGCCCGACATCATGATTCTGGATATCAAATTGCCCGATATTTCGGGTCTTGATGTGCTGAAGCATGCAAAGGAGCATTCTCCGCTGACCAAAATCATTGTGGTGACCGGCTATGTGGATCAGGGGATTATTGATAAGGCTGAAGAGCTTGGCCGCGACTCCTTTTTGCAGAAGCCCTTTGACCTGACTTATCTTTTTGATGAAGTGGACCGCCTGCTGAAGTCCTAAGACACTGGAAAAAGTATTACCCTCTCCGTGGTTCTGCGCTAGAATACTCCCCGTTAACCAAAGGACTCTTCTTATGAAAATAAACACTCTTCGCCCGTTGCTGCTTGCCGCCCCCTTTATTCTTTTTCAAGGTTGTGCCGCATTGAACCCCTTGGTTCAGGACATCAATGTTATTCCAGTCGCTGAGGAAAATTCGGCGAGCAAACAGATGGAAGGTGAAATTGCGAAGCAGATGGTTCTGGTCAGCGACCCCGCCGCCAACCAGCGCGTAAGCAGTATTGGCCAGAAATTGGTGGCCGCTCTTCCCAAGAAGCAGTTTAATTACCGTTTCTTTGTGATTCAGGACAATAGCCCCAATGCGTTTACGATTCCGGGAGGCGCGATTTATGTGCACACAGGCCTGCTGGCCTTTGCCACAAGCGACGATGAGCTGGCGGGCGTTCTGGGGCATGAGATAGGGCATGCTTATGAGCGGCACCCTGCCAAGGGCATGACGCGCTCTCTGGGGGCAGAGTATATTTCCAAAATGCTTCTCAAGGGGAATAACAACCTTGCGGCCAAGGCCGCGCTTCAATTCGCAAGCGGCGGAGTTTTAAATAAGTACGGCCGCGACGATGAGCGTGAAGCGGATGACATTGGTTATTACCTGATTCGCCGCACAGGGTATTCACCCGATGGCTTGCTTCGCTTTATGAAAAAGCTTCAGCTTGTCAGCAACGATACAACTCCTGTCTTTTTTCGTTCCCACCCGCCCACCGCAGAACGCGTCGCGCGCCTCGAAGCTTTGATCAAGCAGCCTGCGTCTGATACCGAAATAGCGAAGCGTTACGCGTTGTAAACCGCTTTAACCCAGCCTTTTACCCGTTTAAAACCCCCTGTAAGTCATTTCCGCACTAGCAATCCTATGCATCTACACTCTTTGTTTTCGCAATAACAATTTTGTCTCCTACAAAAATAGCTGTATTTTTAGAATCGCTTCACAGGTATGCCATATTTTACCCTTGACCTGAAATAGAGGACTTCATTGCAACCCAATTGTTTGAAGCAGTTTATGGTCAAGGTTAATGCTGGGTGGCGGGAAGTCTAAACAGCGGGTATCTTTCCCCATATTTTGGCACATGCGTTGCAACGTAATAGAGACGGACGAAAAACTTTTAAAAACAATGTATTAAAAACGTCCGGAGGGTGTGCTCGAAAATTTTGCGGGGAGGGCAAGGCCAATGTTTAAGACCTTTTTCGGGGGAAAAAAGACGAGAACGAAGGTCCTTGCCCTCTCCCTCATCACCACTCTTTTAACTCTGGATATAAAGGAAGCTGGGGCTTTTGAGTCTTTTCTTCCGGCTCCCGGAGTTTCTTCTTTAAGCGATCAAAGTCTTCCTTCTGAAATTCTTCCGGAAATTGCTTTTCGTATTCCCGCGGCCTACGGACAAACCCTTCGCTCCTTTCAGGGAGACAAACCTTTTTTTGTCGTTCTTCTCCAGGATGCGCATGTTCATGAGGAGGCTCAGCTTCATTTGGCCGAGCTCCTTAAATTTCTTTCCGAAAATTACCGCGTCAAACTTGTCAGCGTGGAAGGTGCTGAGGGTGAGCTCGGTACGCACGCGGTGAATGCGTTTCCCGATAAAAGCGCGCTCCGTAAAGCTGCGGGGTATTTTCTGAAAAACGGGCGTCTGACAGGCGCGGAGTATGCGGCCATGATTTTGGACCCGAGCCTTCGTCTCTTCGGTGCCGAAGACCGGAAGCTCTATGAACAAAACCGGGATATTTATTTTAAAACCCAGGAATTCCGCGGGCGTGATCAATCGGTATTGAAAGAGACGAGTGACCTTCTTCAAAAACTCTCACGCTATGTGTATGCGCCGGACGTTCAGGAACTGCTCAGGAGTGAGGAGAAGGCTTTTCAGGACAGCGGACGCCTGGAAACTTATGTTTACATGCTTGCTCAGAAAGCCCGTCATCTGGAAATTTCCGAACAGGCTTACGGCTCTATTGCAAAATTCCTCCAGGCCGCTGAACTGGAAAAACGCATTCAGTTCGAAGAAGCCCGTGAGGAGCTGGCAGCATTAGAGCAGACCCTGAAAATCCGTTTCCCTGGACAGGTGTGGGATTTACCGTTGACGGAAACCAGCGATGCGGGCGGAGAATGGCGGCGCCGCGACTGGGCCAAGATCATCGCGAGAGCAGAAGAAGCGGGGCTGGGCGAACAATTTCCTCAGGCTTTGCGGATGGCGCAGTATTTTGAAGTTTCCCGCTCTTTGGGAATGAACCTGACCCAGGAAATACGCGCCTTGGCCGCGGCAGTTAAAGAAAAACTTCTGCTCACTGACACTGAGAAAAAATTCGACCAGTTTTTGCAGGCCATCCGGATTTATGAATCTTTCCTGAATCTTTCCCTGACGCAGGAAGACGCGGAATTCTTTTTTCCGCACCGGGCTCTTTTCTCTTCACAGAAAATACGCGAATTCGTGGAGCCTCTCTTGCGTGAACAGCAATTTGAAAAAACACTTCCCGCGGACCTGGATCTGCTTGATAAGGATCTTCCCGAACTCGAAAAGTTTTATCAGGCCGCTTTGCTTCGTGACAAGGTGCTGGTGGAGCGCACGGTGAATAAAATGCAGAAAGAACGCGCTTTGTCTTCGGCGCTTGTGGCCGGAGGGTTTCATACCGCCGGCATTGAACGGCGTTTACGGGAAAAGGGAATTTCTTTTGTGACCGTGATGCCACGGATGACGAAAGTGGACGGCGAAGAAGAAAGTAAAAAACGCTATGAAGATGCGCTCAGCGAAAAGCCTTTGACCCTTGAAGATATTTTTAAAGTGACGGCAGAGAATTCAGCCCAGGCCAAAACTCAGGATACCCGGTTCCAGCTTGTGGCCTGGCTGATGAGTTCGGGGCCGGCAGTTCCGGGAGAAAAGGAATCCCGTATCCGGCCGCTTTTCTGGCTGGCGGCAGTGGAAAGTCTTCTGGGCGAGGAGCGCGTAAGCCCTGCCATCCGTGAGCTTGAAAAACAGGCGGGAGAAGTTTCCGATGAAGGCTACCGCAGTGAGTTGAGAGACGTTCTGCGTGAGCTTGAAGGCGGAGTGCTGGAACAGCGTTCAGAAGACATGAAGGTGTATTGGCAGCGTTTGCCGGAAGGGGCTTTCCGGGCGGTGGTGAAGGCAAGCGGGAAAGACCGCCTGAAACTGGCGGCAGTTTTTGGGGTCCGCCGTTCCGTGCCTATCGTTGATCTGGGCGGGGATGAGATTCTTTCTGTTTTGAAAGTGGATGGTTATCTCGTGCCGGAAAAAGTCCGCCGGCAGTTTGATGCGAAGGATACAAGCGCCCGCCTCGCGGAAGAGCAGACGGCCGCGAGGGCTGAGCTCCGGACTCATGAACAGGACAGCTTTCGCAAAGATGTTGAAGAGAGGCAGCAGCAGTGGCTGGAAGAAACCCTTGAAAAAGTGAACCGGATTTTTGCCCAGGCCGAAGCCTATCTTGAACGCCAGGAAACGATCGACTCTGCGAAGCTTTCACGTTTTCTCGAGCAAGGCGTGACCGCGGCCCTGCGCGAACTCGAAGACCTCAAGGATACGGAATTTCATCAGGTGGCGGATGCCGCGCTTTCCGCCCGCTTCAAGGAGCGCTGGAATGACCTTTTGGCGCGCATTGGGGTTCGTGCTCCGGAAGCCGTCGAACAGTTGAAAAATCTCCTGCCTGCTTTACTGGATTCAGAAGCGGCCACAGCGGAGGCTGAAGATGTTTCCCTGACCGGACTTCTTTCGACGTACCGCGGTGACGGAACTTTTTTTCAGACCCATTCACTGGAACAGATTCAGCAGGCGCTGGAAGACTTTCAAAAGCAAACGCCTTCAGCGGCCCGTGAAACCCGTGTTCCCGGGAGTGTCCGGTTTGCCGCGGGCCTCATTCTTTTTTATGTGATTCCGGGAACGGCTGCTTATTTTCTTCAAAACATGAGCCTTCCCGCGGTGATTCAGACGCTTCTTTTTATTTTCTCCATGCGCGTGGGGTATCTGGCCTTGACGCTGGCGCATGAGTGGACTCATTTGTCAGCCGCGGTACTCACCGGGGCGGGCAAGGACGCCTTGACGAGAACCAATCTCACCGGGTCTCTGAAAATCCGGGAATGGGCAGCGGGAATTTTCGCGCCGCTGGTAAGGACCCCGAGGGTCATGATCCCGGCGCTTCGTTTTGGAAAGAATACTTCCCAGCATTCCCTGGTCCGTGACGCGGCCTGGATGATGAGCGGGCTGGTGGCCTTGGCCGGTATTGTTGCGCTGGTGGTCCTTACGCCGGGGCTGGAAAATATTTTATCGCGTTCTACGGTCGCGGGTGTTGCCGTCGGCTTTGCTTTGTCTTTCTTCGCGGGTTTTTGGTCCGATATTTTACGGCCTGCACCCAAAGGCGTTTATTGCTGCGGTAACTACGGGGCAGCGTATTTGGATACATCAGTTCAGCCGCCCGTTGGGGGACAGGATTTAACGTCCGTCCGCGCAAGAGTCGTGAAGACAAAACGCGGACAGCTTCCGGACGCTCTGCGCGGGGAGTATAAAGGCGAGGTGAGAAAGCGCTCTTTGCTGGAAAGACTGCGCCGTCCCTTTGGAGGCCTAGAAGCGCCCCGGACAGCCACATGGTTTGATGAACTTCTGCTTAAGATGTCGAAGGTCACGGTGATTCGCGGTGAGCAGGCCGGCGGTGAAATTGGTTACGCGGGTTCCGGTTCCGCAAGGATTGTCCGGTTACAGGGGCATTCACGTTATGGAACTTCCAGCGCGCCTGCGGTTAAAGAAACGCAGCCTCATACATGGCTTCCGGAACGCAAGACGCCGGTGTGGAGCATTGATAACGGCGTCATGCCGCGCGGTGCCCAGACAAGGCGCGTCAGTACCTTTGTCACGCACAATGGCGACTTTGATTTTTGGGAGTTATACGGCAAACAGGTTTCTTTTGATCAGGTCGCTGTTTGGCTGAAAAAAGTTTTGGGGGTTGGGCACCCGGCCAAGGGCGATACGCCCAAACTGGCCGGCGTCATTGATTATGTTTTTGCCCAGGGGATGTGGGATGCGGCCCTGCGGTTTGCGTTTTATGAGAATGTGGCGGACACCCTCGATTTCCGCGGACTGCCACAGAGAACGTGGAAGCAGTGGGGCGCGCGTATGGACGAACTTCTTTCCCGGCTTATCCGCGAAGGCCGCGTGTCGCCTGTCCGTGAATGGTCGCACGTGCCGCAGGCGGAGCGCGATTTGATTGCGGCTGAAGCGCTCCGGATGTTCTCCGAAAGTGATGACTTCAAAAAGTCCGTTCCGGAGTCAAAGCGGGAAGGGTTTATTAAGGCGGCCGTGCAGGCCTTTCTTGAAAATGATCTCTACACAACAGCGCGTATCGTCAAAGCCCGTTCCGAAGGCTCTTTTGGCGTGATTATTACGTCCTCTCTGCAGCCGGAAAAAACGGTTTTGTTTGCGCACTCTCAGCCGCTTTTCATTGGCTATGACCCAAGCCTGAATTTAATGGCCTGGGCCTCGGAAGCCGCAGCGCTTAAAGTTGCGTTCACCGTGGATGGAACGAAACGCACGCTTCCTTACCGTTTTGACATGGACCAGGAAACAGGCGAGATTCTTGAGCTCCGGATGGATGATGGGCTTGGGAAAGAAGGGGAAACGGCCCAGTCCCTGCGTGTTTATTCGGAATTTTTGAAGCGGGAGCTGACACCGGAAGAAGTGTCCCGTTCCGGCCGTGTGATTGACACGCGTAATAATCCGCTGATTGACCCGCTTCCGGATTTTGATGAAAAGGATCTGGTGGGTTCAGACATCAAGGAAATTCCCTACATTTTAAACAAGATCGAACAGACCTGGCAGGACCCCGAAAGCTTTAACCGGCAAAGCGCCTATGCGCTTCTTGAAATGCTGGTGGAAAAAGATATTGAGAAAAGAATCCGCGCCGGCGTGAGTTTAAAACTTTTAAACGGGCTGGCTGAGCAGATCCGCGAAACAGCCGCTCTGATCCGCGCGGATTTGATGAGCGGAAAAGTTTCAAATCAAAATCTTCCGGCTCTTGTGGAACGTGAAATCGCTGCCATTAACCAGGCCGCGCTTTTGAATCCGCCTCACGTGCCTGAATCCGGTGATTTTTTCCCGGAAGGGCAGTCCACTGTTGATGTTTTGTTGACGGGCTTTGAAGTCAGCCAGTGGTTTGGCGAACAATTTATTTCGGACCTCAGCCGTTTGTTTCCGGCCCTGACGGTGGAAGCGGTTTCATCGAATAAAGTTTTGAAGTCCTTGAAGGAGACCCGCTTCCGCGGCGGCGCCCGGGAATTCCGGATTCAGGAAAATAACCGTGTGGTGAAGGTGGATAGAAACACGGTGGTGCTTGCCGTGAGCCAGTCGGGACAGACCTTTCCGACATTGAACGCGACCATTGCTTTGCGGGCTGTGCTGGGTGAACGGGTGTTTGCCATGACTGGCGGCCTGGATACCCTGATGGGGCGTGCCGTGGGACAGGTGTATGCCAAGGGTGCTCCCTTCAGCGGAAGAATTTTTGATAATTTGAGCGGACTCCGGCCGGCAGAACCGAGCACCGTGGCAACAGCTGCGGTCCATGCCACCTTTACCGAGATGCTGCTGTACCTCGGGACTGAAATGAAACGCATTTATGGAGAACGCAGGCCGCTTGGAATGGCGTTTGAATTAGAGGACCTGGATATTTTGCGCAAGCTCCGGGATGAGCTGAACACGCAGGGACTGCCCGCGATTGCCGGTGCCTCTCCGCGCAGTTCCAAGGAAACAGTGGACTCTCCGGTGCGCCGCGACTTGATAAAACTTGGAAAGCGCTGGGCTCAGCATATCCTGGAACCTGCGATTGTGATTGGTTTAGCGACCTTGATTGTCGGTATTGCCAGCTATTACGGGCTTCCGTTTTTCCCGTCATCCTGGGGATGGCTGCAGGCGGTATCACCGGCAAGCCTCGTCGACTTTTTGATTTCTTTTGGAATTCCGGTACCCAGTTCTGTGGGAGCGGTGGGTAACTCCATCTTTTTTGTTCTCGCGAACGGAATTTACGCCATCATTCTTTTCCCCTGGTTTCTTTCTCTTGGTCTGCGTTTGATTCAGCGGCGTTTCCCTCTGCTGGCCCGCACGGGAAAAAGAACCCTTGTGATCGGGGACATTCCTTACGTGCATCAAACATTGGAAGCCTACGTGAGTAAAATTCTTTCACTCAGTTATGGTTTTGCCTCGCTGGATGTTCATGCCGCCAACCCGCGTGATCATTATCTTCCGCGCTTTGGCCACCGTATTGTCCGCGGACTTTTGTCTCTTTTGATGGAGCCGGATGCGCGCCTGCACAGTCATCAGGATGAAGTCGGCGCTGTGCGTATGACCAAGAGCCAGCAGGAAGGGGTCCGGAACTTTCAGGTCGGAGCCGAGGTTTTTACGCTGGGCCGGAAGATCGCGGGGAAGGATGCCCGTGAGAAGGAAGTGGCTCTTCCCGTGGCCAATACCCCGATTCAGGTTTCAATTCCTAATTTCATCCGCAAGGTATCCACCGTGGTAACGCTGGATGACGCGGCCCGCCGGACACTTGCCAGCCAGCTGGAGAATTTCGCGGAACTGTTCCGCGGCAAGCCTTTGCATTTGGCCGCAAAGGAACTTGGAATTTCAATCGGCCTTTCGGGAAATGACCTCGTGAAATTCGAAGAAGAGTTCCTTCTTTATGGAGAGCGCCAGCACCTTCTGGAACGGATGTATGAGAAACGTCTCGGTTCGTTTGAACGGCTTGTCTCAGCGTACGTGATTTTTTGGGCGCTGGGAAGAATCGTTTCGCGCGCCTTTCGTTTCTTAAGGTTGACCTACGATATGGCGGCCAGCCAAAGCCGGACGCGTGTGGCCACAACGCGTTCCCCGGACGCGGCCGTTAATCTGAATCTTCTTTTTTCACAAATCGGAGAGCCGGAATCCGCCAGCCGTTTTAATTCGCCGGCCGTGCCCTTGCCTTTCCGGGTTGAGACCGCGGAGACGGTTCTTCAAAAAAGCCGGGAATCCGAAGTGACGGTGAGCGCTCCCGTGGCTCAAAGAAGACGTTCGAACACAGGCTTGACCCGTGACGACCGCCGGAAGCTTTACCAGCGCGGCATTGAAATGGGGCTTGAAAAAATCGTGTTTGATCTTTTTATCGAGCTCAAAAACCTGGAAGACCAGGCCCTGGAGCCTGCGGTGGCCGCGCATCTGGACCGCAGTTACACAAGACTGCGTAAGGAAGCGGCTGAAGACCTTGAATGGTTTCAAGGCAAAATTGACCCGACTCGTCTTGAAGAACTGAAGTATCTGATTCGCCAGGCGTTGACCAACAGCCGCGAAAGAGTGCAGAAACTTAGAAGCCTGCAGGCGCCTGCAGAACGTGCTCCCCGTGTTCAGAACCAGCCCAGTGAAAGTTTTCTGAGACTGCGGCAGGCGCAGAGCCGTTTAAAAGATCAGGAAGAGGTCCGCCGCCAGATTGCGAAAACTTTTGTTCCTCTTAAGCAGGAACGGGCTGCTGAAAGTTCTTCCGCGCCCGGTTCTGCGCGGGCCGAGCTTCGCGAAGCGCCCCCGGAAGCCTTGAATCCAGCGGAGTTGTCGGAAGCGCTTCTTTCCAAGAGCAGTCTGGCATGGCTTTCGGAGGAACGACGTTTATTGCCCGGCCTTGCTAGGGCGGAAGCCGCGGGAATTGATCTTGAAAAGGCTTTTACTGAATTTGCCGTGACCCCGGGAGTTGTGCAGGCCTTAGGGCTTCCCGGTTCTTCCCGGGCTGGAACCCGCGGGTATTATCTTTTTGAATACCGCGCGCCTGAAGACCGTGAACTTCTTAAAAAGCTTCTGGTCCAAAAAGCGCCCGGCATTGTGGTCGCTGTTTTCGCGCCTGTTTCAGAGAGGGCTTCCCTGGTAAAGGAATTTACCGAGGCCGTGGCCCAGAACAATTTTGCTTTTCCAGAAACGGATCTTGTGACTTACCTGAACGAGAAATCTCGCGAGCTTAAAGTTCTGCGCAATGAAGTGATTCATTTCAGGCCGCTGGTCCATGTGAAGTTGAAGAAAAATTACGAGGAAGCGCTTCAGGTTGGAGCCTTGCCGCTTGCGGCCGGAGGGATTGTCATTCGTTCCGAAAGTCCTGTGCCGGGTGCCCGTGAACTCAGGGTCGCGGATGTTATTGCGGAAGTCTTGAAAGCCGCGCTCCTTGTGGAACGGTCGGCGTAAGCCTAAAAGATGGACGCAGAGCTTTCGGAGGAGTTAAGGACGCCTTGAACAAAATTTCTCAGCCGGTTGCGGGAACTTTTTTGATCAAAGTGACAGATGTCATAAGTCAGACGTTTCCAATAGCGGTCATTTTCGACTTTTCCGAAGGCCACAAACCGCATCCATCCTGAAACAACAATCGCGGCAAGACAAACGCCGACAATCGATAGGACCAAATTCAGAGTCATCCAAAAGGCCGAGGAAAGACCGGCTGCCATTTCCCTTCCCTCGCCCACGCGGTTTTTGCTGCGGGATTTGTTCCGTTTCCGCTGTTCATTACGGTAATCGCGAAAGTCGGAAGATCGATATTCTCTGCTCATAATCTCCGTTCTTGAAAAACCTGACTTGATTGATGACTTAAACATCGTCATCATAGTGAATACGGTTAAATCCTTTTTAATCTCCGGAAGAGTCCCCATGAGCACAGCGCTTCTTTATGATGAAATTTACCTTTCCCATGACGCGGGGGCGCATCACCCTGAACGTCCGGAACGGCTTTCCGGGACGTACTCGCATCTTCAAAAGCAGAAATGGTTTAGGTCGCTTAAACTCCTGAAGCCCTCATCCGCACAAGAGCCCTGGATCCAGACGATCCATAGCGCGGAATACATAGCCCGGGTCTCCGAAGCCTGCCGGAGGGGCTATTCGAGCATCGATACTCCGGACGTAGGAATTTGTAAGCGGTCTTTTGAAATCGCGAAGCTCGCGGCGGGGGGTGCCTTGACTCTGGCAGACGCCCTGATGAAAGGGGAAATTGAAAACGGTTTCGCTCTTTTGCGTCCGCCGGGCCACCACGCGGAGCAGGATTTTGCCATGGGGTTTTGTCTTTTTAATAATGTTGCGATCCTTGCAAGGTACTTGCAGAAAAAGCACGGCCTTGAAAAAATCCTTATTCTTGATTGGGATGTGCACCACGGCAACGGTACCCAGCACGCGTTTGAAGAAGACCCGTCTGTTTTTTATGTCAGTCTTCATCAGTACCCCTTTTATCCGGGAACGGGCGGCGAGTATGAAAGCGGGCGCGGCCGTGGAGAAGGCGCAACGCTCAACTGTCCGATGGGGCAGGGGGCGCGGGATTCGGATTATGAACACGCCTTTTGTCAGAAAATTCTTCCGGCCATAGAATTTTTTAAACCGGACGCGGTGCTTGTTTCAGCGGGGTTTGATGCGCATGAGGCGGATCCCTTGGCCTCCATCAATCTCAGCACCGAATTTTTTGGGTGGATGACGGAACGCGTGATGGAGATTGCCGCGAAGCACAGCGGCGGCCGCCTGATTTCACTGCTGGAAGGCGGCTATCACCTTGATTATCTTCCTCTTTGTACGGCGGAACACCTCCGCGTATTGATGGGCGGGAGCGCCGTAAAAATGTCCAAGCGCAGGCCTTGAAGCCATTCCTTGAATGCATTACAATGCGCGGACGGAGAAAAAATGAAATTCACACCGCTTGAAATTCCAGGACTTATCTTGATTGAGCCGCGTCTTTTTCCGGACGCGCGCGGGTTTTTTTATGAATCCTACCGCACGGACTTATTCGCCCAGAACGGAATCAAGGATACCTTTATTCAGGATAACCACAGCCGTTCTTCCAAAGGTGCTTTGCGCGGGCTTCACTTTCAGGTGGACCCGATGGCTCAGGGAAAACTGGTGCGTGTGATCCGGGGTTCGGTGTTTGATGTTGCCGTCGATCTCCGGCCGGGTTCAAAAACCTACGGCAAGCATGCCTCGCTCGTGCTGAGCGCGGAAAATAAAAAGATGCTTTATGTGCCTGCGGGATTTGCTCACGGGTTTTGCGTGCTGGAAGATGACACGGAATTTCTTTACAAGGTCACGAACTTTTATTCGGCGGCGCATGAACGGGGGATTCTCTGGAGTGATCCGGATCTCGGTATCGCGTGGCCTAATCTTGGAACCCTTATTCTCTCCGACAAAGACAAGAAGTATCCCCGCCTGAAAGATTTTAAGAATTAATCGTCGATTCCCGGACGGCTGAGGTTGAGAATGCGCTGGATGAGCTGGGGAAATTCAAGCCCTGCCTTTGCCGCGGACTGCGCGAAATCCTCTTCCGCGGCAAGCATCGGGTTCGGGTTGGCTTCGATGAAGACGAGATCTCCGGAAGAGGTCAAACGCATATCAAGCCGCGCGTACCCTTTAATGGAAAGAAGCTGATAGATTTTTTTCGAGACCTTTTCGATTTTGGCGAGCGCGCCATTGACCAGGGTCCCCGCGAACTGGTTTTTAATGCCCCATTTCTTCCGGTAATTCTCATCCCATTTGGCTTTGTAAGTCGCGACCTTTGGCTCATCTTCGGGAACTTCGTTGAAACGGATTTCCCTGACCGGAAAAATCTCAAGACGTTTGTTCCCGAGCAGGCTCACATAAAGTTCCCGGCCGTCGATGTATTCTTCCGCGATCACGTCCTGGTCCATTGTTTCGTGTATGAACTGGACGCGTTCCTTGAGCTGTTCATCATTTTCCACGAAAGACGCCTGCGCGATGCCTAGGGAGGCCTCTTCTTTCAGAGGCTTTACAAAAATGGGGAAGTTGAGGTTCCTCGGGCGTTTGACGGCTTTTTTGCGGAGGAAGATCGCGAAGTCAGGAACCCGGATTCGGTGAAAACTCAGGATCTCTTTCGAGAGGCCCTTGTTTTTACACAGCGTCATGCCCGTGGGGCCGCAGCCGGTAAAAGGAATGCCGATGAGTTTTAACAAAGACGCGATATCGCGGTCATGCGCCGAGTCATGCTTGAAACGTTCGACGAGATTGAAGATAACGGTCGGCTGGAACTGCTTGATTTTCTCGAAGAGGATTTCCGTGTCGTCGAAAAGACCGAGCGGGGCGGCGGTGTGGCCCAGCTGACCGAGAGCCTTCAGGATGTCGGCCTCGGTCTCCCAGTCTTTTTTTTTCAGGTCTTCAGTATAGTCCTGATCAAGGGTGGTGGGACCTTCCGCGTTGAACAGGACAAGAACTTTTTCCGCTTTGCTCATTTGGAGCGCTTAAATTTCCCCGTAAAAAGGTGATTGCTGATCAGCGTTGTGATGTAAGCCGCGATTTCAAAGTCTGTTTGATGATCGTCCTTCCGGGCATAAAGATTGAGCGCGTCGCAGCGATTAATGAGATTGCGGATGAGTTTGTCGACGGTGAATTTCTTTTCCCGGGTCCACCGCGCGACCGGCGCGAGGATGCGCTCATGATTATCGCGGAGATAGCGGGAGGCTTTGCGGCTGCCGCGTTCTTCGGGAACGGCGGTAAAAACGGTCTTTAAGTTGTTGTCGTGAAAATCAGGATAGTCCTCTTCGAAGAGTTTCTTTTTACGTTTGAAATAGGTCTTGAGACGGATCGACAGTCCCGCGAATTGTTTGAGATCCGCGGCGGGTGTCACGGCGGGAGGTTTTCCCGCGAGCGATTTCATCAGCGTGTCCACGTACTCGAGTTTTTCCAGGGCTTTCCATCCGCGGAATTTTTTCCGCCAGTCAAGGCCCGGCGTGAGCCATACGGCAAAAGTTTCGGCGAAGTCTTCATCGGGATGACTCTGGGCGTACCAGTTGTCGAGATGCGTCACGAAGGCGCGGCTGTACGGACGGGGGCGATAGGTGTCGCGGTACTCTTCGGCCGCGGAACCAAAAAGTTCGCGCCACTGTTTTTTCTTAAACAGGTTATACGCGTAGGAGTAAGCATGGCCGGTTTCATGGCGCATGAGTTTCATAAAATCTTTTTTTGTGCCGCCTTCCACTTCGAGGATGATTTTCTTTTCGAGGCGGCGCAGGCGCGGATGAGAGAGATAAAAAGGAACGCCGATCGCAGGGACGCCCACGGGACAAAACCATTCATCGGCCAGAAAACAGGGCGGCTCAAAAGCTAGGCCTTTCGCGCGCAATTCTTCATAGAGCATCTGGATCAAGGGTTCCAAAGCCGAACCGGAGATCGCGAGTTTCAGGTCCTGAATGCGTTTTTCGAAGAGGGCGTTTTCGGCAAGACGGCGCCAGTCGGGGTTTTCCATGGGCGGCATTATAACACGGGCTTCTAGCTTGACGGGGCGGCGAGCTTTTCGGAAAGAGCGGAAAAGAATGGGCCCAGTTCCGTATGGATGACGCGGTCGGCCAGGCTGTCGATCGGGGTGGGTTCCCGGTTAATGATAAAGACTTTGGCCCGGGCGCGCTTGGCATACCGGGGCAGGGAGGCTGCGGGCTCTACGACCAGGGAAGAACCGATGCAAAGAAGAAGGCCGGTTTGCTGGACCCAATCCACGGCCTGATGCAGGGTCCCTGGATCAAGCGCCTGCCCAAAGGAAATGGTGTTGGGTTTTAAAAGGCCCTCGCAGGCGGGACAGAGGGGACACTCCCCGGTTTGTGTAAAATGTTCAAGAGCTGGTTCGATGGGGGCGGTCTTGCCGCATTCCAGACAAATCGTTTCCAGTGTGGTGCCGTGGATTTCAACGATGCTGCGGCTTCCGGCACGCGCGTGAAGGCCGTCGATGTTCTGGGTGATGATGCCTTTCAAGAGGCCGAGGTCTTCAAGCTGTTTTAAGGTAGTGTGAACAGGTCCGGGCCGGGCATCACGAACCGCGGGGTAAACTTCTTTTTTTCTCCGCCAGTATTCGATGCGGGAATCTTTACAAGTTAGGAATTCCTGAAAGGTGATGGGGTGATAGCGGTCCCACAAGCCGCCTTGTGAGCGGTAATCCGGAATTCCGGAATCCGTGGACACACCGGCTCCGGTGAGGGCCACGGCCCCGGTTTTGAGCAATTCCTCAAGAAGGGCATTGATTTCATCGGTCATTCGTGAGACATAATAGCAAAATTAAACACACATAACCCGGAAAGTCTTATGACAGAACCCCTGCCTTACCTGACGTCCGATATTGCCCCTATCGCCTTTACGATCCGTGCTGTGCCTCAGGATTTCCGGGTGGAGGAGATTCCCGCGTACACGCCGAGCGGCGAGGGTGATCATGTCTACATCACCATTGAGAAACAGGGGCTTTCCACCATGGAAGCCGTCCGGAGAATCGGAAAAAGCGTGGGGCTTACGCCCAGTCAATTCGGATACGCGGGCCTGAAAGACGCGCGCGCGGTGACGGTTCAGACCCTGAGTGTTGAACATTTTGACCCGGAAAGACTGCAGGGTCTGGATTTGGAAAACATCCGGATTCTTTCGGTGGCAAGGCACCGTAATAAACTTAAAACCGGGCATTTGCATGGCAACCGGTTTGTTCTGAAACTGCGCGGGCTTGATCCTGCGCGGCTCAAAGATTTTTCGGAGATTCTGAATCGGCTTGTCACGAAAGGCACGCCGAATTATTTTGGAAGTCAGCGTTTCGGCATGCGCGGCGATACCTGGCAGACCGGACAGGCGCTGTTGAAACAGGATTATGAACTGGCCGCGCGTTTAATGGCCGGGACCCCGGGACCGAAGGATCAGGGGCGTATTCTTGAAGCCAGGGAAGCCTTTATGAAAGGGGAATACAGCCGTTCTGCCGGACTTTGGCCGGGCGCGATGTTCTACTGTGCCGTGCTTTGCCGCCTGCTGGCCGCGCATCCCCAAAATTTCCGCAGGGCCGTGCGCTCGATTGATAAAAAAATACTGAAATTCCATGTCTCCGCGTTTCAATCAAAGCTTTTCAATGATATGCTTGCTTCCCGGATTTCCTCATTGGAGCAGGTGTTCAAAGGCGACTGGGCGGTGAAGCACGCGAGCGGCGGCATGTTTCTTGTGGAAAGCGAAGAGACAGAAAATCCAAGAGCCGGAAACTTTGAAATATCCGCAGCCCTGCCGCTTTTTGGAAAAAAAATCCGGCCCACATCCGGCGAGCCCGAAAAAAGAGAAGAAGAAATTTTAAAGCTCTACGGAGTGAACCGCGCCGATTTCGAACAGGAGGGCTTGCTGAACTGTGAAGGCGACAGAAGGCCCGTCCGTTTCAAGCCCGAAGAACTTTCCTGGGAGCAAGGCCGGGATGACGCCGGTGATTACGTGGAATTGAAGGTGACCCTTCCGGCAGGATGCTACGCGACTGTTTTTCTCCGCGAAATTGCTAAAGGCGAAATGCACGAAATCCTGTCCTCCGCGGCGGCGGAGAATTTCGCTGCCGATCAGGGGTAAAGCCGTTCCCTTTTCCAGCCCGAGCTCTTCCTTCTATAAAGCAGCCGGTCATGCAGACGGCTGGAACGTCCCTGCCAGAATTCGAAAATTTCAGGTTTTAAGACATAGCCGCCCCAGGATGCCGGGCGCGGAATCACCTGTCCCCGGAACCGACGCTCAATTTCCCGGCATTGATTTTCCAAAGTTTCCCGGTTTTTCAAAGTGCGGCTTTGGTGAGAGGCCAAAGCGCCAATCTGTGACTCTCTCGGACGGGAATGAAAATAGGCCGTAGATTCCGCTGCCGGGATCTTTTTAACCAAGCCCCGGATTCTGACCTGACGCTCCATGGCGGGCCAATAAAACAGCAGGCATGCGCGGGGATTCTTCGCCAGCTGATGCCCTTTGGGGCTGTCGTAATGGGTGAAGAAGACAAAGCCTTTTTTATCAAAGTCCTTAAGCAGGACAATCCGGGCATCGGGTCCGCTTTTGTCCGCCGTTGTCAGGGTCAGGGCGTTGGGGATTTTATCGCCTGATTTCAGGGCCGCATTGAACCAGAGGCCGAATTGGCGGAAAGGATCCCTGGACGCGGTTTTTTCAACCAACGGGACATTGGAATAATCATAACGGATCTGGCTAAGTGAGGTTTTCTTCATGCGAACTCCTTCCGGGAATGAGGGGAAGAGCGACATGATAGCATAAGCAGGCACCCCCGCCAATTGTCCGGCGCGTTCTTTTTTGTGTTCAATCCCAGGGGTTTTCGCTAGAATCGGGCCTAATTTCACCCTCTCTCAAACCATCCAATTTATTGGAGGAGACACATGCCGGGGATACTCATGATTGGGATCGCCGTCACAGTTCTTTCGGCCGGAATGGTTTTCTTTGCCCTGCGCCGCGGCGTTAAGGCAAAAGCGCCTGCTTTTGAAAAATCCCCTTTTGCCGGGGATTTTGCTCCCAATGTCCAGAACGAGCTCGCCAAACTCGCCCTTCCTAAAGATAAGATCTCCAAAACGATTCATGTCATGAGCGCTTTGGTAGACAAGGAAGTAGAGAAACGCTCAGGAGACTTCAAGCGCGAAGTGACACGCACCTATGAGCAGATGATTCAAAATAAAGACAGCGCGATCCGCAAGGCTGAGGAAAAGTTTGTCGCGATGGCTGAAGATCTTAAAACCGCGGGAAGGGCCCGCCGGCGGACCGATCATGTGGTGCGTTCTTTGGCCGAGGGCCGCGTGGTGGTGAGCCGCGAAGGCAAAGCGCTTCTGGTCAATCCCGCGGCAGAGAAAATTATTGGCCGCAGAAAAGAGGAGATCCTCGGGCACCCTGTGGCGGACCTTAAAGGGAAGCAGCAAGTTATATCCTTTGTCCGTGATTTGATGCAGTCCGAAGACGATGCTGTTTCCCTTCTTGCCGAAGATGAGGAAACCTCCCGCAAGGTCCGGAGCACTACTGCGGTTATTGAAACTGAATCCGGGGAAACCCGGGGCATGATCTCTGTTCTTCCCGAGGCGGTTCGGGAACAGGAAACAGAAGATGTTAAAACCGAATTTATTTCCAGTATTACCCATGAACTCAGGACCCCGCTGGTGTGCATCCAGAAATCCCTGTCCGCGGTGCTTGAAGGGGAGCTGGGTGAAGTCAGCACGGAGCAGAAAAAGTATCTTGAAATCGCGGATCGTAACTCCAAAAAACTTTCGGAATTTATTAATCAAATTCTTGATTTTTCACGGCTTGAATCCGGGCAAGTCAGCCTTCGCAAAACCCTTTTTCCGGCCTCAGAGCTTTTGGACGAAGTCGTCTCGAGTCTGACGCCCTGGGCCAAGGAAAAAAAGATCCAGCTTTCATGGGAGATGATGGACCCTTCACTGGCGATGGAAGCAGACCTTGGGCGTGTCAGCCAGGTCTTGACGAACCTGACTGCCAATGCGCTTAAGTTTACTCCGGAAGGCGGCACCGTGGTTCTTTCCGCGAATGTCGCGGGCCCCAGTGATTTTTTTATTCCGGAAATGGGTCTTAACTATGTTCAGTTTCAGGTCAAAGATAACGGGATTGGGATTCCCGCCCGCGAGATCGGTAAAATTTTCGACAAGTTTTCTCAAGGTTCCAGCGCCGCGACGGCCGGTGAAAAGGGTACGGGGCTGGGCCTTTCGATTGTGCAGGAAATTGTGCGTCTCCACCGCGGCCGCGTGTGGGTTCAAAGCGAACCGGGCAAAGGCAGCGTTTTCAGCTTCGTGCTTCCGCAGTATCAGCTTTAAAGGCGCCGTGAGTGAAGATCTTTGTAACAGCCAAACCCAATGCGAAGAAAGAAGCCGTTGAGCGTCTTGATGACACGCATTTTCGCGTTGCGGTCAAAGCCCCGCCGGATGAAGGGAAAGCCAATGAGGCGGTTTTAAAAGCGCTGAAGAGTTACTTCGGGCTTCCCTTATCCTGTTTTTCAATCGCCTCCGGGCATAAATCAAAAAACAAGGTTATCCACGTTCAAACATGAATGAAGTCTGGGTCTATACCATTGTCAGTGTTCTGATTGTCAGCGCCGCTTCGCTTGTGGGTATTTTTACGCTTTCGCTCAGGCCCGACCGGCTGAAGAAAATTATTTTGTATCTCGTGAGCTTTGCTGTGGGCGCGCTTTTTGGAGACACGTTTATTCATTTGCTGCCGGAAGCCTATGAACGTCTAGGCTCGGGCATGTCAACGTCTCTCAATGTGCTCTTTGGAATTTTACTTTTTTTCCTGCTCGAAAAATTTATCCGCTGGCGGCATTGCCACATCGTGACCGATGAAGAGGAAGATCATCTTCATCCCGTAGTGACCATGAATCTTGTCGGGGACGCGGTTCATAACCTGATCGACGGCATGATCATCGGGGTCAGTTATTCGGTGAGTATTCCGATCGGCATCACGACCACGCTGGCTGTTTTCCTCCATGAAATCCCGCAGGAGATAGGGGATTTCGGGGTTCTCTTGCACGGCGGTCTTTCCGCCCGGAAGGCCCTCTTCTATAACTTTTTGTCCGCGCTCTTCGCGCTGCTGGGGGCTGTGATTGCGCTGACCTTTGGGACCCAAGTTGAGAACCTGTCCGTGGCGCTTCTTCCGATTGCGGCAGGGGGGTTTATTTACGTTGCCGGTTCTGACCTTATTCCGGAATTGCACCATGAGGTCAGGGCCAAAACATCGGCAGTGCAGTTCGTCATGATTGTTTTGGGCGTTGCCGTCATGGCAGCCCTCAAAATGCTGGGTTAAGTAGAGATTTCGTTCAAAAACATTGCTTGCGGCGCATTTTAAACCGGGTAAAATACTGCCTTCCTCGCGGGGCCTTTTATGAAAGCCATACTTTTAGTTTCCCACGGCAGCCGTTCCCCCCGATCCCGTCAGGAAAACATCGATTTGCTGGGACGTCTTCAAGAGAAATCAGGTATTGCCTTAGGCGAGGCGGCTTTCCTTGAAACGGATACACCGTCGATCCCCGAGGGAATCGACCGCTGCGCGTCCCAAGGCGCCCGGGAAATCCTTGTGATGCTGAATTTTTTAAACTCAGGACGGCATGTTCTGGAAGATATTCCGGCGCTTGTCGAAGCGGCAAAAAAGAAATACCCGGAAATCGTTTTTCGTGTGACACCCCCGGTCGGAACGCATCCGGCAATCACCGATTTGTTTTTGAGCTGGATCTAGAAACCGAGTCAACAAGGGCATAGCCCAAAGGATGGGTATGAAAACCGGCAGCAGCGAAGAGAAAGCGGCAGGCAGAATTTTTAATTTCAGCGCAGGACCCGCGGTGCTTCCCGTGGAAGTGCTTGAACAGGCGCGCGACGAAATGCTCAATTACAAAGGCAGCGGAATGTCTGTGATGGAAATGAGCCACCGCTCCGAGGAGTTTGAAGCCATTGCCGGACGCGCTGAGGCCGGTGTCCGCAAACACCTGGGAGTGCCCGCGAATTATGACGTTCTTTTTCTTCAGGGCGGCGCGAGCCTTCAGTTTGCCATGATTCCCATGAATCTGGCCTTGCCGAACAAACCTGTGGATTTAATTAATACGGGTGTTTGGACGCAAAAGGCCTTGGACGAAGCGCAGAAATTAACAACAGTGAATATCGCGGCCTCCACGGAAAGTGAAAAATTCCGCCGTCTTCCGCGGCTTGATGAAATCAAATTGAACCCTGATGCGTCGTATGTCCACCTTTGCTCCAACAACACGATTGCGGGCACGGAATGGACCACCTTTCCCGAAACGGGGGCGGTCCCGCTTGTGGCAGACATGTCCTCGAATATTCTGTCGCGCCCGGTGGATGTTTCAAAATTTGGGGTGATTTTTGCGGGCGCTCAGAAAAATATCGGACCTTCCGGCGTTACGCTTGTGGTCATCCGTAAGGACCTTGTGGAGCGCGGCAGCAAGAACCTGCCTGTGATTTTGCAGTACCGGACACATGCCAAAGAGAAATCCTTGTACAACACGCCGCCAACGTATGGGATTTACATGGTGGCGCTGGTCATGGAGTGGATGGACCGTCAGGGAGGACTGGCCGCGGTTGAAAAGAGAAATATCGAAAAAGCGAATATGTTGTACAACGCCATTGAGCAAAACGAGTTTTACTATTCACCGGTTGAAAAGAAGGACCGTTCCCGCATGAATGTGGTTTTCCGGATCAAGGGTGACCGTGAGGATCTGGAAAAAAAGTTTGTGACGGAAGCAGCGGCGGAAGGCCTGAGCGCGCTTAAGGGACACCGTCTTGTCGGGGGACTGAGAGCCTCAATTTATAACGCCCAGCCCCTCGAAGGCGTCAAGGCGCTCACCGAGTTCATGAAAGAATTCAGCCGCAAGAACGGATAAGTTTTTAGAGCAGGCATAAAAAGCCCGTACGGGATGACTCTCGTACGGGCTTTTTTATTTCAGAAATTTATTCAGGCAGAACCGGTTCTTCGACAGGCTTCCAGTCACCCTCAAGCGATTTGAGAAATTCCAAGAGGTCCGTATGTTCTTGATCGCTCAGATTAAGCGGCTGCATTTTGGGATCCAGCCACGGATTGGCCTCGCCGCCCTTGTCGTAAAGATCAATGACTTCTTCCAGGGTTTTGACGCTTCCGTCATGCATGTAAGGCGCGGTTCTTAAAAGATCCCGGAGCATAGGCGTTTTAAAAGCGCCTTTGTCGGCGTCATTTTTTGTAACGTCATAGCGCCCCCAATCGGGCTTTGCCGCGTTCATGCCCACGCCCAGGTTATGGAAGATTTCGTCGGTGAGGTTGAAGCCGACATGACACTGCGTGCAGCGGGCCTTGCCTTCAAAAAGTTTCAGCCCGCGCTGGGCGGATTCGCTCAAGGCGGTTTTATCCTGGTTTTGAGTGAAGCGGTCCCACGCCGAGTTGCCGGATAAGACCGTTCTTTCAAAAGCGGCGATAGCCTTGACGATCCGGTCGATGTTGACCCCAGGATCCCCAAAGGCGGCTTCGAAGTAAGGGCCGTAGCCCTTCACTTCCGAGATCCTTTGGGTTGCGCCGGCGAGTGTGTGGGCCATTTCCACAGGGTTTTCCATCGGCCCCTTGGCTTGTTCTTCAAGGCTCGGGGCGCGTCCGTCCCAAAATTGAAAAAGACGGTAACCGCTGTTAAGGACCGACGGAGAATTGCGGGTCCCGTTTTTCTTTTGCACACCTTCTGAAAATTGCCGCTGATCCGTAAAGCCTTTTTGCGGGTCGTGACAGGTGGCGCAGCTGACGGTTTTATCCGAGGAGATGCGCTTGTCGAAATAGAGCATTTTCCCAAGCGTGACTTTTTCCTGAGTCATGGGGTTGTCATCGGGAATTATGTAAACATCAGGATCCAGGCCTAAAGGGAACTCAAGTTCGTAGGGCGCGGCCTTTTCGCCTTCCGCATGAAGGGTCCAAGAAGCGCCTTGGGCGATGAGAAGCACTGAGGAAAAGAAGAGAATAGTTTTAAGAATGTGATTTTTCATATGGCGGATTTCCCATGGCGGAGTTATTTTAAGGGAGCTAAGGAATAAAAATCATCTCTTAATCCGGGAGTATAGTCCATGAGCAGGCTGCTTCACCATGACTTTTGTCACACTCTTTTCCTTCGCAATCTTCCAGCGGTTCAAAATGTTTTATGGCTGGGCGAGACGCCTTCGGGTGACCGCAGTTTTGAGATTTTCACGGAGACCGGTGTGAAGCGGGTGCATCTTGCGGAATTGATTTTGGCTGAGGAACGGGCGCTCTGGGACTCTGTGAAAGAAATCTTTGATTTCGCTATCAGGGAGGCGGAAGCGCAATTGTATGGGACCTTTTCTCTGGAACTTATTTCCGCGGGTGAGCGCGACAAACTCCGCAATTTTGACGGACGGAATCTTGGAAGCCTGCTCTTGAATCATGGGCGCGCGCTGAATCCCGGGGAAGAGCGTATCTTTCCCTATTCTTCGCTTTGGCTGGCCTTCAAAAAGCTTGTTCCTGCGGATTGGGGCAAGATCCGGTTTCAGCACGGTATGACGGTCTATAGTCAGGAGCGCGCTAAGTTCGACTTGTTTATAAAGAAGCGTCTTCAGGAAGCCGCGGCAGAAGAAATCCCTACCTGGGTGGTTATCCGGGACTTCAGCCAGAACGCCCTTTTCCGTTTCGGAGAAGAAGACCAGACAAGCCGTCTGCGGAAAGTGCTTGAGAAAAACCGTGAGTTTTTTCCGGAGAAGATCCCAGGCGTTTTGATGGTCGAGGAATCACGTGTCGTGGATCTTGTTGAACAGTTTGAAGCCGGGGAAAAACCGAAGGTTTAAGAGGCGTCTGCCGGTCCGGGCATTTTTGACAGAGAAACACCTTCCATCAAATAGACCAGGACATCTTTGATCGAAATAATGCTGATCGGGGTTCCGTCAACGGCCAGCACCGGGAAGTGCCGGAAGCCTCCGATGGACATGCGGTTGACCGCGTAGCTGATAGGGTCCTGCAGGGTGGCATAACCCGGGTTGCGGGTCATGATATCGCCGGCCGTGACGCGGGAAAGATCCGTGAATTTGCAGGCCGCTTCTGTGAGAAGTGTCCGAAGACTTAAAATGCCCACCAGTTTTTTCTTCTCGTAAATGAGAACGCAGGTCTTTTTCTTCTTCTTGAGAATACCGACGATTTTTTGAAGGGAATCCGCAGCGCTGGCCACGAGAAGGTCTTCGCCTGTGATCAGAGCTGATACAGGGGCGTTCAGAAGCAGGCGTTTGAGAGGATCGTCTTTCGGCGGACCCGGAATATAACGGTCCATGAGGGTGTGCAGACACTTTGAACAGCGGGTGTCGCCATCAAGATTTTCATGCCCGCAGGCTGGACAACGAATGCTCATAACCGCCCTCGCTTAGGAGACGGTCCAGGTCTCCGCTCCGTAAATCAAATCCTTAATATTGCCCTTACCTTTTTTCTTGAGAGAATCCTCAATCTGAAGATCCAGCAGCTCGTCATAAACCGGACGTTGAACAGCCCTGAAAACACCGAGAGGAACCGGCAGTTCCGGATATCTGAAATGACTTAAGAGGTAAGCGTAATTGGGGTCTTCTTCTTTTTCATTGTGAAGAAGGAGATCCGCCGGGGCGGGCGCCCCCTTTGCAATTTCCACAACCTCAGGCTTGAAGCCTTTGAGGCGTATGCCGCGGTCTTTGGCTTTGCCGAAGATCAGGGGCTTTTCATGCTCCAGGTACACGGCCCGGTCATCGCGGTTTTCGCGGCCGGTCACAGGGGCGAAGGCCTTGTCGTTGAAGATAATGCAGTTTTGATAAATTTCAACGAACGAAGTGCCTTTGTGCTGCATCGCGCGTTCCAGCACATACCCCATGTGTTTAGGGTCACCGTCGACCGTGCGTGCGACAAAGGTGGCTTCCGAAGCCAAGGCTACCGAAAGGGGATTGATCGGCTGATCAATGGAACCCAGGGGGCTGGACTTTGTGACTTTCCCCATTTCCGAAGTCGGGGAATACTGGCCCTTGGTCAAACCGTAAATCTGATTGTTCACGAGAACGATGTTGATGTTCATGTTGCGGCGCATGGCGTGAAGCAGATGATTTCCGCCAATGCTGAGTCCGTCCCCGTCGCCCGTAATGACCCAGATGACCAGATTAGGGTTCACGCAGCGAAGACCGGAAGCAATTGTTGGAGCCCGGCCGTGAATGGTATGAAAGCCGTAGTTGTTCATGTAGTAAGGAAAGCGGCTGGAGCAGCCAATTCCGGAAATGAAAACATAGTTTTCACGAGGAATAGAAAACTTCGCGAGCGTGCGCTGCATCACGGCAAGAATGGCGTAATCACCGCAGCCAGGACACCAGCGGACTTCCTGTCCGGATTCAAAATCTTCTTTAACGAAAGGGAGTTTGCCTTCAACCTTAGGGGTGATGTTGTCTGTGCTCATAGATGCCTTTTAATTTCTTCCATAAGTTCTGCTGATTTGAAAGGTTGCCCATGGACTTTATGATAACCGACATAATTCCGGCCCGGAAAGTGATGCCGCATCAACACAAGAAGCTGTCCCATGTTGAGTTCCGGAAGAAGGATCTTATCGAATTTGCTTACAACAGTTCCAAGGTTCTTCGGGAAAGGATTCATGTAGGAAAGGTGCGCGTGAGAAACAACTTTTCCCTCATCCGCGAGATTTGAAACCGCCTGGTAGATCGGGCCGTAACTTCCGCCCCAGCCAAGCACCAAAAGTTTTCCTGATGCGGGGCCTTCTACCACAATATCGGGAATGTCGTCGGCAATGCGGCGGATTTTTTCCGCGCGCAGATTAATCATCTTCTGATTGTTTTCAGGGTCATAGCTGACGTTGCCCGTAAGATCGGCCTTGGAAAGTCCGCCGATACGGTGCTCAAGGCCCGGTGTTCCGGGAACCGCCCAAGGGCGGGCCAGTGTTTTAGAATCGCGCGCGTAGGGAAGGAAAGGTCCGTCGCCTGCCACCGGATGCTTAACCGTGATCTTGGGAAGTTCTTCAAGTTTGGGAAGCTTCCAAGGCTCGGCACCGTTCGCAAGATTTCCTTCGGACAGAAGCACGACAGGCGTCATGTATTTAAGCGCTAGACGAACAGCCTCAATGGCCATGTTGAAACAGTCGGCCGGAGTTTTGGGAGCGACCACGCAAACCGGGGATTCCCCGTTTCTACCATAAAGCACTTGGAGGAGATCGGTCTGCTCGGTTTTGGTCGGCATGCCGGTGCTGGGGCCGCCGCGTTGAACATCAATGACCACAAGCGGAAGTTCCGCCATGACGGCAAGGTTCATCATTTCCGCTTTCAAGCAGATGCCGGGGCCGCTGGTGCCGGTGATTCCGATCTGTCCGCCGAAAGAAGCGCCGAGAGCAGAGCCGCAGGCCGCAATTTCATCTTCAGCCTGAAAAGTCTTCACGCCAAAATGTTTGTAGGTTGAAAGGTAATGCAGGATGTCGCTGGCCGGCGTAATGGGATAGGACCCGTAAAACAAGGTCTTGCCCGCAAGGTTGGCGGCCGTCACAAGTCCGATGGCCATGGCCTGGTTGCCGGTAATTTTCCGGTAAACACCGGTTTCCAGCTGGGCTTTTTTGATTTCATACTGAACAGGCAGGGTCTCGGTAATGTCCGCGAAGTTGTAGCCCGCTTTCAAGGCCGTTACGTTGCCGTTGACGATATCGGGACGTTTGGCGAATTTCTTTTGGATCCAGGAAATGGTGTGGTCCATGGACCGGCTGTAAAGCCAGAAGAGCATGCCGAGCGCGAAAAAGTTTTTGCAGCGTTCCACTTCTGTCAGTTTGAGCGGCTGGTCTTTGAGAGAGTTTTTTGTCAGTTCGGAAAGAGGAACTTTAAGAAGCTGAAAATCTTTCAGAGTCGTATCTTCAAGGGGATTGGATTTCCAGGTCGCTTTTTTAAGAGCCATTTCCGTGAAAGCGCTCTCGTTGGCGATAATTAGACCGCCCTTTTTAATGTTCGGAATATTGACTTTCAACGCCGCGGGATTCATGGCGATGAGAACATCGGCCTGATCCCCGGGAGTGAAAATAATGGATTCGGAAAACTGGATCTGAAAACTGCTGACGCCGGGAAGTGTTCCGGCCGGGGCGCGGATTTCCGCAGGAAAGTCCGGAAGCGTTGCAAAGTCATTGCCCATCGCGGCCGCGGTGTCCGTGAATTGATCGCCCGCCAGCTGCATGCCGTCACCGGAGTCTCCGGCAAAACGGACTGTAATCGCATTCGTGGTCTGGATATTTTTCTTCGTGGATAACATATTCAACCGCCCTCAGGTGTCGTCATAATCTGGTGAATATTAGGAGGTAAATTATAAATTTCGGCCGGATAAAAGGCGGCCAGAAAACGGATGATCATCCGCACGGAAAGCACCCCGGCAAGTTTCCCCTCCGGATCCGCAAGCGGTACGTGATACAAACTTTCTTTGACCATGAGCGAAATCGCTTCATGGACTGTGTCCTCAGGCGATAAAACCGCTGGGCAAGGACTCATATATTCAAGAGCCGGGGCCTCCCAATTAACAGGTTCCCCCATGATCTTGTAAATCACATCCCGTTCTGTAAAAAGCCCCAGGACTTTATTCTTTTCAGTGATCGCAACATAGCCGGCTTTATTGGCCCGCATAAGCTCCACAGCGCTTTTAACGGAAATGGAAGGGGAGGCCTGCACCAGTTTCGACTCGGCAATCTGCCGAATCTTCTTCTCCCGGAGAACTTCCTCAATCTGCTTCGCCGTCATAGGGTCACTTCTTTCGCGCGTGCGATTCCCGCAAACCTTGATTCAAGGGAATGTTACCTTGAGGAGGGGCGGAGGGGTATGATACCAAAATACGTCAAAAAAATGCTAAGTTTTTAGGCTTTTCTTTAGAAGTAACTCTATCCTAGAGAACCTGTTAGCAGGTAAAATGCGCTTTTACGAGGAGAAACAGGATTGTATGCGCAAGTTGACCCATGAAGAGCTTTTGGCCCGGCAGTTGTCCAAAGATGCTGAGAAGCTTCCTTTTCACGTGCTATTGAATGACATCCGCAGCCTCCACAATGTAGGCTCTATTTTCCGCACCTGTGATGGGGCGGGGGTGGCCAAGCTCTGGATTTGCGGAATTACGGGTTTCCCCCCGGACTCTAAAATCTCAAAAACGGCCCTTGGCGCCGAAACCGTTGTTCCTTGGGAATACCGGCGGGATCCTGAAGCTTTGGCAAAAGAACTAAAGGCGCAGGGTTTTCAGCTCGTCCTGCTTGAGCAGATGGAAAACAGTACGGCCTATGATGTCTTTGATCCGCAGGCTCCGGTTTGCCTGGTTTTGGGGAATGAAACCGGCGGCGTGAGCGATGGCCTTGCGGCGCTTTGTGATGCCGCGGTCGAAATTGAGATGTCGGGTGCGAAAAATTCACTTAATGTCACTGTGGCTTTTGGAATCGCGGCCTACCGTTTCCGGCAGGCGCTGATTCAGAAAAAATCAGCAGGAGGAGTGAGATGAAATCAAAGCCGGAAGTTCTTATTGTGAAAAATGTCACGCACGAAGGTCCGGGGCTCCTTCAGGAATTTATCCGTGAAGCGGGGCTGGGCTTTGATGAAATTGACCTTGATGGAGGGGATGCGTGGCCGGCTCTGGATGATTATGAAATCATGATCGTGCTTGGCGGGCCTGATAGTGCAAACGATGGGACTTCGAAAATCCAGCAAGAGCTGCAGCAGATTCACACGTGGGTTTCCGCGGGACGTCCTTACCTTGGGATTTGTCTGGGCCTGCAGCTTCTTGTGAAAGCTATGGGCGGACGCGTGGAGAAAAACCCCGTGAAGGAAGTCGGCTTTTTTGATCCCCAAGGAAAACTTTACGAAGTTGAAGTGACGCCTGAAGGGGCGCGGGATCCTTTGTTTTCCGGGCTTCCAGCAGCGCTTCCTGTTTTTCAGCTGCATGGTGAAACCGTGGTGTTGACTCCGGACATGACGCTGTTGGGTTCCGGCAGGCATTGCCGCAATCAGGTTGTGCGTGTGGGGCAAACGGCGTATGGCCTGCAATGTCATTTTGAACTTACGCCCCGCCTTCTTGAAGAGTGGGCCTCGGAGGATCCGGACCTTAAGCCGCTGAGTAAAGCGGAACTTCTCGATCACTTTAAAAAGACCGAAAGCGGGTACCGCAGTACGGCATGCGGTCTTTTCACCCGCTTCCTTAAACAGGCAGGAACAGCGAAAGGGCTTAGGAGATGACGCAAGCAGACCGTATTCTTTTAATCGTGGTGATTCTTCTGGCGGACATGCTGATTTTTATGCTGCCGCTCACGGCTTTTTTTGCGGCCTATGTTCTTTGGGCCCGTCCCGTTTGGTTCAGGGATTGGATTTTGAGACTTTATGAAAGTGTCGATTAATACTTTGCCAGTCACGAGCTGTGAAATGCAGCAGAAATCCTAACCAGGAAATTTTTTCATGAAGATTTTTCTTTCTCTCGTGAGTCTTTGCCTGACCGCGTTTTTTTCTTCACCTGTTCAGGCCGCGGCTTCTCACACAGAAGCCGAACTGATCGCGGAAGTCCGCTCCATTCAGCCGGGCACACCGTTCTGGACCGCCGTGCGTCTCAAAATGGATGACCGCTGGCATACGTATTGGAGAAACCCGGGAGACTCGGGTATTCCCACCGAAGTCCGCTGGAAACTTCCGGAAGGTTTTACGGCAGGACCGCTGGTTTGGCCCTACCCCCAAAAAGTCGACCTGCCGCCGCTTTCTGTTTATGCCTACGAAGGGGAGGTCCTTCTTCTGACCCGGATCACACCTTCTCAGGCCCTTGTGCCTGGGCAAAATCAAACCCTTCAAGCGCAAGTGTATTGGCTGGAATGCGAGGTCAACTGTATTCCGGGGGATGCCTTGCTGACGCTTGAGCTCCCTGTGAGAGTTGAGACACCGGAAACGGATGCCTCCCGGGTTGAAAGTTTTGCCCGTGCCCGCGCCCATGTACCTCTGGCTTCTTCAGAGTGGCAAGTGACGGCAGAGGGCAGCGAAAAGCAGATTCTTTTCCACCTTAAACCACCCGGCGGCAATGCGTATAAAATCAGCGAAGTTTCATTTTTCCCGTACGATGAAAAATTGATCCAGCATTCCGTGCCGCAGCGTTTCCGTGAATCCTCAGGCGGGTACGAGATCCTGATTGAGCGTTCATCGCTTCAGCAGGGGATTCCCGAAAGGCTTCAGGGGATTCTTGTTTCAAAGGAAGGGTGGCGGGGCCAGGCTTCAGAGAAAGCCCTTGAGGTTGACCTGCCCCTTGAAAAAGCAGAAGGAGAAGACTGGGGAAATTTTCCCCAAGCGGGAACAACTTTTAGGATAGCGCTTCTTTTTGCCTTCGCGGGCGGGCTTATTTTGAACCTCATGCCCTGTGTGTTTCCCGTGCTTTCGCTGAAGATCCTGCATTTTGTGGAGCAGGCCCGCGCCCATCGCACACACATTTTTCTGCAAGGCGTGATTTTTACGGCCGGGGTGCTTGTTTCATTTTGGATGCTTGCGGGTACGCTTATTTTTCTCCGCTCGGCAGGCCTTGAAATCGGCTGGGGCTTTCAGCTGCAATCACCCCCCTTTGTAATCTCGCTCGCGCTTCTTTTTTTTATTTTTGCGCTTAATCTTTTTGGAGTATTTGAGGCGGGGCTTTCCGTTTCCGGCGCCGCGGGAAAATCAAGCAGGCAGAGCGGAAAAATGGCTGTTTTTCTGAACGGAGTTTTGGCCACGGCCGTTGCGACGCCTTGTACCGCGCCGTTCATGGGGGCGGCGCTGGGCTTTGCCATAACGCGTCCCGCGTGGGAAGCCCTTTGTGTTTTTACATCTCTTGGATTAGGAATGGCATCTCCGTATCTTTTTCTTTCCGCATTCCCACAATTCTTGAAAGCACTGCCAAAGCCAGGTCCCTGGATGGTCAAGCTTAAAAAATGGATGGGCATCTTTCTGCTCATGACGGCGGCGTGGCTGGCATGGGTCTTAAGCGTTCAGTCGGGGCCGCCAGCTCTGCTGGGGCTGTCCGCCGGTTTTCTTTTTCTGGGTGCCGCGTGCTGGATTTACGGCGCTAAAATTCAACGCCCCGGGGCAAAACCGTTTTGGCGTTGGGCGGCAATCCTGACCCTTTCGTTAGGGGTGGGGATGTCTTATGCCGGGCTTTTGGGAAAGCGGCAAGCGGTCCAGGCTGAGGAAACTTTTTCTTCCGGATTGAAGTGGGAAAGATTTTCTGAAGCCCGGCTTTCCAGCCTTCTTGAGGAGGGGCATCCGGTGCTGATTGATTTTACGGCGGCGTGGTGTTTGACCTGCCAAGTGAATGAACGTACGGCCCTTGGCGCCGGGAAAGTGAAAGATCGGCTCATGTCAGAAAAAATTATTTTAATGAAGGCTGACTGGACTTCACGCGACGCCGCGATTACGAGGGCCTTGGCGGGGTATGGGCGGAGCAGCGTGCCGCTCTATGTGCTTTATGGCCGGGGTTCGACAGATCCGGTTTTCCTCCCGGAAATTCTGACGCCTTCGGGTGTCCTCGGTGTTTTGGATAAGGTTTTTCCCAAGAAAAGTGAATGAAAGTAAAATACCCCCGTCTTACAAAGAATCTGAAAATGGAATTTTAAAAAATCCAAGAAGGAGAATTTTTATGAAAAACATTTTGAAATTACTTACGTTTGCCGCACTGCTGCTTTTTTCCCATGCGGCGTATGCGCAGCTTGCTACCGGTGATGCGGCACCTGATTTTACCCTGACCGATTCTCGGGGGGGAACGCATTCCCTTTCCGGAGAAAAGGGAAAGTACATTGTCCTTGAATGGACCAACCCCGATTGTCCTTTTGTAAAAAAACATTATGGAAGCGGGAACATGCAGAGCCTGCAGGCAGAGTACACCGCCAAAGGGGTTGTTTGGTACTCCGTGGCTTCTTCCTCGGAAGGGAAGCAGGGGTTTTATTCAGGAGAGGAATGGAATGCGATTATTGAAAATCAAAAATCCTCCGCGTCCGCGGTGCTTTTGGATCCGGATGGAAAAGTGGGCAAGCTTTACGGCGCTCAAACAACGCCGCATATGTTTGTGATTAATCCGGAAGGAAAACTTATTTATCAGGGAGCCATTGACAGCGTGGCCTCGCCTAATCCGGCAGATATCGGAGCCTCGGAAAATTACGTAAAAAAAGCTTTAGATGAATCCCTGTCGGGACAGAGCGTGACCACGCCTTCGTCCAAATCTTACGGCTGTTCTGTGAAATATTAGGCGCATTTTTTTTCTGCTGAAAGAGCCCGGCTTCTGATGAGGCCGGGCTTTTTTTTATCTCTTTTTTATCCCGTTCCAAACAGCGCTTGAACCCAGACCTCATTCCTAACATCCCTTTCTTTCATGACGTTCAAGCTTTCGGATTCCAGGCGGAATTATTTTCTGCAACCGCTCCATTTGAAAGGGGTTATGAATTTTAAAAAAAAACCTTTTCGGGGGATGACGTTATTGCAAATGCGGGTGCTCAAAGGTATCTTCTAAGTAGAGAGTTTCGCAGGATTTCTCATATGGGGTGAGGGATGAAAAACACGGCGGCGTTGGCCATTTTGGCCTTGTGCCTCGTTGCGGCGGGTTGCGCCCGGGTTGACCGGAAAGGCGTGATCAGCCAGGAGCTTCCCCTAACTGTGGACGATCTCGCTGAAATTCGCGCCGGTGAACTGAACCACGAAAAAGTCCTCGAAGATTTTGACCGCTACCAGAATCCAAAACTGGAATCCTACCTGAACGAAGTGGCTAAAAATATTGCCGCAGTTTCAACGCGCCCCTCGCTTCCTTATAAAGTGATTATCCTGGAAGACGACGAGGTTAATATCTTTGGCGGGCCGGGCGGTTTCATTTACGTGACACGCGGGCTTTTGAACTTTGTGGGCTCGGAGGCCGAAATGGCCGGCCTCATCGCGCATGAGATCGGGCACATTTCTCACCATGATTACTCCACGATTCCGCACCTTTCAAAGATGCAGCAAGTACACGGGGCCCTTCTGAAGGGGACTGAGCTGGCCCGCAACAGCGTGGGGACCTATGGCACCGCAGCCTATTACACGGTCAAATACTCTGGCAAGGTAGCGCCGTATCTGGGGCATCGTTTTGATGTGGACAGTGAAATTGTGGCGGATGAACATGCCGTGAAATACCTGATGGACGCGGGGTATGATCCCCGCGGGCTTCAGACCTTTATGGACCGTCTGGCAAGGGTTCCGATGGACGATGTCGGGCGTTTTGTGACCTTTATGAATGTGCATCCGCCATTTCAGGACAGAAGAGAGCTGCTGGAAGAACGTTTGAAGGGTTTTAAGTTTGATGATGCCAAACTGGAATTCAAGCCCGACCGGCTGAGCGAGGTCAAACAGACGAGTTCGGACTCCGTGTCGTCCATTATTTTCACGCCTCAAAAGGGTGTTCATCATATTGCGCCCCTTGCCCTTGAAGACTTTGGCGCGGATTCGATGAAATCATTTCCGGATCATTCCGGCGCCTAAGCAAGTTCCGCTTTTCATCCCGTGAGATCTCGGTTATATTCCCGGTCATGAAAATTTCCGAATTTTATAAAAAGGGAGCGCGCACTTTTTCCTTTGAGTTTTTCCCGCCCAAGACAGAAGAGGGCGAGGCAAAACTTTTTGATACGATCCGTGAACTGAAAAGGCTGGAGCCTTCATTTGTGTCTGTAACCTATGGCGCGATGGGAACCACCCGCCAAAACACCCTTCGCATTGTTTCCAAAGTGCGGTCAGAGCTTGGAATCGAGTCGGCCGCGCATTTAACCTGTGTGGGCCATACCCGGGATGAGATTGCCGCGATCCTCCGCGATCTCAAGGCTCGCGGGGTCAGCAATCTTGTGGCTTTGCGGGGTGATCCTCCGAAGGGAGAAACGGAATTCCGTCCCGTTCCGGGAGGTTTTCATTATGCCGCAGAGATGGTTCGCTTTATCCGGGGAGAAGCGGAGTTTCGCGACGCCTTTTCTTTGGCCGTTGCGGGGTATCCGGAAACGCACGTGGAGTGCCGTGACCGCGTGAAAGATCTTGAGCACTTAAAACAAAAAGTGGATGCCGGCGCGGATCTCATCGTGACGCAGCTTTTTTTTGATAACCGTGATTTTTTTGATTTTGTCGACCGCGCCAGGCGGGCCGGAATCGTCATCCCGATCGTGGCAGGCATTATGCCCGTGACCCATGGCCCCCAGATTGAAAGGTTTGCTCAGATGTGCGGCGCAAAGGTTCCTCAGGAGATGAGGGACGCCATTTCGCGTTTGGGAGACGACCAGGCGGCCGTTGAAGCTTACGGTATTGATTTTGCAACGCGGCAGTGCGCCGGGCTCTTAAAAGAGGGCGTTGCCGGCATCCATTTTTACACCCTCAACAAGTCCCGCGCGACACTTGAAATTTATCAAAATTTAGGACTTGCCAAATTGCGCTAATTTAAGCAAAATTATGTCACTAGCAAGCGTCAGCGCGCAATTTTTTCTTTATCAAGTCTAAGGGTGACCATGCAGACCCTGATCCGAAAAAACAGAGCGCTTCAGAATTTAGTTTTTTTCCCGCCGTATTGTTTTCTCTTTTCGAGCAGCTTAAATCCTGAAACCACCCAAACCACAGGAGGTTTTTTTTAAGCGCCTTTTTTTCTGCGAGGCCGGATTTTCGGCTAAGCATAACCCCCCAAAGAAAGGACACCGCTTTGGAATCGAGCCATCAGCTTAAGATGTTTACGCTTCAGGAAGCGAATGAACTGATCCCCCGGCTCAATGAGTTAATCGAAAAGTTAAAAAGCAAAAGAGATGAGATCTCCTTTCTTGAAATGGAGATCGATGTTTTAGAACTCTTAAACCAGTCAGCCTCTGACAGGGCTTCTGAGAACCCGGTCGAAGGGAAACTCCAAGAATACGAAAAATCAGTGAACGAATTTTATTCGCTCATTGAGGAAGTCCATGGCACGGGCTGCTTTTTGAAGAATATTGAAAGCGGCCTTGTGGATTTTTACACTGTTTACAAGGGCCGTGTTGTTTATCTCTGCTGGTGTTTCGGAGAACCCGAAATCACAAGCTGGCATGATATCGGACGCGGTTACGGGGCCCGGCAGCCGCTGGACCTTTAAAAATCAAACTTTCTGTTCAGCCGTTTGCTGAGGGCGCACTTCCCCTAAAGGCTCAGTAATCGCATGAATCTCAAGGAGGAAGTATGCCGCTTAAAGAAGGTGAGAAAGCCCCTGCCTTTAACCTGCCCGCAGGAGATGGTGCATCGGTCAAACTAGCCGATTATAAAGGGAAAAAGGTCGTTCTTTACTTCTATCCCAAAGACAACACCCCTGGCTGTACTCAGGAAGCGTGTGATTTTCAGGCCTCCCTTAAAGCCTTTCAATCAAAAGGCGCTGTGGTTTTGGGGGTTAGCGCCGATCCCTTGAAAGCCCACTCTAAATTCGCTGAAAAGTACAAGCTTTCTTTCCCGCTTCTTAGTGACGAATCGACCGAAACCCTTCAAAAATATGGGGTTTGGAAAGAAAAGTCCATGTACGGCAAGAAGTTTATGGGGGTCGAACGGACCACCGTCATTATTGATAAAGCAGGGCAGGTTCGGAAGATTTTCCCGAAAGTTAAAGTCGCGGGCCATACCCAAGAGGTTTTGGCATCATTAGATGAGATCTGAGGCCTGAGCGGTTAGCCGGCCTAAAAAGTGCTTGCCCGGTAAACGGATTTTGCTATAATGACGCCCCAATAAAAGATGCCCTTCGTGTATGCCTTCGGTGTCTCTCTACGGGATTGCTGTCAGGTCTTTTAATCGATTGCGGCAAGCGGCCTGACATGCCGTATCAATTTTTCAAAAAATTTAAGGGAGTCGTGAATCTTGGCGGACATAACCATTAAACAATTACTGGAAGCAGGAGTACATTTCGGTCATCAAACGCAGCGGTGGAATCCGAAGATGAAGAAGTATATCTTCGGAGAGCGTAACGGGATTTATATTATCAATCTCGAAATTACGCTGGAATTCCTTAAAAAGGGTGTGGAGTACGTCCGCAACCTGACGCGCGAAGGTAAGGAAATCCTTTTTGTAGGCACTAAACGCCAGGCCCAAGATTGCATCCGGGAAGCCTCGGAAGCCTGTGAAATGCCTTACGTGAACCAGCGCTGGCTGGGCGGCATGCTCACGAACTTCGAGACGATCCGCAAATCCCTTGTGCGTCTTGAAAACATCGACCGCATGGAACAAGACGGCAGCTTTCAGTACATCACGAAAAAAGAAGTGGGATCGATTAAAAAAGAGCGTGAAAAGCTCGAGAAGAATCTTTGCGGTATCCGCTTGATGAAGCGCATTCCCTCGGCGATTTTTGTCATTGATGCGAAGAAGGAAGAAATCGCGATTTACGAAGCCCGTAAATTAGGGATTCCCGTTGTCGCCGTGCTAGATACCAATTGCGATCCCGATCTTGTGGATTATGGATTTCCCGGCAACGACGATGCGATCCGCTCCATTAAGCTTTTCTGCGGGGCTATTGCGCAGGCGGCCAGAGAAGGCCGTGATGAATTTAAGAAGAAAATCGCTGATCAGGAAGCCCGCCGTGCTAAAGAGCAGGATGATGTTGATGCTGCAAAGGCTGCCGCAGCAGCCGCTGAAGCAGTGACTGGTTCAGATCAGGCCGAGGAAGCTTTGGTTCCCGCATTTCCGCAGGAAATTGTGGTTGAGGAAGTTGAGCAGAAGTTCGCCAAGACAGCTTTGACGGACGAAGAAAAGCTCGCGAAACTCGCCAAGCCTAAAAAGCCCGTCCGCAAATAATTCGAGCGGAAATTAATTCAAGAAAGAGGAAAGCACCGCAATGCCTATGAGCGCTGAGACTGATGCAAAGAACAATCTTGTAAAGCTTCGTGAACTTACCGGAGCCGGAATGATGGAGTGCAAAAAAGCCCTTGATGAAGCGAAGGGAGATTTGCAGGAAGCCCAGAAAATCATCCGCAAAAAGGGTCTTGATATTGCCAAGAAAAAATCCACCCGTGAAGTGAAGGAAGGCCAGATCATTTCCTATATCCATTCGGGCGGCAAACTGGGCGTTCTCCTCGAGATTAACTGCGAAACAGACTTCGTTGCCAAAAATGACACATTCCAGGCGTTTGCCAAGGATGTTGCCATGCAGATCGCTGCAGGATTTCCTCTTTATGTAGACGAGCAGGGAATTCCTGCTGCGGAGCTTGAAAAAGAGAAGGAAGTTTTCCGCAGTCAGGTCGCGGGAAAACCGCAGGATGTTCAGGAGAAGATTATTCAGGGAAAGCTTACGAAGCGCTTTGAAGAAATTTGTCTTCTGCATCAGAAATTCATTAAAGACGATTCAAAGACTATTCAGGATTATCTGAATGAAATGATTGCCAAGATCGGCGAGAACATTGTGATTCGCCGGTTTGTCCGTTACGAAGTCGGCAGTTCCATTTAAACGTTTTTCGGATCCGGAGAAGCGGCCTCGTTTCTCCGGGAGTCCTTCCTCAGCAGTATCACAACCCAAGTCACGTCATGGCAGCACGCGCAGCAAATAAACGCATCGCATACAAGAGAGTCCTTCTGAAGCTTTCAGGTGAAGCGCTTCAGGGGCGTCTCGGCTATGGCGTGGACCCCAAAGTTGCCTCCAGTATTGCCCAACAGATCAAGGAAGTTTATCAACTCGGAACCGATCTGGCGATTGTGATTGGCGGAGGGAACATTTTCCGCGGGCTTCAGGGGGCCGAAGCGGGAATGGACCGTTCGACAGCGGATTACATCGGGATGCTTGCCACCCTTATTAATTCCATGGTTCTTCAGGAAGCTCTTGAGAAAATCGGGGTTCCGACACGTGTTCAATCCGCCATTGATGTCCACAAGCTGGCTGAGCCGTATATCCGCCGCCGGGCGATGCGCCACATGGAAAAAAAACGTGTGGTCATTTTTGCCGCGGGCACGGGCAATCCTTATTTTACGACTGACACGGCGGCTGTCCTTCGCGCGGTTGAAATTGATGCGGATGTCATTTTGAAAGCGACTAAAGTGGACGGCGTTTATACGAGCGACCCCGTGAAAGACAAGAAGGCTAAGAAGTATGAGCATCTTCCTTTTATGGAAGCCCTCCGGAAGCGTCTGCGGGTTATGGATGCCACGGCTATTTCGCTTTGCATGGAAAACGATCTTCCGATTATTGTTTTTGATATGAATCAAGCAGGCAATATCCGCCGGGTTATTCAGGGCGAAAAAATAGGGACTCTTGTTCACTCTTAATTTGGATGCGAACCCTAAAAGGTCTTTCACCTGGAGGGAAAAAGTATGACCACGACGACCGACTCAAGAAAAATTGTTGATGATATGCAGAAAAACATGGCGAGGGCTGTGGATGCCACCCGGAAAGAATTTAAAAACATCCGGACCGGCCGGGCGTCTATCGCTCTGGTGGAAGGTGTGATCGTGAACTATTACGACACGCCCACTCCGCTCAAGGGGCTTGCGAATATTTCAACGCCAGATCCGAAGACAATCATGATCACTCCTTGGGATGTTTCGGGAATTGCCGAAATTGAAAAGGCGATTATGAAATCCGATCTTGGTTTGAATCCGATGAATGACGGCAAGGTGGTGCGCATTCAAATTCCCTCGTTGACCGAAGAGCGCCGTGAAGAGCTGACGAAGGTGATCCGGCGCGTTGCGGAAGAGGGCCGTGTTTCAGTGCGCAACTCAAGACATGAGGCCATCGAGCAGATTAAGAAGCTTGAAAAATCCAAGGTTCTTGCGGAAGATCTGTCGCATGCGGCTCAGAAGGAAATCCAAAAATTCACGGATAAATTTGTCTCAGAAGTGGATGATGCTCTGAAACATAAAGAGCAGGAAATACACGTTATTTAGTTTTAGAGCCCGTAGCTCAGGTGGTAGAGCACATCCCTTTTAAGGATGGTGTCGATGGTTCGAATCCATCCGGGCTCACAAAAGTAAAACCCAACCCAGTGAGGGTTGGGTTTTTTTTTGCCTGAAAAGTGGTGGATTCGAACAGGAGTAGCGGCGCCCAAGAAAAAGGAGCACCGCCGGTGCGACTTCCATGCGACGGTACGGGGGGCCGACCGGAGGACGAAAGTTCGAGCGAAGCCGAGAACTGTTTTGAGTCCAAAGGCGCTCGAATCCATCCGGGCTCACAAAAGTAAAACCCAACCCAGTGAGGGTTGGGTTTTTTTTTGCCTGAAAAGTGGTGGATTCGAACAGGAGTAGCGGCGCCCAAGAAAAAGGAGCACCGCCGGTGCGACTTCCATGCGGCGGTAAGGGGGGAACCAGGAGGAAGGTTTCAGTGCCCTCGGCCTAGACGCTTCCGGGAATCGTCTTCCTCTGGAATCCCAGGAATCAATGATAAAGATAAGCGTTAATTCTTAAAGCTAATAAAAGATATAAACAGCTATATATTGATAGTTAAAAAATCGGTTCCCCCGTTGTTTTCCTGCCTGGAACTCTGTATCCTTTGATCAAAGAGAAGTTTCTTTCCGGGTTTGACAAAGCGATTTTAATAAATTATCTTTACCATATTTAAAAGTTTTAATATCACTTTAACTAATCGCGTTCCGAGACAAGGGAGGCGACATTCTACTGGAATGTCGCAAACTGACTGTATGGCTATTCTAGGCGCACGAAAGTGCGCGGCGGTAACATTGTTCTTTTTCGGCTTTCAGACAGTCGCTAGCTCTGCGCCTGCTGAGACGCTTTTACCTGCCGCCTCTCAAATTCAAATCCAAGAAAAAATCCCCAACTTTACTCCTCAGGAGATTGCCGGATACCTCCGGGAAATCCCTTCCGAACTTGGCAGTTTGCGTGAAAGCTTCATTCCTGGAAATGCTGACGCTGAAAACGGGACGGCTGAGAAACTTCCGATGCCGGTTGTTTTTCATGTTCAGGACGCACATGCAAATCTTGAGGCGCAGGCGAGAATAAAAGAAATCCTGGAATGGGTTCGGAAAATGTCGAAAGACCATGGCGTTCAAGGGCCTGTTGTCGTGGCGCTGGAGGGAAGCGCCGGGGAACTTCATCCAGAGTACCTTGATTTATTTCCGGAATATCCGGAGGCGAATGAAGCTTTTGTCCGGGATCTCAAAGACAAAGGCGAGATCACGGGAAGCGGTCTTTTCTTGTGGGAGCAGTATAAAGAAAAAAAATCGCACCCGGAAAACGACTCGGAAAATACCGGAAACATTGTGTTTTGGGGCGCTGAAAATCCGGAGCTTTACCGGCGTAATTTGAATCAGTTTCGAAGCCTTTTGATGAAACGCAAGGAGATTGATGCGTTTCTCCAGCCTTATCAAGCCCAGCTTGCCATAGCTCAATCGCGTATTCTTAACCCGCAGCTTCGGGATTTTTTGAAAGACAGTGATAACCCCGAGACTCTTGCCCTGGCAGTTCTGAAGCACGCCAAGCCAACACTGGGTATTGATCTTTCCGAGCGGATCGAGCAGATCCGTTTCCCTAATCTTGCGCGTTTTGCCTACCTCCGTGAGCTTGAGCCGCTCCTCGACTCAGAACTGTCCCGCATGGATTGGCAGTCGCTGAAAAAGGGGTTTGAAAAGGATGGGATTCCCGAGGAGATGATCGCGAGGTTTGAACAGCTTTTTTCTCCTTCGGATGAAACGGGTGTCTCCTTCCGGAAAACAGTTGAAGAGATTTTACAGCGTTCCAATTTTTCCGCATCCCGCTTCCGTGATTACCCTCATTTGGCACAATGGGTTTCCTACAAATTACTCAGCCAGGAAATAGAGTCTTCGGATTTTGTCGCCGAGCTGGAACGGCTCAAGCAGGCGGTGATGACGAAATTGGCCGTGCGCAAGCAGGAAAAAGATTTTCTGAGTGTGCACAGTGACTTTTCGCTTTTTCAAAAGGTGCTTCATCTCGAAGTGACGCGCAGTGAGTATGCGGAAGCGTTGAAAACTGGAGGCCGTCTTCAGGCCGGTGAATTCAGCAAGCGCTTGGGCGAACTTCTTGAGCGGGATCGTGAGTTTGAGGAGCTCGGCAAAAATGCACGCAATAACGAGGCGGCTCTTCAAGAGGTCTTTAAGAAGGCTCTTGGATTCTACGAAGGTGCAGGAAGCCGCGATCTTGAAATTTTGGAGAATGCGCTTAGCTTTTATGACAAGCAAGCCAGGGCTCAGGTCAGTTTGCAGGAAGGCGCGCTGTCAAAGCCCGGAGTTCTGGTGCTTGTGACAGGAGGTTTTCATTCCGAGGGTGTGACACGTTACCTTAAGGATCAAGGGATTGCTCACCTCGTGGTCGTTCCGAGGATTTCAAAAATCGAAACAGAAAATCTTTATTTCAAAGTCATGCGCCGTGAGAATTCCGACATGTCCGCTTATTTTGACAAAAACCCCCTGAACAAACAGGAGTCTCTTTTCCTTCGCGGACTCGTTGAAAAAGCGGCCCCGGAACTCACTCAAAAATACGGCGTTTCGAGCGCGGAAATCCCGCAGTTATTGGAGCAAGTCATTCACCGGCATCCGGTGCTTTCTGAAAAACTGGAAACCGCTGTGTTTCCCGGTGAAGGCAAACCCTTTGTCCGGATTAGTGTCACAGATCCCGCGAAGAAAGCCGTTCGAACCTCGGCTCAAAGTGTTGGGGAAGTGGACCTTCTTACTTCGGCAGGAAAGGGCCAGGCCTCTTATGCTTATTTGGCAGAGCAGGAATTCGACCCGAGCCTTGTTACAACGGTGACAGTGACGCCGAGCTTAAGCGGTCATTCCGCCGTTGAAAAAGCGCCGCTCAAAGGCGGTCTGTTGATGCAAAACCTGGGAAGCCTTGAAGTGACCGCGGGGCCGATTGATGCGGCTAATTTAAAAATTCTTAGATCCGCCGCCGATCAAATGCGTAATTTCAGCGGGATCATGAGCGCGACCCAGGCGGGGCCGAATTCTCTTATTCTGCCCCAGGCTGGAGTGCGGTCGGAGCTTCGAACGATTCCGCAGGGATCCGAGAAGAAAGCGGTGGCAGAAATATCGCTCGATAAGATGACGGCAAATCAGGAGGAAATTAACCGGATCGTTGAAAACCATGACCTGATTTATGTGAAGGCGGACATCCAGGATACTTTGACCTATGCGGAGTATATGAAAAAGTTTGAACCGTATATCACGGCGATTGGGAGTGCGCTAAAAACCCTTCGGCAAAAGGAAAAGCTGGGCGGGCGTGACAATTCGCATAAAGTCTTTATCATGAAAACCTGGTCGGAAGTGGGAAGCACTCAAAAGTTTTTTGATGACATCAAATGGTTCCGGGAACCGACACCGGAAGAAGGCGACAACGATTACTTTTTTGACGTTGTTTTTCAACCCGATTTTTCCTACCGGAGCGAGAGCGGAAAGGATGTCGAGGACCAAATCCTTTTTGGGGTTCGGAACCTTGGCGTTCCGAGCGGGGATCTCGAAACAGCCCGGCAGGAGAGGACGCTTAATCTTTTGCGGAAAAATTTTGATAACCCGGATTTTATGGGTGCTGCCAGCGCGGAACAAACGAAGAATGATTTGTTTCTTTACCTGGCGGCGAAGCTCGCGCACTTTAATGACTTAGCCAAGGTGTCAGAGCGTTATGGTGCGGACCTTAGCGTGGTGGCTTATGGCGCGGGGCTTGATAAACGAATCCGCAAACTTTTCACCAACCCTTCTTTAGGTTTCGGCGGACGTCTCGCCCAGTTTTTGGAGTGGGTCAGGGAAGAGAGGCTGGAAGAAGTTCTGGCAGCTCTTGAAGCCCGTCCGGATTTCTTTACGGAGCGTGAAAAACAGGATACCAAGCAGAAGAAACTGGAAATTATTGAAAGACGCCTTTCGGACAGTGTGTCGATGCTCCGTGAAATTGCTGAGAACCCGGACAGCGACATCACGGTGAAAGATATTCTGGATAAATTGCCGCCTATCCTGCATTTCCTTTTCGAGCTGGAAACGGTTCTCGATATCAACAAACGGAATCTGCAGGATTTTTCTGACAAGATTTCAGCGTATGTCGGTGACCTCAAGGGAAAGAAAGCGGCGCTTATTGGCGTGGGGTACCGGGAAGGGGACACCCGGGTTACAAAATCTCCGGCCAAGCGGATTATCCGGCAGCTTGTGGCCGCGGGAGTGACCGAGTTTTACGTCTCGGATCCGCTCGCGCGGCAATCGCTTAAAGAATGGATCGAGGCCATCAGAAAAAACCCGCATGATTCGATGGGGAAAATTCTCAAAGACCGCCGTGTTCGCTTTTATGGCGTGGATGATGGAACCCCCGATCTTGATCTTTACACAGCCTCTGCGAATTCCGACTTCGTGGTGATTCCCACAGATGCCAACTCCGATTTGAAGAATTTGGACCTCCCAAGACTTAAACAGAGTCTGGGGGATAAATTCCTTTTTGACGGAATTAACTTTTTTGGTCTCCGGGCGAACGGAGAAACAATTTATTCTTTAGAGGCCCTTCGGGGCGCGGGTATCCGCTATGTCAGCGTGGGCCGTCCGCCCTTGAATTTTTCCAGCGATTACGCACTTGTAGACAGCCGCGTTATTGGTGACGATTATGAACGCGGCGATGCTCAGCTCGCAGCAAAAGCCGTTGAAGAGTATCAGGCCTATCTCTTATCTCTGGAAACAGACGATGAGCGGAGAAAGAAACTGGAAGAGATTTTCAGAACACCGCAATTAGACCAGCGTGAAGCGAACGCTATTCCTGTCACTCAAAAGAAGGTTGCCGTGATTGGCGGCGGTTACGTGGGATTGACTACGGGGGCCAACCTGGCCGATCTCGGAAATGATGTGACCGTTCTCGATATTCCGCAGAGGAAGCGCGCGATGGACGCGTTGACCAGTGAAGCCACGGAAGTTCCTATTCATGAGCCCGGTCTGCGCGACCTCATTATTAAAGGTAAGGAAGCCGGCAGGATACGGTTTCAAACCCTTCCCGCGGAGTATGAAAAAGGTGTGCGTGAAGCGAGCATTGTTTACCTTGCCGTGGGAACCCCTCAGCAGGACAACGGCGCTCAGGACCCCGCTTATATCAATGGTGCTATGCGTGATATCGCGGCCATTATCAAACGCCAAGCCTCGGAAACGAGCAGAGAGGCAGCCTTTAAAACCATTGTGATCAAATCGACCGTGACTCCCCGGGTATTCGAAGACGCGGTAAAAATTTTGGCGCAGGAGTTCGGCCTCAAGCCAGGGATTGATTACGGCTTTGTCAGTAATCCGGAGTTTTTGAGAGAAGGGCAAGCGATCAAGGACATTACCACGGACCTTGACCGGACCGTTCTGGGGTTTTACTCGGGAATGCCGCAGGAAGCCCGCAGGCGAGTCGAAAAAGATCTTTTGGAACTCTGGTATCCGCTCATGCTGCGCACCCCTCACTCTGTTCTGCTGACCGATACGGCAACCTCTACTTTAATCAAATACGCGGCCAATGCGTTTCTCGCGGTGTCCATCACCACGGCGAATGTGATGGCCCAGGATGCCGCGCTTGAAATTGAAGGTTCCAACTTCAAGGAAATCGCTCCGAGACTGCGCAGAGACCAGCGGGTTGGAGCGAATGCCTTCCTGAGCGAGGGATGCGGGTACGGCGGATCCTGTTTTCCTAAGGATGTCCGTGCGGTGAACTATCTTTCCGATGAACAAGCCGGCCGTTCGCTTTTGATGATTGTTCTTGCCGATCAATTGAACCAATATTTCAAAACCGCTGAGGTTAAGCGGCTGATTGAACAGCTTCGCGGGACCAAGGCGATTGGGACGAAGGCGATTCTTCAGGGCAAAGTCATCGCTCTTCTTGGAATGGCTTTCAAAGCTGAAACCGACGATATGAGAGAAGCGCCAAGCGCGCACGTTCTTTATGAGCTTTTGAAATTGGATGCCCAGCAAGTCAGGATCGATGACCCGATTTTCAGAACACCGGATGCCCCCCGGAAAGAAGTGATTATCAATAATTATCTGGGAGAGCTTTACAAGCATTTCAAACACGATGTGGATTTTGAGAGAGCCTTTGACGTCTATCTTAGATCCGGGGCTTTGGAAGATCAGACGGTTCAGCGTCAACTGTTCGCCAGGCTCCGCTTCAACCCGGATGTCCAAAAGCAATTGAGAGAAAGAATCAGTGTTGATTACGATGTGGATCTTGATGAAGCCGCTTTCCGGAAAAACTATGGCATCTATTTTGATCCAAGTAATCCCAAAGATCCATGGGATGATCAAGCCGCCCATCTTGATGTCCGCCCGTTGATTTATGGATTTCAAGGTTTGTTGAAGACCAACCGCATCGACAGCTCCTCCCTTAAGGAGTTTTACTTCCGTGAGGTTTTCTTTAACCTCAAATACCAGGTCACGAACAGGGTGGTTTTTGTGAATCAGGCCGAGGAAGCTCTTTCTTTTGAAGCTTCTGCCGGCAGCGGAAAACGTCCCGCGGATGCCGCACTTTTGATTACGGATTGGAGCGAGTACCGGAATTTGGACTATTCAAGTTTTTCAGGACAGCTTTTGATTGATACCCGCAATACCCTTTATGCACGAGCCCCGCAGCTGACATCAAGCCTGGGAATCAACTTAATCGGTCCCGGCCGCCGCACGCCGGCGCTGGGATCCATCCGTTCTGAACTGCGCTTGGCGGAAACAGCCTCGGTTTTTGAAACCCTCGCTGCCTCGGATGCTGCTAATCCGGTGAGCACGGTCCAGTTCCGGGAAAGGGTTTCGGAATTGCCTCGCCCCGGATCTTCGAGCGTGGCGGAGTTTCTTGAAATTCACCCGGACTTCAAACCCAGGGATCAGGTGGTGGATGCTGTAGCCGCATCGTTTTTGCCGGAAGATGTACTGCATACCGATGACCCGAGTTCTATCGAGTATGTTCATCTGCGTCTCTCGGAACCGTCCAAGGTTTCCGAGGAAGAACCGCTTGTTCTAAAAGAAGCCCGTGCCGCTTTGGGAAAATACGGCTGGCTTTTGGATCAGGCAAAAACCCCGGGACAGATTATTCTTCCGCTGGAGCAGGATCAGTCCGGTGATGAGGATCAGTTGAATGACAAGCTGTTCCGGGTTGCGGTCGTTTTGGCTGCCGCGGACCCGGGAAATCATTTTGCTTTTCTTGTCGATGGAACTCCTCAGCAGGCCCGGGCACAGGCATCCCGTATTGCAGGCCGGCAAAGCGAACTTAAAATTCCGGCAGCCCGAATTCTCGAACAGTTCAAATTTGTGCCTACGGATGGAAGTTCAGCGGGGTACATCCGGGCGGTTAAACAGCTTTATTCGAAGAATAAAGAGGTGGATTCGGCGGTCGTCGGGAAGCGGCTGGATTGGCTGAGCGATCTCGAGTATATCCCGCGTATGCATAGAATTTTCAACGAACGTCTTGATGACAAGACCGCTATTCTTGTCACGGCGGCCCTTTTGCGGCAATTGAGCGATCAATACGATGTGGTCAGGATGGACGATCTTCTCAAAAAATTTGATATTAATCTTGATGAACTGGTTGAGAACGTGGCGCGTATGATCCAGGTCATCAACCATCTTGCGACCCAAGCTTAAGCGAGCCCTTTTGGGGTTTGTAAAATTTTTTCCAAGTCCTTTTGCAGTAAGCCTATAAAGTTACCCCCCTGGTTTGACCCAAGGCATTTCATCAGGTATCTTTCTATCAGACTTTTTAAAAGTTCCCAACACGCGTAAAACCTTCGCGGAGAGCTATGGATTTACCTAAAATAAAAACCGGGTGGGCCCGGCTTAGTGCTTGGCCTTTGCTCATCGTCTTTCTCTGTTCCGAGACGATTGGTCCGGGGTCTGTCCATTTAGCGTATGCCGGCGAACCCGCGGGTTTTTCTAGTGTCATCTCCGGTAAAGACGGGGATGTTTTAAAGGCTCTCTTGAAGCTGATGCCGGAGAATAAGGCTGTTGTTCAGAGCCTCGAAAATGGAAAGGGAAGTCCGGAAGACCCCCGGGTGATTCATCTTCAAGATGCCCATGCTAACCCCGAAGCTCAGCGCCATATTCAAGAAGTCCTGAGTTTTCTGGCGGAGCACCAAGCACGCAAAGGGCTTGATCTTTTTGTCGCCGTGGAAGGCGCCCGAGGAGATTTACACCCGGAGTATTTTGACTTCTTTCCGGATGTCCCGGAGGCCGGAGATGCGGTCGTTCGAGACCTTCTTGAAAAAGGTGAAATTTCCGGCGTGGAACTTTTTGCCTGGTCCCAGTATCAGACCCTCAAAAAGAAACCCGCATCCGGCCAGCTGAACCCTGTGAAGATCCGAGGAGTCGAAACAACACCGCTTTACCGCGAAAACCTGGAAACTTACCGGGCTTTGCTCAGCCGCCGGCCTTGGATTTCTGAAACCCTTGAAAAAGGTAAGGCGGCGCTGCAGAGCGAGATGACGCAGACGCTGAATCCGGAACTGACCCGTTTTTACAAAGAGCGTGAGAAACGCCGGCATGGGCAATTTGGAATCCGGAGAAAAGACGCGGGCAACGGTGATCTGAGCGTTTATGCGGATACGCTTAAGGTGCAGAGCGCGCAAACGCTTCAGGTTAATCTTGAGGATCCGGTTGAGCAGCTGCGCTTTCCGAATTTTGCGAGGCTTCTTGAACTGAAGAAAACGAAACTCAGTTTTCATGACGAAGCGACTGTTCAAGGCTGGAAGCAAGTCCTAGAGCTCCTTTCCAAATCGCCTCAAAATGCAAGCAATCTGACGGCTCTTGCGGAGCTGGCAAAGAACCATGCTATTTTGACGGCCGAGGACCTGGCGGCGTTTCCTTCTGCCGAAGCCGTGGAAGAAATTTCTCCGCGCCGGATTTTTGAAGACCTCGCACAGCAGGGCATTCTAGCGGCCGCAGGCGAAGAGGGGGCCCTGCCCTTTAAGTCGGCACTGAAAGCAATCGTTCTCCAGTCAGAACTTGATGTCCAGGGCTTGTTCGAAGAAATGGACCGTCTTGAAAATGGCATTCTAAATAGTCTGGCTGTGAGTCCGGCTGAAAAGGAATGGCTTGGCCGGATACAGAGTTATGAGAATCTCCAAAAGCTGATGTATCTGGAAATGACAAGGTCTGAATTTGAAAAGATCGATTCCCGGCGTCTTGACCTTGAAACCCTGCTGGGAAGCGTTCTTGCTCCGGACGCCCTGAAGGAATTAAAGAAACTCTCGGAGCAGGCATTTTTCTTTTACCAGCAAGCCCGTGAACGCGATGAAGCGCTTGTGTCCAATGCCCTTGAATTTGTGCATAAAGAAATGGAGGGGCCCGGACGGGAAGTCCTTTCCATGAAGAGGGAAGACGACTCCAGGCCCATTCTTGTTATTGTCAGCGGCGGATTTCATGCTCAAGGAATACAGGATGTCCTGCGGAAGAAAAAATTGTCCTTTGCGTCCGTGCTGCCGACTATCGGTGAACTTGACCGGGGAGAACGTTACGCCCGTGTTATGGGAGGCGAAAACGCCGACCTTCAAATTTACTTTAAGAATGCCAACCCTTTTCTGACGAAGCAGGAAGCTCTCTTTTTTAAAGAGGCCGTTGAGGTGGCCCTCCCTGTTTGGATCAAAGAAAAAGGAACTTCTCCCGATTCTCTCAACGAGGTGAAAGGTTCTTTTAAGAGCCATCCGGTGCTGTCGCAGATCTTAGAGGTCGAACTCGCGGAGTCTGCTGTTTCGCCGGCCCTTGTTTTTTCCGCGCGGCCTAATCTTGGGGCTTTGCTGCCAAGAAATTCTTCCATCAGCGCTGTCTTGTCTTCTTCGGATATTGCTTTCAGCCGCGAAGTGGAGGGGAAACTTCCCAGGAAGGAAACGTCTTCCGAATTCCGGTGGAAACCTTCAGGGGTTTCATCCGCGCCCCGGCCGCAGGAAATCCCGGCTGGACCGCGTGCCGAACTGCGTTCAACGGGAACATCGTTAAGCCCGGAAGAACAAAGGTTTGCCGAGCAGAATATTCAGGCCATGTACAACGCGGTTCAGAAGTCGGAAGGTCCCGACATTGTGATCATTGTTTCTGCGCAAGAAAGCGAACGGCGTTTTTGGAAAACAAGGCTTGAAGGCCTGCGCGGGCAGGTCATCGGAAAAGATACAACGGTGTTTTCAGTTCTGGAAAGTTACGGAGCCGGTTCTCCTCCGGGAAATGGGCTGGGCAGTCTGCTGGCCTATCAAAGCGCCCGGGAAGAAAGCAAAGAACAAGCCGGTGTCAGCTGGAAAACATTGATGGAAAAAATCAAACGCGAAAAGGGCAGGGAAGCGACGATTGCGATTTATCACACGGCAGGTTTTGGAAGCCGTGTTTGGCCGATCACCGGTTCCGAATACGGTTCTAAAAGCCGCATCACGATGCCTCGCTATTTGGATAAAGCAGGAAGCAAGGTGCCGATGACGCTTCTTGAGTCCACCATTTTTCAAAGTTCGATTTTTGCCAAGAACCGCCCAGGACGAATCCTGGTGTTTTGGGGAGACCAGGTGTTTGTGCCGACGGTGCCGCTCGAGGAGCTTCAAAGTCCGAGTGATTCTCCTGTCGAGATTTTGGCGTTAGTGGGACAGTTTCCCTACGAAGACATTATCAATAAATATGGGTTGATCGCACTTGAATCGCAGGGGCCGGACGGATGGACGGCTGCGCGGCTCATGCAAAAACCAAAAACGGTGCAGGAAGCCCAGGAATTTATAGCTGCGCACAGCCAGGTTTCGGGAATGGGAAAAAGCCTGGGATCTTTCACTGTGGATCGCCGCTTCTGGGACAGCATGATGCGTTCTTACCGCCAGGAATTGAATGAGGAAAATCCCCTTGAGCAGTCAAAGAACCGGGCGGATACGGACGGTGATTGGTGGATCCCTCTCACGAGCCTGGAGTTTGTTCTGAAGAATGCCTCGACGGATGTTTCGCAGTTTAAGAATGCAAAGGCTCTGAAAGAATATCTTGTGAAAGAGGGGCTTGACCAGCCCGAGTTTACGGACCGGGTCATCCGCCTTTATCTGAGCTCACGGAAAAACTCTTCTCAGCCTTTTATGAAGGTCATCAATGCCGGAGCCAAATCTCTTTGGTGGGATTTTGGAAATGTCGGAGTCGAGGAAGGAACCACAGAAGGAATCTTCAGGCGAAACATCCTTGTTCTTCTTCAGGATACAGCGGAAGGCCGTTTGGCGCGGCAGTTCTGGGGAGTGCCAGAACTTTTCACGGGAACATTGCCCGGAACGCAGGTTCAGGTTCAGAATTCCATCATCACAGCTTCTGAAATTTTGCCCGGATCGACCGGCGCTATTCAAAATTCCGTCATTTCAGGGGTCCGGGGAGCTTTCAACTTTGAAGTCTCCGACAGTTTCCTTTACGGGATTACGAATGAAAGCGCTTCCCCGCAATCACCACTTAGCGTCAAGTCCGAACATGGGATTGGCTATCAGTTAAAGCTTTCCGCGCCGCTTGCTATTTCCTCGGGACACATTCTGGCAGGCGTTCCAGTTCTTGGAGTAGACGTTGTTTTGAGAACAACTGAAGCGTCAGATGCAAAACAACTGTGGCTCCGGGCTATGTATGAAAATCTATTAGCTTTTGGATCCGCGGCTTATCTTATCCGTCTGGCTGAAGCTAACCGCAGCGCCCAAATCGCAGGCGTCTCTGTTTCGAACCTTGAATATCGCGGCTTCTTTGAGCATCAGGGGATGCAGCATGCCGTGATCGAAGGGCGTGACGCTTCAGATCAACCGGTTATCGCAGTCCTGCACGTATCTTCTGTTGATCAGATAACAGACGCAGAACTTCATGAGGCCATTCTTTCGCCGGGCATCGAAGGCGCAATCTTTTCCGGGAAACTCTATGACAGTTCCAGAGAAATTCTTCTCCTTACTTACGCGGCACGATCCGAATTGCGCGGTCTTGAGATGGATTCTTTGGCGCCTGAAATCCAGACCTTATTAGCGGCTACCGCCGATGAAGCGGCCTTGAAACAGGAGTTTCTGAGGCTTGTGTATGAAAAGCTTTCGCCGGAAAAAAGCGCGCAGGCTGCCGCTGTTTTTAAGGCCGTCCGCGCAGACAAACTCCCCTATGAGTACCCGCAGTTTTTTGAGGGGGTGATAAGTGCCCGGACCCAGGCATCCGGCCAAACATCTTTCAGAGCCTATTTGGAAACGAATCTTTCTGCTAACCCTGCCGAAATCAGCGCTTTTGCGGCGGATATTCTCCGGGCCTTTTCAAAAACCGCAGATTTTGAAAGGGCTACGACGGCTTTTTTCCGGTTTGATCAGACTTCGACCATTAGGTTTGTGGACCAGCTCATTGAAGAGAAAACGCTTACAGGCGACAAATCCGTTACGGTAAAAAGCTTGGGAACTTCCAGCGGAGAAGAGCCTTATACGCTGGCCATGATTGTTTATTATGGATTGAAAAAATATTACGAGGCTCACCAGCGGGAAATATCGTCAAAAGAAGGGATTGGGACCTTCCAGGCTTGGGCAGAGAGCTGGAATGTTTCAATTGAAGCCTATGATTATGACCTGGCGAATTTAGTCCTCGTTCAAAACGGTTTGTTTGATTTTCTTTACGATGACCCTATGGGCGGATTTGGTTACAACGATGAAGACAATTATCTCAATGAAGCGTGGCTGTATTCAAAGGACAGAAATACCGGGGCTCTTGGGCCTGCCGAAACATGGCGGTATTCTCCAGAAACGGAAGCTGGAGCCTCTTTCCCGTTTCGCTCAACGCTTAGCAAACGGTTGAAATCGGGAGAAAAGATCGGCTTTAAATTTTCTGCCGTCGATTTGCTGAAAAAATGGATGAAGCCTGTTTATGTTGATTTGCGGGGACCCGCTGACGCTGAAGTTCTGAGTCTTACCCAAGCGAATATTATTGTTGTGAGTTTTCTGCGGGGCGCGGCATATCTCGATTCGAAAGATGATTATCTTGTTCAGGCTATAGAAAAAAGCCGGGATGCAAAACACAGCAGTCTTGCCCTTGCCGGATCTGCGATCGTGAAGCCCGCTCAGCGTTCGGAGCTCAGAATAAGCACAGAGACGGAGAGCCTTGACAGTACACTTTTGAACGCCGTTGGAAAATTGGATATCGAAACATCCGAAGGAGTTAAAACGCTAAAACTGCTTGTCAGCCGGATCTTGAAATCGGCATTCACCCGGACACTGTCGGCTGAGCAGCGGACAAAAATAGCAGATCTGTCAGGTTTAACCGAGGACAGCGAACAGTTGGAAGTCCTTCAGGACATTCTTGACGATCCCGAAGTTCTGCAGGTTTTCAGAGATGATCTTGCTGCTGATGATTCGGGCGATGTTCGTTTTGACGCGGCCGCCCAAACCTTGAGCTATACACCCGGATATGCATTGGCCGTACAGGCTGATATTGACGAAGCGCTGCGCACCTTTGAAACGGGCAGTTATGTCGATGTTCAGGGGGCTATGATAAAACTTCTCCGGCAGGTGAGCCTGGGATTTGCGGAGGAGGTCCGGAAGAGTCTGAAACAGAGTTTGGTTCGTGAGTTTGAACAGTGGCGGATTTTGATCAAAGTCTTGGAAACCGAGATTGGTGCCAGATCTGAACTTCGTTCATCAGAAAAAACCTATTCGGAAGCTCTCCAATTTACATCCCGTCCTGTGGTGACGGTTTCCGGTGATTCCGCAAAAGTTGAAATTACTTTCCGGACAGATGCCGCCACGCTTGAAAAATCAGAAATGTTTTTTCATTGGGGAGACTATACGCAAGGCCCGCTGGATTGGACGGATCACGAAATTCTAAATTGGGACATCGAAGATCTCGGCGGCGGTATTTATAAAGCATCAAAGGTGATTCAGCCCGGCCGTATCGGTGAGTTCGGAGTCACAGCCTACGCGCAGAACCGCGTGACGGGAGAGCGGGTTTGGCAGGGAAAAAACCGAGGTGATGATGCTGTGATGGGGATTGACCTTCTTCCGAAAACCGTCCTTGAAGACCTCCGGCGTAATCTTAAAAAACAGGAAGCCATTCAGGAGATCCGGCAGAGCCTTATTGACACGAATCCGTATGACAGCTTCATCACTGTGATCCACCGTCTCGTGGTTGATGAAGAAATGCGGGGCATGGGAAAAATTGTTTACGACGCAGTCAAAGATGTCCCGCGCTTCCGAACGGTTCTTTCTCAGATTCACAGCCGTCTGAAAGAGGACAGTAAAGTCTGGAATCCGTTTTTCAAGGAAAGGGCGCTTCCTGCTTTGCATGCATTAGAAACGCTCGGCATTGGAGAGATTGTTTTTGTAGCTCCTGAAGGTCCTCATGCGATTGCCGGCGGTTTGGCCAAGGTCATTGAGGGCCTTGCCAAGGCTTTGTCAGAAAGCGGTGTCTCAGTCACGGTCATCACGCCTCTCTATGAAGACAATCAAGGTAAGAAGCATGAATCCGCAGAAGCTTTGATCGAAAAAGGTTTCATGACAGAAAGCGGGGAAAGAGTTCCCATTAAGGCCGACCCCGTCGCTGAGATCGGAATGACCTTTGGCCCCATTTATGATTCGGGAACGCACATGACCGGTTTGAGCGATGACAAAATCCGGACCTTTCAAAGAACAGTTCAAAGCCGGGTCTATGAAGCCAAAGCAGAAGGCGTCCGGTACCTTTTCCTCAGACACCCGCGCCTTGCTGACAAGCTTTACGCAAAAGTCCCGTCTTCCGAAGAGTTAAGGCGCGCTGTCTTTCTGTCCCGGGCCGCGCTTGAAGTGGTTCAGAACAGGGCGCTTGGCGTTGACCCGCAGCTCATCATTTCCAATGACTGGGTCACCGGGTTAATCCCGACGTTCCTTCAACGTGATCCGCGTTACTCCCAAGACCCCCTTCTCAAGGATGTCGGCACGGTTCATATGATTCACAATTACGGGCGCGACTATCAGGGGCGTGTTTTTACGAATCAATATGGGTTGGATCTCTGGCCGCTTCTTGGACTCAAGCACGACTTCTACAAAGATGTTGCAGACCCCAATGATGACCGGTTCCTCAACATCACTTCAAGCGCCATGGAGCACGTCAACCGTTCCATTCTGACGGTGAGCCGTCCGTATGCCGAGCAGATGCTCACCCCTGAAGCAGGGGAAGGTCTCGACACTATTCTCAATCCGCTGAAAGAAATTCTGTTTGGAATCAGTAATGGAATTGATGAAGCGGCGGCCCGGAAAACATTCTGGAAAAAGGGTGAAGAGGCCCGTCAGGCCCTCGAACTTCCAGGGCTTATGGAAGACTATTCCGATGAAGGCTTTTTGAAAAATCTTTGGGACTATAAGAATTCGGCGCTTGTTAAAACTCAGAAAGACTTCGGTTTTACCGAAGACCCAGATGCGATCTTTTTGTCGATGATCGGACGCGTTGCCGAGCAGAAAGGCATTCAGCTTTTGACGGATACGGAAAATGGAGTGACGGTTCTGGAAAGCCTTCTCCAGATGAATCCGAAAGTTCAGATTTTTCTGGGCGGGCCTGTTGCAGAAGGGGATGGGACGGCGGAGCGGCTGCGGGATTTGACCCGTGAACTTGAGCAGAAATATCCGGGCAGAATCCGGGGGGAATACACCTTCATTCCGGGAGCCACAACCCTTCAGGTCATGCTGGCAAGCCGATTCTTTTTAATGCCTTCCCGCTATGAGCCAGGGGGCATTACGCAGCTGGAGTCGTTGGCGTCGGGAACGCCTGTGGTGGCAAGAAATGTGGGGGGGATTGCCGCAACCTTGATTAATTATTTTGATCATCCCGATAATGGCAACGGCTTTTTGTTTACAGATTTTACCGGCGCAGCCCTTCGAGGAACGCTCGCAGCGGCTTTTGATGCAGCGGCTGGCGACCCCGGCCTTCTTAAGACCTTGTCCAACCGTGCTGCCAATGCTCAAAACGACTGGCATGACCGGATTCCTCAATATCTTTCTCTGCTTCAACTCGGGGCCGGCGTGATCCGTCCTTCGGAAACGGCATTTCAGACAGATTATGCTTATCTCTCTGACCGGACAGGCATTCTTAACGACCTTCGCCCCCGCAACCGCGCAGAATTGAGATCGGATAAAGGGAACCCCTATATACTGGAAGAGAATGTCACCCGTGGATTTGCATTTCTTGATGAAATGCATGGGGGCCGCGTGAGCACGGCGATTTCAAACGCGGTAAAACGCGCAGCGCCAGGAACTAAACCCAGAGTGCTCCTCTTAGAGGTCGGACGCGGAGTTGTGCCTGCCGAATTGATAAACCAGAGAGACGAAAAGGGTGAAAAAAAATGGCCCGATGTTGAGTTCTTTTCGTCCGGTGCGGAAGACCTGCTTTTTTCTGCAGAAGAACTGGAGAAATTCATGGGCAATATCAGCCCTGAGGAGGCTGCGGTCATCGCGGATACTATCAGAGGCCGTTTCGCCGCTGCGGATCTTGACTATGATCTTGGCGCTTTTGAGAATTCCACATTTGATGTCATTGTCATGACGCAGGCTGTGATGGAGTACATGAGAAATATCCCCGGAGTGATTGACCGTCTTTCCAGAAAATTAAATATCGGAGGAGAGTTCATAACCGATCTGGACATCATGAGTATTAAGGATCCCGAGACGCAGGAAAGAGTGGATACGAAAGCTTTCTTTGAGTCGTTGAATCCAGGTTATGAGATCTATGGAATTACCCTGAAAGGCACACCGCTGCCGTACGACTTTTTTGCAGGACTTCGTTTCACGCGCCTGTCAGAAGACATTCCCAAAATTCCGCTGGATGCGACACAGAGTTCAAAAACCTATACAGTGCAGCGCTCTGAGCTGCGCGCGGAACAAGCCAGCGCTCCCCAAAACGTGCGTTTGAACGGCGTTTCACCTGAAATGCTGAAAGTAGAAGCCGGCGAGCTGGTTTTTTGGCGTCCGTCCCAGCGTCAAATGAACACGTCTCTGAAGAGGCCTTATGATGATGAAAAGGTCGTGGTCCAGAAAATACACAATGAGCTTGAAACTTTGGATACCCTTTGGATGCAGATTATGGGCGAGCTTCAAGAGCGGAGCTATTCCCCTGATGCGCTGGATATTGTGGAGCTAATGGTTCGACGTGCGATGGAGGTGATACGGACCCAGGAGATCAAAGCGGAAGTGGCGCTCCGAACGGTGAAAGAGGAAATGCTGGCGGCCGCTAAAGAAGAATCCGGTGATGATCTGGATTTAACGACGGCAGCAGGAATCGTAGATAAGAGGCTTCTCCCCGCTTTGGAAAACCGTGAAGAGCTTGTGTATGTTGAAAGCGGTCTCGATGAAGAGGCGAGGAAAAAACTCTTCATTGATCGAGAGAGAGACCAAGTACTCGCGAAAGTTTTTGAAATCATTCTTCGACTGCCGTATGGGCTGCACATTTCCCCCGAGGATTACGGAGAAGATGAAAAAGACAGGGTCAAAAAGCTGATCCATACGGAACGCCAAATAGCGGACGGACGGCGCGCCATGCTCACCAATGACCTACTGCCGGAGATCCTGAAAGTTGTTGAACAGGGGAAGAGGGCCCAGTTTGCAATTAATCAGGTCATCAAAAAGAAGGTCGAGCCGGGCTTGGAGCGCTTAAAAAAGATGGTGGACGACAGCCGTAAAACAGGCGGAGATACCCTTGTCGGTTCAAGACTCATCAAAGTTTTTGAAGAACAGAGATCTCTCCTGGAAGGGATTCGCGACGAATTTGACACGTATGATTTTATTTATGATTCGTCAGACCTGCCTGCGGAAAAGGAAAAGAAGCGGCGCGGCGAGCTTGAACGGTTTGAAGCCGTTTACAGGGACACCCTGGTTTTTTTCCCAAATCCCTCTGAGGATCTAAAAGCGTTTCTGGAAGAACTCAGAACCCTGGTTACGTATGAAATCCGGGAGCGCGGCCGCACGCTGGACTATGGTATCGCGAAATTTTTCAGTCAAAAGGGATCGGAGCGGTATAAAGATATTCCCACTGAGCAGCTTGATTTCCTGATGCGGTTTTACAACGTCAGCCAGTATGGCATCGTGAAGCGGAAAGGCGACAAGAACCTTGTGGTTTTCGCGGAGAAGATCCGGCATGAAGCCGATTTTGCCGAGCTGATGATGAGGAACAAGGGGCGCGGAAGAGTGGTCTCAATTGCGACGCTCAAACGGTTCGCTCCGGATGACGCGCCCGGCCGGGTACCGCACTGGTTTATTTTTTCAAAAGACCAGGGCATTGTTCCGATTGAAGCACTCGACTTTGAAGATCGTAAAATGGATTTCAAGGACCTCAAAGACGGAGACTTCGTTCTGGTGGACGGCAAAAAAGGAATCGCTGTCGTGAACCCGAACTCGGAAACTCAGCGCGATATGATCGAACGCGGCAAGGTTTACAAATACCTGGATGAGTATTTCCTTCCGCGCGTGTCTCTGCCGGCTCTTGTCAATGGACGACCGTTCTACTTTTGGGCGGATGAATCACGTTTGGATTACCTGAAGCGCGACGGCGATCAGCCGAGATTCCAGAAATTCGGAGCCCGGGGGATCGGACTGCTCCGGCTTGAGCAGTTGATGGGAGAAATGGACCGTGCGGGCATTGAGTTCGACGAAATGCGCCTCAGCCTTGCAATCGAAGAAATGCTTCTGCCGTTTTCCGATCCTGAAGCGCCGTTGACGATCCGACTTTATGATGTTCAAGGAGATAAACGCCCGAAGTTTTTTGTGGAAGGAAAAAGCGAGGAACAAATCGAGGGTATTCTCAAGACGCATTCCAACATTCGCTTTTACCTGGACGAACGGGAGGAATTCCGCAATCAGCGTGAATTCGGAAAAATGCAGATCAAGGCGATTTACCGGGCTTATCTCCGCGCGCAGAAGAACAACTTACAGATTCTGCTCCCAAATCTGCTGAAAGTGGAAGAGGTAGAAGCGTTGAAGAAGCTTTTTGATGAAGCGCGCCAGGAGCTTATCCGTGAACTTGAAGAAGAAGCTCTGATTCAGGTAGAAGCGGCCGTGGTGCGCCGGCACGGGTGGATCACAGATATTAATGCTTTGGAAACCGAAGCCCTTGAGAAGGGGCTCGACTGGTTCAGGAATCAGCTTCTAAGTAAGCCCGAAATGAAGCCGCACGAGGAGCAGTTCGGGCAAGAGTCCGACGCTGATTTTGCCAAGGTGGCTGGCCCTGATTTTGGAAAGAAAGTCACTCTGAGTTTGAGCAAAATCCGGTTTGGATACATGTTCGAAGAGGTTTCGGCTGTTGAGCAGCGCAGCGACATTATGAAGGCTGTCCTTGCGCAGCATCAGGTTGCGGAGGCCAAGCCTTTTTTTGGAATCGGTACGAATGACCTTCAGAAGTCAGTACTTGAGTCCCGCGAAGAAACCAATGATGAGATGAACAAGCTGCACCCCGGACTTGTGAAGGCTATAGCGGATCTTGAGGGGACTGCGCGTGAGCTAGGACTTCATCTGACCGTTGAAGGCCAGTGGGGCGGATCCGCCCGCATGCTGTTTGCCGCCATGGCGCTTGAAATCTATCACGGGCGTAAGATGCAGCTCGTTGCGCCCACCAATAAAATCCCTGAACTTCTTGAAATGATCCGGATGACTGAAGCCGCGGATCTGGAACACGTTTTTGACTTGGGATCCAGCTATAAGCCGGCATCCATGAAAACATTGATTGACCGGATGGAAGCCGGGGATCTTCCTGAGCTGGATGAGATGAACCTTGTCGCGACCATGCTGCAAGACCGTATTGAGGCGAAGATTGTGGCCAGTTCTGATTTTCAGACATTCCGGAATTTGAAGGAAAGGCAGGAACTCATGGCGCGTAATGAACTTCGCCTGGCAGAGGCCCCGGATGTTTCCTCGACGCAGGGATGGAAACAAACATTGGCTGAAACCATAAGCCCGGTGTTTTCTCTCCGTTTGCCCGGCCTTTTTGGTTCTGACGTTCAGGCTTCTGTGATTGATGCCTCCCGTAATTTGGGAGGGGTTTATTCCGTGGCGGAAGTTGAAAAACGTCTTCCGGATCAAGTGGCCGTGGAAGGCGATCTTTCCGGAACAGGACAGCTTTCCCGTGAGCAGGCGGCTCAGAAGTGGGTTGCCCGGCAAGTGATGCAGGAGAATGGGCTCTTTGAGCGTTCGGGGGTTGAGGATGAAGCCCTTCAGAAAATGCTGTCAGAAATTCCGGAACTCCCCATGCGCGCAGCCGAGGATCAGGGAGCCGCGGGATTGTCCGCGGAAGTGCACATTCAAATGCCTGCAGTCCCTCAAGATCTGACAGGCTTTTTGCCCGTGCTGGCCGTAGTGGCTTCCGTGAACGGGGCCTTGCATTTGAATATGAGTTCCCTGGATGAAGCGGGCGCGAAAAAATTCGAAAGACAGATTTTGGATCTGGCAGCCGAAAAACGGATTCAGTTAAAACGCGGACAATTTCAGGTGAGGGCCGGGGCAGGTGCCGCCCTTTTCGCTTCTGTTCCCCAATCCCGGTTGAATGCCTCCGACCATCACGCCTTGCTTGGGGAAGAAGATGTTTTTAACAGCTTTCCGAAACGGCGGGGGTTGAATCTTTTCAGCCTCGATCCGGCTGCGGTTTCTGATCCGGGTCTTTTTGCATCCACCGTGATCACGGTTCTTCAGGCCATGGCGCTTGGAAAACAGCCGGAGGATTATTTCCACGTCCTGAATCCCAAGAGCCTTTTCCCGCAGAATTTCCAGGCCGTGGTGCAGGCGGTTTCGACCTATCTCGCGGCCCAGGCACGCATCGCTGCCGCGGCTTAAACAAGACCCAAAAATGGCCTTTGCTTCCCGGGACGAAATCAGTATAATACCCCCTCTTATTCGGGCCCATTAGACCTCCTTTATGTCCCCATCGTCTAGCTCGGCCTAGGACACTAGATTTTCATTCTAGCGACAGGGGTTCAAATCCCCTTGGGGACGTAATTTTTAATCAACAGCCTGTCGTAAACCGGCTGAGCAAGTTTAAAAAAGGCTGGCTTTTGCCAGCCTTTTTTATTTCCAGACTGTCCTGACCCTTTATGACTCTGCGAAAAGCAAATCCTGAAAATATCCGGGAAGCCGCTGCGATTCTTCAACAGGGCGGACTTGTTGCTTTCCCGACTGAAACGGTCTATGGCCTGGGGGCGAATGCGCTGAACCCCGCCGCCGTTGCTCAAATCTTCGAAGTCAAAAACCGTCCTTTCTTTGATCCGTTGATTGTTCATGTCGCGGACCGCTCCGAAGTTGAAAAATTTGCGTTTGTTTCTGAACAGGCAAAACAGCTTCTGGAGGTTTTTTGCCCGGGTCCACTGACCCTTGTGTTGAAGCGTAAAAATAATATTCCCGACCTCGTGACGTCAGGGCTGCCGACTGTGGCGATCCGGGTACCTGCTCATCCCGTGGCGCTCGCCCTGATCCGGGAGAGCGGATTTCCTATTGCCGCCCCGAGTGCCAATCCCTTTGGTTTTCTAAGTCCCACCACGGCCCAGCATGTCGAAGCTTCTTTGGGAGATAAGGTGGCTATGGTTCTTGACGGGGGCGTTTGTGAAACGGGGGTCGAATCCACGATTGTGGATGTGTCCGGAGAGAAGCCCGCGCTTTTACGGCCCGGAGGAATTCCCGTGGAAGAAATTGAACGCGTCATCGGCTTTCTCGAAGTTCCAGAAGCCGGCACAAAACCCACGGCTCCCGGACAGCTTGAGCAGCATTATGCCCCGAGGACTCCCTTGAGGATTCTTTCCCTGGATCAAATAGTGAAGCACCCCAAACTTTCCAGCGCGGGAATTCTTCTTCTGAAGAACGCCCGGGAAAAAATTTCCGCAAAGGCTTGCGAAGTCCTTTCTCCGAAGGGCTCTCTTAATGAAGCCGCGCAGAATTTATTTGCGGCGCTCCACCGCCTGGATGAAAGCGGCGCTGACGTCATTTTTGCGGAGCCTGTTCCCGAAACCGGCCTCGGGCGTGCGATCATGGACCGCCTCCGCAGAGCCGCGGCCTCCCGCGGCGGCCATTGATGCCGGAAGGCTTCCCTTTCCGCGCTTTTTCATGTAATTTGTCTCTTCATGGATAAGAAAAAGCACCTCCTCCACGGAATCCCTCAAAACATTTTTATTTTTGGCGTCGTGAGTTTTTTGACCGACGTCTCCAGCGATATGATTTTTCCCCTGCTGCCGATTTTTCTCACCCAGGTGCTTGGAGCAGGGCAGGGTTTTCTGGGGTTGGTGGAAGGCGTTGCGGAATCAACGGCGGCTTTTTTCATGCTCCTTTCCGGTCTTTGGGCGGACCGTATCAAGGACCGCAGCAAACTGGTTTTGGCCGGATATGGTTTTTCCGCGTTTTCAAAACCGCTGATGGCTTTTGCCTGGAATCCCTGGGTCGTTCTATTTGTCCGCTTTGCGGACAGGATCGGTAAAGGGGTGCGCACTTCTCCCCGGGACGCGCTTATCGCGGATTCCGTAAGCGCGCAGCACCGAGGAAAGGCTTACGGCCTTCAAAGGTCCCTTGATCATGCGGGAGCGGTGACAGGGCCGATTTTAGCATCGCTGCTTCTTGCTTTCTGGGTCAAGGATCTCAGACAGCTTTTTTTAATTGCGGCCGTTCCAGGCATCCTCGGCGTTTTTCTAATTGCCTGGAAAGTCCGGGAAGTTTCCCCGGAACGGCAGCGCAGTGCCAAACAGCCTGTCTCTTTAAAGCCGCCTTCAGGAAAACTCAGAATTTACCTCGCGATTCTTTTCCTCTTTGTTCTCGGCAGTTCCTCGGATGCCTTTTTGCTTTTGCGGGCCGCCGAGCTGGGTGTTCCGCATTCCTTAATGCCGATGCTCTGGCTTGTTTTAAATTTAGTGAAGGCCCTGACAACGCTTCCTTTCGGCGCCTTGTCAGACCGCTTAGGAAGAAGGCGCGTGATTCTTATGGGCTGGATGGTTTATACGCTGGTCTATGCCGGCTTTGCTTTTGCGAAAAGTCCGCTGCATGCCTGGATTCTCTTTACCGCGTATGGACTTTTCTACGGGTTTACCGAAGGCGGTGAGCGTGCGATTTTAGCAGATTATGCCGGTCACTCAGGAAAAGGGCAGGCCTTTGGCTGGTATTACTTCATTGTCGGAACAGCGGCCCTTCCGGCGAGTCTGATTTTTGGTTTTGTGTGGCAGGTTTATGGATCTCAGGCCTCTTTTTTGATGGGCGCCACCATGGCCGCGACCGCCAGTGTGCTGCTCATGCTTTTTCTAAGGCTGGTTCCTTCCTCAACGCACCATGAGGAGGTTCCGAACCCGCCCTTAAACTCACCGTCCAGCTGAACCCACGGGGATCCCGGAAAAAACGGCGGGCTTATGCTTTTCCACACTTTTCCATTTCTTCTTTTTTTTCTGACCGTTTATTTTTTGTACCTCTTTTTACCGCTGCGCGGGCAGAACCTCCTTCTCCTGGCGGCAAGCTATGTTTTTTATTCCGCCTGGGACTGGCGGTTTGCCGTACTTCTTTTGATTTCAACCGCCGTGGACTATCTTTCCGCTATCCAGATGGAAGATTCCCGGGGCTTGCGGCGGTTTTTTCTGGGCTTGAGCCTCTTTACGAATTTAGGGATCCTGGGGTTCTTCAAATACTTCAATTTCTTTTCGGCAAGTCTGGCGGATTTACTGGCTTGTTTTCATTTTCAGTCGCACCCGGTATTTCTGAAAGTCATTCTTCCCGCAGGTGTTTCGTTTTACACCTTCCAATCGATAAGTTACAGCGTGGATGTGTACCGCGGGAAGTGGCGAGCCGTACGCCGCTTTCCTGATTTTGCCCTTTATGTTTCCTTTTTCCCGCAGCTCTTGGCCGGGCCGATCAGCCGTGCTTCCCAGCTTTTACCGCAGATCACCCGTCCTCGAAAAATTTCCTTTGAAGGCTTTCAAAGCGGATGCCTTCTTTTTTTTCTGGGACTGTTTCAAAAAATTTATGTCGCCGATCACTTGTCGGGTATCGTCCATTCCATTTTCGACCGGGCAGGCCCCTGGACCGCGGCGGAAGCCGCACTCGGTGCCGCCGCTTTTTCGTTTCAAATTTACGGGGATTTTGCAGGTTACTCGAACATGGCTCGGGGACTAGCACGCATGATGGCGTTTGACCTTCCGGTGAATTTCAAACAGCCTTTTTTCTCGGCAGGGCCGAAGGAGTTCTGGCAGCGCTGGCATATCAGCCTCTCCGAATGGATTCGTGACTACCTTTATATCCCGCTGGGTGGAAATCAGGGGAGCCGTGTCCGGCAGGCAGGGGTTCTTATCATCACTTTGACCCTGGCAGGGCTTTGGCATGGAGCTGCCTGGACTTTTGTTCTTTGGGGGCTTTATCACGGACTCTTGCTGGTGCTGTACCGCGGAGTCGGGGTTCTGTTTCCGTCCAGGCCGGTGCCCGAAGGACTGCTGGCCCGAGCTTTGTTTTTTGCCCTTACCGCTTACGGATTCCTTATTTTCCGCGCGCATTCCCTTTCGCAGGTTCTGGAGATGACCCGGAGTCTTTTTTCTTTAACGGCAGGGAGCGGGTTTGCTCTGATCAAACCCCTGTTCTTCATTCTTCTCCCGCTGTTCGTCTTGGAAATTTTTGAGAAGGCGAAAGGTGTGCCGGAAGCCCTTACCCGGCTTCCGCTGGCTTTCCGCTGGACAATCTATATTGCCCTTTTCCATCTCATGCTCTATAGCGGCAATGCGAACCCGAAGCAGTTCATTTACTTTCAGTTTTAGAGGAATTTTGTGCGAGACATGCAGGCCATGATTCAAAAAAGAAAAGGCTGGGCCATCGGCATGCTTTTGCTTTTTGCCGCCGCATGGGGGGAGCATCTTGCTTTGCTGGAAGGCATGAAGTTCTTCGGCGAACCGTCCTTTCAGGTTTGGAAGGATGTGACCGGCCCTGCTATCAACGCGGACATTCTGGTCTTAGGATCTTCCCGGGCGCTGGCGCATTTCGACTGCCGGATTCTTGAAAGAGCCTGGCCTGGAAAATCGTGCTACAACCTGGGGCTGAACGGCGGCAGCGTCTTTTCCCAGCATTTTCTTTTAAAAACGTATCTTTCCCGGAATCGAGCCCCTCTTTTGGTGATTCTGGAATCTGACGTCCGGGCTTTCATCCCGCGGCCGGACAGCCCCGGGAAAATTTACAATCCGATTCAGTATCTTCCGTATCTTGGAGAAAAGACAGTCTACCAAGGCTATTGCGCCATGGATAAAAACTGCTGGAAGCACCGGTTTATTCCTCTCTACAGCGGATACCTTTATGGCCGGCAGTTTCTGGAGTTTGCCGTGGGAGGATACCTGGGAAAAAAGAGAGCAGAACGTGTTCAAGGATTTAGCCCGAGTAAAAGTCTGTCGCCGCAAGGGTTTGAAGATTCTCTCAAAGCCGTTTCCGGCTACCGTATTGAGGGGCCGATTTCTGAGCAGGGAAAAGCGGAGTTCAGAGATCTCCTGGCAGAGATCAGAAATCTTTCCGCAAGATTGATCGTTGTTTATGCGCCCGAACATCAGGGGATTCATGACTATGTTTCAAATGCGGCGGAGATTAAGGGAACCCTGCGAGGCGAGGCTCACCGGGCTCAAGGCGTGTATTGGGACTTTTCGTCTTTGGGGCTCACCCGGTATTCCCGCTACTTTGTCAATGTCAGGCATTTGAATGCGGAGGGGGCGGACTTTTTTTCAAAAATTTTCACAGCACGGCTCCGGCGGTACTTGGAAACAGAGGGCGTTGTGCCCGTTACTCCAGCGCCGAGGCAACAGCTTGAACCACTTGCCGGATCTGCCCGGGTGTGATTTCTGGAAACATCGGAAGCGAGAGAATGGACTGCGCGGCTTTTTCAGCGTGAGGGAAATCACCCCGGCGGTAACCCAGGTCTTTGTGGCATTTCAGGAGATGAACCGGTACCGGGTAATGAACTCCGGCGCCAATTCCTTTTTTGAGAAGATGGTTTAAAACCTTGTCGCGCTGAGGAACCCGGATCACATAAAGGTGATGAACAGAGGTCATCCCGCTCATGATTTTCGGGGTGGCCACGGCGGGGATTTTCTGAAAGGCCTCGTTGTAAATTTCCGCAGCTCTTCTTCTTGCCTCGTTCCACCGGTCCAGGTATTTCAGCTTCACCCGGAGCACTGCGCCTTGGACCGAATCAAGCCGTGAGTTCACACCCTTAAGGTCATGACGGTATTTCACTTGTGAGCCGTAATTTCCGAGGGTTTTAATAACGCGCGCCAGCTTTCCCGAGTCTGTGACCACGCAGCCCGCGTCCCCGTAAGCCCCAAGATTTTTGCTGGGGTAAAAACTGAAACAGCCCAAGTCTCCAAAACTTCCCGCCTTTTTTCCAAGGTATTCCGCGCCGTGGGCCTGGGAAGCATCCTCAATCACACGAAGATTGTGTTTTTTCGCGGTTTTAAGGATCGCGGGCATATCCGCCATTTGGCCATACAAGTGAACGGGGATAATGGCCTTGGTGCGCCGCGTCATTTTCTTTTCCAGGCCCGCGGTTTGAATATTAAAAGTCATGGGGTCGCAGTCCGTGAGGACAGGGCGCGCGCCCGTGCGAAGGATGGCTAAGGTTGTCGCGGCAAAAGTGTTGGCAGGCGCGATGACTTCGTCTCCAGGGCCAATGCCGCAGGCGCTCAGAGCCAGGTAAAGAGCATCAAGCCCGCAGGCCGTACCGGCGGCATGACGCGTTCCGGTGTAGCGGGCAAAGTCCTTTTCAAACGCAGTAACCGCGGGGCCAAGGACATAACGCGGATCTGAGAGAACCGAAAGAACCGTCCTCTCGATTTCTTTTTTAATCTGTTTGTGCTGAGCCTTTAAATCAACAAGAGGAATCCGCATCGTGTTACTTTCTAAGGCCTAGCCCCAGGAGAAAGATGGGCCGGAGAATGGACCACCAATCACACCAGGGATTCATTTTGGAATAAGGCATGTTATCGCCTACAGGATAGATTTTGCTTACCGGAACTTCTTGATACCGGAAACCCGAGGTGAGGGCTTTGAATAAAAGGTAAGGCTCCAGTTCATAGTGATCAAGCCACGGCTGATCGATTTGAATGCGCGGATCCTTCAGCACCGCGAGGCGAAGGGCGCGAAAACCGTTGGTGCTGTCTGTGACTTTCCGGCCGCAAAAGAAAGACATAAGCACAGGGTGAAGCCATTTTGTCGCGATGAGCCTGTGAAAGGGAAGACCGTCGTAGCGGCCGCCTTTGAGAAAACGCGATCCCTGAACAAAATCCGCATCGCCCTTCAGAAGAGGCTCCAGCAGAAGCGGTATTTCCGCGGGATCATCTTTGGTGTTGCCGGCCATAATGACCGCTGCGCCATAGCCGCGGGCAAGGCCTTCTTTAAGAACCGTACGGATCGCGGCTCCGACCCCTTGCCTTTTGGGATGGCTCAGAACAGGAATGCTTCTTTCCAGGCAGGCCTTTTCAAAGCCATCTTCCGAACCGTCATTCATCATCAGAAAATCGCAGGTTTCGCGTGCGGGGGACACCTGGAATTTGTCCCAGAGGGTAAGCGCTCTCGGCATTTCATTAAAAACAATCGGGGAGACGAGCGTTTTCATGAGGCTGGCGGAGCCGGAGCGTTGGGAAAAAGTTCCGGAAAGCGCTTGGCAAATTTCTCATCCCGGAGATCGCCTTTTTTAACCGCGGGATGGCCGTAGTAAACACCATAAGGGTCCGTGCTTTTGAGCACCAGACTTCCCGCGCCAATAAAGCTTTTGGCTCCAATGACAACCCCCGGACCAATCACACATCCGGCTCCCACAACAGCATGGTCTTCAATTTTAACCGGTTCAAGCTGCCACTGTCCGGACTGGGCTTTGAGCGCGGACGGAGAGGCGTCGTTGGTTAAAATCACGCCGGGACCTAGAAAAACAAAATTTCCGATCACGCAGGATTCCGGGATGTGAACATACGATTGAATGCGGCAGTGGTCCCCAACCCGGGCGCCTTTCCGGATTTCAGAAAAGCTTCCGATTTGAGTGTTCTGCCCTACTGTGCAGTCATAGAGGTTGCAGAAATGCCAGACCTTGGAGCCTTCTCCGAGAGAGGTGTTGACCACATGGGCCAGCGGCGAAATGAACGGGGCTTTTTGGGACATGCTTTCAGCGCTCCATTTTGGGATTCAAGAGTGTAGCACTTTTTAGGAGGGCGAAGCCAAGGCGATTTTTTCCCGTTTCCGCTGGTAGAGACGAAGTGCGCCGGGGGCATCCGAAGAGCAGACAGGCGCGTAGTTTTTTTCGATCCATTGAAAGAGGGGAGATCTCCCGACAGCAGCCAGATTTTTTGGAGCCAGGTCCCAGACCAGGATATTGTCAATCGCGCGTCCGGTTTTCAGCTCAAACAAGGAAAGATCCGCTTCCAGAGGATTTCTTTCCACCTGATCAAGGGTTTTACCCACAAGGGAGTAGAGATCCCAGGATTTCCGGTAAGAAACCGTGTGATGGTCCCAGTGGGCCGTGAAAAGAGTGAGAGGGATAGCGCCGCTCTTATGAGCTGAAGCCATGATCCGGTGATAAAAGGGATCCAGCCGTTCCGCCCAGGCCCTTTTCCCGGCTGAGCGGGTATCCGAAGGGAAATTGATTTGAACCAGAAGTGTCCCGGGCTCAAGCGAGGAGTCGCAGGAGTGATAATTTTTGAGAATCTGATTCAGGTTTCTGAAACTTTCGATGTGCAGGCCGGTCAAAACCAAGACCAGAAAGACGGACAAAAGCGCGGTCAAGTGGCGGGCTTCCCGGGAATAGGATGCAAAAGAAAGAATAAAGAGAAGGGTGAAAAGCATGTAAAGCGCTGTCCTGGGATAAATGACGGTCCCGCCTGAAGCTGCCGACGGAGCGGCTAAAGTGATGGCGAGAAGAAGGCACAGAACCAGAAAAAAACCTCCCCAGAGCCTGACGCCCGCATGGAACCGGCGCTGAGTGAAGGCGTAAAAAAAGAAAGCCAGGAGTATGACCAGGAGAAGTCCGTAGAGAACAAACTCACTTTGGGTGAAAGCCGCAAGCCACTTGGCAGAAAGGAGTGTTTGAACTCTTTTCATCATTTCCGGGTAATCCGGAAAGCCGAAAACCTCTCCCGTGCCTTTCCGGATCAGAAAAAAACCGGTCACAAAAGCGGGGATCACGAGCGAGGTCAAAAGCCGTCCTGTCTTTGGGGGAGCTGGTTCCGTGCGGACACTTCCCCCCGAGGCCGCAGGAACGCGCGCGGCCAGGAACCGCCAGACCTCAAGGGTGATGAGCGTCAAGGCTGCCAGGAGACAGGGTACCAGATGAGTCAGGCTGAGAAGCGCCATTAAAAGTGAAAGAATAAACGTGTGATGTTTCCCGGGTGAGCCGTGATGCTTTTCCGAATAACCGAGGACCACGAGGTAGAGCATGGTTCCGTAAAAAAAATTATACAGTCCGAGAAAAAAAAGCCACTGGGTTGTCAATGGGAGCACAAGAAAAGCCAGAAATTCTGAAGAAGGGCGGATTTGGCGAAGGGTGTAGCGGAACGCATAAGGAAAACCGATGACATAGAGAGAGGCCAGGATTTTTTCCGAGGTGTCCGGTGAAAAGACAAAAAGCAGGAGCGAAAGTAACGGCTGGATCAGCCAGTTGGGATTGGGAAGAAGGTTTAAAGTGAAAATTTCCCTAAGGCCCGCGCTTTCCGGGAGAAAGTAATTTTTTAAAACCAAGGCATTGTAAAGATGCACAGGCCCGTCACTGGTCGGTATCCGGGGAAAGCACCAGAAGACCGAGGCCTGGATCAAGACCAGCAGCAGGAAAAGCGTGTTTGGGTTCCAGCCTGGAAGTTTTGTGTCCGGAGAAACTTTGGGAGATGGAGTCATGACATTTTGTTTTCTGCTTTAGCCTCTGAGGGAAGCCGTAAAGGTAAAAAACTTGCCGCAAGCGAAAACAGAAAAAAGACTGCTGCCGCGGCCTGATAATCAAAGGAGTCCGGCAGAGAGAATAGCCTCTCCAGCGTTTGACTGTGAGGAAACCAGCTGTACCGTGACAGATAGAACATTTCATCCGGGCGCCAGGGGTTCCAAATCTCAGTCATCAGAAATTGCACCCAAAGTGCGGCGCCCCAAAAGGCAAAAGAAAATTTTTCAGTTGAGGCAGCGATGAGGACCAGTCCCAGCGGCGCCTGCCACACGGCAAAGCGGTCATAATCCATGCCCCCCGCCAGCGACAAAAGCAAAGTCACGCCGCCATAATAAAGCCACTCCGGATGGTGACGGAAAAAATTCAGGCTTTGACGGAACAGAAGAAGCGGAAAAAAGAAAAGGACGCCCAGCGTGTTTCCATGCGCGAGTAGAAAGGCAAGCCATCGCCTGGGTTCTTGAAAGTATCCCGTCAAAAAAGACAAGGCCGCGGTAATAGAACCGGGTTCCGCGGGCTTAAAAACGGGGAAGGCCCGGAGGAGGGCAAAAATCAAAAGCGGAAGCAATACAAAGGCCCCTGTTTTGAGTTTGGAACCGCGGGGAGCGTCCGAGCGGCAGACGCAGATAAGAAAAAAAGGAAGCAGTGCCAAAAGGTTTTCACGGCAAAAAACCCCAAGGCTTAAAGTGAGGGTGAAGAGAAGAGTTTTTTTCCGGAGTGCCGTGTTGATGCCCGCGAGAAGAAAAAACAGGCCCGCCATATCGGTCAGGACAGGGTAGTAAATGGAAAATTTTTCATAGAAGCGGACGAGACAAAACAAAAGCACGGCCGCGGAACACACGGCCGTGTGGACCTTGTAAAAACGCATCAGCTGAAAGACAAGCCAGGCATTTGCAAAGTAGAAAAGACCGTTGAAAAGCCTGTACCCTGAAAAGGCGGGAAGGCCCGAAAGGTGAACAAGCCAAGGCATCAAGATACGGCCGTTGAAAGGAGCCTGAACCGAATGCTCAAACCAGGCGAAGTGTTCCGTCATCCAGCCGTACACAGCGCCGTCATGCCCATACCCGGGACCGAGCAGGCCTGTTCCAAAGGCGATTTGAGGGGTGGTCAAGCGCGCAAGAATATCGATTGCGATGACACCCGAGACAAGGAAGAGAAGTTTTTTTTTACGGTCTGAAACAATGGACAGAAATTTTGGGATAAAGCCGGGATTTGTGAGCGGAAGAAGGCATCCCAGGCAAAGCACGCCGAGACGTAAGGCCCATGACAGCAGAAGGGATGAGGGATAAGGCGGCTGGGCCGAGGCTCCGCTTGCGGCCCCCCAAAGCAGAGAGAGGGCAAGCCCTGACAGAAAAATAAATAAAAATCCGGAAATCGGACGGATTCGAATCATGCGGGTCCCGGAAAGGGGGCGCTAAAAGTCCCTTTTTTTCAGTTGATGAATGCCGGCCTGAATCGGTACAAAGCCCGTGATTAAGCTTCCCAAAGCGGCCAGTACAAAGGTTAGCATGCGCGGCTCCTGGGAAAAGGCAAGAAAAAATCCAATCAGGGCAAGATAAGAAAGGTGAGCGGTCAGGAGAAGGGAGCCGCCTGCTCCCGAAATAATTTCAGAAGGGTGTGTGGATTTGAAATTTGGAAAGAGCGCGCCAAACCCCACGGACAGGCCTGTCAGGGCTATGCACACAAAAAAACCGAGGCCCGCCGTTAAGGCAATTCTTTCTCCAGGCATTTCCAGCATCACGCCCGAAAGAACAATCAGCGGAAGTGTCAGAATCCCCGAAAGCAAAACTCCGAGCACAAGTTTCTCCATGAGAATTTCTGAAAACCGGAGCGGGGAAAGACTGATGAGCCAGAAACGGTTGCCTTCCAGGGACAGCATGGGAAAAACGAAGCGCATGCTGAAACTCGAAAGCACGATATAGGTCCCGAGGGTATTTAAAACAAACACCAGATTTTTCCACATGTCTTTGAGAATATGAAATTCCAGGTTTCGAAGGTTCGCGAAGTAAAGAACCAGGAGGCCGAAAAAAATTGCCATCTGCGACCATTCCGAAGGATCCCGGACAAAGGTTTTGACGTCTTTTTCAAAAAGGGCAAGTGCGGGACGGGACACGCCAGGGATGTTATCGATGAATTTTTCAAAGGCCGGAGAACCTGACGCGCGGCGGAGTTTTTCTCCCTCGCCGTGATCCTGAACACGAAAGAAAATAACCGGGTAGAGATGCCGTCCTGCCCAGGCCGCCGGGATTAAAAGAAAGAGGGCGTTTGACAGCAGGAGCTGGAAGTAAAAATAAGCTTCGCTGAAGGGCAGGGTACGCAAGTTCCGGACCTGAGCGGCTTCAATGATGCCGTGCGCGACCCAGCTGGAAGGCAAAAAGGCATTTTTAGCCATGGCCACATGCGGAAGATACCCGCTTAGAACGCCTGCCAAAGAGCCTTGTTCCTTGATGATTTCAGGCTGCATATGCGCGAGCAAAGCCACACCCGCAAACAAGGCAAGGCCCAGAGCGATGCGCCGCCGTTTCCGGTTTGGGAGCAGGCCCATGAGCAGGACTGTGGTTAAGGTGCCGAGGGTTCCTGCGAAAAAAATAAAGGGGGTGAAGTAGGCAAAACAAAGCAGGGGAAACCACGCGGCAGCGTGCTTGGTCTGGCCGTAGGCCATGACAAAAGGCAGTGCCACCCAAAGAAGGGACCAGGAGCTTAACCAGATCACTTCTCCCAGTTTCATAAAAAAAATACGGTTCCAGGGAAGCGGTTGAACCGCCAGGAAAGAAACTTCGCGGGACCGGAAGAGCGAGGCGTAGGCTGAGACCGCGGAAGACACAAAAAGCATCGACATCAAGGCCAAGGTGAAGAGGTGCAGTGTTTCATCAATAAGGATGGCGCCGAAAGGTTCCTGGGACTGGAAAAAATGAAGGCTCCAGGAAAAAAAGAGATACAGGCCGGCTGCCGTACCCGCGAAGAAAACAAGGAGTGTGAAAAATTCCAAACGTGATTTTTGAAAAAGGCGGCGGATGCCGTTCTTGAATAAAGCCGACTTGAGAAATAAGAGAGAGGCGGTTGTTTTCATGAAGAAGCAAGCTTTTGCCGGGCGGCTCCGGGGGCCTCTTCCTTTTCAACCAGCCTGAGAAACATGGCCTCAAGATTTTCCCGTGTTCCGAATTTCTTTTGAAGGTCTTCCAAGGTTCCCAGACCCGCGAGTTCCCCCTTATTCAAAATGGCAATTCGATCCGCGAGCTCCTGCGCGAGGGGAAGCGTGTGGGTTGAAAAAACAATGGTCATGCCTTCCGCGCATTTCTTTTTTAGAAAATCCTTAAAGCTTTTGATGCTCATGGGGTCAAGTCCGACCATCGGTTCATCAAGGATCAAGAGTTCTGGTTTGTGAAGAAGAGCGGAGGCCAGAATCGCCTTTTGGCGCATTCCGTGCGAAAACTCTTCCAGAAGAACATCCCGGACATGATCGAGTGAGAAAAAACGGAGAAGTTCATCCCCCTGTTCTTCGATTTGTCTGCGGCCCAGACTTCGGAGCTGCCCGGTAAAGCGGAGAAGTTCCCGGGGAGTCAATTTTTCATAAACATAGGGGACATCGGGAACAAAGCTGATGAGGTTTTTTGCCTTGTCAGGATCTTTGGCAATATCAAATCCGCCGACCGAGATACTTCCGGAAGTCAGGCGAAGCAGGCCCACCAGCATCTTGAGCGTGGTCGTTTTGCCCGCGCCGTTAGGACCCAGCAAAACAAAAAGTTCTCCTTTTTGGATCGTTAGATCAAGCCCCAGCACTGCGGTTTTCTTCCCATACTCTTTCCGGACACCCCTGAATTCCACCATGGCTGTCATTGGTCTCGCTGCTCCTTTTTTTCAGGCCCTTTTGCGTTCAGGATTTCCACGCTGATTTTGCCGATTTTTTGAATCAGATTGGCCTGGTCTTCAAGGCTTCCCTCCACAAGAGGGATATGGGTTGCGTCATTGGGCATCTGGAGGAACGTGGGGTCCACGCCAATCCACCGGCCCGCATAAATTTCCGGCCAGGCATGATAAAAAAAACGGCCGTCGCGGTAGACCAAACCCGCGACCGTTTTGGCCGGAATGCCGAGGGCTCTCGCCAAAGCGGTAAAAAGAACCGTGTATTCATTGCAGTCGCCCTTTTTGATTTCCAGAACCTGAAGCGCGGAGGGGATGCTGACCGTTGGAGTGGGTGTGATCCATTCATGGACGCCTTCAAGAAGGCGCCGGGATGCGCCCAGGACGGTGCTGTCGGCCGCGGCCAGATCTTCAGCCAGCTTCCGGATTCCGGGCGCCTCGGACTGGATGTATTCCTCGGGCTGTAAGTAGGGCAGGAGACCCGGATCGGTAAAATTTCCGCGTTGAACCTCCCGGAGATCCTCGAGGTTTTCACGGCGTAAAGTTTTCTCTTCTTCCTTTTCCGGGGTCTTGATCCGGATCAAGAGCTCTGTGATTTTTTCCGGATTCTTAAGATCGAGATTGGAAGCAATGGAGTAAAGATTGGGCAGATCGGTCAGCGCTTTCCTTTTTTCCCGCAGGGCTTCAAAAATTTTCCAGGCATCCTGCTTGACCATCAAGAGTCCGGTGGGACTTTCGTATTTCAGCACAACCCCTTCTTGAGTACACCAGTAGCGGGTCTCGACGCCATTTTCGGTAAGGGTGACGGTGTATACCTCCAGGCTTTCCGAACCCCAATCGAGGCGCTGTTTTGAACTGACCCGGAACTCAATTTCGCTGACACTGAGAAGAAGCGGGTTCCAGACGCGCAGCGTGCCGCGTTTCCCCGGCTTCAAATTTTCGGGTGTCCAGAGCATGGGCAGCGATTCAGAAAAGAAGAGCGGCGTCTGAACCGCGAGACTTTTTCTTATGGGCGCGGAGCCCTTGCTTTCAATGACCAATTCTATTTGATTCTCAACCGTGCGGCCCTTGATGTCGGTGGAGTAGCCGCTGCTGGTCATTTTGACTTGAAAGGCCTCGAGTTCAAGGCGGTCGTTGAGCAGGGCTTTGCTACGAACCAGCATCTCCCGCTCTGTTCCAAGAAAGAGAAACGTCATGTAGGTATTTTGGCGGAGTTCGAAACCGCCTGTTTCGAAAGGTTTTCCTTGCGGGCTTCGAGGGGAGTCTGCCTGGAGTTCAAAACCATCGGATGACGGCGGAGCTTCCTCTGATTTTTCTGCAGGCCCGGGAAGCGGTGTTTCCGGGAGAACTCTGGAGGCATCCTTTTCCTTCGGCGGAGAGGACTGCTCTAAAGCGGTGTTGGTAAAACCAATCAGGTTTCCCCCCAGATAAATACCGCGGTACTCTTCACGAAGGGAAGTCCCTTGAACCGTTAAGATTTCATAAGGGGATTTCACGGGAGTCAGCGAGAAAAATTCGCGGGAAACAAGCTGACCCATGGAGGCCAGCCAAAAACAAGTGATGCCCGTGATGAGTAGAGGTCGAATCAATTTCAGCTCCAAAGTTAGGGACTTTTATTATCGGCATTTTGAACCCCTTTTTGAATCTGCCGGCACCGGAGAAGGCGGCGGCTATCCCAAGTTTTTACAAGAAGTTAGAAAAAGGTCAAAGCGCCGCAGCGAAAGCGTCTTTTCCCTTTACAGGGACGCGCCAAAAAAGGATAATTCTCACGCCGCAAAAACCCCTAGCACAAGGAGAACCCGCACATGGCCAAGAAAAACGAACAGGTGGAAGAAAAAATCCTCGATGTTGATGCCAGTATGCAGGGCACCATTTCATTCAAGGATCCTGTTAATCTGCGTATCAATGGTAGTTTTGAAGGGAAGCTGGATGCCCGCGGCAATTTGACGATTGGTGAGAATGCGAAAGTGAAAGCCAACATCAACGGCGACCGCATCATTATTGCGGGTAAAGTGACAGGTGACGTGGATGCGACCCAAAGCGTTTCGGTGATCGCTCCCGCAGTGATTCGCGGCAATATCCGCACCCCCCGCCTCAGCGTTACCGAAGGCGCGATTTTGGAAGGGCAGATTTCCATGCTGAACGGAAATCCGACAGGCGGAGAAGCCTCGGATGTCACGATGACGCTCAAGGATGTTGCCCAGTATCTTGAAGTGGAATCCCGGATTGTTGAAGAGTGGGCAAACAAGAGGAAGATTCCCGCGAAACAGGAAGGCAACGGCTGGTTTTTCAGTAAATCCGCTGTTGACCGCTGGATTCAGGAAGAAAAAGTCCGCTCGTAGTCGCGGTGGCAGGGGCGTGAGATCGTAGCTGCCGCGCCCCGTTTGTTTACGGTACCGAAATTCCGAATTAAAGGATGGTTTTTTTTGCATGAATAACATGCTCACCGTTGAAGAAGTAAAGAACTACCTTTCCATTGAGCAGCAGCAGCTGGAGCAATATATTTCCCAGGGAAAACTGCAGGCCTACAAAATCGGAGGAACCTTTCTAAGGTTCCGGAAGGAAGAGGTTCTTAATCTTCGGTTCCAGATTCAGCCCGCCAGCGGAAAGAAGAAGTCCGGTTCTGGATTTTTTTCAAAAATCGCCGATTTTTGGCGGTTTAATAATTTTTATATCCTCTCTCTGCTGATTGTGGGTGCCGCTATTTATTTTGTCATGCGCGGATAGAAACCGTGAAAGTTTTCCACGGCATTGATATCACCAGTGTCAGCCGGATGCGGGAAGCCTTGAAGCGTCAAGGCGCCCGGTTTACCTCCCGGATTTTTACGGAAAATGAGCGGGCCTACTGCCAGCCCAAGCGCATGAAAGAAGAGCATTACGCCGCCCGGTTTGCCGCCAAAGAAGCCTTTTGCAAGGCGGCCTCGCCTGTCTTCAAAATAAAAAACCTCAAAGACATTGAAATTCTTAAAGAACCAAGCGGAAAACCGTATATCCAGCTTTCTCCCGCGCTGAAAAAGAAACTGCGCTTTTCCACCGCCGCAAAAATCGAACTTTCCCTTGCGCATGAACGCGAAATCGCCATGGCCTCTGTGGTCATTGTGATCCCCTGAACATCACGGCAGTGACCCCATGAAAAAGAAAAGTACCGGACGTCTGCTGATCGTAAACGCGGATGACGCGAACCTTACGCCGGGGGTCAGCCGCGCCATTCTGGAGGCGCATGAAACCGGCATCGTCACCAGCACAACATTTCTTGTGAATCTTCCCTGGGAGGCAGGAGCCGTCCGGGCTTTTAAGGCCGCTAAAAAACTGGGGGTGGGCCTTCATCTGAATGTTTCATTAGGCGGTCCCGTTTCTGCCCCGGAAAAAATACCGTCTCTTGTGTCAGACAACGGCATGTTTCGAAAGCGTGACAGTCTTCTCCGCGATCTTCCCGGGAAAAAGGAGTTAGCCCTTGAGTATCAAAATCAGATCCTTTTTTTTAAGAAAATTTTCGGAAGGCTTCCCACGCATTTGGATACGCATCATCAGCTTCATGATCACCCGCTGTATTGGGAGGTCTTCCGCAGTACCGCCGAACTTTTCCGGCTTCCGGGAAGACGCTCTTTGCTGAGCGGGAAAAAGAACCCCAAAAAAATATTGCGCCATTCAGACCAGCTCTTAGGAGATTTGAAACCGGAAGGTTACTGGAGAAAAACCGCTCTTCTCACGGCGCTTCGGGGCTTGCCTCCGGGCTTAAGCGAAGTGATGTGCCACCCGGGGATTGTGGACCGCGATTTAAAAAAAATCACTTCTTTTACCTCAGGCAGGGCCCATGAATTCCGTCTTTTCAAATCACCCGTTCTGCGGAAGTGGGTGAACGCCCAGGGGATAGAGTTGACCCATTACGGCATGTGCTATAATTGGTAAGGTTTTTATAATAGTACTAGTTTTTGATAAGAAATGATTCATCGCACTGAAGGTATGAGGGTTTTATGAATGTTATTTATACGAATGATGACGGTATTGACGCTCCTGGAATACAGGCTCTGATTCGCAATGTCCCGAAGGGCGTGAATGCCATTGTGGTGGCCCCGGCCAGTGAACGCTCGGCCTGCAGTCACTCCATTTCTCTTGGCCAGAAGCTTCGCATTGAAGAATACAGTGATCACGGGATTGACCATTACAAGGTTCATGGCACGCCTGCGGACTGCATTAAATTTGCGGTTTCCGAACTGAAATATTTCATGCCGAACCTTGTGGTTTCAGGCGTGAATCAAGGCGCCAATACAGGTGTCAGTGTCTATTATTCCGGAACGATTTCCGCCGCGCGCGAAGCGGTGATTAATCACATTCCCGCCGCGGCCTTTTCCCTTTGCAGCCGCGTTTTTGATGATTTCGGCGCCAGTGTTCAAATCGCGGCCCGTGTCATTGAAGGGTTTGCGGCCAACGCGTTTCCTCCTGAAACGCTTGTGAGCGTGAACATTCCTCCCATTCCTTTTGAAAAAATGCGCGGCGTGAAAATCACCAAGCAGGCTTCTTCCCGGTTTGTGGAAGAGTTTGTGAAGGAAAAGGAACACGACGGAAAGCGTGTTTATTCGCTGGCCGGCGAAATTGAAGTCTATGACACGGATGGCACAAGTGACGAAGAGGCTGTGATGAACGGTTATGTTTCGATCACTCCGCTCAAGCTTGATGTGACGGATTACCAGGCCATCCGGGTTTTTGAAGACTGGCTGAAGCGCGGGTAAAAACCGGAAGCGTCCGGTTTAAGGACCGTTTTACAAGGCATTCTTTGCCGGGAGGCGTTGATGGCGAAGATTTACCGTAATTATATTCGCGGTGCTTGGGTAAAAACAGACCACCGTAAAATTTTTCAAAGCAGCAACCCCGCAGATCCTTCCGATATTATCGGGTCTTTCCCTGAATCCACTCCCGCAGACATTCACGAGGCTGTCCTTTCCGCGCGTGAAGCTTTTCCGGCATGGAGTCTTGTCCCGCCCCCTAAGAAGGGCGGCATTTTGATGAAAGCGGCGAAGCTTCTGGAAAATGAGAAAGAAGAACTGGCGCGGCTCATGACCCGCGAAATGGGGAAGGTTCTCAAAGAGACACGGGGGGATGTTCAGGAGGCCATTGATATGGCGGTTTACACAGCCGGTGAAGGCCGCCGGCTTTTCGGAAAAACCTCCACCAGTGAATTGCGGAATAAATTTGTGATGTCTGTGCGGCGCCCCGTCGGGGTCTGCGGGTTGATCACGCCCTGGAATTTTCCGGTCGCCATTCCTTCCTGGAAAACATTCCCGGCTCTTATTTGCGGCAACACCGTTGTCCTCAAGCCCGCGGAAGATACGCCGGCCTGTGCGTCGCGCTTTGTTGAGATTCTCGAAAAAGCAGGCGTTCCCCGGGGCGTTGTGAATCTGGTTCATGGCAGCGGTTCTGCAGGGGCGGCGTTGGTTCAGCATCCGGGCGTGGATTTGATTTCCTTTACGGGATCTTCAGAGGTTGGCCGGGAAGTTGCCAGCCATTCAGGCCGTTCGCTCAAGCGGTGCTCGCTTGAGATGGGCGGGAAGAATGCGCAGATTGTGATGGATGATGCCGATTTAGCGCTGGCGCTGGAAGGAGCTTTGTGGGGGGCTTTTGGAACCACAGGGCAGCGCTGCACCGCCACCAGCCGGATTTTTGTTCATCAAAAAGTTTTCAAGGAGTTCCTCAAAAGCTTTGTTCTTCAAGCCAGAAAAATCCGTGCCGGCAATGGGCTGAACCCGGGTGTTGAGATGGGCCCTCTTGTGAATGAAAAACAGCTTGCGTGCGTGAAAGAGTATGTGGCCCTTGGAATTGAAGAAGGAGCGAAGCTTGAATGCGGCGGCAAACGTTTGGTGAAAGGGGTGCTAAAAAAAGGCGCTTTTTTTGAACCTACGGTTTTTTCCGGCGTTCATCCCCGGATGCGGATTATGCAGGAAGAGATTTTTGGTCCCGTGGTCTGCATTATGTCTGTTCGCAGTTTTGAAGAGGCTGTCGAATATTTGAATGACACACGCTACGGCCTTTCGTCATCAATCTATACGCGTGATGTGAACCGGGCCATGAAAGCCATCCGCGATATTCAGGCCGGGATTACTTATGTGAACGGCCCGACGATTGGGGCTGAAGTTCACATGCCGTTTGGCGGTATCAAGCAGACGGGCAACGGGCACCGCGAAGCAGGGGAAGCGGGACTGGATATTTTCAGCGAGTGGAAAAGCGTTTATGTGGATTTCAGCGGCAAACTTCAAAAAGCACAGATTGATCTGGATTGAATTTGATGCGGTTCTGCTGGGGAAAAGGAAAATATGAAAAAGAAAATTAAAAAGCAAGCGTCTAAAATCCCGAAGCCAAAGATCCGCTACCCTTTGCCCGGGCCTAAAGCCCGCGCCATTCTCAAGCGGGATGACAAAGTGATGTCGCCTTCTTATACGCGGTCGTACCCGCTCGTGGCCAAGCGCGGCCGGGGTGTCTGGATTGAAGATGTGGACGGAAACCAGTTCCTTGATTTCACAGCCGGGATTGCCGTCACCGCCACCGGACATTGTCATCCCAAGGTGGTTCGTGCGATCCAGCATCAGGCCTCCGAACTTATCCATATGTCCGGCACGGATTTTTATTATGACCTTCAGGTCCGCCTGGCCGAAAAGCTTGCCTCGTTAGCACCGGGCAATTTCAAGAAAAAAGTTTTTTTTACAAACTCCGGCACGGAGTCCGTGGAGGCGGCCTTTAAGCTCGCCCGCTATAAAACCGGCCGCGAAAGGATGATTGCTTTTTTTGGGGCTTTTCACGGAAGGTCCATGGGATCCCTCTCCCTGACCGGAAGCAAAATCCGGCAAAAGAAAAAATTCGGTCCGCTTGTTCCGGGGGTGACCCATGTGGAGTACCCGTATTTTTACAGGCTTTGCAAACACGATGACCTGCTGAGGTATGGCGAGGAATGCGTGGATTACATTGAAAGCACTTTGTTCAAGCGGACGGTTCCGCCCGATGAAGTCGCGGCCGTGATTGTGGAGCCTATTCAGGGAGAAGGCGGGTATGTGGTTCCTCCGCCGAATTTTCACGCTCGTTTGCGGGCGCTTACGAAAAAGCATGGCATCCTTTTGATTGTGGATGAAGTGCAGGCGGGCATGGGACGAACCGGAAAAATGTTTGCGATTCAGAATTGGGATGTCGAGCCCGACATGATTACGATTGCAAAGGGGATCGCCTCAGGCCTTCCTCTTGGGGCCCTGGTGGCCCGGGCAGATGTCATGGATTGGGAACCCGGGGCGCACGCCAACACCTTCGGCGGTAATCCCATTGCCTGCGCGGCCGCGCTCGAAACGATCCGGCTTCTTGAGGAAGGACTTCTTCAGAATGCCGCGAAAACAGGAGAGTATCTTTTGAACGGGCTTGAATCTTTATCCCGGCAGTTTCCGATCATTGGCGATGTCCGGGGAATCGGGCTTATGGTCGGAATTGAAATCGTCAAAAACCGGGAGACACGGGAAATTGTTCCGCAGCTTCGGGACCGTATCATTGATCAAGCTTTCCGGCGCGGGCTGCTTCTTCTTCCCTGCGGCGACACATCTATCCGCTTTTCTCCGCCTTTAATTCTCAAGCCGCGTGAAGTAGATACCGCGCTTGAAATCCTCGAAGGGGTTTTTCGCAAGCTGAGTTAGGGCTGAAGAAAAACGTTCCCGGCGCTGAAACTATTTAGCGACTGAACCATCCAGGGTTTCGAAAATGATCGTCACCAGGTTATGGCATTTCGGGCACTTGATTTGTTTGAAAGCCTGGATGTTGTCATGCTTGGGGCGGTACATAATGGAGAGAATTTTGGTCACAAAGCTGGATTCATTGCCGGACCAACTGCAGCTTGAGCAGGTATAAAGAGGTTTTAGCGGTATTGCGTCATGTCCCATATTTTTCATCCTGTCTCAAGCCGTCTTGGCTTTGTTTCCGAGTCTAGTGTGTCTACAAAAATCGGCCTTCCAAAAACAAAACTTAACGGACAATTCAAAAACCCTTAAAAGTCCCTTGAGAATCCTGCTGCGAAAGGGGGTTCTTCTCCGCCCTTTTGTTCTTTTTGCTTGATCTTTTTCTCCCGCGGCCGATAAGATAACCTCCAAGATGAAAACAAAAACAGCCTCCATCCTTCTTTGCCTGCTGCTTCTCGCTTCGCCTGCTTTTGCGGCCGAAGGAGATTCCTATGGGAAAAATTTTGTTCGCGCCTGGAAACGCGGTTTTACCAACGTTTTGACGGCCCCGTTGGAAATTCCCGTGACGATTCAGGAGTATCATGAAAAAGCCGGGCGTCCGGTGATTCGCCATACTGCAGGTTTTGTGGATGGGACTTGCCAGATGATCGAAAGGGCGGCCAGCGGGCTGGTGGATGTGTTCGCGGCATTCCTCCCCGGTATGCAGGATGGCATCCCCGTAAAGCCTGAAACCCTGTTTTAAAGTCCTTCCGCAGGCACCAAAGCACCCTCGAAGAGTCTTTAACTATCAAAATATAGTATTAATATCTATTTTTCACGTCCCCCGCCTATAAACAGGCCTTAGCCCGTGCTAAACTTTCTTTAAGTGCCTTTATTTTCAGTGCTTTGCGTTTGCCGCCTGCCTATCAGGCAGAACGAAAGGAAAGCTATGTTTGGGAGCTCCCCAAAAGGAAAATTTTCTGCCCGTTCCCCAGTGACTTGGCTGACCCTCTGCCTGTTTATGACCACCAATGGGTTCAGCGATGCCTCCGTCCCGCAGGCGTTTGCACAAATACCGCAGGAAAAACCGGCAGCTCTTCAACCTTTTGATCCGAAAAATTTTCCTGAGGCTTTGGGCCGCGTAGAAGTTTTTCATCAGGCGGGAAAAGATAAGCCGTTTGTTTTTTTTCTTCAGGATGCCCACGCCGTCCGTGACGCGCAGCGAAGCATTCAAAACACTCTTGAATACCTGGAAACTCATCAGGGCGTCCGCCTTGTGGCGTTGGAAGGAAGCGCGGGAAAGATGGACCCGCTTTTCTTTCAAACCTTTCCGGATAAGTTTGTGAAAAAGAAAGTTCTGAACGGTTATCTTGATGCGGGTGAATTGAGCGGGGCGGAGCTTGCCGCCGCTTCTGAAACCTCAAAATCCTCTTATGCCGGACTTGAAGACTGGAATTTATATCAGGACAACCACCGTGCTTATCTTGAAGCGGCTGATCAAAAGCCGGAAATTGAAAAAGCCCTGCAAGGCATTGCCCGGGATCTGGAAAAAAGCCGGGCGAATACTTTTCGCCCTGAGTTAAACCGCTTTCATAGTCTCCGTGAATCTTTTCTGGATGAAAAATCGAATCTTTTCGATCTGCTGCAGGATTTTAAGAAAAAACTCCTGTCAAAAGAGCTGAACGAAGAACTTTTCCGGCGGAATTACCCGCAGCTGAGTGTCTTGCTGGATGCTTCAGGGGATGAGATTTCAGAACCCCTTCATGCGGATATCCGGAACATGGCGGAAAGCCTTCGGTCCAAAGCCGATTCGGAGTCAGTGCCTGAAGGACGCGCAGAATTTTCCGCATCCTTTCAGAGTTTTCTCACGGGACAAATGGACGCAGGGGAATTTCTTCGCCGCTTGATGCAAGAAGGAACCCGCCTGGGATATTCGCCGCATCTGACCCCCGCCATGCAGAGCCTTCTGCTGAGGACTGAACGCCTTTCGATGATCAAGGGAACCTCCCTCTTTCGCGAGCTAGAAAGTGCGCTAACGTTTGTTGAAAAATCGATGAAGCCCACGGACAGGGAGACGGAGCTTCTTGACCGCTTCAGCCGGCTCCGGCGTCTCCGTCATTTGGCGGCGCTTGAAATGACGCGCGAAGAGCTTGAGCAGTACCGGCAAAACGCGGAGGGGCATTTGACGCTGCTGGGAAGCCGCCGGACTGCTTTGACTCCGGCCCTTCAATTTTACCGGTTCGCGCTGGAACGTGATCAGGTTTTCTACAGGAATCTTGAAACTTTAATGAAGGAAGGACGGGTGTCCTCTGCAGCCGTGGTGGCGGGGGGATTTCACACGCAAGGTCTTGAGGAAAAACTCCGCGGTAAAGGGTATTCGTATGCGGTCATTTCACCGCGTGTAGAGTCTCTCGAAGGCCACGAAACTTACGAAAACTTAATGAAGGGCAATTTTTCTTTCAAAAGTTACCTGGAAACAACTTATTACGACGCATTTGTCCGGCATGCGGGAATTCAGCTCATGGAAAAAGTGCTGGAACCGGAATTCAAAAAAAATCTTAAACTTTGGCGGGACGATGTGATCCGAAAGCTCGCGTCCGAAGGCCGGATTGATCAAGTCGGAAATTACACGCGCTACATTGATTTGCTTTTCAAAGTGTATCAGCGAAAGTTTCATGACCCGCCGGCCCAGGCGGTCACAAACGAAGAACTCAGGGAAGCCCTTCGAGAGGAGCTGGGACGTTTCCAGCAGGATACCGCGGAGCAATGGAAGGACGCTTTTTCATCCGGGCTGGCGGGATTTACGAAGGCCCTTTTGCCGCTTGAACAGAAAAAACTTTTGAACACGGAGAGCGTGAATGCTCTTTTCTCCGCAGCGGGAACCCGTTCAGATGCCTTGTCAAATCCCCGGGCCATGTCGCAAAGCGCGGTTCTTCCGTGGCAAAAACCGGATGCGAAGTTCCAACCCAGGCAGCTTGGAATCGCTTCTGAAAAAGTCCCTTTTTCACCGGGGAATGTGATCGCGGACGCGCTGGAAGAACTTGCCCGGGAGGGTGCTCCTCGCCAGGGGGCTGTGACCGAATCCGCGAGGGCTTCCGTGGGAACGCTTGCCGCCATTGCCCGCCAAGCTGAAACCGTTCCGCCGGGAAGTGAAATCCCTGTGGTTCGCGATGTGAATGCCGCGAAGCAAGGCCTGCGGGACGCGCTTCAGAATTTACCTGCGCCGGTTCCTGAAATGGCCCGTGAGATTTTGAACCAGGGCGAGGCGCGCATTTTGGGAGAACCTCCGGAAGGGAAGACTTCTTGGGGTCCTGCGCCGCTGGATCCGCGGGTTGAGCGGGTCCCCTTGGAAAGATCGGAACTGCGGGTTTCAGAAAATGGAAAAGATGGAAAGTTAAATAAAAAAAGCCTGGATATCTCGAAATCCGGAGACTCCGAATGGAGGATGGAGCCGGCCCGGGCCGAGCAGCCAAGTTTTTCCAGCGGCATTGTTTCTTTTGTTCCTGGTGTTGGTCCGTTTCTTTTCCGTCTCTATGCCTATGCGGCTGCAAAAGGCTATAGGCTTCTGGGCAGCTTCCTTCTGAGTTTACTGGATCCGTATTTTGCTTACAAAAGCATGAGTGTCGGTGCCATTCTGGAGCGTCTTTACGGAAAGGAGTTTGCAAGCCGGGCGAAGGATCTCATCCCGTCGATTGATCAGATAGTAACCGGGCAAACAGCTAAAGAGCCTTTTTCTTCGACACCCTTCACGGACCGCGAGTCGGCCGAAAATTACCTTCGCCATCTCGAGGAGTACCGCGAAAAAATCGGCCGGGATGTTTATTTGAAAATGATGTCGCGTTTACGGCGCGTGAATCAAATGGGGTATTTCCGGCCGAACCCCTTAGCGGTCACCCGCACCCCGCGAGTGCTTGTGAACAGGGGCGGCATCGAAATGGTGAGTGTTGTTGAGGATCAAGAGCTTTTGAACCTTTTGCCCGAGGGCCGCTATGACAGAGAGGGGGAAGAAAAGAGGGCCCCCTACATCATGATTCAAACCGGCCGCAGCGCGAGGCAAGAGGTCCAAACGCTTCAAGGGAAAATGATCCGTTATGAAAGTCTTCTAAAAAATAATTTTAAGGCGCTCCATTTGATTTCTCCGGATGTCATGGGCAAAGACGAGCTCCGGAAGCTTCTTGCTGTCGTGGATCAGATGCTCGGCGATTATCTTTCCTACACCAAGGGGCTTGATAACGACCGTTATGAAATCCAGGATCTTTCCCGTGTCTGGAAAAAAATAAAATCCGGGCTCGAAGACATTCGTCTGGAGGATCCGGAGGCCGTTGCCGCGAAGGTCACGCATTTAAAAGGTCCGAGACGGCTTTCCGAGGTCGAAAGCGTTCATGATTTTATCAATTATCTGCACAGGATCAGCCCCTATCCGATCCGCGAATGGGCTGTCCGTAAAGACGCCGCGGTTACGCTTGATAGCGCCGGAAGAAATATTCCGGTTTATGACGCGTCCACTCAGCCGCTTGTGGATTCCGGAAGTATGAATGCTCCGCTTCTGTCGGCGCTGCTTGGCGGAATCGTTTTTAACCGCCCGCTTATTTCAAATCTCAACGATGGAGAGGTTGCGGGCCGGGATGTTCTCGTGATGAACGATTTGGTGTATTCGTTTTTTGAACTGGGTCTTCACAAAGCCGAACTTTTTGCGAAGCTCTCACCTCCGGATGAAGGCGGCATGATCATGATCCGGTATCAGGAGCAGGAAGTGCTGCCTGGCAACATCTCCCGCAGAGCTTTCGTGAAGAAAGCCTTTGAAAGCCGCGGCTTTCATGTGGAAATTCAAGAAGAGCGTTATATCAGAATTGTTTTGGATAAAGATCACGGGGCAAGCACCCTTGCCCAGCTTGAAAAGGGACTGAGTGATGCTGTCGAGATTCTGGGGCAAACTCCCGATCTTGATATCCGCCTGGTCGATGAAGAGCACGGGGAGGCGCAGGCCCTCCGGTTTCTGGGTGAAGGCCGTTATCTGGTCGTTTCGCGCGAACAGATCCAGGCCGTCAATCAAAGGCTGCTTGATCTTGGACTGGAGCCCATTGACGAATCCCAGCTTCCCGGGCACTCCATTTTTGACGGACCGCCCACCCCGGGGCTGTTCCGGTTGACCCAGGAACGGGCGGAGGCTTTGATCAATCAACCGCTTGAGCGCAAGCTTTTAAGCGGAGAGATTTATTCGGAGGGCGGCCGGCTAAAACTTTCGCGCCAATTTCCGGGAAAAGATTTTCTGGAAACTGTCCGGGGCGAGGGTGCCGCCGAAGCTGTCCGGATGGCGGAGCTTGTGACGGCCATGGAATCGCGCCTGGATTTTCATCCGGTGGGGGCTGCGGGGAGCCTGCTCATTGAAAAAGCGGTCTATCCGTCTCATCAGGGGGAGCGGTGGGCGGTCACGGGTTTGCGGAATCCGGAAACAGGAAATTTTCTTTTCGCGCAGGCAGAAGTGAGCGATGCGCGCGGGGGCAGGGTCCGGGCCCTGAGCCGCGAAGAATTAATCCAGGAGGCACGGACACAGGGGCTCGAGTTTGTATCACGTGAAGAAAAGATCCCTCAGGATGAAATTGAAAGCCGCAGGCAATGGCTCAAGCGTCCCTGGGCGAGGCTGAGCAAAGGGCAGAGCCCTGTTTTGAAAGGGATCGCGGCCGCGCCCGGAACGCAAGACGGTGTTGAGGGTGTCCTTACTTTCCGCAAAGAAGTGTCCGCAGAAAAGGGAAAGATTCTTTTTACTTCGTACACGGAACCCGGCGATGTTCCGGCCATTGTGAATTTGTCTGGAATTATAACGGCCGGAGGAAGCTCTCTTGCCCATGCGGCGCTGGTCGCAAGAGACCTGGGGATTCCGTCGCTGATTCTTCCGGGTGCTCAGTGGATTCGTGAAGGTGAGGATTCCGGGTATTGGCGCGTTCGTGTTTATGAACCCGGTGAGGAGGTTTTGGAAGAACAGGGTTTTCTTCTTTATCCAAAACTTCGGGAAATGATTTTTGAATTAAGGGAAGGGGCTGTTGTCCGTCTTGACGGACGCCGCGGAACTTTGACGCTTGGAATCTCCGGGGCAGCGGTTTTACCGCCGCTTGATGAGCGCGTTCAGCCTCCGGAGGTTTCTGTTGAAGCGCCTGTGGCGGCCCTTCAAACGGACCGGAAAGACGAGATCGCCGGTCTTGAAACCTTGCGTCCGGAAGATACTGGGCTTGCCGGACCGAAGGCCGTGAATCTTGGACGTCTTGAACAATTTGCCGGAGAGCTTGGATATAAAACAGCCCCGGGTTTCAGTGTGACGACCGAAGCCTTTCTCAACTATATCCGGAAGGGGAAGATCTCCGAGGCTCTCGCAAGAGGTCTTGAAGCGCGGGGAGTTTCGTCGGAAGAGCGTTATGAACTGATAAAAAAAACATTCCTCGGCGCCGCTGCGGCAGGTTTCGCGCTTGAACGTATGATCCGGAAAAAAGTCCGGGAGCTTGGCGGTAAAGTCTGGGCTGTCCGCTCATCCAGTGTTTTCGAAGATTCCCGGGAAGCTTCTTTTGCCGGAGCTGGAGAGACCGAACTTTACGTGCCGTCAAAGGACATTTTTAAATCCGTGCTTAGAAATTTCGCCTCCTTTGCGACAGGGCGTTCACTGATTTACCGGGAAGCCATGAGACAGCGTGGAAGTGCCGGAGCCCCGGAACTTGCCGGAGATGAAAGCGGGCTGCCCGCCGGCATGCGTCATGCTGTGATTGTCCAGGAAATGGTGGATGCGGATGCTGCCGGAGTCATCGTGACGCAGGATCTTGCGGACGGCCGAAGGGACCGGATGGTCATTAACGCGGCTTCTGGGCTCGGGGAAGGGATTGTCAGCGGAATTGTCAGTGCGGATCAGTATGTCCTCGACAAAAACCTTCTCAGTGAAATCCATCCCGAAACGGGCAGCCAGCCCTTAATCCGCTCCAAGCCGGTTGAAGTGATTCGAAACCGGAAAGCGGCGGGAACGATAGTTTCAGAAATCCCTCCGGAGCGAAGAAGGAGCCGTGCGCTGACGCGCGCAGAGACGGCCCGTCTCGGGGCCATTGCCGCGGGTCTCGAAACCAGGTTTGGCTACCCCCTTGATATTGAATTCGCGATCCGGGGTGAAGACATTTTTATTCTTCAGGCCCGGCCGGTTACGCAGAGCCCGCGTTCAGAACTCCGGGAATACGGCACGGAGGGAATCCTTTTTGACAAGGAATTGAATCACCGGCTTGTTCAGCTGCAGTGGCTTTGGTATGGAACGGATCAAAACGGGCAGCCGCATGAAAATAATCTCTACCGGCAAATTGCGGATGCCCGGGCAAAAGCCTTCCCGGACTATAAAGCCGAGCTGGATTCCGAAGCCAACCGCAGTTACCAGTCCGAGGTTTATAAAATTCTTGAGCGCAGTTATAACCATCCGGAAGCCCGGCGTCTTCTTTCTGAAATTTCAAAATTGCCCGGTGTCGACCCGCGGATTTTTTTCTTCCATGGATCCATCTATGATGCCTTCAGCCGGTCCATGACCGCTGTGAAAGAAGGCGGAAACAAAGCCTCCCGTGATTACGGCGACGAAATGCCTTCGACGCCGAATTTTTACCGCTTTGACGGCTATGACTTCTCTGATTTTCATCAGGTGTTTGTTGAGCTTGTGCAGAACAATCAGCTGCATATGAAACCCAACAGCACCATTCTGGCGCTGAAGCATGAGGATGAAAAAGATCTGCAGCTCATTTACTACTATGGGAACTACAACACCCATGAGGCCGCCAGAATTGAGGAATCCATGTACGGAGCCTCTTTTACAAGCGGGTACGGGGGTGAGCGGGAGCATGCTTTTTTTAACACCATTGCGCCGGCCGTTTTTCAGCTGGGAGGTTCCATCCGCCTGGAATTTGACGGGAAGGTTCAAGAGTTCTACCCGAAAAACTGGGCTGCGTGGCGGTGGCTGCGAGCCTGGACACCGCTTTGGCGGATGGCGTGGATTTATTTATCCCAGTGGTTTTTCCGTTCCGGAATAGGGAAAAGAAATTTGGGTGAAAGCGAGCTCGCGCCGAGGCGGGGAATTAAAATCACCCTTAATTTCCCAAAGAAAAATTTGAAGCATCAGCCTCTCCCCATCAAAGCGCCGGTCAATGTTGAATCAAGCCGCTTCCGTGTCCCGGGCGGGATTTCGGAAATTCTGGTCTATTCCGTTTATGACGAAGACAAGGCCGCGACCCATGTTTATCTTTCAACCGAGGAAATTCAAAGCGGCAGAAAAGCCGCTGTTTCAGCCGATCTTTTATTCCCCGGTAAACCGAGCGAGACGGCCGGACGTCACCATCAGGTCATTGATTTTGTCCGTGCGCACCCTTTTAATTACTTAGACCGCCTGAAGGAACTGGATCCCAAAGTTGTATTCCGGGAGGGCCGCCGCGTGGCTGTCAAAGACGCAGCCCCGAACTCGGTTTTTGTGACGCATCTTTTAACCCGGTTCCTGCCGGACATCGATATGAGACAGCTGCGCGTCGCAGACAAGGAAGATGACGGCTCCGTGATTGTTCTGATGACGCCCACCGCGGTTGCCCGGGACCTGGAGCCCCGGCTTTCGGCGTTCCGCGAATACTTGCTTCAATCTTTTGAGTCCTGGGAGGTTCAGCCTCTGAAGCCTGTTGAAAATGCCAATGCCTATGGGTTTGTGATCCGCTCAGAGCTTCGCGCTGAAGAGCCTCCGCCTGTGCTGGAGCTGAATGCCCCTCGTGAGCAGTACTGGTCTGAAATTGTCCGTCAGCTTGGCCTGGAAAAAATCGCGACGGGAGGGACAGCCAAAATTTATAAGTCGTCTGTTTACCCGGAGTATCTTCTGAAGAAAAAAGAAATTCCGGAAACGGAAATTTTTCGAATTGAAGCCCCCTGGAATACGGATAAAGAGCGCGCCCAGATTTCCGCGGAACTGGCCGGTCTTGATCTTGCCGTCGATGAAAAACCCATTTTTATCAGGGATGTGAAAGTCGATCCGGATAAGGGAATCAGCTCCAACATGACCTGGCAGAGGAAAGTCATTCCTGTTGATAACGCTTGGGATCCCAATCCTGAGAAGCGGCCGGCTTTGGCAAGAGCTGTTTTGGAAAACCTGAAAGGCTTGTGGAAAGCTGGTTACTTTGACGCGGATTTCAAGATGGGGAACCTTGGCATTTATACGCGGCGTGACAGCACCAGGGGGGCGGGACTTATTGACTTCGACTTTATTTACAGACTCCCGGACAGCAATGACCCGGAAGTTTTGTATCAGTGGCTGAAGAAACGGGATGTCAAGGAGAGCGATCGCCTTCATTTTTCAGCAGGAGAACATTTCGTCAGTAATTTTTTTTACTATGAAAACAGCGGGGATGAGGAAGAGAAGGCCAAAAAACGTGATGTCTCCCGGCTTAGTTTCCTTAGAAAGATTCTTTTTCCAGGGCAGGATGCGGAGACGGCACGCGCCGCTTTTGCTGCGATTTATGCGCGCGCGCGCCAGGCTTACCGGGCGCTCAATTTGAGCCCCGAGGAAAGCGAAAATCCACCGCTTGAAAAAGTCCGCAAGGTCAAGCAGGCGATTCTCACGGCCATGGACGAAGAACCTCTCGTGGACGCGTTGATGCGGCAGCTGGCCGAGTCGATCAGTAAGGTCCGAAAGTCCGAAGTTCCGCCCAGCGCGGATGGCGGCGCGCGTTCCGAGCTCCGCACCGATTCAAATCCGCTTGCCGTAAGCCTGAACCCTGAAGAGACGGCAGCGCTTGAAAAACGGGTGATGGAACTTAGCGCCTTTTATAAACAGAATCCAATGAGCCGTGAAGCCCGGGAGCAATTTTTCTATCCAGGGATTCTCTCTGTTTTCTTGGGGCTTCGTCCGGGTTTTTTGTCTTACGCAGGAAAAGATCCGGACCCTTTGGATCTGATCTATGAGCTTGAGGGTAAGCCCGGCTTTCCGGCCGATTATTTTTCGGTCATGGATCCGGGGATGATTCTTGATTCCCGGGGCGCTGCCGAGAGACTTGTTCGTGAAGGGCAGTTTCTCTTTGATCAAGACATCCTGAAAGAAAGCGATAAACCCTTGCTTGAAGAAGTCCGGACCGCACTTCAGGCCAATGATCCCAAAGGCATCCGAAAAGCCGTGGAGCCGATCCTGTCCGATTTGATCGAAGAGCTGCTTCGGTCTGGAGGATACCTGCCTAAAAGACAAACGAATCAGGATGCGATCTTTGGATTTCTGCTGGGGTACCCCTTGCCGAGTATTCAAGCGATTATGAGGTGGCGGCTTTCCGGTTATGATGAAGAGTTGCCGCCCATTCAAACAGTCTCTCCGGAAACAAAATATCCCAGTCTTGGAATTACGACAGACCTGACGAAAGAAAGCGCCTACGCTGTTTTGGCATACCACAGCAGGCTTGAAGCCTCCCTGGATTACGCCTACAACCGTTTTGCCCAGGAAATTCCAGGCTTTGATGCCATTGAAAAAGCCCTGGAACTACCCAGGCGTTCCGAGCTTCGGGCTGAGGAAGTTGAAACCCCGCGCTCCGAAGAAGTTCCGGATGAGTTTGGGTTTCAGCCCCGGGAATGGCTTGAAAAGCTGAGCCGTATCCGGCTTTTCTGGGAAGGGGAGAATGCGGCTAAATTCGGAGAGATGAAAGCGCTGATTGAAAAATACAAAGATGTCAAAGGTATGCGCAGCATGGTGAGCCGGCTTGCGAGCAGCTATTTGAGCGGGAACAAGGCCTCCTTTAATGAAGTCGCGGGGGAGCTATTCATTGTAGACCGGCTGGTGGATCAGCTTGCCCCTTTTTATGACGTGCAGGTTTTGGGGCTGGGTCTTTATACGGGCTTCCGTGAAATTGATGGTTTCCTCAAAGTGACGCCAAAACCCGGCGTTGAGATTCCAGGCCCCGTGCTTGAGGCGGGCCTTTATATTTTGGAGGCGAAAGAAGATGACGGCGTCCAGCTGCAAGGTTTGATCGCCAGTACTATCAAGTCGCAAGTCAGCGCGCAGATCCGTAACGCGCAGCTTCTGGCCGGGGCAGGACTTCCTTTCCGCGGTGCTATTGTGGGCGTGGGAGGAGAACGAAGCCAGCGGGCCTCTTTCAAAGAGGACGAAAAGCCCGAAGATTCACCGGTGCCGGTTTACTCATTTGTGACCGCTCCTTTTTCTATTGAGAACAATACGTCTTCTGTGCAGGTTCCCGTGCCGTCTCAGCCGCAGCTTCAGGCTTGGAACAGACAGCAGCTTTTTATGGAAGTTTTTTTCTACAAAGTCCTGCTCCCGGCGTTCGGGCTTTCGCCCGTGGTTATGGGCTCGGAGGGGCAGCGCCGTAACGCAGCGCTGCATGAGTTGGAAAGGCGGGAGAAGATTCAAAGAGACATTGCGCGGAGGAACATCCAGCGCAAGAAAAAGGAGCGGGAAGCCCTGTTTCATGAACTGGAGCGCCGTGCTCGTGAAATCGAGGGGTGGGGGGATATTTTCGAAACGCTTTCAGATCCGGAGATAAAAACAGAGCCGTTAATATTGAAAACCATTTTGAGCTGGTATTTTAACCGCAGGAATATTCCGCTTGAGATTTTGAGAAACGATTTGCATCAGGCTTCTTATGCTCCCAAGGGATCTCCTGAAACGCTTACGCTCCCAGTCCGGGAGGCCTCCTCGACCCATCAATTGCAGAGTGTTCATGAATTGCAAGTGACTTCCGCGGGGTTCTTCAGCAGTGAAAGCGCCTGGGCATGGCTGAAAGAACAGTTTCAAAAGTCACAGCAGGCGGCTGAACCTAAAGCGACTAAAGCCCTAAAACCGCAAACATCATCACCGCGCCCTGCGCCTAAGCCGCGGGTAGAACCTTCGGTAAGGGAAGCTCACGGATGGGTAAGCAGTTTTGTGAATCATGAGGATGTCGATCCGCCGCTTACAGCTCAAGACGCCGGGCATGTGGAAAACATTCTTTGGATTTATTTCCAGGGCAATGTTGACCGCGGGCAGACGGTTTCTCAGTCAAGGCGGCAGCTCCAGGACATCTTTTCAGAGGCGGGAAGGAACGGCGCCTGGGAGTGGGTTCAGGCTCAAGCGGAACAGCTTTATGGCGGCCCTGTGGACCGTTCTGAACTCCGGAGGATTGAGGATGAGTCCGGCTCGAATTTTACGGCGTCAGGGTTTGATCCTTTGCGTGATTGGGTGGGGGCTGCTTATTTTGGGACAACTGTGCAAATGAGGGAAGCTCAGGAAGACGATTACACCCCCGATGAACGGCTTAACCGTGCAAACGTGCTTCGCTTCCGTTTAGCGTCTTCAGACAGAAACTTTGAAACCCATTTCAGAATTGAAAGAAAGGGCAGCGCCATTACAGCGCTTCGCAGCACAGGGGTCCCTCAGAAGAATGCCCCTGACAGTGAAGTCAAAAAACTTCTTACCTGGGATTTGATTTTGGGAAACATGGCCTGGCTTTCGAGAGAAGGTTATGAAGAGGCGCAATTCTTCCTTACACCCGGAGGCCCCGGGCGCACCATCTTTGTGGGAAGCCCCGACCAGCCTGGATTAATGCGTGCGGCGTCTGATTTTTGGAAAGATAAAGCGGGTGCACCCGGTATTCTCGTTAAGCGCGAAGGGGGAGAGGTTTTAACAGACATCAGTTTGGCCGTGTCCGGCGACACGCTGGTGGTGAGCCTTAAGGATTCAACGGAAAGCATTCTTCAGCTTCGGGAGCAGATAAAAACCGAATTGGCCCGGCATCTTCGGGCTCGGGCGGCCGGCTATTTCTGGACTTCATCCAAGATACCGCTTCTTCAGGCAGCGGATCGTTTGACAGCTCTGTCGATCCGTTCCGAATTAAGGACGGAAACCCTTGAGCCCGAAGACATGCAAAATATGCTGCAGTGGATCCCGGGTTTCAATACAGAAAGGGTGATCCAGGACATCTCGAGGAGTGGAAGTGTTGACAAAGCATCGCAGCAAGTCTGGAGAAAAGAAGGGGAAACCGTGATTGCGGAGCAGGCCCGGAAATTAGACAGCGTTCTTGAAACCGCCGTTCTCTCTGAATTTGACCGCCGTACTGAACGCGGGCAGAGCGGTGTGAGCGCTGTTTTAAATGACGGTGCTTTTGATACCCTGTTTTTAGCTGAACAGATGCAGGGCATTACGGGTCCGGTGAATGTTTATGACCTTCGGGACCGTTTGGCTGGGCGGACCGCACTGCTTGCGGAAGGACGGGGCGGCGTTTCTTCTGCCAGTAAAGGGTTGAAAATTTCTGAGGCGCAGAAGAATGCAGCCAGCTTTCTTCTCAATCCCGCGAGACGCGCGGTTCTTCAGAAAGCGCTTTCCCAGCATTTTGGACAAGAAGTCCCGTTGATTGAAAGCAAAAGACTCATGATGGACCTTTCCCTTTTTGAGGGGACACCCTTTGCTGCGGCGCGAATTTTTATTGAGAAAAAACTAAGCAGCGGCATGCTGGCTTTGGCCTATTTAAAATCCACAGAGACGGCGCCCGACCTGGCCGAGATTTTCCGCCTTCCAGGACTGGAGAGGCATTTTTATACAATGGAAACACCGCTCTCTCTTAAATCGGAGGCCTCAAGTCAAACCACTCATATCCTTATGACCGGAACCCTTGTTGAGAATGCTGAGTCTGCCCGCGGAGCCCCCGGTGTTTTTGTCTCAAAGCAGGTTTATGCCGGCGCAGGTTTAGGAGCCCCTGAGTTTGAGGGGGTTGTCCAGCTGGCGCTCAGTGTTGAGTTTTTGCGCCGGCAGCTCGAAGATCAGCCGGGGGCCTTGTTCCCGGAGCTGACGGAGAGCGTTTTGGCAGCGGTTTTTGGCCTGCTGGAAGACCTTATGACCACGGAAGCTGCACGCCAGGCTGTTGCCAGCGCTGCCTAAACCCCTCCCTTGCCTTCGATCAAATTGCTTGAAAAAAACGGGGATTTCAGTATGATCATGAACCTTCTCAAGAGTCCCCCCGCGGACCGCTTGTAGTCTTAATGGCTATTATTCTTTAGATTTCTTGAATTATTGGGGCCGGTAGCTCAGCTGGGAGAGCGCCACAATGGCATTGTGGAGGTCATGGGTTCAATCCCCTTCCGGTCCACCAGTTCTTTGTTAAGAAGTTACCCGGCGGAGCCGCATCGCGAGATTCCTCGTTCCGAATGCGGATGTCTATTTAAAGTACGGCTTCCGCGCGGCATCCGGTTTCATTCATCCCATATTTATTTTAAAGAAGCCCAGTCCTCGTGTGATCAGGAGTTAACCGCAGTCTAAACCTGAGAAATTCTATGGAAAACAAAAACTGGCTTACCTTTCTTACGAATAAACTTAGAGCTCAGATTTCTCTTGAGACCGCAGCCAAGGTTCAGACCTGGGCTTTTGCCCTTGTGGCCGTCATGGCTTTAGGCATGGGTTTTCATGCCGTAAGTCAGCCGGCGGGTGAGAATTTCCTTAACAACACGAAAATTCTTTTCCTTATTTTGTCCCATCTTTTTGTCCTTTTTTGTTTTTATTTCCCGGCAGTTCTTGAAAAAGGGGACCACCCGGTAGCCCGCCTTTTGGGGATCCGTAACCTGACCAGCCTGGTTTTGAATGCGGTTACACTGACCTTTCTTGCGGTGGTTCTGACCATGCTGAGTTTTCAGGTCGTGTCGGCGCTGGGACGCGCTTCCGCTTCCAGTTTCTTCAGCCTCGTGGCCTGGGTCAACTTTGTGCTTTCTGCCAGCTATCTGGCCGGCGGAATTTTTTATTTCGCGAGCCTCTTCCTTTTTCCGCAAGCCATGGTTCGCCTGATCGAAAAAGGCTCCCGCGTTTCCTATGCTCTTTTGGGGGTTCATGCGGCCCTTGCTCTTCTCCTTGGTTTGGGTTACAGCGAAGCGGTGGGCTTAGGTTCCCAGACTTTTTTTGAACAGTTCCGCATTGCCGGGGTTTTCCAAATCGCCCTTGGCGCGCTGCTTTTCTTTGTCGGGAATGTCCTCAAAGAGTCTTCGGTTCCCGGGCTTTCGAATCTTGAATTTGAAGTCGCGTCCGGACGGCTTGAAAGAAACGAGGATATTCTTGTCCGCTACAAAGAGGCCTTTGTTTCCCGCCGCCTCTCGGCTTGGATTAAAAATCTTTCCCATCGAGTGGCTTCTCTGGCCCATGAAGTGGCGGCTTATACGCATGAAGCGCTGACCACTGTGACTCAGGGAAAACCCTCTGAACTGGATCTTCGCAAAGTCGAAGAGCGTTATAAAAAAGCGGATCAGGTTTACCGCAGGCTGGATAAAGACAACCAGCGGTATCTTCTTTGTGTTTCCTTTTTTGATCTTACCGAAGCGGAACGCGAACATATTGAAACTCTCAAAGATCAATTTTCCAGGCAGCTGCGCAACGCGAAACTGGAACTGGCCAGTGTCCGTAAGCGGATTGATGAAAAGCTGACCGCGCTTAAAACAGAGCTTCCTTCTCCCGCACCACAGCTCTCCGTAGAGCAGATCCCTGCTGAGCGCTGATCTTCCCTAAAAGTCCTTTTTCAATTGTGCCAATAAGGGGTCTTTGAATTGACTCCTTTTGTCCCACCACCATTTTTCATCGAGAGTATTCCCTTATTAAAAGCCCCCCGTTTCTTGGCATGTTCCTTGAAAGTTCATTGTTGATAATTTCTCATGGAGGAACGTATGGACCTTAATAAATTGACCGTGAAATCCCAGGAAGCCTTTGCCGAAGCGCAGAAGAAAGCCGTTGAGTATGGCCATCTTGAAGTTGATGGAGAACACCTTTTGCTTGCGCTTTTGGAGCAGGAAGAAGGCCTTTTCCCGCGCCTTCTCCAGAAAATGGAAATCAGCCCGTCTTCCCTGCAAAGCGTCGTTGAGAAAGATCTTGCCGCGCGTCCCAAAGTTTCCGGTCCAGGAGCTGAACCTGGAAAAGTCTACGTGACGCAGCGTTTAAACCAGCTTCTTGTGAAAGCCGGGAAAGAAGCGGAACGCATGAAAGATGATTATGTTTCCGTCGAACATCTTGCGCTCGCTTTTTCAGACGAAGGGACCGCGTCACCGGCAGGAAAGATTTTCAAATTATTCAGCCTAACCCGCGATAAAATTTTAGCGGCACTGACGCAAATCCGCGGGAATCAGCGTGTCACCAGCGCGGATCCGGAGGCGAGTTATGAGGCCCTCGAAAAATATGGGCGCGAACTTGTGGCGGAAGCCCGTAAGGGGAAACTGGACCCCGTGATTGGACGCGATGAGGAAATCCGCCGCGTGATCCGCATTCTTTCACGGAAGACGAAAAATAATCCCGTGCTTATCGGTGAACCCGGCGTTGGTAAAACCGCGATTGTCGAGGGGCTCGCCCATCGGATGGTTCGAGGCGATGTCCCGGAAGGGCTGAAGGATAAACTGATTTTCTCCCTGGATCTTGGTTCTTTGATTGCCGGAGCCAAATACCGCGGAGAATTTGAAGAGCGCCTCAAGGCGGTTCTTCAGGAGATCCGCAAGAGCGAAGGCAGGATCCTGCTTTTTATTGACGAACTGCATACGCTTGTGGGGGCCGGAAAGACCGAAGGCGCCATGGATGCCGGAAATATGCTGAAACCGATGCTGGCCCGCGGCGAGCTTCATTGTATTGGCGCGACCACGCTTGATGAATACCGTAAATACATTGAAAAGGACGCGGCCCTGGAGCGCCGGTTTCAGCCTGTGATCGTAGACGCTCCGTCGGTGGAGGATTCCATTTCGATTCTTCGCGGACTGAAAGAACGTTACGAACTTCACCATGGCGTGAGAATTCAGGACAACGCGCTTGTCGCCAGCGCGGTTCTTTCAAACCGTTATATTACAGACCGGTTTCTGCCGGATAAGGCGATTGATCTTGTCGATGAGGCCTGCGCCATGATCCGCACCGAAATCGATTCCTTGCCTACGGAACTGGATGAAGTCTCACGCCGTGTGATGCAGCTTGAAATTGAAGAAGCGGCCCTGAAAAAGGAAAGTGACAAGCCCAGCCAGGACAGGCTTTCGGTAATTAAAAAAGAACTTTCCACGCTGCGGGAAAAAATGCAGACCTTCAAACTCCAGTGGGAAAGTGAAAAGAAAGAGATTCAAGGTTTGAGAGCTCTTCGCGAGAGCATTGAAAAGACCAAGCTCGATATTGAAAAGGCTGAACGGGATTACGATTTGAATAAGGCGGCCGAGCTCCGGCACGGGAAATTGCCGGAACTCGAAAAGAAATTAAAGACGGCCGAGAACAAGGTTTCCGGAACGCGTCTGCTCCGCGAAGAGGTCACGGAAGAAGAAATCTCACAGATTGTTTCCCGGTGGACAGGCATTCCCGTGACACGTTTGATGGAAGGTGAAAAAGAAAAACTTCTCCATTTGGAAGACCTTCTTCACAAAAGAGTGATTGGTCAGGATGAGGCCGTGCAGGCGGTTGCCGATGCTGTGATCCGCGCGCGCGCAGGGGTTAAAGATCCCCGGCGTCCCATAGGGTCTTTTCTTTTTCTTGGGCCGACGGGCGTGGGAAAAACGGAAACGGCGAAAACTCTGGCCGAAGCCCTTTTTGATTCTGAAAACAACCTGATCCGGATTGACATGAGTGAGTATATGGAGCGCCACGCGGTCGCCCGGTTGATTGGCGCGCCTCCCGGGTATGTGGGGTATGAAGAAGGCGGACAGCTGACAGAAGCGGTTCGCCGGAAACCGTATTCCGTGATTCTTTTTGATGAGGTTGAAAAGGCGCATCCGGAGGTTTTTAACATTCTCCTGCAGCTCCTCGATGACGGCCGCCTCACAGACGCCCAGGGAAGAACCGTGGATTTCAAAAACACGGTGGTCATTTTGACGAGTAACATTGGCTCCGGTCATTTGCTGGAAGGAATCAGCGAAGAAGGGGACATTGATGAAGGGGCCCGTACCCGTGTGATGGCCGCACTGCGTTCCCATTTCCGGCCGGAGTTTCTGAACCGCCTTGATGAGATCGTACTGTTCAAGCCGCTTCGCCAGGAAGAAATCAAGAAAATCATCGAGCTTTTGATTTCGGGGCTTGGGAAAAGGCTTGCTGAGCGGGGGATCGAAATTGAGATGACAGAGTCCGCCAAAACCTTTGCGGCCCAAAAGGGTTATGACGCGGTTTATGGAGCCCGGCCTCTGAAGCGGTACCTTCAAAAAGAAGTCGAAACCCGGCTTGCCCGCATGCTTCTCAAGGGAGAAATCCCCGAGGGGTCGAGCGTCAAGATCAGTGAGAGGGCCGGAGCGCTTGAAATTCAAGCCGGGAAGCCCCTCACGCACTCTAAAGGAGCTTAAAAGGCCCCTTTATTCTCCGTTGAAAACACCCCGGGCAAACGCTACACTACCGATTCGTTGTGGAACGGCAGTTTTCCTTACAGAACAGAAAGGGATAAGTTATGAAATGGCTTTTGCGTCTTATCATGGGACTTTTGGTCCTGGTGGCAGTGATCTTTGTTTTCAGAAATCAGGTCGTCAAAGCTGCGGTGACTTTTGGAGCCAAACAGCTGACGGGATTGAACCTGACCATTACCAAGCTTGATCTCGATACCTCAAAGACCTTTGTCGAGGTCGGCGGGCTTCGCCTTGAAAATCCGGCCGGTTTTGAAGACCGGACCATGGTGGATCTTCCGCTTGTTTTTATTGATTACAAGCTCGCGGATATTCTGAAAGGAAACATCCATCTTGAAGCTCTTAAACTGCACTTGAAAGAAGTCACCGTCATCCGCAATAAAGACGGCAAACTTAATCTGGATGCCCTTAAAGGGACCCAGCCTCCAGCCGCGGCGCCTAAAACCGGATCCGAGCCTGCGGGAACCGCTAAACAGCCTGCTCCTCCTGCCAAGATTCAGATTGATTCGCTGGATCTAAAAATCGAGAAGGTGATCTTCAAGGATTACTCAATTGCCGCTCAGCCGATTGTGCAGACCTTTGACGTGAATATTGATGAACACCATGAAAATATTACCAACCCGGAGGTGCTTGTAAGGCTCATTATCACCAAGGCTCTCCGGAATACCACGATTGCCCGCCTGACAAACATCAATATGGATTTTCTTCAGCAGAATGTTTTTGATGTCGGAACCGTGGCTAATAAAACCGTCACCGACCTTGGAAACAAGGCGGTTGGGACGGTCGAAGAAACCCTTGGGAAAACGACCGGAATGATGGGGGAGAAATCCAAGGAGCTGGTGGGTTCGCTGGGCTCTTCTTTAAAGACCAACGTGAAGCTGCCTTTTGGAAAAAAGGAAGAGGCTCCGCAGTAATTGAATAAAGCTGGATAATGAAGCATAAAAAAACCCCATGGGAAAAATCCCATGGGGTTTTTCTTTGTTTGAGAAAGAAAATTAAATCTTCCCGTCCCAGCGGCCGCCTTTGCGGGCAACAAGGGCATCCCAGCCAGACCAAAAACGGAAAGGCGGAAGGATACCGATAAGCGCGTGGGTCCAGTTTTTCTTGGTGTCATTGTCATTGAGATACTGACCAATACCCGGCCAGAGAAGCAGGGAAGTCAGTCCCGCAACAACGGTTTTGCCGGTGATTTTACCGTGAACCGCTGTGTTAGCGGCAAAAGCCTGAGAAGGAACCGCCGCTGATACGGCAACAGCAAGAATCAGTACCGCCAATAATTTCTTCATAAAGAAACCCTTTCTTTTTTGTAAAAGATAGATCCTGATGTAAGACGCATCAAGATTTGAGTTAGTATAGGTGGCATGGCGGAGGGCGTCCAGGGTTTTTCTGGGGCGGAAGAGGCAGCATAAATAGCGAGCGGCGATGAACGAATCCTTTGACCCTGAAATTTACGATTTGTATTCCCGTACCACGTACTCAGTGCGTGATGAGGAAGGCCGCGAGGTTTTTTTTACTCCCCGGCAAGCTTCGGAGAGCCCTCTTTTAAAGCGGAAATTTTTTGTGGTTCTCACCGCCTGGAACCCTATGAACAAGCGGCTTGGAACTCGGGAGAACCGTGCGAGAAACCGGCTGCTCGAAATGGAATTAAAGAAGACCCCTTATGTTTTTTACCCGACGCTTGGAACGTTAGAAGAACACCGCGAGGAGAGTTTCACCGTTGAGGGGATGCCGGAGTCCGAAGGGGCTCGTCTGGGAGCCCTTTTTGAGCAGTACGCGATTCTGGTCAATGACTCCCAGGGATGCCGCCTTGTCCGTTGTCCTGCGGGTCAGTCTTGAAGGGGAGCCAGGGGTTGATTTCAAAGCTTTATTTTTTCTAGGGTTTCGGGTAAAATGCGCCTCCTTTTGATCGGGGCCCGTTCACACACAGGCCATAGTCATAAAGATTTGTTTCGCGCATAGGATCTTTGCTGGTGTAGCTCAGGGGTAGAGCAGCTGTTTTGTAAACAGCCGGTCGGGGGTTCAAATCCCTCCGCCAGCTTGAATTTCCCCGAGCGCGGGTGTCCCAGCGCAATGGGGTTTGAAACGTGTGATCGGCAAATTTAACAAGAGTCTGGAAAATAATACAGCCAGACAGCCTTTTTAGCGGTATGATTCACGTTCTTTCGTAAGTTGCTTTACCGGGGAGTTACCCAAGCGGCCAAAGGGGACAGACTGTAAATCTGTTGGCTTATGCCTTCAATGGTTCGAATCCATTACTCCCCACATTTTTTACTTGTGAGCTAGTTTTTCCTTAAAGCTTTTGCAGTATGCCCCTCCCCGCAGCCTTTGCGCATTCCGAATGCGCACACATTTCATTATGACGCCTCAAAAAACCGAGGCGTTCCAGCAGCTTAAATAAGGAGGGAATATGCCAGACCCTCTCTGGTTTAAAGACGCGGTTATTTACGAGTTATCCGTCAAATCTTTTTATGACTCCAATGCCGATGGCTACGGTGATTTCCGGGGGGTGATCCAGAAGCTGGATTATCTTCAGGATTTAGGAGCTACCTGCATCTGGATGCTTCCTTTCTTTAAGTCACCTCTGAAGGATGACGGGTACGACATTTCCGATTACCGGAGCATTATGCCGGAGTACGGGACGATGAAAGATTTCCGGCGCCTGGTGCGGGAAGCACACTCTCGCGGGATCCGCATTCTGATTGAGCTCGTCATGAATCACACCTCGGACCAGCACCCCTGGTTTCAGGCCGCCCGCCTTTCCAAAAAATCACGCAAGCGGAACTACTATGTTTGGACCGATGATCCGAAACGCTATCGTGATGCCCGTATCATTTTTTCCGACACCGAGAAATCCAACTGGACCTGGGATTCCGAGGCTCATCAATACTACTGGCATCGTTTCTTTAATCATCAGCCTGATCTGAATTATGACAATCCAAAAGTTATCAGCGAGATGTTTGATGTCCTCTCATTTTGGCTCGATAAAGGTGTTGACGGTTTCAGACTTGATGCGGTCCCTTATCTTTTCGAACGAGAGGGAACGTCCTGCGAAAATCTGCCTGAAACGCACGCCTTCTTGAAAGAGCTTCGGAAAAGCATGGAAGAAAAGTACAAAGACAGGATCTTTCTTGCGGAAGCCAACCAATGGCCGGAGGATGTGCGCCCTTATTTTGGCGATGGCGATGAGTGCCACATGGCCTTCCATTTTCCCCTCATGCCGCGGCTTTTTATGGCCATCCGGAAAGAGGACCGGACTCCAGTTGTGGATATTCTTGCCCAGACACCGCACCTGCCTTCCAACTGTCAATGGGCGCTTTTTCTCCGGAACCATGATGAGTTAACGCTGGAAAAGGTGACACAGGAAGACCGCGACTACATGTATAAGGAATATGCTGCGGACCCCAAGGCAAAATTAAATTTGGGGATCCGGAGGCGGCTGGCCCCGCTCATGAGCGGGGGGAGAAGACAAATGGAGTTGATCAACAGCCTTCTTTTCAGTCTTCCGGGAAGCCCGATCATCTATTACGGGGATGAACTGGGCATGGGGGACAACATTTATTTGGGGGACCGTAACGGCGTCCGCACTCCGATGCAATGGTCCGGAGATAAAAACGGCGGCTTTTCCACGGCCGATCCCGCAAAGCTTTATTCGCCTGTGATTCAGGATCCGGTCTACGGCTACCAGGCGGTGAATGTGGAGGCCCAGGCCCGCATACCGACGTCCTTTTTTCACTGGATGAAACGCTTAATCGGAATCCGTAAAAAAAACAAAGCTTTTGGCCGCGGGAATCTTAGCATTCTTCCAGCCGGGAATTTAAAGGTGATCGCCTTTACAAGAAGTTACGAAAACGAAACGCTGCTGATTGTCGCGAACCTTTCCCGTTATTCGCAGCCCGTTGAACTTGACCTGAAAGACCACAAAGGGAAAACCCCTGTGGAACTGTTTGGAAATGTTTTCTTTCCCAAGATCGGAGACCTTCCTTATTTACTGACGCTCGGGCCGCACGGTTTTTACTGGTTCAGGCTTCATACGCAGGAATTTGAACAGCCCTCCCCCCAACCATAGCACGCAAGTGCAAGGAGGAGTTTTATGTGGACACGTGAACGGCTTGAAGAAATTGTCCGCACCAAAATGTCTGATTATCAGCTTGTTGCGGTGTCTAACCGTCAGCCGTTTAGCCATACCCGGAAGGCGGGGCGGCTCATATGCCAGCGTCAGCCTGGCGGGCTGGTCACAGCGCTGAATCCGGTCATGAGCGCGGTTGGAGGAACCTGGGTTGCCACGGGGTCCAGTCCGGAAGACCGGGTTGTCTTGAACAAGGAAAACAAAGTTGCCGTGCCGCCGGATTCTCAAAGCTATTTTTTAAAACGGGTTTTTCTTTCGAAGGAGGAGGCGGACGCCTATTACTATGGCTATTGCAATGAAGGCCTTTGGCCGCTTTCGCACATCACCTATACCCGGCCTTATTTTTCTTTTCCTGATTGGGAAGCCTACAAACGGGTGAACCGGCAGTTTGCGGATAAGGTTCTGGAGGAATTGAAGGGGCAGCGGGCCTTTGTTTGGGTCCAGGATTTCCACCTGGCCTTGGTGGCGCAGTACTTGAAGGAGTCTGGGGCTGCCAATATTGTAACATCGCTTTTCTGGCATATTCCATGGCCTAATCCCGAAGTTTTTCTGATCTGTCCGCAGGGGAGGGAGATTCTGAAAGGGCTTTTAGCCTATGATCTTTTGGGATTTCAGATCCGCTACCATGCCGATCATTTTTTAGGGGCTGTGGACCGTGAGCTGGAAGCGCGGATTGACCGGGAGAAAAACTCGGTCAGTTATCAAAGTCATGAAACGCTGGTCAGGGCTTACCCCATCTCCGTGGATTTCGAAGCCATCAGTGCCGCCGCGGATTCTTCACAAACTGCCGAGACTATTCAGCGGCTTCGTGGAGAACATGGATTTGAAGGCAAAAAACTGATCGTGAGCGTGGACCGGGTCGATTACACCAAAGGAATTCCGGACAAAATCCGGGCTTTTGACCGGTTCCTTGAAAAATATCCTGAGTTTCAGGGGAACATCGTCTTCTTTCAGTTGGGGCAGATCAGCCGCATCCATATTCAAAGTTATAAACAGATCAATGATGAAATCAATGCGCTGGTCAATCAGATCAATTGGAAGTATTCACGGGATGACTGGACGCCCGTGATTTTGACGCGTTCCTATATGAGTTATGACGACATCATTGCCCTTTATCGAATGGCGGATGCCTGTCTGGTAGGTTCCCTCCATGACGGAATGAATCTTGTGGCTAAAGAGTTTGTCGCGGCACGCTCAGACCTCACAGGGCGGTTGGTTCTTTCTCAGTTCACCGGTGCCGCGCGCGAGCTGTCCGACGCTTTTTTGATTAATCCGTATAACCCTGAGGCCTTTGCGGACACTCTTTTCGAAGCCTTTCAAGCGCCTGAAAAAGAAATCGAGCGGAGGATGTGGAAAATGCGCGAAGCTGTTTCTCAAAACAATATTTACCGTTGGGCGGGAAAGGTGATGTCTGAACTTCTTAAATTCGAATTTCAAGACAGCTGATGAAAACGATCCGGCGATTCTGGCGTATCTATCAGCCCTTCATTCAGAAGCACGGGATTTCTCTTTTTCTGGATTATGATGGAACCCTGACGCCGCTTGTTTTCTCTCCGGAAAAAGCCTTTTTATCGGCCGCGATGCGCCGGATTCTTGTCCGGCTCCAAAACGCACCCGGTGTCTCTCTTTGTGTTGTCAGCGGCCGTTCCGTCCGAACGCTCCGCCATTTTCTGAAAATCCCGTCACTGCTTCTTGCGGGCAATCACGGCTGCCACGTGGAAGGCAAAGGCGTTCACTTTCTTCATCCTAAAGCAAAAGCTTTCCACGGAAAAATCCCTAACCTGGAAAAACTCCTTAAGAGAAGGCTCAAGGGCATTCCCGGAATCCTTTTTGAGCGGAAAACCTACGGCCTTACTTTAAATTACAACAAAGTTTCGCCGGCTGCTGTCCGCAGCATTGAACAGATTCTAAAAAGCGAGTTTGAAGAGAGGCTCCGGAAAAGAGGCATTCTTTTAACAGAGGGGAAAAAAATCTGGGAGTTTCGTCCGGCAGGAGCCTGGAATAAAGGGCAGGGCGTCTTATGGATTCTCTCAAAAAAACCCGCAAACAAACACAGACCGCTTCCTGTTTATCTAGGGGATGATGAAACCGATGAAGATGCTTTCCGCGCATTAAAAAAAACGGGAGTGGGAATTCGCGTCACATCAAGACCTTTGAGCAGGTCCTCCGCAGCTTTCTATCTTGCTTCTGTGAAAGAAGTTAAACAATTCCTGGAAGATCTTTTAAGGGTTGTTAAGGGATCTTTTGATGATTGTAAAAGTTATATAGAGCATTCAGAAGGCTATCAAAAAAACAGGACGCTTTAAGATCTATTAGAATTTTGGAAGGAATCTTGTATAATGCACAGGCTTTATAAATCCGGTCCTGAGGTTATTTATGCAGACCCTTCCCCTCAAAATTCTCTGCGTTACGGAAAGCCAATCTGTCCGCGATCTCTTAAACCATCTTTTTGAGTCAAAATACTCCAGCGAGTTTCAGCACCGCTGCGTTTCCCCTTTCATGGCTTCCTCCGCGTTCCTCGCTCACCATATTTTCGAGGCTGTTGTCATTGAGTTAAAACCCGCGGATACGGAAAGCCTTCAGGTTCTTGAAAGATTTCAGGCCGTTATCCCCGAAATCCCTGTCATTGTCCTTGTGAACTCCGAGCACGAAGCCTGGGCTGAGACCGTTGTTGAAAAGGGGATCGAGGATTATTTTGTTTTAGACCAGCACGAGCCCGCCCTTTTGATTCCATCGATCCGGCACGCTTTGGACCGCCGGGAAATCAAACATCAGCTTGCCACCGTCACGCAGGAACTCTATGCCATGAGCCGCCGTCTTGAGAGGCTTGCCATGGTCGACCCCCTCACGGATCTTTTAAACCGGCGCGGCCTCCAACAGGCGCTGGGCCGCGAGATTGAATTTCTCAAACGTGATGACACCGGTCTTCTCGTTCTCATGATCAATCTGGATAACTTTAAACAGATTAATGAGACCATGGGGCATGCCGCGGGAGATGTTGTCTTGCAGGAGATTTCAGGCCGTCTCAAGGATACCCTCCGCGTCTGCGACTATGTGGCTCGGATTGGAAGTGACGAGTTTGTAATCCTCCTTCCCCAAACCCGGTTTGCGGAAGGGATGTGGGTGGCAGAAAAGATCAGGCTCGCGATCGGGCAGGCCCCGGTTTCAGTAAATTCGGGAGAAGCAGTCCGGGTGACCGCCAGCCTGGGCCTTGTGAATGTTTCAAGGGATACGCCGTCTCTGGACCAGCTATTGGCTAAAAACCGCCTGCTTCTTAAAACCAGCAAGCGGGAAGGCAAAAACAAGGTCGCTTATGAAAATACGGAAGAACTAGCCGCTCTTTCGGGCAGCCGTTTGGAAGACATCCGTTCCGTGCTTCAGCGCGAAGACCGTTTTATGGCCCTCAAACAGCCGATCATTGATTTGCGCCAAAGAAAACCCATTGGTTACGAATTCCTCAGCCGGTCTCTCGTGAGCGGTTTCGAAACGCCGGATCATTTTTTCCGGCTTTCGATGGAGGCCAATATTCTGACGCTGGTGGACTATCATTGCTTTAAGACCTGCGTCCGTGCCGGACTGGAATTGGAAGATGCAACCTGCCGTCATTTGAATATCTTCCCATCAACGTTGATGGACACGCCCGTGGAATCCTTGATTGAAACCATGGGTGCGCGCGGCGGAAAGCATTATTGCCTGGAGATCAGCGAACAGCAGATTATCGGAGAACCCTCTTACCTCAAGGAACCGGTGGAAGCTTTGCGTAAGGCGGGCGTGCAGATTGCGATTGATGACGTCGGGTTCGGAAGAAGCTGTCTTGAAAGCTTGATTGTTCTGGAACCGGACCTTGTGAAGATTGATAAAAAGTGCGTGCTGGGCATCCGCCAGGATGAACTTCTTCGCCGTTCTCTCAAAAGGCTTTTGAAAGTGACCCAGTCTTTGGGCTGTGAAATGGTGGCGGAGGGAATCGAAACTTTTGAGGATCTTGAAGTTCTGCAGGATCTTGATGTTCTCTACGGCCAAGGCTACCTTTTCGGGCGCCCCGAGTAATTAAATTTCGGGAACTTCCGGAACCCTTCTTCGAAAAGCCTCATCCAGGATCTCGGCCAGATGTTTTCCTTCCACTGCCGTTAAATGGCGCACCTGCTCCCGGCAGCTGAAGCCGTCACTGATGAACACGGACTTGTCTTTGGCCTTTCTCACGGCGGGAGCCAGAACCCTTTCCCCGCAGGCCTTTGAAACCTCTTGATGTTCTTTAAGGAAACCAAAAGAACCCGCCATGCCGCAGCATCCTGCATCGAGAATCTCACAATGCATGCCCATTTTCCGGAAAAGGCTTTTCTCAGCGTCAACCCCCCAAAGGGCTTTTTGATGGCAGTGGCCGTGCATCAAGTAATGGCCGGCCAAGAGCGGGAGTTTTTCAGTATCCGCGAAACGGTCCAGGAACTCTGCGAAAGAGACAGCCTGTTTCGAGAGTGACTTTGCCGTGTCATTGTCAGGAAAAAATTTGGGGATTTCGTCGCGAAAGACACTCAAACACCCGGGCTCCAGCCCGATGATGGGAACGCCTGAGAAGATCAGAGGCCGAAGCTGGGTCAGGATTTTTCTGAGTTTCATTTTGGCCAGATCAAGTTCTCCGGCTTCGTAAAGCGGGCGGCCGCAGCAAAGGCCTTCTTCGGAAAGCGTGACTTCAAACCCTAACTCCTGAAGCACCCGCCACGCTGCCTGCGCGATATGGGGCTGATAATGATTGGTAAACGTATCAACCCAAAGAAGGACCGAAGGTTTTTCTGGACCCGGACGGTAGGCCTTCCGGTGCCAGGCCCGGAAAGTTTCCCTGGCGAAAGAAGGGAATTTTCTGTCCGGGGCAATGCCCGCAGCTTTCTTGATCCAGGGTGCCGTCAGCCGTGACTGCATGAAAAAGTTAAACAGCGGCGGAAAAAAGGACGCGGCTTTCGAGAGTAAAGGAAGGTGCGCGAATAGGGTCAGAGAAAGGGGTTTGGAGTGATTCTCGTAATAGCGTTCTAAGTACTCGGCTTTGTACTGGGCCATATCAATACCGGCCGGGCATTCGGTTTTGCAGGCTTTGCAGGATAGGCATAAGTCCAGAGCCTCTTTGACATGCGGATCATCCCAGCCGTTGATGAGGCCCTTGCCGCTGGTCATTTCAAAAAGAAGGCGCGCCCGTCCCCGGGTGGAATGTTTTTCATCCTGCGTGGCCATGAAGCTTGGACACATCGTGCCTTTGTCGGTTTGCCGGCATTTTCCGACCCCGATGCAATTTAAGCTTGAGGCCGCGATTGAAGATCCATCTGAAACATAATCCTGGCCCAGGCGGAGGTTTTCATCCAGGCGGTAGGGCATGACCACTTTGCCCGGGTTCATTTTATTCTGCGGATCCCAGATTTCCTTGAATTCCCGGAAGGCGTGCGCCAGTTCAGGGCCGTACATTTTAGGAAGCAGCTCGGCCCGTGCTTGACCGTCGCCATGCTCGCCGGAGAAGGACCCTCCGTGCTGCACGACTAAATCCGCGGCTTCCAGAATAAAAGAACGGTAACTTTCAATTCCCTTGGAAGACATGAGATCAAAGTCAATCCGGGAATGGACGCAGGCTTCGCCGAAGTGTCCGTACACAACGGATTTGTAATGGTATTTTTCAAGAAGAGCGTAAAATTTCCGGAGGTAGTCCCCAAGTTTTTCAACAGGGACCGCGGCATCCTCCCAGCCCGACCAGCTGTTTTTCTCTCCGGGTATTGCGACGGTTGCCGCGGTTGCGGCTTCACGCACCTTCCATATTTTTTCCTGATCATCAGGCGTTTCAAACCACGCAGTACTTGGAGCAGAAAGGGAATCCTGCAGGGCCTTCCGGAATGTCCGCGACTGTTCGCGGAGGGCGTCCACAGTCGGAGCTCCAAGCTCTACAAGCAGCCAGCCGGCCCCGCCGGGAAGCCTGCCAAGGGTCGAGAGGTGAAGGCTTTTCTTGCGCATGTTTGCGACAAAACGGCTGTCGATGCCTTCAAGGCCGATGGGGTTGTATTTCAAGATGCGCGGGACATCGTCTGCGGCTGCGCAGATATCCGGATAACCCAAAAGGGCGATTGTTTTGTGCCGCGGCTCCGGCATCAATTTAACAGAGGCTTCCAAAATAAGGACACAGGTGCCTTCGGTTCCGGTTAAGGCGCGCCCCAGGTGAAAACCTTTTTCATCCAGAAGTGCATCCAGGTTGTAGCCTGAAACCCTGCGGGGCAGAATGGGAAAGCCGGAGCGTATTTTTTCCGCATACTTATCCCGGAACGCCGCGAGTTTTGTGAAAATTTCTTTCTGTTTTCCTCCCGAACGGAGGTGCTCCGCTAAAACCTCCGGAGAAGTCGCGCCGGCTTTCAGGATGTGGCCGTCATAGGTCAAAATTTCGAGTTCTTCCACCCGGTCCGCAGTTTTTCCTGCAATTAGGGAGTGAACGCCGCAGGCATTATTGCCGATCATGCCACCCAGGGTGCATTGTCCCTGAGTTGCCGGATCAGGCCCCAGAAACAATCCGTGCTTTCGGGCCTCTTTGTTCAGATGGGCGAGAATGACCCCCGGTTCGACGCGTGCGAGTTTTTTTTCCGGGTCTATTTCGAGAATCCGGTTCATATGGCGCGAAAAATCGAAGACCACCGCTGCGTTGCAGCATTGCCCGGCAAGGCTGGTTCCGCCTCCGCGGGAAAGAATGGGAACACCGTACTCCTGGCAGATTTTGACCGCAAGCAGAACTTCCTCCCGGTTTTTCGGGAGAATCACTCCGAGAGGGACTTGACGGTAGTTGGAGGCGTCTGTGGAATACACGGCCTGAGTGCCGGCGTCAAAATGAACGCCTCCGGTCACGGCCTGGCGTAAAGCCTCTTCCAGTTTTTTGAGATCCGGGAAATGAGTCATAGTTTTTAGGCAGGAGAAAGCCTGTCAAAATATCGGCAAACTTTACGGTTTCCCGACCCCCTTCGTTCGATTACACTAGTGGCGCTTGAGTAAGTTAAAGAGCCAAAACAGGACAGGGCTTAATCGAAAGGATTTAGGTATGTCAGAGTATCTCACAGTTATCGCGGAAGTGAAGGCCAAACCGGGCCTTGAAGAAGAAGTCCGAGCCGGGCTGCTGGCGCTCATTGCTCCGACCCATTTGGAGGCGGGCTGCGTCAGTTATGATGTTCACGAATCGGTGGAAGAAAAAGGCCTTTTTTTCTTTTATGAAAACTGGATCGGTGAGAACGCCCTTCAGCAGCATTTGGCGTCAGGGCATATTCAAGGCATGATGGCGAAAGCCGGGCAGATTTTAGCACGGCCCGTAAGCATTAAGCTTTGCCGCAGGCTTAACCAGCCCAAAGCTGTTTTGGCGGGAAAGTAAAGCATGCCTGACCCCAGTAAGCTGCCGTATCTTCTAAAATTGCTGGATGATGATTCCCCTGTGGTCCAGCAGGCTTTGGCTGAGGAGCTTTCCTCTTTTGGAGCGGCCCTCCCAGAAGCCATTGCGAAACTTCCTTTTGGGCTGGAACCGGATCAGAAGGAAAATCTCTTTAATCTTCTGGAGGACCATCAGAGGGTTACCTTTCGAAAAAAGTGGAAGGAATGGGCCGGAAGTCACGGGAACAACGCTGCTAGGATTGAAGCCGCCTATAAAATCCTGTCTGATTTTCAAAACGGCCCGTTTCATAAACGTGATTTGAGTCAGCAGCTCGACCTTTTGGCCGAAGAGTACCGGGCGGGAAACGAAGCGTTTGATGTGTACCGCCTTGCGCAGTTTCTGTTTCGTCAAAAATCCCTGCGCGGCGCGAGCGAAGACACTTATTATGACCCCGCGAACAGTAACCTGATTTATGTGCTTGAAGCCGGACGGGGACTTCCCATAAGCCTGACGGCCATTTATATGCTTATCGGAAAACGGCTGGGGCTTTCCATCGCAGGCTGCGCTTATCCGGGGCATTTCCTTGCCCGGACTTTATTTACCGACAAAGTTTATTTAGTGGATTGCTTTAACGGCGGCCGCTTTATTGAAGAAGATCTTTTTTGGGAAGAGCACCCCCTGCCTGAGTCTGACGACCTTCGGGAGGATGTCCCCGCGGAGTTATGGATGCGCCGGGTTTTGAAAAATCTGTTCGAAGCCTATACCCGGGCGGGCTGTTCAAAAGACGTGGAAACGATCCAGGAACTCCTGGAAAGTGACAGAGGAGAGATTTCGTGAAGAATTTCCGGAGTGTCGCGCTGGATGGCGAGGGAAAAAAGTACGCGGGTACTTTTCAGGCCGAGAGCCACGAAGAGGCTTTGCGGATGCTTCATGCCCAGGGCTTTCAGGTGCTGACGCTTGAAGAGATTCCCGATGTGGCTGTGGAAGTCGAAGACCCGGCTGTTTTGCGGGCGAAAGCCTCCCTCAAAAAACCCGAGCCAGAGTCCCGGCCCGTGGAACCGGCGAAGGCAGGGTTTATCGCGGAAAGGATCGGCGGGATGCCTATTTGGAAAACGATCGGGATCGGTGCCGCGGTTTTGGGCGGCATCCCGCTTCTTGTTTTTGTTTTGATGCCGCGTCCGCCGCTTAACAGTCCGGAAGCCGCAGCACGCTCTTATTTTCAAACAGAAATCGCGGGAGACTACGCCGCTCAGTACGCCCTTTTTTCAAACGGCCGGAAAGTTTTGGCAGGAACCCTTGAAAGCTATACAGCGAAACGCGAGGCCGAATTCAAACGCAAGGCCGCAAAACAGCTTGCCGCCCTTGCCGAATCTGAAGGAGAAGCCGGGGCGGCCCCCGCGGAAGGGGAAGAGGAAAAAGCAAAACCGCCTGAAGTTATTCCCGTTGTGGCCAGTGTTGAAAAAATTTCTGAATCGGAACGTGAGGCTGAAGCCGCAGCTTCTATTATCCGCGGATCAGTTCAGGAGGAGTACAGCGTTAAGCTGGGGCTGGAAAAACGGGAATGGAAGGTTAAAGATGTGAAGTTTCTACAGCGCAAGGAGCTTGGAAAACCCAAAGCGGAAAAAGAAGAAAACGAAGAAGCAAAAGACCCGGCAGAAAACCCGGCGCCCAAGACAACTTCTTCAACATCGGGACTTAAGCCCGTGAAGGGCGAAGAGCTGCAGCCTGAAAAGGCGGCACCTGAGGAGCCCAGAGCTCCAGGAGCTGTTCCTCCGAAGGCCAATGTGAATGCTGCCAAACAGCAGGCCCTTGATTTGATTCAGGAAGCCCACGAGCGCGGCGTCATTGATGAAAAAGAATACAAGTACCGCAAAAAACAACTGGGGAGTTAAGATGAAAGATGTTCAGGAAACCGCAAAGCCGCCGGCCGCTAAAAAGCGCGCGCATGAAACGCAGGTCCAGGGCGTTACTTTGAAAGATGACTATTTCTGGATGCGTGAGCGGAGCAATCCCGAAGTCCTCGATTACTTGAAGTCCGAAAACGCTTATCTTGACAGTGTTTTAAAACCCACCGAGCCGCTGCAGAAAAAACTCTACGATGAGATGCTTTCCCGGATTAAGGAAACCGATTTATCGGTGCCCGTCAAAAGAGGGAATTATTTCTATTATTCCCGCACCCAAAAAGGCCTTCAATATCCTTTTTATATGCGCAAACAGGGAAGCCTGGAAGCCGCGGAAGAACTTTTACTGGATCTTAACGTGCTGGCCGGGAGTTCGGAGTATTTCAGTCTAGGCGCTTTTGGGGTAAGTCCCGATCACCGGCTTTTGGCGTATTCCACGGATTACACGGGGGATGAAACATATACCCTGCACGTCAAGGATCTCAAAACCGGCGAACTCCTCACGGATGTGATTCCTAACACCGCGTCAGGGCTTGCTTGGGCTGAGGACAACAAAACGTTTTTTTATACCACGCTTGATGAAATGAAGCGCCCTTATAAACTCTTCCGCCATACTCTGGGAACCTCTCCGTCGGATGATGCCCTGGTCTACCATGAAAAAGACGAAACCTTTCTTCTGAGCATTGATAAAACTCGGGACCGTCAGTTCCTGGTGCTTCATCTTTCCAGCAAGACCAGTTCGGAAGTTCATGTCCTGGAGGCCGCTCACCCGGCACAGCCGTTCCGCCTTGTCCATGCGCGTGAAAAAAATATGGAATACGCGCTCGAGCATTACGAAGGGAAGTTCTACGTTCTCACCAATGACGCGGCTGAAAACTTCCGGCTTATGGAAGCCCCCGCTGAGGCGCCTGGCAAAAAAAACTGGAAGGAAGTTATTGCTCACCGGCCGGAAGTCCGGCTGGAGGGTTTGTCCGTTTGCCGGGACCACCTGATTGTTTATGAACGCGCCTTGGGGTTGATCCGCATCTGGGTGCGGCACCTTCCCTCGGGAGAGGCCCACCACGTGGCGTTTTCCGAACCGGTTTATACCGTTTGGGAGGGCCATAACCCGGAATTTGAGACCTCAACGCTTCGTTTTGGTTACTCTTCGCTCGTGACGCCGGATTCTGTTTATGATTATGATTTGCGAAACCGTTCCCGCGAACTTAAAAAACAGCAGGAAGTTTTAGGCGGTTACGATGCTTCCTGTTATGCCTCGGAAAGGGTTTTGATTCCTTCCCATGACGGTGTGAAAGTTCCGGTTTCTCTGGTGTACCGAAAAGACCTTCGCAAGGGAGGGCCTCAGCCGCTTCTTCTGTATGGGTATGGTTCCTACGGAATTTCCATTGACCCCACGTTCTCTTCAAACCGTTTGAGTCTTTTGAACCGGGGTTTTATCTTTGCGATCGCGCATATCCGCGGCGGCGGCGATTTGGGGCGCCCCTGGTACCTTGACGGGAAGTTTTTGAAAAAGAAAAATACCTTCAAGGACTTTATCGCCTGCGCGGAGTACCTGATTGAAAAAGGCTACTCAGATTCCCGCAAGCTTATTATTTCCGGAGGCAGCGCCGGAGGGCTGCTGATCGGGGCGGTTGTAAATGAAAAGCCCGAGCTTTTTCACGGCGCCATTCTGCATGTGCCGTTTGTGGATGTGATGAACACCATGCTGGACCCCACACTTCCGCTCACGGTTCCCGAGTATGAAGAGTGGGGAAATCCCGCTGAGAAGGCCTACTTTGATTTGATGCTGTCCTACTCTCCGTACGATAACATCAAGCCTCAAACGTATCCCCATATGCTTGTGACCGGCGGGCTTAATGACCCGAGGGTGCAGTATTGGGAACCCGCGAAATGGACCGCGAAGCTGAGAGAGCTTAAGACGGGTGATAATCTTTTGCTGCTTAAAATGCATATGGGCGCCGGGCACGCGGGGGCTTCCGGGCGCTATGATTATTTAAAGGAAATCGCGCTCGATTATGCGTTCATGTGTTTCATTCTGGATCTTGAATAAAAGGACGGCTGAGAATGTTTAAAAAAATACTTTTCGTTCTGATTTTGTGCGGCATTCCGTCAGCGGCTTGTGTTTTTGCCGAGGGTCTGGAAAAAAAAGAAACCGAAACCGCTTTAAATCTTCCGGAGTCTTCCGATCCTTCGGGCGCCGGAATTACTTTTGAAAATTATCAGCGGAATATTGACGACATCTTCCATGTCGCACTCATGACCAACCCCAATCTGGATTACAGTATTAACAGTATCATTGTGGATCTGAACCGGAAACTGGCGGAAAATCCCCAAGATTCCAGAACGCTCATGTCGCTCGGACATGTTTACCGTATTCTTGGACAGCCTTCCGAAGCTAACCGTTTTTACGGGAAAGCCCTGGAACTCGACCCGGAAAATTTTCATTTGAACCTGTTTTCGGCGATGATGCACACCGAGCAGGAGTCTTTTGAGGAAGCCCTTAAACACCTGGATGAAGCGATCAAAATTCACCCCTTGGATGTTTATCCCTGGATGACCAAAGGCAAAATCCTGATGTCTCTCAGGCGTGACTCGGAAGCCGCGGAGAGTTTTCAAAAAGCACTTGAGATTGAGCCGGAAAACCGTCAGGCGGCCTTTGCTTTGAGTCTTCTTGAACAGCGTATGGGGCATCCTGACAAAGCCCAGGTGATTTTGGAGAAGCTGCGCGAAACGCAGCCCCGTGATCTTTTTGTCAGGTACCATCTCGGATCGCTTGCCTTGATGAACCGGAACACGGACAAGGCCCTGGAGTTTTGGGAAGGCATTTTCCGGGAAGGTATACGCGACCCCTTTTTCCTGTTTAATCTTTCTTTGGCCTACCAGGAAGCCCGTCAGCCCGAAAAAGCGGAAAAGATCCTTGAGCATCTGAGGTTTTTTATGCCCCGGGAGCTCGACGTCGAACTTTTAATGGCTGATGTGTACGGCCAAATGGGCCGGTTTGCGGACGCGGAACGCTCCTTTCGGGGAATCCTTGCGGAACAGCCGGACAACCTCACTGCTGCCGTTGGGCTAGGACAGGTTTTGCAGCGTCAAGGACGTGATGAGGAGCGCGAGCAGGTTCTGCGCGCCGCGTCTGAGGCGGCACGGAAGGCGCAGCATTTGCAGGCCGAAAGAGCTTCTATCGAGAACCCCTTTCCTTCTGATCCTGAGAAAAATCCCCGCTAGTTTCTTCACTTCAGCTAATTCCGGAGTTGGCATGTCGCTTGCACTTTATCCTGCGAATAAAGCGGAGATAGGTGCAGGAACCTGATCCGGCGACAAAAATGTAACGAACCCCCCAACGATTCAGAAGTTAAAGGAGCTGCTCAAGTGAAAAAAGTTGAATGCATTATCCCGAATCACAAATTTATTCCGCTGGAAAAAGCCCTGCGGGAAAAGGGCATCCATGGCATGACGGTCAGCGATGTCAAAGGCTACGGAAATGAACAGACCCGGCCTGAACCCTACCTCTTTCTGCCGAAAACAAAAATCGAGCTCTATTGCAAAGATGACGACTTGGAAGCCGTCATGGGCACCATTTCGACGATTTGCAAGACAGGAAATTTAGGAGACGGTAAGGTGGCCGTCTTTGATATGGAAGATATTCTGCGCATCCGCACCGGAGAGCGGGGTGAAGTCGCGGTTTGAACCCCAAAAAAACCCATCATTTTTTCGCTTTGGAACCGCCTCTTCAGGAGCTATCATATCGCTTCCACAAACCTGAAGTCCCGGTAAAGGATTTACGCTATGAAAGAAGAGGCTCCCAAAGTTGTTTTTCTGAAAGACTACAAGAAGCCTCCGTTTCTTATCCCCGAAATAGAACTCCATTTCGATCTTTACGAGACCCATACACGTGTTTGCTCGCGGCTGAAAGTGCGCCGGAATCCCGAAGCCTCCTCCCGGACCGAACCGCTCGTCTTGAACGGGGAGCGCCTGAAGCTGATTCAAGTGAAACTCGACGGGAGACTGCTCTCCGGATCCGAGTATACGGTGTCCGATTCCCATCTTACGATTCCAGGCATCCCGGACGTTTTTAACCTGGAAATAGAAAATGATATTTATCCCCATGAGAACAAAGCTCTCGAAGGCCTTTATGTTTCGGGGTCTATTTACTGCACCCAGAATGAACCGGAAGGATTCCGGAAGATCACCTACTTTATCGACCGCCCGGACGTGATGTCCCGTTACTCCACCACCCTTACGGCGGACCGTAAAAAATATCCGATCCTTCTTTCCAACGGTAATCCCGTGCAGCGCGGCGAAATGGCCGGCGGCCGTCATTTTGCAACCTGGCAGGATCCTTTTCCAAAACCCGCTTACCTTTTTGCGCTTGTTGCCGGAGACCTGGGGGTCTGTGAAGATGTTTTTGTAACGGTTTCGGGAAGGAAGATAGACCTGAAGATTTACGTGGATAAAGGCAATGAGTACAAATGCGGCCACGCCATGCAGTCCCTCAAACGGGCCATGAAGTGGGATGAGGAAACCTTCGGACTGGAATGCGACCTCGATATTTATATGATTGTCGCGGTGGATGCCTTTAATTTCGGCGCCATGGAAAACAAAGGGCTAAATATTTTCAATTCCCAGTATGTGCTGGCCGACCCCACCACCGCGACCGATCAGAATTATGAAGGCATTGAGGGAGTGATCGGGCATGAATATTTTCACAACTGGACAGGCAACCGGGTCACTTGCCGCGACTGGTTTCAGATTACGCTCAAGGAAGGGTTGACCGTTTTCCGGGATCAGGAGTTTTCCTCGGATATGACTTCCCGGCCCGTCAAGCGTATCAATGACGTGAGGATCCTGCGCGATTTCCAGTTTGTGGAAGACTCGGGCCCCAATGCGCACCCCATCCGCCCGGCGTCCTACATTCAGGTCAACAACTTCTACACGGTTACGGTTTACAACAAGGGCTCAGAAGTCATCAGGATGATTGAAACCCTTATCGGCCGGGAAAAATTCCGTAAAGGCATCACGAAGTATTTCGAGCTCTATGATGGAAAGGCGGTCACCACGGATGATTTCCTTTATGCGATGGAGCAGGCCTCGGGTTTTGATCTTGAGCCGCTGAAGGCCTGGTATGATCAGGCCGGGACGCCGATTTGCCGTGTCACTGAACAATATGACGAAGTCAGCAAAGAATATGAACTTACCGTCGAACAGCTTCCTCCCAAGACCGCTAAAAATACGGATGGGCGGCCTTTTTATTTTCCATTAAGCGTCGGCCTGCTTGATCAAGAAGGCCGTGACCTCAGAACCGATGTTCAGGGCAAGGCTTTGGCGGGGGCCGGCGAAACCAAAACCCTCCTGATTTCAAAGCCCCGGCAGAGTTTCCGGTTCCGGAATGTCCCGCACCGGCCCGTCCCGTCTCTGCTCCGGAATTTTTCAGCGCCCGTTAAAGTCGAGTTTGATTATTCAGAAGAAGACCTCGCGTTTTTGCTCGCGCATGACACCGACGCTTTCAACCGTTACGATGCCGGACAGAAGCTGGCCGAGATTTCCTTAAACCAGATGGTTTTAATGGTGCAGCAGAAAAAGAATCCAGCGGCGTCAGAAAAATTCATCGAAGCTTTTTCGAAGTTACTCACGGACGAGTCCTTAGACCCCGCTTTTGCCGCGGAAGCCATGACGCTTCCAAGCCTGACCGCTTTGACAGAGCCTATGGAAATTTGCGATTTTGAAGCCGCCTTTTCGGCCCGTGAAGCGCTTGTCAAAACCCTGGCGCGCCGGCATGAGTCTCTTTTCAGGGAGGTTTACCGGAAACATCACACGCGGGGGAACTATTCTGTAGATGCTTCATCGGTGGGCCGGAGAAGCTTTAAAAACGCTGCTTTGCGTTACCTTTCGATTCTGGATACGCCCGAAACAAAAGCGCTGCTTTTGACGCAATTCGAAACCGCGGACAATATGACCGATGAAATTACAGCGCTAGAATTACTGTGTCACAGTGATTCCGCTGAAAAGCAGAAAGCGCTTGCCGCTTTCCGGGAGAAGTGGAAAGGTGAACCCTTGGTCATGAACAAGTGGTTTGCCGCACAAGCCTCATCCAAAACGCAGGGCGTTCTGGATTCCGTCAGAAAACTTGAGAAAGACAGCCTTTTTGATGCCCGGAATCCCAACAAGATCCGGGCTTTGTTCGGCGTGTTTGGCCAGAACCTGATTCGCTTCCACGAGGCTTCCGGCAGCGGGTACCGCTACTTGGCTGACAAAATTCTTGAAATTGATTCTTTTAACCCGAGTGCGGCGGCCAAACTTTCCAGTGTTTTTAAAAAATTCGCCCGTCTGGATGCAAAGCGGCATGAGCGGATGTCTCTTGAACTCAACCGTATCCTGTCCGCGCCCCAGCTCTCCCGTGATGTCTATGAAATCATCTCAAAAACCTTAGAGGCCGGAACGCGGACCGGTAAGGTTCTTGTCCGCGGGAAATCATGACTTGCCGCACAGCCCTTCTGACGGGCTGCTTTTTTGGTTTTCTTTCCGTTGTCTTAGGCGCGTTCGGCGCCCATGCGCTCAAGCATCATTTGTCAGCCGGGGATTTGACGATTTTTGAAACCGCTGTCCGCTATCAAATGTTTCATGCCCTCGCGCTTTTGGCTGCGGGACTCGGAGACTCACGGGGAGATCCAAAAAAACTGGGCCTTGCTTCCCTGGCGTTTGCGGCGGGCATTCTCATTTTTTCAGGCAGTCTCTATGCCCTTGTTTTTTCCGGTGTCCGGGGGTGGGGAGCCGTGACCCCGGCTGGAGGCCTTCTTTTGATGACGGGCTGGGTTCTTATGGGGGCTGCGTTTGCAAAAGGGAGTAAGGCCTGAATGAAAGATTCTGCCGCTGGTAAAATATTTTTTTCGATGCCCAGACTGAGCCGGCGCTTTTGGATTCTCGGCGCTTTGGCTGCCGCAGTGTTTGTTCCGCTTGCCGCGGGAACGGGCCGTGTTTATTTTTATCAGGAGAAGGGCCAGTCCGGGACGCATGAGGATTCCGGCTACGGGATTCAAATTCCCAATTCTTTTACGGGGCTGAGCGCAGAGTTCTCTCTTCCGCATCAAAACCGTCCCGGGGATTCCTTTTGGCTGCATCTGTCCCTGTCTTGCCGGGCTGAAGCGGGCGGCGGGCCGTACACATTAAAAATCAGAAAACTCGCGGTCAGGGATGAGCAGGGGCCTGTTTTGCTTGAGGCGAGACTTTCTTCTAACCCGGATCTGGCGAGAGCCGTCCACTATGAAGAAGGCGCTCTCACGGGGCTTCGCCCTTTTACCTTTGCGCAGGTTTTTATGGCGGGGATTCCTTTTGAACTTGCGCCGGTGCCGAAAGATTTGTTCTTGGAGTATGACTTTACTCTCCAGAACGCGGAAGGCCAAGAAGAAGAACTCAAAGGTGTTTTTGCTCTTGAAAGAGCCTCGTCCCGCCGATTCCGCCTCTCTCTATGATCCAAGAAAAAACTCAAACCGAAGCCCGGAAAAAGACGGAAGAAGCCGCGGGGCCGTGGACTGCCCATAACATTCACTTGGGCGGCGCCGACTTTACGATGCGGCCTTCTTTTCCGGGAGACGCGGATCGTTTACGGAAAATTTTGAGAATGGCCTCTGATTTTGCCCGCAAGCCGATGGCGGAACTGAGGGTTTTGGATCTCGGCTGCATGGAAGGGCTTTTTGCTGTGGAATTCGCTCTTCAAGGGGCCGAAGTGACGGCTGTGGATGCAAGGGAAGGGAATCTCGTGAAGCTTCGCTTTGTGAAAGAGGCCTTGAAGCTTGACCGTCTGCAAGCCGTGCAGGATGACATCAGGAATTTAAACCCGGAGAAATACGGTCTATTTGATTTGGTGCTCTGCCTGGGTGTTTTTTATCACCTCGACGCCCCGGATGTGTTTCATTTTGCCGAGAACCTTTTTAAGGTCTGCCGCCACGCCGTTCTTTTTGATACCCATCTCAGCCTCCAGCAGGAATCCGTGAGAAAGTTCCGGGGAAAAGTGTATGGCGGGCGCATCTATCAGGAAACACCCCAAGACAAAACCGATGTCCGGACACCGCTCTGGGCCGCTTTTAAAAATTCGGAAAGTTTCTGGCTGACCCGGCCAGCCTTTTATAATTTACTGATGAATGCGGGTTTTTCCTCGGTCTATGAATGCCATGAACCCACTTTTTCAGAAAGGCGTGCAGACCGCGCCATGATGGTCGCTGTAAAGAGCGGTTCGCCTGATGTGAAGGCCTGGCCGGATGCCGGAAAACTTGTGAGGCCTGAAGCCGTCGAACCCGGGGTTCATTCTGCGAAAAAACCCCAGGGCCTCGAAAACCCGCTTATTTCAGGAACGGGCCATGTTTCATAAAATCAGTCTTTTTTTGAAAGATGACTTATGGAGAATCCGCGCGCGTAAACTGCCGCCCCGGCACTCTTTTTTAATCCGGGCTTTGCGCGTTCTGATGCTTTCCATCCGGCAGTTTGAAAAAGACAATTGCCAGCTTAGGGCTTCGGCGCTGACCTTTTTTTCACTTCTTTCGATTGTGCCGGTTTTTGCCATGGCCTTTGGCATTGCCAAAGGGTTCGGCCTTGAGAAAGGCCTTGAAACGCAGGTCCTTGAAAAAATGGAGGGGCAGGAAGAAGTTCTCCGTCAGGTGATCGATTTCTCAAAGGCCCTTCTTGAAAATACCAAGGGCGGTGTCGTGGCCGGAATCGGTGTTGTGTTTCTTTTTTGGACGATCATCAAGGTGATGGGGCAGATCGAGCAGTCATTCAATGACATTTGGGGCATCAAAAAATCCCGGTCGCTCGGCCGTAAATTCACAGATTATCTTTCACTCATGATGATCTGTCCGCTGCTCCTTATTCTCTCAAGCAGTGTCAACGTGTTCATTGTCAGTCAGGTTTCGCGGCCGGGTGCGGGGCTGGCATGGTTCGGGGCACTCATGCCTGTGATTATGACCGCGCTGGGGATTTTCCCGTACCTCGTTATCTGGGGCCTGTTGAGTTTTATTTATGTTTATATGCCGAATACGCGCGTCAAAATGAAGTCCGCGCTCCTTGCGGGGGTCACGGCCGGGACGCTTTACCAGGCGGTTCAGTGGGCCTACATTCACTTTCAGATCGGCGTTGCCAATTACGGCGCGATCTATGGCAGTTTTGCCGCGCTTCCCCTTTTTCTCGTGTGGCTTCAAATGAGCTGGCTGATTGTCCTTTTTGGAGCCGAGATTTCATTTGCGCATCAAAACGTAGACACTTTTGAATTTGAGGCAGACTGCCTTTCCGTGAGTCCGGCCTTCAGAAACCTTTTAGCGCTGAGGATTGTCCGGCTTTGCGTGGAACGTTTTGAAAAAGGGGAGCCCCCGGCGACGGATGATGAAATTTCAGATTATTTGGAGATTCCGATAAGGCTTGTCCGTCAGATTGTATTTGATTTGAAGGACAGCCAAGTGCTCGCGGAAGTCCGGACCTCCGAGGACCGCGAGGCGGCGTATCAGCCCGCGTGTTCTGTTGATTTGCTTACGCTGACGGGGGTTCTTCACAGGATTGAGCACCACGGGATTGATTCCCTGCCGGTAAGGGTGGATGAAGACTACAAGATTCTCGAAGAAAAATTGGCGGCCCTAAAAGCGGAGTCTGAAAAGTCCCGCGCGAATGTCAGGCTCAAAGACCTAACGAATATCCGAAGTCTCGGATAGACGATAAACTCCCCGAAGTTCCGCAATTTGCCTTCCAGCTTCCTTTTCAAATTCAGGCGGGTGCATGCCCGGTTCCGTCACGATCAGAATTTTCTCAATGCTCCTGCGGGTGCTTGAAGAGAGGGGAAGGCTCCGCGCAAGGTCATGCAGGTTATGGCGGATCAACTGCAGTTTCAGTCCGGAGCCCGGAGATTCTTTCAGGCACAACTCAAGCTGATCCAGAAACTTCTGAAGTCTGAGTGCCGACTCCTGGCTGAAGTAAAGGCTTTCGTTCACGGAGACATCCTTTCCCGGGGGGGTGATTTCCCGATAAGAGAACTTTAGCCCGCAGAAGAGGTCCGGACCAAGCGGCAATGCCTTCTTCCGAAAAAAGGCTCTCTTTTTAGAAGATTAAAATCGTTCTATGTGAGACTTGCTGACAGGTGGAAATCACCCCCTTGTCCGGGCTTTCGCGATCCAAAGTCTTTCTTGTGTTTTTTAAAATCTTTAACTTGTTTGATTGCAATAAGTTACAGTTTTAAAACTTGTAAAAGAGCGAGGGATGGAGTACTTTTAAATCAAGAGGTGAATATGTTTCATCAACAGAAGGCAGGGCGGAAAAGTCTTTGGCGCATCGGCGAAATTATGCTTCAGAAAGAGTGGATCAACTGGCGCCAGCTGGCGGCAGCCCTCAATACCCAAAACATCCAAAAAATTCTCTTAGGGGAAATCCTGGTTCAGCAGAATAACGAGCTGACCCCCAAGCATGTCTTAAAAGCTTTGGCCATCCAATACGGTCTCGAATTTATCGACCTCAAACAGCTTGAAATCATTGATGGAGAAGCTCTTTTAGCAGTTCCTAGAGCGTGCGCGGAGCATTACACGATTTTTCCTTTGGAGATTTCAAAAAAGCGGCTGAAGGTCGCTATGCCAAGCCCCTTAAATCATTTTGTAAAAGCCGTTCTCTCCGACTCCTCAGGCATTTCAGACATCGACGTAGTGCTTGCCTCGCCTGAAGAAATTCAAGAAGCCATCCGCCGTTATTACCCGCCCTTGAGCCTGGCCGCCTAAACTGTTTGGGAGCCTTCCGAACACGTGTTATCATACCCGCGCTTAAAATCCGCTTATGAAAACTTCATCTAAAAACAACCTTGCGAAGGTATTTTTGAGAGCCTTGATTTGCTTGCCGGCGTTTTTGGGGGGATCGCGGTTTCTTTCTGCGGGGAGTTCCGAAGAGTGGGTTCAAAAGGCCGGGGGCGCGGCCCTGGATCTTGCCCGGGGCAATCCTCAAGGGGCGCTTTATCAAGCCGCACCCGCGATTCAAAAACCTCTGCCAGGCGGCACCGCTGCTTATGCGAATCTTGGCGGCGCGGGAATTCGTCAGCCTTTGCCCTTACCGGTCAAGCTTCCCGTTCATACGGCGTCCCTCGACAGTGCCTATTCCGCGGGGACCTCCTATGGGCCTCAGCAAAAGCCGCAATTTTACCAGAATGTTCAGGTGACGGCCGCGAATCCGTATCTTTCAAACACGACAACAGTGACACCTCCGGTATTTAAAAAGAAATCCTGAACCCCTTTTTTTGCCGGATTCTTTTATAAAATCACAGAAAGGATGTTTCCCGTGAAAGCATTGATTAAGACAACCTTGGGGGATATGACCGTTCAACTTTTTTCTGAGGAAGTTCCCCGGACCGTAGAAAATTTCACCACCTTGGCCAAGAAAGGTTTTTACAACGGACTTCTGTTCCACCGCGTGATTCCCAATTTTATGATTCAAACCGGAGACCCGACGGGCACAGGCCGCGGCGGTCCTGGTTATCAATTCAAGGATGAGTTCAGCCCCAAGCTCAGGCATGATAAACCCGGGGTCCTTTCCATGGCTAATGCCGGGCCGAACACCAACGGAAGCCAGTTTTTCATTACGGAAACGGCGACTCCCTGGCTGGATAACCGGCACAGTGTTTTTGGAAATGTGGTCGAAGGGCTGGAAGTCGTGAAGAAGATTGCTTCCGTACCCCGGGGCGCTTCAGATCAGCCCGTGGAACCGGTCAAAATGATTTCCGTGGATATCCTGGAAGGCTGATTTTCTTTAAAAAAGCTCTATTCCTTTTGAAAAAAGCCGATTTAAAGATAACTCTAAAATGGATCTCAATCACAGGACACCCCCTGAAAAGTTATGAACTACGTCCAATTCATTGAAGATGTCCGGCGGGTCAAGCATGACCATGTGCGTTTGGACACACCGGAATACACAGAAATTGTGATCCCCAAAAACTCTCTTGAGGACATGGAGAAAGTCATGGGCCGCTTTTTCGGCCCGGCCTCAAAGCCGCTTGGACTGAAACCTACTCCCGAACATTTGGCATTGACGGATAAGTACGGGGGAATCCGCCCCGATCAGATCCTGTATGTCCGCGCGGGACGTGAGGACGGGGCCATGGCCATGTTCTGGCCCTGGGGGAACGGACTTCTTATTACGGTTAAAATATATCACGGCAATTTCAGCCTGGGTCCCGAAAAAACCCAAGGGATATTGGGACGTATTTTTAAACGCATCTCGGACGCGCAAGAGTAAGATCCGGAAGGAGGGATTTGGAGATGTTGAATGTAACACTGGACAGTTTACGGGCAACGGAAGCCGCGGCTTTGGCCGCTTCTAAATGGATTGGCACCGGGGATAAACTGAGTGCGGATAAGGCGGCGACAGAGGCGATGCGCGACCGTTTGAACCGGATTGATTTTGCCGCGCAAGTGATGATTGGGGAAGGCAAAAAGGACGAGAGCTTCGGGCTTTTTTTTGGAGAAAAGGTAGGCCGGAATATCCATGATCCTAAAGCGAAAGTCTGCGAGCTGGCCTTGGACCCTATTGACGGCACCCGCCCGACCGTGACTTCCGGGCCGGAGGCTTTAAGTGTGCTTGCCGTGGCGGAAGAGGGCGGGCTTTTTACAACGGAAGCTTATTATATGAACAAGCTCGCGTATGGTCCGGATGTGGCCAGCCGCGTGGAGCTCAGCCTTACGGACCCGATTGAAAAAACAATCGAGCTTGTTTCCAAAGCCACAGGAAAAGATCCTACCCGCATTGTTGTCTGCATCCTTGACCGGCCGCGGCATGAAGCCGTGATCAAAAGGCTCCGCAAGATCGGGACGCGAATTAAATTGATTCAGGACTGCGACATTTCCGGAGCGATCGCGACCTGCCTTCCGGACAGCGGCATTGATTTGCTTTATGGTGTTGGCGGCGCTCCGGAGGCCGTGATTACGGCTTGCGCCATGAAATGCTTGAAGGGCGGATTCCTGGCCCAGATCGCCAAGGATGACGGCACCGTGGAAACGGGCGCCCGGGTTTATTCGATTCAGGATATGGTCAAAGGGCATTGCGCGTTTGCAGCCACTGGAATTACTAACGGAAGTTTGCTTAAGGGTGTCCGCTTTACCAGCCGCGGCCCGGTGACAACCAGTGTTGTGATGCGTTCCGAAAGCGGAACCGTCCGCTGGGTCACGGCCTACCACGGAAATTAGCCCGTCATGAAAAACAAAGACCCTCTTCTTCACGCAGGCCTTTTACTTTTTCGAGTTCTCGCCGGCGCCGGTATGACCTACCACGGAACTCTGAAAATTTTCGGCGGCAAAATGGAATCTTTCACCCACAGCGTGGCCCAGATGGGGCTGCCGATGCCGGAATTTTTCGCCTGGGCTGCAGCGCTTTCTGAATTCGCGGGGGGTGTTTTTATTGTTTTGGGCTTTTACACAAGGCCCGCGGCTTTCTTTGTTTTTGTGACGATGATGACCGCTGTTTTTATCCGGCATGCACCGGATCCTTTTTCCGTGAAGGAATTGGCCTTGGCTTATGGCGCTGCCGCCGCGTCTTTACTTTTGACAGGCCCCGGCCATTTCAGTGTAGACTCCCGCAAGTCCTGATAGAATCCCCCTAAAACGGAGTAAGACCCATGCCGTCTGTTTCCCTTGTATGGTTTCGCCTGGATCTCCGGGTGGATGACAACCCCGCCCTGCGCGCTGCGGTTAAACGCGGAGGCGCGGTGATCCCGGTTTATATTTGGGCGCCTGAAGAGGACGGCCGCTGGGCGCCCGGAGGCGCCGCGAAGTATTGGCTGCATCATGCCTTGACTGACCTTGAAACCCGTCTCACAAAAATCGGGTCCCGCCTTGTTCTCCGTCAGGGAAAAAGTCTTGGCGTTTTGAAACAGCTTATTTCCGAAACCGGCGCGGACGCTGTTTTCTGGAACAGGCGGTATGAGCCGTTACGGGTCAAGCGCGATGCGGAGATCAAAAAAAATCTCAAAGAGGACGGCCTTGCGGTAGAGACCTTTAACTCCGCGCTTCTGTTTGAGCCCTGGCAGGTTGAAACAGGTTCCAAGACACCTTTCAAAGTTTTCACCGCTTTCTGGAATAAATGCCTGACGCTGCCCGGGCCCCAGGAACCTCTGGCTTCTCCTCAAACCCTTTTGCCTCCGAAATCCTGGCCTGAATCCCTAGCTTTGAAAAAGTTAAAACTGGAACCGGAAAGGGACTGGGCCTTGGGCTTTCGTGAGTCCTGGGATATGAGCGCGTCGGGAGCGGCCGCGTGTCTTAAAAGTTTCAGCAGTGAGAGACTTCCAGAGTATCTTGCGCGGCGCGATCTTCCGGACACCGTAGGCACCTCAAGGCTTTCTCCTTACCTTCATTTTGGACAGATCAGTGTCCGGCGGGCCTGGCATACGATCCGGAAATCGGGAAGAGCGGGCGCCGGGTACTTGAGGCAGCTGGGCTGGCGCGATTTCGCGCATCATTTGATGTTTCATTTTCCGGAGACCCCGGAATCAGCACTGCGTCCGGAGTACCGTGAATTTCCCTGGAAGAACAACGCGCCTCTGCTGAAAGCCTGGCAAAAGGGGCTTACGGGCTATCCCATTGTTGACGCCGGAATGCGTGAGCTGTGGCATACAGGGTGGATGCACAACCGTGTGCGTATGATCGCGGCTTCTTTTTTAGTGAAAGACCTTTTGATTCCCTGGCAGCGAGGAGCGGAATGGTTTTGGGACACGCTTGTGGACGCGGACCTTGCGAACAATACCCTGGGGTGGCAATGGATCGCGGGATGCGGCGCGGACGCGGCCCCGTATTTCCGTGTGTTTAATCCGGTTTTGCAGGGTGAGAAATTTGATCCCGGGGGCGGTTATGTGCGCCGCTGGGTCCCGGAGTTGGGAGCTCTTCCTGATAAGTGGATCCACAAACCCTGGGAAGCCCCGGAAGAAATTTTACTCAAAGCGGGTGTGGTACTCGATAAGCATTACCCCCGGCCTGTCGTGGACCATGGTTTTGCACGGCGAAGGACTTTGACTGCCTATGAATCCTTTCGCAAAGCTCTGCCGTCTCAAGGGGGACATTGAAGTGCCGGGGTTGAACCGGAAAGGCGGCGAGTGAGTGCTTCTGGCAAAAATCCCAATGCGGGCGGAATGAAAGTGTGAGTGATTCGGTGGATTTCAAAAAAGCAAGATTGAAAATCGCGGTGCTTGGGGCCGGCGCGGCAGGCCTTACGTCAGCTTATCTTTTATCGGAAAAGCATGATGTGACGATCTACGAAAAAAATGATTACGCGGGCGGACATACCAGCACGGTCGTCATTCCTGACGGCCCGGACGCCGGAACCCCGGTCGATACCGGGTTTATTGTTTTCAATGACCGCAACTATCCTTTTTTTATCAAGCTTCTGGCGCGGCTCGGGCTCAGGGGGCAGGCGAGCGATATGTCTTTTAGTTTTACCAGTGAAAAAGACAGGTTCACGTATTCCAGTTATGTCCCGCACGGTCTTTTGGCGCAAAAGCGTAATCTCCTCCGCCCGGTTTTTTATCAGATGGTTTCCGGGATTCTGCGGTTTAACAAAAACGCCACACGCGATTTGCATGCCGGGGTCTTGGGGCGGCAAACCCTGGGGGCCTACCTTGAAAAAGGCCGGTATGGAAAACCCTTTATGGATTTTTACCTCATTCCTATGGGTGCCGCGATTTGGTCAACCCCCACTGCTGAAATGATGGATTTTCCGGCCGAATCTTTTCTCCGCTTTTTTGATAATCACGGACTCCTTGCATTAAAAGGACGCCCGAACTGGATGACCGTGCCCGGCGGGAGCCAGTCCTATGTCCGCGCGATGTTTTCCAGGTTTACGGGAAACCTGAAAGTAAACAGTGAGGTTGCGTCGATCCTGCGTAAACCGGATCAGGTTGAGGTGAAACTGAAAAATGGCCAGACGGCCGCTTATGATTGTGTGGTGATCGGGGCTCATGCGAATGAAGCCCTGCGGATGCTGGGGGACCCTTCTGAGGAAGAGCGCCGGCTTCTGGGGGCCTGGAACTACACCCGCAATCACACGGTTCTTCACACCGATGCCTCCGCCATGCCCTGGACGAGAAAATCCTGGGCGTCCTGGAACTACCTCCTGGAGGATGCCCCCGGTGAGAAAATGCCCGTGTCTTTGTCGTATGATATGAACCGGCTGCAAAGCCTTAAGACCGCGCGCCAGTATTTCGTGACCCTGAACCGTTTTGCTCCGATAGCCCGTGATAAAATCATCCGGGAATTTGACTACACCCATCCCTCGTATACCTGGGATTCCCTTTTGACACAGGAAAAACTTCCGGGTTTGAACGGGGTGAGAAGAACCTTTTTCTGCGGCAGTTATTTTGGCTATGGGTTTCATGAAGACGCCGTGAAGTCGGCGCTGGAAGTCACGCGGCATTTTGGAATCAGTTTGGGAGACGCATGAAGTCGAGAATCTATACCGGAGAGATCTATCACGCCCGCCTGCTGCCCGTGAAGCATGTCTTTACTTATCCGGTTTACTTTTATGCCTTTGACCTGGAGGAACTTGAAGGGCTTGGTAAAAAGATCCCTTTCTTCAGCCATAACCGTTTTAATCTTGTCTCGCTTTTGGATAAAGACTATCTGGAGCGGGGAGCGGGTTCGATCCGTGAAAAACTTCTCCGCCGCCTGAAAGAGCAAGGCTGTCAGGAAGAAATCGGACGTATTGAACTTATCACCACGGCCCGTTACTTCGGGTACGTCTTTAATCCCGCCAGTTTCTTTTATTGTTATAACACTGCCGGAAAACTGGTTTGCACCGCGGCGCAGGTGAATAACACTTTCGGGGAAATGCATCTTTACGTGACGCCAAGCCCTCTCGGGCCTTTGGCCGGCTTTGAAGGGCATTACGAAACCGCCAAAGACTTTCATGTTTCACCTTTTTTTGACAGAAAGGGTGTTTATGAGTTTAAATACTCGGCCGTTGGGGACACTTTGGAAATCCAGGTGAACCTGAAAAAGGACGGCCATTACGCCCTGGTGTCCAGAATGACAGGGAAGGGGAAACCTCTTACAGCCGGGATTCTTTTGAAAACCCTGCTGAGCTACCCCTTCAGTGTGCTGTTAACTATCCCCAGAATTCATTGGCAGGCAGCGAAACTATATTTTCAAAAGAAATTACCCGTGTATTCAAAACCCGCAGCCGAAAGTCCGAACACCCTCCGAACTCAAAAGCCGAAATGGCGGGAAGTTTTAAGCCGCCGCTTGGTGGAGAATTACTTAAAGCGCCTTCAAAAAGGACGCTTGGAATTTTCTTTACCTGAAGGCGAAACGGCCTATTTTGGCGCGAAGGAAGGCCCGGTCACGGCGCGCATCCGGGTCCGGAGCCACCGGTTTTTCTGGAGGCTGGTTAAAGACAGCGGGATTGGTCTTGGCGAAGGCTTTGTCGCGGGGGACTGGGACACGGATGACCTGACCGCTGTGCTTAGGCTTTTGGTGGATAACAAATCCGCGGTTTCCGGCAAGCCTTCGTTTTTTGAAGGTCTGGGCGATTGGATCAACCGCCACCGCCATCTCCGCCGTAAAAACACACTTCTTGGAAGCCGTAAAAACATCGAAGATCATTACGACCTCAGCAATGATTTCTTCCGCACTTTTCTTGATGAAAGCATGATGTACTCCAGCGGGATTTATCAAACCGCTTCGGACACGCTCTATGCCTCCCAGCAGAATAAACTCCAGCGCATTCTTGATAAAGCCCGGATCACCGCCGCGGATCATGTGCTTGAAATCGGCTTTGGCTGGGGCGGGTTTGCCATAAAGGCTGTGCGCGAAACCGGATGCCGGGTGACCGGGATCACGCTTTCTTCAGAGCAGTTGAAGGAAGCTACGGAACGCGTCCGCGCGCTGGGACTTCAGGACCGCATTGATTTCAAACTTTGCGATTACCGGAAAATGGAAGGCAAATTCGACAGGATCGTTTCGATTGAAATGCTGGAGGCCGTAGGCCATGAATACCTGGGCACTTTTTTTGAAACCTGCGACCGTCTTCTCAAACCGGACGGTCTGGCCGTGATTCAAACGATCACGATTCCAGATCAGCGCTATGATTCCTACCGGCGCGGCTGCGACTGGATCCAAAAGCACATTTTCCCAGGAGGACATTTGCCGTCACTTCAGGTATTATGTCGGGCCATGACCCGGAACTCCGATTTCTTTATCGAGGACCTGGAGAATATCGGGCCGCATTACGCCCGGACGCTCAACGAGTGGCGGCAGCGGTTTAAGGCCTCGGCCGAGCGTATCGAAGAACTTGGTTTTGACAGTAAGTTTATGAGGAAGTGGGAATATTACCTTTGTTATTGTGAAGCCGGATTCGCGGGGCGGTATCTGAATGATATTCAGATCGTCCTTACGCGCGCCGGCAACCCGACATTAGATAGCAGGGGAGGCGTTAAGAATGCTGAAAAACTTAGAGAAAGAAGTCTGCAAATCTCCTGAGGCCGTCCCCGCGGACGAGCGGATTGAGCTTCTGGGTAATTTACCTTTTGTCTTTTTGCATGCCGGCTGCCTCCTGGTTTTTTTTACCGGATGGAGTCCCGCGGCCGTCGCTGTTTTTTTTCTGACCCTTCTGCCCAGGATGTTTGGACTCACGGCCGGGTATCACCGCTACTTTTCGCACCGTTCTTTTAAGACTTCGCGGATTTTTCAATTTGTGCTCGCGTTTTTGGGCGCCTGCTCCCTGCAAAAAGATCCGCTCTGGTGGGCCGCGCATCACCGGCTTCATCACCGCCACGCGGATACGGCTTTAGACGCGCATCCTCCCGGCATGAAGGGCTTCTTTTGGGCGCATATGGGGTGGGTGATGTGCAAGAAAAATGCGAATCTTAAACCGGATGAACTGGTTCCCGACCTGATGGTTTATCCGGAATTGAGGTTTCTCCACAATCACCAGAAACTCCCGGCGCTTTTTATGCTGGGCCTCTTGGCCGTCACCGGTTACGGCCTTGAAATTTTTGCGCCGCAGTTTCAGACATCGCCGCTTCAAATCATTACCTGGGGTTTTTTTCTCAGCACGATCGCGCTTCACCATGTGACGTTTATGGTGAATTCGGTGGCCCATATCTGGGGAGACCGCCGCTTTCAAACCAAAGACCACAGCCACAACAATCTTTTTGTGGCGCTTTTGACCATGGGGGAAGGCTGGCATAACAATCATCACCGCTTTCCGTCTTCGGAACGCCAGGGGTTCTACTGGTGGGAGATTGATGTCACGCACTATATTTTGAAAGTTCTTTCCTGGTTTGGAATTGTCTGGGACTTGCGCATGCCGCCGAAAGAAGTTTATGAGGAAGCGCGCCGTCTTGACCGGGAGCGGAAGGAAAAGAAAAAAGCAGTGCTGGTATGAAAAAAATCCTCCCTGTATGGCTTCTTGTTTTGGGCGTAGGCGCTTTTTCTCCCGCCGCCTTTCCCGAGGCGTCCTTGGATGAGAAACCCGGCTGTCACAAGGACGTTTGTTTTCCCCTTGAAAAAGAAATCGCCGGCCAGAAACTTCCCCTGCACGGGATTGGGGACCTGCAATACCTCATGCTGGATATGTATACCGGGGCTTTTTACGCACCGCTGGATGTAAAGAACAGCGCGGATGCCCTGGCGGATGTTCCTAAATCATTGGTGCTGCAGTATCACCGCGGCATCAAGGTGAAGTGGATGAATGAAGCGGCTGAGAAGATTCTCCGCAAGAACCCGGAAAATGACATGAAGGCTCTTCAGGGCCGGGTGGATCAGATTGCCGCGGCGTATCAAAAAGTGTCTAAGGGAGACCGTTACGAGCTTCGTTATGAACCCGGGACTGGAACCTCTCTTTTGCTCAACGATCAATTAGTTGTGACCGTTCCGGGTGCTGATTTTGCCCGTGCTTATCTTGGAATCTGGCTTTCAGAATATCCGGCCAATAAAAAATTCAGAGACAAAATCCTGGGGCTTTCAGCTTGAAAACTATTTTGAAGCTGCTTTTCACCGGTGTTCTCATTGCGATGACGGTTGTGACGGTCCAGGCGTCCCTGGACCGCAGTGTTCTGGAGGCTGGCCGGGGGCTTTGGCCAGACCTGTGGTTTAAAGCCACGCTTTGTGACACGTATTTTGCTTTTCTGACGATTTATCTTTGGGTGTTTTACAAAGAACGGGGCTTTCTTCCGCGTTTCGTCTGGTTTTGGCTGATCATGCTGCTTGGGAATTTTGCTATCGCGGCCTATATGCTGATTCAGCTTAACCGCCTTAAAAAGGATGAACCCATCGCGAATCTGCTTTTAAGAACCCCCCGCTGACGGAGTTTCTTGTGCAAACCTTCGTGCTTTTTTTTCTTTCCGCCTTTTCAGCGGCGCTCGTTTTTATGTCTCTCCTGTGGCTTCTTGCGAAAAAACTGAACAAAGCCAGCATTGTCGACCCCGCATGGGCCGCGCTCATTGCCGTTATGGCGGTTTTTTACGGAACGATGGCAGGCGGTGACCCTGTGCGTAAGTTCCTGATTACGGCGATGGCTGTTTTTTGGGGTATGAGGCTTTGTTTTTTCATCCTCTTTGTCCGTGTTGCCGGAAAACACGAAGATCCCCGTTACAAGGAATTGCTTGCCCAGTGGGGAGAGCAGAAAGACCTTAAGCTGTTTCAGTTTTTTATTCTTCAAGGGATTGTGGCGGCCGTTTTCTCCCTCCCTTTTTTGATTGTGAGCTTAAATACCCGCGCGGGTATTTCGGCCGTGGAGATCGTCGGTTTCTTTTTGTGGCTCGCGGCATTTTGTGGAGAGACCGCGGCGGACCTTCAGCTTGAAGCCTTTAAGTCGGATCCCGCGAACCGGGGCAAAACCTGCCGGGCCGGGCTCTGGAATTATTCGAGACACCCCAATTATTTTTTTGAGTTTATGATTTGGTGTTCCTTTTTTATCTTTTCCTTAGGGTCTCCGTACGGATTTTTTTCGATCCTTTGTCCGGCCCTGATTTTTCATTTTCTTTTTAACGTTACGGGCATTCCCAAGGCGGAAGAGCAGGCCTTGAAATCCCGCGGCGATGATTACCGGGACTATCAGAGGCGGACCTCTAAGTTTGTTCCCTGGTTCCCGAAAAAATAAGCGAGGTTTCTATGTGGTATGAAAAAGCGCTGGCGTCAGGCCTTGTGCCGGATTTTGTGATCCGCGCCGCCATCCGGGGGCAGCTTGAGGAAAAGCTGGGTATGGAATCGCGCGGGGGATTTGAAGCCGCCTCCGAGAGAATGAACGCCTATCTCCGTGAGCTTAAAAAAAGCCCTATTGCGATTGAAACCACGGCGGCCAATGAACAGCATTATGAAGTGCCCGCGGAGTTTTTTGAGAAAGTCCTTGGACGGCGCTTGAAATACAGTTCGGGCTACTGGCCTTCAGGGGTTCAGGACCTGAATGCCTCGGAAGAGGCCATGCTGGAGCTTTATGTCCGCCGGGCAAAAATTGAAAACGGACAGGACATTCTGGATCTCGGCTGCGGCTGGGGTTCTCTTTCGCTTTACCTCGCGGAACGTTTTCCCGGAAGCCGTGTTCTCGGCGTTTCCAATTCCTCAACCCAGCGCGCGTTTATCCTTGAAGAGGCCGGGCGCATCGGCCTTAAAAATCTCCAGATTCTGACTTGCGACATGAATGATTTTGAAACGGATTGGCGCTTTGACCGGATTGTGTCCATTGAGATGTTTGAACACATGCGCAACTATGAAAAGCTTTTCGAAAAAGTCGCTTCCTGGATGAAGTCCGACGCGCTGCTTTTCATTCATATTTTTACCCACCGCGATTACGCTTATCCCTTTATTGCCGAGGGAAGCGGCAGCTGGATGGCGAAGTATTTTTTTACGGGAGGGCAAATGCCGTCGGAGGACTTGCTGCTGTTTTTTCAAAAAGACGTTTGTCTTCAGGAGCGCTGGCGCGTGAACGGAACGCATTACCAGAAAACCTGCGAGGCCTGGCTTGAGAAAATGGATTCTGAAGAGAAGGAACTTTGGCCGGTGTTTGAAAAAACGTACGGCACGGACGCCCAAAAGTGGCGGGCGTACTGGCGTGTTTTTTTTATGGCTTGCGCAGAGCTTTTTGGTTTCAATGACGGCGATGAATGGTTTGTGACGCATTATCTTTTTTCAAAACAGCCCCGTGCGGACCGGCTCCTGGTCCGTGAACCTGCCGTCATGAAATCTTCCGAGCGGACATGAACCCCAAAGTCAGAAATTTTCTGAAAGTTCTTTCCGTGCTGGTTTTGCTGGCTTCCGCGTATGCCATCAACCGTGCCGGTCTTTTTCAGAAGACCTTGGACTGGATTGAAACATTGGGCGTGTGGGCCGCGCCCGTTTTTGTTGCTGTTTATGCGCTGACGTGTGTTTTCTTTGTGCCCGCCTTTGTTTTTTCGGTGGCCGGCGGAATTCTTTTTGGTGTGGTCAAAGGGGCTGCGCTGAGCCTTTTAGGCGGGGGAATCGGATCGGTCACGGCGTTTCTTATTGGCCGCACTATTGCGCATAAGCCTGCCCAGGAATTTTTTGCCGGCAACAAAGAATTTAAGGCCCTTGAAGCGGAAGTGAGTGTCCGCGGCTGGAAAATTATCGTACTGGCCCGGCTGTCACCCGTGTTTCCTTTCTTGATCGGAAACTATGCTTTCGGGTTAACGAGGCTTTCGGCGTGGGAATATTTCTTTGCTTCCGTGATTGGAACAATTCCTTCTGCCCTGGTTTATGCTTATGCGGGAACTGTCATGGGGGATCTCGCGTCGCTGGATCTTGCCAAGCACGAACGCTCTCCCGCGGAATGGGCCCTTTTGCTCCTTGGTCTGGCGGCCACGGTTGCGCTCAGTCTTTACTTCCGGAAAATTGCGCAAAACGCGCTTAAAAAACAGTCATCGTCCCCGGCCGCGGAGTCTTAAAAAGCCTCGGCTTTCCGCGCAAGCTCTTCCGCTTCGATAACGAGTTCTTCCAGCACTTCCAGCCCCAGCTTCCAAAAATCAGGTTTCTGAATATCCAGCCCTGCCAGGGCCGCAATTTCTTCCGGTTTCCGGGAGCCTCCGAGGGACAGGATTTCAAAATACTTGGGAATGAAAGTTTGCGGCGATTCTTTGTATTTGCGGTAAAGAGCAAATACGAAAAGCTGGGCAAAGGCATAGGCGTAGCAGTAAAAAGGTGTGTGAATAAAATGCGGAATGTATTTCCACCCATGACGGTAAGCGGGGGTCAGCTGGATGCTTTCGCCGTACAAGGCGCTGTTGGCGGCAATCCAAAAGTCACTGAGGCGTTCCGCGGATAATTCCCCCTCCCTGAGTCCGTTTTCATGAGCCATGAGCTCGAAATCGGTCATGGCGATCTGGCGGAAGACAGTGGCAAAGTTGTCGTCAATTTTTCCCGCCAGAAGGGAAAGTCTTTTGGCGGGATCGGTTTCTTTTTCAAGAACCTTTTCAAAAATCAGCATCTCACCAAAGACGGAGGCTGTCTCGGCCATGGTCAGGGGCGCCGCGGATTCAAGAATGCCGACGCGCTTTCCGGCCAGCACTTGATGAAGCCCATGCCCCAGTTCGTGCGCGACCGTCATCACATCCCGGAGGCTGCCCGTGTAATTCACCAGGATGTACGGGTGAATTTCCGGGGTGGTTTGAGCGCAAAACCCGCCGCCCCGTTTCCCGGGGCGTATTTCCGCATCAATCCACTGTTTGTCAAAGAACATTTGGGCAATGGAACCGGCTTCTTTTGAAAAGGCGTTGTAGCCTTCCAGCACGATGGACTTGCAGGTTTCAAAGCTGACTTGCGCGGATGATTTTTCCAGCGGGGCATAGCGGTCATAATCAAAAAGTTCCGGGAGTCCAAGCAGTTTCCCTTTCAGGCGGTAATAGCGCTGGGCCAAAGGGTAAGCCTTTTTGACCGAGTCCACCAAACCCAAAACCGGCGCCAGGGCTGTTTCATTGGCCAGGTTACGGGCATCCATGGGGTGTTTGTAATGGCGCAACTTCATGGAAATGCGGTGATCTTCCAGAATGCGGTTGTATATAAACGCAAGAACGCGCGTGTTTTCCTCAAGACCGGCGCCCAGACTTTCAGAAGCCTTGCGCCGTGTTTCCCGGACAGGGGAATGAAGAAGGGCCAGGACCTCGGATTCGGTTTTTTTTGAACCGTCATAAGAGAAAGCCATATTGTTGAGAACCTCGTCAAAGAGGCGGGCAAAAGCCCGGCTGCTTGTATTGGCCTTCTCCGCCAGGATTTTTTCTTCCGGCTCGGAGAGGGTGTGAGGCGCGTAGATCCGCATGACGTCAAGAAAGTGGCGGTAAGGCTCCGCTTCCGGCTGACTTGCGATTTGCCGCGCGGTGGAGTCGGGCAGGCGTGACCAAAGCACATCAAAAAAGACAAGGTGAGACTGGATGTCCGTCAAACGTGTTTGTATCTTTTGAAGGAACGTACCCGCTTCAGAAGAATCTGTTTTTTCAGCAAAAGACAAATGGGCGAAAGACCCAAGCCTGGCCAGAAGGGTGACAATGGCCCGGTAATCCTCCATAAGCGGCTGGATCGGAAAGGGAAACGGAGGTTTTTCAAGAAGAGGTTTGTAGACTGCGTCAAAGGCTTGGGCCTTTGTTTGTGCGGCGGTCAAATCCTTTTCGATTTGCGGATCGTTATAGGAAGCGTAAAGGTCTTTAAGGTTCCACCGTATTCCCTGGGCGGCAAGTTTGGATTCTGTCACAAAAACTCCTTTGATTTGAAAACATGATTTTAACACGCCGTGTTCTTTACTTTGAAAGATCCTTGAAACCTGGCCTGTTAATTGCAAACCGTGTGGACAGTCGTGATTCTCATAAATGTTGATTCCAAGCGCAGGCTTCCGTGGCCCCCGGGTTTTTTGCGGACGCGGGTTCACATTTTTGTCAAAAAAAGCCAACAAAAATGGGCTTTTCAGGGGGGGGATGTCAAAAATGTAGGTCCTTTCCAAGACCTTTTTGGACCTCAAAGAGCCTTCATTTAAGATAAAAGACTTTGTTTATGCGGTGGCATATAAATTGCATCTAGGGCGGCAAGCAGTGAACCGGAACTTTTGTTAAGAAATCTCTCGCGATTTCAGGGGTTCCTGAAGATAATAGGCGGTCATATGGAATCATCTTTCAAGACAGCTCCCGGCAAAGGGGCTCTAACATCAACGACGAGGAGACAGGAAACCATGAGTGGAAGCACTTCGAGGTTACAAGCTGTATCTGCGGTGACGAACTACAAGCCAATTTCGGAACCGCTTAATTTCAATGAGACGTCTGCGCGGAGCCTTTTTGGTTCCAACGTTTTCAGCCTTGCCGAAATGAAGGCGCGTCTTCCGAAAGAAATTTTCAAATCCCTCAAAAAGACAATTGATCTTGGTGAGAAACTGGATGCCTCAACGGCGGATGTCGTTGCCGGCGCCATGCGTGACTGGGCCATTGAAAAAGGCGCCACGCATTATGCTCACGTGTTCTATCCGTTGACGGGCAGCACGGCCGAAAAGCACGACAGCTTCCTGACGCCGGATAGTGAAGGCGGAGCGATTGCTGAATTCGGCGGTAAAGCCCTCATTCAGGGTGAGCCGGACGCGTCCAGCTTTCCGAACGGCGGTATCCGCGCGACGTTTGAAGCCCGCGGTTACACAGCCTGGGACGTGACAAGCCCCGCGTACATTCTTGAAAACCCGAACGGAACAACGCTTTGCATTCCGACCGCGTTTGTTTCCTGGACGGGGGAAGCTCTTGACAAGAAAACACCGCTGCTGCGTTCCATGCAGGCTCTGAACACGCAGGCCCAGCGCGTTCTCCGCGTTTTTGGCCACACGAATATTTCCCGTATCGTGCCTTATGCGGGCCCGGAACAGGAATACTTCCTGATTGACCGCAACTTTTATTTCGCACGCCCTGACCTTCTTCATTCGGGCCGCACGCTTTTTGGCGCAAAACCGCCCCGCGGCCAGGAGTTTGAAGATCAGTATTTCGGAGCGATTCCGGAACGCGTGCTGGCGTTCATGCTGGAATGTGAACGTGAGCTTTACAAACTTGGCGTACCGGTGAAGACCCGTCATAACGAAGTCGCTCCCGCGCAGTACGAAATCGCGCCGATGTATGAGAGTGCCAACGTGGCCACAGACCACCAGCAGCTCATTATGTCGACCATGAAACGCATCGCGCAGAAATACGGTATGACCTGCGTTCTTCATGAAAAGCCGTTTGCCGGCGTGAATGGTTCGGGGAAGCACCTGAACTATTCCATCGGGAACAGCACTCAGGGGAATTTCTTGGATCCGGGCGAAACGCCGCATGAAAACACCCAGTTCCTTGTGTTTTGTGCCGCGATTATCCGCGCCGTCCACAAGTACGGAGCACTTCTCCGCGCGGCTGTTGCGACGCCGGCGAATGACCACCGTCTTGGTGCAAACGAAGCCCCTCCCGCGATCATCTCGATCTTCCTCGGCGAACAGCTGGCGGATATTTTCGAGCAGATCAAAAAAGGCGGAGCTAAATCCTCCAAGAAAAAAGGCATGCTGACCGTTGGCGTGGACACGCTTCCGCATCTTCCGAAAGATGCCGGCGACCGTAACCGCACAAGCCCGTTTGCCTTTACCGGAAACCGGTTTGAATTCCGCGCGGTCGGTTCCAGCCAGTCGATTGCAGGGCCTCTTGTGGTTCTCAACACCATCGTGACCGAGTCTTTGGATTACGTCGCGACGGAACTTGAGAGCGCCACCAAGGGCGATCCGAAAAAGCTCAATGCTGCGGTTCAGAAGCTGATCCAGGACATCATGGAAAAGCATGGCGCTGTGATTTTCAACGGCGACGGCTATTCTGAAGCCTGGCATAAAGAAGCTGCCAAACGCGGTTTACCAAATCTGAAGACGACGGTTGATGCCATTCCTGCGATGGGAACTAAGGAAGCCATTGATCTCTTCAGCAAGTACAAGGTTCTCAGCAAGCGCGAAGTGGAAAGCCGTAACGACATCTACACAGAGCAGTATTGCAAGACGCTTAATGTGGAGTCGAATCTGGTAGTCAAGATGGCCAAGACGATCATTCTTCCTGCGGCCATTCGTTACCAGGATCAGCTCGCCACGACGTACGTGAAAATGAAGGATCTCGGCTATGACTTCAGCACAGAGACGTTGGACACGGTCACCAATCTGATTAAAGATTTGGAAGAACGTACCGCGGCTCTGGAAGAGAAGAAAGCTCATCACGGAGCGAAGTCTCTTCTGGATGAAGCCAAACATTACTGCTACGAAGTGCTTCCCGCGATGCAGGCGGTCCGTGAAACGGCCGACAAGCTGGAAGGCATTGTGGCGGATGATCTTTGGTCGCTGCCGACGTATCAGGAAATGCTGTTTATCAAGTAAGCGTTTCGTTAGAAACAGTCCCAAAAAAGGCCGCTCCTCCGGGGGCGGCCTTTTTTATTTCTCCGGATGCGTTGATTTCGGAGACGGGTGCCCGTATAATCCGCGTCGCCTCAATTGCTCACGATCTCCATGAACCGTTTGCTCGCGAATTGATAAAGGATGACATGAAAATATCAAAAACCCTTGTGGTTCTCGATCTTGAAACCACGGGAACCTGGATTGAGAAGGACAAGATTGTTGAGATCGCGATGATTCGCTGCACTCCGGAAGGGGGGCGTGAGACCTATCTCAAAAGAGTGAATCCCGGCATTCCAATTCCGGCCAATGTTTCCGCGCTTATCGGAATTAAAAACGAAGACGTGAAAGACGCGCCTTTTTTCCGTGATCTTGCCCGGGAAATCCTTGAGTTTATCGGGGACGCGAATTTCGGCGGGTTTAATGTGGAACGTTTTGACCTGCCGCTTCTTGAACGCGAAATGTTTGAAGCCGGTGTGAAATTTGAATGGCAGAAGCACGGCATCTACGACTCCCAGAAGGTTTATCATTTGAACGAGAAGCGCGATCTCACGGCCGCTTACCGGTATTACTGCCAGAAGGACTTGATCAACGCGCACTCCGCCTTGGCCGATGTTCAGGCCACGCTTGAGATTCTTTCGGCGCAGGTGGAGAAATACGGCAAAGGCCGGGACGAGCTGGAATCCCTGGCAGACTTTCATTACCGGACGCTGGCGGAGTTTTATGACAATGAACGGAAGTTCCGCTGGTGGAACGGGGAACTTTATCCCATGTTCGGGAAATACGCGAAGCGTTCCAGTCTTCAGGAAATTGCGAAAAAAGATCCTGAATACCTGCATTGGATGGCCACGAAAGACTTCAGCGATGAAGTCAAAGAGCTCGCGGAAAACGCACTGCGCGGCCAATTCCCGTCTTTTCAGCCCGCGCCGATTCCCGCCCCCTGAGCCGGATGGACTGTCCTCTTTGCGGGTGTTCGCCGGCAGTCGATTTTCTTACTCCCGAACAGGATGTCCTTGACCGCAAAGCCTACCTGGAATGCCCCGAGTGCCGCCTTGTTTTTGTTCATCCCCGGTTTCATCTCAGCCTGGAAGAAGAAAAGGCCCGTTACGATCTACACACCAATCATCCGGGAGATGAGGGGTATGTGCGTTTTCTTCAGCGGTTGACGCTCCCGCTTATCTCAAGACTCCAGGCGGGCGCGGAAGGGCTCGATTTTGGCTGCGGACCGGGACCGACCTTGAGTGTCATCATGAGCAGGGAAGGTTTCTCCGTGGCGGATTACGACCCCCTTTATTTCCCGGACAAGAGTCTCCTCGAGAGGCAGTATGATTTTATTACCTGCACGGAGACGGCAGAGCATTTCTTCAAGCCCGGGCTTGAGTTTGAAAAATTGAGAAGGCTGCTTCGCCCGCGCGGACTCCTGGGCGTCATGACGGATTTTATGACCGAACCCGAAAGGTTTCCCGCCTGGCATTACCGGCGTGATCCCGCGCACGTCTGTTTCTACCGCCGTGAAACCTTCGAGTTTTTAGCGTCGGTTCAGGGGTGGCAGGCGGATTTTCCGGCGCCGAACGTGGTCCTTCTCAAAATTTTATCCTGAAACGGTAATTTTTTTTCGCAGCGGTTGCGGAAAGCCCTGCCGGACTTTATAATGCCCTTCGTTTTCTCCCGCCATTTTCACCGAGGATTTCATGGGTTCACGCACCGAGGAAGAAAGCCTGCTTGAAAGAATTTTAGAGGCCGCGGTTCTACGCCTTTCTCCCGAAGAACACCCGGTTTTCCAGGATCTTTTCGCAGCTTCTCTCCGCCCCAGCCCGCGCCATTCTTTTCCAGAAGGCCTTGGCGTAGAACTTTCAAATGTTGTTCCCGTGGTGACACAGGTTTTGCTTCCCGCGGCGCAGGACCTTGTGCGGGAAGTCGGAAAATCTTCTGCGGCTGAAAAAAAAGATAAGGAAGAGTCCGTCCTGCAAAGAAAAATCCGGCGTCTTTTTGAGTCGGATGAAACGGCCTTGTTCCGCCTCCGCGAAAATGCCGAGGACAAAGCCGTCCGGCAAGGGCTGGGAAAAGAAGAAGCCCGTGTTGCCGCTGAAGCATTTCTTTCCGCGCTGGCGAAGGAATGTCAATGAGCAGCCCCCGCGAACCCCGGTTTAATCTTTTTGCTTTTGCGCCCGAACCTTCGGGCCGTTTTCTGCTTTTTTTTGCGGCGCTTTTTATGCTGGCCGTAAACCTCGGGCTCTTTTTGAGATTTGCTTTTACACCGGAAGCCGACCTGGCCAGCCCTTTTCTTGACGTTTCCTCGCCGGTTCAAAACCTTTCGGGAGAAGCGGTTTTTCAGACCTTTCACCAGGAGTTTTGGAAGGTTTCCAATGGAACCCTGCAGAGCCTTGGGTTTCCTCTGGCCTTTTCATTGGCACTTGTCGCGATCGGCGGGATTGCTTTTTTTTTCCATGGAAGACAGGTCCGGAGAAACGGAAAATCAGTTCGTCTTACCTGGCAGAAAGACCCGTCTTTTTTTGAAGCGGTCGAAAAACTCGCCGAGCGCTCAGGGGCAGCTCCGCCGGAGTTGTGGGAGGCTGGAACAGATCCCCGGAATCAGGGCGCACAGGCTTTTTCGCAGGGCAAGCGCGCCGCGCTGCGCATGGACACGGGCCTCCGGGTGCTTTTCCGGAAAAAGCCGGAAGTTTTTGAAGCGCTGGTTTTGCATGAACTTAGCCACCTGTCTAACCGCTGCCTTTCGATTGCCTACATGGTTGAGGCTGTCTGGAAAGCGGTTCGGTCATGGATTGCCTACCCCCTCGGTATTGCCTTTGCAGCGGTCTTAACCCAGCACATTGAAACCCGGGGAGGAGCGAGCCCGGCTTTTGCGGACACCGCTCATTTTTTCCGGGAGGTTCTTCCAACGGTTTTGCTTTTTATGCTTCAGGCCGCGGGCGCTGCTGCGGTTTTGGCGGTTCTCCGGGGCGGGTTTTTCCGGGCGCGTGCCCTTTGGGCCGATGCCCGTGCGGCTGCGGCTGGAGCCGGCCAAGGGCTTGAAGGACTTTTGTCTCAAAAGCTGCCCTGGCAGCGTGAACGGCAGGAAGCGTTGAAGGAACCCCTGGCGCTTTTCCGGATTGCCTATGACCTCCCTTTCTGGGCCGGTTTTTTATGCGCGTTTGTGGCGGGAGCCGTGTCACTGCTCTTAATGCCCGTGACTTTGGGGGTCAGCACCGCGCTTCTCAATTTCGGAGCGGGCCTGGCCGATCTGGCAAAATCCAACCCGGATGACGGCATGGCCATTCTGATGATTTTGACTGTCTCCCTGCTGTTTTTGACCCAGATTCTTTTAGCGGTCCTTCTTGTGGTGATGCCCCTTTTAGGAACCGGTTACTTGATTGCCCGCACGGTGGGGCGCCAGATCCAGCGGCAGGCGGTTGTCGAAATGGCTTCAGGGTTTTCTCCCAAAGAAGGGTATGGCCGGCTGTGGCCTTTCGCGGTTCTTGTTGCGATTGGACTGGAGGCGGGTTTTTTCTTTACGCCGTATGCGCTTTATTTTCCACGGAGTTTAAAAGCCGCAGTTTTCATGATTCCCTGGTTTGGGGCCATGACGGAGTTGACCTGGCTGTGCCTTGCCGCGCTCCGTTTTTTCACCCGGTGTTTGATCGGGCGGCACGTGGGGGAGACTGCGCCGCACCGGAAAAGCGCCTTTATTACGGCCTCGGTCAGCGGCCTGATCGGGGCTGTTTACATGCCTATGTTTGCGGCCCGGACGCTTATCCTGGCCCGCATTGAGCGGCTTCAACCCGTAGAAATTCTCTTTATCCTTTGCTCTGCCGTGGTGGTTTCGCTGGGGATTTTTAGTCTGATCTCATTGATTGTGTCAGGGTTGATTCCCTTGCGTTTCTCATGGAAACCGCCGCTTTGTCCTGCCTGCCAGCAGGCTGTGCGTCAAAAAAGTCCGCTGGGAAAAACCTGCGGGCATTGCGGCAGCGAGCTTTCCGGGTGGATTCTTTTAAGGGAATCCCAGCCCGCGGAGGCCGTTGCTTCGGAAACGCTGGGAAGGGGTTCTCCCGCGAGCCTGTAAGCTTTTCCTTTTCCCGGGGGCAATGAACCGCTATAATGCCGCAAACCAACCCCTCCTGGACGATATCAGAACACCCGCCAAAGCGGCCATTCAGGGGAATCGAACCTAGGTTCCATTCCGTGCTTAGCAGCTTCCGGGCAGCCCCCGAGCCAGAGGAAAAAAAGAGAAGAGGATTGAATTTTGATGAATGATACCCACGAAACACCCGAAGACGACAATAACCCCGGCAACGCTGACCTCGACAGCGACATAGCTGCCCAGCTTCAGAAGATCCAAGCCCATCTTGGATTTCTGGAAAAGAAAATTGATAGCTTGATTGAGCTTTCCCAGAAGCGCCCTTCCGGCGGTTCCGGATTTGGAGATTCCCGGCCTAGCTTTCGTCCCCGTGAATTTGGCGGCGGCGGTGGTTTTCGTTCAGGCGGTCCCAGGCGTGATGACCGTGGTCACCGCGGACGCCCTGAAGGCCGTGAACCTTTTCGCGGCGCGGGACGCCCCGAAGGCCGTGAACCTTTTCGCGGTGCCGGACGCCCTGAAGGCCGTGAACCTTTTCGTGGCGCCGGACGTTCTGAAGGACGTGATTCCTTCCGTGCTCCGCGCTCCGATGACGGCAATCGCGGTCCTCGTCCCGATGGGAATAGAGGGGAAGCCCGTCCGTTCTTCAAGAAGGCCAAACGCCGTTAATTTCAGCACCTCGTTTCGGCCAGGGGATTTCCATGGTTTTTGTTGTGGATGGATACAACGTGATTCATGCGGTTCCCGAACTGGAGCGTAAGCTTGATCAAAGCCTTCGGTCGGCCCGGGATGCTTTGGTAGCCCTTTGCCGGACGATTCAAAGTCTCCGGGGCGATGTTCAAAAGGTTGTGATCGTTTTCGACGGAAGCTCGGCATTTCGAGATTTACCTCAGGAAAATTTCCCGGGTGTCGAAATTCTTTTTACCGAGTCCGGTGAAGATGCGGATGACCGCATTTTGGACGTTCTTCGGGAAAAATCCCCGGGCCAGAATTTTTGCATCGTTTCCAACGATAACTATGTTTCGAATCATGCAAGAGCTTTTGGCGCCGAGAGAATGACGGCGGTTCGTTTTCAAGCTTTGGCGGCTCCCAGAAAAAAGACGCTTCAAAGACCGGGGGCCGCGGAAACCGGCGAAGAGCTTCCGGGGTCGATCGCCCGGAAACTGACCGAAGATTATAAACGCTACTTAGGGCTTGAAGATTAAGAAGGAAGAAAGGAATACTCGGGATGCAAGGGGATAACCAGACTGTCGGCGTTATGATTGAAATCCCGAAAGGGAGCCGTAACAAATATGAGTATGACAAAGAAAAGCGGATGATTAAGTTTGACCGCATGCTTTTCTCGTCAGTCCATTATCCGAGCGATTATGGTTTTATCGTCAACACCCTGGCTCTTGACGGGGACGCGCTTGACGCGCTGGTGCTTGTCTGGGAACCTACCTTTCCGGGGTGTTTGATGGAAGTGCGGCCTGTCGGCCTCTTCAAAATGCGCGACGAAAAAGGGCCGGATGAAAAAATTCTATGCGTTCCGATCCGGGATCCTTTCTGGAACTACATTAATGAATTGACGGATGTCCCGCCGCACCTTCTCAAGGAAATCGAGCATTTTTTTTCCATCTATAAGGAATTGGAAGGTACGAAAACCGGCATTGACGGATGGCGTGACCGCGAATCCGCCCTCCGGATTATTCAGGAGTCCCAGCAGCGTTATCAGGAACACGAAGACGCCTGAAACCGTTAAGGAAACCCGAAAAGCATGATCGAGTTTTATGGCTACCCCAAATGTTCGACTTGCCGGAAAGCCGAAAAGGCCTTGAAGGAAATGGGGCGCGCCTTCAAGACGCGCGATATTACGCTGACCCCGCCCAGCCGTGAAACTCTCCAGGCCGTTCTAAAATCAGGCCGCTATCAGCTTAAGGATCTTTTGAATACCTCGGGGGAGATGTACCGTGCCCTGGGAATGAAAGACAAGCTTAAGACCCTGACGGATTCTGAAGTGCTTCAGCTTCTGTCCAAAAACGGAAAACTGATCAAACGCCCGGTGACCCTTGAAGGCGGCCGTGTGACGGTCGGTTTCCGCGAGGACGAGTTCCGGAAGGTCTGGGGGTAAAACGCCATGCCGCATATTCTTGTCATTGATGATGAGGCTGATATCCGCGAAAGCCTGGCCATTCTTCTGGAAGACAAAGGCTACCAGGTCACCATGGCGGCGCACGGCGCCGAAGGTCTTGAAATTTTGAGAAGCCAATCGGTTGATCTGGTGATTACCGATCTTGTGATGCCGGTTCAGGAAGGCATTGAAACGATCCGCTGGATTAAAAAAGAAAAGCCGGGCGTGAAAGTGGTGGCCATGTCAGGCGGCGGCAGGGCGGCGGGCAACTATCTTGACCTTGCGCAGAAACTCGGCGCAGATCTTATTTTTGATAAACCGCTGGAGCTTGAAGTGCTTTTCTCCGCCATGGATGATTTGCTTGGAAAGAAGCCGGGCGCATGAAGAAAATCGGATCTTTCCTCCTCTTCTTTTTACTTTTCGCCGCACCGCTGAAAGCGGAAGAGCCGCCGGTTTGGGATTTGCTTTCAAATTCAGAGCAGGCTTTGTTGAACCGTATTCTGGCGCATTGGGAGACCTGGGTTCCCGCCCGTCAGCAGAATGGGACAGCGCCCCTTTTGACCTTTGAGGAGCTTTACCAGGGACTTGATGCCGAGGCCCGTGATTTTCTGGAACGCGTCCGGCACGTCGACCCGAAAAAAGACTTTGGTTTTCAGGGGGCTTACCTGGGAGAATCAGCCGAGGGGGTCTCCATTATCCGTATTGACGAACAATGGATGGAAAAGGACGGGCAGCCTAAAAAACTGGACCCTCAGTATTTACCCGAAAATGTGTATCAGGCCTATTTGGCCATGATGTCGGAAATGCAAAAGGATTTGGGTAAAAAACTTCTGATTGAATCCGGGTACCGTTCCCCGGCGTATCAGCTTTACACCTTCCTCTTCTACACTCCGAAGCACGGCTACTCACTGTCCGAAACCGGAAAATGGGTCGCCATTCCAGGCTATAGCGAACACGGCGCCCCGGCGCATCAGGCGATCGATTTTATTAATGAAAAAGGGGTGAATGGAGAGGACCGGGTTGAAGATTTTGAAGAGCTTCCTGAGTACGCATGGCTTCTGAAGCGTGCCGATGAATTCGGATTTGTTCTTTCCTACCCCCGCAATCAAACAGGAATTACTTTTGAACCCTGGCACTGGCGTTACACGGTTCCCGCCGCTGCCCAAACGGAAACCCGCTGATTTGTGTTTGAGCCCTCCTTGTTTCCGCGTTTGAAAGTTCCTGCCGCGGCCCGCCTTCTTTTTGCGACCGGCGTTCTTTTTATTTCCGGTGGATTTTTAACTCCGCAAGGGTATGCCGAAAAGCTCGGGTATCCCGATGAACCTTTGTCCCCGCAGGATCTTTCGGACTCCTCGCCCATTGTTCATGAAACCATTCTTGAAAAAGCCCATCGCCTTTACAATGACGGCCAGCGCGAAGAAGCCTTGAAAGAGTATGAGAAGGCCGTGCGGCTTGACCCGAACAACGCCGACACACATTTTGCCTTGGGCGCGGTTTACCGCGAAGACAAGCGGTTTGAAGAGGCTGTCGCTGAACTGGAAGAAGCCTTGAAAATCAATCCGGTGGATGCGGACGCTTTGGGCCTCTTGGCCAATACGTATATGGACCTCGGGGACACGGAAGAAGCCATGCGCCGGTTTCAGGAGGCCTTGAGGATTACTCCGGATGATTTTGGACTGCATTATAACCTTGGGCTTGCGTATTCCCAGGCCGGCGCGCAGGATCAGGCCATCACCCATTATGAAGAGGCTGTCCGGCTCAATCCTGATTTTATGGAGGCGTATTACAACCTCGGGAATGCCCATTATGAAAAGGGCGAAGTGGCCGAAGCCGCACGCGGTTACCGGGCCGCGCTGCATTTAAATCCGGAGTTTGCACCCGCGGTTTACAATCTTGGTGTTTGCCTTATGAAAATGGGCGACCGCGTCCAGGCGGTGGGGCAGTATGAGAAAACGCTCCGTCTTCAGCCCGATTACGCGGAAGCTGCTTATAATCTCGGCTATGCTTATTTAGAGGAAAACCGCAAAGGCGATGCCAAGAAAATGTTTGAGGTTTTTTTAGAAAAAGGCAAAACCCGTTTTCCCGAAAAAATTCATGATGTTGAGGAAGAACTTCAGAAAATAAATTCCGCACCGCCGGCGGCCGGGAGTCATTGATGCCGGACGAGCAAGTTCAGATTGATAAACTGATCCGCTCCCGCCGCAGAAGCATTGCCCTCCAAATTGAAAAAGATGCCACGCTCGTGGTCCGCATGCCTTACTGGCTTAGAGAATCCGAAGTTCTTAAAATCGTAGAAAGAAAAAAAATCTGGATCCAGGCCCAGCAGGATAAAGCCCGGGAACGTCAGAAGAAAATCCCTTTGAGAAATTTTTTGGAAGGAGGGGCTTTTCTTTTTTTGGGAAAAGAGTATCCTCTTCACTTTGTAGAGGGGCTCGACAGCCCCGTGGTTTTTGAAAATGCGTTCTATATCGACAGCCGGTGGCAGCACCGTTCCAGGGAAGTTTTGGAAAAATGGTACCGCTGGCAGGCCAGGCTTCTTTTGGAAGAACGAGCCAAATGGTTTTCGGACCGCGCGGGAATGACTTACCGCAGGATCCGCATCAGCAGCGCGCGCACGCGCTGGGGTTCCTGCAGCTCCGGAGGAACCCTGAGCTTTACCTGGAGGCTTGTGATGGCCCCTCAGGGCGCCGTGGACTATGTTGCGGCCCATGAGGTCGCTCATTTGAAGGTCAAAAATCACGGCCCTTTATTTTGGAAAAAGGTCGAAGAGATTTACCCGGGCTATTCAGCCTGGAAGCAGTGGCTCGATGAGAATGATTTCTTACTGCACTCTTAACAAAGAAAGGAAGTGTTTATGCCGTATGACGCGAGTCTTGATGAAGTTGTCTTTTCAAAAAAATGGGAATCAGAAAACGGCCGGATCATTGTAAGTGTATACTCCTACAATAAAGGGCAGAAGAAACTTCAGATCAGCCGGGAGAATAAATCGGCGGATGACGAATTTCGCTTTGCCAAACTCGGGCGGATGACCAAGGAAGAGCTGGAAGCGGTTCTGCCTTTCATTCAGGAAGCCGCTCAGCATATGTAAAGACAGGGCCTTCCGAATACGGAATGCCCGGGTGTGACTTCAACTTTAAAAAGGAGCTGTGCTGTAAGGCTATGGAAAGAGTTTTAAAGTCTGTCGGGTGCAGGAAAAAAATAAGTTTTTTCTTTTTCGCTTTTTGGATGTTTTCTGTAAGCAGTGCGCAGGCTTTTAATCCCGGAATGCCGCCGCTTGAAGAGTCCGCGGCTTTCAAGCAGTTTATCGTCAGACCCCGTTCCTCGCTGTCGACTTTGATTTACCTGATCGACCGGTTTAAAGAAGCGAAAATCAAAATTGTGTATGCCGGGAACTATTTTGAAGCGCCTTTTGCCGCCAATCTTGCCAAGTGGTTCCTTAAGGCGAAATACAAAGGCGAGACGCCTGAACAATGGATTCTCAGGTGGTGTGACACGGACATCCTTGAAAGTAAACCCATATGGGTGAGGGATAACGATAATGAATTCAAGATGTCCCGGGAAGTCCTTTTCGAGGAATTGAAGATTCTTGAGGCTCGCTGCGCGGCACTTTCCCAAAAAGCATCGCAGCCCGGCGGCGGGACGGCAGCCGCTGCCGTCTAAGTGCAGACAGCCGGGAGAAATGCCGATACTATCCGCGTTCGAAACCTTTGGAGGCTTTATGAATAAACAGTTGATTCGTGCGGTTGTGTTCGGGGTTTTTCTCTCACTGGCCATCCCTGTTTTTTCCCCGCCGGCTCACGCGGAGGATGCCTGGTCCAAAGCCGGGAGAGGGATCAATAACATCCTTTTCTTCCCGCTGGAACTTGGCTACAGGCCGGTGGAAATGCACGAAAAAGGCGAAATTTGGCCGACGGCCTTGGCTGGCGGATTGCTCAAGGGAATTGGTTACAGCGTCGCGAGGCTGGGCACCGGTGTTTACGAACTGCTTACTTTTCCCTTTCCCGGGCATAATCAGTACGGACCCATTTTGCAGCCCGAAAATATCTTTATGACGAATTAGAGACTTTCCGGGCGGAGAGTGGAGAAGGCAGGCTGCAATTTTTTTTGGATAGGATTTGTCCCAAGCGTTATTTTAAGAGCCATTCAATAAGATCGTTTCTGATAAGGAGAGTCCCATGCTGCTGAGAAAAACAATCGCCCTTCTGTTTATTTTTGCGCTTTTGGCGGCAAAGCCTGTGCTGGCTGAGGACGCTGTCGGAAAGCTGAGCCGCGGCCTTGTGAATATTGTGACCTCACCCGTCGAGTATTATGTGCAGTATAATCTTGAAGCAGAAGGATCAAACCCTCTGGCCGGACTCATTGGCGGATTGATTTATGGAACGGGCTACACGGCTGCGAGGATTTTTTCCGGAGCCTATGATATCGTTACATTCCCGATTCCCATGCCCCGGAATTACGAACCGCTTATGAAGCCGAACACCGGGATTGAAGCGATCCAGGCCATGCATGGCCGTGACAATAACCCTTAAAAGGGAGCGGATGTCAGCGGCCTCATTTCCCGGGCCGTCTTTCTAAGAAGGGCTTGCGCACCCGGAGAAGTTGCGGTAAATTGCACACCTCATACGGCGGTGTTTGAAGCCGCCGCACGGTTTGTTGTTTTCCGAAGCACCCCCCATTAACCATCACCGAAGAGGATTGTATGAAACGTCAGGTTCAGTTTTTTGCTGTTTTAGCGTTGGCTGTGTTTGCGGCCGCCGGCTGCGGTAAGAAAGCCGATGCCCATAAGCCGATTGAACAAGTTCAGGCAGAGGCCCAAAAGATGTCGGCCAGTGACCTTCAGGGCACGGCTCAGGCTTATGCAAAAGCGATTACCGCGAAGAAGTCCGAGCTTGATAAGGTGACGGATGAACTCAAGAAGCTTTCTCCGAAAGATCTTCTGAGCGAAAAATCCAAATCGATCAAGGAACGCATTTCTTCAGTGAGCAATGAAGCCGGTGAACTGTCGAAGCGTTACGAGATCTATGCTCGTGAATTTCAGCAAAAGGGCGGGGATCTTTCCAAGATTAAAATCGCGGAATAAAGCAGCGTTAAGTTCGGTTTTAAAAAACGGCCCTTTTAGGGGGCCGTTTTTTTTTGCCTTTTTAGGAAAGAGGTTTGAGCTCTCTTAAAGAGGGAATACAATAGAAGCTGTGTATGAAAATGTTGTCACCCCCGGAGCGTAAGTATGAAAATTCACACCTTGAAGCGCCGACAGTTTTTGCCGCGCCCTCTCGACGAGGTTTTCTCATTTTTTAAGAAACCAGAAAATCTTTCTCTGTTGACGCCGAGCAGCCTTCATTTTCAAATTCTAACGCCGTCACCTGTCCCTATGAATGCGGGATCTGTGATCGACTACATTATTACGGTTTCCGGAATGGAAATGCATTGGACTACGGTCATCGCGGAGTATGAGCCGCCTTATCGGTTCGTAGATGTTCAGCTTCGCGGCCCTTATGCCTTCTGGCACCACACGCATCTTTTTGAGGCAGGCGATGACGGCGGCGTTTGGATGACGGATGAAGTCCGTTACGCGATGCCGTACGGCTGGGCGGGAGAGTTCGTGCATCTTTTATGGGTTGAAAAACAGCTGAATCGCATTTTTGATTTTCGGGCACATATTGTGGCCGCATTTCTTGTCGCGAAAAAAGAACACCGCGGGGATCAGGCGTGAAAGTGATTGTCGCGGGCGCCACGGGTTTTATTGGGCAAACATTGATTGCCCGCCTTCTTGAAAACCACCACGAAGTGATACTCCTCACCCGGGCTCCGGGCAAGGCTTTGGCTGAATGGGGCGGCAGCGTCACTGCCGTAAGCTGGGATGGCAGATCTCCGGGGGCCTGGGAAGAATTTTTTGAAGGTGCTGACGGCGTGATTAACCTTTGCGGGGAATCCATTGCCGCAAAGAAATGGACGCCTCAGCAGAAAGAAAAAATCCTTTCAAGCCGTATCGAAAGCACCCAAGCCATTGTTCAAGCCATGGAAAAGGCGTCCCGGAAACCCGCCGTTCTTGTGAATGCCTCCGGGGTTGGCTTTTACGGTCCCGTGGAAGGGGATGAACCTGTCACGGAGCAATCTCCGCGGGGGTCGGGTTTTCTAGCCGAAACTTGCGAGCTTTGGGAAAAGGAAGCGCTAAAGGCCGAAAGCTTTGGGGTTCGCGTGGCGCTCGCAAGAATTGGAATTGTTCTCGAAAAAGACGGCGGGGCTCTTCAAAAAATGCTGCCCCCCTTTCTTTATTATGCCGGAGGGCCATTGGGGTCCGGCCGGCAATGGTTCCCATGGGTTCACAGGGATGATGTGGTGGGGATGCTGAAGTATGCGCTTCGTGACCCGCGCGTCAGCGGTCCCTTTAACGCCTGCGCGCCAGAACCGGTCACCATGGGGGATTTTTCGAAAGCTCTGGGCCGCGTGACAGGCCGCCCGTCCTGGGCAGCGGTCCCGGCGTTTGTCTTAAAGCAGCTGCTGGGTGAAATGGCGGAAATGCTTTTGACCGGCCAGCGGGCAGTTCCTCAGAAGATGCGTTCCTGGGGATACTCCTTCCGTTATCCGGATCTTGAACCCGCCTTGCGTGCCATCCTCGAACCGCCTCGCCCCAGGGTTTCTTGATGCCCATGGAAAATCAGTCCCCTGTTCTTGTGACCGGTGCCACGGGGTACGTGGGCTCGCGGCTCGTGGCCCGCCTGCTGGAAGGCGGTGTCCGTGTCCGCGCGGCGGGAAGATCCCTGGACAAGCTGAGGGGGCGCTTGTGGGCAAAGCATCCGCTTATTGAACTTCAAGTGATGGATGCTTTGGATGCAGAATCCGTGTCGCGTGCACTTAAGGATTGCGGCGCCGCCTATTACCTTGTTCATTCCATGCATCCAGGAAACAAGAATTTTTCTGAGACAGACCGCCGCGCCGCTGAAATTTTTGTCCAGGCATCGGAAAAAGCGGAGGCCCTCAAGCGTATTGTCTACCTTGGCGGATTAGGCGAAGATCATCCTGACTTGAGTCTGCACCTCAAATCAAGGACCGAAGTAGCCCGGATTCTTCAGGGAGGAAAAGTTCCTGTCACGGTGTTCCGGGCGGCCATGATTATCGGGTCCGGCAGTGCTTCCTTTGAAATTCTCCGCTACCTTGTCGACAGGCTTCCCGTGATGGTAACTCCCCGATGGGTTGAGACACTCAGCCAGCCTATCGCCATTCAGAATGTTCTGACCTATCTTGCGGAGTGTTTGAAGCATCCGGAAACAGCGGGTCAAACGTTTGATATTGGAGGTTCCGGCGTTTTGACGTACCGGGAGCTGATGCGGACGTATGCTGAGGAAGCAGGGCTTCCAAAAAGGATTGTTTTTCCTGTGCCGGTGCTGACCCCAAGGCTCAGTTCGTATTGGATTCATCTCGTGACGCCGGTTCCGGCATCGATCGCAAAGCCTCTTGCTGAAGGCCTTAAAAATGCTGTGGTCTGCCGGGATAGGCGGATCGAGGGCATTATCCCGCAAAAACTCTTAAGCAGCCGCGAGGCGATTGCTAAAGCGCTGGAAGAAATGAAATCACCTGTTTCTGAAAGCAGCTGGACCGATGCGGGAAAAATTCCGCCTGCCTTTTGGAGCCAGGAAGGGGATCCCTCCTGGGCGGGGGGGACCGTTTTCCGCGATCAGAGAAAGATTTTTGTGAATGCCCGTCCCTCTGAAGTGTGGCCGTTTATCCGGCGAATTGGCGGACGGAGCGGCTGGTACCACGCCGACTGGCTTTGGAAAATCAGGGGCGATCTGGACCGTCTCTTGGGCGGTGCGGGGCTTCGGCGGGGCCGGCGTGATGCGGATCACCTGGCTGCGGGTGATGCTCTTGATTTTTGGCGGGTTGCGGCGATTGATCCGGAGGTCCGGCTTTTACTCGCGGCGGAAATGAAGCTTCCCGGTTACGCCGTCCTTGAGTTTAAGCTTGCGGCGGAAGGCCAGGGAGCGGTTTTGACCCAGACCGCTTCTTTTAAACCGCGGGGGCTTTGGGGGATTTTGTATTGGTTTGGAGTTTTTCCGCTGCACGCGTATATTTTTGATGGCATGCTTCGGAAAATCGCGCGTGCGGCCGAAAAGGAAAAGGGAAACTTAAAACCAGGAAAGGGCTTTTCATGAATCCGCTGTTTCTTCAGACTTCACGTAAAAAGAGCCTTCATTTTTCTTTGATTATTTTTCTAGTCTGTCTTTTATTTACGTTTCTTCTCTGGGATCACTATCTCCGGCAGGGAGACGTGATGGACCGGACACTGATCAGCAATCTGCTGCTTTTAATGGGGACCTTGTTTTCATGCGCGGCCGGCCTTCTGACGCTTTCGCTGGAAAATACAGAGGCTTATTTAAAGAAAGAAGTCGAGATCCGTACGGCGGAACTTAAAAAGCGCAACGATGATCTCGAAAACGCGATGCGGCAAATCAAAGTTTTGCAGGGATTCCTGCCGATTTGCGCGGGCTGCAAAAAAATCCGCAACGATGAGGGGTATTGGCAGGAAATAGAAACCTACGTTGAGCAGCACTCGGAAGCGGAGTTTAGCCACGGGCTTTGCCAGAACTGCATCAAAAGGCTTTACCCCGATTATCAACCGCCCGCGGGAAGCTGATTTCAGGCCTCGCGAAGGAAAGCGGGGCGGGGCTTCCAGCGTTTATGCCCCCAAGTCCATTGATCCGGAGTGCGCCGGATTTCCTCTTCCAGCAAGCGGTTTAAAGCCTCTGTCGTATCTCTTTCCCACGTTTCGCCCGCCGCAACGCCCACCGGTTTTTCAAAACGGATTTCATAACGCCAGTCCCCTGTCCGGATGCAGGCCGCGGGCAAAAGTACCGCTCCGGTTTTTTTTGCGAGGCGGGCAGGGATTGAAGTCGTTGAGGTCTCATGCCCAAAAAAAGAAGTCCAAAGGCCTTCCGGGCCCGCCCATTGGTCAATCAGAATCGCGGCCAGGTGATTGGCCTTGAGTTCCGTAAGGATTTTTTTTGAAGAACTTTTCTTGGCCACGGGATCCACTTTCATGACCCTGCGGAGCGCGTCAATCTGGCGGTCAAGCAGCGGGTTCTTGATGGACTTGACCACGACGCAGGAGGGAGTCCCTTTCAAATAGGGAAGAAACGAGAGGTACTCCCAAGACCCCAAATGAGAGATGACAAGGATGACGCCCTTGCCTTCAGCGAAGGCGGCTTCATGGTGTTCAAAACCATGAAACGTGAAACGCTGATGCGCTTCGCGGGCTAATTTCCGGACAAAATACAGTTCTACAATGGAGAGCGCGGTATGCTGAAAGGCCTTCCGGGCCAGCTGTTTTTTTCTTTCCAGCGGAAGCGACGATCCAAAAGCCCGTTCAAGGTTTGCGAGGGCAATGGCCCGTCTTTTGGCCATGATCCGGTAAGCCAGATCACCAAAGCGTCTGGCGATCCAGGAAATCGCGGAAAAGGGCAGAAGCGACAAAACCGCAACCGTGCAGCGGATCAGGGCGTTTTCAATAATATAGCGGACTTTCACATGGGCTCCAAAGTTCAGAAAAAGACGGAACGAACCTGTCCGGGCAGGATTAAAGCTTAAGTTAACCTGCCTTTACGGAGATCGTCAAGGAGATTAATCCCCGGATAAAAGAGCGTTTTTAAAAGCCGCGCGGGAGTGACTATTCAGGATGAAAAAGCCGGGAAATGGGGTAAACTACGGCCGGAAAAAATACCGGGATTCAAAAGAATGGATTTCTACAAATGAAAAAAATACTGGTGACAGGCGCGGGCGGGTTTATCGGCCATCATTTGGTTTCTTCGCTCAAGGCCCAAGGGCATTATGTTCTCGGGGTGGATCTCAAGGAGCCGGAATTTGAAAAGACCCGGGCTGATTTTTTTCTTAAGCACGATATCCGTCAAGACACTGCGGCTTGGCGCGCGCTTTTTCAAGGTGTGGATGAGGTTTACGCGCTGGCCGCGGATATGGGAGGCATGGGCTATCTGTCAGAAAATCAGGCGAGCGTTATGCGGAACAATACACTCATAGACCTTCAGACCCTTGAGGCCGCGCGTCAGGCGGGCGTGAAAGACTGTCTTTACGCCTCATCCGCGTGTGTTTATCCCGAGCATCTTCAGGACCGCGAGGAAGCGGTTTCCTTATCCGAGGATCTCGCCTTTCCGGCAAACCCTCAGGATGGCTATGGCTGGGGAAAAATTTACGGGGAAAAACTTGCCTGCTATTACCGCCGGCAATTTGGGATGAAGATCCGCGTGGCCCGGTTTCACAATATTTATGGGCCCCTTGGAACCTGGGAAGGCGGGCGTGAGAAAGCACCGGCCGCGATTTGCCGTAAAGTTGCCGAAGCCGTTCTGGAAGGGCGGGATTTTATTGAGATCTGGGGGGATGGCCGTCAGACACGCTCTTTTTGCCACGTGGAGGATTGCATCAGAGGAATTGGGCTTCTTATGAAATCAGGCTTCTGCGAACCTGTGAATCTGGGCCGCGAAGAAATGGTTTCTATTAACCATCTGGCAGACCTTGTTATGAAAACTGCCGGGGCCGCTCTTCGCAAGGTTTTCATTCCCGGTCCCCAGGGCGTACGGGGAAGAAACTCCGAAAACACGCTTCTTCGTAAACTCACCGGCTGGAGTCCGGAAATTGATCTGGAATCAGGGATTCGTCAAACCTACGCGTGGGTACGGGAGCAATACCTTCATAAGCCGCTTACGGCTTCGGCCCTTATTAAAAAAGGATGAACTTGATTTTTAACACCCGGCAGAAGATAATGCCGTCCGTTCGCTAAAACCCAAAAGGCTTCCATGTCGCTATTGCTTCAAACATTCAAGAATCGGTTGATTAAAGTCCGGGGAGGGCGTTTCCTTCTTGCCGCGGCCGCGCTGTTCCTGGTGCTGGCATTTTTTGTGGCGCCCCTGCACCATCATGAACATGCTTCCGAGACTCTTGACTGTTCGGTCTGTCATTGGGTGCAGCATGTGCCCTTCTTGTTTTTCCTGGCGCTTGTGCTGATTCTTAAGAGTGAATCCCGCTTGGCTTTTACGGGTTTCTGCCGCCGGCTTTTTCCGGTAACCCTCGCTTTTCAAAATCACTCCAGAGCTCCTCCTTTCTTCGCTTTTTCCCGCTAGTCCTTTCTCCGTTTTCCTTATTTTTCTATTTGATACTCAAGGAGTGTTTCCATGAAAAGAGCTGCTTTATTTCTCTTCACGGGCTTTGTTTTTTTCGCGGCCGCGTGCGGCAAAGCCCAGGCCTTTGACCCTGCAAGCGCGGGCGATATGGCCGAACTTAAAATGCTTGTGATGAACCTTCAGGGCGCTGTGAAAAGCCTTGAGGGAACTGTTCAAAATCAAAACCAAATGATTCGCAGCCAGGCGGAGCGCATTCAGGCGCTTGAGGGAAAAGGGGGCGGCCAAAGCAGTCCCGTGTCAGGTGTTTACTCGCCTTCAGCGGCACCTGCCGTGCGCGGTATCTCGCAAGGGTTTAATCCGGAGATCGGCGTTGTGGGGACGGCCCAAGCCAGCCTGACTGAAAAAACAACCGATGAAGAAGGCAATGATGCGATTGCTCTGAAAGAACTCGAATTGAATTTCGCGAGCTACGTGGACCCTTACTCCAGGCTGGATGCGATTCTGAGTTTCAATGACAATCTCGAGGAACAGAATGTGGACATCGAAGAAGCCTACTATTCTCATTGGGGACTTCCTTTCGGGTTCCGGGCCCAGCTGGGTAAATTTCGCGCCAAGATCGGCAAGGAAAACCTTCAGCACCTTCATGCTCTTGAAACCGTGGATTATGCATGGGTGATTAGGGATTTCTTTGGTGACGAAGGGCTGGCCTCTTCCGGAGTTCGTCTTGTGCATGATATTCCGAACCCTTTTGACGTGCCGCTTGAGATCAGCGGAGAAATTCTCCGGGGCAACAACGGAAACAGTTTCTCGGGAATTTCCCGGAGCCCCATTTTCAATACGCACATCAAAAGTTTTTTTGAAACCAGCGAGAACAGCAATCTTGAACTTGGGTGGACCACATTGTTTGGGGATGAAAACCCGCGCGTCAGCATAACGAATGATGACGGCGTAGACGAAGAGGTCCTCCGGACTTCCGGACAAAACCGGTATGGCGTGAAAGTTTTTGGCGCGGATGCCACCTTTAACTGGTATCTGCCTCAGGAGCGGGTCCTCCGCTTCCAGAACGAAGTTTATTTTCAAACCCGCACCGCGAGCCCTCACAGCAATACGGATCCCTGGGGATTTTATTCGCTTCTGGATTACCGCTTTCACAAGCGTTTCAGCGGCGGCCTCCGGTTCGACTATCTTGAACCCTTGGATATAGTGGGGGAACATACTCCAAGCCTCGGAGTGTCACCTTACCTGACTTTCTGGCAGAGTGAATTCGCGAATTTTCAGGTGCAGTATTCGCATACGGATCCCGCCGGGAGCGAAGAACGTTCGGATAACGCTATTTACCTGCGCGCGAATTTTATGATCGGCTCGCACAAACACCCGGTCCAATAACTCACGGAGCTTTCATGAAAATAAAATTGTTTTGGACATTTTTGTTTGCCGCTTTTCTCTCGGCAGGGAGCGGAAATTCTGCTTTCGCGGAAACCCGGCCGCGGATTGTTGCCACCACCAGTACCTTTGCGAGCATTGTAAAGGAAATCACGGGGGACTGGGCTCAAGTGGATTACATCGCATCTCCCCAGCAGAACATTCACTTCATTGTTCCGAACCCCAAGGATGTTTTACGGGTGAAAAAGGCAGATGTGTTTGTTCATGGGGGACTGGATCTCGAAGCCTGGCGGGATCCGCTTTTGGATGCCACTGGCCGCCGCGATTTTATTTCCGGCGGTTCCCGGTCCATTGATGTCTCCAAGGGCGTTCCCTTGCTTGAAGTGCCGGGAAGTCTTTCCCGGGCGCAGGGGGATATTCATGCCTTCGGCAATCCTCATTACTGGACGGATCCCGAAAATGCCAAAGTGATTGCGGACAACATTGCTTCGGCTTTATCGGGGATGTATCCGGATCAAGCGCAGTTTTTTTTAAGCCGCGCCGGGGATTTCAAAAAGAGAATCGATGCCAAGATCCAGGAATGGACGCAGATTCTTTCCGCGTACAAAGGGGAGCCTGTGGTGGTGTACCATGAAAGCTGGCCGTATTTTCTTGAACGTTTCGGAATCGAAGAGCTGGGAACGCTGGAGCCTAAGCCGGGCATTCCTCCAACTCCAAAGCACCTTCAGGAAATTGTGGAGAAGATGAGATCCCGGAACGCAAAGGTGATTATCCGCGAAGTCTTTCATGAAAAACGGACCGCGGATAAAGTCGCCCGGGAAACTGGCGCCAGGGTTGTGACACTGGAACAGGAAGCCGGGCAGTCGGGCGGAGATTACATCGCGTTCATCGAAAAGAACGTCAGCGCTTTGGCGGCGGCCTTTCAAGGAAAAAACTAACCAGGAGATGAGGCCTTGCCAGCACCGGAACATGGGCGGTGCTGGCAAGGCTCCCTAAAAGTTATGAACAGTGCTTACGAAAAAAAAGGGATCATTCGCTGCCGGAACCTTACGCTGGGTTACGGGCGCGACGTGGTGCTTGAGAACGTAAACTTGGAAATTCCTCAAGGTTCTTTTTTCCCGTTCATCGGCCCTAATGGCGGCGGAAAGACCACGCTCCTCCGGGGGATTTTAGGGCTTTTGAAACCCTTATCGGGAAGCCTTGAAACTCCCTTTGCTCAATTTCCTGCCGGTTATGTTCCTCAGCATAAGGCCATTGACCCGCTGTTTCCCGTAACGGTCCGGGAAATTGCCGCGATGGGGCTTTACCCAAAACTGGGGATTTGGAAAAAACCGGGGACCGATGATCAACGCTGGATTTCTCAAGTCCTGGATGAGCTGAGCCTCCTTGAACATCAGAAAAAAAATTTCCGGGATCTTTCCGGAGGCCTGAAGCAAAAGGTGCTGATTGCCCGGGCCATGGTGAGCCGCGCAGAAGTTTTTATTATGGACGAGCCCACTTCCGAACTTGATGAACATTCTGAAAATGAAGTCTTGAAGCATTTGGAAGATTTTGTGACACGGGAAGGGAAAACCGTTCTTATGGTGCACCACGGTCTGCGGCATCCGGTCGTGAGACGTGCCCCCAAAGTCTGTGTGGTTCATCACAGAAAAGTCTCCCTGATGGAAACCTCGCAAATGCTGGCCTTAGGGGAGGGAGGGTTTTAGTATGGAAACATTGACCCAGGTTTTTACGGCCTTTCCGGAAGCCCTTACCGCGGGCATTTTAATTGCCGTTATTTCAGCATTCCTCGGTGTTTTTGTTGTTTTAAAACGGCTCGTTTTCATCGGTGCCACGCTTTCAGAAACGGCCACTTGCGGAATCGCGCTTGCTCTGTTTTTTCATTTTCCGCCTCTCGCGGGGGCCCTGCTGCTTACTTTTGCGGCGGTTTCGGCGCTCGGAACTTCCCGGCAGGAGGTGCGGGTCCCGCGCGATGCGGTGATGGCGGGAGTTTTTGTTTTTTCCGCGAGTCTTGGAATTCTGCTCGTATCGAAAAGCGCTTTTGGCCTGGAAGAGGTGAAGGCGTTTCTTTATGGCGATTTGGTTGTGACATCCCGCCGGGATCTTATGATTTTATCGGCCGCGATTCTTCCTCCGGCTTTGCTCGTGATTCTTTTTCTTCGTCCGATTCTTTACACCTTTCTTGACCGGGACGGCGCCAAAGTTCTGGGTATCCGTACCCTTTTCTGGGAACTTTTTTTCTTTTATGCGCTGGCCCTTGTCGTGTCCGCGTCTTCAAAACTTGGGGGGATGCTGCTGGTTTTTTGTCATTTGGTCATTCCCCCGATGGCGGGTCTTTTGATGACGCGCCGTTTTCTTCCCGCGGCGTCTGTCTCAGCTGGGGTTGCAGTGACCGCAACGTTGGCCGGATTTTTGGGTGCCTATGCCTGGGATTTTCCGGTGAATCAGCTGATTGCATTCGCGGATTGCGCTCTCCTCGGTTTGATGATTACTTTGCGGTTTCTTTTTCTGCTTTTCCAGCGCCGCCCCCGCTTCCAGTAACCTTACCCGTTTTTTACACGGGCATAATTCATTCCTGACCTCCCGCCTGCAGAATACTTCTGGATTTTTTCCCACTTATTTTTCTTATCGGAGCACGACCCGTGGCATCCCCGACCGTTTTGATGATTGAAGATGAAAAGAACATCGTGGAGCTTGTGAAGTACAACCTGGAAAAGCAGGGGTACCGGGTTCTCCACGCGTGTGAGAGCAAGAGGGGGCTTGAAATGGCGCTCCGCGAAAAACCGAGCCTCATCCTGCTTGACCTGATGCTTCCTGAAATGGACGGCCTGGAAGTGTGCCGCCTGCTTCGCCACAACTATAAAACGCGTGCCATTCCTATTCTTATGGTAAGCGCCAAAGGGGAGGAAGCGGATGTGGTTCTGGGGCTTGAAATGGGTGCTGATGATTATGTCACGAAACCTTTCAGCGTCCGTCAGCTGCAAGCCCGGGTCAAAGCACTGCTTCGCCGGTATGAAGCCAGGCCGGAGGACCGGGTGATCCGTGCGGGAGAGGTGGAAGTCGATACGGCACGTTTTCAGGTCTGTCTTGCCGGGACTCCGGTTGAACTTACCTTTAAAGAGTACGGAGTTCTCAAGTTTTTGATGGAGGCGGGCGGCCGTGTGCTTTCGCGGGAAAGCATTTTGAACGCGGTTTGGGGCCAGGATGATTCCCTTCAGGTGGAAATCCGGGTGGTGGATAAGCATATTGGGGAACTCCGGAAAAAGCTGGCCGGAGAGGCCGTCCGGATTGTAACGGTCAAGAACTTTGGCTACCGGTTTGACCTGGATGCAATCGATTAAGAGAGCGGCTTTACACAAATTTTACATAGGGAATATATAAAACATGAACAACGGATATAGAGTGCGTTTGTCTGAAAAGAGGAGAACTCATTCAAGACGCGCACTCATGAATAAAATTCACGATTTAATTAACGCAGAGCACGAAGTCAATGAAGGAGGAAGTAAAACGATGAAACAAACTCAACTGAAGCTTTTCAGCTTTTTGACGATGCTGACCTTCAGCTTGGGATCCAATGTGATGGCTGATGATTCTCAGCTTCTGAGCCTTGTCCAGAACATGGAATCCAAGATGAATGAAATGTCGAACACGATCAAGTGGCAGGGTGAAAAAATCAACAAGCTCGAAATGGGCGCGCCCGGTGGAGCGGCTCCCGAAGGCGGCATGAAGATCGATGAAAAGGATTTTGATGATAATTTGAAACGTAAGATCGGCGATTCGGATAAATGGCTTAACGGCCTGAAGTTTAACGGTGATTTCCGTCTTCGTTATGAAGGCACGCACAATCAGGCCAAGGGTGCGACAACGTCAGACAACGACCGCAACCGTTTCCGCTTCCGCCTTCGTTTTGGTTTTGAAAAGAAACTGAGCGATGAATGGAAAGTGGGCTTTCGTCTTGTGACGGGACCCCGCACCGTTGATCCCACGGGAACCTCCGCGGGTCAGGAAGATATCGGCGGCATCAACTCTTCTAACCAGACCCTTGATAACAACTTCGATTTCAAGGCCATCAGCATTGACCGTGCTTACGCCACTTACCTTCCCAAATGGGCGCAGGTGGGTGTGATCAAGCAGCTGGAAATTACGGGTGGTAAATTCAAGAACCCGTTTGAAGAAGGTTCTTCCATGATGATCTGGGACAGCGACGTAACACCCGAAGGTGTTTATGAAGCGGTTACGGCCAAAGTCTTCAAGGGAGACAATATTGACGTGGACTACAAGTTGACCGCGGGGCAGATGGTGACTGAGGAAGGCAGCGGTTCTGAGCGCGATGACGCGTTTCTTATGGCTTTCCAGACTGGTTTTATCACCAAGGTTTCAACCTCGGCGCTTGAAAAGCCTATTGAGCACAAGGTCCTCTTCTCTTACTATGACTGGGGAGGCTTTGCCGCGCCTGGGAATTTTCAGGGCTCGAATGGGAACCCGACATGTACCAATGGAGGCACCTCTCTTTGCGCCAAGCAGTTTAATGTGATCGAAATTTACAATGAAATCGGTTTTCAAGTGAATCCGCTGCCCAAAAGCAGTATCTTTTTTGATTGGGCAACGAATGTGAATGATCGCGCTCCGACAGGAGTGACGCCTGAAGATGCCAATGACACTTACGGCATTGGTTTCAAGGTGGGGGCTGCCAAGAAGAAGGGCCAGTGGGAAGCCACTTACGGCTACTACAACATTGAACCGGATGCAACGCCTGGTATTTTCAGTGACAGTGATTTCGGGCATGCGGACCGCCGGGGCAGTGTTCTTCGTTTTGGTTATGCGATCACGGACAACCTTCAATTCAACACTTCCGCCTTTTACACTAACGCGATTACGGGCGGCGGTTTGAGCAGTGACGCGAATCGTCAGCTTTACCAAGTTGATCTTGTTTGGAAAATCTAACAGAGTTGTGCCCTGGAGCTGGTTCGCGCTTCGAGAAAAAACTTTAAGAGCAGCCTCCCTGCAGCTTAAAGCGTGAGCCGTATAGCGCGGACCGGCTCCTTGCAAAATAGGAAGTTAAATTCAAAAGAAGTCTTAGGAGGAAATCATGAAAGTATTTCATTGGAAAAAAATCTCGGCGAGCGTGGTGTTTGCTTTTGCCGCGATCCTTGCACTTCCGGCTTCCGGACGCGCGGAAGCTGTGGCTGTAGATGCTGCGATTGCTGACTATCAGCCGGTCAGCGGTGTTTCCGGGAACCTGAACAGCATTGGTTCCGACACGCTTAACAATTTGATGGCCTATTGGGCGGAAGCCTTTAAGGCGTCTTATCCCAACGTGAACATTCAGATTGAAGGCAAAGGGTCGACAACGGCTCCGCCTGCCCTGACCGAAGGAACGTCTCAGCTTGGTCCGATGAGCCGTCCCATGAAGTCTGAAGAAATGGATGCGTTTGAAAAGAAATATGGCTATAAACCCACCCAGATTAAAGTTGCGGTCGATGCCCTTGCTGTTTTTGTTCATAAGGACAACCCGATCAACAATATGAGTCTTGAAGAAGTGGACGGTGTTTTTTCAAGCACGCTCAAAAGCGGTTCTGAAGAAATCACGAAATGGGGCGCCCTTCTTGGACCTAAAGGGGAATGGACCAACAAGCCGATTTCCCTTTACGGCCGCAACAGCGCATCCGGCACTTACGGTTACTTTAAAGAAAAAGCCTTGAAAAAGGGCGATTTTAAGTCAACCGTTAAGGAACAGCCTGGCTCCTCAGCAGTGGTTCAAGGTGTTTCCAGCGATCTTGGCGGTATTGGCTATTCCGGCATGGGGTATGCAACCTCCGGGGTCAAAGCCGTGAAGCTTAATGGGCAGGAACCTTCTTATGCTAATTGCCTTTCGGGAAAGTATCCTCTGGGCCGCTTTTTGTACATTTACGTGAATAAGAAGCCTAACGAGCCTTTGGATGCGCTTTCGAAAGAATACATCAAGAGCATTCTTTCGAAAAAGGGGCAGGAAATCGTCGTGAAAGACGGCTATTTTCCCCTTCCCGCCAAAATTGTGGAAGAAGAATTGGCAAAACTCGGTTAATTAGGTAACATCTTGGGCCTGTGCGGATTACCGCACAGGCCCTGTTTTGTTCAATTGGGAAATATGCACACGACCCTCGAAGAATCCAGAAAACTTCAAAGAGCCTCCCGCCCGGTACCCGAGCGTTTCAAGACACGTCCGCTGACGCTTTGGCTCGATCGCTTTATGACCTATTTTATTAAAGCCGGCGGCATTGGCATTATCGCCGCTGTCCTCGGAATTTTTGTTTTTATATTCTCTCAAACCCTTCCCCTTTTCCGCGGGGCTGAAGTCCGGGAGAAGGCCGTCTATTCCCTTGAGCCCGGTGATTACCAAATGCTGGGTGCCGATGAGTGGGGACAGCTTCCATTTGTGGCAGAAAAAAACGGAACCCTGAATTTCTTTGATGTCACAAAAGGAAAAATCATCAGCCGTTTTAATCCTTCCGAGACTTCTGGGAAAGAAGTCACCGCTTACCGGTACAATTTCAGCCAGCAAGAGATGATTTACGGTACCGCGGATGGTTTTTTCTTTATTGTTCCGGTCGCTTATGCGCGAAATCATAAAGATAATCAAAATACAGTGACGGTGACCACGGAACCCGGAGCAGCGGTTGAGATTGGCAGCCATCGAAGCCCGGTGACTCAAATTGCGGCGGCGCATTCCGGCGAAGCCCAGCTGGTGGCCGCGATTCAGGAAGGCCCGGAGGGAAGCACTCTCACAGCGGTCTCCATGACCCAGGAAAATTCCTTGATGGGGGAGGGAGAGCTTTCCGTGGATCAGGTTTATGACCTCACCCCCATGATCAAGGGGACGCCCGAAAAAATGCTCGTCAATTCTCAGGCGGATGGGATCCTTGTTTCAACCGCGGAAGGAAAAATTTTCTATATTGCCTTTAAATCAGGAAAAGCAACCCTCCGCCAGGCCTGGGAGCCTTTTAAAGGTACGGGAAATCCGGCGGTCGCTTCTATGGATTATCTTCTCGGCGAAGTCTCCGTGGTGCTTACCAGTGCGGAGGGGGTCAATCAGGTTTACAGTCTTTTTGTTGCGGGAGGCGATACCGAGCGCAAGTATGGGTTAACCAAAAAATTTCCGGGGCTTAAAGGCGCGGCCACTTTTTATAATGCCAGCCTTCGGAATAAAACTTTTTTAATCGGCCAAGGATCCACAGCCTCTTTGCGTCATTCCACGACTGAACAGGTACGCTGGGAACGCCAGCTTCCTTTTACACCGGTGGCTGGCATCATCGGGCGGAAATATGACAGTCTTTTTTTTCTGGATGATCAAAACAAACTGCACGTTTATAAAATGCACGATGATCATCCGGAGGCCTCCTGGAAAGCTTTTTTTTCCAAGATCCGGTATGAAGGTTACTCGGAACCGCGTTACGAGTGGCAATCTTCCGGCGCCAGCGATGACTTTGAGCCCAAGCTTTCCCTTATTCCGCTGATTATTGGGACCATTAAAGGAACGATTTACGCTATTATCTTCGCCTTTCCGATTGCCCTTTTGGCCGCCATCTACACCGCTCAGTTCGCGCATCCCCGTTTTAAAATTATGGTCAAGCCGGTTATGGAAATCATGGCATCCCTGCCTTCCGTCGTGCTGGGATTTATTTCGGCCCTTTGGCTTGCGCCGCTTCTCGAAACGCGCATTCCTTCGCTCATTCTTGTGCTGGTGCTGGTCCCTGCCGTTTCCCTGGGGGCTGGCTTTTTCTGGAGCTCGCTCCCGGTGCGTTACCGCGTTCTGATCAAGCCTGGCCATGAATGGCTTGTCTTGACCCCGCTGCTTTTTTTGACGATTGTGGCGGGATGGCAATTGGGACCTTGGCTTGAAAGATTGTGCTTTGTGGTAACCGATCCAGACACGGGGTTGAAAATCGCGGATTTCCGGCGCTGGTGGCCCTCAGTAACGGGCGCCCGTTTTGAGCAGAGGAATTCTCTGGTGGTGGGCTTCATGATGGGCTTTGCTGTGATCCCGATCATTTTCACCATCGCCGAAGACGCTCTTTCCAATGTGCCTAAGACTTTGGTGTCGGGTTCCCTCGCGCTTGGGGCAAGCCGGTGGCAGACCGCTTTGAGGGTGGTACTTCCCACGGCCTTTCCTGGTATTTTTTCCGCAGTCATGATCGGCCTTGGCCGCGCCATCGGAGAAACGATGATCGTGGTGATGGCCACGGGAAACACGCCGATTATGGACTTCAATATTTTCTCGGGAATGAGAACGCTTTCAGCAAACATTGCCGTGGAGCTTCCGGAAGCCGCTTACTTGGGAACGCTCTACCGGACCTTGTTTTTCGGTGCCACGGTTCTTTTTCTTATGACCTTTGTCATGAATACGGCGGCGGAAATTATCCGTCAGCGGCTTCGTGAAAAATACAGGACTGTTTGATATGCCAGCATCGACAGAAGCCAAAACAACCTTTTTCACCAAAAAAACCAAACAGGCCGGGGAGCCGTTTGTCTGGTTTACGGGGATGGGCCTGTCACTGGGACTCATGATGATTGTTTTTTTGCTGGGGGTTATTTTTGTGAAAGGGCTGGAGGTTTTTTGGCCGGCCAAAGTGATGGTGCTCCAGCTTAAAGCAGGGAGCGAGGCCCGGCTGGAAGGTTCGGATGTTCTGGCGGGAGCTCTGGTCATGAAGCAGGAAAAGCCGGTTCGCGTGATGAACGCGGCGGAAGATCACGACCACACGGAGTGGCAGCTTTTTGTCGGCAATAAAGACCTCTACGGATTCAGCTATAAATTTGTGGATGCCGCAGACATTGAATCGGTCAGCTATCCGCGTGAGCTGATCCGGATTGAACGGCTTGAATATGGCGACGCCCTGGCGGAGCCCCGGACGCTTAAGATGAAGAGCGGAGAAGTGATTCCGGCAACGCATACCGAGTTCCGGACGCGGCTCCGCGAACTTGTGGAGGAATCTTCCAAACGATGGAAGAAGATACGCGCCATTGAAAAAAACGAAATTGGGGACATCAACCGGAAGATGGAAAAGATCCGGCTCCATAAGCGCGCACTTATGGCCGGCGGGCTTGACGCTTCCTCTGACGAAATCTTAAATTTGGATGAAAAAACTGCGGCCCTTCAGAAAAAATATGAAGTTCTCGCGGCCGAAGCCGGTTTCCTCCGCCAAAAGCAGACCCAGGATGTGCTGACGTACAGGACTTTGACGGATCAGGAAAAAAATCTTCCGGTCGGAAATATCGTTGATTTTTACTACCCGAACCAGCTTTCCTTTTTAGACCGCGTGGCCGTGTTTTTCCACCGCATCGGGGTTTTTCTCAGCGAGGAACCGCGCGAGGCCAACACCGAAGGCGGCGTGTTCCCCGCGATTTTTGGAACCTTTGTCATGACGGTGATGATGAGTGTGGCGGTCACGCCCTTTGGCGTGCTGGCAGCGATCTATTTGCGCGAATATGCCAAGCAGGGATTTATGGTGCGCTGCGTGAGAATTGCCGTCAACAACCTTGCCGGTGTGCCATCGATTGTTTTCGGGGTTTTTGGAGTGGGTTTTTTTGTGTATTTTGTGGGCGCATCGATTGATCAGCTTTTTTTTAGAGAGACGCTGCCGACCCCGACGTTTGGGACCGGCGGTATTCTCTGGTCCTCTCTGACCCTGGCGCTTTTGACCGTGCCTGTTGTGATTGTGGCCACGGAAGAAGCCCTGGCTTCCGTCCCGAGAGGGATGAGAGAAGGGTCGCTCGCCTGCGGCGCGTCGAAATGGGAAACCATCTACCGTATTGTTCTGCCGGCTTCAGCCCCTGGGATTTTGACAGGCTTGATTCTGGCCATGGCCCGCGGCGCCAGTGAAGTCGCGCCGCTGATGCTTGTGGGTGTCGTGAAACTTGCCCCCAGCCTGCCTCTTGACGGAATTCCGCCCTTTTTTCACCTTGAAAGGAAGTTCATGCACCTCGGCTTTCACATTTATGATTTGGGCTTTCAGTCGCCGGATTCTGAAGCCGCAAAGCCGATGGTTTTCGCGACCACACTGTTGCTCATCACCCTGGTCGTGATTTTAAATCTGGGCGCGATTTTTATCCGCGAGAAACTTCGCAAAAAATATGCCACGGGAGCGTTCTGACCGTGAAAGGGGACGATATGGAACAGACGATTGAAAAAGAAAAAACCTTGAGGGCTCCTCAGGCTTCCCGTAGTATGGCAGCCATGCCAGAAATCGAAAAACGAAGCGCCCCAAATCAGCCGGAAGCCGAACTGCCGATCATCCGCGTTCAGGATTATAATTTTTTTTATGGGGGTACTCAGACGCTGTTTAACGTTAATCTGACTATGTCAGAAAACAAAGTCACGGCCATTATCGGGCCGTCCGGCTGCGGCAAGTCCACCCTGCTTCGTAATATCAACCGCATGAATGACCTTGTGGACGGGATTTCTCATTCCGGCGACATTTTTATTAATGACCAGAGTATTTACGACCCGCTTCTGGAAGTTACTGAACTCCGCAAACGGATTGGCATGGTTTTTCAGAAGTCCAATCCCTTTCCCAAGTCAATTTATGAAAACGTTGTTTACAGCCTGCGTGTTGCCGGCGTGAAGAACCGCTCGGTGCTGGATGAAGCCGTGGAAACCAGCCTGAAGTCCGCGGCCTTGTGGGATGAGGTCAAGGACCGTCTTGAAGACAGCGCTCTCGGCCTTTCCGGCGGACAAATGCAGCGTCTTTGCATTGCCAGAGCCATTGCCAACCGCCCTGAGATTCTTCTGATGGATGAACCCTGCTCAGCTCTTGACCCTATTGCCACGGCAAAGATTGAAGAGCTTATCTATCAGCTCAAAAAAGAGTTCACGATTGTGATTGTTACCCACAACATGCAGCAAGCTGCACGCGTCAGCGACACGACCGCTTTCTTCTACATGGGCAAGCTGATCGAAATTGATGAAACTAAAAAGATTTTTATGAGTCCTTCCAAAAAACAGACGGAAGAGTACATTACCGGCCGGTTCGGTTGAGGAGCTTGTTATGGAGCACCCTTTTCATGAAGAGTTAAAACTTCTTAAACAAAAGCTTATTGAAATGAGCTTTTTGGTGGATGAAGCTGTTGCCAAGGCCTGCGATGCTCTGCTCATGCGTGATGAAAAGCTCGCACACGAAGTGATTGAGGGGGAGGCGCGCATCAACGCTCTTGAAATCGAAATCGACGATAAGGGGCACAGTCTTTTTGCTTTGGGGCAGCCCATGGCCGTGGATCTGCGTCTCGTGACCATGATCCTGAAAATCAACACCGATCTTGAGCGGATGGGGGACCATGCGGTCAATATTGCCGAAAAAACGCTGTTCATTTTGAAAAACCCAGAAGTGAGACTGGGGGATCATCTCCAAAAGATGGCGCAGGCGGCTCAACGGATGCTTCGGGACGCGCTCAATTCTTTTCTCAAGGAAGATGCGGATCTCGCGCAAAGCGTACTTAAACGCGACGATGAGGTGGATAATTACAACATCAATCTCTATTACCAGCTCAGCGATATGATGGAAGCTCAATCCTCCACGGTGGAGGTCGGGATTAATCTCCTTATGATCAGCCACAATCTTGAACGAGTCGCGGATCTTGCCTGCAACATCGCAGAAGATGTCATTTATCTCAAGCAGGGTAAGGAAGTACGCCACCGCGTCCAGATTGAACCTGTTTAATCTGCCGCCGCATTACAGTCCCGCCAGAAAAAGCCGTTTCACATAACCACAATCCAAAGGATTTTGTCTTTTCCCGGCCCTTGTGACCCGGGTCACGGTTTTTGACGCCGTTTTCAGGCAGAATGCAGCTTTCTCCAATGAGGCACGCATGAGACGCTTTCTTTTTATTACAGCAGCCCTATTTGTAGCGCCATTTCTTGGGACCTCCTTTGCCCGGGCCGATGATGATTGGCAATACTGGAATGAGGTCACGCTTAAAGCCAAAGTCGCGGACCAATGGGCGGCCTCGGTAAAAGGGGAGCAGTGGCTGCGCGAGGATATGAGCGAACTTTACCTCTCCAATGTCAGCGCTGGATTTTTATGGATGCCGAGCAAGTATCTTGAAATGGGTCCGTATTACCGTTACGAATACACAAAAACAGCCCGGGGCAAACATACCCAGGAGAACCGGTATTACCCCGAATTGACCCTCAAACTTCCTTACAAACGACTGGTGCTGTCAAACCGCAGCCGGTTGGAATACCGGGATCGCAGCACCGGAACCTCCTGGCGCTACCGCGACCAGTTCAAACTTGCGGCCTCATTTTACCCCGGGAAGCATAAGGTCACGCCCTACCTTGCGGATGAGATTTTCGCAGACACGCTCACAAACCGGCTGAGCCAGAACCGTCTTACAGCCGGGTTTTCAACACCTGTGATGAAGCACGTTGAAATACGGTTTTACTACATCCTGAAAAGCGACCGCCTTACCACAGAATGGAGCCAGTCGCATATCCTGGGAACAGGCCTCGATTTCTCCTTTTGAGGCTTCCTCTTGAAGGTGTTTTCCCTTTGCCGAATCTCCGGCCTGTATTATCATGCGTTCGCTTTTGATTTTCTCCGCAGCAGTTGTCTTCTCCCTTCATAAAAACGGGCTAAAAATACCGGAGAGTCCTTCAGGGCAATGCCATGAATAAAAAAATCCGCCTCAGCATTTTTTATCTCGCCTCTTTTTTTGACGGGCTTTGTATTCTCCTTTTCCCCGCGTCCAGCATGCTCTTCAAAAAGTCCCCGTATGACATGACCGACGCGCAATACGGGGTTGTTTTTCTTCCCATGATTATTTCGATCGTTACCGTGACACTCGTCTTTAAAAAGATTCACCGCGCTCTGGGTGAAGAAAAGGTTTTTTTTGCGGCTTTGGCAAGCCACGCCCTTTTTTTAGGATTCCTTGGCCTGGCCTGGAAGCTCTGCGGGGGGTCCGAAGTTACTTTTCGTCTCTTGCTCACCAGTAATTTCTTTCTGGGGATCGGATTCGGTCTTTTGATTGCGGTGCTGAATCTTCTTTGTGTGGAGCTTTTTCCCAAACAGCGGGACTCTGTTGTTTCCGGACTCCACGCCCTGCTCGGACTTGGGGCGGCTCTTTCTCCGCTGGCCGTGGATTATTTTTCGAAATCAGGCCGCTGGCTTTCCGTCCCAGCACTCTACGCAAGCCTTCTCGCGGGAGTTATGGTGCTTGCCTGGATTTGCCGCGCTGCGCGCGAAACAGGACTGTCGGTTCATGACAACGCCGCTGTCCCTCAGAAGGGGGGCGGCGGGCTGCCGCTGCCCGCCGTGCTCTTTCTCGTCACGCTTTTCTTCTATGGAATCGTGGAGGGGACCCTGGGCAACTGGAGCGGCATTTATCTCACTCAAGATAAAGGGTTTTCTCAAACCACCGCCGCGCTTTCGCTCTCGGTGTTCTGGTTCTTTATGACCGCGGGGCGGCTTTTTGCGAGCTTCATGTCGCTTCGCATGGATGCCCGTTTTTTGTACCGTGTTTCCCCGTTTTTGATCATCCTGAGTCTTGCGGGAATTCTCTGGAACCGTGAAGAGTCCCGGGTTCTGCCGCTGTATGTTCTGGCCGGGGCCGGATGCTCTTATTTTTTCCCTTTATCCATAAGCCTTTCAACCCGTTACTTTGACTCGTGGAGAGAACTGCTCTCGAGTCTTACGGTTGCGGGTCTTATGCTGGGCGTGGGTTTTGGCAACAGCATGGCGGGCTTTCTCCGGAGCCGCGCGATTTTTAACCTGGAACAGATTTTCGTGGGTTTGATGCTGAGCGCCGGGATCACAGCTTTTTTTGCTGTCGTCCTCACCCTGTCTGAAATCCGTGACGACAGGTCTTTAAAAAGGGATGTGTTATGAACTTGTGGTTGCGCTGCCTTTGGGTGCTGGTGACCGGATTTTTTAAAAAGCGTCTGGGCCTCCTGGAAGAATCCTGTCTTTCCTTCCGGGTATTTCCCAATGATCTTGATTTGTATCTGCATATGAACAACGGACGCTTTTTAACGCTCATGGATTTGGGGAGGATTGATTTGATTCTGCGTTCTTCTCTGGGCAAAGTCTCTCAAAAACAGGGATGGAACCCTCTCGTGGGATCCATTCTCATGCGCTATCGCCGTCCGCTCCGGCTCTGGGATGCGTTCACGCTGAAGACCCGCATTCTTGGCTGGGATGAAAAGTGGTTTTACATTGAACAGCGGTTTGAAAAAAATGGAGATCTTCTGGCGCTGGGATTGGTCAAAGGTCTTTTTAAGAGCCGCACAGGTGTTGTTTCGATTCAGGATCTCCTCAAGGCCGCGGGAGAATCCCTCCTTTCCCCGGAAATTCCTCCCAAAATTCAAAAATGGGCGGAAGCCGAACGCATGCCCTGAAAATTTCCGCTTTATTTTTTTTTGCTTCCCGCCGATAGATGAAGTCCTTGCAGGAAACCCCTCCCGGCAGGACCCGTTATGCAAATCAAAAAAACGCTTTTATTCTTCAGTCTCTTTTTGTGCCTGCTCCAGGTTTCGCCTTTGTCTGCCGCCGCTCCGCTCAGTGAATCAGAGCGCGCGGTTCTTGAACAATGGGAAAAAGCCGCTTTTCACGGTTTTGAAAAGCTTCTGGATCCGGTGACAAAGTTTCCTTTTGACGGCGCCCCCGTCTCTCAGGGGAATGTTGTGCGCTTATCGCGGAATGTGCGCTTCGCAAAGACCTCGGCCTCTCACATCGCGATGGCGTTCTTGGCCATCGTGCTTGAGAAAGAGCGCGGATTCACGGCTCAGAGGGAAGCTTACGAGAAGGCTTCGGAGCTGATGGATAATCTGGAATCTTTAGAAACCCATGAAGGCTTTCTTTATCAGTGGTACTCCCTTCCCGGACGGCCTGAAGAATGGCCGAGAGTCACTGTGAACCGGTTTGTCCCATCGCTGGAAAATGGCTTTTTAGACACCGCGCTGATGACTACGGCCGGGGCTTTTCCGGGCACGGCCCTTTCCCGTTCGATAGATCAGTATTTGAAGCGTAAGGATTATCATTTCTTTTTTTCAAAAAACCCGGTTCACCCCGATACAGGCCTTCTGAACCAGGGGTTTAATGTTTCCCGCCAGGAATACGCCGCTCAGGACTATGGGATTCTCAATGCCTCAAGCCGTGTTGCGGCGTTTGCCGCGATTCTTAAAGACGGGGTTCCGGAGACCGTTTGGACAAAGCAGGAGCGATTGGTCCGCGAATACACGGCGCGGGAAGGGCAGACGTTTCGTGTGCTGGCTTCCTGGACCGGCGGTCTGGCAGAAACGCTTTTTTCGGATGAGATGATCGGCGGGGACCGCATCGCGCCCAAAGCGTTCCGCTTGAATGCCCAGGCCATGGTGGCGATTCAAAGGGACAAGGGAAGGCGTCTGACGGAAAGCGGTTTGTGGGGATTTTCCAGCGGGGAAGCGCCGGATCAGGGACGGTACGACCCCATGGGGGTTTCTGAGGTGGCCTATCAGAATTCGGGTGCCGAGTTTGTAACCCCGTATTCGGTTCTGCTGGCCCTGCGCTATGCTCCGCGCGAAGCGGTTTCAAATCTCCGGGCCATGCAGGCCAAGAATCCGGCTGTTTTTGGACCGCGCTACGGTTTTGCGGATTCCATGGATCCCGTCACGGGAGAAGTGAACCGCAATATTTTGGCGCTCGACAAAGGCATGGAAGTGCTGGCCCTTGGCAATTTCATGAGTTCTTTGGACGGCGGCAGTCAAACGTCGCAATTTTTATGGGACTACTTAAAAAAGCAGGGGTGGGAAAAAAGGGCCATGGCGCTTCTCAAAAAAGAAGAGTCGGCCCCGGAATTTCAGGCGCTGGGTTCCGCGGAGGAGAAATTTTCTGAACCTTCTGGGAAGAAAGTTTCCCGCCTTGAACTTCTCAAACAGTCCCGAGACATTGGAACTTTTTATGATCCGGACCGTTCCAAGGCCTCTTACCGGCTGATTCCGCAGAAAGGGAAAGAGTCCTCAATCGGGATTCGTTATGATGTGAGCAAGCCCTCCGCGTACTCCGGACTCTATGTCAAACTCCGGCCGTCGGATTTTTCTCAATACCGTTCATTTCATTTCAGGATCAAGGGGAATTCCGTGCAGGGGTATCCCAAGAAAATGAAAATTGAAATCAAAAACAAGGGGCAGAATGTCCAGCTGGAACGGGTTGCCTTGGGAACGGATTGGCAGGAAGTCAGGATTCCGCTGCCGCGTTTTTTAAAAGAGGTCGATGAAGTGGCTTTTGTTTTTGACAATGCGGAAACCGGAAAAAGCAGGCGGGGGGAAGTCTTTCTCGAATCGCTTTATTTCAATTGAGCGCATTTTTACGAGTGCTTACTCCTCGTAGAAGCTTCGAACCAAAAGACAGACCGCGATAAGAAATAAACCGGCGCCCCAGAAGAAGTAAGGCTTCAGATCCCTGAGGACAAGGCGTATCAAGACACATTCCTCCGGCAGATGGGGATTGTAGTAAGCCTTGGTTTCCGCGCCGACAAAAAACTGTCTTTCAACGCGCTTTCCTTCGGGGTCACGGTAAGCAAAGGATAAAGTGTCTTTTCCCTTGCTCGCGTCTTCAATGGGGCCTGCGGCCAGGAAGAGGCGCCGCCCTTTGATTTCACGGTTTTTGACCCAGAAGACATACTCAATGACGGGTTCGGGCTTACCGTTTGGGGTTTTAAGATCCAGGAACGTGACGCGGGCCGGTGTTTCCGACCAGGTTTTGGAGAATTCCGCCAGGGAAGACATTTGGACCGAGGTCGTGACAAACGCCACGCCAAAGGCCCCTAAAGCGACGGCCGCTATGAAAAGTCCCAGGGACAAACCCCTTGAATTGAACAGAAAAGTTATCTTTTTCATCAGAGTCCTCTCTTAAAGCATCGGTTGCTTGGAGCAAAGGGTTCACACGATTTTTCGTGCGAGACATTTAAAAAGTTTATGGTACAATGCGCGACTTATGACAACTCAAAAGCGTAAAAAAGAAATCCGAAATGTAGCCATTATTGCCCACGTTGACCATGGAAAGACCACGCTGGTCGACGCCATTCTCCGCCAGACAGGCGCCTACGAATTCAAAGAGGGCGAAATCACCGTCATGGACTCCAATGACCTGGAGCGTGAGCGCGGTATTACCATTTTCTCAAAGAATGCATCCTGCAGTTTTAAAGGGGTCCAGATCAATATTGTGGACACACCGGGACACGCTGACTTTGGCAGCGAGGTGGAACGTATCCTGAAAATGGTGGATGGCGTCCTCCTCCTTGTGGATGCGATGGACGGCCCCATGCCGCAGACCAAGTTTGTGCTTAAAAAGTCCCTTGAACTTCATCTGAAGCCGATTGTTGTTGTCAACAAAATCGACCGTCCGAACGCCCGTCCGAATGAAGTTGTCGATATGACCTTTGACCTTTTTTGCGAACTCAACGCTACGGATGAACAGCTTGATTTCCCGGTTGTTTTTGCTTCGGGCAAAGACGGTATTGCGGTGATCAATCTCGACGATGAACGCAAAGACATCACCCCGCTGCTTGATACGATTCTTCACCGCGTTCTTCCTCCTGTCGCTGATGTGGAGCTTCCTTTCCAGATGATGGTGACGATTCTTGATTATGATAAATACGTTGGGCGCATGGGAAGCGGGCGCATTGTCAACGGACGCATCAAGACGGGTGATCCCGTGGCCTTGGTCAAGCATGACGGCTCCATTGAACGCGGCAAAGTCACGAAGATTTTGAAGTATAAGGGGATGCAACGCGTTGAAGCGGAATCGGCTGAGGCTGGAGAGATCGCCTGTCTCGCCGGTTTGGAAAGTACCAAGGTCGGTGAAACCATTGCTTCGGCGGCAGACCCGAAAGCCCTTCCGCTTTTGAAAATTGACGAGCCGACCATTTCCATGAATTTTTCCCACAACACCAGCCCTCTTGCCGGAAAAGACGGGGGACGTTTTCTGACCTCCCGCCATATCCGTGAACGTCTTGAACACGAAGCCATGATGAATGTCGGTATCCGAGTTGAAGAAGTGGACGGCGGGGAACGTTTCAAGGTCTCGGGCCGCGGAGAGCTCCACCTTTCAATTTTGATTGAAACCATGCGCCGTGAAGGTTATGAAATTGAAGTGTCCCGGCCCGAAGTGATTTTGAAAGTGCTTGATGGAGAGACTCTGGAACCTGTTGAAAGGCTTTATGTGGAAGTGGATTCCGAGTACCAGGGCGTTGCCATGCAGGAACTTGGGGAACGCAAAGGGGAAATGGTGGACATGCAGAACACCACCGCCAATACGGTGAAAATGGAATACCTCATCCCTTCGCGTTCTTTGATTGGTTTTCGGAGCAAGTTTCTTACGCTGACCCGCGGCACCGGGATTCTCTTTCAGACTTTCCATGAATATCAGAAATACAAAGGCGCGCTTTCAGAGCGGCCTTCCGGAGTTTTGATTTCCCAGACCGCGGGCGGTGCCGTAGCTTATGCTCTTTGGGGCTTGCAGGAACGAGGAGAGATTTTTGTGCATCCGGGCGATGATCTTTATGAAGGGATGATCGTGGGGGTGAACAATAAAGGCCATGACCTGGTCGTGAATGCTATTCGTGAAAAGAAACTGAGCAACATGCGTTCTTCGGGTTCGGATGAAGCGATTCAGCTTATTCCGCCCCGTGAAATGACTTTGGAGTTTGCGCTTGAATTTATTGAGGCCGATGAGCTTGTTGAGGTGACTCCCAAGAACGTCCGTCTTCGCAAACGCTACCTTACGGAAAACGACCGCAAACGGTTTGTCCGCGGACAAAGAGTCTAGCCGCAGATTCCTTAGACCCGCCCGAGCCTTTTGGCCTTATCAACCTCCTCGCGGGCTCTCAATAAACCCTAGTGACGGCGGATTCCTCACCTGATAAACTACGACCCATGCCGTAAGATTTTCTTCACCCCGGAGGACCGCCGGCCATGCACGGATATAAGAAAAAACTTCTCGACCGTTATCCGGAAAAAAAGGAAGAACTTAAACCCGAGGGTGTTCCTTCCTCTCCGGCAGTCCTCTCAGCACCGCCTCAAAAACCTGCGCGTTCTTCCGCTGCCGTAAAAACCAAAGAACCCGAAACAGCTCATGAACCTTTCCGCGTTGAAGGACTTCGCCAGGCCTTAAAGCATGAACTCGACAAGGATGAAACCCGGTTTATTCAGGAAAAAAAAGATGGAAGACAGGAGCAGCTCAAACGGCTTGCCCTCTCTGGCGGGACGGGTTTTGTTTGTGCCCTCATCGGGCTTTGGACCGGGGTCTCCTGGATGAACGCCACGCTTCGGCCTAATTGGGATCATGAAATTGCCGAGCTTCAAAAGCAGGCCTCGTTAAAGCTGGACCGGTTTTTAACCAGCCGGGAAGTGGAGACGCTTATCCAGGACAAGGCCCGTGAACACGGTGTCCGGACTGCCGAAGCGGAGGTCAAAACGCTGGTGGCATCGGCCGTCAATCCCGCAGCCGCTAAAATTGAAGCCGGAGCTCAGCGTTTGAATGCTGAGGGGGACGCCGTGCTGCTCAAATTACGGGGCCTCTCGGATTTCATGCTGTTGGAACTGCGGGCAAAAAATGATGACCGGAAAGCTTTTGAAAGTCTTTTGGCGCTGTCCCGCGACCGGAGCCACGAGTACCGCGAGATTGCCTCGCAGGCCGTTTCCCAGGTTTTTATTTTGGTCACTTCGCTGAATGTTCAGGACCCTTCCTTGGGAAACCGAGAAGCCGCCCCGGCAGCCTATCTTTCTCTGGAGCAGTTCAAGGCCGCCTATGGTGAAGCGGTTCCTTTGAACCGCCCCCGGCTTCTTTCCGAGTTGTGGGCCAGCCAGCAGTTTACAGAGGCGCAGAAAACAGCTTTTCTGATTGATGTGATCCGCAATGACACGAGTCTCCGGGCCTTGGCCTGGGCTTGCAGGCTCCTTGATGAAAAGGCCAAGATCTATAAACCTTTTACGGCCTATGAGAAGTATTTGGAGTGGGGCGCTCAAAACAGTCTTCATTAAGCCGTCAGAAGGGGTTTATTTATCGAAGGGAAAAGCGTAAGTCTAAGACTTACGCTTTTTTTGTGACCGGGATCACAGATTTTTTTACGAAGGACGTGTATTTTTACAGTGGCAGAAAAGATTTTTAACCGGAAGCACATGGAGGAGCCATTATGTCGAAGCAGGATCCCACAGTTCAAAAATTCATGACTTGCCAGCCCGCGGTCGTTGAGGCGGAAACGCTTATCTCGGAAGCCAGGCGGATTATGAACGAAAAGAAGATCCGGCATCTCCCCGTTGTTTCAGGCTCAGAAGTTAAAGGTGTTTTGTCGGATCGTGATCTTAAAAACGCGCTTTCTTTACAAGGAGCGGATCCGGAAAAGATGAAAGTGAAGGATGTGTGTATTGATCACCCGTATTTGACGGAACCCGACAGGCCTTTGGCGGAAGTCGCGGAAGAGATGGCCCGGCATCATTACGGGTGCGCGATTGTGATACAAAACCATAAAGTAGTCGGTATTTTTACCACGGTCGATGCCTGCCGTGCGATTCACGACATTCTGACGGTACGTCATCATTGAACGGTTAGTCAAGGAGGTGGGGTATGAGCGCCACTCAAGGTTTGGAAGCCTTTAAAAGCTACCTTCGTTGTCAGCGGATTATGGGTGAGGATGAGGGGATCAAAAGAAAGAAAACCGCTCCTTTTGTGACGATCTCCCGCCTTTCCGGAGCAGGCGGGAATACCGTTGCGGATTATCTTCAGAAGTTTCTCCAGGAGAATGACAAGGGAAGTGAAAGGCCGTGGACGGTTTTGAATAAGAATCTTGTCAAAACCGTACTTTCGGAGCACGGGCTCCCTGAGGAGATGGCGAAATTTCTGACAGAACATAAAGTCTCAGAGATCCGCGACCTTATCGAGGAGATGTGCGGCCTTCATCCGCCGATGTTTCTTCTCGTCCGTAAAACTTGTGAAACACTCCTTCATCTGGCAGGGATGGGGAATGTGATCCTGGTGGGGATGGGCGGAAGTGTCGTGACCCGGCGGTTAAAAGGAGGGCTTCATGTCCGGCTCGTGGGATCGGTTCAAAGGCGCGCTGAACATGACGCTCAGTATTACAAAATTTCCCTGGATGAGGCATTTAAGCGGCTCCAGTGGGATGATCAGGGGCGGAAAGATTATTTGAAACAGAATTTTGGAATGGATGCGGATGACCCCCTGTTGTATGACCTCACAATCAATACCGATGCCATTCCGTACCAGGATGCCGGAGAGATCATCGGTCAGGAAGTGCTTAAAATCCGGAGGCGTCTGGCGGATCTTTAAGCGGTGACTGGAATCCAAAGAATCAAAAAAGGCAGGTCTTAAAAGGCCTGCCTTTTTCTTTCATTGATCATTTGCGTTGATTCTGTAGAATTAATCCCGTCGATTTTAATAATTCAATAAATAGGATTTATCGATATGGATCTTCAGCAGCTCCGCTACGTTGCGGCCCTTGCCCGGGAACTTCATTTCGTGCGTGCCGCCCGCAAAATGCATGTGACCCAGCCAACGCTCAGCCAGCAGATTAAAAAACTTGAAGACGAACTGGGCGCCAAACTTTTTGAAAGATCGTCAAAGCAGGTCCGACTGACTCCGCCAGGTGAGAAATTTCTTGGGGCCGCTCTCTCGGTGCTGGAGACTTTGGACAAAGGGATTCAAGCCTTGCACGATGATTCCGGAGAACTTTTAGGGGAGGTCCGGCTTTCCGCTATCCCGACATTGGGGCCGTACGTTCTTCCGGAAATTATCACGCGCGTGAGGAAGAAAGCGCCGAAGATGAAACTTCAGATTTATGAAGAAACAACCCCTGTTTTGCTTGAAAGTTTGAAAGCGGGCCGTATGGACGTAGGTCTTTTGGCGCTTCCCGTGGATGCCGAAGGACTGGTTTCCAAAACCGTAGGCCGCGAGCCTTTTTTTCTGGCAGTGCCTAAAAACCACGCGCTTGGAAACCAGAAAGAGGTATCCCTGAAGGACCTGAAAAACGAAGACCTTCTCATCCTTCAAGAAGGGCATTGTTTTGGGGCGCAGACTCTGGAGTTTTGTAAAAGAACAAGAACCGATGACCGGGTTGTTTTTCAGGGAAGCAGCCTGCTTTCCGTTTTAGGGTTAACCGCCGCAGGCGAAGGGGTGACGCTGGTGCCTCAAATGGCTTGTTCCGGAAGCGTTTCTTTTGGGTTAAAATACCTCCCGTTTAAAAAGCCTTCCCCGGGCCGGGATTTAGGGCTTGTTTGGCGGGTCACTGCGCCTTTGACACGCACCCTGCGCTTTGTGATAGAAACCGCCGAGCAAACGCTCCGGGCCAGGCTTGAGGGTTAGCGGGTCAGGAACTTCATTTTTAAAATACTGGAAACAGCATGATTAAATCGGCTCAGCTTAAGAAAATTCCGCTTTTTGAAGGCCTTTCGGATTCCGAGCTTCAGCAAGTCAGCGCCTGCCTGAGGGAAAAGACCTTTCAAAAAGGGGAAGTCGTTTTTCTCGCCGGCTCTGCCTGCGAACGGGTTTTTATTGTGGAATCCGGAACGGTGAAGGTCTATAGAACAAACGCCGCCTCGGGCCGCGAGCAGGTTTTGGAAACGCTGGGACCCGGGCAGACCTGCGCGTGTCAGCCGGGCGAAACGGACTGGAATTGCAGTTCCTCGGCGGAGGCTTTGACCGACTGCCACCTCTGGTATTTTTCCGCGCCTGATTTTGCAAAGCTGCTCCACACGACCCCCGCCTTGTCGATGGCGCTCAACCGGATTTTTTCGGGCCGGATCCACTGCCTTTCGGCTTTGGTGGAAGAGGTGTCCCTTAAAGATGTCCGCGCCCGGGTGATTAAATTCCTGCTGGAATGGCCGGAAGTCTCTCCCGGAAAAAAAACGGGCGAAAGCCTTCTTCGAATCTCCCTGACCCGTGAAGAAATCGCGCGCCGGGTCGGAACCGCCCGTGAAACCGTTGCGCGAACGCTTCATCAGCTAAAAGAAGAAGGCTTCTTGGAAATTCTTACCCATGAAATTCTGATCAAAGACCGCGAGCGTTTTGAAGAACTACTCCGGTAAACGAAGCGTACCCAGCCGTACGCCTTAAGCCCCCCAGTCCCTGCGACGTTATTTAATGAGAGCCGGCAGGTATACTTGATACAGAAAAGAATACGGAGGCTTTGTGGTCATCCCGTTAGAGGAATGGAAAAGGCACGGATTTAGCACGGTTCCCAAGGCATGCCTCAACCTTTCTGCCGCAAGTCTTTATGAAGAGTCTTTGTCGCGCAAGGAGGGCCGTTTGACCCGCGACGGTGCCCTGCTCATTGAGACCGCCCCTTATACCGGCCGCCTTCCGAACGATAAATTTTTTGTCCGCGAGCCTTCCAGTGAAAAATTGATCGGGTGGGGGAAGGTCAATAAACCCTTTGATGCCGGGGCTTTTGATTTGCTTCAAGAAAGGGTTTGCGCTTATCTCCAGGACCGGCAGCTTTTTGTCGAGGATTGCGCGGCCGGGGCGGCCCCCCCATACCGGGTTCCTCTGCGCGTCATTTCCGAATCCCCGGCGGGCGCGCTTTTCGCGCAGACTATGTTTCTTCGGGGTGCTGCCGGCGAACGGCCCGAGTATACGATTCTTCATGCCCCGCATTTCAAAGCGGACCCCGCGCGCGACCAAACGCGTTCCGAAGCCTTTATTCTGATTCATCTCGCAAAGAAAACGATCCTCATCGGCGGCACGGCTTATTTAGGAGAAGTTAAAAAATCGGTTTTTACGCTGATGAATTATCTCCTCCCTCAAAAAGGCGTGATGCCCATGCACTGCTCCGCGAATTACGGCGCCGGACCTGATGACCTTTGTATTTTCTTTGGACTTTCCGGCACCGGTAAAACCACCTTGTCCGCGGTTCCGGAGCGAACACTGATCGGCGATGATGAACACGGATGGAGCGAGGAAGGGATTTTCAATTTTGAAGGAGGCTGTTACGCGAAAGTCATCCGCCTTTCAAAAGAAGGAGAACCTGAAATCCATGAAGCGGTGCATCGCTTCGGGACGCTTTTGGAAAATGTGGTGATGGATCCCGGGACGCGCCAAATTCATTTGGAAGATGACCGGCTTTCAGAAAATACGCGTGCCTCCTACCCGATCCGGTTTATTCCGAACATGACGGCTTCCGGGAGGGGCGGCCACCCCAAAAACATTCTGATGCTGACCTGTGATGCCTTCGGGGTTTTACCGCCTGTGGCCAGGCTGACTCCGGAGCAGGCCATGTTTCATTTCCTGTCCGGGTATACGGCAAAAGTGGCGGGGACCGAATCCGGAGTCAAGGAACCTCAAGCCACTTTCAGCGCCTGCTTTGGCGAACCCTTTATGCCGCTCCCGCCGTCGGCTTACGCCAAGCTGCTGGGAGAGAAAATTGTGCGCCATCAAGTAAAAGTCTGGCTGGTGAATACGGGGTGGAGCGGAGGCGCTTACGGGACTGGGAAACGAATGCCCATAAGCCTGACGCGCGCCATTGTCCGGGCCATTCTGGATGGCAGTCTGGCCCATGCCCCTATGAAAACGCATCCTGTTTTTGGCATTCAGATGCCCGTGGCCTGTCCCGGCTGTCCGGATGATGTCTTGGATCCGGAGCGGAGCTGGGCGGATGCCGCGGCTTACCGCACCAAGGCGTTAGAACTGGCGGCCATGTTCCGTAAAAATTTTGAAACTGCCGGCGGCTCCTTCCGGGAGCTTCTTCAAAATGCAGGACCCGCTGCCGCGTAACAGCCTTTTCCCTTCCCCGTCTAATCCGCTATAATCCCGTATCACTTCAGGAGCCTTTATGAAATCCCACACCGAACACCTTTGGTTTCAGACGTCCAAACGCCGCGAGTATTTGAATATTACGCCTCAGGTCGAGGCGGCGCTTAAAAAAAGCGGTATTCAGGAAGGCCTTTGCCTTGTAAACGCGATGCACATTACGGCCAGTGTTTATATCAACGACGATGAGTCCGGACTGATCCGTGATTTTGACGAGTTCCTTGAAACGGTGGCGCCCTATGATCCGGATAAATACCGGCACCATCAAACCGGAGAGGACAACGGCGATGCGCACCTCAAGCGCCAGCTTTTCGGGAGGGAAGTGGTGGTGGCTGTCACCAAGGGGCAGTTTGATTTTGGCCCTTGGGAGCAGATTTTCTACGCGGAGTTTGACGGCATGCGCAAAAAGCGTGTCCTGGTTAAAATCATCGGAGAGTAAATGAAGGCCTTAGCTTTTAAAGAGTGGGACTCTGTGGTCCGGGCCCTGGGAAGCGGGGAGCAGTGTGTGATCCTGCGCAAGGGCGGCATTCATGAGAAGAACCGGATTTTTGAAATCCAGGGCCGTTCTTTTTTTCTTTTCCCGACGTTTGAACATCAAGAAGCGGAAGATTTGAATTCCCGGGGCAGGCATTGGCTTTCGGTTTCTCAGGCTTCGGGAAAACCTTCGGGGCTGGTCCGCCTTGATTATGAAGCCCGTTTGGAGAAAGCCTGGTTTTCGGATTCCTGGACGGCGATTGAAAAGCTTTCTGATTTTCATGCAGCCTCCTCCGCCGGGGTCCGGAAAAAATTTGACTGGGGAGAAAAGACCGGGCTTTATGTCCTGCTTGTCCGTGTTTACCGTTTAAAAGAGTGCCTGGAAATCCCGGATCTTCCGGCTTATGCCGGCTGCCGGTCCTGGGTCGACGTGGAGGTTCCGGAGATCCGGAAGGATTCCATGCCCGTGATTGCTCAGGATGTTTTTAGCCGCCGGCAGGAAAGCCTGAGTGGAATTCTCGAAAGATGTGAAATCAAGATGGAGGGTCTGTGATGACGCCTGAAGAACTTCGCCGTTTGACGGAACTAACCCGTTTTCTTTCCGAGTTGAAGCGGCTTCAGGAAACCTTGAAGCAGGTGAACCAGATTCAGCGTCTCCGCGATCTCCTGCGCTGGCTGTATGAGAACCGTGCCCGGCTTGAAGGCCTTGGCCCTGAAAGCCGCCGCGAGATCCGGGAGTCCATCGATGAAGGGGATGAGTGGAAAAAGGAGAAAGAAAAGAAGACCTTCGCCTTTTACAACCAGGTTTTGCAAACACCTTTTAAATCCTGGAAAGAATACATGGTTCACGAATTCGGTCTTCCTTCTGAAAAGGCGGACTACGACGCCGAGGCCTGGGACCGGATTCTCCGCAGGCTGCTTGACGGATGAAAAGCCAAGCCTCTGTCCAGAAGACCGCGTGCCTGCACGCCTTTTGGGAGCCTTTGCGCGCGGCTCCGGGCGGCGCGCCCTGCGGCCGATTCTATTTCTGGATGGAAATTCCGCAGAAACGTTTTCGCGCGGTTCAAAGTTCCCCGCCCAAAAACAAAAATATCACCCATCCCTTTTCCGCCGGGCATGCCGTGCTTCCCGGGTTTTTTCCCGCACCGTTTCCCTGGCTTGAGAAGGCGGGCTATGAACAGCTGCGGCTTCAAGGCCTTTGCGGAGACGATGAACGGGATTGGCAGGTGGATGCACTGGCTTTTGAACCTTCCCAGGTTTTGGACCTTTTGGCCCAAGGTGCCTTTCATGAAAAGGGCATGAAAGGATCCGGATCCCTGGATTTTTTCAGGGAAGCCGCTGCTTGGACCCTTGCACTTCTGGAGCGCGGGGCCTTTTGCCCTGATTTCCGGCGCGTGGAGAAGGAAGGCGAGGTTTCTTTGGCCGCATTTTGGCGTCTTCGTTTTTCCGATGAAGAAGAGAACCGGCTGGAAGATTTTTCAAAAAAAATCCCTCTTGAATTGCAGAGAAATTTACCCCGGGGCATGACCCCGGCAGTTTTTCTCAGGCATTTTATGGAAACCTGCGCGGATGCCTGGATCCGCTGTAACGGCGGATGGCAGGAAGAACGATTTTTCGCGTCTCTCCACGAGCAGTGGCTGCAGGCGCTCGGCACGGTTCAGGAACAGGGAAAACCGCCGCGCTTAGTCCGCGGGCCGCGTACGGAGCTTGAAGCCTTTGAGAAAGAACTGCAAGTCTGGCTGGGCGTGGAAAGCGGAAAGATTTTTCGCACCGCATTCCGTTTGATGGAGCCGGCCGGGGAAAGCGGAAAGTGGCGTTTGGAATTCGGGTTGCAGTCGCTGGATGACCGCAGTCTCGTGATTCCTGCGGCCGCTGTTTGGTCGCGTGATCCCGCGGCCCTTTCCCTTCTTATCCGGCAAGGGGTTCGCAAGCCTGAAGAAATGCTGCTCGCGGATCTTGCCCGGGCGGCCGCGATTTTCCCGCCGCTGGCTTTGGCCCTTGCCGAACGTTCGCCTTCCGAAGCCCTGCTGTCAGGCCGGGACGCGTATCTTTTTTTGACCCAGGCCGCGGCGCTTTTTAAAACCAAAAGCTGGGGCATTTTAGTGCCCGATTGGTGGCACCAGAAAAAGAAACGTGTCACTCTCCGCCTCCGCCTTAAACCGCCGCAAAAAATCCGCAGCGATACCTCACCAAAACTTTTTTCCGGGTCCGGAGTTTCCGGGCTTCAGGCACTTCTCGATTATGATTGGGAAGTGCTGGCCGGGGACAGTGTCCAGACTTTGTCCGAGTTTGAAGCGTGGGTTCGTCTCAAGTCGCCCTTTCTGAAAATCAACGGCGAGTGGGTGGAGCTGAGGCTGCAGGAAATCGATAACCTTGTCCGCTATTTTGATGCGGGTTTGAATGCCCCGGAAAAAAAGATGTCCGTGGGCGATGCCCTTCGGCTGGCCATGGACGGCGACGTAAGCGAAACGGGCCTTCCGGTGTCTGAGATCCGGGGCGAGGGATGGGTGGAGTCCTGGCTGAATCAGCTGACCGGCGGCATGGAAATCACGGCCGTTGAAGTGCCCAAATCCTTTCACGGAAAACTGCGCCCTTACCAAAAGCGCGGTTTGGCTTGGCTCGCCTTTCTTTCAAGCTGGGGCCTCGGCGCATGCCTGGCCGATGACATGGGGCTTGGCAAAACCGTTCAGCTCATCGCACTTCTTCTTCATCTCAAAGAAAAAGAAGAGGGGATCCGGCCGCCGTTTCTGCTGATCTGTCCCATGTCGATTGTCGGAAACTGGAAACGCGAAATCATCCGGTTTGCGCCTTCTCTGAAAGTCTTTATTCATCATGGCGGTGAAAGACTGAGCGGTGAAGAATTCCGTAAAGAGGCGGCCAAGGCGGACGTGGTGATCACGACTTACTCGCTGGTCTACCGTGATCAAGCGGCGCTTGCTTCGCTGGAGTGGGGACTGCTGGTCCTGGATGAGGCTCAGAATATTAAAAATGAAAATGCCCTTCAGACAAGGGCGGTGAAAACCCTCAAGGCGCGTTCGCGGATCGCGCTTACAGGAACACCGGTAGAGAACCGGCTGACCGAGCTGTGGTCACTTTTTGATTTTCTTAATCCCGGGTATCTGGGATCGTTTGAGACATTCCGCCTGAAGTTTCAGGCGCCCATTGAGAAAAAGCTGGATCCGGACCGGCTCGATATGCTGAAGCGGCGCATGTCGCCCTTTATTCTCCGCCGTTTGAAAACCGACCGCTCCATCATCCAGGATCTCCCTGAAAAAATGGAGATGAAGGTTTACTGCAGTCTTACCCGCGAGCAGGCGTCGCTTTATCAGATTGTTTTGGAAGAGATGATGACCAAAATCCGCGAGGCCTCGGGGATTCAGCGCAAGGGCCTAGTGTTTTCCGCGATCACGCAGCTGAAACAGGTCTGCAACCATCCGGCCCACTACGAGGATGACGGAAGCGCGCTTCCCGGCCGTTCAGGAAAACTGAACCGGCTCCGGGAAATGCTGGAAGAGGCGATTGAAGAAGGCGGAAAGGCTTTGGTTTTTACCCAGTATGTGCAGATGGGGCACCTTATTGAGAATTTTTTAAAAGAGACCGCGGGATGGCCCGCGCTTTTTCTTCACGGCGGGCTTTCGATGAAAGAACGTGATGATCTGGTTGAAAAGTTTCAGCAGGATCCGAAAGCGCCGCCCGTGCTTATTCTTTCCGTAAAAGCCGGAGGCTCAGGCTTGAACCTGACGGCCGCGAATCATGTTTTTCATTATGACCGCTGGTGGAACCCGGCGGTGGAAGATCAGGCCACGGACCGCGCCTACCGGATCGGCCAAACACGCGATGTTCAGGTGCACAAACTTATCAGCGCAGGGACGCTGGAAGAAAAAATTGACCTTTTGATCGAGCGGAAAAAAGCCCTGGCCGAAGCCGTGATTACAACCGGCGAGGAATTTTTGACCGAGATTTCAGATGAGGAACTGCGTGAGGTGCTCACGCTTGATGCAGACGCGGCGGCGGAGTGACCCTGTGACGATGAAACCTTGGGCGTTGAAATGGTTAAACCCTTTGAAGTTGGAAGCACCCGAGAGCCTGGCTTCTTTGCGGCATGGGCTGCGAAAGGTGAAAGTTGAATTCCTGGACATTGAGCCGGGTGCTTTGAAAGTGAAACTCGTGCAAGGCAAACAGAAACCATGTTTTGTGAAATTGGTGCGCGAGCCCTTGCCCGATGAGGTTTGGAAAAAAGTGCTTCACACGCTTTCCAGGGAATCGGTTTGGGCCGCGGGACTTTCCGCCGGCGAGTGGCCGGAAGGCATGGAGCGTCTCTTTGCCGCACAGGGCGCGCGGGTGTTCCCGGATTCTTTGCGGGAATTTAAAGTGCAATGTTCGGCACATCCCGATTCTTCGGAGTTCTGCAAGCATGCCTTCTGGGCTTGGATTCTTTTCGCGGACCGCTTTGAGCAAGACCCCCTGCTGCTTTTGGACTTAGGGGGAAAAAAAGGAAGTGAAGTTTTGCAGGCACTTCAGCAGGCGCAGAGCCAGACTCCGCAGCCTTCCACGGGGTTTTCAGCCTCCAGTGAAGCGGCGGACGCTCCGGTTTGGATGCCCTCGCCAGGGGAGGCTGGTTTTAAAGGCGCTGCCGCCTGGTCCCGCCAGTTGAAAGAAGAGTCCTGGTTTTCGAAACTTCCGGCCGCGCCGTTTGAATGGAAAGAAAGGAATCTACGCGAAGTGCTTCAGGAGTTTTCCGGCCGTATCCGCCAAGCTGCCGGAGAACGCCTCGATTCCATTTTAAAAGACACACAACCCCCGCGCTAAAAAATGCGGATGGTATAATGCGCCCATGAAACTGCTTCTGATCCAGCCCCCGGTCCAGGATTTTTATGATACCGATATCCGTCTCCAGCCGATCGGTTTGGCCTATCTCAAAGCCGCGGTGCGTAAGCACCTTCCAGACCTTCAAGTGGTGATCCGGGATTTTCATCATGGGTGGGGCCGGAAAACGATACCGGTTCCCCGTGAATTGGCCTACCTCAAGGATTTTTATTCCGCGGCAGACAAGAGCCCCTTCTCGACGTTTTATCATTACTATCACTTTGGAGCGGATTTTGAAACGATCGCCGGTGAGATTGCGGCGGAACGCGCGGATTTTGTGGGCATCTCGTCCCTTTTTTCCCCGTATTACCGGGAAGCGCTGCGCATTGCGGAAATTGTCAAAGAAGTTTCCGGCGTGCCCGTGATGATGGGGGGCTCGCATGTTTCTGCCATGCCTGAGCGCATGCTGTCACATCCGGCAGTGGATTTTATTATTACCGGGGAAGGGGAAAAACCCTTTGTGGAGTTTTTGGCGGCGTGGAACTCCGGCGGCAGCTGGGAGAAAACCCCGGGGCTTGGGTTTAAGCGGGAGGGGAAAATGGTCCTTAACGAACCGGCGGACAATTTCCCCATTGAAGAAATTCCCGCGCCGGACCTTTCCGGTTTCTCGGCCGCGGATTATACCTTTGAAAAAAAACCCATGAGTTTTGTAATCACCTCGCGGAGCTGTCCTCACCGCTGCACTTTTTGTTCGGTGCACAAGACCTTTGGTTTTAGCTACCGGCGCCGCTCTGTCCAGCATGTGCTGAACGAAATCCGGGAACGTTATAAAGACGGAATCCGGGTTTTTGATTTCGAGGATGACAACCTGACTTTTTACAAAGACGAAATGAAAGAACTGTGCCGCCTCCTGATCCGCGAGTTTCCCGCAAGGGACGTTCAGTTTGTGGCCATGAACGGGATTTCTTATTTGAGCCTGGATGATGAAATGCTGGAGCTGATGAGGGGCGCGGGTTTCACGCATCTTAACCTGGCGCTTGTGACTTCGGACGTCGTGGTCCGTGAAACCACGAAACGGCCGCATACCCTCAAAAAATACCTTGAGGTCGTTTCCCGCGCGTCCGGGCTGGGCTTTAAAATCGTGTCCTATCAAATTCTGGGACTGCCCTCTGAGAGCCTGGACTCCATGATTCAAACCCTTGCGTTCGGAGCCGAACAGCCCGTTCTGCTCGGGGCCTCGATGTTTTACCTCACACCCAATTCACCCATTGCCAAAGATTTTCCGCCGGCCTCGGAAACGGACATCTTTCTTTCGCGTCTTACGGCCATGGCGATTGAAACAAGCGGGTTTAAAAGGGAGGATCTTTACACGCTTTTTGTCACGACCCGCATTGTGGATTTTTTAAAGGGGCTTTCTTTTGATTCGGATTCGATCACTCTGGCGCATGCGCTTGAACGCGCGCGTCTGAGCGACGCCCGCAGCGCGGCGGGCGTGGAAATTCTGGAAGGCCTGTTGAGCGGGCGGGGGCATCAGGCCTGGACAGGCAGCGGGTTTGTACCGCTTCCTAAATTTAAAACCGAAGTTTTTTTGAAAGTCTGGTCGAAAATCCGGTGGGTAGGCACCCAGCAGGGCCGCCGGATCCGGGTTCAGCCGCAGGAACATGAAAGTTTTATTAACTTAGGCGGGGAAATGCTTTCGCCCGCGGTCAGGAGTTAAAAATGAAGAACGAATACAAACGCACCATGCGGCAGCTCACCAGCGCGAAACGCCGTCATGGCGCTGAAAAAACCCTTTGGGAAGGATTGAAAGATCTGCGTAAGGTGGTGAATAAACACTTTGCCAACGATGCCTTTGACTGGAAGCCAGGGGATGTTTTCATTGTCATGGGATACGGCGCGGACATCCGCGACCCGGATTTTCTCCAAACCTTGAAGAACTGGGAAGCTGAAGGGTATATCAAGATTATCGATACACCGAAATGTTTGTTCCGCGCGCTTAAACCTTTTCCGGAGGAAGACCGGAAGAAGAAGGGCTAAGGCTTGTCAGCCTACGAAAAAATTTCAGAAAAAAAAACGCAGATTCAAGGCTGGCCTCTTTACGCCAGCCTTTTTTTTGCGGGAATTGTTTTTGCCGCGGGCTATTTTTTAAGCGCTGCCGGGACAGGCGGAGGCTGGGTTTATACCCTGGATGATCCTTACATTCATCGTGCGATGGCCCGCCACTGGGCCATGACCGGCCTTCCCGGAATCAATGCCGGGGTCTACAGTTCAAGCTCTTCCTCGCCTTTGTGGGTGTGTCTTCTCGCCTTGCTGGACCTGCTGGGCGCTGGCTGGATGGAAATACCCCTGATTTTAAATCTTGCCGCGGCCATGGCCTGCGTGGTCTTGGCTTACAAGACGTTGTGCGATTTTTCCATCCAGGGTCTAAAGGCCCTTGCCGTGCTGCTGGCTTTTTTTATTCTGGTTCCGGTTCCGGTGCTTGTTTCCACCGGCATGGAACACACTTTGCATTTGGCACTTTTGACCGGGTTTATCCGGAGCCTCACCCTGCTTAAAAAAGAAAACCGGGGTGCCGGGATTTTTCTTCTCGCGTTTGCTGCCGCAGCCGTGCGTCCGGAAAGTGTTTTTGTTGTTTTGGCAGCCGGCCTTTTTTTGTTTTTCCAGAAGCGAGCGGCCTTCGCGGCGGGCTTGATCGCGGCCGCGGGCCTGCCCTTTTTATTTTATGGGATTTTAAATCTTGCCCAAGGCTGGCCCTTTTTCCCCGCGCCTTTTTTGCTGAAAGGCGTGGGCGTCTGGAGCGGAGACAATGCCAGGCGTTTCCATGAGGCCCTGCCGCTTTTATCGCTGTTTGGCGTGGTTTTATTTTTTGAAATGCGGCGCTTGCTGCGGATTTCCGGGAACCAGCCCGCGGCGGTGCGTTTCTGGGTGGTTTCTTTTCTAGGAGCGGCTGCTTTACATCTTGGGTTTGCCGGGATCGGGTGGTTTTACCGGTATGAAGCTTATTTGATGGGATTAGGATTGCTGGCGCTGGCCGGTCAGCTCCAGGCCGAAACTTTGCTTGCCCGCAAGCCTCTCGGCGTTATGATTCTCGCGCTTTTTCTTTTCCCGGTCTTGAGCCGAGGTCTTAAAGCGTGCTCAGAAATACCCGCCGCGTCGCAAAACATTTATGAACAGCAGATTCAGATGGCGCGGTTCCTTGGACAGTATTACCGCGGAGAAGCCGTGCTGATTAATGACATCGGTGCCGTGAGCGCTTTCTCGGGCGTCCGGATTATTGACCTTTTTGGTTTGGGAACCCGGGAAGTTTTGAAATGGCAGTTTGAAGCCAATGTCCGGCATCTTCAGGGAAAGAAACCCGCCTCTTCCGTAAAAGGCGTGTATGAAACCTTGGCGCGGGAGCAGGGCGCGCGCGCGGCGGTTGTGTACGAAAAGTATTTTAGATCCGTGCTTCCTGACGGGGCTGTCAAGGTGGGAACCTGGGAGGTCCCGCGCTGTGTGGCTTGTTTGAATCCGGAACTTTCGTTTTACGCGCTCACGCCGGAGGAAATTCCGGTATTAAAAACCCGTCTCCGGGATTTTCAGCACAGTCTGCCTTCCGGGGTAAACGTGCGGATGATGCCGGAGCCTGCCGATAAATAAAGCGCTATGCCCTCTTCCTTTTCTGAATTCTTGAAAGATAAAAACCGCCGCGCGGAGTTTTTTATCGGTCTCGCGCTTCTCGCGGCCATGGCCTTTCTCGGGGCCAGCCGCGCGCTGGATCCGCTTGAATACTTCCTGCTGGACCTTCGTTTTAAAATCCGCGGGGAACGCCACTTTCCCGAAGGCATTACACTCGTTAAAATTGATGAAATGAGCCTGGACCATCCTCAGTCCGGTCCCTGGCCCTGGCCGCGCGGCCGCCACGCGGATTTTCTCTATTCCCTCGACCGCACCGAAATGCGTCCCGCGCTGATTGGCTATGACTATCTTTTTGAGGGCGAGAACCCGAAGGACGAACCCGGGGACACCTCTTTTGTCTACCGCGCGAGCGAGATGAACGGCCGGGTTGTCCTCGGGTACTTTTTCGAGCAAGGCTATCTTTCGCGTTATGAAAAAGATCCGGAAAAAGAAAAACGTCTGAAGAGTTTTGCCTTGCCTGTTTCCGGCGGCCTTCCGTCACGCCTGGAATCCTTTGATAAAGTTTCACTGCCTTTCCTGAAGCTTTCGCAGGTGACGTCCCTGGGATTTTCAAACCTTCCGCGCGACGCCCACGGGGCCACCCGGAAAGTCCGGCTGCTGGGGCTTTTCCGAGGACAGGTTTATCCTTCGCTGGATCTCCTTCTTCTTATGCGCTTTTACGGGATTGAACCCCGGCAGGTGAAAGTGACCCGCTCCGCAGTCATTCTTGAAAAAGAGAAGACCCGAAGAGTGATTCCCGTGACTCCGGAAGGCGACTTGTGGGTGGACTACTATGGCGCGGAAAAGCCGCCGCTGCGGACGTACTCTTTTATTCAGGTGTTGTACCCGGATACCCTGCTTGCACCGGACCAGGAGAAGATCATGATGCGGGCCATGAAAAATAAAATCGTGCTTGTTGGAAAAACCGCGCTTTCCCTGGGGGATTCTTACGCAACGCCTTTTGGACAAAATCAGCCTGGCATTTATGTGCGCGCCCAGGCCCTGGCCAATATGATTGAAGGCCGCTACCTCCGCCGCGTTCCCTGCGCCGTGACTGGACTGCTGCTTTTTGTGCTTGGGTTCTGCGTGATTCTGGCGCTGATGTTTCTTCCCCTGGCGCAGGCGGCTCTTTTTCTTTTGGGAGTGGGCGCGGCCTACTGTCTTCTCGCGTACATTCTTTTCTTCTACAGCCTTTGGCTGGATCTCGCGGTCCCGGGACTTGCGATGCCCGCGCTTTTTACGGGAATTCTGACTTTCCGTTATTTCACAGCGCTGGAAGAGCTGAAAAAGACCCAGTCCCAGTTGATCCATTCCGCGCGCATGGCCATGATCGGGCAGGTTTCTTCCGGAATGGCGCATGAATTCCGCAACATTCTGCACGCCATTAAACTGCATGTGGAAGGCTGCGCGAGGCCGGGCATGTCTCCGGAGCGCATTCAAAAATACATGGGTGTTATTTTTAAAACCATGACCAATGCTGAACAGATTCTCAATGGTATTCTGACTTTCTCGCGCAAGAACCAGTCGGACCGGAAGCCCGCGTCTTTAAAAAAGACGATTGAGGACACCCTGCTTCTTTTGAAAAGAGAATTGCAGTACCAAAGCATTCAGCTTACGGCCCAGCTCGATGAGGTGGCCCTGTATGAGCATGACACGGGGCAGATTTCTCAGGTGATCATGAATCTCTTGAACAATTCACGGGATGCCCTTCGTGATCAAGCCCAAAAGGTGGTCGTCATCCGCCTGCGTGAGGATGCGGCGGGGCAATACATTGATTTGGCGGACAACGGGCCCGGGATTCCCAAAGAGGTCTTAAAAAACCTGTTTCAGCCTTTTGTGACCACCAAGGCCGAAGGCAAGGGGACCGGCCTTGGGCTTTCGGTTTGCCAGCAGATCATTGAAAACCATGGCGGAAAAATCACCGTGACCACCCAGCCCGGGCAGGGCACCATCTGGCATCTTTTCTTCCCGAAAAGCTGAACTCCCATCGTTCTCTTTTACAGCCCCGCTGTGTTATAATTCTTTCATGAGTGAAAAGATTTTTTCATCCGCGTTGTCCCGCGAAAAAGAGGGCCTTAAGGCGATTCACGCCCTGGCCGCCAAAACCCTTCAGGATTTGCAGGGAAATAGCTGTGACCTTGCCATCCTTTTTCTTTCCGAAAGCTACACCGAGGAAAATGCCGAAGAGCTTGTCCGCGTTTTCCGCGAGCTTGTCATGCCCGGAGTACTTTTGGCTTGCAACGCCAGCGGTGTCATCGGAGACCGTGAAGAAGTGGAGATGGAGCCCGCCCTTTCCTGCATGACCATGCATCTTCCCGGCGTAAAAGCCGTTCCTTTTTCCTTGTCCTCAACAGATCTGGATCTGCTGAACACCGGAGAAGCTTTGGTTCAGCATCTTGATCTTTATCCCACGGAGCGTCCGCATTTTATTGTTCTGGCCGATCCCGTGAGCTGTGACGTGATGAAGATGCTGCATTTGTTTAATCAAGGCTATCCCAAGTCGCCCCTGATTGGAGGCCTCGCGAGCGCCAATGTGGTGGGGCAGCCCAGCTGGATTGCGCTTGGAGAAGAGTTCCTCAGCGAAGGGGCCGCGGGGGTTGCCCTGCAGGGGCCGGTGGAATTCGAAATCTGCGTGGCTCAGGGGTGCCGGCCGATCGGCGAATCTTACGCCGTGACCAAGGCCGATCAAAATATTCTTTACGAACTGGCGGGAAAACCCGCGCTTGAGGTTTTCCGGCTTGTTTATCAGAAACTTTCCCAGGAAGATCAGGCGCTTGCCCAGCACTCGCTTTTTGTCGGACTTGCCATGGATGAATTTCAAACGGAACTGCACCGCGGGGATTTTTTGGTGCGCAATATTACGGGAGTTGATCAAACGAACGGCGCGCTTTCGATCGGCGCCATGCTGGAGCCCGGGCAGACCGTGCAGTTTCAGCTTCGCGATGCCCGCAGCTCGGATGAGGATTTAAGCCAGCTTCTTGGAAAAATGACGGGGCGGGAAGTTTCGCGTCCTGAAGGCGCCATTCTTGTGAGCTGCGTGGGGCGCGGCAAAAATCTTTACGGAGTTGAAAATCATGACATCCAGCGCATTCAAGGAGCGCGCGGGCCGATTCCGCTCGCGGGTTTTTTTGCCAACGGAGAATTCGGCCCGGTGAATCAGAAAAATTATATCCACGGCTACACTTCAAGCCTCACGGTTATCCGCTAAACACGCATGAGCCAGCCTAAACCTTTCTTTTTTCATCTTATTGGTATTTGCTCCACGCTCAGCCTTGTGATGATGCTTTTCTACCTTGGCGTGGGAGCCATGCTGGGAGACGGGGAAGTGGCGGCAAGGTTCCTCACGCAATACCCTGGGTCGGAGCCCTTTCTGATTTTCGCGCTCCCTGTGATGCTGGTGGGAAGTCCTGCCTGGCTGTGGGTCATGACCGAGCCTTGGAGAAAACCGCCGGACCTGAAAGAAAATCCCGGAGAGAAAAATTAAAAAAAGAAGTTTTGGGATTTACCGCCGGCAGCTTTAAACAGCAAAGGCCGGAAAGGAAAACGAATGAAGCTGATTTCTTGGAATGTGAACGGGATCCGGTCCGCGTTAAAAAAAGGCTTTTTGGAATTTGTCCGGAAAGAAAAACCGGATGTGCTTTGTGTGCAGGAGATCAAGGCCATGCCTGAGGATGTGACGGTGGACCTTCCCGGGTATGAACAGTATTGGAACTCCGCGGAACGAAGGGGGTATTCAGGCACCGCGGTGTTCACCCGCGTGAAGCCCCTTAAAGTGACCCTGGGTCTGGGGCAGGAAAAGCATGACAAGGAAGGCCGGGTGATCCGGGCCGAGTTCCCTGACTTTTACCTGGTGAATGTTTATACGCCGAATTCCAAACGGGGTTTGGAGAGGCTTCCTTACAGGACCCAGGAATGGGACGTGGATTTTCTCGCGGCCATGAAAAAACTCGAAAAGAGAAAGCCTGTGATTTTCTGCGGAGACCTCAATGTCGCGCACACAGAAATCGACCTGGCCAACCCCAAGGCGAATGTCAAAAATCATGGCTTTACCCCGGAGGAGCGCGCCGGCTTTGACCGGATTGTGGCCCGCGGGTTTGTGGATTCCTTCCGTGTGTTTCAAAAGGGCGGCAATCACTACACCTGGTGGAGCCCCATGTCCAACGCGCGAAGCCGGAACATCGGATGGCGCATTGATTATTTTTGTATTTCCAAATCGCTTTTGCCCCGTTTGAAAAAGGCCTGGATCCTTCCGGAGGTGATGGGGTCGGATCATTGTCCCGTTGCCATTGAGCTCGCCTGATTTATGGTTCCCCTTGTCCGAGATCGGTTTTTTCTAGCCAAAGTTTTGCTTTCTTTTTTTGTCATCTATGTTTTTTGGGGAGGAACTTTTTTTGCGCGCAAGGCCGCGCTCGAAACTCTGCCGCCTTTCCTTTTGGCCGGCGCGCAGTTTACGCTTGCCGGACTCTTGATGGGGGCGGGAAGCCGGCTCGCGGGGTGCCGGGACAAAATTTCGGCAAAGGACATTGGAGAAGCCCTGCTTCCGGGATTTCTTATTCTTTCCTGCGGAACCGGACTCTTGGCGTGGGCGCAGCAGAAAGTCCCTTCCGGAATTGCGTCGCTGCTCACGGCCTCGGTTCCGCTATGGATGACTCTGTTGGAGTATGCGGGATCCCGCTCCAGAATTCCGCGGCAAGGCTTGCTAGGAATGGCTGCGGGGTTCGCGGGTATTTTTATGCTGGTGCTTCCTGAAGGCCTCTCTCCGGCCGTGGATCCGCTGGGTGCGGCCGTGCTTCTTTTGGCCGCGCTCCTTTGGTCTTTGGGTTCGTTTTTATGCCGGGACCGGGGCCGGCATCTTCCGGAACCTGTCTGGTTGAGTTTGCAGCTTGTCTGGGGAGGAGTCCTGCTTCTGGTTGTTGCCGCGGCTTCAGGGGAGACTGCCGGTTTTTCCCTTGCCCGGGTTTCTGGAGTTTCAGCCGCGGCTTTTGTTTATCTGGTTTTCTTCGGAGGAATTTCCGGATTCATTGCCTATGCCTGGCTTCTCCGGCATTGTTCGGCTTCGGCGGTTGCCACGCACGCCTTTGTGAACCCGCTCATCGCGGTGCTTCTGGGATGGGTCTTGGGCGGTGAAAAGTTAAATATCCTTACGGGTGCCGCGGGCGCGCTGATTCTATTGTCCGTATTTTTAATTTTATCCCTGCGCAGGAAGTCCTGAAGCTGTTCTTGAAGAGAACCCCGGAAAAAGTAGAATAGGCCTATGAAAAAGACAACGGAGGTTATTGAATCCGGAAAAAGTGTCCGGGTGGATTTTACCGCGACCGCTGACGGACAAGTCGTGGAAAGTACGGCCGGCCGGCCGCCGCTTTATTACACTCAGGGTGATGGACGCGTTCTGCCGGGTTTTCAGAAAAATGTCGAAGGGTTGAAAGAAGGCGATGAATGTGAGTTTGACCTTTCTCCGGAAGAAGCCTACGGCCCCTTCCGCGAAGAGGCTGTGGTGGAAGTTCCAAGCTCCGAAATGCCTCCGCGTGCCTTGAAACCGGGAATGATCCTTCAGGAAACCCTGCCTGACGGAACCGTGAAGGTCGGGCGCGTCCAGGAAATCCGGGAAGGAACCGTGGTGATGAATTTCAACCACCCTATGGCGGGAAAAACGCTCCATTACAAAGTCAAAGTCGTGAGCGTGATGTCCGGGGTCTCTCTTTTTTCAAAGTTTCCTCAAATGAAGTTTGAAAATGAATTGCCCGAGAACGGGGCAGACCCGAAAGGAAAAAAAGATGAAGCGTGAACTTGCCGGTGTGGTGGCATGCCTTCAGGAAATTGAAATCGCCTGCAAAAAACTGGAACCCCGGGAAGGGCTGAAAAACGCCCAGGAAATCCCGGAGATCCTGGCGCTGATCCGGGATTTTTTCAGGACCGAGGATGTTGAGAAAGCGCGTGAAGTCGAAGAACGGCTTGTGGATCTTCAGGTGGGGTTTCGCGACGAGGGCGGGGAGAATCTGATTTCAGCCGAAGTGGAAGTGGACGGAATCAAGACCACGCTTGGGAACCTCCGGGTGGAGCTTGATGAAGTGCTTGAGGATTTGGGGTGACTGTGACCGGTCCGGCTTTCCGGATTGTGGGAATCGGCGCCTCCATGACGGCCGGAACGCCGGGTTTTTTTTCTCCGCGCGAGAGACCTCCGGCAGGAGAAGGGGATGAGCGGAGTCAGTACGCTTACTGGATGCGCCGCGCGCGCCCGGAGTGGGAAGTTTTAAACCGCGGGATGCGCGGCCAGCGCACGGATCAAATCCTTCAGCGTTTTGAGTTCGATGTTCTCGAGAACCGGCCGGAGGTCATGATTCTCATGGCGGGCACCAATGACCTCTATCAGGGTTTAGGTCTTGAAAAGCCTTTGCAGAATTTAAAGCTTATGTTCGAAAAAGCCGGCCATGCCGGAATTACTTCCGTTGCCGCATCCATCCCGCCGCTGAATGTCGCGGCCCAGCCCTTAAAAAAACTGATTCTCGAATTTAATCAAAAGCTTCAGGCCATGACCTCCGAAATGGGGATTGTGTTCTGCGACATTTACCGGGTGATGGAAGACCCCTCGCGGCCGGGATTCATTTCCCGCTCACCCGACGATGTTCATCCGGATGTGGAAGGTTACCGCAAGGTGGGAGAAGCCTTTGTTCCAGCCGTCGAAGAAGCCCTCCGGCGGGCGGGCCGCCTCAAGGCGCCGGCAACGTGATTATGAAACTCTTCCAGAGCGTTATTTTAGGGGTTCTCCTTTTGAGCCGTCTTCCCGCGGTTTTGGCTGAAGAGGTTTCCCTGGAAATACTCCGGGCCGAAGCGGAAGCCCGGTTTGGTTCTGAAAAGCCGCATTTATGGAGCGAAAATGTTCCGGGTGTTCATCAGCGCTTGACTGTCCCGGGAAAAACCGCGGCGCTTACGCTGGATGCCTGCGGCTCGGATGGAGACGGGTATGACAAAGACCTGATTGAGTTTCTCCGCTCCAGGAATATTCCCGCCACTCTTTTTATCAATGCCCGGTGGATTGATAAGAACCCGGAGGTCTTTAAAAGCCTCGCAGCGGATCCGCTTTTTGAAATTGAGAACCATGGCACTCTTCACCGGCCGGCTTCTGTTGCGGGAAATTCAGTTTACGGATTGACAGGAACAAGAAATGCTGCGGAGCTTGTCGATGAGATCGAAATCAATGGCCGGAAAATTGAGGCGTTGACCGGAAGAAAACCCAGATTTTACAGGTCCGGAACCGCCTATTACGATGAAGCGGCTGTGGGAATTGTTCGTTTTCTCGGATATGAAGCGGCAGGTTTTGATGTTCTCGGGGACAAGGGCGCGACCTATTCCAGAGGGCAGGTCAAAGAGGCCCTGCTAAAGACTCCCGAAGGAGGGATTATTATCCTGCACATGAATCATCCGGAAAAGGAGACGGCCGAAGGACTTCGTGAAGCTTTGCCCGAACTTCAGAGAAGAGGGTTCCGTTTTATCAAGCTTGAAGAAGGGCTGCCCCTTAAACCCGCCGTTTGATGCAAAAATTTCCTAAAATTTCTCCTGAGTTATGGTAAACTACGCGCCCTTACCCCCCGGAGTTTGAGGAGTCCCATGAATCAACTGGATAAACTGGAAAGTCAGTCTGTCTATATCTTCCGCGAAGCGTACGCGAGCTTCAAGAGCCTGGCTATGCTTTGGTCGATCGGAAAAGACAGCACGGTTCTGCTTTGGCTGGCCCGGAAAGCCTTTTTCGGCCATGTGCCTTTTCCGCTGGTCCATATCGATACCTCCTATAAAGTCCCTGAAATGATTGAGTACCGCGACCGCCTTGCCCTGGAGTGGAAACTCAACATGATTTATGGCCAGAACCAGGAAGCCTTGAAGGCCAAACAAACTTACCCGGACGGTGCTCTGGACCGCGTGTCCTGCTGCAAAGCGCTCAAGACGGACGCGCTCCGCAACACCCTTTCCGGAAACTGGACCCGCTTCCGCCTTGATCACAATCTGAAAAAATATGTTCCGGACGCGAATCAAGAACCTTACACAGGCGTGATTGTCGGCGTTCGCGCGGACGAAGAGGGAAGCCGTTCCAAGGAACGGTATTTTTCGCCGCGTGACAAACGCAATGACTGGGATGTGGGGGATCAGCCGCCCGAACTCTGGAATCAATTTAAAACGGACTTTGCCCCCGGAACCCACATCCGCGTTCATCCGCTTCTGGACTGGACCGAGCTGGACATCTGGGAATACATTGACCGCGAAAACATTCCCGTGACGTCCCTTTATTTTGACCGGGGCGAGGGCAAACGCTACCGCTCGCTTGGCTGCTACCCCTGCACGTTTCCCGTGGAATCGACGGCGAAAAACATCAAGGAAATCATTCAGGAATTAAAAACCGGCAAGTTCAAGAATATTGCCGAGCGCGCCGGCCGTGCCCAGGACAAGGAAGACGGCGGCGGTCTTGAGACGCTTCGCCGCGGGGGGTACATGTGAGCGCCCAGCAGGCCGAAGCCCAGCAGACTCAGGAAAAAATGAACATCGTGATTGTCGGGCATGTGGACCACGGCAAAAGCACGGTCATCGGGCGTCTCTTGGCGGACACGGGCTCTTTGCCGCAGGGAAAGCTTGAATCCGTACGTCTTGACTGTGAGCGGAACGCAAAGCCTTTTGAATACGCGTTTCTTCTGGATGCTTTGAAAGATGAACAATCCCAGGGGATTACCATTGATACGGCCCGCTGTTTTTTCAAGAGCAGCCTTCGCGAGTACATCATTATTGATGCCCCGGGCCACATTGAATTTTTGAAAAACATGATCAGCGGCGCCGCCCGCGCGGAAGCCGCGCTTCTTGTGATTGATGCCAAGGAAGGCATCCGTGAAAATTCCAAGAGACACGGTTACCTGCTTTCCATGCTGGGGATCCGTCAGGTCGCGGTTTGCGTGAATAAAATGGACCTTGTGGATTACAGCGAGAAAGTTTTCCGGGACATTGAGACCACCTACCGTGAGTTTTTGAAACAGGTGGGGCTGGAGCCCCGGGCTTTTATTCCCATAGCCGCGCGCGAAGGCGTGAACATGATTGAACCTTCTTCCAAACTGTCTTGGTACAAGGGGCCCAGCGTGCTCAGAATGCTGGATACTTTTGACAAGGCGAAAAAACTTGGGGATCAGCCTTTCCGAATGCCGGTCCAGGCGATCTATAAATTTACGCAGGAAAACGATGACCGGCGTATTGTGGCCGGCAAAGTAGAGTCCGGAAAAATCGCAGTCGGGGACGCGGTTATTTTTCTGCCGTCCAACAAGCGTTCTGAAATTAAAAGCATTGAGCGGTTCAGTGCCCCCCAGCCGGCGCAGGCGGAAGCCGGCTACTCCACGGGATTCACGCTGAAAGAACAGATTTATGTTAACCGCGGCGACGTTATGTGCAAAGTGGGGGAACCCCACCCCTCGGTCAGCTCCCTTCTCAAGGTTGAAATTTTCTGGATGGGTAAAAGCCCCATGTCCGTGGGCAAGGAATACAAGCTCAAGCTCGGGACTTCCAAGGTGCCCGTGACCTTGAAGGAAATCCGTAAAATTATTGACGCCTCGGATTTGAAGCACCAGGAAGAAAAGAAAGTCATTGAACGCCATGACGTTGCCGAATGCGTTTTGGAATGCGGTTCTCCCGTGGCCTTTGACACCGCTGCCGAGATTGAAGCCACCGGCCGGTTTGTTATTGTCGATCAGTATGATATTGCCGGCGGCGGCATCATCATCGAAATGCTCAAGGATGATCAGGCCGATGTCCGCGAGCAGGTCATTCTCCGCGAGGAAAAGTGGGATTTCAGCATTGTGGATCCCGAAGCCCGCCAGAAGAAGTACGGGCATTATCCGAAGCTGATTCTCCTGACCGGTAAAGTCGGCGTGGACAAAAAATCCATCGCTAAAGAGCTTGAAAAGAATCTTTTCGAAGCAGGCTGCAAAACCTACTTCCTTGGGATCGGAAACCTGCTTCGCGGCCTTGACGCGGACCTTGAGCGTCACAAAGCGGCCCGCCATGAGCATGTCCGGCGCCTTGGGGAAGTTTCGCACTTGATGATGGACGCCGGTCTTTTAGTGCTCGCGACGGCCAGTAATTTAAACGATGATGAACTCCGGCTTCTTCAGGAAGTTACCAGCCGCGACATGATCCTGATTGTGAACGTCGGCGCCAATGATTTCCGCCAGGGAATCGTGGATCTGAACCTGGATCCCGCCAAAAGCATCCAGGAGAATGTCGGGCAGGTTTTAAGCCTGATGAAAGCGTCCGGCGTTTTTCTCCGCGCCTAAGCAGTTTCTTTCGGAACCTTTGCCCATGAGTTACCTCAAATTTTCATTTACGCTGCTTATGGTCGTTGTTACGGCCTTTGTCCTGATCTATGTGGTCGAAGGCTATTACGAAGCCCGCCATTCAGCACCCGCTGACGTTTCTTCCCAGGCCGTTGAGAAAAACCGGTCGATGGTAGATAAGGTCAAGGGCCTTTTCCGCCAGGCGGCGGTTCCTCCCGGCTCCGAACCCGTGAGTTTTTTCCAAAAAGATAATCATCAGCCGGAAGTTCATCACGGCCTTTGCGTCGCGGCGATGACGGGTGACTTTGAAAAAACAAAAATGCTTCTGGATGCCGGGATTTCACCCAATACCCGGGATGCCTTTGGGATCCGAGGTATTACCCGGGCGACCCTTTGGGGTCACTACGAAGTCGTGAAGCTGCTGCTGGAACGCGGCGCCAATGTGAATGAAAAAGAGCGCTTGGGAGTGACACTCCTGATGCTGGCAGCCAATCAGGGGGATGAAAAGCTTCTGAAACTTTTTCTGGATCACGGCGCTGAAGTGAATGCGCAAAGCGAGGACGGAGAAACCGCGCTTACGACAGCTGCCCGCAAAGGGCATAAAGTGATTCTTGAAATGCTGAAAAAGGCGGGCGCCAAATCCACGGAAAAAGCGCAGCCCAAAAAGGCGGTGAAGAAACCGAAGGACGATGAAATGTCATCCCGGTCTATCGCGGACCGGCTTTTTTCCAGGAACCGTGAAAGCGAGCGTGAAACGGCCGCTGCTCCCGCGGAAGCGGAAAGTGAAACCCCGCCGCAACCTGCTGAACCCGCGGCGGATTTTCCTTCGGCTGATGAAAGCGAGCTTGTGAATCTTCCCGGCGAAGCTCCCAAGGCTTTGTCGTCCGATGCTTTGGCTTGGGCGGCAAATGTTTCGCAAGCCTCCATTCAGGAAAATGCCGAGCCTCCGCTCGAGGAAGAGAATGCCGCTCCAAGGGCTGAAATCCGCGAAGAGAGACCCGCGGTATTACAGGCTGTGCCTGAGGCAGCCCCGAAAGCGCCTGATGTTACACCCGTTGCCGCACCCAGAAAATTCGAAGATACCCGGGTGCTAACGCCGCCTGTCCGGGAGGAACCGCTGAAGCCGGTGCTGCCTATGCCTGTTCCGGCCAAACCCGTTTCTCCGGAAGGCGTGAAAGCCAAGAAAGTCGATTTGTCAGCGGTTCCTACGGAAGAAGAAATGCTGGAGCAGGCGCTCCTAAGTCTTAATGAAAAGCGTAAAGCGGCACCCGCTCCGGCAGCGCAAGCGGTGGTTCCTCCGCCCGTCCAAACCGTGGTGCAGCTGCCGGAACCCAAGCCTTTGCCGCCGGCGCCTGTTTCTCCCGTTACGCCCCCGGCGTCCCAGCCGCAGGAAAGCCAGGATTTTTTTTCTTTGAAGCAGCCCCCGGCCCCGCCGGCGCGTAAAAATCCGGTTCCTGCCGCCCGCCCCTCCGCCGCGCGCATCTCCCAGGAACTTTTGCATGCCTGTATTGTGGGGGATTCAAACCGTGTCCGGATCCTTATTGATGACGGAGCCAATGTGAATACTCGAGGGGCATTGGAAATGACACCCCTGATGATCGCTTCCCAGGACGGTAATCTGGATGTCGTAAAAGTTCTTTTGCTAAAAGGTGCCGATCTCCGAGCCCAGAACGTGGTCGGTCAGACAGCGCTCCGGCTGGCCATGCTGCGCGAACGGCGCGAGGTCATTGCGTTTCTTAAAAATCACGGCGCTCCGGAGTAAGGGGATTTTATGGCGCAAAAGTTCTGGCTTATGAAAAGCGAACCGGAAGTTTACTCGATGGATGACTTACTCCGGGACAAAAAAACTTTCTGGGACGGGGTCCGTAATTATCAAGCCCGCAATTTTATGCGGGATCAGATGAAAAAAGGGGACCTCGTTTTTTTTTATCACAGTAATGCCGAGCCCCCAGGCATCGCGGGTATTGGCGAAGTTCTTAAAGAAGGTGCGCCGGATAAAACAGCCTTTAACAAAAAAGATCCGCACTATGACCCCAAGAGCCGCGAAAATAATCCTGTCTGGTACGGCGTTGAAATAGGGGCCGTAAAGAAATTCAAAGAACTTGTTTCCCTAGAAGCCTTAAAAAAAATAAAGGGACTTGAAGCCATGCCGCTGCTTCAGCGGGGCCAGCGTCTCTCGGTGCAGCCTGTCAGCGAAAAAGAATGGAACATTATTCTGGAAAGGTTTCCAACGTGAGCGATACTCCCCCGGTCGGTTTTGCTGAAATTTTCAAACACTTTATTGAGTATAAAGACCTTCTGAAAGTGATTACCGTGGCCTCCTGCGATGAGAAGGGAAATCCCAACTCAGCACCGAAGCTCCTGGTGGATGCGGTTCCGCCGAACCATGTTTATTTTCTGGACTACCGCTACAACCGGACTTATAAAAATCTGGAGGCCAATGAACGGCTCTCCCTTTCCTTTATGGATGAAAGGGCGTTTCAGGGGTACCGGCTTACGGGGATCTGCCGTCCGCTGACGAATGAAGGAGAGCTTGGCAAGGCTCGGGCCACCTGGGAAAAGCGTGTGGAGCGCTATGTTGTGGACCGGATTGTGGAACGCATTAAAGGGCACTACTCGGCGCGTGCGGCAGAAGGGGATTTGCCGCAGGATTTTGTGATCATGGATTTCTGCGCAGCGGAAGCCGCGGTAGTTAAACCCGACCGGGTATTGCTGGCGCAATACAATATTATGGGACATCCTGAAGCCTAGGCTTTTTCCGCGGCCACTTCAAAAGTTTTATTTTCAAAACTGACCTGGTCACCCTGCCGGAGTTTAAGGGAACGCCGGGTTTCTTTCTGGCCATTCACAAGGACAAGCCCGGAAGTGATGATTTGTTTGGCGTGACCGCCGGATTCTGCGGCTCCTGAGAGTTTTAAAAATTGCTGCAATTCGATTTCACTGCCCCGGATAGAAACAGAGATCACGTAAGCCTCCTTTAAGATGATGGGGAATATTTTAGCAGGGAAGTTTGAGGCCCTTGAAAAAATCTTCCCAACCGGAGAAAAATTCCCTAACATGCCGTCCATGAAAAAAGTGTTTTGGGTGTTCGTGGCGTTTATGACAGCAATGGCGGGGCAAGGAAACGCGATGCCGGATCAAGCGGCTCCAAAAGTGATTGTTGCATTGGGCGATTCCACGACCGCCGGCACGCCCGGTTTTTCCTCGCCGCGGGAGGCGCCGCCAGAGGGGAAGGGGAACCCGGAAAGTCAGTATGCTTTCTGGATCATGAAAAAACACCCGGAGTGGAACATTTTGAACCGCGGTGTCCGCGGCCAGCGGTCGGATCAGATTTTGGCCCGTTTTGAGTATGATGTCCTCCGTTTTAACCCCGAAGCGGTTGTTATTCTCGCCGGTGTAAATGATCTCCATCAGGGACGGACGGTTTTAGAAACGCAGGCATCACTCGAGAAGCTTTATGCCAGGGCATCTGAGGCAAAGCTGAAAACCCTTCTTTGCACGATTCTTCCCTATGATTTGTCGACCCCTGAAGTTGCCGAGAGAATCCGTGCCGTTAATGTGTGGATTGAGGCGTACGCCAAAAAGCACGGGTTTTTATTCTGTGATACCTACAAGTCGGTCGTCGACCCCAACCGTCCCGGAAAACTGATCGAATCTCCGGACCGTATTCACCCGGGCGTTGAAGGTTACCGCCGTATGGCGGAAGCCCTTCTGCCTGCTCTCGAGGAGCTCTTTAAAGAAGGGAAGTCTTAAATGCCTGTGGTCGGACAGCCTCTCCAGAACGTGATCGGGATCGTGTATGACTTTGACGGCACGCTGTCGCCCAACAATATGCAGGAAGACACCATTTTCCCTGCCTATGGCATCAATAAGGATGACATCTGGAAAAAAGCCGACGTCCTGGTTCGTGAGCACGGCTATGAGCGGACTCTGGCTTACCTGAAACTGCTGATCCATGACCCGGTTTTTAAAGAAAAACCCCTGAAACGGGAGCAATTGAAGAAATTAGCCCGCAACATCCAGTATTTCGCGGGTGTGAAGACCTACTTTTCCAATCTGAACCGGTTTCTGGCCAAGATTGAGGAGGTAGAACGCTGGGGGATCAAGGTCGAGCACTACATTATCTCAAGCGGGATGAAGGAGATTCTCGAAGGCAGCGACATTTACCCTCATTTCAAGCGTGTTTATGCCTGCGAATATGAGTACGGGGAGCACGGACCGGTTTTCCCCAAGCTGGTCATCAACGATACGAACAAGACCCAGTTTCTTTTCCGTATCAGCAAGGGCAAGCTGGACCTGACTGAGGACATCAACTCCCATATGCCCGCCAGGGACCGTCCGATTCCGTTCCGGAACATGATCTATATAGGGGACAGTATGACGGATATCCCCTCTATGACGGTCATGCAGCGTTCCGGAGGCCACTCGATCGCGGTCTTTAACAAGGATAAAGACGTTCCTGAGAGCGTTAAAGCGATTGTGCGGGACGGCCGAGCGGACCATTTTGCACCCGCGGACTACAGTCCCGACTCGCTTTTGATCAAAATCCTGCATACGACGCTGAAAAGGATCATTTACCAGATGGCGTACGATTGTTCGGCGCAATGGTCGCGTGAGTGGGTGCAGAAAAACTCGCTAACGGAAAAAAAATCAAAATAATTGTTCTCGCCTATTGACTTGTCAGCCGCCTTGGAGAAAATAGGGGCATCTTTCCCACACGAAATTTTTGGTTCACATTTCTTTTCACCAACCAGGAAAAAAAATGAGCAAAATCGCTGACGCCCTGAACAACATTCAGAAGAATCAGGAAAATTCCAGACAACAGTCCTCTTCCGTTTTTGTCCAAGCTGTGGATGAGAAACTTCGTCCGCGTTCCCGCTATGAAGCCGTGGCCTCGGTGATGATGGTGCTGCGTCCGCTTATTCTTCTGGCCAGTGTTGCCGTGGTCCTTGTGGTTTTTTCTTACGGTGTCCGTCAGGGAATGAAAATTGAAAAAGCGATTGCGGACACAACGGATTCAGCTGCTGATTCTGCGGCCGTGAATCCCGCAGCGTCAGAACCCGAGTATTACCTCGCAGACGCGCCGGCGGAGGATGCTCGTCCCGTGGATGCGCCCGCGCTTTCAGAGACTTCCGGCGTTACGGTGCAGCCGGTCACTCAAATCGAAGCGCCTCAGGCAGAGGCCGCTGTCCAGTCTGCTTTGATTGAGCCGATCAAAGAAGCCGCGGAAGATACCCCTCCCGCGCCTGCTGCCGAAGAGGGAAAGTTTACCCTTCAATTGATTACTTATGTGGGGCAGCCCCGCGCCTCTGAAGAAGTTGAGAAATTAAAAAAGCAGGGTTATAACGCTTTCGTGATTCCGAGCGGAAAACACCACCAGGTTTGCATCAATCGTTTTCAGACCAAGGAATTGGCCAACGATTTTCTTGCAAAGGCGCGCAAAGACGGTCTCATGAAGACCTATCCCGGCGCGTATGTCCGCGCTGCCAATTCCTGATCCATGAAAAAAATTCTTTTTGTTCTCCTTGCGCTCTTCATCCTCACTCTCGCGGGGATGATTTTTTTTGTTGCCACTTTTGATGCCGACCGCTACCGCCCCTTTCTTCAAAAAGAAGCCCAGAAAATTCTAGGCCAGCAGGTTGAGATTGGAAAAATTTCCCTTGGCTGGCGCTCAGGCCCCGCGCTTGAGGTGAAGGGTTTTTCCGTGGCTTCAGACAACCCCTCTGAAAAACCGATTCTCGCGGCGGAACTTTTAGGCGCACAGATGGATTGGGCGCCGCTTCTCCAGGGACGGATTGAAGTGTCCTCCATTTTTGTCAATAAACCCCGCCTTCACTTGATCCGGCGTTCCGACGGCAGTATCAAAATTTTCGAAAATGCGGGAACGTCTGATGCTTCAGGCGGACCCGCGGCAGCGCTTTCTCTTCTTATTGAATCGGTCCATATCCGCGACGGAGAGATTTCTTTCCGTGACCAGAGTTTGCCCGGCGGTGAGGAGCTTGTGCTTCGTGATCTGGATATCAAGCTTACCGATGTGTCTCTTGGAAGGCCTGTTCCTTTGGAGGCCAAGGCGTCACTCTTAAGCCCCGTGCAAAATCTCCGCTTGAGCGGAGAGGTTCAGTATTTTGTAAACGAGCAGGCGCTGGGGCTTCAGAATTTCCGGTTGGAAACGGATTTACGCGATCTTGAAGCTGCCGAAATCGCGCGGGTTTATCCAGACGCCAGAAAATCCCTTGCCGGCATGTCGTGGCAGGGACAGCTCTCGGCGGTTTTGGATGCGCTTAAGCTGTCCGCAGAGCAGCCGCCCGAGCCGCGCATTAAAGTGAGTCTGAGGCAGGGTGAGCTTCGACTTCCCGGCGCCGCTCCCCTTCAGAATTTAGATGCCGGTGTTGTGGCCACCTCACGCGACATTTTGCTGGAAGGGTTTTCAGCGGATTTTGCGGGAGGACGTATCGGCGGTTCCGGGGAACTGAAACTCATGAAGCCTGAACCTCAAGGTTCTTTTAAGGCCGTGGTTTCAGGAGTTGATCTTGAACGTCTGGCCCCGGCTTCTCAGGGAGAGCCCCAGCCTTCAGGCCTTTTGACCCTTAACATCAAAGGAGATTTTTGGGGGACCGACCCCGTGCGTCTTCAGCAGACGCTTTCCGGCCAAGGTGAGATCCTTATCAAGGACGGTAAAATCCGGAATTTGAATGTGATCCGCGAAATCATGCAAAAGCTTTCGATTGTGCCTGGGCTGGTGAAGCGCCTGCAGGAACGCCTTCCCGCGTCCTATCAGGAAAAGCTGGAACGCCGGGATACTTTGTTTGCCCCAATTCAAATTCCTTTTGTTTTGGCATCAGGAAGAATTAATTTCCCCGAAATTCAAATTTTTTCCGAGAGTTTTGCGATCACAGGAAATGCGCAGTTTGACTTGGCGAAAAATTACTTAACGGCGCCCATGACGCTTGTGATGGATCCTGATCTTTCAGCCGCCTTTATCCGCAGTGTTGAAGAACTTCAATACCTGACGGACCGGGACGGAAGGCTTGCCGTGCCTTTTCTTGCGCAGGGCGTTGCTCCGGATATCCGGGTTCAGCCGGACATTCCATACATCACGTCGCGTTTGGCGGTTGCGAAAACGCAGGAAGTTCTGAGCGGTCTTTTTGAAAAGAAACGCAGCGCATCAACGGGGCAGACGCCGCAGGATACTCCCGTGCAGGAAGGAACTTCCAAGCCGGCGGCGCAGGAACCCGCACAGATGCTTTTTGGACAGCTTTTACAAAACGTGCTGGGGGGCGGGGAAACCGCTGACTCTGCCCAGCAAGGAACATCAAACCGGTAGCCGGTTCGGTTATCCCTCCTCGATCCGGCTTTGACCCTCATCATGGCCAACGAAAAACAACGGATCACCCCCACCGCCTTGACGCGAAGTGCGGGCTGTCTTCACTCCTTTTACCTTGATTGCTTTGCAGACCGCTCTTCCCGGCGAAAGGAAAGCTCTGCGGAGCGGCATGTTAAGGAACTTGGGATCGCGCTTCAGGAGCGCTTGGTCGCGGGCATGCCGGGTCTTGTCGGAAATAAAACGGACTACGCGTCTCTTGAAGAAGGCGCTCAGCTCACGCGTGCCTGGATGGAGCAGGGTGTGCCCTGGATTTATCAGGGTGTTTTGTTAAGTGATCAAATGTCAGGCATTCCGGATCTTTTAATGAAGGTCCCGGGAAAGTCCAGCCTCGGGGATTTTTCATACGTCCCCGGCGAAGTCAAAAGCCATAAGGTTCCGACCTTCTACGATAAACTCCAGCTTTTCCACTATGCCTGCCTTCTTGAGCCTGTGCTGGGTTTTCGTCCTGAAACCGGATTTGTTCTGGCGGGAAGTCTTGGAAAACGTTACGAAGTCCGCCTGGAAGGGCGTTTAGAACGCCAGTTTTTTGAAATCTTCCGTCAGATGCAATGCGTTCAAAAAGGGGAAATGAAGACCGAGGCGTTTCGCTGCTCCTCGTGCAGCCGCTGCCTTTGGTCGAGCCGCTGTCAGGAAGAGTGGAAACAGACGGATCATATATCCCTTATTTCCGGACTCAGCGCCGTGATGGCCCGTAAGCTGTCGGATGCCGGAATCAAAACGTGTTCTCAAATGACCGATGCCTCCACGGGCTGGATGTCGGAACTGCTCGACGTGCCTGAAAAAGTCTGCGGCCGCTTTGTGCATGCCGCGAGGGCCCGTTCGGAGAATCGGCCGATTATCCTAAAAAAACCGGTCTTTCCCCGCGGCAAGACGCTTTATTTTTATGACATTGAAACCAATGACGACCAGGTGTTCTGCCACGGAATTATCCGTATGAAAGACGGGGAGCGCGAGGAGCGTTGTTTCTTCGCGGAAACCCCCGAGGATGAAGCCCGTATCTGGCATGATCTTCTGGATTATCTCGCGGTGGATGAAGACCTTGTGGTTTATTGCTGGACACTCTATGAAAGAACGTATGTGGATATCTGCTGGAAAAAATTCGGCGGAAACCGTAAAGGGTATGACAACCTGAACCGGCACCTGGTGGATCAATGTGCTTTTGTCCGGGACCATTTTGCGCTTCCCTGCAGGGGGTATTCCATTAAAGCGGTGGCGCCATTTTTTGGATTTCAATGGACATCTGAAGAGGCGAGCGGCATGAATTGCGTGGCCTGGTACCGGGGATGGCTTGAAACGCAGAGTCTGGAACTCCGGGAAAAAATCGTTCAGTACAACCTGGATGACGTCCGCGCCATGGCCGTTGTGGATCAGCACCTAAAGGTTCTTACGGATCAAAGCGCCGTCTAAAATTTTTCAATCCACACGGCATTGCCGTATTGCTCTTGAACCAGCTTGTCGATCTTCTCCCGGGGAATCTCGTGAAAGGGTTCTTCGGCGCCCCAGGCTTCCTGAAGGGTTTTTTTGAAAGTCTCGCGGTCAAGCCCGGCGTTCCCCACAAACTCAGTATGTTTTCTGTTTTTGCGGTAATCGGGCTGAAGCGAGGGCATCAAAAGCGCTTTCTCAATAAGAGCTTTATCAAAATCAATCAGAAAAGTTCCATGAAAAAGCAGGAAATGGCGTTTGCGGCGCTGGGCATTTCCTGAGAATTTGACAGTGCCTTCAGTAAGGTCCGTATACCCTTGAACCGTGAATGATTTACCCGACGCCTTGGATAAGGCCTCCGCGTGGCGCTGCATGATAAAGGCGTTGGTCCGGGTAATGCTTTCTAGGACCGGGTTGCTGCGGATATCCAGAATTAAGGCATAATTGAGGCATCCGGGGCCTTGAAGAACGGTCCCCCCGCCGCTTGAACGGCGTAAAACCGGGATCCCTGCCCCCCGACAATAAGGAAGATTTACTTCCCGGTGGATTTTGTTAGAATATCCCGTCACTACAAAGTGGCGGGAAAACTCCCAAAACCTCAGAATTTCATGAGGATACCCCTCTTCGCAAAGGTCCAGTAAGGCCTCATCGAAGGCAAGATTCTGCTCAGGGGTGGGTAAAGTCAGGTCGATTTGCTGCATGGAAGGGCATTATAGCCTATTTGCCAGCGCCATGCTTTTGCTCTGTTTAGAGGCGGCTAAAAGCCGGCCGATTTGACAGGAATGAGATAATAACTGCTTTAAAACCCCAAGCGGGCCTATCGTCCAAACTGAACTTATCAATTTCATAAAATGAGAGATTTGACCGTGACAAAACAAAAAGAATCCAAAGCCGGTGCTTCAAAAAAGCAAACTGCAGAAGAAGTTACAGGCGTATTGACCCAAGCGGCCGCGCCCAAGTGGCTGGAGTCCCTGGAATACGTTGTCGAAAGCATTGTTAAAGAGAAATCCTCCAACAGAGCCCCCCTTCTTCTTGAAAGACTCATCCGCAAGCTTCGCGAAATCGGGGTTGAAGCCCCTGATGTGGTCAGTACGCCGTATGTCAATACCATCAAGCCTGAAGAGGAAGTGGACTATCCCGGCGACCGCGAAATCGAAAGACGCATTAAAAGCTATATCCGCTGGAACGCCATGGCGATGGTGGTTAAGGCCAACCGCATCAGCGGTGTTGGCGGCCACATCTCTACGTTTGCTTCTTCAGCCACGCTCTATGAAGTCGGTTTTAATCATTTCTTCCGCGGATGGGACAGCGGGGAACCGGGGGATTTCGTTTATTTTCAAGGCCACGCGTCTCCTGGACCGTATGCCCGGGCCTATCTTGAACGCCGTTTGAGCGCGAAAAACCTCCACAATTTCCGCCAGGAACTTGCGGAAGGCGGGGGTCTTTCTTCTTATCCGCACCCTTATCTGATGCCGGATTTCTGGCAGTTTCCGACGGTTTCCATGGGCCTTGGTCCGCACATGTCGATCTATCAGGCCCGCTTCAACCGTTATTTGAAAAACCGCGGTTTTCTGCCTGCGGGCAAGCGTGAATCGAAAGTCTGGAGCTATGTCGGCGACGGCGAAATTGATGAACCGGAATCGCTTGGCGCGCTGACGCTTCCTGTCCGCGAAGGTCTTGATAATTTGGTCTGGGTCGTGAACTGCAACCTCCAGCGTCTTGATGGGCCTGTGCGCGGCAACGGCAAGATCATTCAGGAACTCGAAGGCGTGTTCCGCGGTGCGGGCTGGAATGTCATTAAGGTTATCTGGGGATCTCAGTGGGACGAACTTCTTGCCAAGGATACGACCGGCCTTCTCATGAAGCGCATGAATGAGGTTGTGGACGGCGAATACCAGAAATATTCTGTCGAGACCGGAAGCTATGTCCGTAAGCATTTCTTTGGAAAATACCCCGAACTTTTGAAGCTTGTGAATCATCTGACCGACGAGCAGATCCATAAAATTCTGCGCGGCGGCCACGATCCCCGGAAAGTTTACAATGCCTACAAGGCCGCTTCCGAACACAAGGGCGCTCCCACGGTCATTCTTGCCAAAACCGTCAAGGGTTACGGACTCGGCGAAGCCGGCGAAGGCCGTAACGTGACGCATCAGCAGAAAAAACTGAACGAAAAAGAACTCCGCGAATTCCGTTCCCGTTTCAATGTTCCGATCGCGGATGAGGATGTGGTGGAAGCCCCGTTTTACCGGCCTCCGCAGGACAGCGAAGAAACACGCTACCTGATGGAACGCCGCAAAGAACTGGGCGGTTTTCTTCCCAAGCGGACGGCCCGCCCCAAGCCTCTGGCTGTTCCGGCCAATGATTATTATTCGGAATTTTATGCAGGCTCAGGCAATCAGGAAGTTTCCACGACCATGGCCTTTGTCAGAGTGCTGACCAAACTTCTAAGGCATTCGGGCATTGGAAAAAATATCGTTCCGATTATTCCTGACGAAGCGCGTACCTTTGGTATGGACGGACTTTTCCGCCAGATCGGCATTTTTTCGCCGAAGGGCCAGCTTTATGAGCCTGTCGACAGCGAAACACTTCTTTATTATCAGGAAGCTAAAGACGGACAGATCCTTGAAGAAGGGATCAACGAAGCCGGCTCGATCAGTTCGTTTATTGCCGCGGGAACGACCTATGCGACGCATGGCTTCAACATGATTCCCTTTTACATCTATTACTCGATGTTCGGATTCCAGCGTGTCGGTGACCAGATGTGGCTGGCGGGCGATATCAAGGCAAAGGGATTTCTCCTCGGCGCGACTGCGGGCCGTACGACGCTGAACGGTGAGGGGCTTCAACACCAGGACGGACACGGGCATCTGATCGCGAGCACGATTCCGACGCTTTATACCTATGACCCGGCTTTCGCATACGAAATCGCGGTGATCATTGAAGAAGGCATCCGCCGCATGTACAAAGAAAACGAAGAAATTTTCTACTACATCACGCTCTATAATGAAAACTATCCGATGGCGGCGATGCCTGAAGGTTCCCGTGAAGGTATTTTGAAGGGGCTTTACAAGTTCCGCAAAGGCGGCAAGGGCAAACACAAGGTTCAGCTTTTCGGAAGCGGCCCGATTATCCGCTCCGCCCTCAAGGCGCAGGAAATCCTCGTGAAATATGGTGTTTCAGCGGATGTCTGGAGTGCGACCAATTATAAGCAGCTCCGGACGGAAGCTTTTAATTGCCGCCGGTGGAACATGCTGCACCCTCAGGAAAAACCGCGCAAATCCTACCTTGAAAATCTCCTTGAGAAAGAGGAAGGCGTCTTCGTGGCGGTTTCAGATAACATGAGAATTGTTCCTGATCAGATCGCGCCTTGGGTTCCCGGAGGCCTTTTCACTTTGGGGACCGACGGATTCGGGCGCAGTGATACCCGCGAAAGACTGCGCCGCTTCTTTGAAGTTGACGCTGAGTCCACAGTGATCGGATGTCTCTATGCGCTTTCCCAGAAAGGTTTGATTCCGGCAAAGACCGTGAACCAGGCCATTAAAGATCTGGGTGTTGATCCCGAAAAGGTTTATCCCATTTGTCTCTAATTGCAACCGCGTAAGCAAAGGAAAAGAATATGGAGATTCGAGTTCCAAGGCTTGGTGAAGGCGCCGATTCCGGCACGGTCATCAATGTTTTCGTTAAAGAAGGGGATAAAGTCGAAAAAAATCAGACGATCCTCGAACTTGAAAATGAAAAAGCTGTAGCGCCGATTCCGGCTTCAGAGGCCGGTGTTGTTTCCAAAGTGCATATGAAAGTCGGTGACAAGGTTACGGTGGGACAGCTGATTGTGACGTTGGCGGGCGGCGGGACTTCCAGCGCACCGGCCCCTGCGGCACCAAAACCGCAGGCCGCCCCTCAGCCGCAGCCGGTTCCAGTTCAGCCCGTTTATCAGCAAGCACCTGCGGCGCCTCAACAGGCTTCCGGTCAATATCAGTACCAGTCGGCTACAGGGTTTGCTCCTCCCGCATCACCTTCGATCCGCAAAATGGCCCGCGATCTAGGCCTTGATTTGACGCGTGTCCGCGGCAGCGAGCTTGGCGGACGTATTGTTCTTGCGGACGTTAGAGCTTACATTCAACATCTCCAGTCAGGGGCGTTTTCAGGCGGCGCTGTTCAGGCTGCACCTGCCGCAGCTCCAGCAAAAGCTCCTGCGGAGTCGATTGATTTTTCGAAGTGGGGGAAAGTTACAAAAAAACCGCTGAGTTCCCTGCGCAAGAAAATCGGCGAAAAGATGGTGGAATCCTGGAACTCGATTCCGCATGTCACGCAGAATGACGAAGTCGACGTTACCGATCTCATGGCGTGGACCAAACAATATGGCCCCGAGTATGAGAAAAAAGGGGTTCGGCTCACGCTCACGGCGGTGATTCTCAAGGCCTGTGTCCAGGCGCTTAAGAAATACCCCGGCGTTAATGCCAGCCTTGATGAAAACACAGGCGAGCTTGTTCTTAAGGAATACTATCACCTGGGCGTTGCGGTAGACACTGAGCAGGGACTCATTGTTCCCGTGCTGCGTGACATTGATAAAAAGAATCTTTATGAAATTTCCAAGGAACTCGGTGAGCTTGCGGAAAAGACCCGCCAGCGTAAAGTTTCCCTGGATGAGCTCAAAGGCGGAACCTTTACGATTTCCAACCTCGGAGGAATCGGGGGCGCGCATTTCACTCCGATCATCAATAAGCCTGAAGTTGCGATCCTTGGCGTTTCCCGCGGGGTTTTGAAGCCTGTGATCCGGAACCAGAAACTGGACCAGCGGGTGTTGATGCCTGTGTCGCTGTCCTATGACCACCGTGTGATCGATGGTGCTGACGGCGCCCGGTTCATCCGTGAGCTGGTGAAGGCTCTCGAAACATTTCCTCAGGAAGAAATTAAACTGGGCGGAGGCAGTGCTAAAAAAGCTGCTGAAGCGCCCGCGAAACCGGCGAAAGCCAGCAGCGAAGCCCAGAAGGTTAAAGTTGCAGCTGGGAAAGGGAAGAAATGAATCCGATCAAGACTGATATCGTTGTTTTAGGGGCTGGTCCCGGCGGATACGCCGCTGCCTTTTATGCGGCTGACAAAGGAAAGAAAGTTGTTTTGGTTGAAAAAGAAACGCGCTTGGGCGGTGTTTGCCTCAACCGCGGCTGCATTCCCTCAAAAACGCTTTTGCACGCAACCAAATTGATCAAAGAAGCCCAGGAATCGGATTTCCGGGGCATCACTTTTGGGACGCCTAAAATTGATCTCGCAAAAATGCGCCAGTGGAAAGAATCCATTCTGGACAAACTCAGCGGCGGTATCCGTGGTTTGGCGTCCCGCCGAGGCGTTGAAGTGATGAGCGGACGCGGTTATTTCGAAGATTCCAATACGCTTCGCGTGGAAACTTCCGAAGGGCAAAAATTTATTCAGTACGATCAAGCGATCGTGGCTGTCGGGTCTAAGCCGGCTCTTCCGGCGGCTTTTGATCTTGGGAACCCGCGCATCATGACGTCGACAGAGGCTCTTGAGCTTGAGGAGATTCCGAATGATCTTCTGATTGTTGGCGGAGGTTATATCGGGATGGAGCTGGGAACCGTGTATGCCACGCTGGGCAGTAAGATTGTTCTTGTAGAGGCGATGGACGCCATTTTGGCCGGAGCGGATCCTGATCTTGCTCGTCCTGTTGCCAAGTATGCCGAAAAGAACTTTAAAGAAGTCCGCCTGAAAACCAAGGTGATTAAAATGGCCACTCAGAAAAAGCAGATTCTGGTGGTGATGGATGTGGATGGCGTGAAAAAAGAAGAGCTTTACGACCGGGTGCTTGTGTCGGTGGGCCGTTCACCCAATTGTGAAGACCTGGGGCTTGAGAATACGAAGGTTGCTGTGGATGAAAAGGGTTTTATCCGCGTCAACAATCATCAACAGACGGCCGATCCGGCGATTTTTGCGATTGGAGACTGTGTCGGCGGCGCTCTTCTCGCCCATAAAGCAGCCAAGGAAGCCCGCATTGCCGTGGAGGTGATCACGGGCGAAGAAAGTATTTTCGAAAGTATTATTCCGGCGGTTGTTTTTACCGATCCTGAAGTTGCCTGGTGCGGGCTCACGGAAGCGGAAGCCCGTAAAAAGGGGATTGCCGTGGAAGTTGTGAAGTTTCCTTGGTCAGCTTCAGGCCGTGCGATGACTTTTGACCGCACGGACGGTATGACAAAGCTTGTGATTGAGCCTGAAACCGAACGTATTATCGGTGTTGGGATTGTGGGACACGGTGCCGGTGAGCTGATCGCCGAAGGTGTTCTTGCGATCGAGATGGGCGCAACAGTGACAGATCTTGCCGAATGCATTCATCCGCACCCGACGCTTTCCGAGACTCTTATGGAAAGCGCCGAGATGTTTTTTGGCCATGCGACACATGCCTTTTCCCGCGCGCACCGCAAAGAGGAAGCTGCAGAAACTGCCAAGGCATAAGCGCCAAACCCCTTCAAACCCATGGGAGGCTCCGGATTGTTTTTCCGGAGCCTCTTTTTTTTCTTGGTGAGACCCTGCTCTTTTGTCATAATCGGAGCATGCGAACCTCAACGAAAGCCCCGGACCTGACTCGTCGAAAGTGTCTTCCCTGCAAAGGGCTGACCAAACCGCTTGACTTAAAAAGAGTTAAAATTTTACTCCCCCGTGTTTCCGGGTGGGAATCCACGGGAACAGAAATTTCCAAAACATTTACTTTTAAGGATTATTATCAAACCACGGCTTTTGTGAATGCCGTTGCCTGGATAGCCCATGAGGAAGATCATCACCCGGAAATAGATTTTTCTTATAAAACCTGCCGTATCCGATATTCCACCCACGCTATCGGGGGGCTTTCGGAAAATGATTTTATCTGTGCCGCGAAAATAAACCGGCTGCTGCTGCGCGACTAAGAGGCCCTCGTATGAAATTCAGGCATGCTTTTTTTCTCTTTTTTACCATTCTGATGGCTCCCGCTTTTGCTCACGCGGCGCTGCAGCGTGAGGATGTGGAGTATAAAGACGGCGATCAGGTCCTTCAGGGATACCTGGTTTATGATGACGCTATAACCGGAAAGCGGCCGGCCGTGATGGTTGTGCATGAATGGAAAGGCCTTGGAGATTATGCAAAGCGGCGTGCGGACATGCTGGCAGGCATGGGGTATGTTGCTTTTGCTGCGGATATGTATGGCAAAGGAGTCCGGGCTTCGACACATGAAGAGGCGGCAAAGCTTGCGGGGATTTATCTTTCTGACCGCACAAAGATGAGAAACCGTGCAAAGGCCGCCATGAGTTTTTTGGAAACACATGAACTTGTCGACCCTTCGCGAATGGCCGCTATCGGTTATTGTTTTGGCGGAGCGGCTGTTCTTGAAATGGCCCGTGCGGGCTTTGACTTGAAAGGTGTCGCCAGTTTTCATGGCGCACTGAAAACGCCTTCACCAGCTTCCTTGGGGGAGGTAAAAGCTAAGGTCATGGTTTTTCATGGAAGTCTCGATAAATTTGTTACGACTGAAGACATAGCCGCTTTCCAAAAAGAAATGACAGAAGCCGATGCGGATTGGCAAATGGTTTTTTTCTCAAAAGCCGTCCACAGTTTTACGGTTGCTGAAGCGGGCGATAACCCGGCCTCGGGCATTGCTTATAACCGTGAAGCCGATGAACGTTCCTGGAAAATGCTGGCACTTTTCTTCCAGGAAATATTTTCCTGACCCCTGTGCGAAGAGACCTCGAAAAACTCAAACGTCAGACTTTTGATCTTCTTGTTGTCGGCGGCGGTATTAACGGCTCCGCCATTGCGCATCTCGCAGCCCTCCGTGGTTTAAAAACAGCGCTTATCGAAAAGAAAGACTTCGCGTCGGGGACATCGAGTAAATCCTCGAAGCTCATCCACGGCGGCATCCGCTACCTGGAAAATTTCCAATTCAAACTGGTCCGGGAAGCTCTTCGCGAGCGCTATTTTCATGTCCAAAAAGTTCCCCATCTGGTCCGCCCTTTGGCTTTCGTGATTCCCGTGTATGAGGGGGATAAGCGGCCGCTTTGGCTTATGAAAGTGGGAGTGTTCCTTTATGACCTTCTGGCGGGAGCGCGAAGCACCGGGCCGCATCAAAGCATGGACGCTGAAACGGTACTCAAAAGGGAACCCGGGCTGCGCCGGGAGGGCCTCCTGGGCGGAGTCCTCTATTACGATGCCTTGATGGATGATGCCCGGCTTTGCCTTGAAAATGTTTTAAGCGCCGATCAGCGGGGCGCCGCATGCGCGAACTACCTTGAAGTGACCGGCTTTTTAAAGGAGAACGGCAGGGTGGCCGGAGTCCAGGTTCAAGACCTGCTGGAGCCTGACTCTTCCCGTTTTGAAATCCGGGCAAAACGCGTTGTCTGCTGCGGCGGTGCCTGGACCCATTCACTGCTGATGCTTGATGACCCCCGCGCAGAATCCCGAATCCGTCCTACCAAGGGGGTTCATCTTGTCACATCGAAAAAGATTTCAAAAAACGCCCTCCTTATTCCCTCAAAGAGGGACAACCGGATTTTTTTTATTATTCCCTGGAAGGGAGGTACGATGATTGGAACCACGGACACTGATTTCCGGGGAAATCCTGATCAGGTTGAAGCGGACGATTCGGACATAGAATATCTTTTGACAGAGACGGCGAGGGTTTTTCCAGACGCGAAGCTTTCCAGAGAATCCGTCGATGTCACTTTTGCGGGCCTTCGGCCGCTCCTGAAAAAAAGCGGAAATGCGTCGAGTGTTTCCCGGGAACATGAAGTGACGGAAACTCCCTCAGGACTTTTTTTTGTGACTGGAGGGAAATACACAACCTACCGGGCGGTTGCGGAGGATTTTGTGAACCGGCTTATTTCAGGGCCGGGCATTGAAAGTCTATTTGGCAGCGGCACCCTGGAAACAGCGGAAGTGCTGGCCTCGAAATTTTCTGTTTCAACCGAAACCGCAGCCTACCTTTTGGAAAAATACGGGAGCCGTGCCGTCGACATTCTTGGTCTCGTAAAAAAAGACAGCTCTTTGGGAAAGCAAATCACACAGGGGCACCCGGCTATCTTTGCGCAGATTCCGTATTCTGTGGACGTTGAAATGGCGCAAACCGTTGAAGATGTGCTTGCCCGGCGGCTTACGCTGGCTTATTCCCCCTTGGAGTTGAAAGCGGCAGGGCAAGCGATCATTCAAGCGCTTCACGAAAGCGGTATGAAATAGGCACTATCTTCTTTTAAATCTGCATCTTAGAGCGTTTTACACCCCCTTTATTCCTGCAAAAAATTGACTTTTTAAAGAAAAATAAGTTGTAAAGAGCCCTTTCAGAGGTTATATTTACGCACATATTAAATTCCTTAAAAAAGAGTTTAAATTCGAACCCAGGTGACCCATGGTAAATCAGAGTTTTCTTAAAGGAAAATTGATCATCGTGACCCTCGGTTTATTTGCCGCTGGTTTTTCCCAAAGTCTTTATGCTGCCGAATATATACAAATGAAACAGGGGTATCAGCCTGTGGTTTCACTTGATGAAATGAACCGGCGTGTTGTTCTGGCTGTTGGCGAAAGCAAAATGGTCCCTCTTGAAGAAGGCAGTGTGGGGCGCAGGACTTACCTTCAGCCTGCCGAAGAGGAATCTCAAGCAAAACCGGCTAAAAATGCGGGTGCCGCTTCATGAGTGAAGCCCTGCAAGAACGGGAAACCGAAAAAGTCCCGGATGAAAAGAAGTACGATCCCCGTCAGTTGAACCTCTACCGCATCACTTCCCTGATTTATCAAACCCGCAAAAAAATCTCCGAAGAAATTACCACCAGCATCCGTTCCTGATTCCAGTCAAGGAAATCGACCTTCAAGACGTTACTAGACTTTGTAACTCTAATAAACCTTGAGGGGCTATGCTCAAACAGCTTGCAGGTAAAAAAATTCTGGTCATTGATGACGAGGAATACCTCGTCAAACTCCTTAAATCACGGCTTTTGATTAATCGTTTTGAAGTGATTACGGCCGGGGGATCCCAGGAAGGGCTTGCCATTGTTGCGAAGGAAAAACCAGACCTTGTCGTTGTCGATGTCCTGATGCCGGAAATGAATGGCGCTGAATTTGTTAAGCAGCTGCGGAAAAGCTATTCCTCCGAGGAAGTCCCTGTGATTGTGATCTCAGCACAGCCTGATACCCGGACTCTTTTTAAGGATCATGAAATTTCAGCTTTTGTAAATAAACCCTTCCAGCCCGAAGACTTTATCCGTCAGGTCAAACAAGCGCTGCACCGCCCTTCCGAAGCTTAGACCTGAAAGAATTCTCTCCCGCCGATTAAAATTTTCTTAAATCCCTCTCCGGCTTTTTTATACCACGGTGTTTTGGTCGAGGACCAGTATCCGCTGGGTTTTCTGAAATAGGCACTTTTTTCAACCTGATAGGGTGCTTTTCGTTCCGCGAGGGCCGGGCGGCAGACTCCGAGGCTGAGGATGAGGACCGCGAAGAGAAGGGGAGTTCGGTTAGGGAAAGGCTTCACAACCTAGCTATCGGCTTTGCGGAACGCCCTCTTAAGCCGCAGATTGGCCTTTTCATGAAGAGGCAGGGTTTGTACAATCTCCAAAAAAGGAAACCAAGATGACCGATGCAAAAACAACCGTATCGTTTTTACGTTCCAAAGTCCGCCGTTTCATCAACGAGAGGGATTGGGAGCAGTTTCATTCCCCCAAAAATGTCGCGATGTCGATTGCTATTGAGGCCGCTGAACTGATGGAGCATTTTCAGTGGACCTACTCCAAAAAACTTGAAGCCGGAAAAGCTGCGGAACTGAACCGGATTGAAGAGGAGGTTGCGGACATTGCCATGTACGTTTTTGACCTCTGCAATGTGCTTGGAATTGATCTCTCTACCGCCATTGAGCGTAAGCTGGTGCATAACCGTAAAAAATATCCAGCCGCGCAAGTCAGAGGGAAATCCCACAAATACACTTACTACCAATCCCGCGAGTCAGGGAAGGTAAAAACTGCCGCCCCCAAGAAAAAAAAGAAGTAGCCGAAGAGCAGAAATCCTAAGTTTCTCGGGTTTTTCGGGCCTTTAACTCGTCTTGGACAGGGCTTAGGAAGCCATGCTATGATACCCGCCCTCAACGGGTAGGGTCATGTTTTAAAGTAACATTTTATAAGGAGTTTTTATGGCATTAGAAGTGGATACTCAAAGTGATGTGCTGCGCCAGAAAACGCTGGAAACAGCCAAGCGGCATAAGGCTTCATGGATTGAGTTAGGCCAGTATCTTTTCAGCATTCACAAGGACAAGCTTTACAAAGCCTGGAGCTTCTTGAGCTTTGAGACGTATTGTGTCAAAGAGCTTGGGATGAAACAGATGACCGCAACGAAGCTCCTGAAGTCTTATTATTTTCTCGAAAGGGAAGAACCCCGTCTTGCGGATCCCGGGCTTATTGAGAATTCCGATGTGGCTGCGAAAGTGCCTAATTTTGAATCCGTCAATCTTCTGCGTCTGGTGAAAGAAAATGAAAAGCTTCCCCCCCAGGATTATGCGAAAGTCCGTGAAGCCGTCATAGAGAAAGCCAGCGAACCCAAAGAAGTCCGCGCGCAGGTCAAAAAACTTCTATCGGCCCATGAAAATAAAGATGCGGGTGAGATCCGCCAGGAAAGACGCAATGCCGCGATCAAGCGCGTGATCAGCGTGATTTCGGGGGCCAAACGCGAACTGGAACACGAAAAGCTTTTGCCCGAGTATCTTATCAAGCAAATGAACGAATTGGTGTCGAAGCTGCAAGATCAAATCGAAGCCTAAATACAAGGCTGAACTTGCCGGAACCCGATATTTTGAGGCATAATTGTTTCTATGAGCCACAAAATACTAATCATTGATGATGAGCCTGATGCGCTGAATCTTCTTGAGACACGTCTTAAGGCGAATGACTTTCAGGTCATGACCGCCCTTGGGCCTCAGGAGGGGTTAGCCCGGCTTCGGGAAACAGTCCCCGACCTCATTATTCTGGATGTGCTCATGCCCAAAATGACCGGGTATGATTTTGTCCGTGAAATCAAAGGAATGCCTGAAAATTACCGCAAAATCCCAGTTATTGTGACCTCCGCAAGAAAAGGAATGAAAGAGTTCTTCAACGCCTGGGAAATTCATAGTTTCATCGCGAAGCCTTATGATTCCGAAGAGCTTATGAACAGGATCCGCAGCGCTCTTCAGATCAAATCCTCTGACCTGCCGAACTCCCCGGAAACACCTGCAAGTTCTTCCTCCCCAGCTTTACGGGGCAAATCCGGATGTGTTTTAATTCTGGGGATCGACGACTATCTGGTGGGGAAATTAAAAGACCTTTTTCTTAAACTCAACTATCAGGTTGAAACGGCCACGGACGAAGAGGATGCCGTCCAGCAAGCGGTGACGCTCCGCCCTAAGCTGATGATGGGTCAATACTGGGAAGATCCGTTGACGCTGGACATCAAAAAAGTTCAAAAGAAAATCCATTCCGATCCCGCGACGCAGTCGGTTCGGTTTGTTGCTTTTTCTCCTGCAGGGCTCGGTGTCGACGCTATGAAAATGCTCGAGAAAACCGAAGTGCTTACCTATAGTAAAAGCGAAGAACTGATGACAAAAGTTACGGATTATTTGAAAGCCAACCCGCTTTAAACCAGCCTTTGCCGGAGTTTGAATGGCCGTACCCGCCCCAAAAGCCAATGCCATGCTCATCTGTGATTATGTGATTACAGAGCAAGGAACAAAGAAAAAAAGCCTGATCGGCGTTTTTGAAAATATCGGGGCTGCCACTTTTCCCTTTGTCCATTCGATTCTTTCTGTTTACGTTAAGCTGACCGATGCGCGCGGGGATTATAAATTCCGGCTTGAACTTGTTCAGCTCAAATCAGAAACACTTATCGGCCGGGGTGAGATCCCAACGGTTGTCACGATCCCCACTCCCCTGATGAGTCATGAGCTCGTTTTTAATCTCCGGGGCATTCGATTTCCAGAAGCGGGGGATTACGAATTCCGGATTTATGCCAATGACCGTATTTTCGGACAAAAGACATTTGTGGTAAGCTTGATGGATCCAAAGAATTTTTAAAAGAAGCTGTAGAATTGCTGCAAAAAGGAGAAAATATGAAACCTGCGCTTATTACACTTGCGATTTCCGTTGCGCTGATGTTTGTCGCCGGGATTATTTACTCCAAGGCCACTGAACAGCATGCTGCAAAAATGGGAATTCATTCCGCCGCCAAATAGAGAAAAATGTGGCTGAGAGCAGCGACAGTGATTCCCGGTTGGGGATGTTTCAATGCAGGCGCTGCAATGCCTGCTGCCGTCAGCCCGGTTTTGTTTATCTGAAGCCGGGAGAAGCTGAACGGCTTGCGGCTTTTTTACAACTGAACATTTATGATTTTACAGAGCAGCACTGCGACCTTCTGGAAAGACGTGAACTTGTTCTTAAAAAGCGCTCCGATGAAGCCTGCATCTTTTTATCCGGGCAAGGCTGCAAGGTCCACGAAGTAAAGCCGCAGCAATGCCGGAATTTTCCTGTCCAATGGAGAACCCCCCGAAGTTTTGATTATTGTGAAGGTTTGAAAGAGCTTTTCCCTTAAAATTTCCCGTGTAATTTAAAGTAAGGAGATCTTATGGCGGTAACTCCCTCCACCATGCAGGCGCTTGGAACCCCGGCACCTGATTTTGAACTTCCGGATGTTTCCTCCGGAAAAGTGATCCGCTTAGCCGGCTTTCGTTCGAAGAAGGCGCTTCTCGTGATGTTTCTGTGCCAGCATTGTCCTTATGTGAAGCATATTGAGCAGGAGATTGCGAAGCTGGCGCGCGATTATCAGACCCGTGATCTGGCCCTTGTCGCAATCAGCTCCAATGATGCCGAACACTATCCTGAGGACGCGCCCGCCAAGCTTGCCGAGATGTCAAACAGACTCGGGTTTCATTTTCCTTTTTGCTACGATGAAACTCAGGAAACCGCAAAAATCTATGGGGCTGCATGCACTCCGGATTTTTTTCTTTATGACAAAGGCCAGCGCCTTGTCTATCGCGGGCAGTTTGACGCAAGCCGTCCTGGAAACGCGGAACCTGTGACCGGGAAGGATCTTCGGGCCGCAATTGACTTGGTTCTAAGCGGACAAAACCCGCCGGTGGAACAACGGCCCAGCATGGGCTGCAATATCAAATGGAAACCGGGAAAAGAACCGGCCTATTTTCGAAAATAAGAGGCGAGTTTGTTTATCGGAATTGACGGATGCCGCGGCGGCTGGATAGCCGTGATCCGCGAAATGAAAAAGTTCGAATCCTCCCTGTTTGCGGCCAGTCTTGAAGAACTCCGTTTTCTGATTCAAAAAGCTGCCGCGGTTTTTATTGATATACCTATCGGGCTTCAGGAGAACCCCTCTCGTGAAGCCCCGTGGAGATTCTGCGATTACGAGGCCCAAAAAATCCTTTCATCGAAAAGCAGCCGTGTTTTTCTTATTCCGGGAAGGTCTTCTGTGGAAGCTCCTGATTATCAGGAGGCCTGCCGCAGGCATGAAATGAAAACCGGAAAGCGTTTTTCCAAACAGGCCTGGGGGCTGTTTGGAAAGGTCCTTGAGACGGATCGTTTTTTGAGGACGTCAGTGAATCTCCGGAAAAAGTTTTTTGAGAGTCATCCCGAAATTTGTTTGCATGCGCTCAATAAGCAGCAGGTTGTGAAAGCTTCCAAAAAAGACGAAGCCGGGCAAAGAGAAAGGATCTTTATCTTAAGCCTGTTTGACAAGTCCGCGGCGCCCTTTTATTCACGGCAGGCAAAGAGCGCCAAACAAGAGTATATCCGGGGCGGTGACATTCTGGACGCCATGGTGCTGGCGCTATCGGCTGAGCTTTCTCAGGGGGCCGGGCGGCTTGGGCAACTGCCGACAAAACCACCCAGAGACCGTTACGGGCATCCTATGCGTATCGTGTTCCCGAAACTCCACAACAGGCGGCAAAAATGAAGATTGTTTTCCGTTTGCTTTGGATCAAAAAGGGGACACCTCTGCGGCGGGGTTTTAAAACCACCGAAACGCTGGCCCTTTTTGAAGACTATATTTCGAGGATCAAGCGTTTTGTTCCTTGTGAAGCCGAAGGGCGGCCCGGACCTGAAGAATCCTTTGGCGGCGGGCGTGTGGTCTGGTGGTGCGACCGGGGGCCCAAAGCCAAGGTTCTTTCTTCAGAAGACTTGGCAAAGGCGGTAGACAAAGCGGCTCAGGGAGCTATCCGGGAGCTGCATCTTTTTATCGGAAGCGCGGATGGCTTTACCCCGGAGGAAGAACGCTTGTTCCCGCCCGCCATGCGCTGGAGTTTTGGATCGCTCACGCTTCCGCATGAGCTTGCCGCCGTGGTGTCGTCGGAACAGATTTACAGGGCCTGGTCGATTCTCAAAAAACTCCCCTATCATGGCGGACATTGAAAAATTCCGGGTAGAAAAACGGATGGTTTCCGAAGGACTGTTGAAAATATGAAAATATACCTTATGCGTCATGGCCAGGCAGATCCAGGAATGTCGAGCGGGCGTTATGGCTTAACGTCCCGCGGGCAGGAGGATGTTCGGGCGGTTGCTTCGAAACTCAAACGTGACGGGGTTTCTCCTCATCAGCTTTGGCATAGCGGCAAAACACGGGCAGAAGAAACGGCTGAAATTGTATGGCAGGTTTTAGGAAGCTCTTTTTCCTGCGAAAAAAAGGCGGGCCTTCTGCCCGAGGATTCCGCACAAGCCGCGGCTGAAATGATTCAAGAATGGTTTCTTGAGCATCGAGATCAAAACCTGATGATCGTAAGTCATTTGCCTTTTTTGCCTGCACTCGTAGCTGTTTTTTTGGGCGACACCTTTTCGTATTCAGGGTTTTCCCCGGCAGCCTGCATGGGACTCAAAAAAAGACCGGATGAAAACTGGGAATTCGACAGCTTCATTGACCCTCTGGACCTTCCATAGCCGCTTTCTTAGTGCCCCTAGAAAAATTTTGGAAATAGGCAATATTTCGGTTTTAATTAACATAATTTTATATTAAAATCATATTATGACTTCAATTAAAGACTGGCCCTTATCCGAAAGACCCCGAGAAAGGATTTTCCGTGAAGGTCCGGCATCGCTTACTGACGCCGAGCTGATAGCGCTCTTGCTCAGAAGCGGCGTGCGGGGGAAAGATGCTATTATGTTCAGCCGCGAGCTGGTCGGCCAGTACCAAGGGCTGAGAGGCCTTCTGAATGCGGATCCTGAAAAACTAAGAACTTTTGGCGGTCTGGGTCTCGCAAAGGCCGCAAGCTTGGTCGCTGTACTTGAGATTGCGAAGCGCTTTCTCCGCGAAGAAATGACCGGAAAATGTGTCATACGGGAACCGCAGTCGGTAGTCGATTATTTGTCGGTGGCAATGCGGGACGAGAAACGAGAGCTTTTTAAGGTTCTTTATCTGGACAAAGGCAATGCGGTGATCGGGGAAGAAACGCTGTTCACCGGGACTGTTGACCAAGCGGCGGTTCACCCGCGCGAAGTGATTAAAGCCGCGCTTGAATGGCATGCGAGCGCGCTCGTTTTTGTCCATAATCATCCCTCGGGCAGGCTGGATCCCAGCCGTGAAGACCGCGAGATGACAAGCAAGCTTCAATCTCTTTGCAAGGAGATGTCGATTCAGGTTTTGGATCACTTGATCATCGGCAGATCAGGACATTTTAGTTTTCGGGAACATGGACTCATATAAAAATAACACGGGGAATTTATGAAAAAAGAAGCGTTGAACTTCGAGATTAAATTTTATGAAAAACTGGTTCGCGGAAAACGTGATTTTGTAGATGCGCTTATTCCCTTGGCCGAGGCCTACACGAAAAAAGGCTTATACACCAAGGGCCTCCGCATTGACCGCCGCCTCTCAAGGCTGCTTAAAGAGGATGATGTTGTTCATTACAATCTTGCCTGCAGCTTCGCGCTTGTGGGGCAGGAAAAAAAAGCACTGACAGCTCTCAAAAAAGCGATTCGTCTTGGTTATGATGATTTCCGGCACATGAAACGGGATCCTGATTTGAAAATTCTCCATAAAAATCCAGAGTTTTTGAAAATGCTCAAACCGGTTAAAGCCAGGAAAAGAAAAGCCTCATGAGAAGCCTGTTTTTTAGGGCGTTATGGATTCTGGGGTTAATGGCCGGTGTCGGATCCCCGGCTTGGGCCGAAGTTGTCAGCCATGTCGTGGATGGCGATACGGTTATTCTGGAAAACCATCAGCGCGTGCGATTCATTGGTATCGACGCACCGGAAGTGGATCACCCCCGCTATAACCGGGTGGGGGAACCTTTCGGAGAAGCGGCTAAGACCTATCTTAAGTCGCGGATTGAAGGACAAGAGGTTCGTCTCGAACCGGGGCCTGAAGCTTTTGACAAGTACGGAAGGCGGCTCGCTTATGTTTATTTGGGGGATGAGTGCCTGAATGCGACGCTTCTCCGGGAAGGCTACGCGGAGGCGATCCGGAAACTGCCGTATGACCGGAAATCCCAGTTTTTAGAACTTGAGGCGGAGGCAAAGGTCCAGAACCGGGGGATTTGGTCAGCGGAATCCCCGCAAGCTCCTCAAAGCCAATCCCATTTTGGCTGGGGAGAGGGCGCGGTTCTTTCCATTTCCGGGGCCGCCATTTTCATGGTCTTTATTCTGCTGCAGCGCCGGCCCGGCTGATTCTCAACATCCTTTTGAAAGCATTGATTTTGAAGCGGGTTATGTTAAAATCGCCGCTCCCTGGACGTGGTCAAGTTCATTGTCCGGCAAAAGTTCTTTATCAATTTAAGCGGGGGTGGCGGAACTGGCAGACGCACTGGACTCAAAATCCAGCGAGCGCAAGCTCATGAGAGTTCGATTCTCTCCCTCCGCACCAGTCTCAACGATTGGTGCCCGCGGGAACCTTAAAAATTCCCGCGGCCCCGCGCTTTTTTCCACGCACAACTTTTCAGCAGATCTGATCTAATTTATGGCAAGCGGCTACAAAGCATATCCTTTTGACGAAATAGAACCTAAATGGCAGGAGCTTTGGTATTCCCGCCGCGTTTTTCGCGCCGTGGATCCTGGCGAGCCGGGCAGCGAAAAGCCCAAGTTTTATGTGCTCGATATGTTTCCCTATCCTTCCGCCTCTGGGCTTCATGTGGGACATCTTGAGGGCTACACGGCCACGGACATTGTGGCCCGTTACAAGCGCATGAAAGGTTTTAACGTTTTGCATCCGATGGGCTGGGATGCCTTTGGCCTTCCCGCGGAACAGCATGCGATTGAAACCGGTACCCACCCGCGCAGCACGACAGAGCAAAACGTCAATAATTTCCGCCGCCAAATCAAGCGTCTCGGTTTTACTTATGATTGGGACCGCGAGGTGAACACCACAGACCCTGATTACTTCCGCTGGACCCAGTGGATCTTCATGAAGCTTTTTGAACGCGGCCTGGCCTATGAAGCCGAAGTGGCGGTCAATTGGTGTCCCGCCTTGGGAACCGTGCTGGCCAACGAAGAAGTGATTGATGGAAAAAGCGAGCGCGGCGGACACCCTGTCGTCCGCAAGCCCATGAGGCAGTGGATCCTCAAGATCACGGCCTATGCCGAGCGCCTGCTGGCAGATCTTGAAACCCTGGACTGGCCGGAAGCGATCAAAGAGATGCAGCGTAACTGGATCGGTAAATCCGTGGGCGCGGAGGTGGATTTTTCGGTGGATGGGACGGGGGATAAGATCCGCGTTTTCACCACCCGCCCGGACACGCTTTTTGGAGCGACCTATATGGTGCTCGCACCGGAGCATCCGCTGGTTTCAAAAATCACAGCACCCGCCCAAAAATCTGCCGTCGAAGCCTATGCTCAAACAGCGTCCCGCAAGTCCGACCTTGACCGGACGGACCTCGCGAAAGACAAATCGGGCGTTTTTACGGGCGCGTATGCCGTCAACCCTGTCAACGGTAAGAAAATTCCGGTCTGGATCGCGGATTATGTTTTGATCAGCTATGGAACGGGCGCGATTATGGCTGTTCCGGCTCATGATGAACGCGATCACGAGTTTGCCAAAAAGTTTTCCTTGCCGATCACGGAAGTTATTCAAAATTCTGATGCCGCCGGTGATGTCCAGCTCGAGGCCTTTACCGGGATCGGGCTTTGCTGCAACTCAAAGACTTTGGATGGGAGCTTTTCGCTGGATGGCTTGAAAAGCGATGAGGCCAAAGAGAAGATTACGGCATGGCTGGAATCAAAAGGGCTTGGAAAAAAATCCACGCAATACAAACTGCGGGACTGGCTTTTCAGCCGGCAGAGGTATTGGGGAGAACCCATTCCGGTGATTCATGTGGAAGGAAAACCAAAACTGATTTCCGAAAAAGAACTGCCGCTTAAACTCCCCGAGATGGCTGGTTTTAAACCCACAGGCACAGGCGAAAGCCCGCTCGCGGCCGCCAAGGAATGGCTTGCGGCCCAAGACTTTGAAACGGGAAAGCCTGCATTGCGTGAAACCAATACTATGCCGCAGTGGGCGGGCTCCTGCTGGTATTACCTGCGTTATATTGACCCGGAAAACCCTGACCGCCTGATTGATCCCGTGAAAGAGAAATACTGGATGCCCGTGGATCTTTATGTCGGCGGCGCGGAGCATGCGGTGCTTCATTTGCTCTATTCCCGTTTTTGGCACAAGGTGCTTTTTGATCTGGGCGTTGTCTCCCGGCCAGAACCTTTTCAGCGCCTTATCAATCAGGGCATGATTTTGGGCGAGGACGGTCAGAAGATGTCAAAGTCCCGCGGAAACGTCGTTAACCCCGATGACATGCTGGACCGCTACGGTGCTGACAGTATTCGCCTGTATGAGATGTTTATGGGGCCGCTTGAAATGACAAAGCCCTGGGCTGTTTCAGGAGTGGACGGTGTGCATCGCTTTCTCGCCCGTATATGGCGTTTGATCGTAGATCAGGAGGGGAAGATCAATCCGGCGATTCAAGACCGCGAGATGACGGCCGCAGAGTTAAAACGCCTGCATCGCGCGATTAAGAAAGTTTCATCGGATCTTGAAACCGGGCAATACAACACGGCCATTTCCGCGCTCATGATTTTTCTTAACGAAACGATCAAGGATGAAACCCAGAGCAAAAAAATGCTCGAGACCTTTGTGCTTCTTCTGGCGCCGTTTGCGCCGCATATGGCGGAGGAGATCTGGCAAAGACTGGGGCATCAGGAAATTCTGGCTTATGAAAAGTGGCCCGTTCACGATGAATCAGTTTTGGAAGAAGAATCCTTTGAGATGGCCGTGATCATCGGCGGTAAAGTTCGCGCTAAAATGGTCGTTGCTAAAACCCTGACGGAAGATCAAATCCGGGAGCAGGTCACAGCTCATCCCAAGCTTCAGGAGCATCTTGCCGGCAAAGGGATCCGTAAAATGATTGTTGTGCCCGGCCGCACCATTAATTTGGTGTTGGCCTAGATTATTTTAAAGCCTGTCGTACACTCCAAAGTTCCTCCACTTAGGGAGTTAAATCTCATTTATGCCGAAAGTTGAAATCCGGAAGAATCAGGTCTGGATCGGAAACAAGGCCGTACCGCTTATTTCGGGCGAAGTCCATTACTGGCGCCTGAACCCCAACTATTGGAAAGAAGTTCTTGCGCGTGTCCGCGAGATGGGGCTTGATGTTGTTGCGACTTACGTGCCTTGGGATTACCACGAATACAAGCGCGGGCAATTCGATTTTACAGGCAAGACCGATCAGACGCGCAACCTCAAGAAATTCCTCGAACTTACCCGCAAAGAAGGCTTCAAAGTCATCATTCGCCCCGGACCTTACATTTACAGTGAATGGCCCAATGAGGGCGCTCCGGCGTATGCTTATAAATATCACCGTTTGCACCCTACGTTTTTAAAATACGCCCGCAACTATCTGGAAAAAGTCTGCGACGTGATTCGTCCTTTTCTGGCTTCCCGCAAGGGCGGGCACATCTTAATGCTTCAGGCGGACAATGAGATTGATCCCTGGCCGGATATTTTTGGTCCGCAGTACGGCCTCAGCGATAAACCCGGGATGTTTCAGGATTTCCTTAAAGGGATTTATGAAAACAGGATCGAGCGCCTGAATGCCAGCTGGGGGACGGCCTATGCGAAGTTTGAGGAAGCCGGTCCTTTTATTGCCACCATGCTTCCCGGGGAAACGGGTCTCTTTCTCAAAGGGGATAAAGAACTCCGGCGGAACACGGATTACTTTAAATTTAAGTACCACTATTCGCGGAAAGTGGCGGAGTGGAATGTGGAGGCTTTTCGTGATTTGGGAATCGATGTTCCGATTTACCTCAATCTCTATCCGTTTTTTTATGCCCACGACTGGCAGCAAATGCAGTCTGTGTCCGATCTCGTCGGCGTGGATCTTTATCCGTCCAGTGAACTTGCCGAGGATGAATTTGAGCAGCGCAAAATGGTGGATAAAATCCGCTTTCTTTGTCAGGTCTCCAAGATTCCGTACATTGCCGAATTTGCGGCGGGTGTCTGGCATGCCCGTCATTACGACACAGGGGTTCTGACCCCGAACCATTACCGTTTGATTACGCTCTCAGCCATTCAGGGCGGCATCGCCGGCTGGAACTGGTACATGCTGGTCAACCGGGACAATTGGTATATGTCACCGATTAATGAGTGGGGCCGCGTCCGTGGAGAGCTGTACGAGGTTTTTAAACAGCTCGTCAGCGTGTTTAATGAAATCCATCCGCCGTCACTCAAAAAAATGACCGAGATCGGCGTTACTTACAACCCGCTTCAGTATGCCGCGCGTACAATGAGCGGCAACAGTCCGGTTCTCACGGCCCTGAACAAGGCGGATATTGATTACAATCTCTATGATCCGAGAACCATGGTCTGCAAAGAAAAATTTCTTTTCTATTCCGGTAATCAGTGGCTGGATGAGGTGTCACACCGCAATCTCCGGAATTACGTGGAGCAAGGCGGGACCTTGATCGCCTTCCGTGATTACCCGCGCAAAAACGAGAATTTCCAGCTTGCGTCGGTGATTGGTTTTGAAGAACCCAAAAGCATTCTTTTTGAATTCAAAAAACAGTTCTCGATTCAGCTGGCGCCCGGACGCACGCCCATCCGTTCGACCAGTTCTGTTTATTCGTTTGGCCAAGTGAAAGGGACGGCTCTCAAAGCGGATTTTGGCCCTTACGGCAGCCACACGGTGGGTTACATCAAGAAGGTCGGCAAGGGCCGCATTGTGCATCTCGGCGTTGACCCGACCCGTGAACTTATTTTGGAGGTCCTGGATTATCTCAAAGTGGGACTGGTTTCTTACTCGCCGACCCGGGATGTCAACACCACGCTTTTCCAGCGCGGAAAGTCTTACTATTTGATCATTACCAATGTCGGGGATGAAGATAAGAGCGCCAGTATTTACCTTCCGGCTTTGGAAGGTTTCCGGGGCAAGCTGAAAGTCCGCGATCTTATGACAGGCGAGACTTCAAGCTGTTCATACGATCAGCGGGCCCCTTTTTCGACGGAGCTTAAGCGCAAAGACGGTAAGGTGATTGAATTCCGCCTTGCCGGACGCTCCTGAAAAGCTTAGACTCAATTGTTTTTCCCGCGCAGCCGCGCGGTATCCTATAAGAAAACGGGTTACCCAAATGTACGAAACCTACTTCGGCCTTACAGAGCCTCCTTTCAACGTTACCCCGGATCCTCGTTTTGTATTTTTCAGCCAGCAGCACCGTGAAGCCTTGTCGGCCCTTGTCTATGGTGTTGAAAGCCGCCGCGGTTTTATTCAGATTACCGGCGAAATCGGAACGGGAAAAACCACCCTTTGCCGGGCGCTTCTTCAGCGTCTCGATGAGAAAGTCCACAGCGCGCTTGTTTTTAATCCCAAACTTTCGGAGTTTGAGCTTCTGCAGACCATCGTGGAGGATTTTGGAATTAAGCCGCCCGGTAAAAAGAAAAAAGATTACTTCGATGCGCTTAACCGTTTTTTGCTGGATGAGCTTGATAAAGGATACAACGCGATCGTGATTATTGACGAGGCGCAGCTCTTAAGCCCGAAGGCGCTGGAACAGATCAGGCTTCTTTCCAACCTTGAAACATCGACGCAGAAACTTCTGCAAATCATCCTCGTGGGGCAGCCGGAACTTCGCGATCTTTTGAACCGGAAAGATTTGGTTCAGCTCTTTCAACGGATCACGATTCGTTATCACCTCAGCGTTTTAACGCGTGCCGAAGCGGGCGAATACCTGGATCACCGCATGAAAGTGGCAGGCGGTCAGCGGGCTGTTTTTACTCCGGAAGCGGTGGACCGTATTTATGAAATTTCCGCAGGCGTGCCGCGGCTGATGAATGTCCTTGCCGACAGGGCTCTCATGGCGGCTTTCACCCAGTCTTCGTCGATCATTACACCGGATCTTGTCAGTTATGCCTACCAAGATCTTCAGGGGATTCGCGCATGAGTGTGATTCACGACGCCTTGGAAAAAGGGGGGAAGCCGGCGGCGCTGGCGATGAGATCTTTCCCCGTGCTGCTGCCGGATGTCATCCCTCATGTCTCAGAACGGCGAATGAATGCCCAGGCTTTTCAAAAAGTATCAAACTATGCGGCCGATCACCCGCGCATCATTTATGGTCTGCCTCTTTTACTCCTTTTAGGAGTCCTTGTCATTTCGGGGCTCCGTTTTTCAAACGTTCCGGCACCGGATTCCTCTTCAAAGAAACGGATGCCCGCCCTTTCTGCTTCAGGGCATCCCCGGCCGGACGTTTTACCCCAGAAGACCCGCCTGTCTGGATCTTCCGGCTATCAGCTCACAGGGATTGTTGAAGGCGCAGAAGGTATTGCGATCATCAACGATCAGACCTTGAGAGTCGGTGACCGGATCGGACGCGCTCTTGTGAAAGAAATTCAAGGCCGAAGAGTGATCCTTGAATTTCAGGGAAGAGAAATTATCCTCAGTCTTCAGGAAGCTTAGAAGACAGGATCTTCCAGCGGAAACGCCTTGTTTCCGGACTTTTTTCACAGGGAGTGTTCATGCGCAGCCTGCTTCATTTTCAGCAGACGTGGCTTTTTATTTTTTTATGCTTTCTGATCGCTATCCAAACCGGGCGTGAATACCGTCTTTCTGTTTTGGATTGGAATACCACCCTTGAGCTTTTCATCCTCCCGTTTTTGAATTTCTTGACGAGGGGATTCCCGTGAGACATCTGGCGGCTCTGTCGGCTGCAGTTGTTTTTGCGGGGTGCCTTGCCGCGCCCTGGATTCAAGCACCCCGCTTTTTGCTGCAGGGAATAACGGTCTTGGTTCTGTGGCCGTTATGGAGGCTTCGCGGACACCCTGCGTTTCTCCCTATTTTTCTAGTCTCCCTTTTCGCGCTCACGGCGGCCGCCTGGAAGCTGGATCGGACGTGGGCCGTGAATTCTGTCCATGCCTGGAGAAGTACAGAAAGGATCAATGTTACGGGATGGGTTTCAGGACCTCCGGAACTGGAGAGCTCGGGCAACCGTCAGCGTGTTTCGTTTGCGCTTGAAGCCAAGAGCGTTATTTTTTTTGACGGAGACATCAAGCGGGAGGTCCCCGTGCAAGGAAGAGTCTGGGTAAAGATTTATCAATGCGGCCGCATTCCCTCTTACGGAGATTCTGTCCGAGTTTCCGGAGAGCTTTCGGAACCCCAAGGACGGAGAAACCCTCACGGGTTTGACGAACGGCGCTGGCTCTCGGACCAGGGGTTTGATTCGGTTTTGAAAGCTTATGGTTTGAAAGCGATGGTCGTTACCGGCGAAGCATCCGAGGCGAACCGGCTTTTGAAAGGCCTGTTTGAATTCCGGGCATTGACGAGCAAGAAAATCGGAGAGGTTTGGAGCGCTCATGAGGCCCTTTACTTCAAGGCTTTGATTTTGGGAGAACGTCAATCTCTTCCCGCATCTGAGAAAGAAACTTTTATCCGTACCGCCACGGCCCATATTCTTTCGATCAGCGGGCTCCACTTCGCATTGATTGCAGGGACTCTTTTCATCCTTTTGCTAAGCGCGGGCGTAAGGCCGAAAGCCGCGGCCTGGCTAAGTTTCTTCCTGCTTTTCGCCTATGTTTTTTTGGCGGGATTCAGCGTTCCTGTCAGGCGAGCCGGATTTATGGCTGCCGCAGGCATGGGCGCGCTTATTTTGGAAAGGGAAACGCGAAGTTTTCATGTTTTGTTTTTGGCGGTCGTATTTTTTCTGCTGGCGGACACTCGGCTTTTGGGAAATGTTTCATTTCAGCTTTCTTTCCTTTCGGTCTTTTGCATGCTTTGGGCTGTTCGGAAGGCAGAAAGGCAGGGCGCAATCCCGGGTGCCGTTCAAGTTAGTCTGGCGGTCACGGCTGGAACTTTTCCGGTCATCGCGGCTGTTTTTCATGGGGTTTCTTTGACCGGGATTCCCGCTAATTTAATAGCTGTTCCGCTCTTCAATGCAGCCCTTCTCTTTTCTTTTCCGGCGCTCTTCTTTTATGGGGTGAAAGCCGTTTTGCTGGGGCAGGCTGCAGCTTCCCTGGCCGCCTTTTTTTTAAAAGCCGGATTGGCTTCGGCGGCGTGGTTTTCTGCACTTCCTGGAAGCTACCTTTTTGTTCCGGAGCCCTCAAAAGCCGCGCTTTTTACGTACAGTTTTTTTTGTGCAGCCTTTGCATTTTTGGACCCAAAGCGGTCAAAAAATCAAAAGAGGCTTAAGCGGCTGTGCGGAGCGGGCTGCGCGGCCGCGGCCCTTGTCATTCTTTTCCCGGGTTCCTCCGCAAAGCCCTTTGCGGCGGTTCTCCAGGCCAAAACACAGCCTTTAGTTCACGTCCACTTTGACAAAAATCAGGACTGGGTTTTCGCATCGCCGGGAGGCTATTGGAATCAGGACGACACATGGGTTCTTAGACCTTACTTGCAGGGGGAGGGCTGCCGGAAGCTCGAAAGGATCGTACTGCTTTCCGAAAGGAAAAAAAAGAAGTCTGCGCCCAGGCCCGCGACTCTTTTTCCTATGACCGGAAAGTCCTCCTCGGGGAGCCGGTACTTTGAAACCTTTCCGCCGGAACTGAAAGGCGGGAGGCGGGTTGTTTTTGCCGCCGGGGACAGAGGCTTTGATGTTTTGGAAAACACAAACCAGCGTCCGCCTGTCCGGCTCTGGATCGAGGGGATGCAGATTCTTTTGATGCCGGCCTTGAACGCTGAAAGCACTCAGAAGGTCTTAGGTCTGGAAGAGTGGGGGGCGGACAGCCAAGTTCTTGTTTTGCCGGCACTTACAGACAGCAACCGCGGGACCTTGGCAGCCCTTTTGGAGAAAGTTGATCCGCAGATGCTTGTTTTACCGAAGCCGCCAAACGAAGCAATCCTTTCAAGTCTTCCTAAAATACCGAAGATCTGCTTTTTGAATCAACGCGGCGCCATTCGTTTTGATGCCTTTCAAAAAGGGAACCCTTGAGGCATGAAGAGGCTTTTTTTGAAGGGCTCGACAGGCTTTTAAGGCGACTTCGCGCAAGGGGAAGGGGCCCTTGTTTGGAACAGAATTCCGGATTGACACCCCCAATCAAGTTTGTTATAGTACCCAGTCTTTTAATCCCACGCAAACCGAGGTTTCCAAAAGAGTTATGACAAATAAGAAAGTCCCCGCTTTCCTTTTGGCTTTATGTCTTTTCGCGACCCCCTCTCAAGCCTACTGGGTCTGGTCTCCTGAAGCTGGAAAATTTGTGAATCCTGAAGAGGGAATGCAGGATACCGCGGAAGAGCAATACGAGTACGCGATGAAATTTTACCGCGACAAAGATTATGACAAAGCGGAAGAACAGCTCAAAAGTGTGCTCAAGAAATTTCGCGGCGCCAAAATTGCCCCGGAAGCCCAGTACCGTCTTGGCGTGATTTATGAGGAAAAAAATGATTACCTCAAGGCGTTTGAAACCTACAAGGTTGTGATTGAGTCTTACCCGCAAAGCCAGCGGGCCGAGGAAGTCATTGAACGTGAATTTAAAATCGGGAATGTTTTCCTCTCCGGCAAGAAAGCCAAAATCATGGGGCTTGAAATCCTCCCGTCCCTTTCCAAAGCCGCGGATGTTTTCGAACATATCGTGAAAAATGCCCCTTACAGCGCCTATGGCGACCAAGCTTCTTTCCGTCTCGGATTGACCCGCAAAAAGCAGGGACAATTTGATAAGGCTGTGGAAGCCTTCCAGTCGGTGATCGACAACTACCCGAAAAGCGAACTTATTCAGGAAGCCCGCTTTCAGCTCGCGGACACGGCTTTTCAGCGCTCCAATTATTCTGGCCGCGACGAACGCGCCTTAGACACTGCGGGTGATTATGTGGACCGGTACCTTGCCCGCCACCCGGAATCCGAAGAAACCGAAAAGGCCGCGAAGCTCCGCGGAGAAATCGATGAAAAGAATGCGGAGAAGAATTTCCGGATCGGGCTCTATTACGAAAAAACGAAGTATGTTTCGAGCGCCATTATTTACTATCGTGATGTGGCGAAGCGCTACCCCTCAACTCAGTGGGGGCAGAAATCACAGGAAAAGTTGAAAAGCCTTCAGGAGCCCGTCGCTTTTCTGAAAGATGAGCAGCAAAAGGTTGAAAGTGAAATTCAGCTGACGCAGTCTCAGCTGGAAGCCTTGAAAGACAGCAAGGATTCCGTTGAACGGGATGCCCTTCACCGGAAGCTTGACCGCCTCCGCCAGCGTCAGAAAAGCGTTGAAAGCTCCAAAAAAGAAAGTATGAAAAGCCGTGAGGAAGATTTAAAACGGCGCGAGCAGGAGCTCAAAGAAAAAGTGGCGAACCTGAATACCAAGAAAAAGCTTTTGGTGACCAATAAGTCTGAAGATTTGGCGAAGGCGATTGAACGGTGGGAGAATTCTCTCAATGACGAAAAGGAATCCCTTGCCCTGGAGCGTCGTCAGCTTGGGGACTGGAAACAGTCCATGGGCCTGGCCCAGCATGAGAGTATGTGGGACATTCTTCCCTTTGTAGGCGAGGCGCCCTCGGAGCTTGACCAGGTCCGGAGAGTGGACGCGAAAAAACTTTACAAAGTTTCAGGAGAGAAAAAGGAATTACTGGAAAGCAAAGAACTTCTCTATAAACAGTACCAGGAAGTCGCTGAAATGGTAGGCGGTGTTTCGGGAAGCCGGTTTGATACGGCTGAAGAAGCGGCGGATTTTCAAAGTGCCCTGTTGTCCGGTAATGAAGAGATTCAGGAGCGCAACCGCAAACTGCAGGAAAAACGTGAAGAGGTCCGCAAGCTTGAGCAGGAACTCGATACTCAAAGCGGTCTCTATAAACAGAAGTTTGGTGACAGCGCTTTGGCTGCGTTTTTTCGGATGCCCGCGCGGATGGTGACGGGTTCCACGGAAGCCGTTGGAAGATCGATCGGGGCTTTGAATCCGTTTGACCGCTCTTCTGCCGCCGGTTCTGCGGACAACTCACTTGAGCAGCTCCTTGAGAAGCAGATGCACTTAAAAGAAAAGGTGAATACCCAGCGCAACCTTGTGGAGATTTTGACGCAGGCCTTTGATGACGATCTGGCCATGCAGGAACAGAAGCGGCTCCTTAAGTCTTTGGAACAAGGAGGCAGTTCGGATCAGGAAATGCGGGACCTGCGCAAAGCCACCAAACATGTTGAAAAAGAGATGCGTGCCGCTTATTCCGAAATTGGCGACCGCCATGAAAAAATCAAGGCGCTGACCAGCGAGCTTGAAAAGCTTCTTGATTCCCCTGAAGCCAATGAGGGCCGTGAGGTTCAAAATGCCGTCACGGCGCCCGCCCGTGTGGTGGCCAAAGGCGCAAGGGATTTTCTTTTTGGTAGAAAATCACAGGAAGCCCGGGTCAGTGAAAGCGCTGAAAAGCTTCCTATGAGCAATGCCGCTGCCGAGCAGGCAAAATCCCTTAAGGAAGAAATCGAACTTCAGAGTCTTCTTATCGAGGCACGCAACCGCGAAATTTATCAGCTTAAGCAGGAATTAGACATTCTGCGTTCCAAGGCGTCCCTGTCCGGCGGTTATCAATTCCGCTCCTCCTTGGTGAAAGTACCCTACGAGTTTCTTGAAGAAGCTATTGATAGTGCCCGCAGTGTCGTTCCCAAGAAGGAGCGCAAGGATATGCTCATTAACCGGTTAGACAAAGAGACCCGGGATATGGAAGCGGCGAAGCAGGAACTTGCGGAGATTGAGAAGCAGATCGCGGAGAAATCCGGTTCAGCGCCCGTTCAACCGGCAGCGGTTCCTTCAGACACAGCGGCTTCAGAGGGCGCAGAAGCCCCGTCAGAACCTTCAACGGCTGTGGACGAGGCCGAGCTCAAAAGCTCTATCCAGGAAATGACCATCCGCCTTCAGGCGGCCCAGCAGGATTATGAGCAGGACAGAATAGCGCTTGAGAAAGAAGCGCAAGCCCTGAAGGCCGAGGCCGGTAAAACCCAGGAAGACAAAAACTGGGGCGGCAAGACAAAGGATTTGACCGGCCAGGAAGGGAAGCTCCGCGATGAACTTCGAAACCTTGAGAAAGAATTGTCCGACCTCATCCGCAAAGAAGGAAAGCTGGAGGAGGAAGAGTCAGGAATCCTTGAAAACCGGATTAATAAAATCGAACAGCTTATCCAGCATGCCAGTTCCAAGGCCGCTGCACAGGATCTTTTGACCGAAAAAGAACGCCTCGAAGAACGCATGACACAGATTGAATCCCGTCGGAGTTTTCTTAACCGCGAACTTGAACGTTTTCAAATTTCTCAAACGAAAGCCGCCTGAAAATGAAATTTTCCCGATTCTTGATGACCGCGTTTGCTGTGGGGCTTTTGTCCTCGGCGGGCTGCGGGTATACGCAAAAAACAGTTCTTCCCAACGACATCAAGACGATTTATGTCGATACGGTTAAAAACAAAATTCCGATCGAAAAAGTTTACACCTACGTCCCGGGCCTTGAGATTGACATTACGAATGCTGTGATCCGGCGTTTGCACAAAGACGGCAACTTGAAGGTTGTGGGTTCCCGTGAAGAAGCTGACGCGATTCTCGAAACGGACCTCACTGGTTTTGAGCAGGAAGGGCTTCGGTTCTCCAGTCTGGAATCTGTCGAAGAATACAGGATGTACCTTGTCGTGTCGCTCAAGCTTATCGATGGGAAGACACAGAATATCCTCTGGCAGGAACCCAATCTTTCTGGAGATTCCGAGTTTTATATAAGCGATGTGCGTTCCATCAATCGCGAGGAAGCCTCCCGCAAGACCATTGATCGTTTGGCCCGCAATGTCGTGGATCGCATTGTCGAAGACTGGTAAGATTTTCTTCTCCAACCGCATTTCAGAATCCGCGTAAGCTCGTGAAGCATTCCCTTACCCTTATTGTTGGCGATTCTTTTCTGGCCGCAGAACGCTTCAAGAGTATTGCCCTGGAATATGAAAAGAAATCGCCGGGCGGACTTTCCTCCCAGACCTTTTATTTAAAAGAGACCCCCCTAAAAACAGTTCTATCGCAGGCGCGCACGCTTCCTTTTGGCGTTTCCAGGCAGCTTTTTAGAATTATGGAAACAAGTCAGCTTAAAAAAGATGACGTTGAAACCCTGCAGGCCTACGCCGCTCACCCCGCGACTTCTGCAGACCTGATCTTCCTCACTGACGAGATGGATGCCAAAAGCCCTGTCCTGGCCTTCTTTCAGAGTTCCGGAGAGGTGATTCGTATTGAAGAAGGGCAGAAGCTAACCGCCTCTTCGCGTCTCATCAAAGAACGTCTTCAGCAGGCCGGGAAGACGATGCGCCCGGAAGCCATACGCCGCGTTGAAGAGAAATCCGGGGAATATCCGGCGTTTGTGGATTCTCTTCTGACCCAGCTGATTAGCTATGCGGGGGAAACCCCTGAGATATCGGTTGAGATGCTGGAGCAGTTTGAAGAAAACCTGAGCTCTGTGGATATCTATAAATTAATGGATGCCATCAGCGCCAGAAAGCTTCAGGAATCCCTGCTTCTTTTTAACCGGTATTTGGAAGAAAACGAAAAGGAATTCCTTTCGTTTATGGGCCTTTTGCATTGGCAGTTCCGGAGGTTGTGGCAGGCCAGTGTTCTCCTTGAAGAGGGGGCTTCTGAGGCGGTGATTCTTAAAAAGTGCAAAGTTTACTCGAATCAGTCGCGGCCGTTCCTTCAGCAGGTTCGCGCTTTTTCCCGGGTGCGTTTGGAAAAGGGAATCGAAGGGCTGTTTCAGCTGGACTGGGCTTTAAAGTCAGGCAGGGCGGAAGAACGCGCAGGTTTTGAACGCTGGCTTGTTGAATTAACGGCATAAAAAAACCCCGCGCCGTAATCCGGAGCGGGGTTTTAATGAATGAAAAGCTTATTTCTTTTTCTTTTTTCCCAAACTCGCAAGGAATTTTGCAACGCGGGATTTTTTACGATCCGCACGGCCCTTCGGGATAATGCCTTTGCTGACCGCCCGGTCAAAGCGGGAGATCACTCGCAAAGCCAGCTCACGGGCTTTTTCAGGTTCTGACTTAAGGGTCAGAAGTTTTTGGGAAAGTGTTTTCAATTCAGAAGTTACAGCTTGATTGCGCAGACGCTTTTTTTCGTCACTGCGCATTCTTTTCATCGCGGATTTAATATTCGGCATGGATCAACCATATTCCTTTCAAAATTGTTCGGAGAATCTAGCACAGGGGCCTGGGGCTGTCAATCGGAATGCTCCTGAGGGCAAGCGCCATCTGGTTAAGGCCGCTGGGGTCATGGGTCTTATGACTCTCGTTAGCCGCGTGCTGGGGATGATCCGGGACGTCTTTAGCGCCAAGGTTTTTGGGACAAGCTGGCAATGGGATGCCTTTGTTTATGCTTTCTCCCTTCCCAATTTCTTCCGGAGGCTGGTCGGAGAAGGGGCCTTGGCGAGTGCCTTTATCCCTGTTTACAGCGAGCTACTCCAAACCAAAGGCGAAAAAGAGGCTTTCCGGTTTGCGAATGTCCTGATTTCCCTCCTTTCCGTGTGTTTCCTGATATTTTTGGTTATTGTTGAAGCTGCCTTGGCTTTTCTGATGAAAGTCGAAGTGTTTCCTGAAAGGGTTCACCTCGTTTTTGACTTCCTGCGGTTCTTTTTCCCTTACCTTACGCTGATGTCCCTTTACGCGGTGGGCATGGGAATCCTCAATTGCCACCGGCATTTCTTTGCACCTTCGCTGGGGCCGCTCGTTTTGAATCTCTGCTGGATTGGAGGAACGGTTTGGGTTCTTTTTCTGGCAGATCATGGAATGCCCGACCGTTTAAGGCTGCTGGCGCTTATTGTTCTTTTCTCGGGTGTGCTGCAGGATCTTGTCCAGGTTCCGCAGCTTCATAAAATCGGTTTTAGGGTTCAGTGGCTCTGGGAACCCCTTTATCCCGGAATCCAAAAAGCGGTGCGGCTCATCCTTCCCGTAATTCTTGGCTTTTCGGTGATGCAGGTCAACCTTCTGGTAGACGCGACATTTGCGTTCTGGATAGGCCCGGGTGCGAATTCCACGCTGTGGTACGGAAACCGCTTGATGCAGCTTCCTCTCGGTGTGTTTGCCGTGGCCATGGGAATGGCTCTTCTGCCGACCCTTTCAAATCAGGTTGCTTCAGGGCAGTTTGAACAGGCTCGAAAAAATATTTCATTTTCACTGCGGACGATTGCTTTAATCACGCTGCCTTGTGCCGCAGGCCTTATGACTCTGGCAAAACCCATTGTTCAGCTTTTGTATGAAAGAGGGCAGTTTGACATGGTCTCAACTCAAAGGACGTCAGCGGTTCTTATCTGGTACGCTTTGGGGTTATTCACCTATGCCGCACAAAAAATTCTTACGCCGGCCTTTCATTCGCTGCAGAACACAAAGACACCGGTCAGAATAGCCATGATCTGTATGGTTTCCAATATCGTGTTTAACTTTCTTCTCATGGGAAGCATGAAAGAGGCGGGGCTTGCGCTTTCAACCACCCTTTCAGGACTGATTCAGTTCGGCCTTCTTTTCCTTGCTCTCCACCGCGGTGCTCTCCGGCTTCCTCTGAAGGAAATTTTCGGGTCTCTGGCAAGGATCTTAGGCGCCACGCTGGCCATGTCGGCCACGGCTTTTGTTGCGTACCGATTTTTCGAGAATACCTTTCCCGGGATAGGTACGGTTTATGAGGCCATCCGTGTTTTGGGCAGTATTTCGATTGCGGCTGCTTTTTATCCGGTCTACTGCTTTCTTTTTGGAGTTTCGGAAATCCGGGATGCCTGGAGCTGGTTCTATAAAAAGCATCTTTCAAAATCCTCGAAGGGGAATTTATGAGGGATATTCCCTTGGTGCCTAGGCGGGAATCGTCCGCAGACCTGCGGGAGGTCGTCAATCAGATCCCGCTCACACCCGGGGTCTATTTCATGAAGGATGCGGAAGGAGGCATCTTATATATAGGAAAGGCGCGCATTCTTAAGAACCGCGTCCGGTCTTACTTCATCAACAAGATGCAGCTTCCTAAAATTGCGATTTTGGTCAGCCAAATCCGGCGTATTGATTACATTGAAACCACGACGGAAATGGACGCTCTGCTTTTGGAAGCCCAGCTTATCCGTAAGTACCAGCCTAAATACAACAAAGAATTGAAAGACGACAAAAGTTATCCCCTGCTGAAAATCACTTCGGAAAAATATCCGCGGATTGTGATCACCCGCAACAAGAGCGATAAAAAGGCTTTCTATTACGGGCCTTACACGGATGCGCGCCTGCTTCGTGAAGCGGTGAATCTGATTAACAGTCTTTTCCCTATCCGGAAATGCCGCAGGCTTCCGAAAACAGCCTGCCTCTATTATCACATCGGACAATGCGTCGCGCCCTGCATTAAGCCCGATGTCGAGGAGGAGTATGACCGCTGGGTCCGCGAAGTCCGGGGATTCCTCGGCGGCGGAAAGAAAAGTATTGTCGAGTATTTGACTGAACGCATGCATGATGCCGCGTCTGAACTGCGCTTTGAAGATGCCCAGTTTTTTAAGGATCAGATTCAGGCCTTGGGAACCCTTAAAAAGAAACGGTTTATCCCGAAGAATCCTGAGGCGGGTATTGGACTTGCCGCGACCCTGGAGCTCAAGCGTATCCTCGGCATGGAAAAGCTGCCGGAAAGGATTGTGTGCTTTGACGTTTCCAATATTCAGGGAAATGAAGCCGTGGCCTCCAAAGTGGCCTTTTACCGTGAACTGCCGGACAAGATGGCCTACCGGAGATATAAGATCCGAACCGTGCAGGGAATTGATGATTATGCCATGATGCAGGAAGCGCTCGGTCGTATGCTTCAGGGGCTGAAGGCGGGGCGTGAGGATTTTATTCCGGACGTGATTATGATTGACGGCGGCAAAGGACATCTCCGGGCGGCTTTTGAAGTCATGAAGCAGGAGGGGTTTGAGGGAACAGAGCTTATTTCAATCGCGAAAAAATTTGAAACTATTTATTCGGCAAAAAAAATGCTCTTGGGAGAGTCTGATGCCGCCGAGGATTTGAATATCCCCAAGGATGCTCCGTCGAATCATTTGCTCCAGAAAATCCGGGATGAAGCCCACCGGTTTGCGATACTGTATCACCGTTCCCTGAAAGAAAAGGAACTCGCAAAATCCCAGCTGGATGAGATCCCGGGAATCGGGGAGATCCGGAAAAAGATTCTGCTCAGGCAGTTTGATTCCCTTGAGGAGCTTTCCCGCTGCGGGGTTGAGCGGCTGGCCGCTATTCCGGGCATGAATCAGGTCGCGGCGGAGCGTGTGGCGGCCTGGTTTCAAGGGGAAAAAGGGGAAAAATAAAAAAGGAGCTTTAAAACTCGTTTTTGGAATTTTCCGCGTGTATACTTACGAAGGTTGAACTTTAAACGGTTTATTTTCTTAATATTCATCTGCTGAACCCAAGGGTTCCAGCGGTCTGTTGTGCCGACGGCCGGATAAGCCGCCCGAGGATTCATGAGGGATCAGGAAAAGTCAAAAGACGAACTTCTCAAAGAGCTGGTTCTCCTTCGTAATAAAGTCAATACCCTCCAGTTTGACGCCGCGAAAAAAGATTATGAAAGCGCAAAAAAGGAAAAAGAAGAATCCCACCTGAGGAATATCCGCGATTACGCGGCGTGGGTGGTCTACGCGTCACCGGTGGTTTTGTGCCAGCTTGACCCGGACGGGACCACGCGGTTTATTAACCCTTTTTCGGAGCGCATCACCGGTTATAAAGCGGAAGAAATGATCGGGAAGAACTGGTGGAAAATTCTTTTCCCGGGCGATGAATACCAGCAGGTGATAAAGCTTTTCAAGACGATCGAAAAAGGCGATGTGCGGGACCACGATATGACACTCGTGACCAAGGGCGGGCAGAGGTGCACGATTACTTTTCATTCGATCAACCGCTTTGACGAAGGCGGAAAGATCAAAGATATAGTGCTTGTCGGTATGGATGTCAGCGCGCGTAAACGCATTGAAATCCAGCTGGAGCAAAGCGAGGTTAAATTCCGCACCTTGACCTCCAATATTCCCTGCGCCGTCTACCGCTGTGCTCCGGACAACCGCTGGACCATGCATCATCTTTCCGACCACATTCAAAAAATTGCGGGGCATGAGGCCTGGGATTTTATTGATAACCGCGTTTTGGCCTATGGCGACATTATTTACTCTGAGGATAAATCCAAGGTCAGTCAATCTGTCCAGCAGGCGCTTGAAAAGCGGGAATCCTTTATTCTGGAATACCGGATCCGGCACGCGGACGGAACCCTTCGGTGGGTTTATGAAAAGGGGCAGGGGTACTTTGAGGACGGGAAACTTTTGTGGCTCGATGGCGTGATCTTTGATATCAGTGAACGTAAAGAAATGGAACGGAAACTTGAAGAGACCCTTGAACAGGTCAAAAACCTTTCGCTTACGGATGAACTCACACAACTTTACAACCGCCGCGGTTTCATCACGCACGCGGAACAGCAGATCCGCATTGCCGAGCGCAGCCGACGTCCGGTTGCGATTATCTTTGTCGACCTGAATGGGATGAAAGGGATTAATGATAAACTCGGGCATCAAGCGGGTGATCAGGCCCTGGTCGAAACCGCGAATGTGATTAAATCGACCTTCCGGAAAGCCGACATTATGGCAAGGCTTGGCGGTGACGAGTTTGCGATTCTAGCCGTAGAAACTGACGATGAAAGGGCGCAGGTGATGATGGCCCGCCTGCAGACGAACGTTGAAGTTTACAATAAACAATCCACCGGAGCTTTTAAGCTTTCCATGAGCACCGGGCTTTCTCACTATGATCCGGATCACCCCTGCACCGTAGAAGAACTTCTTCAGCGCGCCGATAAAAAGATGTATGAAATGAAGCGCGAAATGAAGCGTAACTTTTAAATCCCCGCATGAAAGCCAATAAAAAAGATGAAGAGTGGAAGTGTTCGCTGACCCCGGAGCAGTATCATGTCACCCGCGAAAAGGGCACGGAGAGGGCTTTCACGGGCGTTTATCATGACTGCAAAGAAAAGGGAATGTACCAGTGCGTTTGCTGCGGTGCGGACCTTTTTTCTTCCGATACCAAATTTGATTCCGGCACCGGCTGGCCGAGCTTTTATGCGCCGGCGGTAAAGGAGCACGTCGCAACCCACGCGGATACAAGTTTTTCCATGCGCCGCGTGGAGGTGCTTTGCTCCCGGTGCGACGCCCATCTTGGACATGTCTTTGAAGACGGTCCCGCCCCCACGGGTTTACGCTATTGTATTAATTCCGCGTCACTGAAATTTCAAAAGCAACCTAAAGTCTGATCTTTTTCCCATGGCCTACCGCAGTCTTCGTGAATGCCTTCTTGATTTAGAGCGCAGCCGTCAAATGGTCCGCGTGAGCACGGAAGTGGATCCGGACCTTGAAATGGCTGAAATCCACCGGCGGGTGAACCAAGCCGGAGGTCCCGCAGTGTTTTATGAGCGGGTCAAAGGCAGCCCTTTCCCGGCCGTTTCCAATCTCTATGGAACCAAAGAGCGGATGCGTTATCTTTTCCGCGACACGCTGGAGCAGGTCAAACAGCTGGTTCGCCTGAAAGCGGACCCCGGGCTTTTAATCAAACAGCCTCTGAAGAGTTTTTCTGCCGCAGGTGCTGCCCTCAATGCTTTACCTGTGAAGGTTTGGACAGGGCCTGTCCTTGAAAGCAAAACGTCTCTTGGGGAACTGCCTCAGATTAAATCCTGGCCCCGTGACGGAGGCGCGTTCATTCTTCTGCCCCAAGTGTATACCGAGAATCAGGAGCACCCCGGAATTTTGCGTTCCAATTTGGGGATGTACCGGATCCAGATTTCCGGAAATGATTATGATCCGGGTTTCGAAGCGGGGCTTCATTACCAAATCCGCCGGGACATCGGGATTCATCATCATGCGGCGATTCGCAGGGGGGAGCCTCTTCGTGTGAGTGTTTTTGTCGGCGGGCCGCCGGCCCATGCCTTTGCTTCTGTGATGTATTTGCCGGAAGGAATGCCGGAAGTCGCTTTTGCCGGAGCCCTGGCGGGGCGAGGATTCCGTTATGCCAGGCGAAACGGCTGGACGATCTCAACGGATGCGGATTTTTGTATTACCGGGACCGTGGAACCCGGCAAACTGAAACCCGAAGGCCCCTTTGGAGATCATTTGGGGTATTACAGTCTTAAACATGACTTTCCTTTTATGAAGGTGGAAGCTGTTTATCACCGCCGTGATGCTGTTTGGCCTTTCACCGTGGTCGGACGCCCGCCTCAGGAAGACAGTATTTTTGGAGACCTTATTCAAGAAATTGCCGGGCCGGTTTTACCGATGGAAATTCCCGGGGTCAAACGTGTTCTTGCTGTCGATGCCTCAGGGGTTCACCCCTTGATGCTTGCCGCAGGCAGTGAGCGTTATGTGCCTTACCGCGAGCGGCAGCCTCAGGAATTACTCACGCAAGCCCACGCCCTTTTGGGGTATGGCCCCTGTTCTTTGGCGAAATATTTGATGATCATTGCCGATGAAGACCAGCCTGGTTTGGACCTGCACGATACCAAGGCCTTTTTCCGGCATCTTCTGGAACGCATCGACTGGACGCGGGACCTTCACTTTGAGACCTCAACCACGATGGATACGCTGGACTACTCCGGCACGGGCCTTCATCAAGGCTCCAAAGTCGTGATGGCGGCGGCAGGCCCAAAGAAAAGGGAACTCTCGGCACGTCTTCCGGAAAACTTCCCGATTTCCATGGGTTTTGAAAAGCCCGTGTTTCTGATGCCCGGTGTTTTGGTTCTCAAGGCCCCGCCGTTTCAAAACTACACAGCTTCTTCCGTAGAGGTTGATCTTTTTGCCAAGGCGGTTGAGCGCTCCGGGAATGATGAAGGTATTGCCTGCATCATTCTCGCGGATGACAGTACTTTTACGGCGCGCGACGTGAACACTTTTCTTTGGGTAACCTTTACGCGTTCCAATCCCTCGCATGACATTTATGGCGTTGGAAGTTTTACGCTTTTCAAACACTGGGGATGCCGAGGGCCTTTGATTATCGATGCCCGTATGAAACCCCATCATGCTCCCCCTGTGGAAGAAGATCCGGCGGTCAGGCGGAAGGTGGAAGCCCTGGCGGCGCCGGGAAACCCCCTGCATGGTATTTTTTAAGCCAAAAAAGCCTTCGGCCTTTCTTGCAACCCCCCGGAAAGCTTGCTACACTGTGCCGCATTATGCGCGAACAAATCGTCCAGCTTGAAAAAAAGGTTTCAGATCTCCTGGGAAAACTACGGGAGATAAGGGGGTATCTTTGACCTCGATACCCGCGAAAAAGAAATCCTCGATCTGAACCACAAAATGTCCCTTCCGAGTTTTTGGGACCGGCCTCAGGAAGCTCAGCAAACGGTAGAACGTTTGAAAGTTGTCAAAAAGCTTGTTGATCCCTGGCAGGCGGCTTACCGTTCCGCCAACGATGTCCATGAGCTTCTGGGATTGCTTGATGAGAATCAGGAAGACTCCCTGAAGGAAATGCAGACGGAAGTCCTCAAGCTGGAACGCGATGTCGATCAGCTTGAATTTCAGAGGCTCCTTGCGGATCCCCTGGACAGCCACAACGCGATTTTGAGCATTAATGCGGGGGCCGGAGGGACCGAATCCTGCGATTGGGCGGAAATGCTGCTCCGCATGTATCTGAGATGGGCTGAACAGCATGATTTTACAGTTCAAACCATTGACTATCTCCAGGGGGAAGAAGCCGGCGTTAAAAGTGTGACCCTGCTGGTTCAAGGCCCTTACGCCTACGGGCATTTAAAAGCCGAAGCCGGGGTTCACAGGCTGGTGCGGATTTCACCCTTTGACGCCAACAAACGCCGCCACACTTCCTTTGCTTCGGCCGATGTGATCGCGGAAGTGGATGATGTTCCGGAAGTGGAAATTAATGAAACCGAACTCCGGATTGACACCTACCGCGCGGGCGGTGCCGGAGGCCAGCACGTGAACAAAACATCCAGCGCGGTCCGGTTGACCCATCTTCCGACGGGGATTGTGGTGCAATGTCAAAATGAGCGCTCCCAGCATCAGAATAAAGAAGTGGCGATGAAAGTTCTTAAGGCGCGCCTTTATGAAGTTTACCGCCGTCAGCGCGAAGAAGAGATGAGGAATTTTTACGGGGAAAAGAAAGACATCGGGTTTGGGTCCCAAATCCGTTCTTATGTTTTTCACCCGTATACGCTCGTAAAAGACCACCGGACACTTGTTGAAACCTCAAACGGCCAAGCCGTCATGGATGGCGATCTTGACGAATTTATCCAGGCCTATCTAAAGAAATCCGTGAAGCAAAAATCCGCTTCCGGGGATAAAGACAAATAAAAACACAGCCAGGGTGGAAGGCTTGACACCTTCCAGAAAAAGATGATCAAAAACTTTCTTGAGAAAATGTTCGGCACGCAGAACACCCGCACGCTTAAATTGCTTTGGCCGGTGGTTGAGAAAATCAATTCGTTTGAACCCGCCCTGCAGGCTCTTTCCGACGCCGAACTCCGTGCAAAAACAGACGAGTTCAAGACCCGTCTTGCCGCGGGACAGACCCTGGATGACATTCTTCCTGAAGCCTATGCCGCAGTGCGTGAAGCTTCACGGCGAACGAACAAGATGCGGCATTTTGATGTCCAGCTTCTTGGCGGACTTGCACTCCATAAAGGGAAAATCGCGGAAATGTCGACCGGTGAAGGTAAGACCTTGGTTGCGACCCTGCCGGTATACCTGAACGCCTTGACCGGCAAAGGGGTTCATTTGATTACCGTGAATGATTACCTCGCCCGCCGCGACCGCGACTGGATGGGGCCCATTTATGAATTTCTCGGACTCACGGTGGGAGTGATTCAGCACGACATGCCCAATGATCTGCGCCGCGCGGCCTACGCCAGTGATATCACTTATGGAACGAACAACGAATTCGGTTTTGATTATCTCCGCGACAATATGGTGACTTCCCTTGATCAGCGCGTACAGCGCAAACTGCATTTTGCGATTGTTGACGAAGTAGACTCCATTCTCATTGACGAAGCCCGCACTCCGCTCATCATTTCAGGCCCCGCGGAAGAATCCACGGACAAATACTTCAAGGCGCGGAAGGCCTCGCTTCAGCTCAAAGGGTACCGGATTGAAAAAGAACAGGTGGACCAGGCCTGGAAGGATCAGCTGGAGAACATCAAGCGCGAACACGACTACATCGCGTACGAGAAATCGAAGACTATTTCCCTGACCGAATCCGGAGAAATGAAGGGCGCCCGGGCCATGGGAGTCGAAAACCTTCACGATTCCTCGACGATTGATGACCGGCATCAGCTGATGACCGCGCTGCGGGCCAAAGAGTTTTTCCGCCTTGATGTGGAATATGTCATCAATGACGGCAAAATCATTATTGTGGATGAATTCACCGGACGGCTGATGCCGGGCCGCCGGTTTTCCGACGGCCTCCACCAGGCTCTTGAAGCCAAGGAAGGCGTCCGGATCGAACGTGAAAACCAGACCCTGGCGACCATTACTTTTCAGAATTATTTTCGCATGTACGAAAAACTTGGCGGCATGACCGGAACGGCCGCGACCGAGGCGGTTGAGTTCGATAAAATCTACAAGCTGGATGTGGTGGTGATTCCGCCGAACCGTCCCTGCATCCGCAAAGACACTAACGACTGCATCTACCGTACGGAACGCGAAAAGTTTGATGCGGTCGTAACTGAGATCCTGGAAGAGCATAAAAAGGGCCGTCCGGTTCTGGTGGGAACGATTTCGATTGAGAAGTCCGAGCACCTCAGCCGCCAGCTTCAGCGCGTGAACCTTCCGCATACGGTTCTTAACGCCAAGTACCATGAACGCGAAGCCGAAATCGTGGCGCGCGCGGGGCAGTATGCTGTCGTGACCATCGCCACGAATATGGCAGGCCGCGGAACAGACATTGTTTTGGGAGAGGGCGTGAAAGAAATCGGCGGTCTTGCCGTCATCGGCACAGAACGCCATGAATCCCGCCGCATTGATAATCAGCTCCGCGGGCGATGCGGCCGCCAAGGCGACCCCGGCTCCTCGAAATTTTTCATTTCCCTTGAAGATGACCTCATGCGCATTTTTGGCTCTGACCGCATTTCCACACTCATGCAGAAAATGGGCATGGAAGAGGGGGAAGAGATCCAGCATCCGATGGTGAACCGCGCGATTGAAACCGCGCAAAAGCGGGTTGAAGACCGCAATTTTGAAATCCGCAAGCACCTTCTTGAATACGATGATGTGATGAACCGTCAGCGGGAACTCATTTATGCTGAACGCGACCGCGCTTTGAACCGCGACAAACTCAAAGAGCACCTGTTTGAGTTTACGGAAGATGTTCTTGAAGAAATGCTGAGCCGGTTTGTTCACCCTGACATGAAGGATGAAGATAAGAATCCGGAAGGGCTTATCGATGCCTTGCGTGAGAAGTTCGGAATTGAGGCCAAGGCCCTTATCGAAGAATGCAAGAACGATATTGATTGGCTGCGTGATGACCTGCTTAAAAAAATCCACGAGCAGTACGAGGCCCGTGAAAAAGATTTTGGTCCTGACCGGATGCGCTTTTTGGAATCCTACATCCTGCTTCAGATGATTGATGCCAAATGGAAAGAGCACCTGCATAGTCTCGATGATTTAAAAGAGGGGATTGGGCTCCGCGCCTATGGGCAGCGTGACCCTAAAATTGAATACAAGCGCGAGGCCTTTGCCCTTTTTCAGGATATGGTGGATTTGATTAAGCAGGAAGCCGTTGAGTTCCTGTTCCGGGTGCAGGCTGTTAAGGAAGAGAAAATGGTCAGCGCGATGCCGCTTTCTCAGGCCACCTACCTGCATCCCGAATCCGAAGGGCTTGCGGCTTCCGGAGAAATGCCAGGCCCCGCTAAATCATCGGGGGCCTCAAGCGGCCCCGGTTCTCTTTTTTCCGGTAAAAATGCACCTCCGGCAGCGTCAGAACCTCAGGTTTCGCATTCCTCGGAGCCCCGGGCCGGCCGCAACGACCCGTGTCCCTGCGGCAGCGGCAAAAAATACAAAAAATGCTGCGGCCCTCAGGAGTCTTGATCAGGGCCTTCTTATGACAGCCTCGCGGCGGAACCTTTTGCTTTGCTGGCTGAGCGGTGTTCTTCTCGCCGCGTCGTACCCCCGCATTTCTTTGGGATGTCTTGCCTGGGCAGCCCTTGTTCCCATGCTGGCCGGCCTTAGCCGGGCTGAAAGCCGCCGCGAAGCTATGTTTTTTACCGCAAGCGGCGCCTCTGTTTTTTTTCTCATCTCGCTGTCCTGGCTTCGTTTCGTAACTTTTTTCGGCTGGCTTTTTGTGGCCGCGCTGGAATCCTCCTTTTTTTTAATCCTTGGCTTCCTTCTCTTTGAATGCTTGAAACTGCGGTCCCTTCCCGGAAGAGTTTTGGGAGTCGCTGTTTCCTGGATGATGGTGGAGATCCTGCGCTCCGAGTTCCCGGTCTTCGGACTTGGCTGGAATCAGCTGGCCTATTCACAGTCAGCCTCTCTGCCGTTTCTTCAGTTTGCAAGCATTGGCGGGGCTTATGGACTTGGTTTTGTGATGGCGCTTGTGAACGCGCTTCTCTTTGAAGCCCTGCACATTCTTAAGGAAAAAGACAGCTCTCTCGGGTTTCCTATCCTGGACAAAATACGAAAAGCGGTACTGCCCGCGCTTGCGGCGGTTGTTTTGATTGCCGGTTTATGGGGCTATGGAAAGACTCAGCTTAAACCCGAAGAGGAAAAATCAGCCGACAGTATCCGGGTTTCGGTTATTCAAGGCAACATTCCCCAGTCCCTCAAGTGGGAAGCCTTAGCCCGGGACAAAATTCTTCAAATTTACTTTAAGATGACAGAGTTGGCTTCTTACGATGAGCCCCATTTAATCGTCTGGCCGGAAGCCGCTTTTCCTGGTTTTTTTAATCTGGATGGACAGGCGGCCCAGCTCGAGACTTTGATTCGAACGATTCAAACCCCGGTGATTGTCGGTGCGCCGCATTTTGAATCCCAGGTGCGTGTTTTTAACAGCGCTTATTTTTTGGGAGCGGACGGCGAGGTCAAAGGCCGTTATGACAAGCTGAAGCTGGTACCCTTTGGCGAGTATGTTCCGCTGGGTTTTTTGCTGGCCTGGCTGCAGCCTGTTGCCGAGGCTCTTGGTGTAAGCGATTTTACCGCGGGAAAAGAACTGGTTGTTTTTGAACTGGAGAAGCCCCGCATTCCTTTTTCTGTTTTGATTTGCTTTGAAGACGTTTTTCCCCGTCTTGCGCGGCGTTTTGCCGAAAAGGGAGCGCGGTTCCTGACCGTGATCACAAACGATGCCTGGTTTGGAGACAGCGGGGCGCCGTATCAGCATCTTCAAGCCTCCATTTTTCGCGCCCTTGAAACCGGCCTGCCGGTGGTGAGGGCTGCCAACACGGGAGTTTCTGCCGTTATTTCGAGCCGGGGCGAAGTGCTGGGACAAGTCGAAAAAGATGGAAAAGCGACCTTTAAGACAGGGTTTAAAACGATTTCCGTGCCTTTGGATGACCACATAACGATTTACCGGCAAGGCGGGTGGGTGGTGCCTTATACCGCGGCCCTGCTGGGAACGATCTTTTTTTTCATCCGCCGGTTGCGTGAAGGGCGGAAAGCCGATTAGGCTTTCGGAAGGAGCAGGCCTTATGGAAGTGATCAAATACCTTTCAAGACAGTCCGTAAAAATTGTTTTTATCTTTTTGCTTCCTGCGCTTTTTTCGGGATGCCTAAGGCTTCAGGCCGGCACCTGGCAGCAAGGACCGGGGGATGAAGCGCCCAAAGTTCATCAAGTGACTCTGGACACTCAGCAGCTTGTCCAGGGCCGGCAGGCGCCGGGGGATATCACGGTTTGAAAAAGAGGAGCCTATGATTAAGGGTTTTGCCACACACGAAGGGACCGCTGCTTACCGTGACCGTTTTTCTGGAAAACGGGATGCCGGGCATTTCCGTCTTTCTCAGGGACTCTATTTTTCGTCGATTGGTATTGGGAGTTACCTCGGCGGTTTAGATGACCCTTCGGACTCTCTGTACGAAGAGGCCCTCCGGACCGCTGTTCTTTCAGGTGTTAACGTGATTGATTCCGCTGTTAACTACCGTGCGCAAAGAAGCGAGCGGGCGTTTGGACGCGCTCTGCAAGGGCTGCTCGGCGGGGGAAGCGTGAAGCGCGAAGAGCTGATTGTCTGCACGAAGGGCGGGTTTATTCCGTTTGATTCGCAGTATCCCCAAGACGCGGGCGCGTATTTCCGCGAAACTTATCTGAAACCAGGACTGCTTAAAGCCGAAGACATTGCGCAGGGGTGTCATGCCATGTCGCCGGTTTTTCTTGAAGACCAGCTCGCAAAGAGTTTGAAAAATCTCGGACTCGAAACTTTGGATATTTATTACCTGCACAATCCCGAGACTCAGCTGGCCGATATAGAACCCGCGGTTTTCCGTGAAAGACTGAAAGCCGCCTTTGCCTGGATGGAAGAAAAAGTTAAAGAAGGAAAAATACAGATGTACGGAACCGCGACCTGGAATGGTTACCGGCTCAGGCAGGATCAGCCCGATTATCTTTCCCTTGAAGACCTTCACCTTTTGGCGCGGGAAGCCGGAGGGAACGCTCATCATTTCAAAGCCGTCCAGCTCCCTTTCAATCTTGCGATGCCTGAAGCCTGGGTTTTCCCGAATCAGCGTTTTGGTGCCGGCACGGTACCCTTTCTCCAGCTGGCTTCACGCCTGGGGCTTTCGGTGATGGCCAGCGCATCGCTTCTTCAGGGAAAACTTACGGGCCCGCTTCCCGATTTTATGGGGCGTTTCACGAAGGGACTAGAGCATTCCTCCCAGAAAGCCTTGCAGTTTACGCGTTCAGTTCCCGGCGTGACCACGGCCTTGACCGGGATGAAACAGAGAAAACATGTTGAAGAGAATCTGAAAACAGCGGAAGTCGCGCCGCTGACGGAAGAAGAGTTAATCCTTATGTTTCAGCGGAACGGATAAATTCCTCAGCATTATCAGAAGGAGAATGTTTTATGGCGTCTCCCGCAAGAGAAGCTCGGATTCAGGAGCTGGGCCGTTCCATCCTCGTGACGGCGCGTGATGAGGAAAAGAAAAAAGAAGCCCATCACAAATGGGAGATGGCCCTTCTTGAGTGGTGCATGGAGCATGAAGAGCTCCGGAACAGGGCCTTCCGTTTCATCGATGTTTTTCCCGCACTTAAAACCCCGCAGTCTGTTTTTCAGCATATTCAGGAATATTTTCCAAGGGCGGAGCACCGCCTCCCGCCTGCGCTTCGTGCCGGGCTCGCGCTGACCCGCCCGTCCTTTTTAACCCGTCCATTGCTGAACCGGGTGACGCGTGAACTTTACCTGCGCATGGCCCGTCTGTTCATTGGTGCCCGGAATGAAACGGAAGCGCTTGAAAAGTTCCGGCTTTATGCCCGCGAAAACCTGCGGCTTTCCATCGATTTGCTTGGGGAAAAAACCACGCATGAAGCGGAGGCTGATGCCTACGAGGCCCGCTACCGTGAACTCATTACCGCCCTTGGAAAGGAAAAGAAAGGCCGTGATTTTCAAAATATTTCCGTGAAACTTTCCGCGCTGGAACCGCAGTTTTACCCCTTAGCCCGCGAAAAGGTCATTCGCCGCACGGGGGAACGGCTGAAGCGGCTTTTGCGGCTTGCCAAAGAGAACGATGTTTTTGTCCATGTGGATATGGAGGATTTCGAAACCCGCGATCTGACTTTGGATGTTGTGGACTCCGTGCTTCTTGATGAGGAGTTTCGTTCCGGCCTTTCGGTGGGGGTGGTTCTACAGGCGTATTTGCGCGATGCTTCCGAATGCTGTGACCGCATGCTCGCTTTGTCCCGGCTTCTTTCAACGCCTTTGACGATCCGACTGGTGCGGGGCGCTTATTGGGATAGCGAGATCATGAAATCCCGGGAGCTTCACTGGCCGATTCCGGTTTGGACCTCGAAGCAAGAAACCGATGCGACTTTTGAATACCTGCTTGAAAAAATAATGAGCGAAGTGCCGCATGTCCGCCTTGCAGTTGCGACGCACAATGTCCGTTCGCTGGCCGCCGCATGGGCCCTCGCGGAAGAGAAAAAAATCCCGTCCAGCCATTTTGAGTTTCAATGCCTTTATGGTATGGGAGAGCCTTTTATTCCCGCCCTTAAACCTTCAGGGTATCCGCTGCGCTTTTATATGCCGATAGGCGATCCCGTGATCGGCATGGCTTATCTGGTGCGGCGTCTTTTAGAGAACGTTTCGTCCCAGTCTTTTGTCCGCCGGGGGTTCTACCGGCCGGAACAGGCGGACCTGCTTCTTGAACCGCCTGCGGAGCTTAGCGGCGGGAACGATCCCGAGGTGCCGGTTCCGCCCGGTTTTAATCCGCTTCCGCCTCTGGCCTTTCATGAAAGATTCGTCCGCCAGGATTTTCAAAAAGCCCTGGAAAAGGTGCGCCGGGGACTTGGCCAGACTCTTCCCGTCATCGTGGGCGGAAAGGATGAAAAACCCTCCGGCAAAATAGAAACGCTTTCTCCTGTGGATGGGATGACGAAAGTTGCGGCCTTTCACTGTGCTGGGCGCATTGAGGTTGAGGCGGCGGTGAAAACCGCTGTGCAAAGTGCCGCTGAGTGGAGAAATTTGCCCGTTGAGCAAAGGGCTGATTGTCTCAGACGGGCTGCGGACCTTATGACGCACCGGCGGTATGAACTTGCGGCTTTGACTGTTTGGGAGGCCGGCAAAACGTGGAGGGAAGCGGACGCTGAGATTGTGGAAGCTGTCGATTTCCTGCGCTTTTATGCCTATCACGCAGAACTCTTAATGGCGGAAACCACGGCCGAGGATTTGGATCAAGAGACCAACCGCCTAAGGCCTTGTGCCCGCGGCGTGACGGCGGTGATTTCTCCTTGGAATTTTCCTGTGGCGATTCTGACCGGAATGAGTTCAGCGGCCTTGGTCACAGGGAATCCGGTTTTGATGAAACCTGCCGAGCAGTCCGCGTTTCTGGCTTGGCATGTTTGTAAGATTTACCGTGGAGCCGGAATTCCGGAGGGGGTTGTGCAGTTTTTGCCCGGCAGGGGAGAAGAAGCCGGAGACGCTTTGGTCCGCCACCCGGATGTTGCCGTGATTGCCTTTACCGGTTCGCGGGAAACAGGGCTTTCGATTTTGTCCGCAGGCAATGAAAAAGCAGCTACGCAGAAGCTTGTTAAAAAATTTCTTGTGGAAATGGGCGGAAAAAACCCCGCGGTGGTGGATGCCTCCGCGGATTTTGATCTCGCGGTTCCTGCGGTTCTTCAATCGGCTTTCGGCTATGCGGGGCAGAAGTGTTCGGCGCTTTCCCGGCTTTATGTAGTGGCGGAGGCTTATGATGAATTTTTGAAGCGGCTTGCCGGAGCGGCCCGGGAATTTTCTTTGGGATCCCCGCTTGATCCCGCGAGTTCTTTGGGTCCCGTGATTGATGAGGCGGCCCGGCAAAAAATCCAAAGTTATATCGATCTGGGCAAAAAGGAAGGGCGTGTTCTTTTTGAAGGAGTTCTTCCTCCCGGGCTGCAGGGGCCTTACCTGGCGCCTATTATTTTTTCGGATCTTCCGGAAACCTCCCGGCTTTTGAGAGAAGAAATTTTTGGTCCGGTTTTGTGCGTGATCCGGGCGCGGGATTTTACCGAGGCCTTAAAACTTGCAGGGAACAGTGAGTATGCCTTAACGGCCGGGGTGTACAGCCGGACGCCGTCGCATTTGGAGATGGCCCGCAGGGCCGAGTTTGCCGGGAATCTTTACCTGAACCGGGGACAGACCGGTGCGGTTGTGGGCCGACAGCCTTTTGGCGGATTTAAACTTTCCGGAGGCGGCACCAAGGCCGGCGGAGTGGACTATCTCAGGGAATTTTATTTTTCGAGAACTGTTTCGGAAAATGTCTCGCGCCACGGTTTTGCGCCGCTTCGCGATGAATCAGGAAAAGAAGTTAAATAAGGGAAAGTCCGCCGTCCGCGATAATCGTCTGCCCGACAATCCACGCGGATTCAGGCATGACAAGAAACTTGACGATTCTTGCAAGATCTTCTGGCTGGGCAATGCGCCCGGCGGGTGTGCGTTCAATGACTTTTTGGCGAAAGGAAGCATAGTCCGGAAAGAATTTGAGGGCATCCGTTTCTACAAGCCCGCCTGAGACCCCGTTGACGCGTATTTTTTTAGAGGCAAGCTCCACGGCAAGATAGCGTACCAGGCTTTCCACCGCAGCCTTTGAAACTCCGATGGCCCCGTAATTAGGGATAAATTGGCGCGCCCCAAGGCTTGAAAGCGCTATGACGGAACCTCCTCCGCGGCTTTCCATGGAAGGCAGGGCTTTTTGAACCAGAAGAAGAAAGGCCTTGGCATTGATATCAAGCGAAAGGTCCCACTGATTGGCTTTGAGCTTATGGGTGGGTTTGAAGGCGCCCATGGCCGCGTTATGGATCAGAATATCAATACCGCCTAAAGCCTGAAGCCCCTGATCCACAAGCGGTCCCAAGGCATCAGGGTCGCCCACGTTGGCTTGTACCGTGACAACCTTTGAACCCAGCTTTTGAAGGTCTTCGGCGGTCTTTTTAGCCGCGTCTTCATCCCGGACATAATTGAGAATAATGTCTGCGCCGGCCCCTGCGAGCTCCAGGGCAATCGCCCTGCCAATCCCGCGTGAGGCGCCTGTAATAAGGGCGACTTTGTTACTTAAAGGCCTGTTCATGGCCGAAAGCTTAGTAATGGAGGAGGTAAAAAGCAAACAAAAAAATATTCAGGCCTTAAGGGGTGTGTTATAATCCCCGACTCAAAACCCAGACCTGTCAGGCGTGCTGAGGCATGATGATCCGGCAATGGCAAAGAAAAATCCTGGATTTTCTAGTCCGGCACCACCCGGCTCTTGGCTTGGAAGAGCGGGCGGAAGGTTTTGTTCAGCTTTTTGAAAAGGAATTGCCGAAGGAAAGCCTGATTCTGGATATCGGCGGAGGGTGGGGATTTTATCATGCTCCTCTTCTTGCGAGGGGACACAAGCACCTTGTGGTGGATGTGATAAAACCCGGGGTTCAAAAATGTCCCGTTGTGATTTATGACGGCAAGCGCCTCCCGTTCCCGGATCAAAGTTTTGATGTCAGTCTTTTTATTACGGTACTGCATCATATTCCTGATCCTGAGGCCGTGATTCGTGAAGCACTGAGGGTCACCCGTAAGCGTGTGATTGTGGTGGAAGACCTTTATCACCACGCGGCTGGCCGCTGGTGGACCGTCCTGCGGGACCAGATTCTCAATGTAGAGTTCTTCGGACACCCTAAGAACTTTAAGACACGTGAGCAGTGGACAAGCCTTTTTCAAGACCTGGGCGGCTCGTTGAAGTTTCAGACCGAGGTTCAGACCTGGCTTTCCGGATTCCAGATTTTAAACGGGGTTTTTGTTTTTGATGTGGCCGGCTGTAGAAGTCCCCGCGAAATTTTGCAGCACGTTTAGCAAAAAAGGGTCTTGATATGGAAGAGCTGCCGCAGACGGTGAACCTTGGCGTGCTTGGAAAAGCCCAAGCCGAGTATCTTCCTGACGGTAAAGGAATGAAAGCCTCGGGGCGTATTCCCGAAGACCTTGAATGCTTTCAGGATCATTTTCCAGGATTTCCGGTACTGCCGGGCGTTTTGGCTGTTGAGATTCAACGAAAACTGCGTGATTTTTTCTTTCAAACGAAGGCTCTTCCCGGAGCAGGGGATGAGTTTCGTGAAATAAGAGCTGTTAAATTCGCTTCTTTTTTAAGACCTGGTGATCCCTGGGAATTTCAGGGCGAAGTGAAAACCGGGCCGGGCGGAGAGAAGGTCTGGAAAGGCCGTCTTTCTTCCGGAGGCCGCCTTTCAGCGGCTTGTGAACTGGCGTTCGGCGCTCCTGCGCCGGCCGCCTAAGAACGAGGAGGATGATCGACCTCATGGATAAACAAATTTTTGAAAAAATTCAGGAAACTTTGGCAAGCGCGCTTGGCGTCGAAAAGACGGAAGTAACGCCGGAAGCATCGCTCACACGTGATCTCGGAGCGGAGTCTATTGACTTCATCGATATTATTTTCCGGCTTGAGAAGACTTTTGACATTAAGATCCCGAGCGGAGAACTTTTTCCCGGGAATGTTCTGAATAACGAGCGTTTTGTCTCGGCTGGCCGCGTGACCGATGCCGGGCTTGAGGAGCTGAAAATCCGGATGCCCTATCTTGATGTGGAAACCTTTTCCAAGGATCCCCAGATTTCCAAATTGGCTGAAGCCTTCACAGTCCAAATGGTGATTAACTATATCCGGGATCGTCTTGCCAAGGAAGCCCCCAAGGCCTGAGATGAAACTCGCAGGTCTCGGCATCGATGTGCTGTCGATTTCGAGGGCTGAAAAGTTTCTCGCTCACCGGACCCGGGAGTCTCTTTCGCGCGTCCTTTGCCCTTCCGAGCAAAAGTTTTTTGCCAAACGTCTTTCCGTCCTTCAATTCGCCAAAATATTTACGGCCAAAGAAGCCTTCTTTAAGGCTTCACAAATGCCTCCTTCCGGACTTTATGGCTTTTCCGAGCTTGAGGTAAAGCTCTTGCCTCAGGAGCGTTTTGAGATAAAATGGCTTCGACCTGCGGGTCTGAAGAAAGGCCCCAAAGCCTGCGGCTGCCATTTTGTGAGCCCTGGATATGTTGGAGCGCAAGTCATTCTCTGGACGCCCTTTTCGGACGTCCTCTAACCTGGCGGCTTACCGCCCTTCATACCGTTTGTTGATTCCGGATGCGATGGATTTTGCTTGATGAAGTTGTGGAAGTCCGCGAAGGGGATTCTGCCCTGACTCGCGCCCGTGTCCCCGCCGCCCCTTTCAGTGTTGAAGTCCTCCTTCTTGAAATGATGGCCCAGACGGGGGGGCTTCTTCTCGGCGCGTCCCATAATTTTCAAAACGACGTGGTTTTTGGGAAAGTCGAAAGCGCTGTTTTCCAGGGACCCTTTGCTCAAGGCGCTCCGCTTGAAATCTCTGCTGTATCCAAAGAAAGCCGCGAAGAAGGGGGCTGGTTCGAAGCCTGGGTCAGCTCTTCGGGAAAAGTGCTGGCTGAAAGCCGCTTCTTTCTTGCCAATGCAGGACGCTTGATGCCGGAGCAGAACGTCTCGGTGACTTTTCCGGAACCCTTTCTGCAGCATTTCCGTGTCCGTGAAAAAGTAAAACGTGCCGCCGGTTCTTCTCAGGGTGACTTGTGACCGGGCGCCGGCGTGTTGTGATTACAGGTCTGGGTGTTATCACCGCCTGCGGGAACGGGTGGAAAGCTTACTGGGAAAATGCACGCCAGGGTCAAAGCGTTCTGGCTCCTTCACGGGAAATATTTCCAGGGGCACACCCCGTGCGCCTGCTCGGTGAAATTTCCGGATTCACTCCCGGAGAATTGATCAAGGCACGAAAGTCGATCAAGGTGATGTCCCGGGATATTCAATTTGCCGTCGCGGCAAGTTCTCTTGCCATGCAGGACGCTGGTCTTTCTGCAGAACAGCTGGAGCTTGACCGCTCGGGTGTCTCCATCGGCGCGGTTGCCCCGATCAATAATGACCTGGATGAAATCGGAGCCGGAATTTTTAAAGGCTTTGATACTGAAGGGCGTTTGCACATGAGCCGCTTTGGCAAGGACGGTATTCCTGCGCTTTTTCCTCTCTGGTTCCTCAAATATATTCCCAACATGCCGGCCTGCCATGTTTCCATTGCGCATGGGTTCAGGGGGCCCAACAACACTCTGAGTACCTCGGTCGCGGCTGGCCTTCAGGCGCTTGGAGAGGCTGCCCGGGTGATTGAGCGCGATGACGCGGACTGCATGCTGGCCGGAGGAACGGATTCAGAAACCAACCCGCTCGGTCTGTCGCGTTTTGAAATGCTGGGGCTTTTATCCCGGCGAACCGAACTGACGGCGCCTTTTGACGCGGCCTCCGATGGATTATTTCCCGGCGAAGGCGCGGGCGTTCACGTTTTGGAAAGTCTTGCGCACGCCAAGGACCGGGGCGCGCGCATTTACGCGGAGATTACAGGCTATGGGTCTTCGGGAGACGGAGATCATGACCCTCTGAACCCTCAAGATTTTTCAGGCCGCTTTCGGGCCATGAAACAAGCCTTGAAAGACGCCCAGCTTGAGTTCGCGGACGTGGATGCTGTTTTTGCCTGCGGATCCGGCATTCCCGCGCATGATCGATTGGAAGCGCAGGCGCTTAAAGCCTTGGGAGCGCCGAAGCTTGTTACTTTTTTGAAACCCGTGGCAGGGCATTTAATGTCCGCTTCGGGCGCGGTTGAAACAGCTGCCGCCTGCGCGGCCCTGCAGGAAGGCCTTTTGCCGCCGGCTGCGGGATTCAAAAAATTCGCGGAAGACTGTGAGCTGCCTTTGATTCCGGCCCCGAGAGACGCAGCGATTGAGACCGTCATGGTCAATGCGTTTGGTTTGAGCGGCCAGAATGTTTCGCTGATTCTTAAAAAATTTTCCGGAGTTTAAAGTGAATTCCAAACGAAGAGTCGTCATTACGGGGTTTGGATCCGTGTCGCCTTTGGGGCTTTCCACAAACGAGTTGTGGGAAAATCTTAAGGCTGGGCGTTCGGGGATTAAACGCATTTCACTTTTTGAAGCGGAAGGGTTTCCGGTTCAGATCGCCGGAGAAGTCAAAGGCTTTGACGCGGAAAAATTTTCCCGCGCAGATCCGGCTCTTCAGCATGCCGGAAGGGGAACACTCTTCGCGCTTCAGGCCGCCGAGGAAGCCGTGGCTATGTCCGGACTGAGCTTTAATCAGGGGAACCCGGAGAGGATTGGGATCTTTTTTGGAGCGGGAGATAACGGGAATAATTTTCCGGGATTTTGCCGTTCGCTTTACGAAGCAAGAAATCCTTCCTCCGGGCATGTGGGCTTTACCGGATATATTGAGGCGGCTTCCAGAAATCTGAAAAGTTTTGAAGAACTGGGAATCCAGCCTTCCAGGACGCTCGCGCATTTGGCGGCGCGCTTTGGGGTTCAAGGCCCGGTCGCCAACACGATTACAGCTTGCGCAGCCTCTTCCCAGGCCATTGGGGAGGGCTCAGAATGGATTCGCCGGGGAGATGCGGATGTGGTGATTTCGGGCGGTACTCACGCGATGGTTTACCCGCTGGCTTTAACCGGATTCAGTCTTCTGACAGCCCTTTCTCCGAGAAACTCAGAACCAGAGCGAGCCTCCCGGCCTTTTGATAAAAACCGAGACGGATTTGTGATCGCGGAAGGTGCCGGCGTTGTCATTCTTGAAGAGCTGGAGCATGCCCTGAAGAGAAAAGCGCCCATTTTGGGGGAGCTTGCCGGTTATGGCTCCACGGGAGACGCTTACCGCATGACCGATATGGATCCGGAAGGCAAAGGTGCCTGCCGGGCCATGGAGATAGCCCTTCGGAAAGGGGGGCTTTCCCCCTCAGAAATCGGCTATATTAACGCCCATGGAACGGCGACCCAGGTCAATGATGCAATTGAAACACTTGTCATTAAGAAGGTTATGGGCGAGAATGCACCCCGGATTCCGGTTAGTTCCATCAAGTCCATGTTAGGGCACATGATTGCCGCGGCCGGAGCTGTCGAGCTTATCGCGTGCCTTTTGGCCATCCGCGATCAGCTTCTTCCTCCGACCATCAATTACGAAGAGCCGGATCCTGCCTGTGATCTTGATTATGTACCGAATAAGGCGCGCGAAGCTAAAGTGGACGCCGCGCTTTCAAATTCTTTTGGTTTTGGCGGTCAAAATATCTGTTTGGCGGTGAAACGTTATGGCTGAAACAAAAAATCTTTTTATTACCGGTGTGACAGGGACCCTGGGCAAGGAATTGATCCGGGAACTTTTGCGCACAACCAATGACCGTCTGGTGGTCCTGATCCGAGGGAAGAACCGTCTTTCCGCGGAAGACCGGCTCCGTAAAATTCTGAGTCTTCAAGGTTTGGAAGCGGAAGCAGGCCAGCGGATTCAAGCCGTTGAAGGCGACATTACCCAGCCTGGCTTTGGGCTTGCCCCGGAAGTCCGGGACCGCTTGATTCGTGAGACCGACCGGTTCTTCCACATCGCGGCTTTGACGGCGCTGAATGGAAGCCGCGAAGATTGTTTCCGCATTAATCTTGGAGGAACTCTTGAGGCCTTGAAGCTTGCCTGGAGATTTTACCGTGAAGGAAAATTGGAGCGGTTTTTTTACTTCAGCACGGCCTATGTCGCGGGAAGCCTTCAGACCTATTGTTCAAAAGAAAACAGCCTTCCTGAACAGCCGGCGCATGCGAACTTCTATGAGTCCAGCAAATATGAATCTGAAAAGCGCGTTCGCGAAGCCTTGGCAGAGGGGCTGCCCGTGACGATTTTCCGCCCCAGTATCGTGGTGGGCAATTCCGTGACTGGTGAGACCTCGGAATTTAATGTGATTTACCCGTTCCTTAAACTGTTTGCACACCGCATCATCACTGCGCTTCCTTCCCGCGTGGAGAATTCTTTCAATATTGTGCCGATCGACTTTGTGATCCGCGCCGCGCTTGAAATCGCTTCCCATGAGGACTCTGTCGGGAAAGGGTACCACCTGGTCACCCAGAACCCCCCGACGATTGAGCTTCTTCTCGAAGTGGCCCGGCAGGAGTACCCTCAGATTCCGGCGATTGAAGTGATTGACCCTAAGGATTTTGACCGGTCAGCGCTTTCGCCCCAGGAACAATTTGTTTATGACATGATGACGCCTTATTTGGGCTATCTAAACGATAATCTTACCTTTGAAACTACGCAGACAGAGGCCGCCCTGGCCGGAACAGGCGTGGAGTTTCCCAAAACCGACGGCGATTTTCTGCGGAGGCTTTTGGCGTATGCCGTGGATGCGGGTTACCTGGTGGTTTCCTAACGCCAAACGGTTTGCTTGCGCGTGAAAGCCATGCGCGCGGCGTCCAGAAGTATTCCTGCGATGATGGCGGCCGCCAGAACGTGAAGCCATGCGAACCGGCGCGGCCCCCGGATAATTTCATACGCCTTCCAAGCCGTTGCCAGAATAATTCCTGCCGTAAACAGCGCCAAAGCCCATGACGTTTGAGGATACGCCCCGCCCGCGGGAAACCCTGTCAGCATGAGACCGATCCAGACAAAAGGGATGACGGAAAACAAAACGAGGCTTGAAGCCCTTGCCAGCAAGGGCAGTGTTTTGCGCTCAAATGAATGGAGGTAAATCCTTCTCCATCCCCGCCAGATGGCCCCGAAAGAATCGTACATCCTTGTTCCAAAGAAATCTGTTCCAATAGCCACCGCGCAGGGGAGCCCCGCCTCTTTGGCTTTTTTAAAGAGCGCGAAGTCTTCCAGAAACTCGGCCTTTACGGCAGCGTGCCCGCCCGTTTTTTCATACACCGACCGGTGCATCAGCAGATACTGTCCGTTTCCAAAATAAATTTTTTGCTCGGGGTCATTCACTTTTTCAACAGGAAACCATAGGCCCATCAAAGCCATGGCAACCGGCTGCAGGACTATTTCCCAAAAACCGCTGGCAAGGCACCGGGGAAGAAGTGTCAGCATCAAGGCCCCTCTTTTTTCCATGAGCCCGAGCGAGGCCCGGAGCGATTCCGGCTCATGCCGCGTGTCTGCATCCGTGAAAAGAAGCCATTCGCCTTGCGCGTAAGGGGCCCCAAAGGCAAGCGCGTGATTTTTTCCGGTCCAGCCCGCAGGGGCAGGGGGGGAATTCAAGTAACTCAGCCGGGAGGCCCCTCGATCCGTCCCAGGATTCCCGGCGGGGCGTGCACCCAAAGCGAGGAGAATTTCTTCCGTACGGTCCGTCGAGTTGTCATTGATGACGAGGATTTCAAAATCCGGGTAATCGATAGCCAGCAGGCCTTCAACGCACATCCGGATATTGCTTTCTTCGTTTTTTGCGGGAACGAGAATCGAAACTTTATTCCGCCCTCCCGAAAGAATGCCGTTACTTAATCGTGGCGCCCGGAAAAGAGTGACAAGGGCGCAGACGGAGCGGTTGATCCACACGGCCGCTGATGTCAAAAAGAAAATGAGGACGGGGTCAGGAGTTATTTTCATAGCGGCACAGCATAACCTAATCTTAGAACAGTGAAAAACTTTATTTCCGGATCTCTGACCGCTGACACTGAGGATTTTTTTTGTTAAAATATTTTTCCATGCCGCACCTATTTCGAAGACTTGCCCAGATTGTTCTTGTCAGCCGCTGGCCCCTTTTGCTGGGGCTTGGGATCATCACCCTTATCTGCGGATTTAAAGCGGTTCAGCTTCAGATTGACCCCACGGTTGAGATGATGCTTGCCAAAAACACCAAAGAATACCGCGATTACGACGCCTACCGCACGACTTACGGGAGCGACTCGATTATTTTGGCGGCGATGGCCACGGACAATGTCTTTACGCCAACCAACCTTGCACTTTTAAAACGCGTCACGGAAGCCTGTCTGAAGTTTGAACAAGTGGAAAGCGTTCTCAGTCTTCCCGTAGTTTCCGATATCCGCCATAAAAGGTTCGGCGTGAAAATTGTTCCCGCCCTTGAAGGGGTGATGGAGGGGAGCCGCCCGATGGATGAGGCTCGCAGCGATATCCTCTCGAACGAACTTTATCTTAACAATCTCGTTTCCCATGACGGAAAGACCGCGAATTTAATCATTCGCGTGAAAACCTCCAAGGACAAGGAAAGCGGGGTTCTGATCGAACATCTGAAGGCCATTTTCCGGACCGAGGAAAAACACGGCGGGGTTAAATTTTATATGGCAGGCGCCCCCGTCGAGCAGTATGAATTTGTAAGGCTTATCCGTAAAGACCAGTTCACTTTTGTCCCGATGATTACGGCGTTTTTAATCGCGGCGACCTTTTTATTTTACCGGAGCATTCCGTGCGTCATCCTGGCCCTTTCCAAAGTCTTTGTCACGCTGGCCTGGACTTTTGGTTCTATTGCCTTCTTTGGGCAGGAACTGAATCTCGTCACCTCTCTTCTTGCGCCGGTTCTTATGATCATCACGGTGGTGAACTCCATTCATTTTATGAATTTGTTTTTTGATATCCGCGCGCATCATCCCAGCCTGCGGATGTCCGTTGTTTTGACCATGGAACAGCTGGGGCTTCCGAGCCTGCTCACGCACGCCACGACGGTGCTGGGTTTTCTTTCCTTGGCCTTGGACAGTGTTCCCGCGATCCGGAGTTTTGGTCTCTTTGCCGCGCTTGGGTCTTTTTACTCTTTTCTGGTTGCGATGCTTTTGACACCCGTACTGCTTTTGTCCCTTCCCTACAGAGCGAGACCCCGTGATTTCAATGACCGGCATTTTTTTAACAAGATCCTTGTGGGGTTCCTTGAGAAGCTTGAACACCGGTGGAAGTGGGTGATTCTGGCCATTGTTGTTGTTTCCGTGGCTTTTTCGGCGGCGGGAATTAAAAAACTCAATGTGGATACGAATATCGTCAAGCAGCTGAAGCCCGATTCTCCGCTCGCCGTTTCTACGCGATTCATCGACGAGCATATTTTGGGCGTTTACACGCTGGGGTTTGTTCTCAGAACGCGTGACGGTTCGACGATCGTGAATCAGGAAACCCTGAAGCGCCTGGATGCTTTTAAAACCTTTCTTGAACAGATGCCTGAAATTTCAAACGTGAACAGCATCACGACGCTGATTAAAAGAATTCACCTTGCCCGCAAGCAGAGTCCCGAGGCCTACGTCATTCCGGGACAGGTAGACTTGGAAAGATACTTTAAAGGGATTACCGCTGACGATAACCCTGAAACCTGGAGCATGATGTCGCGGGATTTGAAGGAGGTCCGCCTTCAGGCCCAGATGAAAGCGGTCGGAACCCGGGAGGGGAAGCTTGTCGAAAAAAAGGCCCGCGCCTATATGCAGAAAAAACTTTCGCCCTATTTTGAGACCCTGATGACGGGCCATGTGGTGCTTCTCGGCAGAATGGCTGAGAATCTTGTCCATTCGCAGATGATGAGTTTTGGTTTTGCCTTTGCGTCTATTTTTCTGGTCATTGCCTTGATCTTCCGCTCTCTTAAAATGGGGCTCCTTGCGGCAGTGCCCAACATTGTTCCGATTCTTTTGACCTATGGCATTATGGGATTCCTTCATGTTGAGCTTTCCACCTCAACCGCGATGATCTCAAGTATTGTGCTGGGACTTGTCGTAGACTCCTCTATCCGGTTTTTGCACCGCTTCCAGCTGGAGTTTGAAAAAAGAGGCCATTATCTTCAGGCGCTGCACCATACCTACCGGAATACGGGGCAAGCCATGTTCATTTCAACCTTGATTCTGGTGGTGGGGTTTGGAACCAGTGTTTTCGCCGGTTTCCGTCCCACGATTCAGTTTGGGGTTTTGACAAGCCTAACTATTTTTCTATCCATGATTTGCACACTTCTCGTTCTTCCGGTTCTGGTGGTGATGACCCGGCCTTTTGGCCGGCAGCGGCTTTTCCGGAAGCAGAAAGAAGGGGCCGACCCGTTTCGTTGACAGTTTCTCCCTCCCCGTACTATAATCCCCTCTATTTATTTTTCTTAAGTCGTTAAAAATCAAGGGTCTAGGAACTTATGGAAAAACTGCTTACCCCGTACGGCGGGCGTTTTCTGCCTAAAGAAGCCGTCTCCTCCATCATCGAAAATTTTCAAGAAGGCCGGAAGGTCCGAACCGCGGGCCGGCTGATGGCCAAACGTATTATGGGTAAAAGCGCTTTTTTTGATTTAAAGGACGAGTTTGCGCGGATGCAGCTTTATGTGAAAAAGGATATTGTCGGTGATGCTCTTTTTGAGGAGATTCTGGGGCTTTCGCTTGGGGATATTGCGGGCATTGAAGGCGAGCTGTTTGTTTCCAAGGCCGGTGAAAAAACTATCCGGGTTGAAAAGCTGACGCTTCTTTCCAAAATTGTCCGGACGCTACCGGAAAAGTGGCATGGCCTGAAAGATGTTGAAACCCGCTACCGGCATCGCTACGTGGATCTGATTGTCAATGATGATGTCCGTAAGACGTTTAAGGCGCGCAGCCAAATTCTCCGGGATATCCGGCGTTTCCTTGATGAACGCGGTTTCATGGAAGTGGAAACGCCCATGATGCAGCCGATTCCCGGGGGCGCCCGCGCGAAGCCTTTCGAGACGCACCACAATTCTTTAGGGATTGACCTCTACTTGCGCGTGGCCCCTGAACTTTACTTAAAGCGTCTTCTTGTGGGCGGGTTTGAAAAGGTTTATGAGATCAACCGCAATTTCCGCAACGAAGGCATTTCGGTCCGGCACAACCCTGAGTTCACGATGCTGGAACTCTATGAGGCTTATGCTGATTACCATGACATGATGGCCATTACCGAAGAGCTGATCGCGGGGCTGGTGTTTGCCCTTCATGGGACTTATGAAATTCCTTTTGGGGATAAAACGATCAATTACAAAACCCCCTGGAAGAGAATCAGTTTTTATGACGCGCTCAAGGAAAGCACAGGGATGGATTTCCGGACCTGCGATGTTCGTAAGGCGGCTCGCGAGCTGCACGTGCCTTTTTCAGAAAAGGACGAAGACATTGATGTGCTCAATGAGGTCTTCGGCGAAAAAGTCGAGGCTTCGCTTTGGGATCCGACTTTTGTGATTGATTACCCGACAGTCATGACCCCCTTGGCCAAGGCCAAGGACGAGGACCCTTCTCTGGTCTACCGGTTTGAACTTTTTGTGGCGCGCATGGAAATCGCCAATGCCTTTTCAGAGCTGAACGATCCGCATGTTCAGCGGCAGCGCCTTGAAGAACAGCGCAAAATGATTGGCGAGCATAAGGAAATCGATGAAGACTTTCTTACGGCCCTTGAGTATGCCATGCCTTCCGCGGGCGGTCTTGGGATCGGAATTGACCGCCTTGTGATGTTGTTAACCAATCAAAGCTCGATCCGGGACGTTATTTTATTCCCCCAGATGAAACCCGAATCGGGAGCCCCTAAAAAAATCGAAAACGAAGAATCGGTTTCGTAAACCAGCTTGTTAAAAATCCGGAATTACGATTATGGGTTTTGAATCCTTTATCGCGATGAAACATTTACGTGCCCGCCGCCAGACAGGGTTTATTTCCCTCATCACGGTCATTTCCGTGCTGGGTGTGGGGGTGGGAGTCATGGCCCTTATCGTGGTGATGGCCGTGATGAGCGGTTTTGACCGGGAGCTCAAATCAAAGATCGTGAATGTCCAGCCGCATCTGCGCATCGAGAAAGTCGGCGGTCTGGACAACGTGGATGCTGAAATTGAAAAAATCAAAGAGCATGGCATTCAGGGAATTAAAACACTTTCCGCCTACATCGAAGGGCAGGGGATTCTCCGCTCCAGCGCAAACGCGACAGGTGTTCTGGTGAAGGGGATGGATACTGAGCGCGAAGACATGGGCGTCTATCAGCAGCACATGATTTTCGGAATGCTGGACCTGACTTCCCAGCAGGTCTCGACCACGCACCGGAAAATGCTCTTTTTCAAAGAAACGAGAGAGGAAAGCCTGGGGGGGGTTGTGATCGGGGAAACCCTTGCCGACCTTCTTCAGGTCAGAATCGGTGATCGCGTGGATTTGATTTCACCCTTCAAGGATCCGGGCAATAACCTTCTGGCGGTCCGCGCGGAAAGCCGGACTTTTCTTGTCAAAGGAATTTTCCGCGTGGGGATGAATGACTTTGACACCTCGCTTGCGCTCATCAGTCTTCACGAGGCCCAGAATGTTTACCGGATGGGAACCCGGGTTTCGGGGATCAGCCTGCGGTTCAACGACGTGGATGACGCCCAGAAGTGGAAATATTTTCTGCAGAGTTACTTTACACCGGACTACTATCTCCGGTCATGGTACGACATGAACCATAATTTTTTTCAGGCCCTGAAAGTGGAGAAGTCGGTGATGACCATTCTTCTCGCGCTTATCATTCTTGTCGCGGCATTCAATATTGTGTCCACCTTGATCATGATCGTCATGGAGAAGACCAAGGACATCGGTATCCTGAGAGCACTCGGGGCCACTAGCGCGAGCATCCGCCGGATTTTTATGATGGAAGGGTTCAGTGTCGGAGTTTTTGGCGTGGCCTTTGGTGCTGGCGCCGGTCTGCTGTTGGCTTTTAACCTTAATCCGGTGTCGGATTTTCTTAAACAAACCACGGGGCTTGAGGTTTTTCCAAGCGACATTTACTTCTTTGACAAAATTCCCGCGGAAGTCCATGCCCCCGATGTGGTGGTTGTAGTGGCCTTTGCCATGCTTGCTTCGATCCTTGCCGGTATTTATCCCGCCGGACGTGCGGCTGCGCTGGATCCCGTGGAGGCCCTGCGTTATGAGTAGCCAGCCGCGCGAACTTTTCAGTGTGTTCAATGTGACGAGAGAATACGACATGCCGACCGGAACCCTTTGTGTTTTGAAAGGGATCAATTTTTCTCTTGCGCGGGGGGATATGGCGTTTGTCGTAGGCCGTTCCGGTTCCGGTAAATCGACTTTTCTTCACCTGCTGGGCGGCTTGGATCAGCCGAGCGGCGGAAAAATTCTTTTTGAAGGCGAAGATATGACCGAGATGAGCGAAAAGGAGCTTTCCCGGATCCGTAACCGCCGCATTGGACTGGTCTTTCAGTTTTATCATCTTTTGCCGGAACTCACGCTGTTTGAAAATGTCCTGCTTCCGAGTTTGATCGCGGGAAAGCCCAACCCTAAATGGGCTAAAGAATGTTTGAGAAAAGTAAAACTGTACAGCCGCGCTGAGCATTATCCGGCGGAGTTGTCGGGCGGAGAGAAACAGAGGGCTGCGATGGCCCGGGCGCTCGTCAACCGACCGTCCGTGGTGCTCTGCGATGAACCGACGGGAAACCTTGATGTGGAGACTGCCGCGTCCGTCGTGTCTTTGATGGAAGATTTGAACCGGCGCGAGGGGATCGCCTTTGTGGTGGTCACGCATGACGAATCCATGGCTGCGCGGCATGAACAGGTTTACCGGATCACGGACGGTGTCCTGCTTCGACGGGACACAAGACAAGTCAATATTTCACGCATTTCTTAATCTTTGATATTCGGAGCTGACCTATCCTTTTGATCCGGCCCAGCCGGTTTCTTCAGGCCCTGCGCCCTCCGGAACAAATTTAAATTACAGGAGAGAAGTATGGAACTTCAGATTTACATCGACGGGAAATGGTACCCCAAGAGTGAAGCCAAAATTTCAGTCTTTGATCACGGACTCCTTTATGGCGACGGTGTCTTTGAGGGGATCCGTACCTACAAGGGCCTGGTCTTCAAGCTTCAGGAGCATTTGGACCGTCTCTGGGAATCGGCGCATACGCTTATGATCCGGATCCCGATGACGCAGAAAGAAATGCAGAAGGCTATTGTTGATACGCTTAAACGGAACAAGTTCATGGACGGCTACATCCGGGTTGTGGTCACCCGCGGGGTGGGCGATTTGGGGCTGGATCCAGCCAAATGCAAGGTCGCTTCTGTTTTCATCATTACCGACAAGATCGCGCTTTATCCCGAGGCCTTTTACAGCGAGGGACTGCAGATTGTGACCGTGCCGACGGTGCGCAATTTCCCGGAAGCGGTCAGCCCGGCAGTGAAGAGTTTGAACTACCTCAACAATATTCTCGCCAAAATTGAAGCCAAAAATTCCGGCTGCGTCGAGGCCCTTATGCTGAATCACCAGGGGTATGTCGCGGAGTGCTCAGGGGACAACGTTTTTATGGTCAAGGCCGAAGGGCGGAGTAAAAAACCAGTGCTGATGACGCCCCCGGTTTATCTGGGCTCGCTCAACGGAATTACGCGCGGGGCAATCATTGAAGTGGCTGCTCAGAAAAAAATCGAATTCCGTGAGCAGGTTCTGACACGGCATGATCTTTTCAACGCCGACGAAGTTTTTTTGACAGGGACTGCGGCGGAAGTGATTCCAGTTGTGAAAATCGACGGACGGGAAATTGCCTCCGGAAAGCCCGGTCCAATCACGCTTCGTCTTCGCCAAGGGTTCCAGGCGCTGACTGCAAAAGACGGCGTCCGGTACAAGGTTTAAACGGGCCTATGATTTGTAATATTTGCGGTAATCAGGAAGCAACCCTTCATCTGACCGAGATTGTTCAGGATCAGATGCTGGAAGTCCATTTGTGCGAGGCCTGTGCCCAGGAGAAAGGGACTGATTTTAAAACCCACTTTCAACTAGGGGATCTTTTGGGCGGGCTTTCAGCGGCCGCGGGCAGCCCGCTTCCAGGGACAGCGGTTCCTCCGGCCGCGCAGTGCACGGAGTGCGGTATGACCTATGAGGAGTTTGCGAAAACAGGGCGGTTAGGCTGCGCGTCCTGCTATCAAGGGCTTTCTAAAATTCTGCTGCCTTTGATCAAACGTGTGCAGCGCTCCACGCACCACGTAGGAAAACAGCCGGCGCGCCTTTCGACCCCGGAAAAAGCGGCCTACGACCTAAGGCTTCTGCAGGAACGCTTGCGTAAAAGCGTCGAACTGGAAGCTTTTGAAGATGCGGCCCGGATCCGTGATGAAATCAAAGAGATGGAACATAAAACCCAAAAGGGTAAAAAGAAAAAATGAATTCTCTCGACGCATTGATTAAAAAACCGGTGGAGTGGCTCAAAACCGAAGGCCCTTTGGGCGATGTCGTGGTCAGTTCCCGCCTCCGCCTTGCCCGCAACATCTCCGGGTTTCCGTTTCATCAAAAACTTTCACCCGGGCAGCGCCATGAAATCGTCGCCCTTGTGGAAGCTGCGGTGAAAAAAAATGCGGCTTTTAAAGAGTCCCACTTCTTGCTGTCTTCCGAGTTGACGGAACTTGACCGGCAATTCCTTTTGGAGCGCCATTTAATCAGCCGTGAGCACGCGGAGGAACGCGCCGAAAATGCAGTCCTTATTTCCCCGGACGAAGGGGTCAGCGTGATGGTTCTGGAAGAGGACCACCTGCGCCTTCAGTCTTTCCAGCCCGGGCTGAATCTGATGCAGGCCTGGAAGCTGGTCAGCCGCGTGGATGATGACCTGGAGAAGAAAATCTCATACTCCTTCAGTTTGAATCTGGGGTATTTGACCGCCTGCCCAACGAATGTGGGAACAGGGCTTAGGGCGTCGGGGATGCTGCACCTTCCCGGATTGGTGCTTACCAAGCAGGTGCATAAAGTTCTCCAGGCTTTGGCCAAGTTGAATGTCGCCGCCCGGGGTTTGTACGGGGAAGGTACTCAAGCCACGGGAAATCTTTTCCAGTTTTCAAATCAGATGACCTTGGGGCAGCGTGAGGATGAGATTATTGACAACCTTGAGCGTGTTATTCATCAGGTCGTTGACCATGAAAAGGAAGCCCGCGCTCATCTGGTCCAAAAAAAGCAGGCCAAGTTTGAAGACCAGATCTGGCGCGCGCTTGGAACTCTAAAGTCAGCCCGCATCATCTCTTCTTCGGAAGCGACTCAGCTTTTGTCGCTGGTTCAACTGGGTGCGAACACAGGGCTTGTAAAAACCTCGTTAACCCGTTCGGACCTTAACTTGCTTTTTCTTCTGATTCAGCCCGCGCATCTGCAGAAGGCGTCCGGGGCAGGTTTGAGCGCCGGGGAGCGGGATGAGGCCCGGGCCCGTCTTATTCGGGAGAAACTTTCGGGAATTACGCTTTAGGTAGTCAATGGTTTGCCGGAAAAGTCGAAAATTAGAGGATGGCAGTAACAGGGTTAGTTTAACGAAATTATCATATCCGATATTGTTTTAACCGCGGAGGTTTGCGATGTTTGACCGTTTCACTGAAAGAGCGAGAAAAGTCATTATCCTGGCAAAAGAAGAAGCCAAGCGTTTTAACCACGATTACATCGGCACCGAGCATATCCTGCTTGGTTTGATCAAGGAAGGCGAAAGCGTTGCCGCGGCCGTTCTTCAAAACCTCGGCCTTTCACTGGATACGATCCGGCTGGAAGTTGAAAAGCTGGTTCAATTCGGCCCAGCCACGATTGTTTCGGGAGATATTCCCTTCACCCCCAAAGCCAAGAAGGTCATTGAACTGGCTATGGATGAAGCCCGGCGTCTCGGGCACAACTACATCGGCACGGAGCACCTTCTTTTGGGTTTGATCAAGGAAGGCGAGGGCGTTGCCAGCCACGTGCTTATGAATGTGGGGCTGGATTTGAATAAAGTCCGTGCGGAAGTGATCAAGCTTCTAGGCTCTTCCACCCCCAGCGGTTCTTCAGGTCAGGGCGGCCCGGGCGCAAGCGGAGGCGGGGGTTCTTCTGTCGGCAGCGCGGGAAAAGGAAAAGCGAAAACACCCGCACTGGATGCCTTTGGCCGGGATCTATCCCAGATGGCCAGGGAAGGCAAATTGGATCCTGTGGTGAACCGTCAGGAAGAAATCGAACGCGTGATTCAGATTCTGGCGCGCCGCACCAAAAACAACCCTGTTTTGCTTGGAGAAGCGGGTGTGGGTAAAACCGCGATTGTAGAAGGTCTTGCTCAGCGCATTATCACGGGCGATGTTCCGGAAATCCTGCTCGACAAGAGGATTGTGGTGCTGGATCTGGCTTTGATGGTGGCCGGAACAAAATACCGCGGTCAATTTGAAGAGCGTATCAAAGCGGTTATGGATGAAATCCGCCGTTCGGACAATGTCATGGTGTTTATTGATGAAATTCACACCTTGGTGGGAGCCGGAGGAGCGGAAGGCGCAATCGATGCCTCGAATATTTTGAAACCCGCGCTTTCCCGCGGCGAAATTCAGTGCATCGGAGCCACGACACTTGATGAATACCGCAAATACATTGAGAAGGATGCCGCGCTGGCCCGCCGTTTTCAGACGATTATGGTGGATCCGCCGTCAGTCGATGAAGCCATCCAGATTTTAAAAGGTCTTCGCGACAAATATGAAGCCCACCATCGCGTAAAAATTCTCGATGAAGCCATTGAAGCGGCTGTGAAGCTTTCGGAACGTTACATCAGCGGGCGCTACCTTCCGGATAAGGCCATTGACCTTATCGACGAAGCCGCCAGCCGCGCGCGTCTTTCGATGACAACGATGCCGAAGGATCTGAAAAAACTGGAATCCGAAATCGAAGCCTTTAAACGCGAGAAAGAAGCCGCGATCAAGGCGCAGGATTTTGAGAAAGCCGCCAAACTTCGTGACGATGAGCGCAAGGCAAAAGAAGAATTGCTTAACGTCAAGAAACGCTGGAAGGAATCTAAATCCGAGGTTGAGGTTCAGGTCACGGAAGAGGACATTGCCAATATCGTCGCAAAGTGGACAGGCGTTCCTCTTGCCCGGCTTGAAGAAAAAGAAACGTCCCGCCTTCTTCGCATGGAGGAGGAACTTCATAAAAGGGTGATCGGCCAGGATGAAGCGATCCGCGCGATTTCGCACGCGGTGCGCCGTTCCCGTTCCGGTCTCCGCAACCCCCGCCGCCCGATCGGGACTTTTATTTTCCTCGGTCCTACAGGCGTGGGTAAAACCCTTTTGGCGCGCGCTCTGGCTGAATTCATGTTCGGCGACGGCGATGCGGTGATTGTTGTGGACTGCTCGGAATACGGAGAAAAATTCAACGTTTCCCGCCTTGTCGGAGCGCCTCCGGGATACGTGGGCTACGAAGAAGGCGGTCAGCTGACGGAAAAAGTCCGCCGCCGTCCCTACTCGGTTGTGCTTTTTGACGAAATCGAAAAAGCCCATCCCGACGTCTTCAATATCCTCCTTCAATTGATGGAAGAAGGACGGTTGACGGATTCTTTCGGACGCAAGGTGGATTTCCGCAACACGGTGATCATCATGACATCGAACGTCGGTGCAGATCTTGTGCAGAAAAGCAGCATGGGATTTATTGAGAAAAAAGTGGAAATCGACTACGAAGCCTTGAAGCGCCGCCTGCTGGATGAAATCAAGCGTGCTTTCAGGCCCGAGTTCCTCAATCGTATTGATGACACCATCGTGTTTCACCCGCTGGTTCGTCAGGATCTTGAGCAGATTATTGGTTTTGAGCTCAAAGAGGTCAAAGACAGGCTCAAGGAAAAGAACATGGAGCTTGTCCTGAGTCCGGAGGCGATCAAGTTTTTGATCGATAAAGGCTATGACCCTGTTTTTGGCGCCCGGCCGCTCAAGAGAACACTCCAGAAGTATCTTGAGAATGTTCTTGCCGAAGACATTCTCTCCGGAAAATTCCAGGAAGGTGACAAAATCAAGGCGGAACTTCGCGGCGATATTGTGACTTTCGAAAAGGCGAGCTGAAGAGTTTTTAGAGAAGCGGATAATTTTTTGAAAACGCAGCTTTGTTAGGCTGCCACCGCTCTCGATCGATCAGCCCACAACAGGGGTTCCCCGGCGGAAAGAGTTTTGAAAACAACCTACGCTGTCTTGAGAAAATTAGTGCCTGTCCGAACGGCCATTCAAACCGTGGGTGTCATGGCCATTGAGCTTTCGCGCCATGCCGGCGGATTGAGCATTCTCCTGCAGGATACTCTCCGGACACTTTTCAAAACCAAACTCAAGTGGGATTTGACGCTCGATCAGATGTACAAAATCGGCGTGACTTCACTGCCTCTGGTTTCGATGACCGCCCTTTTCACCGGAATGGTTTTGGCTCTCCAATCGGCTTACCAGCTGCGTCTTTTTGCGGCCGAGCAATTCATTGCCGACCTTGTGGCTATGTCCATCACCCGTGAGCTTGGCCCTGTGCTTACCGCCATGGTCGTGGCCGGACGTGTGGGCGCTTCTATGGCGGCGGAGCTTGGCACCATGAAAGTGACTGAGCAGATTGACGCTATGAAAGTGCTGGCCGTAGACCCTATCCGTTACCTTGTTGTGCCGCGTTTTGTGGCCGCGTTTTTCATGCTCTTTCTCCTGACGGTTTACGCAGACACCATCGGTATGCTGGGCGGCTACCTGATTTCGGTTTTTAAGCTGGGCATGAGTTCCCATCAGTACATCACGCGCAGCGCGACGGTTTTGATCGTTAAAGATGTGATGACGGGGTTGATCAAGGCCTTTGTTTTCGGAGGCATTATCGCGGTGGTGGGATGCTATTTTGGATTTCGTGCTACCGGGGGTGCTGAAGGTGTTGGCCGTGCCACAACGCTTGCCGTGGTGGCGGCTCTTGTCCTTGTGATCGCATCCGATGCGCTGTTTACAGCGTTTTTTTATTTCTTTTAAGCAAGGATTTTTTTGCCCCCGGAAGACGGAAACGCTGAAAAATTATGATTGAAATTCGTGATCTTCACAAGTGGTTTGGCAGTCAGCATGTTTTGAAGGGCGTTAATCTTGAGATTCGTAATGGGGAAACGATTGTCATTATTGGGCAGTCAGGCTGCGGGAAAAGCGTACTTTTAAAACATATCGTCGGATTACTGGATCCCGACCAGGGAACCGTCATGATTGACGGGACGGATATTTTTAGCCTGCCAGCGCATGAAATGAATGAGTTCCGCCCTAAGCTGGGAATGCTTTTTCAGGGCGCCGCTCTTTTTGACTCGTTGACGGTGCAGGAAAACGTAGGGTTCGCGCTTTATGAAAATTCGAAGCTTTCAGAGTCAGAAATTCGAAACAAAGTCCGTGAAAAGCTGGGGATGGTGGGTCTCGCGGGCGTTGAGGAAAAAATGCCCGCCGCACTTTCCGGAGGAATGAAAAAGCGAGTGGGTCTTGCCCGGGCCATTTGCAACGAGCCCAAAATTATTCTTTATGATGAACCGACAACGGGGTTGGACCCGATCAATTCGGACGTTATTAACCAATTGATCCTGCGGATGCAGGCGAAGCTGAAAGTCACTTCGATTGTGGTGACCCACGACATGACCAGTGCTTTTAAAGTTGGAAACCGGATCGCGATGCTTTATCAGGGCGTCCTCATCGGCATCGGAACACCGGATGAAATCAAAAAATCTGATAACCCGGTCATCCGGCAGTTTATAAGCGGATCGGCCGAAGGTCCCATTAAGCAGGACCGGGACTCTTCGAACATCTGAACCTTTTTAGATCAAAGAACAGGCAGGGAGCAATGAAAAAGCAGCGCAACGAAGTGATGGTTGGAATGTTTGTCATCGTGGGTTTTATTGTTTTGACGCTGACCCTGTTTTTTGTCAGCGGTGTCTACCTTTTCCGGCCCGGCTATAAGATCAGCGCGATGTATGAATACGTCAGCATTCTGGATAAAGGTGCTCCTGTGCGTATGGCCGGGGTTCGCATCGGCGAAGTGGATAAGGTCGATTTGATTTTTGACCCGAATCTCGGCCGCACACGCGTCAAAATTACGCTTTTTATCAACAATGGCGTCGAGATCCGTGAGAACTATAAATTTTATATCCGGGGCACGCACATTTTGAGTGAACCGCATATTGAAATTTCTCCGGTAGAGGGAAATGCTCCGATGCTGAAAGCGGGCACTGTTCTGGAAGGTGAAAACCCCGTGCCCCTTGAGGAGCTCATTGAAAAGGCCCATGCGATCGCGTCCCATCTTGAATCTGTTCTAGGCAGTTTCCGCAATGCCGTGGGTGCTGATGACAATGGCCAGACGCTCAAAAGCCTGCTCATCAACATGGAAAAGCTCACAGGCTCTCTCAGTAAGGTGATGGAGGGTTCTGAGACGGACATGAAAGACACGCTCCAAAACCTTCACGATTCCTCGGAAGCGATGAATCAGATTTTAAGCAAGGTTGAGTCGGGAGAAGGATCCGCAGGGAAACTTCTCATGACCGACGATCTTCACAATGAACTTCTCGCTTTTGTGAAGGAAATCAAGACCCACCCCTGGCGGTTGATGAAGAAAGACGGGGGCGGCAAGTTTCTCGGGCTTTTTTAGTTTTGACGGATTTTTTTGGCCAGGTAGTGAGGCTTTTTAAATAGTGTCTTAAGCAAGTCCATAGATGTTTTTTATTTTTTAAGAGGGCGCATGTTTTTTCATTCTTTTCATTTTCATGATTTTTTCACATTGAGGAGTTCTTCATATGATCCTTGTCATCCGGATTTTATTCATTCTGGGCTGCGGTCTTTACACTTATTATTCGGACAATCCCTGGTTTCACAGTCTTCAGCTTTCGGATCTTCCGCTGGTCCGGGGGGGCATCGGGCTTCTTCTCGGAACACTCATTGTCTCCATCGACATCTTCTTTAAGCGTTTCACGGTCCGCAATATCCTCTCCATCATTATCGGAGCGGCGCTCGGCCTGCTGGTTCACAAACTGCTGATGTCCGTTATGGTGGCCCTGGATTTTCCGGTGGACGCTCTCAAGCAGTTCGGCGCTTCCACGGCGATTATCTTTACCTATCTTGGGATTGTGACCATTCTCCGGGGGCAGGACGAGTTTACCCTGATCATTCCCTTTGTGAAGCTTGATACCAAGGGATCCGGCGAAGAGCTTATTTTAGTTGATACCAGTGTGATCATTGACGGCCGCATCGCGGACATCTGTGAAACCCATTTCCTGACCGGGAAACTGATTCTTCCGCGCTTTGTTCTGAAAGAGCTGCAGTTGATTTCGGATTCTTCAGACCCGCTTAAACGCAACCGCGGCCGCCGAGGACTCGACATTTTGAACCGCATCAAGAGCAACCCCAATGTTCAAGTGAAAATCAATGAAATGGATTTCCCGGAATTCAATACCGTGGATGCCAAGCTTGTGAAGATGGGGCAGGTTCTCAATGCCAAGGTATTTACCAACGACTACAACCTGAACAAGGTTGCGGAGCTGCAAGGCGTCAAGGTTCTCAATATTAATGAGCTGGCCAATGCCCTGAAGCCCATCGTGATGCCTGGGGAATTGATGCAGGTCAAGATTTTGAAAGAGGGAAAAGAACCCGATCAGGGTGTCGCGTATCTTGATGACGGAACAATGGTTGTCGTGGATAACGGCCGCCGCCGCATGGGGCAGACTCTCAGCGTCACGATCACCAGCGTTCTCCAGACTCAAGCCGGGCGCATGATTTTCGCGCGACTGTCAGATGATTCTGACGGCGGAGGAGATAGAAACCGCGGGCGTTCACCCAGACAAGACGAACTGCGGGCGCAGTCACCGGCGGGCGATTCAGGCGCGTCCAAACACGTCTGACATGGAACGCGTTTCCCTGATTATCGCGGGCGGCGGTTCCGGTGAAAGGTTCCGCAAAGCGCTTGAAAACCGCGGACGGTTAAAGGGAGCTTCAAAAAAAGCTTCCAAGGTTTTTGTCGACCTGGCGGGCAAACCGGTTTTAGTGCATGCCTTGCTGGCGCTTAAAAAAGTTCCGGCCATCCGCGAAATTATTTTAGCGGTTCCCTCGGCAGCTGTCGCTGAGACCCGGGGCCTGTTAAAACTTCAAGGCCTCTCAGACGTCAGCGTTACCGCGGGCGGAGCAACCCGCGCTGAATCAGTGCTCAAAGCCTTGAAGAAAACAAATCCCAAAAGTGTCTGGGTCCTGGTGCATGACGGTGCGCGGCCTCTGATTGCCCCTGAGTCGGTTCGAAAGCTGATGCGTGAAGCCCGGGGGGCGGATGCCGCGGTTCTGGCGTCTCCGATTGCCGCGACTGTGAAGCAGGTCAACGTCAGAACTTTCGGAATCGAAAGAACGCTCGATCGAAATGTTTTATTTGCTGCAGAAACACCCCAGTTTGCGCGGCGCAGCCTGCTGATGAAAGCGTATGAAACTCTCCCAAACGCACTCCAGGCTACCGACGAAGCATCGCTGGTAGAGGCCGTGGGCGGCAGGGTCAGAATCGTGACTCATGACGCCTGGAACCCCAAAATTACGACGCTTCAGGATTTTGATCTGGCGGAAGCTTATTTGCGCGGGAGGGAAACTGTGGAAACCAGAACCGGTCTTGGCCGTGACACTCACCGGCTTGTGAAGGGCAGAAAGTTTTGGCTCGGCGGTCTTAAGATCCCGCATACCCTGGGCCCTCTTGGGCATTCCGACGGGGACGCGCTTTTGCACGCCATCGTGGACGCTATTCTGGGCGGTCTTTGTAAAGGTGATATTGGGGATTGGTTCAGCGACAAAAGTCCTCAATTCAAAGGCATGTCGAGTTCCAAATTCGTTGAAGCTGTTATGAAGGAAGCTTTGAAGGACGGCTGGAAACCTGTTCATGTGGATACGGTGGTGACATTGGAACGCCCGAAACTGGGGCCGTACAAAAGAAAAATGGCCGCCAAAATCGGGTCCCTTCTGGGGTTGAAAGAGGATGCTGTGTCGGTGAAGGCAAAAACAGCGGAAGGGTTAGGCGCCGAGGGATCAGGTCTGGCTGTCACCGCAGAGGCGCTTGTCACCATGGTTCGTTCAACGGAAAGAGCCGTTTGAAAATGAGCTTTTTTAGAAATCTAAGGACATTGCTCACTTTGCTGATTTTGAGCCCGGCTTTGGGCTTTGCCTCGGGAGGTTTTTTGGGGGATCAGGGCACGAGCCGAGGCCCGTCCGAAGAGACGCTCGAAAAGTGTTTCCTGTTTCCGGACCCCGGCATGCGCAGCGGCTGCCTTATCGATATTTCGGTCAAAGAGAAAGATGTTTTGAATTGTGACCTTATTGAAATCCCCGGGATGGTCCATGACTGCATTGATCAGGTGGCGGCCGTAACGGCAATTACCGATGACAAATGCAAGATCATGAATGAAAAGTTTCGGGATCATTGCCGGCGAGCCATACGCCGTTAGGCAAACACGTGCAAGAGCATTCTTAAAAGATTGAGGAACAAGAAATGATCAGAGTGAGATTTGCGCCGTCGCCGACAGGTTACATTCACCTTGGAAATGTCCGCACGGCTCTTTTTAACTACCTTTTTGCAAAAAACCAGGGCGGAAAATTTATCCTCCGTGTTGAAGACACGGATCTTGAACGCTCCAAGCCGGAATACCGGGAAGCGTTGATGGAAGATCTCCGCTGGATGGGCATTCAGTGGGATGAAGGCCCTGAGGCGGGAGGCTCTTTCGGTCCGTATCTTCAGTCCGAGCGGCTTTCTATTTATAAGACCTATGTGGATAAATTGCTTGCTGAAGGAAAGGCTTATTACTGTTACGTCACTGAAGAAGAGACCGAGGAATCCAAAAGGCTGGCCCGACTCGAGAAGCGGCCGCCGCGTTTTGATAACCGCGGCCGTCATTTTTCGGCGCAGGAAATCGAAGCGCGGAAGGCCCGGGGAATTAAACCCACCATCCGTTTCAGGGTCGAAGATCCCCAGGTTATCCTGCATGACCTTGTCCGTGGAGAGGTGCATTTTAATCTCGATGACATGGTCGGTGATTTCGTGATTGTCCGAGCGGATGGTTCCCCGACTTTTCATCTTGCGGTCTGCATTGATGACGGGCTTATGAAGGTTTCGCACGTGATCCGCGGTGAAGATCATCTCTCCAATACTCCCAAACATATTTTGCTTCTGCGTGCCATGGGGTTTGAACCGCCCCAGTACGGACACCTTGCGCTTATTCATGGTCCGGGCGGTGAACCTCTCTCGAAACGTTTGGGAGATGTTTCGGTGCGCGAGTTTCGCCGTAAGGGCTACCTGCCTTACGGTTTGGCCAACTATATCGCGCTTCTGGGCTGGTCTCCGGGCGAAAACCGAGAAATCATGTCATGGCAGGAATTGCAGAGCCTCTTCAGTCTGGACCGCGTGAACAAGGCCCCATCGATTTACGACCCCCATAAGCTTGATTGGCTGAACGGGGAGCATCTCCGCCGTTTGACGGCCGAAGAATTTTCAGTAAAGGCCTTCGCCTTTTTAAAATCCGGCGGTTTTACAAAAGGAATCGATGAGACGCTTCTTGCCAAGGTTTTGCCGGTCTTTCAGGACAACATTGAACGTTTTGATCAATTGCCTGAAAAACTTACATTTCTTGCGGATGATTTTTCTTATGAGAACAAGGCCTGGCTTGAAAGCCCGGAAGGCCGTGAAGTCTGCGGGGCCGCGCTTCAAGTGCTTCCTTCTCTCGCTGGCGAAGGCGAAGCTTTGTATGAGAATTTTGTAAATGCGCTGAAGCCGAAGGTGAAGGCAAAGGGCAAGAATCTTTTTATGCCGATCCGCATGGCTCTTACCGGCCGTGAACACGGACCTGAAATGAAGCGTCTTTTTCCGGTTCTTGGTCTTGACCGCGCAAAAGCACGCTTTGAAAAAGCAGAAAAATGCTGAGAGTCTTTTTGAGCGATATGCCGATCCGATTCTTCAATACACTAACCAACAAGCTGGATGAGTTCCAGCCGATCCGCGAGGGCAAGGTGGGGATGTACACCTGCGGCCCGACCGTCTACGACTACGCGCATATTGGAAATTTCCGGGCGTTTGTGTTTGAGGATTTACTCAGGCGTTTTCTTGAAGCTTCAGGATATGAGGTTTTTCATGTCGGAAATATCACCGATGTCGATGATAAAACCATTGCGGGTGCGAACCGCGAAGGCCTGGGGCTGGAGGATTATACGGCGAAGTATATCCTGGCATTCAATGAAGACCTCAACACGCTCAATTGCCTGGCTCCGCATGAACAGCCTCGCGCAACGCGGAAGATTCCTGAAATGCAGGCCCTGATTCAGAAACTTATCGCGAAGGGCGTTGCGTACACTTCCGAAGGCTCGGTGTATTACCGGGTCGCTCAATTTCCCGGATATGGCAAGCTGTCCAAGAAGAAACTCGAGATGAACGTTGTGGGAGCCAGTGAACGTGTGGAATCTGACGAGTATGAAAGCAAGGAGCAGGCGTCCGATTTTGTTCTGTGGAAAGCGGCCAAGGAAGGGGAGCCTTCCTGGGATTCTCCCTGGGGCAAGGGGCGTCCCGGCTGGCACATTGAATGTTCCGCTATGAGTATGGAATGCCTGGGGCCGAGTTTTGACATTCACGCGGGCGGCGAGGATCTGATTTTCCCGCATCACGAAAACGAGATCGCCCAGTCGGAAGGCGCGACCGGCGTTCAGTTCGTGAACTACTGGCTGCACTGTAAATTTCTCCTTGTAGAAGGCGAAAAGATGTCGAAGTCAAAAGGGAATTTTTATACGCTCCGTGACCTTCTGGCCAAGGGCCATGACCCCATGGCTATCCGCTGCGCCTTGCTCGCGACTCATTACAGGGCCTCTCTTAATTTCACGTTTGACGGCCTTAAGGATGCGGGAGAGCTCATCCGTAAGCTGGATGAATGTTTCTGGCAGTGCCTGAGCCGGAAAGGGCAGTCGCGGCAGGGGGGCTATGATGCCGGACATGACAAGGTGGTTCTCGGCGAATGCCTCGATGATATTCAGAAATGGCTTTCAGATGACTTGAATGTTTCCGCCGCGCTTGCGGACGTCCTCGACGGAATTAAAGTGATCAATACCCAGCTCGCGCTTCGCGGAGAAACCGAAATGAACGATGAAGCCCTTGATCTTGCCCTTGATTTTTTGAAGATGATTGACAGGATTTTTGGTTTTGATGTGACGGCCGTGCAGGATATTCCCCAAGAGGTTGTTCTTTTAATGGAAGAGCGCACAGAGGTCCGGCGCCAGGTTGCATCGGACAAATCAAATAAGACTCTGTGGGCAAAATCCGACGAACTTCGCAATCAGATTCAGGCTTTGGGCTGGATGGTGAAGGATGGAAAACCAGGCGAACTTTCGACGCTGAAGAAAAAACGGCGGACATGGGACGTATGAAAAAAGGATTGTTTATTACTTTTGAAGGGACGGAAGGCGGTGGAAAGAGCACTCAGATCCGCAAAACTGCAGCGTTTCTCCGCAAAAAAGGCCGGAAGGTGCTTTTGCTTCGTGAGCCGGGCGGCACACGCGTGAGCGAGGCTATCCGTACCGTTCTTTTGGATCCGCAAAACAAGGGAATGGTATCCGAAGCTGAGCTTCTTCTTTACTTGGCCGCGCGTGCTCAGCTGGTACGCGAGAAAATCATACCCGCCTTGGCAAAAGGCATGGCCGTGATCCTTGACCGTTTCGAAGATTCCACTTTTGCTTATCAGGGCTACGGACGCGGGCTTCCTATGAAGGCGATTGAGACCGTGAGCCGTCTCTGGGTTCGCGGCGGCCTTTCACCGGATTTGACCATCATCCTTGATATTGATCCCGCCCGGGGCATGGCCAGGGGCGGCCGCCATGACCGGATGGAAAAGGAATCGATCAAGTTTCACCGCCGGGTACGGCAGGGCTTTCTTTCCATTGCGCGCAAGAACCCGAAGCGTTATGCGGTCGTGGACGCTGCGCTTACAATCCAAGAAGTTTCCAAATGTGTCCAGGAAAGGGTTCTGAATGTCCTTCGCTAATCTCCAAGGGCAGGATGAGGCCGTGCGCATTCTCCGCATGCATGTGGAAAAGAAGCGGCTTGCGCATACCTATCTTTTTACGGGAGGTACCCAGGAAATCCAGGAAGCTTTGGCTGCCGGGTTTGCCTGTGCGCTGAATGATTCCTTGGCTTGGGAGGGTTCAGCCGGAGATACACCGATTTCAAAAAGAATTCTCGAGCGCAACCACCCGGATGTGAAATGGGTTGGGGAAGATCCCAAGGTCCGCACCATCAAAATTGATGAGGTGAGGGAGGTTCTCGCAGCCTGCGCGCTTTCACCCTTTGAGGCCAAGTGGAAAGTTTTTAACATTTGCCGGGCTGAACGCATGACCGTGGACTCGCAAAACCTTCTTCTTAAGACGCTTGAAGAACCGCCTGCCCACTCTGTCTTCTGCCTGCTTGTGGAAAGCAAGGATGCGCTGCTTGAAACCATACGCTCACGTTCTTTTGAAATCCGTTTGAAGCCTGGCGTTGACCGCATGCAGGCGCCGCTCTCGGAGTTGAAGCCGTCGGGCTTAGGCGAAAAACGGTGGGATGATTTTTTTGAAGAGTATCAAGGCACGCCGAAGGACCAGCTTTTTCAGCTTTTTGACAGCCTGCTTTTTTATTTTCGAAAGCTGATGGTTGAAACCGCGGGTGCTCCGGAATCGTCGGTTTATCAGCCTGCCTGGCTTGAAGCGATAGATATTATTTATGAAACCAAAGACGCTTTAGACTCGAATGTGAATCAAAAGCTCGCGCTGACGCGGCTTGCGATGCGCCTGAAGCGGACACTTCCCAATCCTGACATGTTAAAGGTTTAATATGGCGCCCAAATCTGAAAAAACGATCTACATTACAACACCGCTTTATTACGTAAACGCGAAACCTCACATCGGGCATGCTTACACGAATGTCTTATGCGATACCTTTACCCGGTATTTCCGCTGGACCGGAAAAAAAGTTTTCTTTCTAACGGGGACTGATGAACACGGCACGAAGATCGAAAAAACCGCGCGGGAATATAAAGAAGAGCCCCGCGACTACGTTGACCGTATGGTTCCGATGTTCAAAGAATTGTGGCGTCTGCTGGGAATTGACTACGATGATTTTATCCGCACCACGGAAGACCGCCATAAAGAGGAAGTAAAAAATATTCTTCTTAAGCTGGAAGCCAGCGGTGATATTTACAAGTCGGAATACAAAGGCTGGTACTGCACGCCCTGTGAAACATTCTGGACCAGCCTTCAGCTGGTGGACGGTAAATGTCCGGACTGCGGCCGCGAAGTTCAGGAGTTGAGCGAGAATAATTACTTCTTCAAACTGTCAAAATATCAGACCTGGCTTCTGGATTACATCAACACGCATCCCGAGTTCATTCTCCCAGAGATACGGCGCAATGAAATTCTCGGGTTCCTCAAGGAACCGCTGGAAGACCTTTGCATTACACGCCCCAAGGCGCGGCTTCAGTGGGGAATCGAATATCCCAATTCACCGGATCATGTTGTCTACGTCTGGTTTGATGCGCTTATTAATTACATCAGCGCTATTGGCGTGACCACGGACCCTAAACAGTTTAATGCTCTTTGGCCTGCGGACCTTCATCTGGTGGGAAAGGATATTCTCCGCCAGCATACGGTTTATTGGCCGATTATGCTCAAGGCCTGCGGCTTGGAAATGCCAAAAAGTGTTTTGGCTCACGGCTGGTGGACCCTTTCTGGTGCCAAAGTTTCAAAGTCGCGCGGCAATATTGTGGATCCTGTCGTGCTTTGCCGTGTTTACGGTGTGGACGCTTTCCGTTACTTCATGCTCAGGGAAGTGAAAGTGGGTTCGGATGGGGCTTTTTCAGAAGACCTTTTACGCCAGCGTTATTCAAGCGATCTGGCCAATGATCTTGGGAACCTGTGGTTCCGTGTGGCCTCGATGATGGAGAAGTATTTTTCCTCTGAAATGCCGGAAGCGGAGGGCGTGCGTGAAGAGCCGCTGGTGATTCAGACCTTTGCCCTTTGGGATCAAGTGAATGAATCGATGCGCCGCTATGATCCGCAAACCGCCCTCGATGCCGTGTGGGCGGTCATAACGAGTGCGAATCAGTTTGTGGAAGAGAAGAAACCCTGGGTGCTGGCCAAAGATCCTGCGAAAAAGCCTGAATTGGCCCGCACGCTTGCCGCCCTCGCGGAAGCGCTGGCGCATATTGCCGTGATCCTGATTGCATTTCTGCCGGACACGTCCAAGAAAATTTTAAACCGCATTAAACTGGACCCTACGGTTTTGTTTCCGGATGCGGCCTCTTTTCAGAAGTTTCTGGTTGCGCCGGGAACTGTCTTGGAACGCGGGGACGCGCTTTTTCCGCGCCTTGAAGATGAGAAGGAAGAGACGGCAAAAAACTGATCATGGGCCTCGTTGATACCCACGCGCATCTTTATTTTCCGGATTATGACGAAGACCGTGACGCTGTTTTAAGCCGGGCTTTCGAGGCGGGTGTTGAAGCCCTTATCAATGTCGGAACAGACCTTGAGAGTTCCCGGAAATGCCTTGAGCTGGCGAAATCCCATCCCGCTCTCTATGCCTCAGCCGGCGTACACCCCAATGATTCGAGAGATGTCCCCGAAACCGCTTATTCGGAAATCGAGGAACTGCTGAAAGAACCCCGTATGGTTGCGATTGGGGAAGTGGGGCTTGATTTCTACAGGGAGCATTCCCCCCATGAGACCCAGAAGGCCGTGTTCCGGCGTTTCATTCGTATGCATCTGGAAACAGGCAAGCCGCTCATCATTCATTGCCGGGATGCTTATGAGGCACTCGCGCAGGTGCTTCGTGAAGAATCACAGGTTTTGTACAAAGGCGTGATCCACTGCTTTTCATCGGACAAAGAAACCATGTTTCCTCTTCTGGATCTCGGATTTTATATTTCTTTCGCGGGTCCGCTGACGTACAAAAAAAACGAAGCTCTTCGGGACGCCTGCAAAGCTTGTCCTGAAGACCGCCTTCTTTTTGAAACAGACGCCCCGTTTCTTTCACCCCAAACCGTCCGCGGCAAGCGGAATGAATCGGGGTATATGGTTGAGACGGTCCGGCTTGCTGCAGAAATCCGTGGAATACCCTATGAAACGCTTATGGAAAGGACGACGGCCAATGCGCGCCGTCTTTTTTGCTTATGATCCGTGACGCGATCGATTTTTTTAAGCGGGAGAAGGCTTTTACGCTTCTTTCGATGGTTGTTTTGGCCGCCTATCTGTGGGTGATGATTCATGGCAAGCCCACGGAAGGGATGCAAAACCCGCAGCCGGATGCTTTTCAGCGCGCCCAGCAGACGACACCTGCCTCTTCTTCGGGGTCGGGTCAGGATGTGATGAAGGACGAGGTGGCCGCTCTCCAGAAATTGATCAAAGAAAATCCCCGGGCCGCGGGACTTTTGACCCTTATTGTTTTTTGCGTGGCCGGTTTTTTTACGGTTGGGCTGATTGTTAACCTTACGCTGGTCTTCAACCCGGCCTGGCGGCAAAGCTGGAATCTCGGTGTTTATGATCTGGATAAAACCGACTGGAAGCCGTCCATGCTTTTTAAGGTCGTCATTTTTTTTCTGGCCGCCAGCTTTGGTTTAAACGTTTTTCTGGTGGCTCTCCAGAAGTTTGTATTCCCGGATTTCTCCATTAATTTGATCCTGCTGATTCAGACCACGATTGTGGATTTTCTCTGCCTTTACTTTATGGTCTATGTGATCCGGCAGAATGGCGGAAAGGCGAAAGACCTGGGGTTCCGTGTCCCTCCCCGCGGAGTGTTTGCGGAGATGGTGATGGGCATGATCGGATACCTGGGAGTTTTTCCCATATTTGTCGCAGTCTTGATTTTTTTGGCGTTTATAGCCCATTTGTTCGCTTACCAGCCTCCGGCTCATCCGCTTGTCAATATTCTCCTGGAAAAAGGGGAGGGATCCCGGTGGATGATTTATTATTCGGTGGTTCTTGCCACTATCATTGCACCGTTTCTGGAGGAAATTTTTTTCCGGGGCTTTTGCTACACGCTTTTTAAGAAAAAAGCGGGTCCCGGCGCCGCCATGGTTTTAAGTTCCGCCTTATTCGCCGTCATTCATCAGAACCTGTTCGCCTTTTGGCCTATTTTTGTTCTCGGAATGGCGCTTTCGTATATTTATGAGAAGCGCGGCTCCCTGATTGCCCCCATCACTCTCCATCTTTTTCACAACTCGATTTTTATTTTCTATTTTTTTCTGGCCAAAGAGGCGCTGGGCGGCAAGTGAAAAGCGAATTCAGCCTCATCGAATGGATACGCAGCAAGGCTCCCGCACCCCGCTCGGGACTCGGTATTGGCGATGATGCCGCCCTGCTTCCTTTTTTCGGCAAAGGCGACAGGGTGGTCACCACGGACGCCATTGTTGAGGATGTGGATTTTTTAAGAAAAGAACTTTCTGCGGGACTGGCTGGGCGTAAGGCTTTGGCCGTGAATCTCAGCGACCTCGCGGCCATGGGAGCTGAACCGGAGTCTTTTGTCCTGACGCTCGGAATTCCGAAAAGCATGAAAACCCGCTGGGTTCAGGATTTTTGCCTGGGCGTTTTTTCTCTCGCCCGCCGTTACGGAGCCGCGTGTGTCGGAGGGGATCTTTCAGCGAGCCGCAATTTTTTTGCGTCGATCACATTACTTGGTCGGATCAAAAGACGGAAAGCGGTTTTGAGAAGCGGTGCCCGCCCCGGTGATTCTATTTATGTCACCGGCCGCTTTGGAGGATCTATATTAGGACATCATGCACGCTTTGAGCCGCGCCTTCGTGAGGGGGCTTTTTTGGCAGCCCGGATCCGTCCCTCATCGATGCTGGATGTTTCAGACGGCCTTGCTCAGGATTTGGAGCATCTCCTTAAGGCTTCCGCATGCGGCGCCTCCGTGGATCTCAGTTGTATCCCTATTTCCAAGGAAGCTGTGAAACTTGCGAGAGGGAAACCGGGTGAAGCTTTGCAGCACGCCTTGTCGGACGGGGAAGATTTTGAACTTCTTTTTTCCGTGCCGAACTCACGGAAAGAGGAGCTTGAAAGAACATGGAAAAAGCTTTTTCCGAAAACCCCGTTGTCGCTCATCGGCAAGATGGAAAAGGGCCGGACGATCCGGTGGGAGCGGGATGGTAAATCCGCACGAGGGTTTAAGATTAAGAAGAAAGGGTATCAACACTTCTAACTATGAAGGAACAGTCGTTTGTAAGCCGCTCGCCGGAAGAGACTATGGCTTTTGCCGAAAAGTTAGCACATAGCATCAAACCTGGGGCTGTTTTGCTTTTGCACGGTGATTTAGGGTCTGGAAAAACGACTTTTGTGAAAGGCCTCGCGAGAGGCTTAGGGTTGAAGAATACCGCGGAAGTGAAGAGTCCGACTTTTGTTATCATGCATGTTTATAAAACGCGCGTACCGCTTTACCACTTTGATTTGTACCGCCTGGAAGGCGGCGCCGATCTCGAGGCCATTGGATTCCAGGATTTTTTAAATGATCCCTCAGCTATTGCCTGCGTGGAATGGGCTGAGCGCGCAGCGGGGAATGCTCCGCGTGCCAGTTACCGGTTTTACTTTGAAGTGACTCCGGGACGCCATAGAGCCATACGCTGGGTGAAACCGGAATGAAAAGAGTTTGGCCGGACGCTGTCATTGCTGGTGCTCTGGTAACGATGTTTGCCGCTGCCGCCGGGTTGTCCGGCTGCAGCCTTAAAAAGGAACCCGAAAAAATGATGAAGCAGTCTTCTGAGGTTTTTGAGTTTGTGAAATCGGAAGGAGGGATTCAGGAATACCTCCTCAAGGCGAATGGGCTTCGTGTCCTTTTGTTTGAAGATCATTCGGCACCGGTGGCCGCGGTTATGATTACTTATGGAGCCGGCTCAAGGAATGAAGGCCCTGGAACAACCGGTTCGGCGCATATGCTGGAGCATATGATGTTCAAAGGGACCCAGGAGTACCACAAAAGCCTTGGGACTCAAATTGCCCGCCTGCTTGAGAATTCGGGTGCCGAGATCAACGCAACCACCAGTTATGACAGCACGAATTATTATGAATTTTTGCCGAATGACAAGATTCCTTTGGCGTTGGATATTGAAGCCGCCCGGATGCGTGGAACCCTGCTCGACCCCGAGGATTTTGAACGCGAAAAAACCGTGATTCAGAATGAACTTGAACGCTATTTCGATTCGCCGATGGCGGCCCTTTACAACGCCGTGTGGCAGAAGGCATTCACAAAGCACACCTATCATCATCCCGTGATCGGCTGGCGCGAGGATGTTGCTGCCATGCCCGTAAAATCGCTCAAGCATTTTTATGATTTGTATTACCGGCCCGACCACGCCGTTCTCACGGTCGTGGGAAGTTTTGAGACACCGGCACTTCTTGACGAGATTGCCCGCCGGTTCTCTTTGGTTCCAAGATCTAATGAAAAGCTTCCCCCCGAGCCTGCCCCGGAACCTGTTCAGAACGAAAAGCGTAGTGTAGAAGTTCGGAAAGAGGAAGGTGCAGAGTATTTATTGATGGCGTTCAAATCCCCGGGAGCGATGCATCCGGATGCGGCGGCTTTGGACCTTCTTTCTGCCATTTTGACTTCCGGAAAAACCAGCCGGCTTTATCAAAAGCTGGTTCAATCAGGTCTCGCAGCCTCCGTTGAATCCTCCTCTTCCGGTACGCGCGACCCTGGCCTTTTTTCAGTCCTTGTCACGCTCTCATCCTCGAACCATGATGAGGTTGAAAAAGAGGTGATGGAAACTCTGGAGCAAATCCAAAGAGAGGGCGTTTCCACAGAAGAGTTAACCCGGGTTTTAAATCAGACCCGTGCGGCGGTTGCTTTTTCCCGGGACGGCGCTTTTTCCGTGGCGGGAGAGCTGGCCCAGGCCATCGGGATGGGGAACTGGAATCTTTTTACGGGATACCTGACTCGGGCGGAGCAAGTCACGCCCGGCGATTTAAAGCGGATTGCGGCAGAATACCTCAGGCCTGAAAGACTGACCTCTGGAAAACTTTTTACCGGTTCAGGAGGAGCGTCAAATGGGACCGAAGCGGTTCGCCCTGGAAAAACAGGCATGCCTGGGGAACATAGTTCGGCGGATGAGGACGGAGTTCAGCCCGGAGATAAAACAAAAATGCCGGCGCGCGTAAAAAACCTTTTGGAGTCGCTCAGCGCATCAGGTTCAGCCACGCATTATGGCGAACAGGTGAAAACTTTTGATTCCGGGGGAGCAAAACTGCTGACGCTTAGGACCTCGGTCAAAAACATTCTGGCCTTTTCCGGTTCTTTCCCTCGTGCGGGGACAGCTTATTCGCAGAACCCTGTTCTCGCCAAATTGACAGCTCAAATGCTTGATAAAGGCACGGCAGGTCGCCGGCCGCTTGAAATCGCGGAGCTTCTTGAATCCCGCGGGGCAGACGTTCATTTTGGAGCCGATGCCGAGTATGTCCGCTTTCAAGGCCGCTGTCTCAAGGCGGATACGGCCCTTGTTCTTAAGCTGATGATGGAGCAGCTTCAAAAACCCTTGTTTGATGCCGAGGAATTCCGGAAACTGAAGGAACGGGAAAAGGTCAATCTTCGTTACACGATGGCCTCAACCTCTTCTCAGGCTGCGAATGCTTTGATGCGGCGCGTTTTTCCTGCCGGCCATCCGTTGCGTCCTGCGGCGTATGAAGATCAGCTGAGCTGGCTTGAAAAAACGACCATTGAGGATATCCGGGAGTTTCACCGGACACATTATGGCCTTCAAAACCTTCGTTTTTCCGTTTCGGGTGATCTTGAAGCTCTTGAAATTCAAACTTTATTTTTAGAACTGTTGTCAGGCTGGCCCGCGCAATCGAGAGAGGCTTCAAGCGTACCGGTCATGGAGCTTCCGGATTCCGTTCAGTTTGAGAGTATCCGTCTTCCCGAAAAACAGAATGTCGACGTACTGATGGGCCACGCAGTCCCTATCACGCGCACCCACCCAGATTTTCTTCCCGCCTCTTTGGCCAACGCGGTGCTGGGCGGAGATTTTACAGCGCGCCTTTCTAACATTGTCAGGGACCGCTATGGTTTGACTTACGGGATTCGTTCGGGACTTGTGGGGCTGAGTGAGAGACTGACCGGAGCCTGGGTTATTCACATGATTGTGAATGCTCCAGTCCTTGGTGAGGGGATTCAGAGAACCTTTGAGCAGCTTGAGCTCTTTCAATCGCAAGGAATTACCAGAGAAGAATTGGAAGAAAAGAAAGAAAGTACTGTGGGGCAATTCAAGACCGGACTCGCGTCCACACAATCTTTGGCAGACCAGATTCTGCTTGCGGAAGAGCTCGGCCTTGGCGCCGGCTATCTGGATCGTTTTCCAAGCCTGGTAAAAGCGGTTTCGCTTGATCAAGCCAACAACGCAATACGCCGATACTTTCACCCGGAACAGCTTTTTGTGGTTGCCGCCGGAAGTCCGCCGCAAGGCAAAACGGATTTTGATTTTCCAAAGAAATCCGAGTAAGCTTTATCAAATTAACTAAGCTGGCAAGGAGTGCGTTACGCGCAAGATACTGAATTACATTAAAGGCTTTAGCGAAAAGGGAAAGAAGTCATCGAGTACCCGCCAGGCTCCGCGTCTGAAGGCTATGAACCTCATCAAGTTTACGCTTTCGGACGGCGTTTCCTACCAGAGTATTTCTAATATCATAGATATTTCAGAAACCGGTTTGCAGTTCACCTGTTATGAAGAAATCCAGCCGGATCAGCCCATTAAGATGCTGGTCCATGTTCCGGACGCCTATGAGGATATTCCTATCAAAGGGCGCTTGGTTTGGGTTAGAAAAAAGCCTGCGGCCCGGGGGATCTATGTTGCTGGAGTAAAGTTTCATGATCTGCCGGAAAAGAGCCTCGAAGTCATCCGCAATATGATCAAAGGTAAAATCCCTCGACGTTAGTTATCCTAAACACATACTGTAAAACAAGTTAAGATTTTTAAATTTTAAAATTCTAAACTGGACTCAAAAAGTCTGATTAGTTACAATTGAAGAAGAGGAAAAGACTATGAGATTCACGACAAGGACCGAATACGGGTTAGTTTGCCTGATCTATATGAGCAAGCATTCTGAACTTCCTTTTGATCCCATTACGATCAAAGAACTTGTGCTCGCAGAGCAGTTTTCTCTGACTTACACGGAAAAGATAATGCAGACTTTGCGAACTGCAAATATCGTGACGGCCCAGCACGGAAAGCAGGGGGGCTATACTTTGGCCCGGCCAGCATCCCAGATTACGCTGCGTGAAATTGTCGAGGCTCTTGAGGGAGCCACGTTCGAAATTTTTTGTAAACCGGAAGTCCGCGAAGAAATTATCTGTACTCATTTTCCGGCATGCGGAATTAAGCCCGTTTGGGAAAAGACAAAGAGCGTTCTTGACCAGCTTTATGACTCAATAACCCTTGAAATGATTGCGAAAAACGAGCTAGAATCCGCCTCCCTCAGCGGTATTCCCAAGCCCTAAAGGCTTTTTTTCCCGGAATATAGGGAATTATCTAGTCCGAATTAGGATCCTGCCATGACAGAAAAAAGCGTTCGAATAGAAGACTTAGTCAACCGCGATTACCAGTATGGGTTTCAAACCCAACTGGAGCCGGGGATGACTGTGCGCGGGCTTAATGAAGACACGATACGCCTTATTTCGGCGCATAAAAAAGAACCCAAATTCATGCTGGATTACCGGCTGAAGGCCTATCGCCAATGGTTGAAAATGAAAGAACCTCGCTGGGCGCATGTTCATTACCCCAAAATCAACTATCAGGACGTTATTTATTATTCTGAGCCTAAAGTCGCGCAGAAAAAACTGAACAGTTTAGACGAGGTTGATCCTGAACTGCGCCGCACGTTTGAAAAATTAGGCATTCCGTTGATTGAACAAAAAAAACTTGCCGGAGTGGCCGTGGATGCTATTTTTGACAGCGTCTCAGTGGCCACAACCTTTAAGGGAAAGCTGCGTGAAGTCGGCGTGATCTTTTGCTCGTTTTCTGAGGCGGTTCAAGAGCATCCGGAGCTAATTGAGAAGTATTTGAGCTCAGTGGTGCCGGTCACGGATAACTTTTTCGCGGCTTTGAACTCGGCTGTTTTTACGGACGGGTCCTTCGTGTATGTTCCTAAAGACACCCGCTGCCCCATGGAACTTTCCAGCTACTTTCGCATTAATACTGAAAATTCGGGACAATTTGAGCGGACTCTGATTATTTGCGAAGACAACAGTCAGGTCAGCTATCTCGAAGGATGCACGGCGCCTAAATTTGATACGAACCAGCTTCATGCTGCGGTGGTCGAGCTGGTGGCGCATGATCATGCTGAGATTAAATACTCGACGGTCCAGAATTGGTATGCGGGCGATCCCAAAACCGGAAAGGGAGGTATTTTTAATTTTGTGACCAAGCGGGGAAAATGCGCGGGACGGAACTCTAAAATTTCCTGGACCCAGGTTGAAACAGGTTCCGCAATCACCTGGAAATACCCCAGCTGCATTCTTGCCGGCGACAATTCGGTGGGTGAATTTTACTCTGTGGCTTTGACTACAGGCAAACAGCAGGCCGATACGGGCACCAAAATGATTCATATCGGAAAAAACACCCGCAGTACGATTATTTCAAAAGGGATTTCCGCGGGTGAAGCGAACAACAACTACCGCGGACTCGTTCAGATCTCCAAAGGCGCATCGGGGGCAAGAAATTTTACGCAGTGTGATTCTCTCCTGATCGGTTCCCAATGCAGCGCTAATACTTTCCCTTACATTGATCTCCAGAATGCCTCCTCTCAGGTGGAGCATGAAGCGACGACGTCCAGAGTCAGCGACGACCAGCTTTTCTATTTTCAGCAGCGGGGCATTTCCACCGAAGATGCCATGAGTTCGATCATTAATGGATTTTGCAAACAAGTGTTCCGGGAATTGCCCGGGGAATTTGCAGTCGAAGCTACTCAGCTTCTCGGGCTTAAGCTCGAGGGGACTGTCGGCTGAGAAGTTTAAGAGGAGAACGAAATGCTTAAGATTAAAGGATTGAAGGCCCGTATTGCCGGCAATGATATTTTGCAGGGCATTGACCTTGAAATTAAAGCGGGAGAAGTTCATGCCATTATGGGGCCGAATGGTTCGGGCAAAAGTACGCTTGCCAAGGTTCTTGCCGGCGACCCTGTGGTGGAAGTCACGGAGGGAGAAGTTCTGTTCCAGGGGAAGAACCTGCTTTCACTTGATCCAGAAGATCGTGCCCTGGCCGGAGTTTTTATGGCGTTTCAATACCCTGTTGAAATTCCGGGCGTGAACAACGCGGCATTTTTGCGCATGGCGTATAACGCCAAACGCAAATCGCAGGGGCTTGAAGAAGCCGACCCTATTGAATTTGATGAAATCCTGCGCGCAAAACGTGAAATCGTCGAAGTGACGGAAGAGTTTCTGGACCGTTCGGTAAACCACGGGTTTTCCGGCGGCGAAAAAAAGCGTAACGAGATCCTTCAGATGGCCGTGCTTGAGCCAAAGCTTGCGCTTTTGGATGAAACCGATTCCGGACTTGATGTGGATGCTCTCCGGGCAGTTTCCCGCGGCGTGAACCGGTTGAAAAGCAAAGAAAACGCAATGCTGCTTGTAACGCACTATCAGCGGCTTCTTGATTACATTGTTCCTGATTTTGTCCATGTTTTGGCCGGAGGCCGCATTATCCGCTCCGGTGATAAAAGTCTGGCGCTTGAAGTGGAGAAAAAAGGGTATGACTGGCTTTTATCCTAAAAAAGATTTTTGGAGAAAACAGGTATGAGCCCTGCGGCTGAACCTTCATCTTCTTCGTATGCGGAAAAAGTCCGCGGGTTGCGGGCCAAGGCGACCACTCTGCCCTGGATGGAGTCTCTTCGTGAGGATGCCTTGAAGGCCTTTGATGCCAAGGGATTTCCTGACCGGCATTGGGAGTCTTGGAAGTATTTTTCGCTGAATTCGATATTGGACACGTCTTTTCAGGCGCCTCGTCCTTTGACCTCAATAGACCGGACCGATTCTTTATTTAAAGACGCAAAATGCCGGATTGTTTTTGTGAATGGCCTTTTTTCCTCACAGCTTTCTTCCTCGCCCCCGGAAGGAGTTGAGTTTTCTGAATTGGGAAGCGGGTTTTTCAATTCACCTGATTTGAAAGAGCGGCTTGGGCGCAATTTACCTCAAGAGGAAAACCCGTTTTTCCTGATCAATACGTTTACCTTTGAGAGTGGAGCATTTATCCGCATTTCTAAAAACAAAATGGTGAGCGAACCGCTGCATCTTTTTTTTCTCAGTGCTCCAGAGGGTGCGAACCCGGTAGCCTCAAACCCCAGAGTTTTGATTGTCTCGGAAGAAGGTTCCCAGGCTTCCGTTGTTTGCCATTATTATGGGCCGGGTGCCAATCCTTCTTTTGAAAATATGGCGGGGGAGATTTATTTAGACAGCAAGTCCAGGCTGCACTGGGTAAACCTCCAGAATCAGGAAAAAGGGCATGGAACCTTGTTCTGTAACTTCAGAGCCTATCTTCAAAGTGATTCGAATTTGGAGATGGTGACTTTTAGCCGGGGAGGGGCCTTTACACGGAATGAAATTCTGACTGAGCTTGAGGGCTCTGGTGCGGTTTGCAGCGTGAACGGACTTGCCGTTTTATCGGGGGAATCCAAGGTTTCAAACGAGATCACCGCGAATCACCGGGCACCAGCCACCGCAAGCAGGCAGTTTTATAAAAACCTCCTGGATGACGCATCAGTTGCAGAGTTTAACAGCCTTGCGTATGTTTTCCCAGGTGCCCAGAAGTCGGATTCCAATCAGCTGAATAAAAATCTGCTCCTGTCTGATGATGCGCGTGTTTATTCCCGTCCCAAACTCAAGATTTATGCCGATGACGTTCAGGCGAGCCACGGCTCCGCGAATGGGCAAAGCGAAACGCAGGAGCTTTTTTATTTGAGGAGCCGGGGACTCGACCGCCGGACGGCACGGTTTGTTCTCGCCTTTGGGTTCGCAGAAGAAGTTTTGCAGCGTATTTCCCTTGTTCCTGTGCGCAAGCAGCTTGAAGAAATTGTTGAGACGGCTCTTGAAGCCATGATTCGTGAGTGAGGCTATGTTGACGACAAAACCTTTGGATGTTGAGAAGGTCAGGAAAGATTTTCCGATTTTGGGGCGTCAGATGAACGGGCATCCGCTTGTTTATCTGGACAACGCGGCCACAACGCAAAAGCCTTTGTGTGTCATTGAGCGCTTGGAACGGTTTTACCGTGAAGAATACGCGACCGTGCACCGGGGCGTTTACACCATCAGCCAGCGTGCTACTTGGGAATGTGATCAGGTGCGTGAAAAGTGCCGGCAGTTTTTAAACGCCAAAAAATCAGCGGAGATTGTTTTTGTCCGGGGCGCCACGGAAGCGATTAATCTCGTTGCCCACGGATATGGACGAAAATTTGTTAAAAAAGGGGATGAGGTCCTTGTTTCCGCGATTGAACACCACGCCAACCTTGTTCCTTGGCAGATGCTTTGCGCGGAAAAAGAAGCGGTTCTAAAAGTGATCCCGGTCAATGATCAGGGCGAGCTTTGCCTTGAGGAGTACCGGAAAATGTTGAATCCACGGGTGAGGATCGTGGCCTTTACCCATATGTCGAATGCTTTGGGGACGATTAACCCGGTCAAGTTGATGACCCGGCTTGCTCATGAGGCAGGTGCTGTTGTCGTGGTGGATGGGGCTCAAGGCGTTGTCCACGAAAAAGTGGATGTTCAGGACACAGACTGCGATTTTTATTGTTTTTCAAGCCACAAGGTTTACGGTCCCACAGGCGTCGGGGTTCTTTATGGGAAATGGGCTCACCTGGATGTGATGGAACCCTATCAAACCGGCGGAGAAATGATCGTGACTGTGACTTATGAGAAATCAACCTTTGCCAATCCTCCGCTGAAGTTTGAAGCAGGAACACCGGCGATTGCAGAAATCGTAGGCCTGGGCCCCGCCTTGGACTATCTAGAAGGTCTTGGCTGGAATGCGATTCATGCCCACGAAAAAGAACTTCTGGAAATTGCGACGAGGCGTCTATCTGAAATTCCGGGCCTCCGCATCATTGGAACCGCCAAAGAGAAGGCGGGCGTCGTATCTTTTGTTCTTCCCGATATTCACCCGCATGACATTGGGACGATCTTAGACCAGGAAGGTATTGCCATTAGAACGGGCCATCATTGTGCGCAGCCTGTCATGAAGCGCTTTCAGGTCCCGGCAACCGCAAGGGCCTCTTTTGCGCTTTATAACAAAGAAGACGAGATTGATGCTTTGGTGCGTGCTCTTGGAAAAGTGAGAGAGGTGTTTCGGTGATTCCTGAACCCCGTCTGAACAATCTTTATCAGGAAGTGATCCTTGATCACAATAAGAAACCGCGTAACTTTAAAGTCCTGGAAACACCGACGAATTATTCGCACGGCGTAAACCCGCTTTGCGGTGATGATTATCATTTGTATCTTCAAATCGCTGATGGTGTGATTCAGGATGTGGGGTTTCAAGGCAATGGGTGTGCGATTTCCAAATCAAGCGCTTCCTTGCTGACCACTCTGGTTAAAGGTAAAACGCCGGAAGAGGCGGCAAAGCTTCAGGAAAGCGTCCTTTATCTTATGACGCATGATCAGGTGCCGGAGGCCTGCAAGAAGGAAGCTGGAAAAATGGTGATTTTTGAAGGTGTCCGGGAATTTCCGGTTCGTGTAAAATGTGCTACTTTGATTTGGCATGCTCTTCAGGATGCCTTAAATGACGCTTCTGGAAAGAATTTGTCTTCCAACGCAGGAGAATCTCATGAGTGAAAACCAGGCCCTTCAAATTTCAATTCAATTGACGCCCAATCCGAATTCCTTGCAGTTTTGTGCCAACCGGGAATTGGTTACGGGAGGGTCGTATAATTTCCCTGATTCGGAAAGTGCCAAAGGGTCACCGTTGGCGGAAGCCCTTTTTGGTTTAGGCAGCGTTTCCGGCGTTTTGATAGGACGTGATTTTGTGACCGTGACTAAAAAGCCAGAGCAGGAATGGTCAGTGATTGCGGCATCAATCTCGGAAGTTCTGAATAAAAGACTTACGGCATCCGAGAAGCTGGTGGACGAATCTCAAACTAAGAAAAGCGACAGCCCTATCAGCGAAACAGAAATGCAGATCCGGCGTGTGATTGATGAGGAAATTCGTCCTGCCGTGGCACGGGACGGGGGAGATATTATTTTTGACAGCTACGAAGAAGGGATTGTCCGTCTTCGTTTGCAGGGAGCCTGCAGCTCATGCCCGAGTTCAATTATGACTTTAAAGATGGGAATTGAAAACCGCTTAAAGCAGGTGATCCCGGAAATCCGGGAAGTTGTGTCCGTTTAAGACTCATTCCCTTCTTTGACGTATCGTTTTTCTGAAACCTGAACGCCATTTTGGAAAACAGCTTCTCCCGCCAATTTCCCATTCGGTGCATACCGCTTCATGGTCCCATGAATTTTACCGTTTAGATAATTCGTTTCTGTGCGAGTGACACCGTCTTTGTAGAATGTGATAGCGCTCCCATTCAATTGGCCGTTTTTATAGGTCATTTCGCTTTTAACCGGGCCGCCTTTATAAAAGTGCGTTGTCTTGACGCCGTCCTTGACGGCTTCTTCCTTGCCGCATCCAGGGGCAGCGAAAATCATTAAAAGAACGAGAAAAGATAAAACGTGCTTCACGAGAACCTCCTAATGTTTTAGACAGATATAAGTGCATCGGCCAGCAGAGGGTTTTTTTTAGCGCGGTGATTCAGATGTTTCGGCAAAGTGATCTTTGAGAGAGGCTTCTTTCATGAGATGAAGATGCCAGGACATGAAGTAAAGCCGCTTTTTTCTTTCCGCTACTTTTTCGATCAGTGCTTTTTTCGCGTCATCTTGAAGAGATGCGGTTGAAGCATCCTTTTTGGAAGTGACATGAAAGACGGCAATTTTCCCACGGAAAGGTATAGGCTGAGAAATTGCGTTTTCGGGAAGTTTTTGGAGTTCAAGAGCATAAGAGGTTTCAAGGTGCAGCGCGTCTGCAATCTCAGCTAGTGGAGCTTCCGCCAAAGAGATCATTTTATCCTGGCTTGAAGCGGTTGCGGTTTTCCAGTCGTCGGGGGTTGCTGCCTTTGATGTGAAATCTTCGGCCTCTTTCAAGGTGTCAAAAATCATCCCTTCAACGCCAATGCGGGAGTTTTCCATGGTGTAAAACTGCTGGACCTCATCGTCTTTGGGGTCATCCAGAGGGACCTGGCTAATACCCTTGAGAAGTTTTTGGACGCGGATCACTTCCCGGAGCTGTTTCTCAAATTCCTGAGGTTCCATTTTGAGGTTTGACCGCAGCCAGCCGCGGTAAGCTTTGGGATCGGGGCTTGTAAAACCAAAGCTGGTTAACAGGCGTACCAGCTCATTGCGAACCTCATCGTCGGAGACCTGAAAGTTTTTGCGCTTGGCTTCCCGGGCATAGATCAGGTTTTGCCAGGCGACCTGGCGGAGGAGATCCGGATCCTTGGAAACATCCTGGCCGAATGAAAAGATTTGGGCGCCGCGGTAAAAAGAGTCAAATTCCTGAAAAGTCACGTGTTTTCCGAATACTTCCCCAGCGTACCGGCCTTTTTGCTGGGCTTGTGATCCGATGGACACAGCACCCCAGAGGGCAAAAGACAAAATAACGGTCCAAATAACGGTTTTGGTGTGAGTTCTCAAATAATTAAGCATAAAGCCTCCTGAAAAGGAGGTTAAGCTAGCATACAACCCGGGGAATCACAAGCGAATCCAGGCTGGTTCAATAAATGACCTGGCATTGTGCATTGACAAAAATCCGCGGTCTTTTTAATATACGCCAATGGAACCACTTTCAAAGCTCAAAAACCTCGAGCGAACTTATCCATCACACTTTTTTAGCATGATTTCGACACCGGAGATATTCGTGTCCCTGGTGCCGTTTTAAGGCCCTTCACCGGGTTTTTTGAAAGGAGTCAGTAGAATGTCGGAATTTATCGGGCGTGACCGCAAAGCTCGCCGGGCGTATGGCTTTGATGAAATTGCTTTGGTCCCAGGAGATATTACCTTAAACCCGGATGAGGTGAACATCAACCTCAAGATCGGTAAGCACACTTTTGATATTCCTTTCCTGGCTTCTGCCATGGATGGCGTTGTGGATCCCAAATTTGCTATTGCGATGGGTAAGCTTGGAGGCGTTGCTGTTCTGAACCTTGAAGGTATCTATACCCGCTATGAAAACTACGAAGATATTTTGAATGAAATTTCCAATGCGACGGTAGAAAAGGCCACCCAGCTCGTTCAGAAGCTTTATGAAGAGCCCATCAAGAAGAAGCTGGTAACGCAAAGGATCAAGGAAATTAAAAAAGCAAAAGTCCCGTGTGTCGTGAGCAGTATTCCACAGCGGGCAGAGGAGTTCGGCAAGCTCGCAATTGAAGCGGGTGCGGATATTTTTGTGGTTCAATCCACAGTGACCACAGTCCGGCATGAATCGAAAGCGTACAAGGTCGTGGACTTTAGCAAGTTTTGCAAGGACATGACGATCCCTGTCATTTTGGGTAATTGCGTGACTTACAAAGTGGCGCTAGATCTTATGGATACAGGATGTGCCGGGCTTCTTGTCGGTATTGGTCCGGGATCCGCTTGCACGACACGCGGCGTTTTAGGGCTTGGAGTTCCTCAAGTCACCGCGATTGCGGATTGTGCGGCCGCTCGTGAAGTTTACTTTAAGAAAACAAAACGCTACGTCAACATTATCGCGGACGGCGGCATGTCCACCGGCGGGGACATTTGTAAATCCTTTGCCTGCGGCGCTGATGCTGTGATGGTGGGCTCTGCTTTTGCTAGAACCACAGAAGCCCCCGGGAAAGGCTTTCATTGGGGGATGGCGACACCGCATGCCAACCTTCCCCGCGGAACCCGCATTAAGGTCGGAACAACGGGATCCCTCGAGGAAATTCTTTTTGGTCCGGCGAAGCTGGACGATGGAACGCAGAACCTTGTTGGCGCACTTCGCACCTGCATGGGAAATATTGGGGTCCGGAACATCCGCGAAATGCAGCTTGCAGAAATTGTGATTGCTCCCGCCATCCGCACGGAAGGTAAACTTTTCCAATCCGCTCAACGAGTTGGAATGGGCAAATAAAATAGCGAAGGGTGAAAAGTTTTTAGGGCGGTCGTGAATCCTCTTTTCACTAGGTTTTATGAATGAAACTCTTGTAATTCTCGATTTTGGTTCTCAGGTCACGCAGCTTATTGCCCGTCGTGCCCGTGAGCACAAAGTCTACTCGGTAATTCTTCCGTACCACGCCTCGATCGAAAAAATACAATCTTACCAGCCCAAGGCGCTGATTCTTTCCGGTTCACCGGCCAATGTGTATGGACCGAAGGCTCCGATTCCCGATAAAAGAATTTTCTCGCTTGGCCTCCCGATCCTCGGTATCTGCTATGGCCTTCAACTCATCGCCCAGGTTTTTGGCGGCAAGGTTCACAAATCCAAAAAGCGCGAGTACGGTTTTGCGGAGATGAGTGTGAAAAGGCCCGGGGGGTTGTTTACGGGACTTCCTAAAAAAATAACCTGCTGGATGAGCCACGGTGACAAGCTTGATAAGCTTCCCCCAGGCTTTCAAAGTGTTGGCGTTACGGCGAATTCGCCTGTGGCAGCCGTGGTGAGTGATAAGCGGCGCATTTATGGAGTCCAGTTTCATCCGGAAGTTGCCCATACGCCGATGGGATCAAAGATTATCGGAAACTTTCTTTTTGAGATTTGTAATTTTCACGGCGACTGGACACCGAAATCTTTTATCAATGAGAGTATTAAAAAAATCCGTGCATTGGTGGGCCGTCAGCGTGTGGTCCTTGGCCTTTCCGGCGGCGTCGACTCATCCGTTGCAGGGCTGCTTTTGCACAAAGCCATCGGCAAGCAGCTTACCTGTATCTATGTCGACAATGGCCTCATGCGTTTAAATGAAACGCAGAGAATCAAAGAGACCTTCAAAGACCATTTCCATATGAACATCAAGTTTGTAGATGCCTCCCGGTATTTCCTGAAAGCCCTTAAAGGGGTCAGCGACCCGGAGCAGAAGAGAAAAATTATCGGGCGTGTTTTTGTCGAAACCTTTGACCGGGAAGCTAAAAAACTTGGCAAGGTTCCGTTTCTTGCTCAAGGGACACTTTACCCGGACGTGATCGAATCCGTTTCCGTTCACGGGGGACCCACAAGCGTGATTAAAAGTCATCACAATGTTGGCGGGCTGCCGAAAGGAATGAAGTTTAAACTCGTGGAGCCTTTGCGGGAACTTTTCAAAGATGAGGTCCGTAAAGTGGGTGCGGCGCTGGGTCTTAAAGAAGAGCTTGTGAAGCGGCATCCGTTTCCCGGGCCCGGTCTGGGAGTTCGCATCCTGGGCGATATTACAAAAGAACGGGCCGATATTCTTCGTGAAGCCGATCACATCGCCATTGATGAGATCCGGAAAGCAGGTCTGTATGACAAAATCTGGCAGGCTTTTGTGGTATTACTTCCTGTCAATAGTGTCGGGGTCATGGGGGATGAGCGAACCTATGAAAACGTCGCGGCGGTCCGTGCTGTCACTTCCACCGATGGTATGACCGCGGATTGGGCGCGAATCCCTGATCTCGTGCTCGCAAGGATTTCGAACCGTATTATCAATGAAGTGCGCGGTATCAACCGTGTATGCTACGACATCTCAAGCAAGCCGCCGGCCACGATTGAGTGGGAATAGCAGTCTGCACGCTTTGCATCTTTTAAAAAATCTTTTCTGGAAGTAAAGCATGCCTCACGCCGAATTCGTTCATCTGCATTGTCACACGCAATACAGCCTTCTCGACTCCACCTGCAAGGTCTATGACCTCGTCAAGCGAGCGGTAGAACTCAAATTTCCAGCTTTGGCAATGACGGACAATGGTAACCTCTTCGGAGCCATCGAATTTTATTCGTCAGCGATGAAGCAGGGGGTTAAGCCTATCATCGGTATGGCGGCTTATATGGCGCCCAGCTCCCGCTTTGAGAAACAAACGCACGGCATTAAAGAAGCGTCCTTTCACCTGACTTTACTTGCCCGCAACGAGACTGGATACCGCAACCTGCTAAAACTCACGAGTGCGGGCTATCTCGAGGGTTTTTATTACAGACCCCGCCTCGATAAGGAACTTTTAGCGCAGTACTCGGAAGGACTTATTGGGTTGACGGGCGGTCTTCGCGGCGAGATTCCGCACTACATCCTTCATGAGCAGCCGGCCGAGGTCAAGCGTGCCCTTGGAGAGTATTCGGATATTTTCGGGAAAGAAAATTTCTTTTTTGAAATGATGGACCACAATCTGGAACCGGAGAAGCGGCTGATCGCGGAATATCTCCGCCTCTCAAAAGAAACGGGGATCGGCTATGTAGCGACCAATGCGGTCCGTTACATTCATCGCCAAGATGCTGCGGCGCACGATGCCCTTCTTTGTATTGGGCTCGGCGCCACGGTTGAAGAGCAGAACCGTTTCCGCTACGAAGGCGATCATTACTATCTAAAATCTGAACAGGAAATGGCGGCCAGTTTCAGGGAAATTCCGCGGGCACTTAAAAACACAGTCGAAATCGCCAATCGCTGCAATGTTGAATTTGATTTTAATAAAATACATCTGCCTCGTTTTGAGCCGCCCCAGGGTAAGACGCTAGACGCTTACCTCGAAGAACTTTGCCATCAATTTCTTTCCAAACGCCTCAATGGACAGATTCCTGAAAACTATGAAAGCCGTCTCCGGTATGAGCTCGGCGTTATTATTAAAATGGGATATACCGGGTATTTCCTCATTGTTTGGGACTTTATTCATTACGCAAAGCAGCAGGGAATCCCGGTAGGCCCTGGCCGCGGATCTGCGGCCGGAAGTCTCGTTGCTTATGCTCTGGGAATCACCGACATTGATCCCATTGTGCATGGCTTGATTTTTGAACGTTTTCTGAATCCTGAACGCGTAAGCATGCCTGATATCGATATCGACTTCTGCTATGAGCGGCGGGATGAAGTCATTGATTATGTGCGAAGAAAGTACGGTTCCGATAACGTGGCTCAGATTATTACTTTTGGAACCATGGCGGCAAAAGCTGCCATTCGTGACGTGGGCCGTGTTATGGGGTTTAGCTTTCAAGATACGGATCGCATTGCCAAGCTGATTCCCTTGGAGCTGAATATTACCCTGAAGCAGGCCATTGAAAAAGAACCCCAGCTTAAAGAGCTTATGGCGTCTGACCCTAAAGTGAACCGTTTGATGGAGATGTCGAAGTCACTTGAAGGACTTGCCCGTCATGCTTCGACTCATGCTGCGGGCGTCGTTATATCCGATAAGCCGCTCACGGAGTATGTGGGGCTTTTTCGTGCCGGGGAACAGGTCTCTACTCAATTTACGATGAAGGATCTCGAAAAAATCGGTCTTCTCAAGATGGACTTTCTGGGCCTTAAAACCTTGACGATGATTTTTCACACCCTTCAGATTCTTAAAAAAGCCAGAGGGATTGACCTCCATCTTGAAGATTTGAAACTGGATGACGTGAAAGCTTACGAAATGCTCGCCCGCGCAGAATCGGCCGGAGTGTTCCAGCTTGAAAGTTCGGGCATGCGGGACCTCCTCAAAAAAATGAAGCCGACCTGTTTTGATCATGTGGTCGCACTTCTCGCGCTCTATCGTCCGGGTCCGCTTGGCAGCGGCATGGTGGACGATTTCATTGAACGCATGCACAAACCCACCAGCATTAAATACGATCATCCGATCCTGGAACCGATTCTTAAGGAAACCTACGGCGTTATCCTTTATCAGGAACAGGTTATGAAAATCGTCAGCGATATGGCCGGATTCTCGCTTGCCAAAGCTGATAATCTTCGCCGTGCTATCGGTAAAAAAATTCCAGAAGTCATGGAGCGTGAAAAGCAGGCTTTTGTGGAAGGTTCTGCAAAAAGCGGCGTTAAGAAAACCATCGCGGAAAAAATTTGGAACCTGATTGATTATTTTTCAGGTTACGGTTTTAACAAGTCTCACTCCACGGCCTATGCGCTGATCTCATATCATACGGCTTATCTTAAAGCGCATTATCCTCTGGAGTTTATGACAGCCCTTCTCACGTCGGAAATGGGGAACACGGATAAAGTTGTCCGTTATATTGAAGAAAGCAAAAAAATGGGGATTCGTACTTTGCCGCCGTCTGTGAATGAAAGCTTTGCTGAATTCACATGCGCCGAAAACCACATTCGATTTGGCATGGCGGCGGTTAAGAATGTAGGAACCACAGCCATTGATTCTATTTTGGAAGCGCGTAGGAAAGACGGCCCGTTTAAATCTTTCTTTGAATTTACGGAGAGAGTCGATTTGCGTGTTTGTAATCGCAAGGTGCTGGAAAGTTTAATCAAATGCGGCGCCTTCGACTGCTGGAATTTAAAGCGCGCTCAGCTCATGGCTTTGATTGACCGCGCCTTGGAGGCTGGGTCTACCCTTCAGAAAGACCGTACACGAGGGCAGCTGTCTTTTTTTGGGGGCAGTGCTGCGGCTGTGGAGGACTTTACGGAAGGGACGCAGGACATTCCGGATATTCCCGAGTGGCCGGAAAGTCAGATGCTTGCCTACGAGCGGGAACTTCTTGGTTTTTATGTCACCTCGCACCCGCTTTCAAAATATGCTAAGCAGCTGGAAACGTATGCGACGGCATCGAGTGACCGCTTGTCCGAATTTGGCGACAATGAGGAAGTGACCCTTGGTGGTATCGTCGACTCTATTAAAGAACACTTCACTAAAAAAGGTGATCGCATGGCCTTTGTGGGGCTGCAGGATTTAAGCGGGACGCTGGAGGTTATCGTTTTCCCGGAAACCTATAAAGCCTCACAGAGCCTGTTGCAAAAAGACAAAACTGTTTTTGTGCGAGGAAAAATCAACCTCCGCGATGATGCGCCCAAAGTTATTGCGGATGAAATTATTCCTTTGGATGAAGTGCAGAAAAGATTCACTAAAATGGTATCGATTGATTTGCAAACAGCCGGCCTTCGGCCCGAAGTTCTTCAAGAAATCAAACAGCTTCTGCTTCGCCATAAAGGCCTCACGCCTGTTTACTTGCGTTTTCGTGATCCGCAGGGAAAAACCGCAGTTTTGAATTCCGGAGACGAGTTAAAAGTTGAAACTTCGGATGAACTCTTCCAGGAACTACACCGCCTTTTAGGCGAAGGCGCTGTAAAAGTTCGTTAAAAAAAACTTCATTTTTTATAACTTAATGCCGTATCGTCATTTATAGCAGAAAAGATGCTTGACAGAGGCGAAAGCATCTGTTAGCTTTTTTTGTGTATCTATAATGTTCTCAAGCATTTATAGAATGACCCGCCACACGGGCCACTAGAGGAGGTGAGGCGCGTGACCAAAAAAGATATTGTAATGAAAGTCTCTAACGAGACGAATCTCACGCAAATCGATGTTAAGAAAATTGTCCAGCGGACTCTTGATGTGATTCTCGAGAGTTTGGAACGTGGGGAGACGGTAGAACTTCGTAATTTCGGCGTTTTCAAAGTGAAAAGCCGCAGAGGCCGTCTTGGAAGGAACCCTCGTACCGGGCAGGAAGTCAGCGTCCCCGAAAAAAAAGTTGTCGTTTTCAAGCCGGGGCTAGTCATCAAGAATAAAATTAAATAAGTAAGAATTTTTCTGTGATGCCCCCGGCGGGGTTAAGAACAGAGGGAGGATCGAATGCCGGATAAAGGTAAAGTGAAATGGTTTTCCAACGTCAAGGGGTATGGATTCCTGACCAAGGAAGGCTTTGACAAGGATATTTTCGCCCATTACTCGGCGATTCAAGCGGAGGGTTATAAGACCCTTGATCCGGATGAAGAGGTCGAGTTTGAAATTGTGGATGGCGAACGTGGACCGCAGGCAAAAAATATCGTTCGCACTAAGAAGGCTCAAAAAACTAAAGAAGGCGAAAAGGCCTAGATCTCCCGCCCTCTTCATTGGATGTCTTCAAATGCTCTGGCTTCTTCCAGGGCATTTGTTTTTTTAAATCCTCATGGAACAGTCATCCCGCCGGCTTCGGCGTTTTTATTCCCAGGACAAACTTCCTTCCGAATCGCAGGTTTTTTGTCTGCCCCCGGAAGAGTCCCGCCATCTCGGGCAAATTCTCCGGTTGAAACCCGGGGATTCCTGTCTTGTTCTTGATTCTCAAGGTGTTGAGGTTCAGGCTTCCTTTCGTGGGTTCAAACCCGATGGCCGGGCAGAACTTATGGTTGTTCGAAGACACGAAACGAAAGCCGTAACCTCCTGCCCTATCCGCATTTATCAAGCAATCCCAAAAGGGGTCAAATTCGAAACCCTTATACAGAAGGCCCAGGAAATTGGATTGTTAGCAGTGATTCCACTTGTTACGGAAAGAACCATTGTAAGAATTGACCCAAAAAAGGAATCCCCAAAAATGGTTCGCTGGCATAAAATAGCTGCCGAAGCTGCAAAGCAGTCGGGCTGCCGTACCGCCCTTGAAATAGCGTCCCCGATGTCTTTACCCGGGGCAATAGACTCACTGGGGCCAAAATCGATTGTCGCGGTTCTTCATCCTGTGGAATCGGCCATGCCGCTGAAGGTCTGGGCGGAACACTTGGCTGATCAGAAGGATAGTGTTTCTTTCGAGGCCATCAATCTTTTTATTGGTCCGGAAGGCGGTTTCTCACGCAGAGAAATAGAGTCGTTGGAAAAAGCGGCGGTTAAAAATCACTGGGGTTTTCACTTGATCGGTTTGGGCCCCTCGATTCTTAAGACAGATACCGCTTTTATCGGAATAGCGGCTTTTTTAAAATTCTGGCTTGAATAGTGTCCAACGGAGTCGGTTAATAGTTTATGGAAAATGCTTTGAAAGAGCGTTTGGATCAGGCCAAGCGGGTTAAGTTCGTAACCCTGGGCTGCAAAGTCAATCAGTATGAAAGCCGGGGGATGCTTGAGTCTGTTGCGAAACAGGGGTTTCGTGAAGCCCTACCCGCTGAACGTGACTGTGAATTCGTGGTGATCAACACCTGCACTGTGACCGCCGACGCGGATAAAGAAAACCGCTACTGGATCCGCCGCATGCGTAAGGAAAACCCTGCTGCAAAAATTGTGGTGACGGGCTGCTACGTGGAACGTAATCGTCCTGACGTAGAATCCATGGATGAAGTAGACCTTGTTCTTTCCAATCATGACAAGGCGGATCTTGCGGGTCACCTTGAGGCCGGATGCGCGCTTCCAGCAGTGCAGGATGCGGAGGATGTCCGGCGTAAAAAAAACCAGTTTTCGCCGCTTGAAATATCCTCTTTTCAGGGCAATGGCAGGGCCTATGTAAAAATTCAGGACGGCTGCAACCATGCCTGTTCTTTTTGTAAAGTGGTGATGGTTCGGGGGCGTTCTCGAAGCCGGTCACTTCCCGATATTGTGAATGAAGTAAAACGCTTAAGTGACTCAGGGTACCGCGAAATTGTATTTGCCGGCATTCAACTCGGGGCTTACGGCCTTGACTTGGAAAAGAGCAATGCGCTCTGCGAAGTTCTCGAGGCTTGTTGTGCTGTTGACGGTATTGACCGTCTAAGACTCAGTTCTATTGAACCCACGGATGTGCGCCCCGAACTCATAGCGGCACTTCGCGACATTCCCAAGTGCTGTGCCCATCTCCATATTCCCCTTCAAAGCGGGGACGATGAGGTCTTGAAAGGTATGAACCGCCGTTATGGGCGTGAGTTTTATATCGACCTTGCGGCGCGGCTCAAGGCGGCTATTCCGGATTTTTCTCTGACTCTCGATGTGATGGCAGGCTTTCCCGGGGAAACCGAAGAGGCTTTTCAAAATACGCTGAAACTCTTATACGCAGTGAATCCTTTAAAGTGCCATGTCTTCCCGTATTCCGCCCGTGAAGGGACACGCGCTTTCCGTTTTGAAAATAGCGTTCCCGCTGACGTGATCCGCCAACGCGTCAGAGATCTTATTGCTGCGGGGGATTCTTTGGGGCGTGCTGAACGAATCAAGTATGCGGGCCGGACATTTCCAGTGCTGGTCGAAAAGAAGCTGGAGCGGGGAGGTTTTGTTCAGGGATTGACCCACAACTATTTAAAAGTTTGTTTTCAAGGGAATGAACAAGATGTTGGAACAACGGTTCCTGTGGAGCTGATCAGCCTCGAAGGAGACGTTTTTTTAGGACGTCCTCAGCGTTTGGCCCACTCAGGCCTCTAAACTTTAGGAAAGTGATATGCTGGACTGGGTATTCGGATGGTTTGATAAGCTGGCCCAAACAGCTTTACTGCATTATCTGATTGAGCATTTTCAATGGGTGGATTGGTTTGCCGTGCTCTTTCTTGTTTTAGGCATCATCTACGGAATCCAAAATGGCCTCTTGGCCGAAGTCGCTGAAATTGGCCAGATTATGGCGGTCATTTACTTAACCTATGAATTTAATACAAAAGTTGAAAACTTTATTCGCAATTACGTTGATTTTGTTCCGCATGACACGGTGAGAGCAACAGCTTTTATTGTGACTGGCGGTGTTCTTTGGGGAATAGCCGCGCTCATTTTTAAATTGCTGAGACGCTTTTTCCACGCACAGGTAGCTGCCCCGCTCCGCTATGCGGGAGGAGCTCTTCTGGGCGGTTTTCATCTCCTGATCATCTTCAGTTTCATTTGTCAGGCGATACTGCTTCTTCCATACCGTCAGCCTAAAAAGGCCTTTGAAAGCGGAGCTTCATATTCCGGGCGATACATTGCGGATCTGGCGCCTAGAATCCACGATATGGTTTCCAGCCCAGAAAACATCGCATCACGCTGAAACCCCGGATTTATTCTAAAAATCTTTTAAGTCATCGGACTACGGAAAGCTTAGATGCGTTTTGACGACAGAGTGGTTGATCAAGTCCAAACAGCTTGTGACATTGTAGATGTCATCTCGCAGGTTGTTCCTCTTAAAAAAGCCGGCCGGAATTTCAAAGGCCGCTGTCCTTTCCATGAAGAAAAAACCCCATCGTTTATGGTGAGTGCCGAAAAACAGATCTATCACTGTTTTGGCTGCGGCGCAGGGGGGAATGTTTTTGGCTTTCTTATGCAGTATGAGAATCTTAGTTTTCCGGAAGCGCTTCGCAGGCTTGCTGACCGGGCGCATATCCGCCTGCCCGAAAAATCCGAGGCCCGCCGTGAGGGACAAAGTGAGCAAGAGAAAATTTACGAAATCTATCAAATCGCGGCTGATTATTACCGCGATCTTTTTTGGCATCCGGAGCAAGGAAAAACCGCGCGCGATTACTTTGAGAAGCGGGGGTTCAGTCTGGATTTAGCCAAAGAGTTTCAGGTGGGCTGGGCGCCTGATGCCTGGAGAGGACTCTTTGAGCATTTGAGCAAGAAAGGGATGTCCGAGGCCTTTATTTTAAAGGCCCGTCTTATCAACCGCTCCGACAAGGGAAACGTTTATGATGTTTTCCGGGGGCGTCTCATGTTTCCAATCCATAATCTTCAAGGCAAAGTGGTGGCTTTTGGCGGCCGGCTGGTCGCGGACTCGGAAGGCCCCAAGTATTTGAACTCGCCCGAAAACCCTATTTTTATAAAGCGGCGCGAATTATTTGGACTGCACAACGCGAAAAAATTTTTAAACCGGGAGTTTCCAAGGATTATTGTTTCCGAAGGCTATCTAGATCTTTTAAGACTTTACGAAAAAGGTTTTAAAGCGTCCGTTGCAACTTTGGGAACGTCTTTGACGGAAGAGCATGTTGCGGTGCTTAAGCGCTTTGTGGAAGAGGCTGTTGTTGTTTATGACGGCGATAAGGCAGGGGAGGCCGCCTCTCTGCGCGGGCTTGAGGTGTTTCTTGAAGGAGGCTTAAACGTAAAGCTTGTTCGTTTGCCGGAGGGGTTTGATCCGGATGACTTTCTTTTAAAAAAGGGTGCCCCGGAGTTTCAAAAACTGCTGGATGGGGCACAGGATTTTTTTGATTACAAAATCGAAGTTCTCTTGAGGAAGTACAATCGTGCTGAGTCCGCAGGGCTTGTTAAAATCACAAACGAGTCACTGGAAACACTCGCGAAGGTCGAAAACCCAGTGCTTCTTGACCGGTACTTCCGTAAGCTTGCGGGGATTCTTGGTGTCGAAGCGTCATCGCTCCGGCAAGAGTTGCAGCGGATACGCGGCCAGCAAAACCGTGGGGACGCAAGCGCAAGGAATGCTTCATCTTCTTCTGGTGTTCCAGCGGCAAATAAAGCCCGTCCGGTTCCGGGCAAAGCGGAAGCTGACGAAAGTTTGATTCTGGCGCTGCTTGTGGAAGAGCCCAAAAGCCGTGAAAGTGTCCTTGGTGAAATGCTTGAGGATGATTTTTCCCAGCCTGCGACTAAAGCGCTTTACCGGGAGATTGTCCTGCTTCAGCAGTCTGAAAGCTCCTGGGCCTGGCCGCAGGTTCTTAACAAGGTGCAGGATTCTGAGCTTCGGAACCGCCTTATCAGTTGGACTGCCGTTGAGTGGACCGGTGAAGACCGTCACCGGGCCCTTCAGGATTGTTTGGCCTCTTTGAAGAAGAAACGTCTGCAAAAAAGACTCGATAATCTCCGGTCTGAGATCACAAGGGCGGAGGCGCTGGGGGATCAAGGCCTTGTTTTGACCTATACGACAGAATACCAAAGCCTATTACAGCAAATAAGATACAAAGATTTTTAACCACCTCGCAGTTTTCCCTAGCGTAAACCCTGAAAGTCCCTATAATTGACGTTTTATGAAAAAGCGTAAATCTCCATCAAAGGAATCCTCCGTGCCCGTTAAAGAAGAGAAGCCTAAGTCTAAATCTTCCGCAAAAAAGACCACGCATTTACCCAAACCCAAGAAAATCAAGCCTGGGGCCTTGCCGGCAGCTGCTCAAGCCAAAGAAAAGCCGGGAGCCGACGCATCGAAAAAAGGCGGAGATTTTTTTAATAAGCTCGTGGCGATCGGGAAAAAGCAGGGGTATCTAACAGAAGAGCAAATTGAGCGGGTGCTTCCAGCGGGAACAAACCTTAAAGATGTTATAGCGAATCTTGAGGAAAGCGAAATCGAAGTTTACGGTACTCCGCCTGACCGGGAAAAAATGTCTCCCGATACCAGCAAAGACGATGAGCTTAAAAAAGAAAAGGCTGAATCCGAAAAGGAATTGATTAATGAGGATTACGGCCGCGTCCGCATGGATGACCCTGTCCGCATGTATTTGCGCCAAATGGGGCAGATTCCTCTTCTTACGCGCGAAGAAGAAATTGCTTTGGCAAAGAAAATTGAAGATGCCGAAGAGGAACTGAAAAAAGCCTTTTACGAAACTAAAGCTGCCCGGCACGATGTGCTGGAACTGTCGAAGAAAATTCTTTCCGATGAAGTCAGCCTTGAATCTATTGTTGATGAGGATCAAGAGTCTACCAAGATTAATGTCACGAAGCAGAAGCTGAAGAATCTTGTCCGCAGGCTCCAGGGGTCGGCCAAGAGCGCGAATACTCCCGCCCTTCTTCTTGAGTTCAACCTAAGTATTGCGATCGTAGAGCAATGCATTGCCAACGTTCGGGAGAAACTCAATCGCCTCAAGCTCTTCGGAGAAGACATCAAGAAGCTCCGCAAAAAGGCGGCTCGCGGGCAAATTGGAAAAATCGAAGACGAAGTCCGTCAGATCCAAAAAGAACTCGGTGAACCGGAAAAAAGAATTCACGAGCATTTCAAGCTTATTACGAAGCGGGAAAGAGAACTTTCAAAAGCTAAGAAAGCCCTTGTCGCTGCAAATCTGCGTCTTGTGGTCAGCATCGCGAAAAAATACACCAATCGCGGATTGTCTTTTCTTGATTTGATTCAAGAAGGAAATATTGGTTTGATGAAAGCTGTTGATAAGTTTGAGTATAAGCGGGGGTACAAGTTTTCTACTTACGCGACCTGGTGGATCCGCCAGGCGATTACTCGTTCTATTGCGGATCAGGCCCGAACGATTCGTATTCCGGTTCACATGATCGAGACGATCAACAAGTTTTTCCGCGCCTCTCGTCACCTTGTTCAGGAAACGGGCCGGGAACCTACTCCGGAAGAAGTTGCCCGCGTCATGAAGATGCCTGTAGAGAAGGTTAAAGGGATTTTGAAGATCGCTCAAGAGCCCATCAGCTTGCAGACCCCGATTGGCGATGAGGGGGATACAAGCTTTGGTGATTTTATTGAGGATAAGTCGGCTGTTTCACCGGCCAATGCGACCGCGTATACCATGCTTAAAGAGCAGATGGATGATGTTCTGATGACGCTGACTGAACGCGAAGAGAAAGTCCTTCGGCTTCGCTTTGGTATTGGTGACGGCTATCCCCGGACTCTTGAAGAGGTTGGGCAGATGTTTAATGTAACACGTGAGCGTGTTCGTCAGATTGAAGCCAAGGCGCTGCGCAAACTCCGCCATCCGACACGTGCCCGCAAGTTGAAAAACTTCCTTGAGATCAAGCTGAGCGACTAAAAACTGCGTCCGAAGCATTTTTTGAAGTTTGTGCTCCTATTGTCTTTCCGCGTTGCAATCCAGCCTGCGAACCTCTAAAATCCGCTCATTCCAGAGCAGATCCCGCACTCGAAATTTGTTTTAGGAAAGCCATTGAAACCTTTTGGGCCCGTAGCTCAGTCGGTTAGAGCAGGCGACTCATAATCGCTTGGTCCCTGGTTCAAGTCCAGGCGGGCCCAGCTTTTTTCTCAAGTTTTGGGACGTGAAGCCGTAACTTTAACACCCTGTGCAAAAAGACAATTTTGTATTTTTTGCACTTTTATGTTGCCTAAACAGCTTGATATCCGTATTTTATGAGGCAGTTACTTGGCACGATAGTTGTTTTTCATGGTTGCAGTATCGTTAATCATCAACTGACGTAGGGAGGAACTATGAAAGATTTAGCAACGAAATTTGCAGCATTTGTATGTTGCTTGATTCTTTCGGGCGCCGGTTCTGCAGCTGCAGAAGATATGGCCGCAATGAAAGAAGAAATGGCAACGCTTAACCGGCAGATGAGCACCCTTGAGTCCAAGTTCGCCAGTCTCGAAAAGACCGGCTCGATCCCGACTTATGTGGCCACTTCAGCTGGTGAAGAAAAAAGCGGTATTCTGTCCGATATTAAATTGGATGGATATGCCGATGTGCAGTTTAACCAGAATTTGACTCGCTACGGCAATGCCGTTGCCAATGGAAATACGGGACGTATTTATGATACGGATCGTGACTCCTTCACAGTCAATGCCGTTGAGCTCGATTTTATCAAGGCAGCTAACCCTGAGGGCGGTGCGGGTTTCCGCGTCGACGTTCAAATGGGCGAAGATGCCCAGGTCACTAATGGTGACGGTGCAGCTACTGACAAGTTTGACCTCCAGCAGGCCTATATTGAATACAACCAGTCTCTTGCCTTCCTCGGAGACACGGATATAATTTCGGATGTTATTAACTTCAAAGCCGGACGTTTTGTGACATTAGCCGGAGCTGAAGTCATTGAGGGCCCAGACAACTGGAACATTTCACGTAGCTATGCCTTTGGTTTGGCGATTCCTTTCACGCACACAGGTGTTCGTTCTAACTTCAAATTGATCAAAGATTTCTTTGATGTCTATTTTGGGGTTAACAACGGTTGGGATCTTGCGGTTGATAACAACACGGGAAAAACCTGGGAATTCGGTCTTGGGTATGCCCCGTTTGAAAAACTCTCGGTATTTCATGCTCTTTACTGGGGAAATGAGCAAATGGGTGCGGACGGTAGCGAAACGGGATCCGCCCGGTTCCTGCTTTCTAACGTTGCCACCTTCACTGCCACGGAAAAACTTACCTTTAAGGGTGAGATTAACGTCGGCACCCAGCGCGACACAGGCATTAATGCTGGCATTCATAATGTTGAATGGCACTCTTATGCCGCTTATGCGCGTTACCAGATGACGGACAAATGGGCAGCTGCCTATCGTGGTGAGCTTTTCCGCGATGATCAAGGTTTCCGGAGTTCTGGATCTGGGGCCGCATTTACAACCAACCCTCAGACGTTTTGGGAGAACACATTTACTCTTGAACGGCAGGTTGCAGAAAACTTAATTGCCCGTTTGGAATATCGCATTGATATTTCCAGAAATAAAGATGCTTTTGGAACCGACAAAGATGAGCAGACGATCGGTGCTCAGCTTCTCTATTTGATCTAAGTTTAAAAGCCTCTAAAAGAGTTAAAACCGCCCCGCTCAACCGAGCGGGGCGGTTTTGTCTTGACAGTCTTCTGGGCTCTTCATAAACTGTCGCCTCATTAACATAAGCTTATGAAAAACAAATCCCAAATCCTCAATTTTTTAATACTTATCCTCCCTGTTTCGATGCTGCTTTCTTCGTGTATGCATCGCTCTCAGAATTTCTATTTCGGAAACTATTCAGAAGCTGAGCGCCTTTACGGAAAAGGGCAATATGAGAAGGCTATTGAGAAGTATCAAGCTTACCGGGATGAGAATCCGCAAGGGAACCTTGCGGTCATAGCCGAGTATTATATGGCCAAGAGCTATCAAGCCATCGGCAAGAACGAAGAAGCTAAGGTGCACTATCAGGAAATCGTTAAAAGCCACCCTGACCTGGTATGGGCTAACTTCTCTGAAACTCAACTTAAAGAGCTTTCCCAAAAGGCAGAGCCGCCTCCTCCAGCGAATCCTGCTGCTTGATCTGCACGCAATCTTCTAATACACTTTTTTAGCCGGAACTCCGGCGCTTGTGAACTCTCACGGATGACCGCGCATGAGCTTGCTCATGGGAGGAAAGTCCGGGCTTCCTAGAGCGGCGTAGTGGGTAACACCCATCCGGCCTTCGGGCCGAGGATTAGAGCCACAGAGACGAGTCTAACCTTAGTTAAATCAAGGTTGGGGTGAAACGGGCAATCTCTACGCGAAGAAAGGCCAAATAGGGTGAGGTTATGAGGGCGGCTCGCCTTCGTTTCTTTGTAAAGAAGAAACGCTTCACCGGGTAGGCCGCAGGAGGTTTTAAGCAATTAAAGCCCCAGAGAGATGGTCATCCACCCTTAGGGGTGACAGAACCCGGCTTATAGCGGGGGTTCACAAGTCGCCGGATTCCAGCTTGACATTGTCTCCTTGAGCTTGTAAACTCTCCAAGATTTTGCAGTGATTAATCCTTTTAAATTGATGCTGAGACATCGATAAAGGAAACCCTATGAGAGTAGTATCCGCAAAGTTAAAATGCTCTGCCTACACCGTATGGCAGGGCCTTTTTTTTGTCTCCTCCCGGTGTTTTCATGACTGACTCACTCCGTAAAGCTCTTGACTCAGACGGCATTCAGAGAGCCCTTACAAGAATTGCCCATGAGATTTTGGAGAACCATCACGGAACAACCGGCCTTGTGCTGGTCGGTATACGTACCCGTGGGGTTTATCTTGCCGAGCGCCTTCAAAAACAGATCGGCGCGATCGAAAGCGTTATCGTTCCGCTGGGAATGCTCGACATTACCCTTTATCGTGATGATTTGGGGGAGATTGGCCCTAACCCTAGAGTGCTCGAAACAGAGCTGCCTTTTGATATTACCGGCAAAAAAGTTATTTTGGTCGACGATGTCCTTTACACAGGCCGGACAATCCGTGCGGCTTTGGATGCTCTGACGGATTTCGGGCGTCCGCTTATGATTCAGCTTGCGGTTTTGATGGATCGCGGCCATCGGGAGCTGCCGATAAAAGCCGACTATGTCGGCAAAAACATTCCCACCTCAAGAGAAGAAGAAGTCATCGTCCATGTATCCGAAAAGGACGGCCAGGATGAGGTTGTTGTAAAAAGCGGGGGTGCTCCCGCATGAGCGAAATCCGGTGGACCCGCAAAGATCTTTTAGGCCTCCGCGATTTAAGTGCGGATGAAATACGGTTAGTTCTTCAGACGGCTAAGTCATTTCAGGAAGTTTCGCTGAGGGCTGTGAAAAAGGTTCCGGCGCTGCGAGGCAAAACGGTTGCAAACCTCTTTTTTGAACCCAGCACGCGCACCCGAATTTCTTTTGAACTCGCAGAGAAGCGCTTAAGTGCGGACACCTTTCACGTGGCAGCATCGACCTCAAGCTTTGTGAAAGGTGAGAGTCTTAAGGATGCCGCTAAGAATATAGAAGCATTGAAGGTTGACGTTATGGTCATGCGCCATTCTTCCTCGGGAGCCCCTCACCGGCTTGCCCAGCATTTGAAAGCAAGCGTGATCAATGCTGGCGATGGAATCAATGAGCATCCTTCCCAGGCATTGATCGACATGTTTACAATTCTTGAAAAAAAGAAAAAAATCGAAGGAATGAAGATCACTTTTGTGGGTGATATTTTGCATAGCCGTGTTGCACGATCAAATATTTGGGGGCTCACCAAAATGGGAGCCCATGTAACGGTTTGCGCGCCAAAGACACTTCTTCCAAGGGAAGTGGAGAAGCTGGGAGTGCGGGCTACAACGAGCCTTAAAGATGCCGTCAAAGACGCGGATGTTGTGAACCTTCTACGAATTCAAATGGAGCGTCAGGATCAGTCCTTTTTCCCGAGCATCCGTGAATACGCGACGGCCTACCAGATTAACAGCGATGTTCTTAAATTAGCCAAGGAAGACGTTTTGGTGATGCACCCCGGTCCCGTTAACCGGGGTATCGAGATTACAAGTGATGTTGTGGATGGTCCCTACTCGGTTATTTTAGACCAGGTAACTCATGGACTTGCCGTCCGCATGGCCATTCTTTATCTTGTTTGCGGAGCTTCCACAGAAGCAGCACCGGAGGAAGCATGAACCTTTTAATTAAATCGTCCCATATCGTAGACCCAGCGACAAAAAAAGACGCTGTTTTGGATGTTCTTATAAAGAACGGAAAGGTTACGAAGATAGCTTCCAGCATTGAAGAAAAGGGTTGTGATGTTATGGAGGCCAAGGGGCTGCATCTGTTCCCTGGATTGATTGACCTTCATACCCATTTTCGGGAACCGGGGTACGAATCTAAGGAGACGATTCAAAGCGGGGCTATGGCGGCCCTTAAAGGCGGGTATGTTGCCTCTGTTTCAATGCCTAACACAAACCCTCCCTGTGACCAGCAGAGTGTGGTGGATCACATCCTGCGCAAAGCCCGTGACATTCCTTATTATATTTTCCCCGCTGGTACGATCAGCAAAGGACGTCTCGGAAAAGAGCTTTCCGAAATGGGAGACTTGAAAAAGGCTGGGGCCGTGGGTGTTACCGATGATGGGGATTGGGTTGCGGACGCCCTTTTGATGAGGCGTGCTATGGAATATGCCTCCATGCTTGATCTGCTGGTGATGAGCCATTGTGAAGATAAACGGCTTTCTGCGGAAGGCGTTATGAATGAGGGACTAAGTTCAACCCAGTTAGGGTTGAGAGGGATTGCGCCAGCCAGTGAAGAGATTGCGGTTGCCCGCGACATTGAGCTGGCCCGGTATACCGGCGCGCGTCTTCATTTATGTCATCTTTCCACGGCCCGTTCAGTAGAACTTTTGGCCCGAGCCAAGGCCGAAGGGTTGCCCATTACGGCGGAAGTGACTCCCCATAATTTGGCGCTCACAGATGAATCAATTGAAGGGTATAATACGAATTGCAAAATGTACCCCCCTCTGAGGACCGCTGCCGATGTTGCGGCTCTTCGGAAGGCTTTGCGTGAAGGTGTCGTGGATTGTGTTGCAACAGATCACGCCCCTCATACCCAGGAAGAAAAGATGCGGCAGTTTGACGAGGCCCCTTTTGGGACGCTGGGACTTGAGACCGCGCTCGGTGTTGTTTTAACGGAACTCCATCATCGTGACAAATGGAGCCTCGCGGAAATTGTAAAAGTTATGTCCACGCGGCCCGCAGAGGTTTTAGGCATGAGTACTTCGTTGGGGCGGATCAGTGAGGGGGTAGAGGCAAATCTCACGCTGGTCGATGTCAACCGCGAGTGGGAAGTGATTCCCTCCGAGCTTCGTTCTAAGTCACGAAACTCCTGTTTTATGAAAACGAAACTCAAGGGAAGGGTTTCGGCGACCCTTTGCGCCGGTAAGATTTGGAAATTTTGAGCAGAAGTTTTAAAAATCTGCGCTTCAAAAACGAACAGTAAACGGAAAGGTTTTCTTATGACGAAAAAAGCCTCGCTCGCGCTGGAAGACGGATTGGTCTTTCACGGATTGGCCTTTGGGGCGGAAGGTGAAGTTTATGGTGAAATCGTTTTCAATACCTCTCTTTCCGGATATCAAGAAATTCTCACAGATCCCTCCTATAAGGGACAGATTGTCACGATGACTTACCCTCATATCGGGAACTATGGAGTTAACGAGCAGGACGAAGAAGCCCGCAAGCCTTGGGTCGAAGGCTTTATTGTCCGTGAGCTGAGCCCCACCGTGAGTAATTACCGCTCTCAGATGTCGCTTGATGAATATATGAAAAAGCATGGGAAGATCGGGATCCAGGAAATCGATACCCGTAAACTTGTCAAACATCTGCGCGACCATGGCGCAAAAAAAGGTGTCATTTCCACGATTGATCACGACCCTGTGAGTCTTGTGAAGAAGGCGCGCGAATCCCAGAGTATTGTGGGGGTCGACCTGGTGAAGGAAGTGACCTGCCAAAAGCCTTATGAGTACCGGGAGGCTCTTCTTAAAGGGTTTGAGTGGGGCGCTCCGTCTGGGGATAAGAAAAAGCCGCTGAAGGTCGTGGCTGTGGATTGCGGGATTAAAACCAATATCTTGCGCAAGCTTGTGCAACATGGATTTTCGGTGACTGTTGTTCCTGCGTCGGCAACGGCCGAAGAAATTTTGAAGTATGAACCCGATGGTGTTTTCCTCTCCAACGGTCCGGGGGATCCATCGGCAGTGCCTTATGTTGTTGAAACCGTCCGTAAACTGATCGGAAAAAAGCCCATTTTTGGAATTTGCCTTGGCCAGCAGATTCTTGGGCAGGCGCTGGGAGGAACAACCTCCAAGCTGAAATTCGGACACCGCGGCGGCAATCATCCGGTGCTTGACCTTCTTACACAGCGCGTGGAGATCACGGCCCAAAATCATGGTTTTGTGGTCGACATTGAAAGTCTTCCTGAGGGCGAAGTAGAAATTACACACGTCAATTTAAACGATAAAACCCTTGAAGGGTTCCGCCATAAAAAGCATCCTGTTTTTTCAGTTCAATATCATCCGGAGAATTCTCCGGGGCCGCATGACAGCGACTATCTCTTTCAACGTTTCTATGAACTTGTGGAGGAGGCGAAAGGCGCCGCGGTTTAACCGCAGCCCCAGCCTTAAAAACTATGCCTAAACGGACAGACATTCATAAAATTTTGATTATTGGTTCAGGACCGATTGTGATTGGCCAGGCTTGCGAATTTGACTATTCCGGAACACAAGCTTGTAAAGCACTCCGGGAAGAGGGATATACGGTTGTCCTGATCAACCCGAATCCTGCGACCATCATGACGGATCCGGAAACCGCGGACCGTATTTACATTGAGCCCCTGCGTCTAGAATTCCTTGAGAAAGTTATTGAGAAAGAACGTCCTGATGCCTGCCTTCCGACCATGGGCGGACAGACCGCTTTGAATCTGACAGTCAAAGCCTACGAGCAGGGGCTTTTTCAGAAATACGGTGTTGAACTTATCGGTGCCAAGTATGAGGCGATAAAAAAAGCCGAAAACCGCGAACAATTCAAAACCGCCATGATCAAAATCGGTTTGGATGTCCCGCGCAGTGATTTCGCGTACTCTGTCGAAGAGGCTCTTGAGATTGCTGATAAAATCGGCTATCCCGTCATTGTTCGTCCCAGCTTTACACTGGGCGGCTCAGGAAGCGGTATTTGTTACAACCGCGAAGAACTCGAAAAGACATCCCGGCTGGGGCTTGAGTACAGCATGGTGAGTGAGGTCCTCATTGAGGAATCGATTCTTGGGTGGAAAGAATTTGAACTCGAGGTGATGCGGGACGCCCGCGATAATTACGTTGTGATTTGCACGATTGAAAACTTTGATCCCCTTGGCGTACATACCGGTGACTCCATTACGGTTGCGCCTTCGCAGACCTTGACGGACAAAGAGTATCAGCGTATGCGTGACGCGGGCAGAAAAATCATTTCTGAAATCGGTGTTGAAACCGGCGGCTCTAACATTCAGTTTGCGGTTGACCCTAAGGACGGCCGTCTCGTTGTGATTGAAATGAATCCTCGTGTTTCGCGTTCTTCGGCGCTGGCTTCCAAGGCTACAGGTTTTCCAATTGCTAAAATAGCCGCAAAGCTTTCTGTTGGATACACGCTTGATGAAATTCCTAACGACATTACGAAGTACACACCCGCGTCCTTTGAACCGAGTATCGATTACTGTGTGGTAAAAATTCCAAGATTTGCTTTTGAGAAGTTTGAAGGCGTGGATGGTAATCTGAATTCTCAGATGAAGTCCGTAGGCGAGGCCATGTCGATTGGGCGGACTTTTAAAGAAGCCCTTCAAAAGGGATTGCGTTCCCTTGAAACAAAGCGCGCGGGCTTTGGCGCTGATGGACGGGACAAGGTTTTTGACCGCAATCTGAAGACCCGTGATGAGTATATCGAATTCTTTAAACAACTACCGGGAAATGCGGATCTTTTAACAAAGGTTTGTCAGGCTGTCGGCAAGCCTCGTGAAGACCGTCTATTTTACGTGAAGTATGCTTTGATGGCTGGCGTAAGCATCGAAGAAATATACCGCCGTTCTTTTATCGACCCGTGGTTTCTGGTTCAGTTAAAACAGATTGTGGATATGGAGCGTGAGTTGATGGCGGCTCACGGAAAGCCGGAAGAGCAAAAAAGACTTTTAAGGGCTGCTAAGAGGATGGGGTTTTCGGACCGCCAGCTGGCTTTCTTGTGGGAAAAACAGGAACATGAGATCCGGGTATTCCGTAAGTCGCTAGGGCTTGAACCAGTCTTCAAACTGGTGGATACCTGCGCCGCTGAGTTTAAAGCGTACACGCCTTATTTTTACTCCACGTATGAGGAAGAGGATGAGACAATTCCCTCTGAAAAGAAGAAAGTCATGATTCTGGGAGGAGGTCCCAACCGCATTGGCCAGGGAATCGAATTTGATTATTGCTGTGTTCATGCCGCGTTCGCTTTGAGGGAGCTCGGCTATGAAACCATTATGGTGAACTCTAACCCCGAGACGGTAAGCACGGACTATGACACGTCAGACAAACTTTTCTTTGAGCCTCTGACACTTGAAGATGTTTTGAATATTTATGAACGGGAAAAGCCGATTGGGGTCATCATTCAGTTGGGCGGCCAAACGCCTTTGAACCTTGCCAAGCTGCTCGTTGCTAACGGTGTCAACATTCTCGGGACAACGGCGGATGCGATTGATGCCGCAGAGGATAGGGATCGCTTTAAAAAATTGCTTCAAAAAATTGAACTTAGACAGCCTGCAAACGGCATCGCCCGCACGATTGAGGAAGCCCGGAAAATAGCCAAGGACATCGGCTACCCTGTGGTCATTCGTCCTTCCTATGTTTTGGGCGGCCGGGCCATGGAAATTGTTTATGATGAAGACTTCCTTAAGAAGTACATGACACATGCTGTGGAAGCCAGCGATGAACACCCCGTTTTGATCGACAAATATTTGGAAGATGCGGTAGAAGTCGATGTTGATCTTATTTCTGACGGCGAGACTCCGGTGGTAGGGGCCGTGATGGAGCATGTTGAAGAGGCTGGGATTCACTCGGGTGACAGCGCCTCGGTCATCCCGCCGTTTTCGTTGTCGCAGGAAATGATTGCTGAAATCACGAGTAAAACCAAGGTGATTGCCCGCGAACTTAAAGTTGTCGGGCTGATGAATGTCCAGTATGCGATTTACCAGGGACAGCTTTATTGTCTTGAAGTTAATCCGAGGGCTTCACGCACAGCTCCTTTTGTAAGCAAGACCATTGGTGTTCCTCTTGCTAAGCTTGCTGCTAAAGTCATGGTCGGAAAAACACTGAAAGAACTCGGGTTTACGGAAGAAGTGAAAGTCCCTCATGTTGCTGTTAAAGAATCCGTGTTTCCTTTTGTGAAGTTTCCAGGGGTCGATATTATTCTTTCTCCCGAGATGAAATCCACGGGGGAGGTCATGGGAATTGATGACGATTTTCCCAGAGCTTTTTACAAGTCCCAGGATGGAGCTTCGAGCCACATTCCCGAAAGCGGAACGATTTTTATCAGTGTAAAAAACAAGGACAAAGAAAAAATCGTTCCGATTGCCAAAGGCTTTCATGATTTGGGCTACCCCCTGGTGGCCACCCGGGGTACAGCTGAAATTCTGAAGCAAAATGGGATCCCCGCGGAAGTCATTTTGAAAATTGCCGAAGGACACCCGAATGTCGCAGACCTCATCCGCAACAATAAGGTAAAACTTGTTGTGAATACGCCTAATGGTAAAGGCCCGGTCCTGGACGAGGCAAAAATCCGCTCGCTGGCCGTTTCCTACAGCATTCCCTGCATTACAACGATTAGTGCCGCCAGGGCAGCCCTCAAGGGAGTACAGACTGTGAGGGAAAGAGGCCTTAATGTTCGTGCCATCCAGGACTATCATGCGGCGATTAGGGGCGAGAAGACAGTGGCGTCCGGAAAGTAGTTAAACATGACGGACGAAAAAGTCATCATCCTCAAGAACCGAAAAATCAACGAGAAGTATTTCAACCTTACTTTTCGTTCAAAACGTCTTGCCAAAGGCGTTGAGCCTGGACAATTTCTTAACGTTCAGATTGAGGCCGGTTTCGACCCCTTCCTTCGTCGTCCCTTCAGCTACTACCGTGTCAAAGGGGACGAGATCGAAATCCTTTACGAAATCCTCGGTCATGGGACAGGGGTTTTATCCCGAAAACCAGCAGGGGCAAAACTGCGCATTCTGGGTCCCCTTGGAAAACCTTTCAAGCGCATTAAGGATAAAAAAACAACCCAAGTTCTCGTTGCCGGAGGAATTGGAATCCCGCCGCTTGTTTTTCTCGCAGAACGCTATTCCGCAGATTATCTTCTCATTGGTGCCAAATCTCAGGCCGAAGTTCTTCCCAAGCGAGAACTCACCCAGGCAAAAGCAGAAATCCTTTACGCCACTAATGACGGTAGTTATGGGGTTAAGGGGTTTGTGACCGTTCTCCTTGAGAAGATTATCCAGGAAAATGATCCTAAAAATATTTTCATTCAGACTTGCGGCCCCAAACCCATGATGCAGGCTGTCATGGATATGGCGGCTCGTTATGGAGTCTCAGGCGAGGCCTCCATTGATGAGGGGATGGCTTGTGGCGTGGGCGCATGCCTGGGTTGCATGGTGGAAACAGACCGAGGTTTATTGCCTTCCTGCACAGAAGGGCCGGTTTTTGGGTTCCATGAAATTAAACAACGCCTCGTTGAGGTTCTGTGAAGTTATGAATACGGCCGCTCGAAAAAAAACAGAGTCTAAGTCCAAGCCAATTGACCTGACGGTCCGTATTAAGGACTTGGTTTTTAAGAATCCTGTGACTGTTGCATCGGGAACTTTTGGGACTAAGGATGAGTACGTTTCCTGTGTTGATTATGAAAAACTCGGGGCGATGATTACCAAAACAATTACAGTCAAGCCGCGCAAGGGAAACCCTATGCCGCGTATCTGCGAGACTCCTAGCGGTATGCTCAATGCGATAGGCTTGCAAAATAAAGGACTCGATGATTTCCTCGAGCAAAAAATCCCTTACTTTTCGAAAATAAAAAAAACTCCGCTTATTGTTAATATTGCAGGGGAGTCTCTCGAAGACTTTAAAGTGTTAACGCAGGCTTTGAACATAGAAAGAGAAGTCGTCAAGGGCATTGAGATCAACCTGTCTTGCCCTAATGTGGAAGCCGGCGGTGTTTCTTTCAACCGGAAAAGAGAACGGATGCTGGATATTGTGAAAACAGTGCGCTCTGAAACTGCCATGCCAGTCATAGCAAAGCTTTCACCGGAACTTGGCGACGTTGTTGAGATCGCTGGAGAGGTCATTAAAAGCGGGGCGGACGGGCTCAGCCTAATCAATACTCTTAAAGGACTCGCTATTAATATTTACACCCGTAAACCCCGGATTGCGAATATCACAGGAGGGCTAAGCGGGCCTGCGATTCGTCCCGTGGCTCTGAGGTATGTTTACGAAATAAAAAAAAATTACGACATCCCTGTCATTGCATCGGGAGGAATTATGACCGCCCAAGATGCGCTTGAGTTTATCATTGCAGGTGCCGATTTAGTGGCACTGGGGACAGCGAATTTTGTAAACCCAGGAGCCACAATGACTCTGATTCGCGATCTCGAGGAATTTTGCAAAAAACAGGGTGTATCAGCGATTTCAGAGCTTCGAGGATCCCTAAAAATACCCGTTCGAATGGCCTAGATAAAAACTTTTAGAGAAGATTAGGAAGTGAGGTTTTTATGCCAAATCCTGGCGATCAAATTATTGTAGCGCTCGATACCCCCAGCCTCCAGGTTGCTGAAAAAATCATCAAGGATCTTGAGGGACTTGTTTCTTTTTACAAGGTTGGATTCGAGCTTTTTACAGCTCATGGATGGCTTGCTGTTGAGTTGGTCAAGAAATACGGAAACCGTGTTTTTGTTGATCTGAAGCTTCACGATATCCCCAATACGGTTTCCAAAACCATGGCGGTTCTTTGCGAGCATGAAATTGACATGGTCACCCTGCATGCCTCTGGAGGCCTTGAAATGATGCGTAAGGCCGCCCAGACCGCGGATGAAAGATCTAAAACTGGCAAGCACCGTCCGAAGATGGTAGGCGTGACTGTTTTGACAAGTCATTCCGAGCAAGAGCTTAAAAAGGAATTAGGCGTTTCCCGCAGCCTTAATGAGCAGGTGTCTGCCCTTGCCCAGCTTGCGCTTAAGGCGGGGCTTGATGGTATTGTTAGCTCCCCCCAGGAAACAGCTTTGCTCCGGCAATTGCTCCCGAAGAGTTTCCTAATGATAACACCCGGTGTAAGGCCTGAGAATGCTGAGAAAAGTGATCAGAAAAGAACCTTTACGCCGATCCAGGCGATTGAAGCTGGCGCCGACTACCTAGTCATTGGAAGGCCCATTACAGGAGCACCTAAACCCCGGAAACAAGCAGAAGCGATTGTTAAGTCGCTGATGCCCTAAAGAATGGGATCAGCCCCTTATGCCCTCTGAATCAGACCCCCCGACACTCAGCGCGCAGCAAGTAGGAAAGTATTTGCGGATATCTCTTTCGACTGTCCACCACTTAACCCGGACGGGTAAGCTGAGAGCCGCAAAACAGGGGAAGCGGTGGATTTATCTTAAATCCGAAATAGAACGTTTTTTGGATGAAGGTTTTTCCGAGTGGATCTCAAAGCCAGCCCCCGTGAATTCGGAAGAAAGACGTGCTTTTCCAAGGACTCCCTGCTTCATTGAAGGACAGATGAGTTCTGGCGGGGATCTTCAAGAAAAAACCTTCAAAGGGCGTATCCTTAATATAAGCCAGCACGGAATTCTTTTTGAGGTGGAAAAGTATACCAATTCGGCGGAACCTGATTTTCTTCCGGCTGATGGCAAAGCGAGATTTTTGATCCCGGTCAGCGGGAAAGGAACTCCATATATTCTGCAAGGGTTGATCGTCCGGCGTGAACCCCCTCAAGATGGAAACCTTCGTTTAGGGGTTCACCTAGAGACTTCCGCCTTGCTGCTTCTTGGAAACATGATCGGGTACCCCGCAATCAATTGATGTAACCTATTTTAAATAAATGGGTTAAATAACATGATGGGCGGTTTCTGAAAGTTCTTTTTGGCTTCCTGTGAAGCCAGCCTTCCTTGACACATTCGATGGAAGTCTCTATAATTCAACACTTTCCGCCAAATTCTTTAGGTCCCCCAAAAGCAGCACACAGGGTTATCGATCGCGACATGATTCGAAGCATGACGGGGTTTGCCCGGCTAAGTCCCTCAGGAAAAGATGAAAAATGGGCGATCGAGATACGCTCATTGAATCACCGATATTTTGAGTTTTCTCTTAAAGCGCCGACAGCACTTTATTTTTTGGAAAACAGGATTCGCGATCTTTGTCAGGAGTGGCTGCACAGAGGAAAGGTTTCAGTTGCGGTTTCCTCTATTGTGGGGCAGGACGAGGAGGAGCATCCCCCCCTTGTCTTAGACGAGTCAGCAGCTGATTTTTATATGGATGCCGCTCGACAGCTTAAAAAAAAGTATGGCTTTCAAGATGACCTTTCTTTAAAAGATATCCTTAGTCTCCCCAGAATTTTTTCGGCAAATCGAAAGACTGAGGATCCGGAAAAAGATTGGGGCGAGCTGGAGAAGGTTTTGGTCAAAGCCCTTAAAGCGGCCATCAGAAACCGTGAAACCGAAGGAAAGAAACTCGCAGCTGATATCCTTGAGCGTCTGGAAAGTATTCAAAAAGCTGGCAAACGGATCGAGAAATTAGCTCTTGGAAGCAGTAAGCGTGTCCAGAAAAAACTAGAAGCTCGTCTCACCGAGCTTTTGGGCGACCAAGAGATTGATCGTGACCGTTTGGCTCGCGAAGTGGCCTTTTTAGCTGAACGAGGGGACATTACGGAAGAGACCGTTCGCTTGAAAAGCCATCTGGATCTTTTCAGAACACGTCTCCATGAATCTGGTGAGGTAGGGAGAGAACTGGATTTTCTTTGCCAGGAGATTAATCGCGAAGCGAATACAATGGGTTCAAAGTCCCAATTTTTTGAGTTGTCCACAGAAGTCATTTTCATCAAAAAAGAACTCGAAAAGATCCGGGAACAGGTTCAAAACATTGAGTAAGGGAAAATCTTCCAAGACAGGGTTGTTAATTATTTTCTCCGCGCCATCAGGGTGCGGGAAAACGACGATAGTCGACCGCCTTCTGAAAAGGCATACGAACTGGGTGCGGTCAGTATCTGTCACAACGCGTACCCCTAGAATCGGTGAAAAGGGCGGCGGTGACTACTACTTTGTGCTCCCTTCAGCGTTTCAGAAAATGGAGCAGAGCGGAGAGCTTCTCGAGTCTGCAAAAGTCTTTGACCATTACTATGGGACCCCAAAATCCTTTGTTCTTGAAAATCTGGCTCTGGGCAAGAATGTTATTCTTACGATCGATGTTCAAGGGATGAAGAAAATTAAAAACGCCTTAACGGGAGGCGTTTATCAGCTCCTAACAGTTTTTGTACTGCCCCCGTCTCTGAAGGTTCTTCGTGAGAGGCTTGAAGGGCGCAAGACGGAAACGCCAGAAGAGATTGAAAGACGTATCTCCATGGCGCAAGAGGAAATAAAATCCGCAAGCCAGTATGACTTTGCGGTGATGAATCAGACGCTTGAACAAACTGTTTTTGAAATTGAAAATTTTATTGAAAAAAAAGAAAATGAAAGAGGAGATACAAAGCATGCCCTACGTACCCCTGGAAAAATTGATCACTGAAAAAAACCCGAGCTTTTACAGGCTTGTTTTGACGGCTGCTGCCCGCGCAAATGAATTGACTCAAGGCGCACAGACGCTGGTGAAGTCGGAATCCAAGAAAGCGGCGGTTATTGCGCTTCAGGAAATTGCAGCCGGTAAGGTTTCTTATGTTGAAGTGAAGCCTGCAAAAGCTAAAAAGCCTGAAAAACTTGAAAAATCCGAATAAAAAAATCCTTCTTATTTTGACGGGCAGTATTGCGTCTGCTAAGTCGGGAGATCTCATCAAAGAACTCCGGGCGCAAGCATGGCAGGTGACCTGTGTGCTTACTAAAGCGGCCGAAAAGTTTGTGACCCCTCTGGCGGTTCGGGCTTTCAGCGGTCAACCTGTCTACGGGGATTTCTTCTCGCATGAAACCCCTTACGATGTTCTTCACACCTCACTTGCTGAGGAGAATGATCTTGTTCTTGTTGCGCCAGCTTCGGCAGACTTTGTGGCACGCCTCGCTGCCGGCATGGGTGACGATTTGGGGAGCTGCATTGTATTAGCAACACGAAAGCCTGTGGTTGTGGCGCCAGCTATGAATGATTTGATGTATCATCATCCGTTAACGCAGAGAAATTTGCAGACACTGCGGAGCATTGGCTATCATGTTTTAAATCCTGTGGAAGGGGATTTGGTTTGCGGCAAAACCGCTATTGGGCACATTCCTGAGCCTTCCGTAATTGCTCAATTTGTTCAGAATCTTTTCACCGCGCATTCGTGAAAAAAAAAGACAGCTTGAAGATTCTTATTACTGCAGGTCCCACCCGTGAAATGCTGGATCCCGTCAGGTTCATTTCTAATGTTTCCACTGGGGAAATGGGTTACGCTCTTGCTGCCGAAGCGGCTAAAAAAGGTCATGATGTGACCTTGATTAGCGGCCCAACCTCTTTGCGGCCGCCTTCCAAAGTCCTGTATATCCCGATTGTGTCAGCCGTTGAGCTTAAAAAAGCTTGTGAGAAGCATTTTCCTAACCAGGATGCTTTGGTTATGGTTGCGGCCGTTTGTGATTTTATGCCCGAGCAAGTAGGTAAACAGAAAATACGGAGAACTCAGGTTCGAACACTTCGGCTCAAGCAAACCCCCGATATCGTCGCGGGTCTAGGTGCCGTGAAGGGGAATCGCAAAGTGATCGCTTTTTGCCTGGAGACAGAGAACTGGATTGAGAATGCCAAAGCGAAACTTGTGCGTAAGCATTTAGACGGAATCGTTGCCAATTACTATTCCCAGAGCCATGTCCCTTTTGGAAACCGGCGCATTAATACGGCATTTATTGAGCCCGATGGAAGGGTGAGACGCCTTAATAACAAGCGAAAGCAACAGATTGCAGCAGCCCTTCTCAAGTGGCTCCAGGGCATGACTAAAAAAGTCGTTTCGTAAATCGCAAAACTGAATATAATACCGCCCATTCCGTCTTAATAACGAGAACGATAGCTTTTAGAAGCTCTCAGGAGGAGTTTCCATGAAAAAAATGTCTTGGATGTCGAATTTGTTGATTGTAACGATAGCCTTTTCCGGTTGTGCTACCGATGGAACTGGCGGCCTTACCGAACGCGAAACGGGAGGTCTTTTGGGTGCTGGCCTAGGTGCAGGGCTGGGCGCTATTGTTGGCAACCAAACTGGGCATGCTGGAGCGGGTACTGCAATTGGTGCGGGTGCTGGAGCTCTTGCCGGGGCACTTATGGGCGAATCGCAGCGGCGCAGCAAAGAATCAGTTAAGAAAGAAATGCGTCAAGAAATGATGCAGCAGCAATACCAAGGACAGTATGCACCTCAGCCTTATGGTAATCAGCCTCAGCAGTATCAGCAGCAGCCTGCTGCGCAGCAACCGCAGGAATTGCACACAAAGTATAATCCCCGGACAGGTCAAACTTTTCCGGATCGATATAAATTTGACCCAAATACCGGTGAAGAGTTGCAATACCTCCGCTAATCAAATCCTTTAGAGCCGGTTCTCCTTGAGCTACTTTAAGGGGAATCGGCTTTTCTTTTTACAAACAGTTTTCCCTTGTCGATCGGATAGTTCTTCCCAGTTTTCAAGGCGCGGTAGCAAAGTGGTAATGCACGGGTCTGCAAAACCTGTATCGGCGGTTCGATTCCGCCCCGCGCCTCGGCTTTTTGCACCATATAATAAATTATCCAGGATTTATGACTGCCCGGATGGCGAAATCGGCAGACGCACCGGACTTAAAATCCGTTGGGGAATTAAATCCCTGTGCCAGTTCAAGTCTGGCTCCGGGCAGTCTTTTATCTCCGCTCTTGCTGATTTTCCTTCATGTTTTCACCTCTCCCCTAGAATCGCATTGATTAAATTTTTTTAATACAGTATCTTTTTATACTTTTAAAAAAAGTTGTAAGTTTAGATTTTAAATACATTTAGGAAGTTTGACATATTTAAGGGGCGATGTTATACTTTTATCGCTTTAATGGCTCTTCAAGTACGCAGGTATTAGGTAGTGAAAATTAACAATCCCCGTCTCCTTAAGGAAGGTGGTCACCGTGAAGTCTAATCCTCTCATGAAAGTGTTCGGCAGGGCGCGAAAAGCCGTTTCTTTCATTCTTACGGTCTCGCTTTTGACCTATCAAACGTCTCCCGTTATTGCTTCTCCTATTGAAATAGAAAAAAACCCCTTGGAACAGGACCAGTCTGTCCAGGCGCTGGCGGAATCCGCCCAAACCCAGCCTGAGACAGTCCATGATCAAGGATTGACGACACAGGATTTTCTTTCCCGCGAGTTGTTTCTCGAGAGGATGCAACAGCCGGAAAAGGGACGTGATGGGGAAAAGGATGTTCGCAACCATGGTGAGCGTACGGATTTTGAGGAGTCTATTGCCCAGATTACTTACGATTACGCCGCAGCCAATATTTTAACGAAAACGCCTGATGCTAACGAGCTTGAGGCCGCTGCACTTCAGAATGTTGAGCACGCGCTTCTTGTCGTTGACGGTGAAGCCGTTTTTTTAACAACGGGACTACAAGGTGAAATACTTTTACATCCTGCGGCGTTAGAACTTTTAAACAAAGCTGCTTCTGAGGGGCGCGTTGCCGCGCTTATTCATAATCATCCTGCGGGCCAGAACCCCAAGCCGAGTCTCGACGACATTGATGGCGCAAAAGCCCTTGGAGACAGCATTGCATTCTATACCTACGGTCTTGATAAGCAGGGGAAAGTTGTAGTCTATCAATACAACGGTCAGGGAATTCTCAACGAAGAAAACCCGTATTCAGCAGAAGTTTTGGCTCGCCAGCTGAAAGAAGTCAATCACCCGTCCTCAAGCACAAAGAATACGCGTGATCTTCTCCACGAATTTATTGTCGCGGTTGATTATTATAATGAAAGCAAATTGGATGCACGCGAACTTCTCTCTGGAGGTCCTACCGTTTTCCCAGGGTATCCGAAATTAGGCTCCTTCGCGTCAAGCTCTCCTGCGGCAACAGTTAATGTTCAGCAGTCATCTACAGAACTTTTTCATATGGACTACAACGTTACAAACTCCGGTAGTTTTGTAGGATCCTATATGGATTTTGGCTTCCAGACACCTGTTGACTTGACTGGGTTCACCAAATTCACCTTCGAGATGAAAACCGACAATACAAGCGCTCCAGGTAATCAGATTAAAGTAGAGTTTGTTGATACAGACAATAAACGAGGTGTTAAGTTTATTTCTGGCCTTACTTCGGCATTCAAGCAGATCGATATTTACCCCGCCGAATTGAGCGGCGCTAACCTTTCCAAGATTAAGCAGATTATTTTTGTTGTAGATAGCGGAATGGCTGCTAATAAGCCAAACGGTTTCGTAGAGATTCGCAGCGGCGGTCTCGATTTTAATCCGGTTATTAACCCGGTTCCCAACCCTGATGCGTATCCCATTAAAGCGCTTCCGAACAAAAGCACGGGCGAAAGGGTTACTGCCTCTGGCTTTGCCAGCAATGACGGGTCGAGCCTTCAGGTTGACCTAGCCTCCTCGACGTTTCTTACGATGACCTATAACGGTGCGGCCCAGGGATCCTACGCCGGTATCTTCATGAATTATGATGATCCTGAAACTCCCGGTATTCCAGACAGCGAGACCATTAACCTCAATACGATTTTCCCCAGTGGTATCGTGATTTCCATGGATAACGCAAATACTGGACTCACGGAAGCCACACTGGAAATTCAGGATAATCAAGGCAATGTAGATTTTGTGACACTAACGAACATTGAAGGTTTTGGTAAAAAGTGGGTTATTCAGCCCAGCCAGTTTGATAAGGTGAATCTCACCAAAGTCGCTGTCGTGTCGCTTGTCGTTAAAGGTTCCGCGGTCAATAAGAAACTGAATGTGGATTGGGGTAATTTCTACCGCGATCCCATTGTGGGACCCGTTCCAAATCCGGATGCTTTCACAGTCACGCCCTTACCTAAAAAGAACGATGGGGTGCGTCCTTCCGTAGCCTCTTTTGCGAGCTCTGATGGCAGTTCATCCTCTGTGAATCAAGCTTCCGCAACTTTTTTAAGCGTGAACTATACAGGCGCTGCAAATGGATCCTTTGGCGGTTTTTATGTGAGTTACGATGACCCTGATACTGTTGGAATTACAGATGCTGAAACCATTAATTTGAAGACACTTTATCCAGCACCAAACGGGCTTACGCTCTTGATGGATGATGGCGGCAGTCCTGTTGATGAGATTACGCTGGAGTTTACAGATAAAAATGAGAAGCGCGCTCAAGTGAAGCTTATCAACATCGAAGGTTTTGGTAAGAAATGGTCTCTTTCTCAAGACGTCATGAATGACCTGGAAGCAAATACGGGAATTGATCTTTCCCATGTTGCTGTTGTCTCTGTCTTGCTCAAAGGCAAAATTACGAATGGCAAGGTCAATTTGGATTGGGGGAATTTCCTTTTTTCTCCGATTGTTGGATCGGTTCCCAATCCCGATGCTTACACAATTACACCGCTTCCTAAGCGCAACAACGGGCAGGCTGTTGTCCCTGCGTCTTTTGTCAGCAACGATGGATCTGCGTTAACGCTTAATCAGGCTTCTGGAACTTTCCTTTCTCTCAATTACACTGGAGCCGCGGACGGCTCCTTTGGCGGCTTTTACGTTAGTTATGACGACCCCAGTACCGTTGGAATTCCGGACAGCGAAACGATCAACGTTAAATCCTATTCTGATCCTAATGGGCTTGTACTTGTTATGGATGATGGGAACAGCCCTCTTGATGAGGTCATGCTTGAGTTCACGGACAAAAACGACCACCGTGCGTCCGTGCGACTCGTCAACATTGAAGGCTTTGGTAAAAAGTGGTCCCTTTCCCAAGCGACCATGAATGAACTTGAAGCAGCTTATGGCATTGACCTCACAAAGGTTGCATTCGTCTCCGTGGTGCTGAAGGGCAAGGTAAACAACGCCAAGCTCAATCTTGATTGGGGCAACTTCTTTTATAATCCCATCGCGGAAGTAACCACAGATCCAGTTACGGATTTCTCTCCTCAGCAGCCCGTTTTGGGTGTCCTTGAACCGTGTGCGGTCAATGGACAAAATCCTTGTACTGGGACACTTGACACTGTTACGACATTCAACCAGCCAAGCAATCAAGCTTTCAATTTTGACTTCAATCTTGCGAATGGTTCTGATCTTGGCGCCCGTCGCTTTGCGGGAACTATTTTGAGCTTCGGGAATCAGTATCTCAATGCTCAGACGCCCATCATTCTTAGCCTCAAAGGAACAGGGCAGACAAACAGCCGTCTCAAGCTCGTTTTTGAAGACTTCGATGGTCAGCAAGTCACTGTGAATGTTCAGTCTCTTACCGGAAACTTCCAAAATTTTAAAGTAACAAAAGCTATTCTCGAATCCGCAGGGGTGGCGAGTTTTGACACTACAAAAATTTCCACAATCGTTGTTCTGGTGGATGACACCACTACGGGGCTGACGACGGCCGCGGGCAGCATTCAAGTCAACACCAAAGGGCTTAAGTTTATTCCGCTCGCCGTTGGCACAAATGATCCCGTGACGGATTTTTCTGCCAAAGAACCGGGTGTTGGTGAGCTCGAGCCGTGTTCGGTCATTGGGGAAAATCCCTGCACGAGCGGAACCCTTAACATCATTTCAGGTTTTACACAGACGGATACGCAGATCAATTTCAATTTTGATCTTGGCCAAGGTTCCGATGACGGGTTCCGCCGCTTTGGAGGGTCATTGATTACGTTTGGGGGCAATACCGTGGACACTACAGCCGGTGTTGTTCTTGGCCTCAAATCAACGGGAACAACAAAACTAAATCTTGTTTTTGAAGATAATGCTGGCCGTCAGGTCACTGTCCGGGCTGAAGGACTTACCGGGACCACCAAAAACTTCAAAATCACGAAAGCTCTTTTGGACACCGCCGGAATTCCTGGTTTTGATGCTACGAAAATCAGCACTATCGTTGTTGTGATTGATGATGGTTTGGCCGGTTCCAAGACAGCGACCGGAACTGTTCAAATTAATAGCAAGGGATTGGCTTTCACTAAATCGATTACGAATGACCCGACGAAGGGTGAATCGGATATTACCTTGCTGCCTTTGTTGGCGAATGGTGAGCGGGTGAGTGTTGGAGGATTCGCGAAGAACGACGGGTCGAACGGAGCGATCTCGAACGTGAGTGATA
>CAYSSX010000004.1:0-163505 GCA_964434115.1 uncultured bacterium
CGGGAGCATACGGAATTTAATAACGCTCTCAAAACTTACTGCCAGGAATCGGCCAAAATCGTTGAGAATTTTTCAGGTGGCTGGTTTTCCAAAACCAATTTCTTTGAAGGCAAAATCACGCCCGAAAAAGCGAAGGGCTTTCTTCATGTCGCTTTTAAGAAAATCGTAAGCGAACTCAAACGGGACGGGGCTGGGCATGAGGGATGAGTGCCTCGTTCTCTGCGGCGGTGTCCGCTCTCCAAACCCGAATAAGAAAACAGGGAAAGTCATTCCCTTAAACCTCTCCGGCCATAATCCGAATATCACTTTAAAAATCACCGACCTTAGCGAGAAACTTGTCAAAAGTATTCCCGCTTTGTTTATTGACCTGCTGGAAATCGCGTCCTATATCTATTGCGCGGATCAAGCGGTATCGCGGGGCGGGAGCGGCGTCGCCAACATGGGCGCGGATTGGCGGCGGCAATTTCATTTCGTTATCCCTGTAAGGGAGATCGACGTTTGGAAACAGCCCGCCGTTACTGCTGCTCTGCAAAATACCCTCAGCTTTGTTTCGGATGATGACTACCGATTTACTTTCTCCAAATCCAAAACCCCGGTTCAATCTCAACAGTATTTTGAATACGATAAAAATTACGAAAAGGGATTGAAGCCCGCCGAGGTTGCATTGTTCTCCGGCGGCCTTGATTCTTTGGCCGGTTGTTTGAGCGCAATGGAAACCAAGAAGGGCAAAGTGGCTTTCATAACCCACCGCTCCAATCCCAAAACAGCCGGATGGCAAAAAGACCTTGCCGAAGAATTGATAAAGCCCCTTCCGCAAAATGAAAAGCCGCTCCATATCCCGGTTTGGGTTCATAAGGACGGCGAAAGAAGCCATGAATACACCCAGCGCGCCCGCTCTTTTCTTTACGCTTCGCTTGCGGCAACCGTCGCCCACCTTTTCAAACTGAATGGCTTTAAATTTTATGAGAACGGCATTATCAGTATCAATTTACCGATTTCGGCGCAAGTAATCGGAGCCAGGGCAACCCGGACCACGCACCCGCAAACTTTAAAGGGCTATTCCGAGTTATTCAGCCTTTTGATGAAGAAAAAATTTACCGTTGAAAATCCTTTTATGTGGAAAACGAAAGCCGAGGTTGTGGAGATCGCCAAAAAATTTCGGCCTGACCTGATTAGACGGACGCGGAGTTGCACCCGGACGCATGAAAGCACGAATCTCCATACCCATTGCGGAGCGTGTTCACAGTGCATTGACAGGCGGTTTGCGGTTCTTGCAAGCCAAAGCGAGGCGCATGATCCCGCGGAAATGTATGCCATTGACCTTTTGACCGGCAAGCGCAAGGAAGGGGTTGATCGGACAATGGCGGACTCTTACACCCGGACGGCCATTGAAGTTTTGGAAATGTCTGACATAGATTTCTTTTCCCGTTTTGGCGAGGCAACGCGGGCTATCCGAAACCTGCCGGGAACTGCCGACCAAGCGGGGCAACAAATTTTAGACCTCTACAAGCGGCACGCCAAAGAAGTAACCGATGTATTGACCGCCGCTTTGCAAAGCAATGCGGACAATATCATCAAAAACAAATTGCCGGAATCCTGTCTTTTAATGCTGGCGGGCTGGCGGCCAAAAACGCCCACTCAAACGCTTGTCCACTCGGACGATTTTAGGAATATAAAATACGACTCGAAGGAATGGTCTTTAACCCCCAATCAATCCCGCGCTGCCCAACGTCTTATCGAATCCTTACGTAATGGAACGCCGGAGATCGGCCAAGATACCATCCTGGAAGAATTGGGAGTTTCGACCAAACGGCTTCGAGATGTTTTTAAAGGCTCCTCCGCATGGAACGTACTTATTGTGCGCGGCAAAACAAAAGGAACGTATCGGATCAATCCGCAATTTTCCCAGTAATTTCCCACTTCCTCCCCACTTAATTCCCCCCTCCTCTTTGTAATCTACTGACGGAACAAAAAAACCGAATCAGTGCGTTTTACAAAAGGAAAATTTATATGAATCAAGATGAAGATTTCTTCACGACCTACGACCTGAATATCTCCGCCGTTCTGGTAGCCCTCGGTCATCAGCTTGACCATATCGAACGAAAAAATGGCGGGAAGGCTTTGTTTTTCTTCAAGGCTTCCCCGGCCATTCAAAAGATCGTTCAAAACTACTGGAAGCAAGCGATCACGCTCAATCCCCAAAAACTTTTAGACAGTCTGAAGTTTTTAAAAAATCGCCTTTACAGCAATTTCTAACCATGCTGACCAAGCAGGCGGTTGATGAGTTTAAGGGGATTTATTTTCGGCGTTATGGCGCTGTGTTGACGGACGCCGAAGCCCGCGACATGGCCGCCAATCTCCTGAACCTTTACCACGCTGTTTATCCGGCGGCGAATATGATTATGAAAAGCGACTATGAAAAAAAACTACAATCTGCAAAGACTCAAAGCTAAACGATCTTATTCTTTTAACGACCTGGCGCAAACAATGGACGTCCATGTGCGGACGGTTCAAGGCTGGCATACGGATGGATTGCCGGTTGTGCCGGGATCGAGTCCCTTTCTGGTTATGGGCGCGGCTGTAAAGGCGTTTATTCAGTCCCGCAAGGCCGAGAAAAAAGTCCATTTAGAAAAAGGGCAGTTTTATTGCCTTTCATGCCGGAAAGCGGTTGCCGGATTGGAAATTACGCCGATTTTGAGCCAGGCCACAATCGGACAAGGAAAATTTTTTTACACCCTTCGCGGGAAATGCGTCGAGTGCGGCGGCGTTGTGAATCGGTTTAGTGCCGAAGCAAATTTGGATCAGAGTTGAAAGCATTGCGTAAAGGATTAAAGGGGGGCTTTACCCCTGCTTTAATCACTGACAAATCCAGAATAAGAAAATGAGGTTTTGACCATGAATGAGAGCAAGGCAAAAAACGAGAAGGTTAAACGGAAATTCTTTGCGTATTTGAAGGGAGCGGAGGGCTTCTCTGAAAAGACGGTTGAAGCCGTTGAGAAAGCCATTTGGAAGTATGAGGAATTTAGCGGGGATGAGGACTTTGCGGCTTTCAGCGATCAGAAGGCGAAGCAGTTTAAAAAATGGCTGGAAGCGGCAAAGAACAAGCGCACGAAGCAAGCGGTATGTTTGACGACGCAATACCACATTCTCCGGCATTTGAAGGAATTTTTTACTTGGCTCTCCGGCCAACCGGGTTACAAGTCCCGAATCTCTCCTTTCCATGTGCAATACCTGAAACTCGATAAAAAGCAGTCCCGAATCGCCGTAAGTCCCAAAAGGGTTGAATATCCGTCCGTCGAGTATGTTAAAAAAGTCTGCGGATCAATCGAGATAAAAACGGAAATTGACCGGCGGGACAGAGCCTTGATTGCCTTTGCTCTTTTGAGCGCAATGCGAGACAGCGCGATTATGTCCCTGCCTATGGGTTGCTTCGATCCCGAAACTTTGATTACCAATCAAGACCCGAATAAAGGCGTAAAGACAAAATTCTCAAAACTGATTACCACCAGGATTTTTCTTTTTGATGACGTTCTGCTTGGCTATTTTCTGGACTGGTATAACTTTCTGAAAAAAGAAAAACTCTACACAAACGCCGATCCCATTTTTCCGAGGGCGGAATTGAAGCAAAAAAGCAGGACGGATTATTGCTTTGAGGGCGATAGCGTGGAGCCGGTTTTTTGGCAGTCAACCGGCTCATTGGCGAAGGCTTTTAAACTTCGCGCTTCCCAGGCCGGAGAAAAGTATTATTCCCCGCACAAGTTTCGCCATGCGGCCATTGATGAGGCGCGAAGGCGATCCCGGACGCCGGAGCAAATGAAGGCGATCAGCCAAAATGTCGGCCATGAAAACGTCGGCACGACTTTCAGCTATGGCAGTATGGACGATTTCCGGGTAACGGACGTAGTTTCTCGGATGGATTTCAAACAGGGGCAGGATCAGGAAGGCGACCTTTCAAGCGTCCCGACTGACCGGCTCTTAAAAGAATTGGGGACGCGGGCAGGCCGTTAATCCCCTTCCTACTCAATCGGATAGCCTTTATAATAACAACCCAAACGGAGGACTTCATGCTGGACGAAAAACAGAAAGAAGAATTTTTTTTAGGATTGAGAATCAAAGGAGCTACGACTGTTAAACATGACTTGGCGCAAGGAATATACGGTCGCATTGACGATCCGCGAAGCAAGGCTCCATTGGTAAAGGATTGGCTCGAATCCGAGGAAGCCATTGTCCAAGAAAAAAAACGCGAAGAAGAATTAAAAATCTCGAAAGAAGCCAACACAATAGCTAAGGAAGCAAATAAACTATCGAAATGGGCGATTGTCATTTCCATAATCGCCCTGATCGTTAGTTTTTTTATGCGGCAATAATTTAAGCGCGTCGATAATGAGGGCAAATATGAGTATGAATAAACCGAATGACTTAAAATACTTCCTTTACGCTCGCAAGTCCTCCGAAAGCGAAGATAAGCAGGTTGCCTCCATTGCCTCCCAAATTGACGAATTGAAGGCTCTCGCCAAGCGCGAAGGCTTGAAAATTAAAGATATTTTTACGGAAGAAAAATCCGCAAAAGCCCCAGGCCGTCCGATTTTTACCGACATGATTGCGCGGCTCCATGCCGGGGAAGCGCAAGGAATTATCTGCTGGAAACTTGACCGCCTTGCCCGCAACCCGGTTGATGGCGGGACAATAAGCTGGAGCCTTCAACAAGGCGTTATCCAGCATATCCAAACCTTCCAGCGCAGTTACCTGCCCACTGATAACGTCCTGATGATGAGCGTTGAATTTGGCTCGGCAAACCAATTCATTCTGGATTTAAGCCATAACGTCAAACGCGGCTTGCGCCACAAAATCGCGGACGGATGGTTTCCCTCCAAAACGCCTTTGGGCTATTTGAATAACACCTACAAAGACCCGACCAAGCCGCCGGTTTTCAAAGACCCGGAAAGATTTGAACTTATTAGGAAGCTGTGGGACATTCTGCTCGAAAAGAAGTATTCCATTCTCAAAATAACGGAAATAGCCCATGAAATCGGCCTTAGAACGCGCAAGCAAGCGAAAATCTCAAAAAGCGAAATCCATTACATTTTGACGAACCCTTTTTATTGCGGTTCTTTTATTTGGAAAAAAGAATTGTGCCAGGGCGTCCATGAGCCAATGATTACCAAGTCCGAGTTTGACGCGGCTCAAAAAATCATCCGCAACAGCGCGAGAAAAGACCGCTACGGTTGCAAAGAGTTTGCCTTTACCGGACTGATGAAATGCGGCGAGTGCGGCGCGGGAATTACCGCCGAGGACAAGACCAAGCATTGTCAAAATGGAAATGTCCATTACTACACCTATTACCGTTGCAATAAGTCCGTCAATCCCAAGTGTTCACAAAAGACCGTCCGGGACACCGTTTTAGAAGAACAAATCAAAGACGTTCTTGGCCGGATCACCATACCCGCCGAGTTTCACGATTGGGCTATGAAATGCCTGAAAGAAGATCACGAAAAAGAAAAACAGGATCAGCAAACCATCCGGGACGCCCGGAACAATGCCGTCAAACTGTGCGACAAGAAAATATCCTCCCTGATTGATTTGCGATTGGCCGAGGAAATTGAGCCGGAAGTCTTTAAGCGGCGCAAAGAAGAACTGCTTGCGGAAAAGAAGCGGCTTGAAGAACTTGTCCAGGACGCCGGTTATCGCGTGGAAAGATGGCTCAATTATGCGGATGAGGCTTTGGAATTTGCGGAAAGCGCTAAGTTACGATTTGAAACCGGCGACAGGGACACCAAAAGAGGGATTCTTGCCGCTTTGGGAAGCGTTTTGATTTTGAAGAATAGAACCTTGTCGGTTTCCTTGAAAAGACCGCTCGAATTGATCGAAAGGGTTGCGCCGGACGTTCAGCCCCTCCCTACGACCTTAGAACCTGCCGAAGCCTTTGCTACACAAGGTAAAGAGGGCTTTTCATGCCCGCCGAATAAGAAATGGCTGGGGGACCTGGATTCGAACCAAGACTAAACGGTCCAGAGCCGTTTGTGCTACCGTTACACCATCCCCCAAAAAACGCGTGAACTGATACCTGCGTAAGGGGCGTATTATAATCACTTTACCTGGAGGGTACAAGCCGGGAATTTTGGATTTTACAGAAGTGTTTCAGACCCCTTCAAGGCCTAACAAAATGCGGACTTTCTTGAAAAGCTCCGTGCTGCGAAAAGGTTTTCCCAGATAGTCTGAGGCGCCGCATTGGTAAATGGCCCGTTTATCTTCCTCAGAATGAAGCCCCGTCAAAGCCATCACCGGGATATCGCGAGTGGCCTCGTGGGCGCGAAGGTTCGTACAGATTTCAAAACCGCTGATACGCGGCATCAAAAAATCGAGAAGAATCAGATCCGGGCGCCAGCCGGCAATTTGAAGCCCCGCCGTAAACCCGTTGCTTTCCGCGCGGACTTCAATGCGCGGTTCGTCATGGAGAAGTTCCGTAAATATTTCGAGAAGATCCGGGTCATCCTCAACAATCAAAACCCGAAAAGGTTCCTGCCTTTCAAGCCACCCTTGCGGGGTTTTTACTTTCTCTTTTTCAATAAATGTGACTAGTGCTTCGTGAGTGACTCTCCAATGCCCCCCTGGGACTTGAAAAGACGCCAGCTTGCCCGTTTGAAGCCACCGGATGGCATCCGTGGTTGAGACCCCGCAGATAAGGGCGATTTCCCTGGGGTTATAAACTGCTTTAGAAGCCGTATTTTCCATAAATCATCTCCGGGCAGTTTGCTCCACTTCAAGAATACCCTTCAAAACAGCAGGAATCAAACCGGAGGATCTTTTTTCTGCGTTCAAACAGCGGCAGGATTTGCAGCAAGAAAAGAACGAACACGTTTCAGGCAGGTTTCTTTGCCAAGAACACTCATCAGTTCAAAGAGGCCGGGGCTGACCGTTTTTCCTGTGAGCATAAAACGAAAAGGGTGAATCAGCACCCGGGGCTCAAGGCCTTTCTTCTCACAAAATTCACGCGTGGCTTTATCCAGAACCAGATGCTCTTCAAAATCGGGCAGCGGTTCGGCACATTCCGACACCCAGGCTTCCAGGACGGCCCGCAAAGAAGCATCCCGGAATAACTCCTTTGCCACTGAGGCGTCGTACTCTTGAATTTCATTAAACAAATAGGCCGCTTCGGTCTTGAGGTCGCGAAATACCTTGATACGCGTCCGGTAAAGCAGCACCAGTTTCCGCCACGTTTTGTCTCCTAAACGCGCCGCCTCTTCCGGGTAATACGCCGTGATTCTTTTAAGATAGTCGTCTTCGGGAAGAAGTTTGAGGTGCTGGCTGTTGATCCAGAAAAATTTTTCAGGGTTGAAACACGCCTGAGCCTTGTTGATGCGTTTGAGGCTGAACTTTTTCACAAGGTCCTGAAGAGAAAAGATTTCCTGATTCCCATCAGCTCCCCACCCCAGCAAAGCCAGGTAATTGAGCATGCCTTCCGGAAGGTAACCTTCGGTCCGGTAATGGGTGACGGAAACAGCCCCGTGTCTTTTGGAAAGCGGTGCACCATCAGAGCCGGCAATCAAGGGCAAATGACCGTACTTGGGAGGCTTCCACCCAAAGGCCTCGTAAAGAAGCAGCTGCCGTGGGGTGTTCGAAAGATGATCATCGCCCCGGATCACATGTGTGACCGCCATGTCATGATCATCAATGACCACCGCAAAATGATACGTTGGGAACCCATCCGATTTCATAATGACAAGATCTTCAAATAACGCGGCATCAAATTCCACCGGGCCATGAACCAAATCATGAAACAAAACCTTTTTCGGCGGCATTTTAAAAACCACGGCCTTCCGGCCTTCTTTCACCTCTTCAAAAGCCAAACCTTTTTCAAGGAGCTCAGCCGCTGCCGCTTGGTAGCGGTCAAGGCGCTTGCTTTGATAAACAAGTTCTTCATCCCAGGTTAGTCCCAGCCATTTCATGGAATTAAGAATTTCTTCCTCGAACTCCGGCTTTGACCGAAGCTGATCGGTGTCCTCAATCCTGAGCAGGAATGTTCCTCCCTGGTTCCGGGCGTAGAGATAATTGAAAAGCGCTGTGCGGACGCCTCCGATGTGAAGATAGCCCGTGGGAGACGGAGCAAAACGGACACGGATGGGACTCTTGACGGTTTCAGCCATTTTGATTTCCGGGGTTAAAGCGTGCGGATGATTTTTTTGATTTGCTCAAGATCCAGCGGTTTTCTAAGGCAGGCCTTGGCGCCAAGTTCCAGCGCTTCCTTTTCCTTGTTCGGCGGAAGGTACCCGGACATGAAAACGACCGGGACCTTTTCATTGATTTTCCTTAGCTCTTCAAAAATTTGACGTCCCTCCATGCGGGGCAGCAGGACATCCAGAAAGATAACGTCAAACGCCTTTTCCCGGACAATACAGAAAGCATCCGGGCCATTGGTTGCGATATCCACCTGATGGTCATCTTCCTCAAGAAGATCCCGGAACTCTTCACAGATCCGTTTTTCATCATCGATAATCAGAATACGCGCCATGGGCAGCCTCCTAACTATACGGGAAACTTAAAATTTTCACGAAGCGCTGCAAAGTAATTTCTTTTGGAGCTTTTCACAAGTCTTACGGGAAGCGGTGAGCGCGTGACCTCAATCGTGAAGCCGCTGTCAATCTCAAGGTCTTCCTGCCCATCGATAGTCAAAAGGGCCTTGGCATCGGCTCTGGCGTCTTCCATGGTGACCGAAATTTTTTCCTGGCAAGAAACCACCATCGGACGCAAAGAAGACGAATGCGGGCAGATGGGTGTGATCACCATCGCGCTAAGGGAAGGATGCACGATAGCTCCTCCCGCGGACAAAGAATAAGCCGTGGATCCGGTCGGCGTGGCCACAATAACGCCGTCCCCTGAAAAGCGGGTTAACTTTTCATCACTGACCCGGACACTCAAATGCAGCATTCGTGTAAGCCCTTCGCGGCTGACCACGACATCGTTGAGCGCCCGGTATTCCTTCTGGATTTTCCGCGCGGCATGGGTCGCCCGGCACAAAAGCGTCAGCCGGTCTTCAAAAACAGCCCTGCCGGAAAAAAAACGGTCCAGTTCTTCGTAGACTTCTTCCTGCTTTACCTCCGTCAAAAAGCCGAGTTTTCCGAGGTTCACCCCGAGAATAGGCGTCAGCTGGCCCGGCATCTTACCCACGGCTGAAAGAAGCGTGCCGTCTCCGCCAAGGCAAATGATGAGACCGGCCTGGTTCACCCAGCTTTCAAAGGGAGATTGCGTCGTATCAAAACACGAAATGCTGCGAGAGGAAAACCAGGCCCGAAGCCCTTCCAGAAGACGCAGTGCGCCTTCCTTGTTTTGATTGACCACAATGCCTGCGGCTTGATTCATGGCATTTTTTGAAGTCATCTTAAGGCGGGGTTAAACAATTTTTTGAGGCCCCGAGAAAAGAGGCGGTTTCTTGAGTTTAAGTTCCTGGCGTATCCGTTCCGCGATCCGGTCCGGAGAGAGACCGAATTCCTGAAGAAGGGCAGTTTGAGATCCGTGCTCAATAAAACGGTCGGGAAGTGCGAAGCGTGTCACGTTCGCGCCCGCAATGCCCCGGCTTTCAAGGAATTCAAGAACCTTGGATCCAAATCCGCCCGTCAGAACGTGCTCTTCGAGAGTAAAAAGATAGGGGCTCTTCTGCAAAGACTCCAGGATAAGACTCTCATCAAGCGGACGCGCAAAACGCATATTCACCACACGCAGTTCGAGCCCCTCTTCCTTGAGAAGTTCCGCAGCCTGAAGTGCGGAATCCAGCATGCTGCCAAGAGCCAGCAGGCTGCCGTCGGATCCCTCACGCACGACTTCGCCTTGTCCGATGGCAAAATCCTGTTTGGAAAAATTCTCCACGGAACCGGGAACATTCCCGCGGGGATAGCGAAGGGCAAACAACCCCGGATACTGAAGTCCGAGACGAAGCATTTTTTCCATTTCCAATTCGTTTACAGGGGCCGCGATCACGCAGCCTGGAATGTGCCCCAAATAGCTGATGTCAAAAACGCCGTTGTGCGTAGCGCCGTCAGCCCCCACAAGGCCGGCCCGGTCCAAGGCCACCACCAGAGGAAGACGCTGCAAGGCAACATCATGAATCAGATTGTCCTGAGAACGCTGCATGAATGTGGAATAAATCGCACAAACCGCCTTAACACCGCCCTTGGCCAGCGCCCCGGCAAAAGTCACGGCATGCTGCTCCGCGATTCCCACATCAAAAAAACGGTCCGGAAATTCCTTTTGAAAATCATTGAGACCTGTCCCCGTGGGCATAGCGGCCGTGATGGCGACAAAGTTCTTTTCCTCCCGGGCAATTTTCATCAGGGAACGGGCAAAGGCCTTGGTGTAGGCAACGCCTTCCTTAACAGCAGGTACTGCCGCCTTGATTTTCTCGCCGGTTTTCACATCAAAGGGAGTGACCCCGTGAAGTTTCTCTTCGTCCTTTTCGGCAAAGGCATAGCCCTTGCCTTTTTCAGTCACAAGGTGCAGCAGGCAGCAATCCTCGAGCGAGAGAATGCGCTGAAGCGTTTTAACAAGAGAGATAATGTCATGGCCGTCAATCGGGCCAAAATAGCGGAATCCCAGCTCTTCAAAAATCATTCCGGGCACGAAGATGTTCTTCATCCCTTCAAGATTTTTCACCGTAAACTTGCGCAGTCTTGGAAACTTATCCAGCTGTTTTTCAACTTCCGAACGAACACGGTTATAAATCGGATCTGTGATGACGCGGTTCAGGCAGTTGCTGATGGCGCCGACGTTTTTCGCAATCGACATCTTGTTGTCGTTGAGAATAATCAGCATCTTCTTTTTGAGATGTCCCGCATTGTTCAAGGCTTCATAGGCGAGGCCTGAAGTCATGGAGCCGTCACCGACCACGGCGACCACTTCTTCCTTGCCGCCTTTTAAATCACGGGCTACGGCAAGCCCAAGGGCCTGGGAGATAGCCGTTCCGGCATGACCCACGATAAAATGATCATGCGGATTTTCAAAAGGAGAAGGAAAACCGCTGATTCCGCCGGGCTGACGGATAGTGTTCATTTGGTCGCGGCGTCCCGTGATCATTTTGTGAACATAGGCCTGGTGCCCGACATCCCAGCAAATTTTGTCGTTCGGAGAATCAAGGAGGTAGTGAAGCGCAATGTTCAATTCCATCGCACCAAGGCTGGCGCCTAAATGCCCGCCCGTCTTTGAAACGCAGTCGATCAAATACTCACGGTATTCAGCAGCAACTTCAGGGAGTTTTTCCAGCGGTACCTTTTTAAGGTCCGCCGGGCTGTTAATTTTTTGAATCCATTTCGGCATGGTTCTGAGTCTCCTTAGGCATTCGTTCCAGTAAATCTTCAGCGAGGATCATCAACTTGTCCGCTTTTGAGCCCAAAACGCGCACTTCCCGTTTTGCGCGGGCAATCAAGTCGCGCACATTGTCCCGGACTTCGCTTGCTTTCATGACTTTAAGATAACCGTCTCCATCGTGAAGATCATCCACGGATTGAAAAGCCAACCCGATCAGTTCTCCGTAATGAAGCATGCGCTGTCTGTTTTCCGCGTCAGCACCGGCTGATAAAGCGCCGCAAATGGCACTCGCCCTGATAAGCTTCCCTGTCTTATGAACATTGATATGGTCCAGCAACGGCAGATCCAGGTCTTGTCCCAGGGACTGAAGGTCTGCAACTTGGCCCCCGATCATACCATAAGTGCCTGCGGCAGTCGACACTTCGGTCAAAATTTCAAGGGCCCTTTCAGGAGGGCGGATCTCCCCCAGGATTTGAAAAGCATTGGTCAAAAGGGCATCGCCTGTCAAAATGGCCAGAGCTTCTCCGAAACGCTTATGGACCGTGGGTTTACCGCGGCGAAAGTCATCGTTATCCAAGGCCGGTAAATCATCATGAACCAAAGAATACGAATGAATCAGCTCAATCGACATTGCCGGGATTAAGGCATCTTCCAGTTTTCCCCCGCAGGCTTCGGCTGCGGCAAGAGTCAATACGGGACGAAAACGTTTACCGCCGGTAAAAACAGCGTAATGCATGGCTTCATGAAGGGTTTGCGGCGCGTGCTCCGCCGGAGGAAGAATTTTCTTGAGTTTCGCATCAACAATCTGGATCAGCGGTTGAAAAGTTTTGTCATAGCTCACAACAAATCCTCCCTGGCCTCGTTGTCAGACAAAGCCTTGGTCTTGCGGGTTGCCGGTTTCCGGGGCTCAGGAACATCCTCATCTCCCTCAGAAGGTTCAAAGGGAACTTTTGTCAGGGTGCCGTCCAGTCCCCGGCTCAGCATTTCGATCTTCTTCTCAGCTTGCGACAGTTTTCCCTGACACAGCCTTGAGAGCTTAACTCCCTCTTCATACTTTTTCAGAGCTTCTTCTAAAGGAACTTCGCCAGATTCAAGATCCGATACAATTTTCTCCAGTTTCTCAAGCGCTTTTTCAAACGGCAGTTCAGCAGTCATGCTTCCTCCTCAGAAAAAATACGGGTAATTTGAGATTCCAAGCGGCCTTTCAAAAGTTTCGTCTCGATCCGTCTGCCGGGCAAAAGCTGAGAAACACTTTTGACGACATTCCCTTTTTCATCCAGCGTGACCGAATAACCCCTTTCCAAAGTTGCAAGGGGGCTCAAGGCGTGCAGTTTTCCGGCAAGGCTCCGGAAGTGAAGGTCCTTTTCCGAAACATAGGACCCGGCATAATTTTGAAGCTGCCGCATCATTTCATCCACGCGTTGAGAATACTGTTCCACAAGAGAAACGGGCTGACGAAGCGCGTAGCTTGATTCCAAAGCCTCAAGGCGCTTCCGTAAATTTTTTACCCCGGACAAAATCGCATTCTCTAACCGCACTGACGACTCCGCTACCTGACGGAGTAGTTCTTCCCTGTTCCGCACAACCAGTTCCGCAGCCGCGGACGGAGTCGGTGCTCTTAAATCCGCAACCCAGTCGCATATCGTCCAGTCAATTTCATGCCCCACGGCTGAAATGACGGGAATACGTGATTCAAAAACCGCCCTGGCCACAACTTCTTCATTAAATGCCCAAAGGTCTTCAAGGCTGCCGCCGCCGCGCCCCACAATCAGCACGTCAATCCCGCCCAGCTCATTCATCCGCTGAATGCCTTGGGCAATTTCTGCTGCAGCTCCATCGCCCTGAACACGAACCGGACAGATCACAACCTCGGTCCCTTGAAAACGGCGGTTCACCACATTGAGAATGTCGCGGATGGCGGCTCCTGTGGGCGAGGTGACCACCCCAACCGACTTGGGAATTTTCGGAATGGGTCTTTTCCGGCCGGGATCAAAGAGTCCTTCTTTTTGAAGCTTCTCCTTCAATTGCAAAAAAGCCAGCTGCAGAGCGCCGAGGCCCAAGGGTTCCATTTGTTGAATATAAAACTGATACTGGCCGCGGGCTTCGTAAAGAGAAACCCGCCCAAACACCAAGACTTTTAAGCCGTCTTTAATCTGAAAACGAACCGTCTGATTGTCGCGCCCAAAAAACACGGCCCCGACCTGGGACTTATCATCCTTAAGGGTTAAATACATATGTCCGGACGAATGCTTTTTAAAATTGGAGATTTCCCCCTCAAGCCAAAGGTCTCCATATTCGCTTTCAAGCTGAGTCTTAACGGCGCGGTTCAGCTGGGTGACCGTAAAGGCCTTACGGCGCGGATACGCCGCAGAAGTTTCCAGAGGAACGCTTCCTTTCAGCGAGGATTCATGGGTAAACACGGTAAATCCCCTTGTCTGTCACAAGCATCTCTACACGCTGATCCAATGGACCGGCGGGTACTTTCCGGACTCTTTGCTCGTCAAAACCGAAGGCTGCCAAAACAGCCTTTCCTTTGCCCGAGAGCAGACGATCATAAAACCCCTGCCCCCGCCCCAGCCTTCGGCCCCGGGAATCAAAGGCAAGCCCGGGAACCACCATGAGGTCCATATCCTGCGGGCGGGCCTTTCGGCCGTCCTTAGGCAGCGGTTCCCATATCCCAAAGGCCCCTTTTTTAAGATCTCGTTTCAAATCCTGGACCTCATAAATGCCTAGCCGCTTATGCTCGAGTACCCTGGGCAAGAAGACCATTTTTCCTGCCTTATGAGCAGCCCGGATGACCGGCCAGGTATCGGGTTCAAGACCAAAGGAGGCATAAAAAAGGACCTTCTGGGCATTTTTATAAACGCGTGTACGCATAAATAAATGCTGGATTTTTCGGCTTTTAACCTTACGAACGGATGAAGGGAGGCCCTGAAGAATAGACCGGCTCTTAAGCCTTAATGCTTGTTTCTGCGCTTCCAGACCGGTGAGTATCATTTGGGGTATTGTATTGAAAAGCTGTCCCTGTGACCAGGGAAAAACCGGCGAAAGACGGGCCTGGAGAAGCCTGTCCGGGAAAATGCCTACGTCAAAGAAGCCGAGGCCCGGCCCTTGAAGAGTGAGGGAACTTCCTTGATCCCCTCGTCGCTCGCCACCCGCTGGGAGGGTTTGTCTTTATTCTCTTGGGTCGAGGAGTCTGAAACCGTCCAGCTGCTTTTAGGGGCATCAAAAGTCGACGCTATACCGGTCATAACTTTTTCATTTTTGCTTTTCAGTTCCTGGTCGCGCTTCTTAAGTTTTTCTTCCCACAAAGCGATCGCTTCCGAAAGCTTGTCACTGGGTGAAGTCTTGGTGGCTTCGAAATTCGTGGTCACAGCGCTCTCTGGAACAGCTTCCTTTTTTCTGAACAAATCGCTGCGAACCTTAAAGTCGGTGTCTCTTTCCTTCGGCTTTACAGTTTCCACCGGGTAACGATTGAGATCTCCCGTGCTGATGCGCGCCGCAGACTGATAGGTCTCTTTGATTTTCTCGAGATCTTCCATTTCACGCTTAACCGCTTCCTCACGATATTGAAGCTGCTTTGCCTTGTGTTCAACATCCTGCTTGGAAGACTCGACTAACGCGGAAGCTTGCTTGACCTCTTCACGGTAAAGTTCAAAGGCCTTTTCGCGGTCCGCCAAAAGCTGGCTGCGCCGTTCAATTTCAGCGGTTTGAGAAGAGAGCAAACCGCGTTCACTCTCAAGGGATTGAAGCTTCTCACGGATTTCTTTTTCCCGGGAAGCGATTTCGGCGGAACGACTCTCAAGTTCCTGGGTTTTCAAATCCTTATCCGACTGCCAGGACTCATAGGCCTGCTTATCTTTCTCGATCTGTTCTTTCGCTTTTTCTAGCTCGATGTGAGACTGACGAAGGATTCCAGCTTGTTCTTCCAGTTGAGCCGATTTAGCCTGCAGTTCATCTTCACGCTGCTTCAGGCGGGTTTCGGCGGCATTCACCTGTTCCTGATAAGTTTTGAAGGCGTTTTCTTTTTCCTGAAGAATCAGTTTCTGTCTTTCAAGGGCCGAGGATTCATCCTGCAGTTTCTTCTCGCGGCGGGCTTGTTCAGCCTGCCAGCTTTCCTGGGCGGCACGCGCAAGCTGGTAAGCCTGCTGATCCTTTTCGAGCATTTCACGGTCCGTGCTGACACGGCTTTCAACTTTCGTCAACTCGGCAATCCGCGCCTCATGCTGCTTCTTCTCTTCCTCGAGCTTGCTCATCGAGAGATTGACTTCATTCTGGTAGGCTTTAAAAGCATTTTCCTGGTCTTCCATCTGGCGTTTCTTTTCATCAAGATCAGAGCGCAGCTGTAAGACTAAGTCTTTTTCTTTTTGGTGGGCGAGCATTTCCTCATTCAGCTTCGCATGAAGGTCCTGGATCTGTTGTTTCTCCGTGTTAATTTTTCCAACTTCCGTCTGCTTTTCACTTTCCCAATTCTGCTGAGCGAGAAGCTTGGCAGATTCATAGGCGGCTTTGGCCTTCTCAAGCTCCGCCCGTTGCGCCACAATTTCCTGCGCTTTGCGCACAGACTCTTCATTGCGACGGACCACTTCAGCTTCCCTTAGGTCAAGTTTCTGAGCGGCTTCCTGAAGCTTCTGCTCATTTACCTTAAGTTCATCCTCATGAGCTTTCAGTTTCTGGGCCAGATTTGCACGTTCAAGTTCGATCTGCGCAACAACGCCCGCTGTCTGCTCACGTACGCGGTTCTCAATATCAGCTTCTCTAAGATCAAGTTTCTGGGCAGCTTCTTGAAGCCTTTGTTCATTTGCCTTAAGCTCATCTTCATGGATTTTCAGCTTCTGAGCCAGGTTTGCACGTTCAAGCTCAATCTGGGCAAGAACTCCTGCTGTCTGTTCCCGGACGCGCCGTTCAAGTTCGGCCTGCATCTGGGTCTGCTGATTACGAATGTCCTGAAGCCGCGTTTCGAGTCCACCACGCTCCTGAATAAGGGCCTGGCGTTCATCCTCTAAACGCTGTCTTTCCGCAGCCAACCGAGTCTCATCATTCTTGAGTTTCATCATCGCGGCGTCCTGCTCCATGCGGCGATTCTGCATTTCAGCTTCAAAAGCCTGCTTATCGGCTGCAAATTTACCCTGCTTGCTTACCAGATCCGCTTTCAAACCGTCGACGTCAGCACGCAAGGCCGCCAATCCGGATTTTTCTTTTTCCAGCGATTCTTTTTCTGAGCGAAGCTGAACCACTTGAGTTTCTAACGCTATTTTGTCATTGGAAACCGCGGCCTGCTCGCTGCGGGCCTTGCTGAGGGCCTGCTCAAGTTCGCTCCGCTTCCGTTCGAGTTCGACTCTGGACTTTTCGAGCGCAGCCACATCCCCTTCTTTAATTGTCTTTTCAGTCTTCAGCTTCTCCACCGCTTGAATAAGCGCCTGTTTTTCCACCGTCAATTTCTGCTGATCTGTTTCAAGTAATACACGCTGCTGGTCAAAGGAACGGCGGAGGCCTTCGATTTCGGCTTTAGCGCTGTCGAGGCTCTTCCTTTCAGACGCAAGGGAAAGCTTGGCCTGTTCGGTTTCTTTTTGAAACGCAGCTGTTTTTTCAGCAAGTGTTGTTTTAAGTTTCTCAAGATCCGTCTTCTGCGTGCTGAACTCCGCCAGGGTATTCTTTTTATCAATTTCCCACTGGTCTTTGCTTTGCTTCAGCCCCTGAATTTCAGCCACAAGGGAAGCCCGAACCTGTTCAATTTTGGTTTCGCGTTCCTGAAGAAGCTTTTCACGTTCCGATTTTTCATTTTCCCAGGTCAGACGGTCACGTTCCAAAGAGGCCTTTTCCGTGTCCAAAAGCCGTTTTGCTTCTTCAAGGTTCGAGGTCTGCGTCTTGATGACTTCTTCCTGACCGGCGAAATTTTTCGTTGCGGCTTGAACCGACTGTTCCCGCTTCGCCATCTGCTGTTCCAGCTCAGTCATGAGATTTCTGCGGTTCTCAAGTTCTGAGAATTTCTTTCGGAGTTCGGCGTCTCTGGCTTCAAAACCCCGGGCTTTTTCTTCAACAGCGTTCTTCTCGCGCTCAAAGGCTTTTGTCTGCTTGTTCAACTCAGTCAATTGGCGGGTCACTTCTTCGCTCTTGATGCGGATCGTTTCTTCGCGTCTCTTCAGACCTTCCGCATCGGCCTGCTTCGACGACTCCCAGGCTGCTTTATCCTTTTGAAGTACAGCACGCTCTTCCGAGGACTGCTTCTGCTGATTTTTAAGGGCAAGGGTCTCGCTTTCGAGATTTTTCTTCGAGGCAATCAATTCAGCAGCCTTGTCAGTAACTGTCTTTTCACGGGCTGCAACCGCGGCCTGATCGGCTGCAAGCTTGGCGCGGAGGTCGTTTAATTCCAGTTCAGACGCTTTAGCCGCGGCCTGCTGCTTTTCCAGCTCTGCACCCCGAGCGGCAAGAGTTTGCTGATCCTGGGCAAATTTTGACTGCTGCTGCTGAAGGTTGAACTTCTCAGCGTTAAGGGCTTTCTTTTCTTCGACCAATGCCGTGGATCGGGCTGCCACCTCTTCAACTTTTGCCTGAAGGGCCTTTTCCCGGACTTCGAGCTGCGCCGAAGTATTCTTCAGAGCGGTCTCGCGTTCCTGTAAAGATTGGTCCTGGGACTGAAGGGCTTTGCCGCGGCTGGATTGCTCGGCATCCTGGGCTTTAAGACTTGCCTGCAGGGATTCCAAATCAGCGGCTTTTTTGGATAACGCTTCCGCCCGGGTGTTGAGATCAGTTTCTGCCGTCTGCCGGGCCGCCTGCCACTGATTCTTTTCCTGTGCATAAGCCGCTCTCTGCTTGCCAAACTCTTCAATCTTCTGCCGGAGTTCGGTTTGCTTCGAGGCAAGTTCTTGATCGCGCGTAGCAAGGGTCGCTTCGGTTTGAGCCATCTGCGCGGCACGCGCTTCAAGAGACTGTTTTTCCATTTCAAGCTGGCGGGCCAGTTCATCAAGCTCGCGGCCGCGCTTTTCCATCTGTTCGGTTTTGAGTTTCATTTCCGCGGCCTCTTGCGCGTATTGAGCGCGGGAAGCGGCAAGAGTCTGCTCGCGGGAATTCAAATCTTTTTCCTGATCCTTTAAGGCGGCCAGGTATTGATTAAGCTGCGCTTGCTTCGACTGAAGCTCCTGACTTTGCTTGCCTGCCGCAGCTTCACGGTTATCCAATTCCCCTTTGCGCGCCTCAAGAGCCATGGAGCGCTGTTCAAGCTCAGCTTCCCACTTTTGACGGTCTGCCGCCAGCCGGGACTGCTCCGACACAAGGGATTGTTTTTCGGCCGTCAAAGCGTCTTTGGTTTGAATGAGCTTAACGATTTTGTCTTGAATGCCGGCTTGCTGTTCCTGAATTTTCGAGCGGTCAAACCCGACTTCGGCAGCTTTTTGTTCAAGCTCCGCCCGCATCGCCGTCAAGGCCGCTTCATCTTCACGCGCCTTTTTCAAAGAGGCGTCTGCAGCAGCCATCTTCTGATCAAGAGCAGCCTGCTGAGCAGCAAGATCGGCTTCGGTTTTCTCTTTCTGTGCTTTAAACTCAGCCAGCTGCGTTAACAGCGTGCTCTGAGCCGTACGCTTCTGATTTTCCCATTCGGCGCGCAGGCTGTCGAATTCCTGCTTTTCACGAACCAGTTTTTCTTTTCCGCCTACAAGCTGGTTCAAGGTTTCCTGAACAGCGCTTTCTTTGGCTCCCATCTGGAGTCCCTTTGACTCCACTTCCTGCTGCCGGGACTCTATGGCTTTCGCGCGGTTTACGAGATCAGCTTCCCGCTGGCTCACCTGGGCAAGTTTCTGTTCGTAAGCGGAAATCGTACTCTGGAGTTCGCGCTCTTTTTGGCGGAAAGCGGAATCTGTCAGCACCTGAAGCTTTTGTTCCTGATCCAAAAGGGCCTGCGTCTTTTCAGCTAAGAGAGCTTCCTCCTGCTTGCGCTTGGTTTCCCAGATCGCCTGGTCTCTCAGAAAAGCCTGTCGTTGTTTCTCGAAATCTTCTTTAGTGCCGACAATTTCAGCAACCATACTGCGGACATCGCTTGAGCGGGACTGCTCGCTCTGCCCCTGCGCTTCAAAATTCTTTTGGCGGGCCGAAAGTTCCTGTTCGCGCTGCGCCAAAATCCGGCTTTTCTCTTCCAGTTCGCGCGCCTTGGCTTCAATCGCTTGTTCCTTCGCCTGCTGCTGTCCATCTGCGGCCTTAAGACTCGCCTCAATCTTCCGCAAATTCTGTTCATGTTCGGCTTTTGCACGCATCCATTCAGCCTTTTCTTTTTCAAGAAGCTGCTGCTCGCGGGCCAACGCATCCGACTGGTTTTTCATTTCGGCCGATTGGGTCCGGTCGTTTTCGGAAGATTGCGTTTTCTCTTCCATTTCCCGGCCCAGCTCAATTTTCTGCTGAAGGAGTGCTGTCTTCTCGTTTTCCAAATCCGTCCTAGCTGACGCCAGCTCAACCTCAGCCTGTTTCAAATCAGCTTCCTTCTGCTTCAAGGCTGAGGCCCACTTCTGGATCTGCTCGCTATTATCTTTTTCCCGTCCTTCAAGTTTCTGCCGAAGCGAAACCTGTTCCTGCTTCAGACGCAGGATCTCATCTTCTTTATTACTAAGCAGGCGGGTGAGATCTTCCACTTTCCGGTTAAGAGCGGGATCCGAGGCAGGGACAGCGGATTCCACGGCCATATCTTTCTGAGCCATTCGAGCTTCATAGGCTTCACGCTCGGCCGTAAGCTGAGCTCTCATCTGTCCAAGTTCAGCTTTCTGAACTTCAAGCTGGCGGCGTTCCTGGTCAAAGGTACCGCTTTTTTCTTTAAAGGCTTCAGGGGCGTCGTTGCGGGAGCGTTTTCCGTCTTTCTGGAAATCGCGTTTTTCTTTTTTGAGTTCTTCGATTTTTGCAAGAAGGGCTTGTTTAATGGAATCAATCCGCGCTTGTTTCTCGCGGATCATTTCCATTTCGGCATCACGCTGACGCTCCCATTGGCGGCGGCTTTCCTCAAACTCATTGATGTCTTGAACCAAATTTCCCGAGGATGAAAAATTTTGCGCGTAAAGAGTAAGGGGGTCGTTCAAAGCCACAGCTAGGGTAAGGACAAGTGCGGTGATATTCGTTTTTTTCACGCGGTCTCTCTGAAGGAAAGGATTGACAAGTGAACTCATTCGAGATGGCTTGTTGGAACAAGTCCCCTGCCTGCAAGCAACGGTTAAATTATCACAGGCTTTTTTTTGAGTCAAGATACGTTGATCCCCAAAAACACATTGCAACGAATCTAAGGAATGTTGGTTGTGTGCGGTTCGCAGAGTTCTGGAGAGATCTCTGCTATCCTCATTGAAAATCGGCAGAACCGGCAAATATCTTAAGCAGGGATTTCAAGACTCTAAAGGAGCTGTCCGGGGAAGGAATTTCTGACAAACGAAGGCGGGCTTTGCTATAATTCGGCTCTCTTTGACCAGGCCCCCATAGCTCAAATGGATAGAGCAGCTCCGTCCTAAGGAGAAGGTTGCATGTTCAAGTCATGCTGGGGGCACTCTTTATTTAGAGGCAGTTTTCTTCCCTCCGCGTCAAGCAGCTCTCTAACCCCGTTTTCCGATCACATGACTTGAATGGAGCTGCTTCGCTTTTACAACGGAAACGCGATCTCATGGGAGCGTTGACTTCCTTCGAAGCGGCGGATGGCCGACCGAAAGGCGCATCATGAAGCGGAAATCTTTTGGTAAAAGAATGGATTGACGCGAAATGGTTCGTGCGCCTGGAGGCGCCAAGTCATGCTGGGGCACTCTTTTTTGCCGGCTCAGGCATCATACTTCACAAGCGAAAAAACCTCGTACCCCTGCAATTTTTCCCGCCCCTTGAGAGAACAAAGCTCGACCAGAAAGGCCATCAAGACGACCTTGCCACCCAGTTTTTCAACCAGGCTTGCGGCAGCTTGGGCCGTTCCCCCCGTCGCAAGAAGATCATCTACAACCGCCACGCGCATGCCCGGTTTCAATGCATCCCGATGGATTTCAAGAACAGCTTCCCCGTATTCGAGCGCATAGCTGACCTGATGGGTTTCGCACGGAAGCTTTCCCTTTTTCCGGACAGGAACAAATCCTTTTTTTGCCTTATAGGCCAGCGCCGGACTGAAAATAAATCCGCGCGATTCAATCCCCAGAACAAGATCAACCTGGTATTTTTCAACTTGGTGGGAAAAAGCATCAATGATGGAGGCAAAAAGCACGGGGTCTTGCAGCACCGGCGTGATGTCGCGAAAAAGAATACCTTCCTTTGGAAAATCCGGAATGTTGCGAATCGCCGATTTCAGGGCTGGCAAATCAAGCGCGGGTAAAGGCATCAGGAAAGATAATCGCCGAGGTGGTCTTTTTCTGACTCGAGCTGGGCGCGAATCTTTTTAAGCGAGGCTGCTTCAATCTGACGGACACGTTCCCGGGTAATTCCGAACTCCTGCGCCACTTGTTCCAGCGTGCGGGGTTCATCGTCATCAAGTCCGAAGCGGAGAATTAAAATACGCTTTTCCCGGTCATCCAGCTTATTGAGAATGCCCCGGATGCGTTCACTTTTGAGCATCTCGGCCATGTTTGCGTCAGGGGCATGCGAGGAATCATCCTCAATAAGATCAATAAGCTCCGCGGTTCCATCAAGGCTGACCGGCGCGTTGAGCGAACTGGGCCGGCCGGCAATATTTTCGATCTCTTTGACCTTATTGACCGGCACCTGCATGATTTTGGCGATTTCCTTGCGGGTCGGTACGCGGCTCAGTTTCTGCATCAAACCGTCCCGGACGCGGCGCCACTTGGAAATAATGTCATACATATAAACAGGAATACGGATGGTTTTTCCTTGATTGGAAAGCGCCCGCATGATCGCCTGCTTGATCCACCAGGATGCATAGGTTGAAAAACGGTAGCCGCGTTCCGGGTTAAACTTCTCAACCGCGCGCATAAGTCCGATATTCCCCTCTTCGACAAGGTCGGAAAATGCCAGCCCCATGTTGCTGTAACGCTTGGCGATCGAAATCACAAGACGGAGATTGGAACGAATCATGTGTTCGCGGGCGCGTGGAGATTCCTCCCCGCCCGCCTGAACTTTTTCCGCCAGTGAAATTTCCTCACCCGGCGTAAGAAGGGGGATATTTTCAATCTGGGTGAGGTAAATCTTCATCGGCGTGCGGTCAAGCGTCTGCTCCTCATAATGATACTCAGAGGCTTCGGGGCTCCCTTCATCATCGCCATCGCGCTTGCGGCGGCGGCGTTCAACGGGAACCTCGAGGGAGGCTTCGTTTTTCAGGAGCTCGCGGGTTTCACGCTTGAGGTGTTCTTCAGGACGTTCGTGCTTCTTGGCTGACGGGGCAGCCGGCACCGGCACGGCCTTTACAACTTTTTCTTTTTCGGCTTTGGAAGGAGCCGCCTTCTTTTTAGAAGACGGCTCCTTCTTGGAGGGAAGCGGCCTGCTTTTTTTTGCGACAGGTTTCTTCGCTTTTTTCTTAACGGGCCGTGACTGCTTGGAAATCTTTTTTCCCTTCATAAACCTCAGCCAAAATTTACTTCTTTTTTTGCTTCTTCTCACGTACTGAGGCTTGAGCCGCAGCAAGACGCGCGATCGGAACGCGGAAAGGCGAACAGCTGACATAATTCATGCCAACGCGGTGACAAAACTCCACCGAGGCAGGATCCCCGCCATGCTCACCACAGATACCCACTTTAAGTTCGGGTCTTGTTTTACGGCCTTTTTCCACTCCGAGTTGAACTAAATATCCAACGCCTTCCTGATCCAGGCTCTGGAAGGGGTCTTTTTCGAAGATTCCCTTCTCAACATACGCCCCAAGGAAGGAACCGGCATCGTCACGAGAGAACCCAAGGGTCATCTGCGTAAGATCGTTCGTCCCAAAAGAGAAAAACTCGGCGCCTTCCGCGATTTGATCCGCGATAATGGCCGCTCTCGGAATTTCGATCATCGTCCCGATCATGTACGGGATCTTGATGCCTTTTTCCTTGAAGACCTTCTCGACGACTTCAATGATGTCCTGTTTCAGGAGATCAAATTCCTTTTTCATGCCCACAAGAGGGATCATGATTTCAGGAAATACCTTGATTCCCTTTTTCTTGACGTTGCAAGCCGCTTCAATGACGGCACGCGCCTGCATCTTGGCGATTTCCGGGTAGCTGATGGCCAAACGGCATCCGCGGTGACCCAGCATCGGGTTGAACTCATGAAGGGCCGACACCTTCTGACGGACCTTCTCGAGAGAAACCTTCAGAACTTCTGCCATTTCTTTCTGGTTTTCTTCTTCGTGAGGAAGAAATTCATGAAGGGGCGGATCCAGAAACCGGATCGTCACAGGCAGCCCGTTCATAGCCTCAAAAATCCCTTCAAAGTCTCCGCGCTGCATCGGAAGAAGCTTCGCGAGAGCCTTTTCACGGCCGGCAAGGTCATCGGAAAGGATCATTTCGCGGACTGCGATAATGCGATCCCCTTCGAAAAACATATGCTCCGTGCGGCAGAGCCCGATTCCTTCAGCGCCGAACTTGCGGGCAACCTTGGAATCCGCGGGTGTATCCGCGTTGGTGCGCACTTTCATGGTACGCGCCGCATCCGCCCACTTCATCAGCGTGGCGAATTCTCCGGAAAGTTCCGGATCCACGGTTTCAAGCTTGCCCTGATAAACTTCGCCGAGGCTTCCATCAAGGGAAATCCAGTCGCCTTCCTTAACGACCGTATTACCCACGCGGAATTCCTTCCTCGCGTAGTTGATCTGCATTTCGCCGCAGCCTGCAACGCAGCATTTCCCCATCCCGCGCGCCACAACGGCCGCGTGAGAGGTCATGCCGCCGCGAGCTGTCAAGATGCCCTTAGCCGCGAACATCCCGCCGATATCTTCCGGGGATGTTTCAATACGGACCAGGATGACCTTGTCGCCTTTCGCGGTCCAGGTTTCCGCATCTTCGGCGTTAAACACGACACGGCCGGTCGCCGCGCCAGGAGACGCGGGAAGACCTTTCACAATCTTCGTACGCGCCTGCTTTGTGTTAAACATCGGATGAAGAAGCTGATCCAGCACACGCGGGTCAACGCGCATAATGGCTTCGTCCTGCGTAATCTTCTTCTCTTTCACAAGCTCCACGGCGGTACGGACAGCAGCCGCTGCTGTGCGCTTACCGTTGCGGGTCTGAAGGATGTAAAGCTTTCCTTCTTGAATCGTGAATTCAATGTCCTGCATGTCCCGGTAATGACCTTCAAGCTTCGTGCGGACAGCCACGAGCTGCTTGTAAATCGCGGGCCAGGTCTTGGACATCTGATCAAGCGGCATCGGTGTGCGGATACCGGCGACCACGTCTTCACCCTGGGCGTTGACAAGAAACTCGCCGTAGAATTTATTCTCACCGGTGGACGGGTTACGCGTAAAACAGACGCCCGTGCCGGAGGTTTCGCCCATGTTTCCGAACACCATGGACTGAATGCTGACGGCCGTACCGAGCAGGCCGAAAATCTCATTCAGCTGGCGGTAACGGAGCGCACGGGGGTTGTTCCAGGAATTGAACACGGCATTGATCGACAAACGGAGCTGCTCATACGCATCCGTCGGAAAATCCTGGCCGCTTTCTTTGCGGATGATCGCATTGTACTTCGCGACCAGCTCTTTAAGATCTGCAGCGGTAAGATCCGTATCCAGCTTGACGCCGCGCTTGTGCTTGATTTCATCGAGCGCGTGTTCAAAAGAATCATGCTCAACGCCCATGACGACATCGCCGAACATCTGCATAAAACGGCGGTAAGCGTCCCACGCGAAACGTTCGTTTTCAGTCTTGATGATCAAGCCCTGAACGACTTCCGGGCTGAGGCCAAGATTAAGAACCGTGTCCATCATGCCCGGCATCGAAGCCGCAGCGCCGCTTCGCACAGAGACGAGAAGAGGATTGTCGCGGTCGCCGAATTTCGCGCCCATGGCCTTTTCAAGTTTCGCCATGTTTTCGCGGACCTGTTTTTCAAGACCTTCCGGCCATTTCTTGCCGTTCTTGTAAAAAAGATCGCAGGTTTCGGTCGTGATCGTGAAGCCGGCAGGAACCGGGATTCCGATGTTCGTCATTTCGGCAAGGTTGGCACCTTTGCCGCCGAGAAGCTGTTTCATTTTCGCGTTGCCTTCGGCCTTGCCGCTGCCGAAGAAATAGACGTATTTCGACGCCTTGCCTTTGGAGGCTGGTTTCTTACTTTTCGATTTCGACGCTGTTTTCATGCTTATTCCTCTCCTTGTTTCTTTTTGTAAGTTTATTAAGACGGGATTGTTGAAAGCTGCTGGTCGATCCGCGAAAGCACGGAAAGATCCGCCAGCTTTTCGGTGTAAAGACGGTTAATCTGCTTCATCAAGGCCTGGCGGTTGCCGCGGATCTGAGCATCCTCGACATTCACCATCACCTGATCAAAAAAATCATGCACGGGGCCGTAAAACGCCTGCCCGAAAAGACGCGTGGCCTCTTCAAACCTGCGTTCCTGAACCCGCTCGGCAATAACACTCGACTTCGTTTGAATCAATTCATACAGCTTCTTTTCCACGGCTTCGCGAAGGAATTCCGGATTAACCGCAGCCTCAGAACCTTTCGCTCCCTTGGCAATATTGCTGGTACGTTCCACCACTTTACCGGCCTTGAGAAAATCTTCGGAGGCACTTTCTGAAAGCCGGTTCAGCGCTTCAAACCTTTCATAGACATCCGCCAAATCATCAGACCCGGAAAGCCACACGGCCTCAAAAATTTCATAGGCCCGGGTCCCTGGTTTAAGCTGGAGCTCAAAAATCATACGGTCTTTGAAAAACCCTTTGAGCCGGGTCACGAGTTCCGGGACTGTGGGCTGGGGTTTCTCAAAAGTCAATCCCGCGGGCCGGTAAAAATGGGCGGAGGCGTCGATCACCTTGCTGATATTGAAATGAAACTCAAAAGCCCTGACCAATTTTACAATGCTTCCCGCCGCGCGTCTGAGTGCATAGGGGTCCTGGCTGCCCGACGGCTCCAGGCCTGTCGCAAAAGCGCCTGTCAAAAGATCAAGACGGTCGGCGATTCCAAGAAGCGCGCCAAGCGGCGTGATTTCTTTCAAAAGTTCCTTATGGGGTTCCGAAAGATTTTTCGGGAGGTACTGGGTGCCGATCGCTTTTGCAACGGAATCTTTTTCTCCGGAAGCTTTGGCATATTCCCGCCCAACCAGCCCCTGAAGATTCGGAAATTCATAGACAAGATGCGTCATTAAATCCGCCTTTGAAAACCGCGCGGCACGAACCAAATCTTCCTTTAAGCTGCCCTGCCCGGCCTCGTCGGTAATGACGACGGCAAGCTTTTCAAGCCTTTCGGTCTTGTCTTTCATGGATCCCAATTTTCCGAGATACGCGATCTGCGCCAAAAGCGGAAGTTTGCCGGCAAGCGGCTCCTTGGTATCGGCCTGATAAAAATAACGGGCATCGTGAAGACGCGACATCAAAACGTTTTCATAGTCAAAGCGGATGCGCGCCAGCCCGGATCTTTTTCCATTCATTACGGCCACAAACCGGTTCTCAAGATTTCCCTTGCCGCCCCGGATCGCAAAAATTTTCTGATTCTTTTTCATGCAGGTCTCAAGAACCTCTGCGGGAAGTTTAAGGAAGTCTTTATCGAACGTGCCTTCCAGAAAGAACGGCTCTTCCACAAGCTGGGCGGTCATATGCACAAGCTCTTCATCAAACTCTTTCTGCGAAAACTGTGTTTTCAAGGCTCTGCGAATGGCTTCTTCTCTGTCCGAGAGTTTAAGAACCACATGGGCCTTCTTTAAAAGCTTTCCGTAGGCTTCCCAATCCGAAGATTTCAAAACAAAGGGCTTGGGGGCAAGAAACCGGTGCCCGTAACTGCGGTTGGCGGCTTTGACATCCCCAAGCTGAAGCGGGAAAACTTTTTTATCCAGGAATGCGGCAATCCAGCGGACCGGCCGCGGGAACGCATAACCCGTGGGTTCCCAGCGCATCCGTTTGGGAAAACCGAGTGCGGCAAAAATTCCTGCAAGAAGTCCCGGAAGAACGGCCAAAGTGCTTTGCCCTTTTTCCAGTCTTTCAAGAACCACCATTTTGCCTTTCGGCGAATCCTTCACAACAACTTCCGAAAGCTGGGCGCTTTTTCCGCGAAGAAAACCTTCGAGTGCGGGTGTCGGCTTACCCTGGACGTCATACGCTTTTTCAAGAGACGGACCTTTCAATTCCAGGTGCTGATCCTGCTGACGAACAGCGAGGTCTGCGATGAAGAGCGCGATGCGGCGCGGCGTGGCTTCCACCTGAACAGCCTTGTAGGAAAGACGGTTTTCCTCAAGCGTCGAGCGAACCTTCGCGCCAAGCTCCGAATAGATAACATCGAGCGCGCCCAGCGGCAATTCTTCAACTCCGATTTCGACAAGAAGGTTTGGCATGGTTTTAGATATTCTCAGGATACTGCCGTTTTCTTGGCAGGTTTCTTTTTAAGAAGCGGGTACCCCTGCTTCTCGCGGGATTCCAAATACCCTTTGGCGCAGGCACGTGCGAGCGCCCGGACACGGCCGATATAACGGGCGCGTTCATTAACACTGACCGCGCCGCGGGCATCCAAAAGATTAAAAGTGTGCGATGTTTTCAAACAAAGGTCATACGCCGGCAGCACCAGGCCTTCTTCTATAAGGCGCTTGGCCTGACGTTCATAATCCTCGAAATGGCGCTTGTACAATTCCGGATCCGATGCTTCAAAGTTGAATTTCGAAAATTCCCGTTCGGTTTGAAGATGAACATCCCCATAAGTGACTTTGTCATTCCATTGAATGTCGAAAAGAGAGTGCTTTTTCTGGAGAAACATCGCGATACGTTCGAGGCCGTAAGTGATTTCAGAGGAGATCATTTCAAGATCAATCGAACCGCATTGCTGAAAATAAGTGAACTGCGTGATTTCCTGGCTGTCGAGCCAAACTTCCCAGCCAAGTCCCCAGGCCCCTAAAGTCGGCGATTCCCAGTCATCTTCCACAAAACGGATATCGTGTTCGAGAGGATCAATGCCTACAAACTTCAAACTGTCGAGGTAGAGCTGCTGGGAATCTTTCGGGGCGGGCTTCATAATAACTTGATATTGGTAGTAATGCTGGGTGCGGTGCGGATTTTCCCCGTAGCGGCCATCGGTGGGACGGCGGGAGGGTTCCACATAAGCCGCATTCCAGGGTTCAGGACCCAAAGCTTTAAGAAAGGTATGCGGTGAAAAAGTTCCGGCCCCAACTTCCAGGTCATAGGGCTGCATAATGAGACAGCCCTTTGAACTCCAGAATTCATTGAGCTTTTGGATAAGCTGTTGAAAGGTCAAAGGCTTCGGCATAAGGGGCAGGATTTTAGCAAAAGTGCCTCCTTAATGCAAGAAACCTTGTGGTTATGCGGCCTTGGCTGTGGCCTGGTAGGCGGCCAGATACGTCCCAACCGTCTCCGAAAGAAGGCTTTGAATCGACGGCATAAGGTAGCCCTGAGGTCCTGTTGAGGCAGTAACGCCGGCTTTGCGGAGGAAATCTGCCAGGATTTCTCCCCGTCGTTCGGACCCAAGCTGGTCTTTAAGCTCCACTGCGGCCAAAAGCTGAAGCTGGGTCATTCGGACCAGCAATCGCGCCTGGTCTTCTTCCCCTAACTTCCGGATTTCATCCGCGTTCAGAAGAAAAGCCGGAATAGACGCATCCAGAGATTCATCCCCCGCGGGTGCCTGAGCCAGCGAAACCGCCACGCTTTCCTGTTTTAAACGGTTGGCCATCACAGCCTCTTCCTGGGCACGAACTTCAAAAAGACGCTGTGCCGATGGATTTTTCTGAAAAACACCGTAGGTGAAAAAAGTCTCTTTGATTGCCGAGGCACCTTCTCCGGCAATGTAAACCACCGGCTGGGAAGGCACGTTAACTGCCCCCTGAACAAAAAGTTCTACAAACAGCTCACGGACCCGCGGCGAGACCGCCTGGAAAATCCTGGCGGGCAGAACGGCCTTCCCCCCTTGTGCAATTAAATTGGAAAAGCTGCGGGCCAGACCTGTCTTTTCCCGCGCGTTGATTCTAAGCGGCCGCGCCTGAACAGAAGAGGGCATGAATGTCATCACACCCGGAAGTCCTTCAGCGGCAAAAGCAACAGGCAGAATTCCTGCGGTCATCTGAACCGCAACCGCCAGCCTTTGCTGTGTGCGGAAGTTACGGTCTTCTTCTGAAGGCGAAGCCAAACGAAGTTCGGAGCGCGCCATAAAAACAGTAGGTTCACCTCTGGGAGGTACGGCTTCTTTGCGCCAATTCAAATAGTTATCAACCTGGACTTCCGGTGACTGAAAAAGGATACGCATCGCTGCGGCCATAGTGCCGTGCCCGTAAAGAACAACCGTCTTGCCGGCATACTTTTCGTTGAGCTTGAGCAGAAGTTCCCGCGCACGGTCCAGCAGGGTAAGAAAATTTTCACCGCCAGGAGCTTTCATTAATGCATTCAGATTCCGGTAAGCTTCCATAAACTTCTTTTCTTCCGCGCCCATTTCAGCTTCAACTTCCGCAGCATCTTTTCCATCCCACTCCGCAAAATTAATTTCAATGGAGTCCGGCTCCACCTCTGCTTTTGCGGGAAGTCCCGGAACAGTCTTGACTGCCTCCGCCAAAGAAATCTCTGACGTTTGTTGTGTCCGGCGAAGCGGAGAGCGAAGGAAAACAAGACCTTCTGCTTTTAAGCCTTGCTGCTGGATCCATTCCGCAAGCTTCGAAGCGCCTTCCACAACCTGTCGTTTCCCATCCTCGTTAAGGAGGTTTTCATCTTTTGCGTCCGAATGTCCGTGAAACACGCCGCGCTTGTTGGCATCTGTTTCGCCATGAGGAATCAACACAAGGTTAAACGCGAGCGGCGGCTTCTCATAGCCGGGACGATAGCCGATCTGCCCGTCACGACTTTTGAGTTCAAAGCGGAGTTTCTCCAGCAAAGCCTGATAGGTCTGCATGTTCGCTTCGTCTCCCGGCCGAAGGCTGGCCGCCAAATAGGCTTCCTGCTCGGGGCCAAGTTCAAAAACGGCCCGTAAACGGTTCCTGTATTCAAGCGCGGGTTCTTTTCCGGAGAAAACCTTGAACATGGCCGCTGACCCCAAAACCGCAAGTTCACGGGGATCGGAATCACTGCCGGCTTCCGGTTTTTTGAATTTCATGATGATTCCGCGGTCCACACTTTTAATGACAAGGTTTTGGCTTTCGTCCCAGGAAAAGAAGAAATTGTCCGGACGGTAATCAATGTAAACATAACCGCCCTCCTTCAGGGATTCGATCAACCCCAGCCATTTTTCCGGAAACTGTTCCTGGAAACGCTGGATTGCGGCATTATCAGCACCTTGAAGAAATCCAGGCAGGGTTTTCCCTTCTACAAACGTCATCACAATCGCTTCAGGCATCGAAATGCCCAATTCATTCTCCTCTTCAAACACCTGCAAATTCCGGGGAATGACCTCCTTTTCTGGAGCATCCCCCACCTTGCTGAAAAAATTGTCATTCACATCGATTTCAACAGAAAGCTGTCCCTGCGTGCTCATTTTGTCGACCGCATCCGTGATATCCAGACTCGTGCCGCCAATCACTTTCAGCACCACTTTTTGGCCGGTCAAAACATTTCGAAAAAGATAGGCGTCTCCAAAAGTACCGGCACCCAGTTTTTTAACAAACTCATAATCTTGGCCTTCAAGCCTGGCTTTATACTTTTTAAATAATTCGAAGATGCTTTTTTGCGCACTTATAGGCCGGGTCGAGCCCGCGTCCTTGAAAGCTGGTATTTGTAATTCAATGGAATCGAGGATTGCTGCGGCTTCATCAAAGCGGGCCGCATCACCCAGCATCCGGGCTTCAAAGAAATTCAGGTTTTGCTGAATCAAAGGTTTTGCAGGATTCTCTATACGATAGGCATTTATAAGCGAATGGGCCGCATCGTAATCCCCTTCGTCAACCTGTTTCGCAATCGCACGCAGACGCTGATGCTCCTCAAAATCCAATGATTCTGAAACCTTTGTTCCTTCTGCCTCGGTGCGGAGTTCGGAACGGAATAGCTGCGGAATTTCTTTTTCAGGGGCTGCAATGTCCCTCAGGCGGCCGATCGCCTCAGAAAGATCAAGATCCCGAATCTCGGCATCGACCTGCCAGTCTGTAGTCCTGCCCGTAACAGGCACAATGATATGTTTGCCCTCTTCCGCCAGAGCAGGCAGAACCTTTTCAAATTTTCTACCATAAACCGCATTGGTGAGCGGCAGAAAGGGAGAAAGTTCGGATTCGAGATAACGCTTCACACCCAGCGTTCCCACATACCCGAGTCCAAGACTGAGAATCAAGCGCGCCATCCGGTTGTTGTCCTGATAAGGCACGCGCATGACCGCGTCCGCCATGCCGCGGACAATCGCATAAGTTGTCGGCTCGCCTGTTGCGGCAATGCCATCCACATAACGAAGTGCCGTGGGATCAAAAACAGCCTGGTCTTTGGGAATCAGGCGGCCCGCTTTAAGAGAATTAAAAATATGATCCACGCCAGGAACCTGGGTCAGAAAAACCTGGATGCCCGGACGAATCAGTTTTGCCTGCGCAATCCCGCTGCCCAGTCCAGCCGAACCTCCCGGAACCCAAAAACGAACCTTGTCAAATTCCGCTTCGCTTCCGACAAATTGAGTAAAGGCCTGAAAGTCCGCGGAAGAAACGGGTGTTTTTCCCTTTGCCGAAACTTGCAAGCGAAACCACTGATCCAAAGCTTCAAGCATGATGACGGCATACGCCGCAACACCCATCGCAGAACCGTGCCGGATATAATGGGCGCTGTCAGGATGAGCTTTTGCGTATTGATCCACATACTGACTGGCATCTTTGTAAGCTTCAAAATAAGGGGCCTTGCTTTCGGCATCGATACGTGATCTTTCAGCCTCACTCGCTCGGGCATAGGCACGCAGTTCATCTTCAGAAAATTGACGGTTGACCACCACCGCGCCTAGATCCTTCATGGCTTTGACTTTTTCAGGGTTTGCGCCCCGGGGAACAAAAATGACCGCTGAAAGCTGCTGGGCATAAGGCGCATAATAAGGATGCTTTTTAAGCTTCTGCACCAGTGAGGCCACGGCCTTACCCTGATTTCCGGTAGATTCCGCCACCACCATTTCAAGCTGGGAAAGCTTCTCCGGATTTTCAAAGTAACGCGTAAGAAGGTCCGCTGCGAGGTAAGGTTTGAAAGAACCTTCCGGAAGTTCCGGCAAATAATAAAGGTAGTAGTGATTGTTACGGCCTGTCAGGCTCTTCATCGTCTGATTCAGCATCTCATTGCGAACTAGAGGAATCTGAAACCGGCCTTCACGAAGATCATTCTCGCCAATCTCGCCGATCCCCGTCCAAAAATGCTTGAGGATTTTCTGGGCCCGCTCAATCATTTCAAGCGTCACTCCGGGGAAAGGCGTTACCGGGCCTTCCCTGCGCCAGAGATTGCTTTGAACATCCACCAGATCACCCAGAGGGTAGCGAAGCTCTGCACGCGGTAAATTGAAATGCGTTTCGTCCAGAAGGAAATGTTCCAGGGATTTCATTCCTTCGTTCAAGGCTTCCGCTTCATACCCCTTTTCTTTTAGCGAATCTAAAAAAGTTTTGTGATTGTCATAAACACTGTCAGGCTCCTTGGCAAAAAAAGAGTTTAGAACGCGGGCCTGATGAAGAAGATCCACAAGGTCCCGGCCTTTCAAGGAATTCTTCTTTGCGCTCCGCAAAATTTTCTCAAAGACAACAACCGCATCAAGGAGTTTCGGGTAATAGATCTCAACGCTTCTTTGCCTTTCGCTATAACCCCGGGCGATTTCCCGGTCCATCAGGTCGATCAATCCGTCAAGTCTGGCCGCAAAAGGCGAAAGGCTGGAGGGTTTTTCGGATTTCCCAAATTTTCTGAGCGCCCTGTCGGTATGAACTTGCGCGGTCGCCAAAATCTCAAGCACGTCTTCGTAAATCGTCACATCACCCATCGTATGCGTTCTGCTGTGCTCCGCGATTTCAGCAAGCCCTTCGGCAGCTTTCTTTGCCCTGAGCAGGGTGCGTGACTGCATGCCCTGGGATTTATCCAGAGCCAGGGCTTCCAGCGCAGGTTTCAGCAATCTGTTGAACACATGGTATTGAAAGGTCGGAGTGATCACCGCCAGGGCAAGACGGTAACGGTTGAAAACAACTTCAAGCTCCTGCTTGGCTGTGAGATCTTCGGGAATTTCAGCCAGTCCAAGTTCCTGGCTGTATTTTTCTTCCAGAAGATGAATACGCTCTTCGGCATACACGGCAGCCCGGCGGGCACGGCTGACAGCTGCCGCATTGTTGCCTGGAGACTCCTGGTAATGTGCAGCCGAGGAATCCCAGCGGGAGCGGGCCTCGCGCCAATAGTGATAACTTCGGACGAGGGTCACAAAGGAGTCAAAATCATTGTCTTTTCTCGCGCCCGCTTCATACTTCACCATTTGAAGGTCTTTGTGCATCGCGGCAAAAAGGTGCTGAAGCCCGATCGCGGTGTAAGGCGACAATGCCGCCTGGGTATCCCCCATAGCCAGCGCGAAAGCATAATTTTCCTGGTCATATTTAGGCCAGCCTTCCAGGACTTCTTTCTCGGCTTCGTCCCGAAAACCAGCCATCATCAGGAGTTTTGCCTGCAGGCCGCGGACCAGGAAAGGAGCCACCCCATCATCTCTTTTAGCCAATACTTCCAGCGGTTCAAAAAACGCGGCGAGTTCTTGCGGACTTCCAAACCTTCGCCCTTGGTGCCAAAACTGATAGATCCGGTCCACAACGAGCGCCGCAGGATTTTCGATGTCCCAGGGTGTTTTCTGCCGCGGTGTTTTTTTCTTGCTGCCTTGTTCTTTCGGCTTTTCAGGAATCAAACGGATCTGAAAAAGAGTCTGCATCAGAAGATCAAGGACAGCATCTGATTCAGTAAAAGCCAAAAGATCTCCTGCCTGCTTTGCTTTTGCAATCGTAGCGTCTTGATCTGTATCTCGCACCCAGGGCGCCTGCTGCGCACGCAGCTCAGAACGTTTTCCGTCCGAGGGCTCATCCTGAACACCTTCCCGATCCAGACGTTCGGCAGCTTCTTCCTGATCAAGGTACAGGTTGAGTCTTCCCACCGCTTCCTCAAAAGCCCTTTTGTTGTTAAGTGCTTTTGCCGTTTCGACCTCATTTAACCGGAGACGGAGGTGCCAGGCTTTCTCAGAATCTCCAAGTTCTGGAGAGACGGCAATAGCTCCAAGGAATGAACTCATCAATTCTGCGGAACGGAAATAGATCACACCGGCTTTCTTTTCCCGGTTGTCGCCAACCACGTGGAAAGGAAGAAGCCCTGCCATAAGGCTTGCGTGTGTAAATAAAAGACGTTTGCGCCAGGCAATAGAGTCGGGCTCAAAAGGGAAAAGCTGATCACTGTCCGGATCCATGATGAATTCCATAAAATCTTTCGAAAATTGACCAATGCGCCCCAGCGTCATCAAGGTCCCGGAAGCTTCGTCATCAAAATAATTAGCAAAAACTGCCGGCCCTTTATTCTGAGACGGGAAGTTTACGTCAAAATGAAAAGTATCATGATGGTCTAATGCCAGGTCGTAGTATCCGAAATAGTTGTGAATGAGTTTGGCAAAATCATAAAGCGGGTCATTTCCTTCCGGGATGTACTTTGGATCGATCAGTTTGAATCCTTGAACTTTTCCGCTTCGAAGGTATTCAAAGGGATCAATAAGAATATTTCCGGTGTGTAAATCGCCATGCTGCTTGGCTAAATAGGGCGGCTTGAAAAGTTCCGGGTGGAGCTGATTGATCCTCCGGAAAACACGAAGCATCGTCGGAAGATTGAGAAGCAGCGGTTCCTTTTCCCCTTTCATCTCCAGATAAGGCGCAGCAAGAAGCTTTTTCATCCAAGGAGACTTTTCCGCGGCCTCCCGCCAGCGCTGCTCCAGTTTCTGAAAGTGGTATTTCTCGGCAAAATCTTCCGGAGTTGGACTTTGCTCTTGTGAATAAAAATCCGGCGTCAGGGTTCTATAAATATGCTTGATGGTTTCCAAGAGGCTTTGATTGGTTCCAAGATGCCCGCCCATCATACGGCCAAAAGCATCATCACCGCTCGGGAAAGCCTGCTGAATCATGCTGGACAAGCTGGGCCATGAAAGATCCTGCATCCTGACTACTGTCCAGCCGTCATGCTCTTCAACGGAATAAATTTCAGGGAACCACCGCCCCGCAGGATTTCCGGTTTTTTGAAGATCCTGCATGTACCGGGCTTCTGCCAGAAGCTTTCCTTTATCCTCTTGTGTTTTAGCACGTTTTTCGATAACCGTTGTCCCATCGGTATTAATAATCCTTTGCACCTGACTGTAGGAACCGCCCGCGAGTTCTGTCTTGACCGTTTCATCGATTTCATAGTCAGAGCTTCGCTGCGTCGGAATCCAGAGCCTGAAAACACGGCCGAAAGATGACGCTTCCATATAGCCATAACTCAACAGGTAAAGCATGGATTTGTTTCCTGCAAAAGAAGGAAAGAGAGAGATTTCCACATGAGGTTCTTTTCCCATCGTCATGGGTTTCAAAAAAATGATGCCGTCTTTGTCTTCGGGAATCCCCATCAACATGGAATCAATCCCGCGTTTGAAACGAATGGCATTGGAAGGTTGAAACGGGATATCGCGGCTTAGCTGCCTGTACATTTCCTCGCGTTCGGACGCGCTCCAGACTTTCACGCCTTTCTCTGAGGCCCCGGGCAGATTTTCCGTCCGTCCGACAAACGCCCAGCGGATATTCCGGCTTTCAAGCGCTTTCGATATCTTTTCTACGGCTTCAAAATTCCGGGTTTCAAGCGCTGCATAAAGTTCTTGAAAAAAACCTTCATCCGGAACCGAATGCATCGGTATCAGGTAGCGCAAAACATCGTCAAGGGGGGTCGGCCGGATTGTATTTCTCATTTTGGCGTCTTGAGGCCTTTGGACAGAGGGGCCTGTCCCGGGAGCCTCATCTTCGTCATGGTGCCACATCCGAGTTGAAGTGAGATTATTTCCCGGAGGTTCGTCCCATGATGGATATAGTTTTTCATAAGCAGTACGGACAGCTTCCGTGAACGTATAACGGGTCAAAGCTTCCGAACCGTTGAGCTGAACGATACCGCCGCGGTGATTGTTGATGGACTGAAGCGTCACGCCGGCAACATCGCCAGCCCAAACAGGGTGCCGGACCTGATGGTCATCCAGAACGAGTAGATTCTCGCTTCTTCCCTCCATCCATTGAATCGCGGAATGAAAAGGATCCCTTTCCTGTCCGGTTTTAGAACCATAAACCCAGCCCAAACGGATCACGGTGTTCCCAGTTTTACTCAGTACCGCTTTTTCTCCTGCGACTTTTGTCTCACCGTAAAAATTCAGCGGTTTTGTTTCAGCCTTCGGTTTATAGGGCGCCTCGGTCCCGTCAAAAACATAATCGGTAGAAAAATAAACCATCTGCCCGGGAAATGTTTGGGCAATCCGTTCAGGCACGGAAACATTCAAGAGCTCCGCGCGGGCCTTATCTTTTTCAGCCTCCTCAACACCCGCAACGCCGGCAGCATAAACCACCACATCAGGTTTCAGTCGATTTAAAAGGGCGTCCACCTCTCCGTCCTGGGTAACATCCAGCTTGATAAGATCCTCATCTTCTGAGGAAAAGGACGTTCCCATCACCTGGGGATACACCCTCCGGAGCAAATCATACACCTCGCGCCCCACCCTGCCGCTGGCACCTAACACAAGCACTTTACGGGGAGGAAAAAGCATTTCGAAAAGCAGACCTTCGCGCAAAGCGTGCTCCCCGCCGCTGTTTTCCTCCAACGCCTTCAAAAGTTCCCGGCTCAGGAAAAGCCGGTTTGCTGTTTCGTCGTAATAGGCTGCCACTTGGCCGCGTTCCTCATGGTCGATCCAATCAAAAAGGTAAATCCCGAACTCTTTTTCCCGTATCTTTTTCAACCTCTTCTCGTAGGCTTCCGTGAGCCAGCGTTCCAGGGCGAAGGGGACGTTCCGCTCTTGGTAAGCCCTTTGTAAGGCTGCCAACAGCGTTCCGGTAAGTTCCGGGTGCGGGGGCTGCGCTTCAATTTCAGCGCGCCGGTCAGAGAAAACTCTAAGGGGCTCCTCTCCCACCCTTATCCACCTGGGCGATAGGATTGCGGCATCCGCGGCACGTTCACGCAGCGTTTCAGCATCGCCGAACGCAAGGGGTTTCATGTCAGCGTCTGCACGAAGTTCTGCACGGCTTCCTATTAAATCTTTGGCGGCTGTCAATTTTTCAACCTTGCGAATACCCTGTGCCTCGGTCCAATGAGCAAGTGCCACGGCTTCGCTCTTCCGGTTCAAAGCCACCAGGCTAGTAATCTTGAGATCAAGCGCGCTTGAGTCCCGGGGCTCACGGAGCAAAAGGGCTTCAGCCTCCGTCAATGCCTGTTCGAATTTCGGCTGTCCGTTTCTCCTCTGGCGGGTGATGTGCTGTCCCCAGTGATAAAGCACCCAGCCTTTTTCGACCGCCAGGAAAGGGCTCCAGGGGTCCACGTTTTCAAGGGCTTCGTTCAAAATCTGCAAGGCTTCGTCATACCGGTTGGGCTGGCTATGGTCATAGCGCCGCGTGTTTGACATCGCGACAATCACACGGGATAAGGTCGAAAGCTGCACATCGTAAGGCATGTCCTCTTCATCCACATTCCGGACATCCTCAGCGATTGCTTCATAAACCTGAAAAGCTTCGAAGTTTCTGCCTTGCTGCTGAAGACTCCGCGCTTTCTCAATCCCCACGCTGACACTATGCATAAAATCATTGAGTGAGCGGCTGTGCTTACGAACGTATTCAAGCCCTCGGCGATTCATCTCACGCCACACAAACGCACCATAAACATTCATGCGGCGGATGAAGTCTTGGGAAAGCGCCGCTTTGTCAGCGTCCTCAAGCCCCAGGGTTTCAAGAACTTCCGGAAAGGCTTTAACCTCTGCATCCTCAAAAACATCTTGGGGCAATGAGTAAGACTTCAGTTTTTCTCTAACCTTGATCTCCAGATTGTCCAAATCCTTCCAGGCTGAAGCCACCCGGGCTTTGCGGAATCCTTCCGCCACGCGGTCCATAAGTGCGTCTAATTGATCAAGCAGCGCTTCGCGGCGGTCCTCAACCAAGCGGGCCGAAACGATTTGCTGAGTCATTTGAATTACCAGTTCAGATCCTTGAAGGGTTTCCCGGTCATAGGCCGCCGCACCGGCCAAAAGTTTTTCTTCAAGCTTTGGTAAAAGAGAGTCAAAATCAGGAACCGGTTCAATCTCAGCACTTGATTCCCCGGTCTGAGAAGTTTCCTGCGCTTGGCGCGTCCCAACCGCTGACTTCACTTTCCCAACGGACGGCAAGGCGGCCGTCTCTTCCGCTCCAAGACGACGGGCCGCGTCTTCAATTTGAGAACGCAAGGCATCGCCGTCAAAAACACTTTCGGCCAGCAGGCTGGACGCAGCGCTCAAAGCGTCACGGGCTTCTGAAGTTTGCCCTTTTGAAGCATAAACCCCTGACTGCTTAACCCATAGCTCCGCCAGCAAGCGGGTGGTCTCGGGCTCCGGCGAAATCAGCCAAACGAGATTGTCCGCGGTCAAAAGGGTGTCTTCCAAAAATTCCGCTTCATGATAAATTCCGAGAAGATAGCGGACAGCCCGGTTTCTTTCCGCATTGTCGCGGTCCAAATCCCAGACAATGGCCGTAAAAACAGTTTGTGCAAGATCCTCTTTTCCGGCTGCCCAATTCGATTCTGCCAGGGCCAGAGCGTCGGGTGTTCCATTCACCGCGCCATCCACAGCCCATGGGGAAGAAGCCCTTTCTTCAAATTCCTCCTGCAGTAAAACAACAAGGTCCGCGAGCCTACGCTGCCACAAACGTCTGTCTAAATTATCTAAAAATTCTTTCTCTTGAATAACCCGCCCGAACTCAAGCGCTTCCGGACGCTGCGGAATGGTTTGTCCCGTCAAAATCATCCGCTTCCAATGATCCCGAAGCTGCTTTTCAAGAACCGCAAACCCCTCGGTCAAATCCCTTATGGCGCGGGCATGTTTCTGCTGGGCCTCCAGTTTTTTCGCTTCCAGAGCTTCACGGGCTGATCGGGCAGCTGCGGCCTGCTGTTCTTTTTGGACGCGAAGCGTCTCAAGCTGCTGCTGAATAAGGGAGCGGGCTTCGACAACCCATACTGCCTGAACCGTTTGCTCAGAAAAAAGCCCGGCCATTTCATGTTCCAGAGAAGCCTCGCGGAAAATTCGCGACTCATCCGCTTTTAATTCGCGGTCAAAATCCTGAAGGATTTGTTCAAGACGCCGGACGCTTTCTGCTTTTGCTGCCTGACGGCGCAGAAATTCCATTTTTGTTGAAAAGGAACGCCGGAAACGATCGACCGCGTCGGTAAGTTTTTGTTCAGGGGTTACTTGCGCTTGAGTTTCTTCTGGAGTAACAGCGGCAGGCACCGGAAGGACTTCCATTTCTTCTTGCTCAGCAGGCAGTAAAATTTCATCTTTCTTCAAAACTTGCGCCGGCTCGCCGGTTTCATCTTGATCCGCCACCGGGGCTTCAGATCTCCCCCGGAATCCGGAAAGGGACTCCAGGAGTCCGCGGTAAAGACGCGCCGCAAGCTGAAGAACCGCTGCTTTTAAGGCACTCAAAACATTCCGGATTTTTTCTCTCAAAGGCAGGCGCATATCCTGCGGCCAGGCCTTGCCAAGCTCTGCACTGTCCGCACCCTCCCGAAGGAGAATGCTACGTTCAATCAGTGCCAGTTCATAAGCCAATCTGTTTTCAAGAATCTTTTCAATCCGTTCAGCACGCCGGAGCTGCTCGCCCTTATAAACCCCCGAAGCTTCACCTCCGAACACTAAGGAAGAGACGGTGGCAAAAAGGCCGGGCTCATCGTCTTTTTTCCTTTTAAATTTTTCTTTGAATTCTTTAGTCAGTTTTTGGCGGGCTTTCAAACGCTGGGAGGGCTTCCGATCAGACGACTGCGTCCGGTACTCCGCGGCGGCTGCCCGAATGGCTTCCACCCGATCATCATAATCATCGAGAATAATGCGCCGGTAAACAAGACGAAACCGGTAAAAGGCCAGCACGGTCACCACGGCGGTTCCGGCCAAAGCTCCCGCCCAGAAAAGAGTCTCGTTAGTCTCAAAATCCCTCAGCTCGGAACGGGCGCCGGCGCCGTCTTCTCCTTCTGGGAGATCCTCTCGCGCGGCCTTGGCAAAAGACGCGAGAAGCCTTCTTTGCTGGGTTTGATTCCCTGAACTGAGAACCGTCCGGCGCTTGGGAATCCAGGTGTTCAAAAGCTGCTGTGCCAGACGGTAGTACCGCCGGGCTTTAATGGAAACCCCGCGAAGAATCTGCTCCGCGGCATTCAGATCCCCATGTTCAAAAGCAACACGGGCCGCTTCATAGGTTTCTTCAGAACGGATTTTTTCCCGCCACACACGCGACAGATCAAACGGGTATTTGTATTTCGATTTCAATTCCTTTTCCAGACTAACAGCCTCGCGGGTTCCCCCCGCATACTCCCCGCCTTCCATTTCATAAATGTAGGCATCCTTGATCTGCGTCCGGGTTTTGGAATGCACAATAAAAATCAATTTCTTCTCTTCCGGAAAATGCAGAAGCGTCACCGGATGATCGCGGTATTCGCCGGGGAGCTGATAATCTCTTCCTTTAATTTGAAGACGTCCGGCATTGTCGCCCCGGGCGTGAATCGTAAACCCGGTCACTTGCCCCGCATGTTTCTCGAAAGTTTCACTTTGAATCCGAAGCTTATACGAATCCAAAGATTTTCCCTGGAAATCACGGAGCACAAGAAAGTCGTGGGTGGCTTTGGGCCGGCTTTTGTTTTCAGCCAATCTCACGGACACAACACGCTGCGGGGTTTTGGCTGTTTCGCCGGCAGTTTCTGTTTTTTCCATTTCAAAAACATACGGAGCTGCGGGCGGAAGATTTTTCCACTCATCGGTTCTGATCAAAACGCCATTTTCCAGGGCCGCCGACATCCAAACGCCGTCTTTGGATGCATCCGCGACCTGAACACCGGTAATCGGAGCGCCTAACGAAGCCCTTCCGTAACTATCCGCTTTAAAACGTGTGATCGTGCCTGTGAAACTGCCGATCTTGTCATAAAACCCTTCGCGGGCAACATCCACAAGAGCGCCGCTTTCATTGCGCTTCAAAATAAGGTCATAAGTCTTGTCTCCCACCTTCACGGAAACAGGCGTTCTTCCCTCCAGGGTGACTTCCGCTTTTTTTAGTCCGGCGGCGCCCGGGGCGACATAAATATTTTTTCCGGGAACGCGGACATACGCCGTGTCATGAGCACTCCCGCGCTGGGATTTTTCGCGTCCCAGCAGAAACCCCTTCACCACGCCTCGGAAATCCTCGGAAGGCGCCCAAATTCCATCCATGCGCATGACAAAAAAGCCTTTCCGTTTTTTCCCCTCCTCATCGTAAACCTCGTAGACAGGATGCACCGTTGCGGAGGCATCAATCACCTTGAGAAGATTTCCCTGGGCATCCGTGATGACGCGGAATTTATTCTGTGGATTCTGAACATCAAAGTTCTGGGTGGTCAAAACCCAAAAGGTCTCTTCCGGAAATTGCGGGTGGGTAAAGGTGTAGTCCGGGGAAACAAAAAAAGAATCGTTGCTGCGCGAGAATCCGAGGGTCTCGGACTCAATAAAACTGAAAAGATAATTATTGTCTTCAACCGTGTTTTCATAGAGACGGATCTGGCGGAGCCCCTTGTCTCCCGGAAGAGCATCTTCTTCAAGGATGACGGTTTTACCTTCAAGCGATTTTGGGAAACTCAACTTCACAGCGTCTCTCGACAGCGGCAGCCAGGGATTGGCCCCTTTAAAGAAATCCGAGCCCAGAGGGATTTTAATCCGGGTCCTGTCATCATCCGCCGCAGGAAGATCTTCTGCCTGAAGGGCCCGGAGAAGTTCTTCCCGCTCTCTCGGAGAAGAAAACGGGCGAACGGAATCGCTTTTAGGCCTCGCAGAGAACCTTTTAGGCTGGGGACGAAGCGGGGTTGCGGTTTTTCTGATCGTTTGCTTACGGGCTTCCCTGCGGCGCTCAGACTCTGCAGCTTCAACACGGCCGAGGGCGTCAGCAATAAGGCGGTCGGCATAGGGGGATTCCATATTCCGGCGGCTAAAATCCAAAAGCTGGCCAAGAGTTGATCTTTCGCGCTGTTCTTCCAGCAGAGGGAGCAGCTTTGAGAGATTTCCATCAAGCCAATCCGTTAAGGTTGAAAAAAGAATCCGGACCGTATTGAGATCGCTCTCTTTCCCAATAAGCTCTCGAACCTCGGTTTCGTAGCGGACAAATTTGAGGAAGACATTAATCGTGGGGTCTTGTTTTTTACGTCCAGGAGTTTTTTTGAGTCCTGTTAACAGGTCAATGTCATCATAGACAGCGGCCAAATCCTTCCAGGGTTTTTGAGCGCGTAATTCTGACCGCTGGGTTTCCTGGACACTTTTAAGCGAGGTCTCAACCTGGTCCCCATAGGCCCATGTTGAATAAGTTCGGCTAAACTCAAGGAGCTGGCCCAGCGTCTCAACATCTTTGTTCTGTTCCAGCAATGAAAGAATATCGTACAGGTGTTTCTCAAACCAATCCGTAAGCGTTGAATAGAAAGTGCTCTTATTTTTACGAATGCTCCGGCGATCACTTCCTGCAGTCAGCAGAGCTTCAAGTTCTTTTTGATGCCGTATGAACTTCAAGAAAATTTCAGCTTCGCTGGGCCTGAACGTTTTACTGCTTCCAGCGAGCCGGTCAACAGCCTTATACGCCTCGTCCAAATCCTTCCAGACTTTTTGAACACGCAATTCGGCCCGCGAAGATTCCGTTTTTTGCTGAAATTTGAAAGAGGTCCGGGGAAGCGCACCCAGTTCAGCCCCCCGCTGAACAATCGCCTGTTCAAGAGCTTCACGGCGTGACGCGATAGCCGCCGGCAGATCCCCTTGCCAATCACTCATCCACTGCGCCGCGCGAATCTGAAAACGAGAAAGGTCAAAGGGTCCTGTTTTCCCAGTCATAGCCGCCTGATACTTTTCCGAGCCTGAGAAATCTGAAAAATGCGGGGAGAGCACGGCATACGGCAGGTTATGTTTGCGGAAAGCCTCTGTCATTCCTTTGCGGTGAAAGCCGCCCGCAACAATAACGACACTTCCCGCAGGCGAAGCCGGATCCAAAAGCCTGCTGATCACGGGTGCGGCCATCACCGTGTCCCGTTTCATGGCCAGCGTGTAAAAACGCGCCGCCTGATCCGCGAGGGTTCTTAGTTCGGAAGGGATTTTTTTCTGGCGCGGGAAACGCTCCTGCCAAGACTGATACTCCTCCTGGGTGAGTTCCAGAGAGAAAAGTTTTTTCAAAAGCAGGTAATCACGGAACGCTTCCAGGATGTCTTTTTCTGAAGTTTTCTTCTGAAGCTTCTCAAAAATCCGGTTTCTTAAGAGTTCTTTCTCCTTAAAAAGCAAAGGCGCCTCAACCTCTTCTGCCAAAACACATCCCCCCTGCTGAAGAACCAGCTGTGGGTAATCTTCAAAACGGAAGCCCTTGGCGGACGCTTGCTGATAAAATTTTTCCCAGACTCGCCGCCGATCCAGCCCCGAAGCTTCGCCGCTTTTTTTTCTGAGAAGAAATTGCAGATCTTCAGTTTCCGCGGTAAGGCTATTTTCCTCAATCCAATTCAGGAGTCCGGCCGTTTCCTTCTCAACCGCAGCCTCTTCAACCAGAGACTGCCGTCTCATGGCTTCAAAAAAACGGACAAGCATCGGCCACTGGAGCTGAAGCTTCGGATCCCCCCATTTCGCGCCTAAAATCTCCCGGGATTTTTTTTGAAGATCATTAAGATCCTGTTCAAGGCTTGCCTTTCCCTTTTCGTAATCGACCCAAGCGCTGAAAGAACGGTAAAGCTCCGGAGTCATGCTGCGGGAGGCTGCCCTTTCGATCTCTCCCAGGTGTTTCTCAAGGAGTTTTGAGGATTTCTCACGGGAAGCCATAACCGTCTGATAAACATTCAAATTACTCAGATAAAGATCTTTGCTTTCTAAACCAAATGCTTGGGCGGGGGATGCGTTTGGAGTTTCAGAATCCCTTTGCGAGAGCAGAAAAAGCTCGGGGCCTCCGGCCTCTGATTCCTGAAGTAAAAACTCGGCCGCTTGCCTATTGAGTTTTCTATCCTCGAAAAAACGAAGTCTGTCAATTTCCAGCTCACCGATTCCCCCTTCTATAAAAATCTGGCGGACACCTTTCTTTTCCTGCAAAAAATCCAGCATCCCTTCCATATTTTTTTGAGCTTCCTGAATCCCATGCGGATCCTGAATAAAAAGAATGCTTTTTTCGGGAAGTTCACGGAGGCCCTTCGGAAGCCAGACTTCATCAAGGGTTCCTAATAAAGCGGGTAAGCTGCGAAGATCGTTTGGCGCAATCAGGGTTTCTGCGGCTCTCGGAGAAGGCATCACAATCTGCGGAACCTGCGCTAAGCCCGTATCTTGAAAAAGCAGGCAAAGGGCTGTCAATATCGCGAGTTGTTTTTTTGCCCGGAAAAACAATTTCATTATTTTAAGCCTCTCTGAAACCGTAGCAGGATGAGTCTGAAACTTTATCGCTATTGCTGGCTGGAGAATAAGTGGCTAAAAAGATACGTGCCAAAGGCCCGTTTTTCAAGCGAGCGGGCAAATATTCAACGGGATTTCTTAAGTCCCTCAGTGAGTAAAACAAACCCTCGATAAGAATGTTTTAAAACGGCAGGGCCTGATCAACGTTGATCGTTTCAAACAAAACAAAAAAAGCCCCTCCCGAAGGAGGGGCTTTGCCGACCTGTTTCCTCACGCTTGTTTTTAAAGTGTGATTTGGTCTTTGATTTTTTCGTACTTAACCTGCCCAATGCCCTTGACCTCTTTGATTTCTTCAAGGGTTTTAAAACCACCGCGCTCTGTTCGGTACGCGATGATCCTCTGGGCAAGCGAAGGGCCGATTCCTTTCACAGCTTCCAACTGGGCCGCATCAGCCTTATTCAGACTGACCAGCGGGTTTGCCGCAGCCGCGCTCTTCACATCTGCCAGCGCAGCCGGAATCCCCAATATTCCCGTGTGGATCCAGGCAAGTGAAAACACCGCAAGGATGCCTGTCACAATCTTGTTTCTGGAATTGCTTTTCATGGTAAAGCCTCCTTTTTCTTACTGAAGTGCCGAAACTTTACCTATTTTATTATTTTTTGTCAATATTTTTTTTAATTTAAATAAATATAGATTCAATCTTAAGGGTTCGTCATATTTTTCTTGCCTGACCTAGCCTTTTTGTCTACGATGCGCGCATGTTGAAAAATCTTGGACAGAGAATACGGCAGCTTCGCAAATCTAAAAGCGTTACGCTGGTGGAAATGGCTCAAAAAACCGGCGTGGCACAGGCCACTCTTTCGCGTATTGAAACCGGGACCATGACCGGAACATTGGAAAGTCATGAAAAAATTGCGGAAGTGCTCGGCATTGGTCTTGCGGAACTCTACTCAGGTGTCGATCGCCGCTATGAAGAAATCACTCATTTGCCGGTCACTGAAAACCGGAAAGTCACCCATCACACCAATCAGTTTCAAATTGAACTCCTGACCCAGGAAAGCTCCAAGAAAAAAATCACGCCTGTCCTGATCACGATTCAGGGCGAAAGCACAATCCCGGCCGAGAGCCTGGAGCGCGGTGTGGAAAAGTTTTATTTCGTTTTGGAAGGTGAAGTCAAAGTTGTTCTGGATTCGAAAACCTATTTCCTGAAAGAAAATGAAACCCTTTATTTTGACGCATCCCTTTCCCACCAGATTTCAAACGAAGGCAAATCCCGCGCCCGGATATTAGCGGCAGTCTCTCCCTCCAAGTTTTAATTTTTTAGAATTCAGCGAGTCTGTTTTGCGAGCCACTGTAAATAGGCCTTGCTTCCCGCTGTTACGGGCAAAGCAAGCACTTCAGGGGTTTCGTAGGAGTGAACATTGAGGATGGCCTTGCGCAGCCGCGCGAAACGCGGCTTTGTTGATTTAATAAAAAGCAAAAACTCCCGCTCTCTATATCTTTTTCCCTTCCAGTCGTAATGGGATTCCGCCGCGGCGCTCACCGTAACACAGGCGGCCAATCGCAAATCCAAAAGGGTTGACGCTATTTTACGGGCTTCTTTAAGAGAGGGTGCTGTCGTTAGAACAAGGAGTGCGGAAACAGGCAAGGTTAACGGCTATTCAGGGCTGCCAAATACCCGGTTTCAGGACCTTCGAGGGTAATGTGTCCTTCGCGGGCAAGCCAGCCAAGGCTAAGAAGAATGAGTTCGCGGCTTTTACCGATTCTTTTGAAGAGCTGATCAAGCGTGGCGGATCCGTTTTCATCAAGATAATGCCAAATGTCACCAGCCGTAATGCCTATCTCCGTAATGGTGATCATCATCGCTCCTTAAGGGATTCAAAACGGGTCACTTGGTCAACAATCTTTACAAATATAACAAAAGAAACCCAGGCTTTCAAACCTTATTTGCCGGGTATTTCCCACTTTGTCCGGGTGAACGGCTTGAAACAGGGTTTTGTATCCTTTTGAATATTCCCCCTAAGTCCTTACCCAAAAAGGCTTAGCGTCACCGGCTAAGGGCCAGCTTCTTCACCGCCAAAACATCTTTCAAAAAACGTCCGGTATAAGAGTCTTTAACAGCGGCGACCGCTTCCGGAGTTCCCTCTGCGATAATGCTTCCGCCGCGAGCTCCCCCTTCAGGCCCCAAATCGATTAAATAGTCGGCCATTTTGATCACATCCAGATTGTGTTCAATCACAATGACCGTATTTCCCTGTTCCCGGAGCTGGAACAACGCCTTGAGGAGATTTTCAATGTCCGCAAAATGAAGTCCAGTGGTAGGCTCATCAAGAAGATAGAGGGTTTTGCCGGTCGATTTTTTACTCAGTTCAAAAGCCAGTTTAATCCGCTGCGCCTCCCCGCCCGAAAGCGTTGTCGAAGGCTGCCCTAATTTTAAATACCCAAGGCCAATCGTTTGGAGAAGTTCTAAACGCTCCCGGATAAAAGAAATCTCAGAAAAGAATTCAATCGCATCACTCACCGTAAGATCCAAAACCTCTGAAATGTTTTTACCCCGGTAACGGATCTCCAAAGTCTGCTCATTGTACCGTCTGCCCCGGCAGGTCTCGCATTGAACATAAATGTCCGGCATGAAACTCATCTGGAGCTTTTCAGCGCCCTCGCCCCGGCAGGTTTCACAGCGTCCGCCCTTAAGATTGAAACTGAATCTCGAAGGCGTATAACGGCGGGCACGGGATTCATGGACTTCACTGAAAAGTTTCCGGATCAGCCCAAAGAGGTCCGTATAAGTCGCCGGGTTGGAGCGCGGGGTTCGCCCTATCGGCGCCTGGTCAATCGCAATCACCTTGTCAATTTTTTCCGCACCCTTAAGGGCCGCGAACTTTCCGACCGAGTACTGCGTTTTCCAGATACGGTTATGAAGCTCTTTGTAAAGCGTATCGTAAATCAGCGTACTTTTACCCGATCCGGAAACGCCTGTGACACAAACCAAAAGCCCGAGGGGAATTTTCGCATTGAGATTCTTCAGGTTATGTTCCCTGCATCCTTTGATTTCCAAAACAGCACTTTTCTGAACGGGTTTGCGTTCCGAAGGGACCTCGATTTTGGCTTTGCCAAAAAGGTATTTCACAGTTAAGGAACGTTCACACCCTTCGAGGGTCTCCACAGGGCCCGCGGCGACCACTTCTCCGCCATGCCGGCCCGCCCCCGGGCCGAGGTCGATCAGGTAATCTGCACGCCGCATCGTTTCTTCATCATGTTCAACCACCAGAACCGTATTTTTTAAGTCCCGCAGGCGCTCCAGAGCCGTGATTAGCTTGCTGTTGTCGCGGGGGTGAAGGCCAATGCTCGGCTCATCCAGGACATAAAGGATTCCGGTCAACCCCACGCCGATTTGAGCCGCAAGACGAATCCTCTGCAATTCGCCGCCGGCCAAGGTCGCCACGGTGCGGTCCAAAGACAAATAGCCCAGTCCGATATCGAGAAGAAAACGCATGCGCTGCCGGATTTCCTTCAGAACCGGTGTTGTCACAGGCTTCAAACGGTCGGGAAACTCCAGCTTGTCAAAAAAAGGTCCGGCGGTTTCAACGGCCTGCTCCGTAAGCTCCACAATATTCTTTCCCTTGATTCTGACCCCAAGGCTTTCTTTTCTCAGACGTTTTCCGCGGCACTCTCCGCATTGATCTTCTTTCAAAAATTTCCGGACCTTCTGGCGGATCTCCTCGGAATTACTTTCATGGAACAGCCTCTCCAGTTCCTCGATAAGCCCGGAATGTTCCCCATCACCAATAAAAAAAGCCTCTTTTGCTTCTTCCGGCCATTCTTTGAAGGGGGTTCCAACTTCAAAGTGATAGGCTTTCACAAGGTCGTAAAGCAGATCTTCAATAAAATATTTATTAAAAGAAAAGAAGATTTCTTCGCTGAGGGCACCGCTTAAAAGCGGACGCGTTTCATCCTTGATTAACCCATGCATCAAAAGGTTGGAATACTTTCCCAGTCCTTTGCACTTTGTGCAGGCTCCATACGGGCTGTTAAAAGAAAACATATTCGGCGTAAAATCCGGGTAACTTGTCTGGCACTTGAGGCAGCTGCGTTTTGTCGAGAAATAACGATTCTGCAGTTTAAGCGGCCTCTTGGGGGTCACGATGAGCACGCCTCCCTCCGCTAAGGCCGCGGCGGCCTGGACAGCCGTGTGGATACGCTTTGAGTTTTTTTCAGAGGCCGTCACGTGATCCATCAGAATTTCAATGTCATGGCGGTGGGTCTTCCGGAGTTTAAGATCGGGAGAAAGCTCCACGCTCTTACCGTCGATTCTCGCCGAGGCATACCCGCGCTTCAGCACGTCCTGGAAAAGCTTTTGGAACTCCCCTTTGCGGCCCCGGATCATGGGCGCAAAAATCTGAATCTCTTCGTCCTTGCACTCCCGAAGAACACTGGCGGCAATCTCATCCGGCCTCTGGCTCGTCACGGGTTCATTACAGATATGGCAGTGGACATCCCCCGCTTTGGCGTACAGAAGGCGAAGATAATCATAAATTTCGGTGACCGTCGCAACCGTGGACCGGGGATTATGCGTGATTGATCTCTGCTCAATGGAAATACTCGGGGAAAGCCCGGAAATATAATCAACTTCCGGCTTTTTCATTTTTTCAAGAAACTGACGGGCGTAGGAGGATAAACTTTCCAGGTAGCGGCGCTGACCTTCCGCGTAGATCGTGTCAAAGGCCAGCGATGATTTCCCGGATCCGGAAAGACCGGTAATCACCACGAGTTTGTTGCGGGGAATATCTAAATTAATCCCTTTAAGATTATGCTCGCGGGCGCCGCGGATTTTAATGAAGGTTTCAGCCATAACACGACTCTTTCCGGGGGAGAAATGTCAAAATCAAGTTCCCATTTTCAAGGAGGCGAAATGCTTCCGGAGACAGGCCAGCGCCGCATAAATGGCAAGCGCGCTCGTTTTCGGATTTTCTTTCGACGGTTCGTTGTCGGCAGCAATCCTAAGGCGTCCGTTCCGGTGTTCAATGACGACCTCGTGCTGATTTCCGGTGTAAGCCTTTGAAGTCCAGACTTCCACCCGGGTCTTAGCCGCACCCATACCGGCCAAACTCAAAACCGCCGCGACATTGACGTTTTGAGGGAAGGCTTTCACCGCCTGCAACGCGCTTCCCTTAAACACACAGACCTCTTGATCTCCGCGCAAAGAAGGAAAAGATTTCATTTTGAAATACGGTGCGCCCAATAGTCCGGCCGGAGGTTTCCGGGTTTTCAGCGTGACACTTCGCAGCCCCGCTTCACGCGCGGCCAGCAGGCCGTCAATCCCCGCAATGGCTCCAGAAGGAACGAGTATTTGTCCGGTAAAAGCCCGCAGGATTCGGGCGTCCTTCTCAAGGGCTTTCAAAATTCCACCCACGCTCATGATGAGGATCGTTTTTTTTGAGACCGCCCTATGCGTCAGGATTTCACAGGCCGCATCCTGGGACGCCGCCTCCAGAATCACATCCGACTCTTTGAGAATTTCCTCAAGAGTCATTTCCCTGCAGGGCGGTTTAACACGCCGGGACAAAGCGCGCAGATTTTCCTGATGATGATCACAGATTCCCGACAGGTGCGCTTCACGCGGGAATTCCCGCTGAATAGCCATGGCTAAATAGGAACCCATGGCGCCGCAGCCGACGAGGCCGACTTTTAAGGGTTTGATTTTACTTTTAGTCACAAAAGCCTGGGGTTACGGGCTAAACCTCGGGGGGAAACGAGGCCAAAGGATGAGACGTTACGGACACAATCTGATTTTCTCCGTTGACCCGGACGACCCGGGGAACGTGCTTTTTAATTTCCTCTTCATTCAGAAGAGCGAAGCTCATGATAATAATCAAATCGCCTTTCTTTCCATACTTGGCGGCGCCGCCGTTGAGGCAGATCTCACCCGGCTTACCGGCAATACAATAGCTTTCAAGCCTTGCAGCGTTGGTCAGATTGGCAATAAGCACTTTTTCGCCCGGATAAATATTCACCGCTTCCAGCAGCTTCGCATCCACCGAGATGCTTCCTTCGTAATCGAGATGGACATCCGTAACGGTTGCACGGTGGATCTTTCCATTCACAAACTGTCTTTGCATACTGCCTCCCTTTGCTTCGATGAGGGTTTTCCGGATTATTTTCTGGAATGAATTTTTACATTGTCAATAAGCCGCGTTCCGCCCACAAAGCAAGCGGTCACGGCCAGCATTGCTGACTGCGAAACTTTTAAAGGCTCCAAGGTCTCGGGGTCTACGATTTCAAGATAATCGACCCGGTCCACCTGACGGGAAAGATCCCGGCGGGCAGTTTTCAAAACAGTCAAAAGCCCTTTTTTTTCTTTTTCAACTTTTGCCTTCATTTCAAACAGAACCCGTGAAAGGGCCAAAGCTCGGGCACGGTTTTCAGGACTCAAATAACGGTTCCGTGAACTCATGGCAAGACCGTCTTTTTCGCGGACAATCGGGCAGATCCGGATCTCGACATCCATATCCAAATCCGACACCATACGGCGGATCACGGCCGCCTGCTGAAAATCCTTGGCTCCAAAATACGCCCGGTGAGGCTTGGCTAAATTCAGGAGCTTGGCCACCACCGTGGCAACCCCATCAAAATGGCCGGGACGGAATTTTGCACAAAGGCCGCGGGTTAACCCGCGCTCCCTTTCCTGCCCCACAAGAACCCGGGTTTGAAAACCGGAAGAATAGATTTTTGAAGGATCCGGAAAGAATAAATAATCCGCTTGAACGCTTTCCAGAAGTTTTTTATCCCGCAAAAAAGTGCGCGGGTATTTTTTAAAATCTTCTTTCGGGCCGAATTGAAGCGGGTTCACAAAAATACTGACAGCCGCAATCTCATTCTCCCGCTTTGCGGTACGAACCAGCGAAAGATGCCCTTCATGAAGAGCGCCCATGGTCGGAATAAAACCAACCCGCTTTTTTGAAAGGCGTTCTTTCTCCATCAGAGCCTGAAAGGCCTTAGGGTTTCGGACAACCTTCAAGGCAGGCCTCCAGAAGCTTGGATGCGCTCTGCTGAAGAACAGGGTGCTTCCACCCGGGAGCGATATCCGAAAGCGGTTTTAAAACAAACGGCCTTTCCTGCATTCGGGGATGCGGCAGGGTCAGCGATTCGGATTCAAGCACCTCATCATCATAAGCCAGAAGATCCAGGTCCAGGGTCCTGGGGGCATTCGCCTCCCCCCGTTCACGGCCCAATTTTTTTTCAACTTCCAGAAGAACGGTCAGGACTTCCTCGGGCGGCAAAACTGTTTCAAACTCCCATACCGCATTCACGTAAAGCCCCTGCCCTTCTGGGCCTCCCACAGGGACCGTTTCGTAATGGGGAGAAGCTTTCAAAAACCGGAGTCCTGGATGCTGGCAGAGAAGGCTTCGGGCCTCAAACAGAAAGCCAAAACGCCGGCCAAGGTTAGAACCGGCACCCACAAAAATACGGGACATTCAAACTCCTTAATGGTTAATGCCAAGGAAGAAACCTTAGGCGAACAGCTGGGTATGTGTCCTAGAGGCGGGGATTATAACAAAGCCTAGGTGATTTGGAAAGCAAAGGCAGGATCCAGGAGATGGAGTTCATAAGCCTTGAGCTTGAGTTCATCCCGGACCCAGGAGATGCGGGTCCTCAAGTAGAGGGAATAAACATCCAGAAATTCATCCTGTTTTTTTTCAATCTCTTCCCGGAGATCCTTCTCATCGTCAATGCGGAGTACGAGGTAGGGCATTTTCATGGGATTAAAACGCGCCTTGGAATTCGCTTCTCAGACTGAAGCTGGGTTCAATATCGAGAATTTCACCCAGAAGTCCCATGCATTTCTGCTGAAGATCTTCACGGCGTGTTTCCTGCCAGAGAGAATAGAGTTTTAACAAACGTTTGGCTTTCGCCTTAAATTTACGCGCACTTCTTCTCATGGTCAAAGCCTCCGTCCCCATAAAATTCTCTTTCAGGATTAAACCGGAATTCCGGATCAAGCGATTGCAGATCTTTCGCCAAATCGTGAATCTCCCGGATTAGAATCGGGTTTTTGGTTTCGAGCCACTGTCCGTAGAGATCCAGGAAGCGGTCCATTTTGCTTTTCTTCTGAAACCCATTTTCATAACTCCGGACCTCCCCCATAAACTGATCGAAGGCCTGATCCTTAAAACTGGTGACAAAGTGGAAGTATTCGCGGCGGACTTTTTTCAGGACTTCCTGATACTGATCAAAATACTGCGCGAGCTTCATCAGAACATCGCCGACACCCGTGCGCTTCCGGTAAATGCGTTTGTGGTAAGCCGCAGCCTGTTCGTAATAGAGCTTGGCCACTTCCTGGTGATGTTTAGAAGAGCGGGAAAAAATCTTTTTCCGGACCTTGTTATTCAGATCATCAAAAACGGCGGTATGCATCAGAAGATGATCCGCATTCACCTTGAAAATAAAATACCGGATCGTGCGGTCTTCCGTGGCTCTTACCCAGCGGAGAATGTCGCTGGTATCCGTCGAAAGATAGGGTTCCGCCATTTCGTGGTATTCCGGCAGGGAAACCGCGAATAAAAGATGCGCCATGTAAACATTCACATCTTCATCATAAGTGTAATAGTTCGAAGGAAAATTGCTTTCACTGCGGCATTTGATGATGGCATTCAGAAGGTAGCGGATGGCAGAATCCCGCTCCTGCTTCGTGATGTCAAAGTAGAAGCAGTTGTCCACGTTCTCTTGTTTTTTCATGGCCATTGCTCCCGCCGGGTATCCAGCATAAAGACTTTTAAAGCATCTTTAAGTAATCTCTTCTCTTGAATTACACTCAAAACCTAACATGCCCCTAGAGACCTGTCAAATCAGAGTTGAATTTTATTGATATTTAATGACTATTTTTAGGTGTTTTTGAACTTAATAGATCTTTATTTGTTAGTTTTATAAGAGGGTTTGTAAGGCAGGGCTTAGACTTGGCGCAAGAGGGCGGGTTGAATAGAATCCATGAACTGCCGGCTTTTGAGAGCTCCTGAAAGCCGGTACAGAAGAAAATGTTCCATGAGCTTTTTGAGCTCCATTTCAGAGGCTGCCTGGGCAGGCCTTTTAATCGCTTCCTCCAGGCCATGAGCCGCATAAAAACGCATTTGCCTTAGCGCCTCAGAACTCAGGGAACGGGCATCCGCAAAAGCCCGGGAACAGCGGACACAAAGAACTCCTCCCTGAGACACTGAAAAAAATCCGGCTTCAGGAACAGGTTCACGGCATTGCAGACAGTCATTCAGGTGAGGAAGCCAGCCGATCTCACTCAAAAGTTTGACTTCGAAAACCCGGGCGATTTTTTCTCCGGGAATGGCCGGCAGATAGCGGAAGCAGACTTCCAAAAGGCTAAAAAGGGATTCGTGGGGATCCTGAATTTCCGTGAGAACATCCACCAGCTCGGAAAAGTAGCTGGCGTAAGCAATCGTATCAAGCCGGGTTCTGAGAACATCAAAGCTGTCAATGATGGATGCCTCAGAAATCAAATGAAGCTCGGAACGGATCTTTTCATAAAAAATAATGTCCGCGTGCGTGAAGAGTTCAAACAAAGCGCCGCGCATTTCCCGTTCTTTACGCACGCCTTTGGCAATGCCGCGGATTTTTCCAAAGTCACGCGTAAAGAGTGTCACAATCAGGGAACTGGACCGGAAAGGCTGGGTTTTGATCACAAAGGCTTCTGTTTTCCGGATCGCCATAGGCTAGCTCATTTCTTCCCAATGCCGGCTGAGTCAAGCACAGCCTCTTGAATGCGGAACATCCTGCGGCGGCGGGCCGGGGTATGGTCTTCAAAGCCCGCAAAATGCAAAAGGCCATGGCAGATGTAAAAACACAGTTCGTACCAGAACGTATGGCCCTGATGGCGGGCTTCCCTTTTTGCGGTTTCAGCTGAAATCACCAGATCGCCCAGAAATGGAACACCCTTCAAAACCGGAGCGGGACCCTCCCCTTCAAAATGGCAGAAGGAAATAACATCCGTCGGCGTGTCCTCGCCAAGGTAGGCTTTGTGTATGGGACGAATCCCGGCATCATCCGTCAAAAGCAGGCTGAGCGAGGAGGGGGGCCATCCCATGGCCTTGAGAATAGCCCGGGTATCCCGCCGGAGTTTTTCTGGGGAAACATTGCGGACCTGCGGGTGAATTTGGACTTCAACCTGATGGGATCCCATGCCGAGCTTAGTGGAACTTCTGAAATTGCGCGGTTTTGAAAAGATCCGGTTTATCCGCTGCTTCGGGTTTTTCCGGATAGCTGACTCGGGTGTGAAAAATAGCCATAAGATCATGAACAAAACTTTCCTGAATTTTAAAAAGATCACGAAGCGTCAGGTCGCACTCGTCAAGCTGGCCGTCGATAAATTTATCATTAATGATTTTCCTGACAAGGGTCCGGATACTTTCAGGTGTTGGTTCTTTCAAGGACCGGGAAGCCGCTTCCACAGAGTCGGAAAGAAGCGCAACCGCGGTTTCCTTACTCTGCGGCTTGGGGCCGGGATAACGGAAGTCATCCGGGTTGACCGTTTCACCGGGAGCGGCCTGATCCACGGCCCTGCGGTAAAAATAATACACAACCCCCGTCCCCTGATGCTCAGGAATAAACCGGAGCACGCTTTCCTTCAGTTTGTATTTCTTGCCGAGCTCGAGCCCTTCCTTGACATGATTGATAATCACAAGACTGCTCATCGTCGGGGTCAGTTTTTCATGCTTGCTTAAGTGCTTCAGAGACTGGTTCTCGGTAAAAAATTCCGACCGGGCAATTTTTCCGATATCGTGAAAATAACAGCCCACGCGAGCGAGCAAGGAATTGGCCCGGATGGCCTCGCAGGCCCCTTCCGCAAGACGGCTCACCACAAGGCTGTGATGATAGGTCCCCGGCGCCTCAATAATCATCCGTTTTAAAAGCGGATGATTGAGGTCAGACAACTCCAAAAGGGTGATGTCCGTAGCCAGATTAAACACCGCTTCAAAAACCGCAAGCAAAAGGAACAGGCACGGCATGGTGATTAAGAAACCGTTCACAAACCCATACGCACTGATCTGCAGAGCCTCCATAGGCGCGTGGTCCTGATAAAGATGAAAGGCAAAAATAACAATGGCCTGGGCAAGCCCGACCGCTCCGCCTACCCTGAGAAACTCCACCCGCTTGCGGACTTTCAAGGCCGAGAAGGCCCCCACCATCCCTGAAAAAAGAACGGACAAGATAATATCCGGAGCAAATTCCGCGGCCGGGGCAGCCAGCATCGTCATCGTCAAGGCCGAAACGGCTCCGAGGCGCGGGTTAATAAGGAAGACCATTAAAAGCGGCGCAAGCGATGCGGGGATGAAATAGGGGGAAGCGCCAGGCCAGACCCGGATCACTTTACAAAGCACTATCGTCACAAGAAAAATGGTCAGAATCAGAATATTCATTCTGAAAGAAAGCAGGATTTTCTTTTCAAAGATGAAAAGGTAGGCATAGAAAAAAGCGTACGCCAGAAGCACCAGAAGCGTGATGGCGGAAAGTTTTTGAAGGATTTCCCGTTCCGTGCTTTTTTTCTGAACCTGATCAATGATGCGCTTCGCCTCGGGAGTCACCAGCATACCGCGTTGAATGACAAGCTCATCACGCTTGAGAGTCTCTTCGGCCGGCGGAACAGCCGCGGCAGCGGCATTTTTTCTTAACTGCGTTTCATTCTCATCGTAGACAAGGTTGACTTTAACCAAAGCGCCATAAACTTCCAAAAAGGCGTTCCGCAGGGTTTTCTTGCGCGCGATGGGATCCGGCAGAAGAACCGGTGTTTTTTCGAGAATTTCGGAAAGCGACGGCACGTTATCAACAAGCCGTACTTTCTCCTCTTTAAGATCTTTTTTGAAAACGCTGACTTTGTCGCGGCGCGTCTCCAAAAGCTCCCGCTTTTCCCGGGGATCCAGCACTCCGGCTGAAAAAGTCTGATTCAGAAGAGACAGCAGCGTTTTTTGAATTTCGTCCAGGGAAGACTCGGCCAAAAAGGCCTTCGCGGAAACTTCCGAAAGTTCAAAAGGAAATTCCGCCTTGGGTTCCTGCGGCGCGGCCGATTGAATATTTTTTAAGGTCTCAAGAAGCTTGTCGACCTCAAGGGCGGCATGTTTTTCCACATCCCGCTGAAACACATAAACGGGAGGGACTGCTTGAGCGGCGTTTTTCCTGGCCTCTGCTGTTTTGGCTTCGTTGACAAACGTGATCGTAAGGGGTGAAAAGTAGGTTCTGGGGGCAGGTTCACCAAGGGTGAAACTGTGTTTTCCGATCACCGGCTCGAAATCAAAAAAAAGAATTCCGGAGGTAAAAAGCCCCGCGCAGGCGAAAAGGGCTATCCGCCAAACCCAGACAAGCGGATCCGCCGTTTTTTTAAGGGGAACGGAGCGATGGGGTTTGGGAGAATTTTTTCTCATGCGGTTTTAAGCTTTTCCGCTCTCGTACCTTTCGTAGGCAAGAATGATTTCCTGCACCAGCGGATGACGAACCACATCGGTGTGGGTCAAGTAGACAAAACCAACGCCCGGAATGCCCGACAGAATTTTCTGAATCTCAACAAGACCGGATTTTTTTCCGCCCGGAAGATCGATCTGCGTAACGTCACCCGTAACAATCGTTTTCGAAAACTGGCCGAGACGCGTCAAAAACATCTTCATCTGGGCATGCGTGCAGTTCTGGCCTTCGTCGAGAATGACAAACGCATCACTCAAAGTCCGGCCGCGCATGTAGGCGAGCGGTGCCACTTCGATAATCCCCCGCTCCAGACACTTTGCGGCTTCTTCATAGTCCATCATGTCATACAACGCATCATAAAGCGGGCGAAGGTAGGGATTCACCTTTTCCTGCAGGTCTCCAGGCAGAAACCCGAGGCTTTCACCTGCTTCTACAGCAGGCCTGGTTAAAATAATACGGGCCACCTGTTTTTTCTTGAGCGCGTCAATCGCCGCAGCCATGGCGAGATAAGTTTTCCCTGTACCCGCGGGGCCGATACTCACCACAATGTCATTGGCAGCAATAGTCTCCAGATACACGGCCTGATTCTTGGTCTTTGGATGAATCGATTTGCCGCGGTGGAAAAAACTGCCGGGGTGATGATCCCCTTGATAACCCGAGGCTTCGGAAGAACGGGAGGTCTCACGGCTTGACCTGCGCGCGGGACCTTCGGGTTTCTTTCTTATGTCCGCAAGCTGTTTGGTAAAAAACCGGAAAGCGGCCTCAACATCTTTTTTAACGCCAATAATTTTGAGCCTGTGATTGCGGGCGGAAACCCGTACATGAAATTCTTTTTCAGCATGACGGAGCGTTTCATCAAGAGTCCCGTAAAGAGCAATCGCTTCTTCATTTGAATTGAGTTTCAGGTTTTTTTCCAAAACATCTCCTTTAGCTCTTGATCATAATGCCAAGTTCCCGGAGCTGGTTAACTGACACCTCGCCCGGCGCCTCGGTCATGAGGCAGGTTCCCTTTTGGGTCTTCGGAAAAGCAATCACTTCACGAATGGAATCGCGTTTAAGCAGAATGGCCACGAAGCGGTCCAGCCCCATCGCGAGGCCGCCATGAGGGGGTGCCCCATAAGTAAGCGCCTTCAGGAGAAAACCAAATTTCTGTTCGGCATCTTCCTTGGTAAGTCCCAGGAGGCCGAAGAGTCTTTCCTGAACGTCCTGACGGTGAATACGGATACTGCCTCCGCCGATTTCTGTCCCGTTCAGCACAAGGTCATAGGCGCGGGCCTTCACTTTGAGCGGGTCTTTTTCAAGAATCTCAAGATCTTCAAGCCTTGGCGACGTGAAAGGATGATGCATGGCCTGATAGCGTTTATTTTCCGGGTCCCATTCCACAAGAGGAAAATTTTTCACCCACAAAATTTCAAATTTGTTTTCGTCAATGAACCCGTACTGCGCCGCAAGATGACAGCGTAAGGCCCCGAGAGCAACCGCTGAAACATGCGGGTCGCTTGCAACCATAAAAATAATATTCCCCGGCTTCGCCTGCAGGACATCGAGAATCTTTTTAACCCGGTCCGCATCAAAAAATTTGGCAATCGGCGCTTCTACCTGGCCTCCGGGAAGAACCTTTAACCAGGCCAATCCCTTGGCCCCGTAGGTTTTGATCCACTCGGTCAAATCATCAAAGGTTTTCCGGGAAAATTCCACGCCTGCGGGAACTGGGAAACAAATCCCCCGGATTTTTCCACCCTGCTCAATCACCGAATCGAAAACCTTAAAACCGCTCCCCTTAAAGACCCCGCTCAAATCGTGGAGTTCCAAACCAAAGCGAAGATCCGGTTTATCAGAACCATAACGGTTCATAGCATCGTCGTAATCCATGGCGCGGAAGGGGCGGGGCAGTTTCAGGCCCTTGACCTTCTCCACCACGTCCGCGACCATGCCTTCGACAAGCTGCATCACATCCTCTTCATCCACAAAAGACATTTCCAGGTCAATCTGGGTATGCTCCGGCTGACGGTCACTGCGAAGGTCTTCATCGCGGAAACAGCGGGCAAACTGAAAATAGCGGTCGTAGCCCGCGACCATCAGAAGCTGCTTGAAAAGCTGAGGCGACTGCGGAAGCGCGTAAAACGTCCCTTGATTCAGGCGTGAGGGAACAAGAAAATCGCGCGCGCCTTCCGGCGTGCTCTTGGTCAGGTACGGGGTCTCGATTTCAAGAAACTCCTGTTTGTCGAGGTAATCCCGGGCAATCTTGCTGACGCGGTAGCGGAGCGTCAAGGCCTCGACCATTTGCTGGCGGCGCAGGTCCAGGAAACGGTATTTCAAACGCAGCTCTTCATTCACTGAAAGCTCGCCAAGTTCAAAAGGGGGCGTAGGACAGGCGTTCAGGACTTCGAGATGATCCGCGACCACTTCGATTTCGCCGGTGGGAATTTTTTTATTTTCTGTGCCTTGCGGGCGCTTGCCGACTTTGCCCCGGACCTGGACCACGAATTCCGTGCGCAGGCTTTCCGCAAGCTTATGAACCGAGGCGCTGTGATCGGAGTTAAAAACGACCTGGGTTACGCCCCAGCGGTCGCGAAGATCAATAAAAAGCAAATGCCCGTGATCGCGGCGGGTATCCACCCACCCCACCAAGGTCACTTCCCTGTCTACAGAATGGCTGGTCAGCTGTCCGCAATTCGAAGTCCGCATCATACGATTTTTTTTCCTTGTTTAGTCATCAGATAATTAAGAAGTTCGCCAAATTGAATCGTGTCTTCCGTGTGTGAATCCATGTTCTTTAATTTCCACTGTTTGCTTTTCATTTCATCCTCGCCCGCGATCAACGCATAACGGACGCCGGCTTTGCTGGCCTTTTTGAGGTGATCCCCCAGCTTCAAAGAAGGCTTAGCCACTTCCGCCAAAAATCCGAACTGCCGGAGACTTCGCGCGGTCTCCTCCACCTGAGCCGAAGCCCGGTGCAGGGAATCCTCACAAAGGGGAATCATATAAATACTGTTTTCCTTCATTTGCCCGGAGATGCTCGGGGTATTTTTTTCGAGCACCATTAAAAGCCTCTCCACTCCAAGACTGAAACCGGTGCAGGGAACACTGGAGCTGCCTATCTGCTCATAAAGGTTGTCATAGCGGCCGCCGCCGGCAAGGGCATCCTGCGCCCCCAGCGACGCGGAGGCAACCTCAAACACAACACCGGTGTAGTAATCCAGCCCGCGGACAAGCTTGGGTTCAACCTCCACCGGAACTCCTGACTCGGTAAGTTTCCGGCAAAGATTCAGAAAGTAATCACTGGGAGGCGCTACATCTTTCCAAGGCAGAGCATCCACAAGGGCACGGGTTTGAGGAATTTTACTGTCAAAAATCCGCAGCACGTTCTTATCAAGGCGGTAAAGAGAATCGGGATCCAGCTGGGTCTTGTGAGATTCAAAGTAATCGCGGATGCGTGCTTTGACCTTGCCGCCCTCAACTCCATTAATCAGGCTTAGATCATTGAGGCGAAATTTAAGATTTTTGATTTCGAGAAACTCAAGGAGATCACGAAGAACCTGAATCATGACCCAGTCGCCCCCCGGGCCTCCTTGGGAGTCATGCGCAGGGACATTGACCAGCTCGGCGCCGATCTGGTGAAACTGGCGCTTGCGGCCTGCCTGGGGCCTTTCCGCACGGAACATAGGGCCCATGTAATACAAAGCAAGGGACGGCGCTGTTTTCAGAAGTCCATGCTCAGCTACGGCCCGGGCGACGGATGCCGTCATCTCGGGACGCATGGTCATGAGGCGTTCGCCCCGGTCCTGAAAGGTGTACATCTCTTTGTGGACAATGTCGGTGGTTTCGCCAATCGCGCGGGTAAAAAGTTCGGTGGGTTCTAAAATCGGAGTCCGGATTTCGCGAAAACGCTTCACAGAAAAAAGCGTACGGGCCTTTTCTTCAAGCCACTGCCATTTTTCGACCTCGCCGGGAAGAATATCATCCATCCCCGGAAATGCCTGATATTTAACAGCCATCCAAAAATCCTTTGGTTAAAAACGGGAGATCATACCACAGGCCCCCACCCCCCGCAATAACGGGATAGGCACAAAAAACACCAGAAACAGTTTGGGAGTCAGGAGTTAAAAAGAGAAAACCGCAACCAGGCAGAATCCTGGCCGGAGAGGAACAATTTGCAGATTTCAGTGAAAAGAGGAAAAGCGAAACGCTTAGAACTTTCTTTTCTTGGAAGTGCGCTGCTTGCGGCGTCTTTTTTCGCTGGGCTTCTCGTAATGCTTGCGGGCTTTGAGAACCTTCAGAATGCCCTCACGCTCAATTTTCTTCTTGAGCTTTTTCAGCGCTTTTTCGAGAGGTTCATTATCAGTAATCTGGACTTTTAACACGCGTTTCAGACCTTTCTTTGCAAGTTATCAGTGGGGTTAAAGTTGGGCTATTATATAGGAATCTTTTCCGAGGTCAAGCCGGCGTTCAAGACACTTTCCGTTTACCCGGAAGCCGCGAGGGGTTAGAATACCCTCCATGAACCCAGCCTTCGAGGCCCTGATCCGCCTCTTTTATCCATCCCATTGCGGTTTATGCAACGCTTTCCTGGAGATTCAGCAAAGCACCCTCTGCCTGGATTGTGCCGTCAAGCTTGAGGAAAAGCGTTTTGATCCCCTGGACGCGCTTTTGGATCCCAAGCTCTACAGCGAGGCCTCTTGGGATGAAGCCTGGACCCTTTTTCCTTACGAATCCCCTGTAAAAGACTTGCTGACCTCAGCCAAGTTTTCAGCAAAACCCAGGCTTATGAAGGCTTTTCAAGCGTATCTCAGAAATCTGGGCCTGGTTATTCTAGCGGAAGGAACTTATGACTGCGTAGTTCCGGTGCCTCAGGGAAGACAGCACTGGGTGGAGAGGCGCTTTAACCCAGCTGAACTGATCGCCCTTTTCATCGCCAACGGAAAAATTCCTGTAGAAACCTCAATTTTGGCCAAACGGCCGGGAATTTTAGCCCAAAGTTCCCTCACTCGAGAGGAAAGACTTGCAAATCCTTGGGGAGCTTTTAAGATGTTGCGACCCGGCAAGGTTCAACACCGGTCTATTCTGGTGGTTGATGACATCCTGACCACCGGGGCTACCGCCGGAGAATGCTGCCGTATTCTCAAAGAGGCTGGGGCCAAAAAGGTGGGGCTTATCACCCTGGCCCGGACCGTGGCCGCAAAGACCCCGACAAAGTAAAGGAAGAAAATGAAAGTTCTTGACCGCTATGTCACGCGCGAATTGCTCATGCCGGTGATTTTCTGCGCACTGACGCTTGTTTTCCTCGTCCTGATTGCGGACCTTTTTAATAACATCGATGACCTGCTTAACCACAAGCTTCCGTTCAAAGTTATTGCTCAGTATTACCTCTCCCTAACGCCCTACGCTTTCAGCCAAACCATTGCCTGGGCCACGTGGCTCGGAACGGTCTTTCTTCTCGTAAGCTTCGGCCTGAACAACGAAACGCAAGCCATGAAGGCCGCCGGCCTCAAAATTTCAGCCATTATGCGCCCGGTTCTTTTCTTGGGATTCCTTATCGGGATTCTCGTTTTTATCGTCAATGACCGCATTCTTCCTCAAAGTTACCGCATCTCAAGCGAAATCAAGGAAGTTCATATCGACAACAAGAAAAACACCACCGATGCCAAAAGCTATGAGAACGTCACTTTCTTTTCCGGCGGCTCAAAGCTTTACTATTTCCGGAAATTCCTGCCCGGAACCAATGAAGTCCGGGATGCCGTTATTTTGTGGATGGATTCCGAGGAAGGTAACTCCCGGCAGAAAATGGTCGCGGAACGGGGGGCATGGAAAGACTCGAAATGGATTTTTGAGAATGTCCTGGAATACCAGATGGACTCTCAAGGACGAATCCTCGGCGAGCCGAGAACTTATCCTTCCAAAGAATATTTGGAGCTTGAAGTGACGCCGCATGACCTTGTGCTTGCGGCAACAGAAAGTTCTTTCCTGTCTTACAAAGAACTTAAAAGTACGGTTAAAAAGCTGAAGGACAACGGGGTGAATGTGGATTCCGAGCAGGTGGAACTGCATCACCGTCTTGCGTCCCCGTGGGAAGGTCTGGTCATGATGCTCGTCGCCATCCCAGTTCTCGCACGGACGCGTAACCGCAAAGCGATCGCGGGAAGCGTGCTTTTGTGCGTCGGCCTGGTCTTTACTTACCATGTCACCGAAGCGATCGGCCTTGCCTTGGGGAAGGCCGGAAAAATCTTTCCCTTCCTGAGTGCCTGGGCCGCCAATATCGTCTTTGCCATCGGCGCCCTTTTCACCCTCGATAAAGCCAACTACTAATTCTTTTTTACCGGCCCCGCAGGTTTTTCTTCTTTTTGCCCAAAAGATATTTTCTTATTCTTTAATTCCGGAGGGGTCGGCATTCCGCCGAGGCTTTGCGAGAGGAGTCTGAATCTTTCTTCGAGTTCTTTGATGCGGGCCTGTTTTGCAGCGGCCTCAGGGTCTAGGGTGACCGAAGGGGCAGCCTGAGCCGTCTCGGTCTCCGTGACCTGAGAGGACTGAGGAAAGTCACGGCCGGAAGGAATTTCGGCCCTTGCAGTCCCTGCCATTAGAAACACTCCCAAAAAAGCAGGAAGTAATTTAAATTTTGGTCCCATCTTCAATCACGGCACCTTTCGGAATAATCACAATCCCGTCACGGATGTGATAATTCTGGCCGTCTTCTTCCTGAACGTTTTTGCGGTTCGTAATCGAAACGTGATTCCCGATCCTGACGTTCTTATCAATGATGCAGTTTTGAAGACGGCAGTTCTGGCCGATACCCAGCGCATACTTGCTCTTTCCTTTGCCGTGTTCATAAAAGTCATTCCCCATAATAACGCTGCGGCGGACGACGCTTCCGCTCCGGATCATGGACCGGACTCCGATCACAGAATCTTCGATATGCGCGCCTTCGATAAAGCTTCCCTCGCCAAGCATAATCCGGTCAAGCTGGCCTGAAAAAACACGGGTCGGCGGAAGAAAGCGGGCACGCGTAAAAATGCGTCCTTTGGGTGACATAAAATCAAACAGCGGGTTTCTTTGAGTCAATTCAATACTGGCCTCAAAGAACGCTCCAATGGTTCCGATATCGCGCCAGTAGTCATCGAAGACATAACCAAAGGCTTTATAACGGTCAATGGCCTTGGGAATAATCTCTTTCCCAAAATCCGTTTCCTTGCCTTTCAAAAGATCCACCAGGACGGGAGCCCGGAAAACATAAACCCCCATGGACGCCAGGTATTGTTCTTTCTTGCCCTTAAGGTTAAACGTTTCGCGGATATTCTGCGGAATAATAAAAGGACTGATTTTGTCATTCATGGAAGGCTTCTCAAGAAAGGTTTTAACCTTTCCATCCGAACCAATCTGCATGATCCCGAAACCGCTGACTTCTTTTTTGGAAACCGGCACGGTGGAAATCGTGACATCCGCCTTGCGCTCTTCATGAAAACGGAGAATCTCCGTGTAGTCCATACGGTAAAGATGATCCCCGGACAGAATCAGAACACTGTCGCTGTCCTCAAGATGATAGTGCGGCAGATGCTTGCGCACCGCGTCCGCGGTCCCTTGAAACCAGTCAAGGCTTGCGGGCGTTTGTTCGGCGGCCAGAAGTTCGATGCTGGTTTCACTAAACGGTTCATAGGGGTACGTTCTGTGAATGTGCCGGTGAAGCGAAACGGAATTAAACTGCGTGAGCACAAAAATCCTGCGCAGGCCGGAATTAATCGAGTTGGAAATGGGAACATCCACGAGGCGGTACTTAGCACCGATCGGTACCGCGGGTTTGGAGCGATAGCCTGTGAGCGGAAAAAGGCGCTTCCCCTGTCCTCCGCCCAAAATAATAGTCGTCACACGATTTTTCATAAGGCCTTCCTGCAGGTCTGGGTTCGTCAAAACGACGAAACAATTTTAAAAGCCGGGGCTTTAAAGCGGTTGGTCTTTCTGGCAGTCGCTCCACACTACCTTGCGGAAAGTATCGTTTTCATCCATTAAAATCTCCAAACGCCGGCGGAGTTTTTTGATAAAAACGGCATCCTGCGGATACTTCTCTTTATTCACCAAAAGATCAATTCTCATCAGGTAATCATGAATCAAACGGCTGTTTTTCCGGATTTGGGCGCGGAGGATTTCCGATTCTTTTTCCGTGAGCCGTAAGGACTGCTCGTCGAGCTTAGGCTGGGTTTTAACGGGCGGGATGTCGGTGCCCAGATGGAACATCATAGGGCGCTCCTCGCCAAAAGGTTTTCCAGATCGGTTAAAAAATCCGTCTTGAAATAAACGCGGTCGCAGCCGGCGCGCTGAGCTTCTTCCTTCACGCTGCGCTTGGACTGTGAAACAAATCCAAAAATAGGAAACTTTGCAGCCTGAGAAGATGTCTTGAGCGCCTCTAACAGCCGGAAAGCTTCGGCTTCACAGCCGTCGAAATCAAGAAACATCATCACGGGCTTGGTTTCCTGTAAGTGCTGAAGCAGCGATGCCGCACGGCTCGCGTTATGGACTTGCAGGTGGCACTTGCGCGCCGCGGCCGCAATTTTCGTGGCGACCGGAACACTGGAGACAAGGCCGAGCACGAGCCCTGCTGACGGCTGCGTTTTTCCGGAGGAGAAAAGGTCGTCGTGAAAATCCGAGGCAAAGGATTTGCCCATAAGTGTTTTGGGAAGATCCTGCAGTAAAAAAGTTTTTTCAAGCTGCAAAGGAAAAGGTCTCATATCACGCCTTCGAATTAACTGAAATCCAAATCAAAAGCACTCTGAGAGATTAACTCGATTTGGGAGCTGAATCAAGGTTTTGATTCGCAAGTTTGCGTATGACCTCAATCTTCGCCTTCGCATCCTCGCGCAAAGCCTTTGGGAAACGTACTTTTTGGAGAAGAGATTCCGCTTCCGCCCAATGACGCTCTTCAATCTGCGCCATGGCCTGCTCGTAAAACTTTCTCTGCTCCGCGGTCTTTTCCGGCAAAAGCGTCTCAAGCACCGCTTTTTTGGCCCTTAAGTCCTCCGAGATCGGGACAAGGTTGCCGATGGGCGGCGTTGGCGGCGTTAAAATATCCATCAAGGTCGCGCCAATGTCCCGGTCAATTTGCCGGATCGATTCCGGGTAGTTCGGCGCCGAACTGTCAGGCTTCACCGATTGCTCAAAGCCCGCTATTTTCTGTTCCAACTGTCCCGCGCTTTCCCAGGCCTCGGCCCAGGATTTTTTTTGCAGCAGTTCGCGGACAGCCAAATAGTCACGGCTAATTTCCTCTTCGCGCGACCGCAGCTGGCCTTCGATCAGCATCGTATTGAGGGCGCCGATTTTGGAGAGGGTATCATTGATGAATGGCCTCAGCATGGTGAGCGCCACACCGCGGTGCTTCATCGGATCCGGGCTGTAAAGCGGGAAGGCAAGCGCATTCACCCAGGAGTCGCGGGCTTTCAGAATATCTCCCGCAAGAAAAGCCTCTGACCCGGGCAGATACTGCGCTTTAAAAAGATCCATAATTTTTCCCTGGTAGCTTCTCGGGAAAGTGATTTTGTAGAATTGCTGCTGTTCAGCCAGCATTTTGGAAAAAGTTTCAATCGTCCATGCCTGCGAAGGCAGTTTTTGAACGGTTCCGGTCTGGAAGGACGCTTCTTTGGAAAGAATACCGGCTTGTTCCGGTGAAGGCTCTGGCGATTCCTGTACCGTGACGGCTTTAGAAAGCAGTTGTTCTTCTTCAGGAGAAAGACCCTGGACTGCTGCGGCCGGCGCCGAGGGAGCCGCCTCTCCGGCAGGTCCTTGAATGCCGGCAGGCGCCTCGATTTTCTTGTTTTCAGCCCGGCTCTTCAAGGAACCCATGACGGGTTTCAGAAAATTCCAGGCAAGAAATAAAAGAAGAACGGCGGCCAGAAAAAGAAAAACGGGCTTGAATGCCGCTCCCAAATTCACGGAAGGTTTGGGGAACGGCAAAGACACCGGTTTAAAAGATGCTTTTTCAGGCTTGGAAACCGGGGTCGCTTTCGCGGGACCACCGGTGTCAGGCTTCACGGACGTGCTCCAAAAACAGGAAGGGCACTCCACGATCTCGCGCTCTTCCGATTCAAAGCGTTTTCCGCAATGCGTGCAAAGGTATTTTTTCAGTGCCATAACTCTCTCTTTAGGTTAATGACGTATCGACGAAGCGTAAGGGTTTCTCCACCCTTCAATTATCAAAGACGTTCTCATTGCCTTTATTATTCTGAGGAATAAAAATTTTTCCGTCCGTCTGAGTCATGTCGGTTTCATCCGTCTTTTTCTCATACGACGGAATGCCGTTTTTATACATGTTTTTGGAAATCCGCCGGCCATTCTCGCCGTACACACTGCTCTCGCCGTCGAGTTTTCCGTTTTTATAGGAAAGCTGGGATTGAATCTTCCCGTTTTGATAGTAAATCTTGGTCACGCCGTCCTGTTTCCCATCCACAAAACTCCATTCGGCATACAGCTTCCCGTTGGGATAAAAGGTCTTTGTAATGCCGTTCTGAGGATTGAGCGGCGGCAGCATGGGGTCCCGTTTGGGCTTATTGCCAATCGTTTCTTTAAGCTGAGAGGTAATATCCTGCTGATTTGAACTCTTAAAAAAGGGCGAATTGGGGTCAAAAATGTACCCCACAATGGCCATGACCGCCGCCAGCGCCAAAAACTGCAGAAAAAGTTTTCCCGCGCTGAGCTTGTCGGATTTACTTCCTTTTTCATAAACCACTTCGTCCCGGCTGTCATCTTCGTCAAAGAAATTTCCTTTGCGCTTAAGCCCGCCCGTTTCGAGAAAAATCTTGGCTTGGCCGACCTGCCGCCCGTCCTTAAACTTGCCTTCCTTTTTGAGAATCCCGCTGGAGTAATAAACCCGGGCAACGCCCGTAAGACGGCCGTTCACATAAGGCAGCTCGGACTGAACAATCCCGTTCCTGTAAAACGACCGGACCAAACCGTGGAATTGCCCTTTCCGGCAGATGGACTCCACCCACAATTCGCCGCTTTCGTAAAACTCCTGGGAAATTCCTTCTATTTTTCCGGCCACATACTCCATCTTCTTGCGGACCGCGCCGGACTCATAATATTCCACGGTGGGTCCTTCCTGAACGTCATCAACAACGGTCAGAACCCGCTTGGTGGCACCTGAAACGTAATATTCCTTTTTTACTTTTTCGAACCCTGTTCCCATAGCCCCATCCGATTCATGCCTTAAGGTTACTTTTTAAAACAGCGATAATCTAACACAAGTTTACTTGGCGGCTCCAAAGCTTGCAAAACCCTTGGGTTACGGCTAGGCTCTGAGAGCGGAACCAACCTTTTTAAAACAGAACTGTGGAAGCTCCTATGTTCTTGTTCCTAAAGCTTTATCTAGCCCATCTCATCGGCGATTTCATCCTCCAGTTTGAGGAACTTTACCGTCTCAAAGTGAGAAGCTGGACCGGGCATGTCCTTCACGTCCTCATCCACGCCGCGGTTTCCGCCCTGTTCGTGATCCCCTTGTGGGGGCACCCTGGGGTGTGGCTCTTTATTGCCGGCGTGACGCTGATCCACCTGGCAGAGGACCTCCTTAAATACGCCCTGCAGCAAAAACACCCCCATTGGCGGTTTGTCCTTTTCACCGGAGACCAGCTGGTGCATGCCGGGGTCATTGCCGCGGTCTTCCTTTTTCCGATCCACTTGCTTAAGGCGGGTTTCCCCAGCCATCCGGGACTTGATTTTTATTACTCCCAGGATGTCTGGACCCTTCTGGCCATTCTTTTTGTGTTCATCACTTTCGGCGCCGCGTACTTCCTTCACGCCTTCCGGCTCAACTATTTAAAGGACAGCCGGCAGGATCATTTCATCACGCGTTTTGAGATGATCCATGGCTTCATTGAGCGCTCTCTCGTTGCAGGATTTTTTCTTTTCTTTCACCCAGGCATTGCTTTGGCCGTGTCTTTCGCGGCAGGCCTGCCCCGTTTCTTTTTTAGCAAACTGCGCAGCAAAACAGATTTCGCACTGAGCGCGGGCTTTGCCGCGGCGCTCGGACTTCTCTTTAAAAACTGGATCCATTTTTGAACATGTCTGATCAAACCGTCGCGAATCTCAAAAAGGTCCTGGCTGTGAATGCCAAGATCAATTCCACGCTCAACCTTGACGAACTGCTGGGTGTCATCATGACGGTTGCCGCGGAAGTCATGGATACAGAGGCCTCTTCTCTCATGCTGGTGGATGAAGCCTCTCAGGAACTGGTCTTTCGCGTGGCGCTCGGAGAAAAGGGCCGCGATCTGGTTGAAAAATTCCGCCTCAAGATCGGCGAAGGCATTGGCGGGCATGTTGCAAAAACAGGAGACTCAGTCATTGTGAATGACCCGCAGAACGATCCCCGCTTCGCCAAGCGCTTTGACAAGGCAACGGGCTTTTCAACGCAGGCCATTGTCTGTGTTCCGGTCAAAATCCGCGGCAAGGTCACGGGCGTCCTTCAAGCCATTAACCCGCGCGGAAGAAAAATATTCGCCCCTGAGGACCTGGAGCTTTTTGAAACTTTTTCCGAACAGGCCGCGCTTTCCCTTGAAAACGCCCGGATTCACGGGGAATTGATCCGCCAGGAAAAAACAAAGCAGGAACTTTTGATTGCCCGCGACATTCAGCAGAACTTTCTTCCGGATCTCACCGAGAAAAATTTCCCCGCGGACATTGCGGCTGAAAGCCTCCCCGCTTTGGAGGTCGGCGGTGATTTTTACGATGTCCTGCCGCTGGACGGCCGGAGGACCGGGCTTGTCATTGGTGATGTTTCAGGCAAAGGTGTTCCCGCGGCTCTCTACATGGTGAGGGTCATTTCCGAATACCGTTTTCTGGCCCCTCGGTGCAAAGGCCCGGCGGAACTTCTCACGGCCCTCAATCAATCGCTTGCCGCAAAGACCCAAAGAGGCATGTTTGTCACCCTTCTCTGCCTGTTCGTGGAAAATGATTCCGGGAAACTGCATTACGGGTTGGCGGGCCATCTGCCGCTGCTCAAAAGATCCGTGTCCGGAGAAACCGCCTTTTTGGGAGACGCCTCGGGGCTGCCCCTCGGGCTCATGCCCGAAGCCGAATACAGCGAGGCCTCGCTTCAAACTTCGCCGGGAGATTTATTTTTGTTTTACACCGATGGGGTGACTGAGGCGAGAAACATCAAAGGGCAGGAATTCGGAGCGGAAAGCCTTGAAAATTTTATCAAAAACTCAAACGGGTCCGCCAAAGAAAGCGTCCAAGGCCTGATCGCTCATCTTCAGAAATTTACTTCGGGGGCCCCTCAGCACGACGACACCACAGCGCTCGCCCTTCGGATTCCCTAAGGAATTGGAGCAAGCGTCTTCGGCAAAGTTAAGAGGAACGTGGTTCCCTGACCCGCCTCGCTTTGGATATGAATTTCCCCGCGGTGGCTTTTAACGGTCTTATCAATAATCATAAGTCCGAGCCCCGTTCCCTTGCGGCCCTTGGTTGAGAAAAAGGCTTCAAACAGCTTCGCGCGCACTTCCTCGCTCATCCCGACTCCATTGTCTGAAATGGAAATCTCATAAGACCCGGTGTCTTTGGACTTCGCGGCCACCCGTACCCAGCGGTTCTCTTTGGCCGTATCCACGGCCTCAATCGCGTTTTTGACCAGATTTAAAAGCGTCCGGTACAGCGCGCGTCGGTCCGCATCCACTTTCGGAAAATCCTGCTCCGTCGAAAAGCCGAGTTCGATCTTGTAATCCGCGGCTTTGTCCGTTAAATCTTCACGCAGATCGCGGAAAATTTCCTCAAGGTCTGTTTTTTCGGTTTCAAGGGCATAGTCCTTGGTCAAACTAAGCATGTCGAGCGTAAAACCATCGAGCTCCTTCAGCGCACGTTCAATATTGCGCATGCCCCGCTGAAGAAAATGTTCTTTTTTGTTTTCCATGCCGCGCTTGATGAAATCATAGGAAAGCCGTGCCAGCTGCATAATGTTTTTGATTTCATGGAGCACCATGCCGGTCGTTTGTCCGACCGCCGCAAGACGTTCCATTTTGAGGTTTTCCTCAAACAGAAGCAGTGTCTTGAGTGAGCCTGCCATTTGGGCAGCCAGGCCCACGGCAAGATCCAGGTCTTCCCGGACAAAGGCAGGCGCTCCGGGCCTGGTAAAAACCGCAACCCCGAGGACGGTATTCCCGGCAAACAGAGGCACGAAAAGCAGGCTGTCTTTCAGCCGGGGTTTGCCGTCCACAGCCACTTCCTGGGCTTCCGGCTGGACGGCTTTGGCGGCCGCCGGCTGATCAGGGACCGTCGAGGTCTCAAGCCAGAGACGGTCTTCGCGGCCCGAGAGAAAAAGATGTCCTTCCGGGGCATTCACAAATTTAGAAGTGCTTTCGAGAAAAAAACCGCACAAAGAGACGCGATCCGTTAAGGATTGGTAAATTTTCCCGATTTCGTGGGCGGATTGAAAATCGTGCATTCGGCCAATCTAATCCATGCTTTCCGGGAATGCAAGTCCTTCCCCGTTCAGGAACCTCAATTTTGAAGCCCTTTCAGCCGAACTTTAATACAGCCCAACCACGCTTAGAAGGAGTTGTATGACTATTCAAATCGCTCACAAAGAACCGGATATCCTTTGGGTGACCTTTGAAGGAGAGATGGATTACCACGTTTCCACTCACTTGAGGGACCAGATGAACAAAGTGCTGGAGACGAAACCCTCCAAAATCCTCCTCGATTTCGCCAAGGTCACTTACATGGACAGCTCCGGCATCGCCGCGTTTGTGGAGTTTTCGCAAAAAGCAAAGGCCTTCCGCTCCCGGATTGTTTTTACCAGTCTTACGGAACCGGTGCGGCAGGTTTTTACGCTGGCCAAACTTCATCTTTTCTTCTCGATCGCGGGCTCGGAACAGGAAGCTCTCAAACTCCTGGCCTGATGAAGCGGCTGACTCCGGTTATTATTCCGCTTTTTTTTCTTGTGACCGCAGGCTTCCTCTTCGCCCGGATGCCGGAAGCCCTTGAGTCCGTCCGCCTCAAATATTTTGACACCCTGATGCGCTGGGAGCCCCGCGCCTACCAGGACCTTCCCGTCCGTATTATTGATATCGATGACGCAACACTTCAAAAGTTCGGGCAATGGCCTTGGCCGCGCAGTCTGACGGCCCGCCTGGTGGACAGGCTTCGTGAAGAAAAAGTTTCGGTCATCGCCTTTGACGTTCTCTTTGCTGAACCGGACCGCACCTCACCGGCAAATCTCGCCGCCCTCTGGTCCGGACAAACGAACAGTGACACCCTTGAAAAAATCCTGACTGAGCTTCCGGATCACGATCACCTTCTTGCCGAGGCCATTGGCAAAACCAAAGCCGTCACCGCGTTTACTCTGAGTTCCCGCAACACAGGCGGCACCCCGGCTCTTAAATCAGGTTTCAGTTTTGCCGGGGACGACCCGCGCATGTACCTCCCGGATTTTCCAGGCACAGTCACAACACTTCCCGAGCTTGAAAACGCGGCCGCCGGAAACGGAATTATCACTTATCTCGCCGAGTATGACGGCACTGTCCGGGGGGTTCCTCTGGTCTACCAGCTGAGAGGCTCTCTTTACCCGGCCCTGGTGATGGAAGCTGTACGGATTCATATCGGAACCCGCAATTACAGCCTTCAATCCACGGCCTCCAGCGGAGAAATTCAAATGGGCGAACACGCGGGCCTTCTGAGAGTCAAAGTCGGCAAAACGATTATCCCGACCGACCCCACGGGAAGACTGCGGCTTTATGACTCAGGATACATTGCCCCAAGAACCGTCCCCGCCTGGCAGGTTCTGGAAAATAAAATTCCCCTGGGCGGCCTGGAAGGAAAAATCGTTTTCATTGGCACCAGCGCAGCGGGCCTCAAGGATATCCGCGCAACGCCGCTGAACCCTGCGGCGGCCGGCGTGGAAGTTCATGCCCAGCTCGCAGAGCAAATTTTAAGCGGCGTTTATCTCTACCGTCCTGACTGGGCGGAAGGAGCCGAATTCACTTTCTTTCTTGCGGTGGGCTTGCTCATGATTATTTTCATGGGACGCTTGGGGGCTGCAGGCTCGGCCGTGCTTGGGGCTCTTTCGGTCGCCGCCTTTTACGGCTTCAGCCTTTACGGTTTTCATCATCTCCGCTGGCTTGTCGACCCAACGCTTCCGTCCATTGCTTCGCTTGTTATTTATACGGTGTCGTCCCTGATTCACTTTTTGCGTACGGACCGTGAGAAACAGCAGATCCGAAGCGCCTTTGGCCGCTACCTGGCGCCTTCCCTTGTGAAAGAACTGGCCCAGCACCCGGACCGTCTTAAACTCGGCGGGGAAATGAAAGTCATGTCCGTTCTTTTCGCGGATATCCGGAATTTCACGGCCCTTGCCGAGCGCATGAAACCAGAGGAGCTGACTGTGTTTCTAAACCGCTTCCTCACCCCCATGACAAGCACCATCCTTCAGCACAACGGCACTATCGACAAGTACATGGGCGATTGCGTGATGGCTTTCTGGAACGCACCGGTAGAAGATCCCGAACACGCTTTTCACGCCTGTCTAACGGCCCTGGAAATGCAGAAGGCCCTTGTCGGGCTTAATAAAAACCAGGAGCCTGTGAACATGGGCATCGGCATTAACACAGGATCGTGCTGCGTCGGCAATTTGGGGTCGGACCAGCGCTTTGACTACTCCGTGATTGGCGACACGGTGAATATCGCATCACGCCTGGAGGGGTTGTCACGGCTTTACGGCGTTAATATTTTGGCAGGTCCTGAAACTTTTGCTCTGACAGGCCACCTGTTCTTTTTTCTCGAAGCGGACCAAGTGCGGGTCAAAGGCCGCCAGGGATCTGTCCGTGTTTACACTTTGATTGGAAAAATTGAAGAATTCGATGCGGCCTTGCGTCAGTCGTGGTCTGAGCAGCATTCTGAAATGCTTTCTGCCTACCGCTCCCGCGAATGGGACAAAGCCGAGCGCGCGGCACAAGCCTGCCTTAAAACAGGGGGGTCGGCATTGAGTCTTGCACCGCTCTATCAGTTTTATTTGGAGAAAATTGAGGCTTTCCGGAAAGAACCGCCGGCCGCGGGATGGGAAGGAATTACGGTCGCGTCCGCAAAATAATCAGGAAGCGCCTGCCTGAAGACTCGCTGTTCCGGACCCTGTATCACTTTTGCCTTGCGTCGAGTTTTCAATGCTCAGGGTGTGATTCACAGAATCCCCGCCGTTTTGAAAGCTCAAATTTAAACTCCCGGTCGTATCGCCAGAATAGTCTGCAGACAACCCAGTGATGTTTTTTATAGCGTCTCCGCTAAGCCCTGTAAAAGAGACAATCGAACTTAAGGCGAAGTTGAATGCGCTCCCGCTGTTAAATTGGGTGCTGGTCACTTGCACGTTGGAATTTCCCCCGCCAATCGTGCGGCTTCCAAAATTAATGTCGACAGTGAGGGTGTAGCTCCCATGGGTCATGGTTCCGCTTCCTGTATAGTGGGAAGTTCCAACTTCTGTCCTCGCCCGGAGCTGATCAAACGTGGCCTGCCCGGTGAGTTGCTGAGTGATGGTGGTGGAGGTACCGGTTCTATCCCCAGCATCAAGGGACGATGTCGTCGATTGAGTAAAAAGATCATTGTTGATTTGATTGACTTGAGAAAGGTCCCGCAAAAAGTCATAGGCCACCACTTTATCCTGCTGTGCCTGTTGAGTGGCGCTTTTCATATCCGGTAGAGCAGGTCTTTCTTGCGGTGCCCCGCCCATCATCGGCTTTAAATGTCCTGGAGACATGGTTTCCCCCGCTGAACCAGGCACTGGAGGAGCTCCCGGAGGAGGGCCCATCAAAGCTGTTTTGCCCGTGCTTCCAGAAGCCGGAGCACTTTCACCCTCGCTGGCGGCGGGACGGGCCGGCTTATCCCCATCCTTCCGGTCGGCAGGCGCGGCTGAATTATCCCTTTCCGGGGACTTCGGCTCTTCACTTTTTGCCGGATCCTTGGTTTGACCTGAACTTTTATCGTCTGTGCTTTCGGATTTTGTTTCCTTGGCGGGTTCTGCCGCCTGGGACTCTGCCGGGTTCACAGACGCGATCATTTGTTCCACTTGTTCCCGGGGCACTTCAAAAGCCGCGGTGGGCGCAATGTTTTCGCCTCCAATGAAAGTCCCGAAGCCGGATTTTTTGACTTCCGTCTCCACATTTTTTCCATTCACATCGTTGCTGACAATAATCCGGCCTTGGCGATGGCCCGTATTGTTTTTCTCACCCGGGCCTAAAAGCAAAATCAGCGAACTGTCTCCTTCCACTTTCCCGTAGAAAATAGTGCCGCGCACGCCGACGGATCCTGTCGGCAGCTTGATTTCCACATTGCTCGGCTTTTTGTGCGCAATCTGGCCCGTAATAAAACGGAAGACTCCCTTGACGACACGCGCGTCAATTTTCCCGTCAAAGGTCGCGGGATCATAAACAAAAGTATCAATGACAATGGCGCTATTGGGCCCTATCGTAAAAACCGTCTCATCCAGAAGCAGGATCTGCAACTGGCCTTTGCCATCCGTGCTGACCTCGTCTCCAAGATAAATCGGCTCACCGCTGCCGGCAATACGCCCCACCTGGCCTGATTTGGCGATTTGAACAGACCCTCGTGCGGCCGCGACAACCCCGACAAGGCCTGTTGGGAGAGTCGCCGAAACCGGTGCTGCCGCAGGCATCACTTGGGCAAAAAGAACATTTTGAGCAGGAAAAGATAGAAGCAGGCTGACCAAAAAGGAAAGGGTTTGAAAAGCGTTCTTTTTAAGGGTTTTCATGGCTCTAGAGAAAGGGTACCCCCAGGGCGGGGCCTTTTCAATCCAGGAGGCTTTAAAAGGCTAAAATTCCAGCTTTTTACTGAGCATCAGCTGGTACTTATTATTGAGGTAGGTGTAATTGGTGATATTGGACAGGGACCGGTAGTACTCGTAACTGAACGTAAAGAGAATGTCCTTAAAGGGTTTCGGCAAAACCTTCCCAATCAGGAGCGTCTCCAATGGCGCACCATAAGTGACGCGGTACCGGAGAGAGTTATCGTGCCTGAGACGTCCGGCAATGGCCACTTCGGGCTCATCGTAGACATCTCGCCCGAGATCCACTCCATTAATAATGAACTGCCCTTTTCCCAAAAGCCAGGTGTGTCCCAGCCGGATCATCAGGCGCTGATAGGCATTGTAATCAGCTTTCGCATTTTTCTTGCCGTAGACCAAGCTCACATGAGCGCTCATGGCGGGAGTCAAAACCACGTTTGCGCCGTTTTCCAGCTCAAAATAATTCCCACGCCGTTCATGCGCCGTCGTGTTTTCTGAAATATCCGAAAAGTCCTGGCGTTCAATGCGGCTCTCCGAAAAAACATTCACTCTTTTTCCAACGCCGCGGCTCAGATTAAAGCTTCCGCCTTGAGACCGGAGAAAAGTCTCGTCCGACAAGAAAACATGGCTGGCATAAAACTGCGGGGTGAATTGAAACCACTTGGGTTTCCAAACGCCCCCGAGGTTGTATTGAAAAGAACCCAGTGACAAAGACCGCACCCTCTTTTGTTCCTGCAAATAATGCGTGAAAGTGGCGAACACCTCATGCCCTTCCTGAAAACCAAGATCATGATGGACTTCCGCGCCGCTGATCACCAAGAGACTGGGGTCACTCTTGCGGGCGCTTGACCCTGACACGGGCAGCAGGGAGTCCGCGAACAGGCGGTTTTTCGAAGACGGAGCCGCGTTGCGGTTGGAATCGATTTCAAACCCCGTGCTTTGCCGGAAAACCAGATGGGTTCTGCGGACGCGGTAGGCGATGCGCTTGTGATACTCATTAATTTCCGCGCGCAGGCTGTCAGGAATATCTTTCTGCTGAAGAAGGACATCAATTTCGCGGCGGGCCTCACTCCAATTATCAAGACGAAAAAGAACCACCGCGTAAAACAGGCGGACTCTTGCCAGGGTAGGATCGATCAAGAGGATCCGCTCAAGGGTGGCCGCAGCGCCAAGGAGATTATTTTCCGCCACCTGATTCTGCGCATATTGAAAATTAAGCAGAATGTCGTCGGGACTTTTTAAAACATCCTGATAAGTCACCTTCTCGAGGGTCTGGATCGTGCCCTTTTTCCGGGCTTCAGCCGCCGTACGCTGAACTTCGGTCTGAGTTTTCGTTTCCTGGCGCAAAAAACCGATTTCGTTTTCCTTCTGCTCGGCATACCCCGGAGATGAAAAACAAAAAACGGCTCCCCAAAAGACAAAAAACAAGCCGATTCCGGAAAAGCGGACTTGCAGCCTTCTAAGAAGTGAACGGGATGGGGTTAATCTGGATAAAATCATCTTTATAAGGACGGCCACCCGCGCCAAAAAGTGAAGCGGACTAATTTGGTCTGACTGCGGAGACAAAAAAAAACTAAAAGTTGCAAATCTTCACTACAAAAATAAAAAAGAAGATGTTAATATAACGCCTTTCCAAAACCTTTTATGGCACAACTCTTTCCAAAACACTCAAACACTCTTGCGAAGCTCGGCACGCTCGGCGTCTTATTGACCCCGTTTGTGGTGGGCATCATCCTTTATGTCCTTTCGCGTTCTGTTTACTCAACAGATGTCGGAATGTCAAAGGAACAGCCGATTCCTTTCAGCCACAAGCACCACGTTGAAGGGCTGGGCATCGACTGCCGCTACTGCCATACGTCTGTTGAGAAATCTTCTTTCGCGGGCATTCCACCGACCAAGACTTGTATGAACTGCCATTCCGGGATATGGACCAACGCTCCGATGCTTGAGCCGGTCCGGGAAAGTTTTCGCACGAATCAATCTTTGACTTGGAACCGCGTCCACAATCTCGGAGATTTTGTTCAGTTCAATCACAGCATCCATATATCCAAAGGCGTGGCTTGCACAACCTGCCACGGCCAGGTCAACGAAATGCCCTTGATGCGCCGCGCCAACCGCCTGCAAATGGAATGGTGCTTGTCATGTCACCGGGCTCCTGAAAAATTTATTGGTCCCAAAGATAAGGTTTTTGATCCCCACTGGAAAGCGGCCAACCAGGCAGAACTTGGCCCGGAACTTGTTTCTCAATACAATGTTAAGAAACTCACCAACTGCAGCGTCTGCCACAGATAAGGTGTCATTCATGAACGAAGACCATCCGATTTCAAAAATCCGGGAAAAGCTGGCCAAATTGAAAGGCCCTCTTTTCTGGCGCAGTCTGGATCAGGTGGCTGAAACCGAGGAATTTACCCGGTTTCTGAAAGAAGAGTATCCTTACGGCGCGGCCGTGTCGGATTCCCCTGTGGATAGACGTGAGTTCTTGAAATTGATGGGCGCTTCCTTAGTTATGGCAGGGCTTGCCGGCTGCAAACCCCGTGATCTTGAAAAAATCATCCCGTATGTAAAAGCTCCGGAGGACATGATCCCGGGCAAACCCCTCTTTTTTGCCACGGCCATGCCCTTTCAAGGGTCTGCCCTCGGGCTTCTTGTTGAAAGCCATATGGGACGCCCCACAAAAGTGGAGGGCAATCCCCAGCATCCTGACAGCCTGGGAGCCACCAGCGCTTTTGCCCAAGCCTCTATTTTGGGCCTTTATGATCCTGACCGCTCCAAAGCTGTCCGTAATGGCTCTCAAGCTTCCACTTGGGCCCGTTTTACAGAAGAACTTTCCAGTGAAATGGCTTTATTGAAAGCTTCTGAGGGCGAGGGATTAAGTATTTTGACAGAAACCGTGGTTTCCCCCACACTCGGCGCCCAGATCAAAAAGCTTCTTGCGGAATACCCCAAGGCTAAATGGCATCAATATGAACCTGTCAACCGCGACAGTCTTCGCGGGGGTTCGAAACTGGCTTTAGGGGAATACAGGGACCTTCTCTATGATTTTAAGAAGGCCGACGTTGTGGTTTCATTTAACAGTGACTTTCTTACAGAGCTTCCGGGAAGTCTGCGTTACGCGCGCGATTTTACACTTAGGCGCCAGGTCATCGCAGGAACGGGATTGGACAAAAATGCTTCCGCCCTCCCCCTCAACCGTCTTTATGTTATTGAAAGCACCCCGACCTCAACGGGAACCGTTGCGGATCACAGAATCCCTAAAAAGCCTTCTGAAATTCCCGCTTTGGTAGCGGCCCTTGCCGCGAAGCTGGGAATTGAAGTTCCTCAAGGGGTTTTTGCCGCCCTCAAACCGAATGAGGAACCTTTAATCGCCGCTTTGGCCGAAGACCTGAAAGCCAATCCTTCTAAAACCATTGTTGTCGCGGGCCCCGATCAGCCAGCCGCTGTTCATGCTCTTATTCACGCCATTAACGGGTCACTCGGGAATTTCGGTTCCACGATTACCGCGATTGCCCCAGTTGAAGAAAATCCGGAAGAACAGACAGCCTCTATCCGGGATTTAACCCAGGATCTTGTTAAAGGAAAAGTCCAGCTCCTTGTGGTTCTTGGCGGAAATCCGGTCTACAACGCACCGGCCGACCTTGAGTTCAGCAGTAATTTCCAGCTCGCGGAACGCCGCGTTCACCTGAGTCTGTATGACGACGAAACATCCGCTCTTTCCCACTGGCACATTCCGCAGGCTCATTACCTTGAAAGCTTTTCGGACGGCCGCGCGAGCGATGGCACTTTGACGTTTATGCAGCCCTTGATCGCGCCGCTTTATGATGGAAAATCCGCTCATGAATTTTTGGCCGCCATGCTCGGAGAGCCGGCAGCAAAGGATTACGACCTTGTCAGAAGCCGTTGGCAGGAATCCTGGAAAGAAGGGGATTTTGAGAAACAGTGGCGCAGGGCTCTCCATGAAGGTCTTGTAAAAGACAGTGCCTTTGAAGCGAAAAAGGTTTCTGTCAAAACCGCTTTCTCGCAAGCTGAACTTAAAGAGGGCCTTCCTGCTCTTTCCGGCAATGACTTAGAAGTTCTTTTCCGCCCTGACCTCACGGTGTGGGACGGGCGTTTCGCAAATTACGGATGGCTTCAGGAACTTCCCAAGCCTATGACGACCCTGACCTGGGACAATGCGGCGCTTGTGAGTCCGGCCACCGCTGAGAAGCGTTCTCTCCAAAACGAAGACGTTGTGGTTCTTGAGCTGGGCGGCCGTGCGGTTGAAGCACCTGTATGGATCACGCCCGGACAAGCGGAGGACACGGTCACCGTTCATTTGGGCTATGGCAGAACGAAGGCTGGTAAAGTCGGGGATGACATCGGTTTTAATACCTATAAACTGAGAACTTCCGCGCGCCCTGAATTTGCTCAGGGGCTTAGCCTCACCAAAGTCGGTTCCAAGCGCAAATTGGCGGCGGCCCAGGACCATCATTCCATGGAAGGCCGTAATCTTGTACGGAAAGCCAATCTTGCGGAATTCCAGCATCATCCTGAGTTTGCTTTGGGTCATGGCCACGGCACGGGAAACACTTCGCTTTATCCCAAGTACAATTATTCCGAATACGCCTGGGGCATGGCCATTAACCTTAACGCCTGCATCGGCTGTAATGCCTGTGTGGCGGCTTGCCAATCCGAAAACAACATCCCCGTTGTCGGGAAAAGCCAGGTTCTTCTTGGCCGCGAAATGCATTGGCTGCGCATTGACCGTTATTACGAGGGCGGTCTGGACAGCCCTGAAATCCACCATCAGCCGGTCATGTGCATGCACTGCGAGAACGCCCCCTGCGAGCCGGTGTGTCCCTTCGGAGCCACAGGCCACAGCAATGAAGGCCTCAATGAGATGACCTACAACCGCTGCGGCGGGACCAAATACTGTGCGAATAACTGTCCCTACAAAGTCCGCCGTTTTAATTTCCTGGAATACACCGACAGGAACACGGAAACGCTGAAAATGCAGCGCAACCCGGATGTCACCGTCCGCGCCAGGGGCGTCATGGAAAAATGTACTTTCTGCGTGCAGAGAATTAACCACGCGCGCATTGATGCGAAGATTGATGGCCGCAAAATCCGTGACGGAGACATCCGCACAGCCTGTCAATCCGCGTGCCCGACAAACGCCATTGTTTTCGGGGACATCAATGATCCTGAAAGCCAAGTGTCAAAACTCAAATCAGCGCCTCTTAACTACGGCATCCTGACTGAGCTTAATACCTTCCCCCGCTTAACTTATTTGGCCAAAGTGATGAACCCTAATCCAAAACTGACAGAGAATGCAGCCCATGGCCTCCACGCCTGATCCTAAAGACGCCGTAAAACCCGTCCCCTACATCGATGCCTCTGCCCATACCTATGGGGGAATCAGCGATAAAATAGCGGACTTTGTTCTGAAGCGCCCGATTGGCAAAGGCTGGCTTGCGGGGCTGGGAGTTGCCTCCGCGGGCCTCACGCTGCTGATCTGCGCAATCCTGCTTGTCCTCCTCAAGGGCGTCGGCGTCTGGGGTATCAACCAGCCTGTAGGCTGGGGTTTTGACATCATCAACTTTGTTTGGTGGATCGGTATCGGTCATGCAGGAACGCTTATTTCAGCCATCCTTCTTCTCTTGAAACAGCAGTGGAGAACTTCAATTAACCGTTTCGCGGAAGCCATGACCCTTTTCGCCGTGGCTTGCGCGGGTCTCTTTCCGATTCTTCACCTTGGCCGCCATGCGATTTTCTACTGGCTTTTCCCTTACCCGAACACTTACGGGCTTTGGCCGCAGTTCCGCAGCCCTCTTCTCTGGGACGTTTTCGCGGTTTCGACTTACGCCTCCGTGTCTCTTCTTTTCTGGTATGTCGGACTGATTCCGGATCTTGCCACCATGCGTGACCGCGCGCAGAAAAAGTTTGCGAAGCTGGCGTATGGTTTTTTTGCTCTTGGCTGGCGCGGCTCGGCTCTGCATTGGTCCCGCTATGAAACAGCGTACCTTCTTTTGGCCGGCCTTGCGACTCCGCTGGTGCTTTCGGTACACACCATCGTCGGTCTCGACTTCGCGGTTTCCGTGATTCCCGGCTGGCACGCGACCATTTTCCCGCCCTATTTCGTTGCGGGTGCCATTTTCGCGGGCTTTGCCATGGTGATCACGCTGGCGGTTCCTCTCCGCCACTTCTACGGCATGCATGACTTCATCACCATGAAACACTTCGACAACATGGCGAAAGTCATTTTGGCCACGGGCATGATGGTTTCCTACGGTTATTTCTGTGAAGCCTTTTTCTCCTGGTACAGCGCCAACACTTACGAAAAGTTCATGATCTGGAACCGCATGACAGGCCCCTACGCCCCCTTCTACTGGTGCCTGATTGTCTGTAATTTCCTGGCGCCTCAAGTTTTTTGGTTTAAAAAATGCCGCACCAACCTTGTCGTTCTTTTTGTGGTCTCCCAGTTTGTGAACGTCGGCATGTGGCTGGAAAGATTTGTCATCATCGTCATCAGCCTAAGCCGTGACTACCTTCCTTCGTCCTGGCACATGTACTGGGGAAGTTTCTGGGATTGGGCAACCTTCATCGGAACCATCGGGCTTTTCCTGACGCTGTTTTTGCTGTTCGTCCGGGTCCTCCCGTCCATTGCCATGTTTGAAATGCAGATGCTCCTGAGACAAACACGTGATCAGGAAAAACAAGCACAGGGGAAGCATTAACTCTTATGACCTCCGCTCACACGACTGAAGAAGAAATCCTTTACGGCTGGATGGCTGAATTCGACACACCTGAGGCCCTGATTGAAGCTGCGGAAAAAGCCGTGGCCGCTGGCTATAAAAAAATGGACGCCTACTCCCCTTTTCCGATTGAAGAGGTCATTCATGCCCTTGGGCTTGAAAGAAACAACCTTCCTTTGCGGGTCTTGATCGGCGGCATCACGGGATGCCTGACCGGTTTCTTCATGCAATATTACGCTTCGGTGATTGATTACCCTTATGTCTACGGCGGAAAGCCTTTTAACAGCTGGCCCGCGTTTCTTCCGATCTGTTTTGAACTGACGATTCTTTTTGCGGCCTTCACAGCGGTTTTTGGAATGCTTGCCATGAATGGGCTTCCGAAACCCTATCACCCTGTTTTTAACGTGGCCCGCTTCGCGCAGTTTGCCAGCCGTGATAAATTTTTCCTTTGCATCGAGTCAGAAGATCCTCTTTTTGATCTTGTGAAAACAAAATCCTTTCTGTCGTCCCTGAATCCCACCGGGGTTTACGAGGTGGAGTCATGAACCGTCAAGCCGCTGCTTTGGTTTTCTGCCTTTCGGCCCTGGCACTCACGGGCTGCGACTTAAGAATGCGTGACCAGCCGCGCTATGACCCTCTGCAGGAAAGCAAATTCTTCAAAGACGGCAAGGCTGCGCGGCCTCTTGTGGAAGGCACGGTGCCCCGGGGTTCCCTGAGAGAAAATGACTTTTATTACACGGGAAAGATCGACGGCAGTCCTGCGGCTGAATTTCCTTTTGAAGTGACCGAGGAAGTGCTCCGCCGCGGTCAGGAACGCTACAACATTTACTGTTCCGTGTGCCATGACAGGAGAGGCTTTGGCCAGGGCATGGTCGTTCAGCGCGGTTTTAAACAGCCGCCCTCTTATCATATTGAGCGCCTTCAAAACGCTCCTCCCGGGTATTTCTTTGACGTCATGACCCAGGGTTTTGGTGCCATGAATGATTATTCAGCCCAGATTACCCCGCATGACCGCTGGGCCATCGCAGCTTATATTAAAGCCCTTCAATTGAGCCAAAACGCGGATCTCTCGGATCTTAACGATCAGGACAAGGCGAAGCTCGAACCCTTAAAAGCAGTGCCTTAGACGGCAGCAGGAAAGAGTCATGCAAAACTTGCAAGCGGAACCACAGCTTCAATCGAAACTAGCGATGCTTAAACAGCGGGCTCTTATTGCCGCGGCGGCAGGGATTGTCTTGTCCGCCATCGGTTTTTTTATCGACCGCACTTCTTTCGCTTCCTCTTACCTCGTGGCCTTTCTTTATTGCATGGGAATCGTTGTCGGCTGCCTTCCCCTGGTCATGCTGCATCACCTCGCGGACGGCGGCTGGGGCTATCCGGTCCGCCGGGTCATGGAAAATATCTTGAGTTTAATTCCCCTGCTCGCGCTCGCTTTTATTCCGGTTTACCTGCTTCTGCCCGTGCTTTATCCCTGGGCCAACCCTGAGCTGGCAGCGCACGATGTCATTATTCATCAAAAAACGGCTTACCTGAATCCTCCGGCCTTTCTCGCACGCACGGCCCTTTATTTCGGCATCTGGTTTTTATTTGCCACCTTATTGATCAAGGGGTCGCGCACTTTCGCGAAAACCTACGCCGACAGCCTGCGGGCATCTCTCCAGCGCATCAGCGGTTTTGGTATTATCGTGTATGCGCTCACCGTAACATTCGCCTCAGTAGACTGGGCCATGTCCCTTGAGCCGCATTGGTTTTCAACCATCTACGGAGTTTTGTTTATCGCGGGGCAGACCCTTCTGGGTTTCGGATTTTCAGTCGCGCTCATGGTCTTTCTCTCCCACTATGAACCGGTTTCAAAAGTCCTGACCACCGTGCGCTCCCATGATATGGGAAAACTCTTTTTCGCCTTCATCATGTTCTGGGCCTACATCTCGGTTTCACAATTTATTATTATTTGGAACGGGAACCTCGCGGAAGAAACACCTTGGTACATCCGGCGTTTTACGAACGGCTGGGAAATCCTGAGCGCGCTTCTTCCGATCTGCCATTTTTTCATTCCGTTCCTTCTGCTCCTCAGCCGTTTTCGCAAGCGGGCGCCCGCGCGCCTTTTGAAGGTTGTGGTGTTTGTCCTCGCCGTGCGGTGGTTTGATCTTAACTGGCTCATCAAGCCTGCCCTCTTCCCCTCGATTCATTTTCATTGGCTGGATTTGACCTGCCTGGCGGCTATTGGCGGAACCTTGCTTTTCTTCCTTTTTGGAAAACTGCAGAACTCCACCCTTGTTCTTGAGCATGACCCGATTGTTACGGGCCGGGAAGGAACGGACTCTCATCATGGCTAATCATTCCACACCGGGATCCTCGCATGAGGGCTACGAAAAAACGGATGCGCACGCGAAGCCTTTGCTTTGGTTTGCTCTCGGGCTTGTCATTCTTTCGGCCGCTTCCTTTTGGCTCATGGCCGTGATGTATAAAGCGATGGATAATCACACGAATAAAACAGACAAGCCCTCCGTGAACATCCGTGATTCCCGCTGGCGGGCCCCGGACATCCAGCTTGAAGTGCATCCGTCAAAACTGCGTGAAGAGCTCACGAAAGCCGAAACGGAACATTTGACGACTTATGGCTGGGTTGATGCTGCGGCCAAAAAAGTCAGAATCCCCATTGAAAGAGCTATTCAGATTACCGCTCAGAAGGGGCTTCCCTTCCGGAAGTCGGTTTTTTCGGAACGGGAAGGTTCTGCAGCGTTGACTGAAAGCGGCGGGCAAGAAGCTGTTTCGTATTAATTAAAACTAAACGATCCAAGAGGTTTTTTGTGTTGATGCGCTTTGAGGGTTCTCCCTTAAAAAAATCATTCTTGCGCCTGTTCTCGGCCCTGTTTACCGCTGGCTCTTTGCTGGCTCTGTCTCCGCTCAGCCTTCGGGCCAACGTGGATACCTTGAACAATCAGCAAGAGGTGTTTACAAAAATCCGGATTGAACAGAAGCTGGATACCGTCTTGCCGATGGACCTCACGTTTCGTGATGAGACAGGCGCCACGGTTCGTCTTGGAGATCTTTTTACCGGAAGGCCGGTCCTTTTGACTCCGGTTTATTACACCTGCCCCATGCTTTGCAATCTTGTTTTAAACGGGTTGGTGAAAGCCCTCAAGATTTTGAAATTCACCCCGGGCAAAGACTTTGACATCATTTCCTTTTCCATTAACCCGAAGGAAACACCCGAATTGGCCTTGGCAAAAAAACAATCTTATCTGGCGGAGTATAAACGCCCGGAAGCCGCGGCCGGCTGGCGCTTTCTTACGGGGGACGCTGATGCGATTGAAAAGTTGACTGATGCCGTGGGGTTCCGCTACGCCTATGACCCCGTATCCAAGGAATACGCTCATGCGGCCGGGGTCATGGTGGTGACACCTAAAGGACATTTGTCTCATTATTTTTATGGGATTGAATATTCGCCCAAGGATATCCGCCTGGCCTTAGTCGAAGCCGGAAAAGGCAAGATCGGGAACATCATGGACCAATTTGTCCTGCTTTGTTATCATTACGATCCCTCAACCGGCAAGTATGGTTTTGCGATTATTAATTTTCTCCGGTTCATCTGCGTTCTGACCGTTATTGCCCTTGCGTCGTTCATTATCCGGTCGCTCAAAGCAGAGCGCAAACTCTTAAAGGCAGGCTCTTGATATGAAGATACCTTTCTCTCCTGTGCAGGCTTCAACCATTGCGGGGAGCGTGGATGCTCTATACCTTTACATTGTCGCGATTACGGTTTTGTTCACCGCCATTATTTATGCGATGTCCATCATCTTTACCGTCAAGTACCGCCGGAAGACGCCGGATGAAATACCTCCAGCCATTCATGGGAATCTCGCACTCGAAATCACCTGGACGGTGATTCCCCTGCTCATCTCGCTCACCATTTTCGCATGGGCCACAATTCTCGCATTTAAGATTTGGCGCGCGCCCGAGGATGCGCAGGAAATTTTTGTGGTCGGAAAGCAATGGATGTGGAAGGTTCAGCACCCCACGGGTCAGCGTGAAATCAATGAACTTCATGTGCCGACGGGAAAACCCATCCGGATAAAACTAACCTCCGAGGATGTTCTTCACAGCTTTTACATTCCGGCTTTCAGAACCAAAATGGATGCTATTCCGGGCCGTTACACCTCCCTTTGGTTTGAGCCGACCGTGCCCGGAAAATACCACCTTTTCTGCGCAGAGTATTGCGGCACCACACACTCCGGCATGATCGGCTCCGTCTATGTCCTGTCACCGGAAGACTATCAAGCCTGGCTGGAAAACGGAACTGCGGCCTCCACGCCCCTGACCGTCTCCGGGAAAGAGCTGTTCACAACTTTTCGCTGCAACACGTGCCACAATTCAAGCTCCGGCGCTTTGGGACCGAATCTTGCCGGGGTCTTTGGGAAAAACGTTCAGCTGGCGGACGGGAGCACGGTAAAAGTCGACGAGAAATATATTCGCGAATCCATTCTGAATCCCACGGCCAAAGTCGTGGCCGGCTATTCCCCGGTGATGTCGTCCTTCAAGGGGCAGGTCAATGAGGAGCAGATCATTCAGATTATTCAATACATTAAAGGTCTCAAGGAAGAAACCGGCGCCGATGCACCCGCTGCGGAAGCGCCTTTGGCGGAACCCGCGCCGGCGGTACCGGCCGCATAGGCTGTGAAACAGCCTGTTTGTTTGCGGTCCGATTTTCTTGTTTGAAATTGCGTGCAGACTAAGGGGATCATACCCCAGGATAAGGGTCTTATGAAAAAAGCTGAAGAAAAGAGCTACTTGAACGTAAGCCACACGATTGGCTCCTGGCTGCTGACGGTTGACCATAAGCGCATTGCGATTCTTTATTTGGTTTCTGTCAGCATCTTCTTTTTTATTGGCGGACTTTTTGCCATGTTCATCCGGCTTGAACTCTTGACTCCGGCCGGTGATCTTTTCGTTTCAGATACCTACAACAGACTTTTTACGCTTCACGGTGTGGTGATGATTTTCTTTTTTCTCATCCCCTCCGTGCCGGCAGTGCTGGGTAACTTCCTTATTCCGATCATGATTGGCGCAAAAGACATGGCGTTCCCGCGCATCAATCTTCTGAGCTGGTACATTTACATCCTCGGAGCAACGCTGGCCACGGGCGCGATCCTGGTGGGCGGCGTGGATACAGGCTGGACCTTTTACGCTCCCTACAGCACGGTTTATTCCAACAGCGCTGTTACCTTGACCATTGTGGGGGCCTTTGTCACAGGTTTCTCTTCCATCCTAACCGGGCTTAACTTCCTGGTCACCATTCATAAAATGCGCGCCCCCGGAATGACCTGGTTTCGTCTTCCTCTCTTTGTGTGGGCCAATTACGCCACGGGACTTATCATGGTGTTAGCGACTCCCGTTCTTGCCTCCGCCCTCTTCCTCCTCTTTTTGGAACGGGCACTCCACATTGGCATTTTTAACCCGGCTTTGGGCGGCGACCCGGTTCTTTTTGAACACCTTTTCTGGTTTTACTCGCACCCGGCCGTGTACATCATGATTCTCCCGAGCATGGGTGTCATGAGTGAACTGTTTGCCGCATTCTCCCGCAAGCGTATTTTCGGATATGAATTTGTCGCCTGCTCAAGCCTTGCGATCGCGATTTTAGGATTTTTTGTTTGGGGACATCATATGTTCGTTGCAGGGCAATCCATGTATGCAGGCATGGTTTTCTCGATCCTGAGTTTTCTTGTCGCCATTCCCTCCGCCGTCAAAGCCTTCAATTGGGCGGCGACTCTTTATAAAGGCTCCATTTCATTCGACACCCCCATGCTTTACGGCCTGGGCTTCATCGGCCTTTTTACGATCGGCGGTCTTACGGGCCTTTTTCTTTCTTCCATGGGTTTGGACGTTCATCTTCATGATACGTATTTCGTCGTCGCTCATTTTCACTACATCATGGTCGGCGGCGTTCTCATGGGGTATTTGGGCGGACTCCATTACTGGTGGCCGAAAATTTCCGGGCGTCTTTATCCGGAATACTGGGCGCGCCTTTCCGTTCTGTTTGTCTTTGTAGGGTTCAACCTGACCTTTTTTCCCCAGTTCCTTCTTGGTTACATGGGAATGCCCCGCCGCTACCACATGTACCCCGAAGAGTTTCAAGTTCTAAACGTCTTATCGAGTGCTGGAGCTTCGGTTCTTGCGTTTGGCTATATTCTCCCTGTTATTTACTTCCTTTGGTCGTTGAAACACGGCAAACTCGCATCGGCGAATCCCTGGGGCGCGAAAGGCCTTGAATGGAATATCCCTTCACCGCCGACAACGCATAACTTTGAGGAGATCCCGGTGGTCACTGAAGAGGCTTATGCCTACGCCGAGGAGGAAGGTAAGCATCATGGCTAATTCGTCCAAGAAGTCCCCGCTTCAGCACCATTTTGTGAATCTCCATCAGCAGTATGATGCCTCCCAGCTTGGGATGTGGGCGTTTCTGATCACGGAAATTCTTTTTTTCGGCGCCCTTTTTACCGGTTATACGATTTACCGCATCCTTTACCCCACGGCCTTCGGAGTTGCCAGCGGTCACCTCGACATCACACTTGGGGCCATTAACACAGCCGTGCTGATTGCAAGCTCATTGACCATGGCGCTTGCGGTTCACGCCGGGCACACCGGGAACCCTAAAAAAATTATCCGTTTTCTCCTTCTGACGATTCTTCTCGGCGGAGTCTTCCTGGGAATCAAAGCTGTCGAGTATTCTCACAAATTTCATGAGCATCTCGTTCCCGGACCGACTTTTAGTTTTCCTCTTTATACGGGGCAAGGTTCTGAACTTTTCTTTTCGTTCTACTTCGCCATGACAGGCCTTCATGCCTTTCACATGGTCGTCGGGATCATCGGCTTGTTCATCCTGGTCTGGATGGCTCACAAGGGGCGGTTTACTGAAGAGTATTCAACCCCTGTTGAAATGATGGGGCTTTACTGGCATTTCGTGGATATTGTCTGGATTTTCCTGTTTCCGCTTCTTTACCTGGTTATGAGGCATCACTAATATGTCACACACCGTTGATTCGCTTAAAACGTACTACACCATTTTCCTGGCCCTCATGGTTCTTACGGCCCTCACCGTTTACGCCGCCTTCGTGGATTTTGGCCCCCTCAACATTTTAATCGCCATGGCTATTGCCGTGCTCAAGGCCTTTCTCGTTTTATGGTTTTTCATGCATGTCCGCCACGGCAACCCCCTTCTCAGAGTGTTCGCTTTTGCCGGCTTCCTGTGGCTTGCGATCTTGATCGCCTTCACGCTGCAGGATTTTCTGACACGGCCCTGGGAAAAATTTCAGCAATCCTCCGTTTGGGTCGCTCGGGATGCCTCTCATTTCACGCCTAAAGCAGCTTCTCAGGGGCATGGGCATTCCGAAGCTGCACCCGCAGCCCATCACTAAGCCCTAAGTCTAGCCCCCTTCAGCAAGGCTCCGCCCGAAGGGACGCTTCTGCTTCCCTGCTTCAACGGGTTATTTTAATATTTTCTGGAAATACGGAAGGACTCTGCAATCGCGATCAGGGTGACCGCTTCAAGGATGATAAAGAGCAGGCGCGGGCTCAGGTTGGCATCTAAAAACAAACCCATGAGATAAGGCGCCACCGCTGTCGAAATCACAAGAATAGAACTTTGCACGCCTCGAATGGCCCCCATGCTGTCGGTGCCGTAAAGCTCCGCAAGAAAGGCCCCGGAAACAGTCATGCTAAGCCCCATGGTCACTCCCGCAGCAAAAAGGTAAACAAACACCCAGATTAGGTCATGCCCAAAGATAAGGGTGAACAGCCCGATAGCCAAGGGCACCAAGACCCAGGCAAAGGCCTTTCGCGCGGAAAAGCGGTCAATATAAGGTCCGGACAAAACGGAGATAACGCCTCTGGCGAGTGCGTACAAAACAAACCCCGCGGAAACAGCGTGTACGCCCCACCCCTTCCACTCCATGAGACTTGTCTGGTGAAAAAACAGCGCGGTCAGAAACGCCGGGGCCACAAGCATGGGAAACTGGATGACATAAAAACGCCGGTCATGAAGCACCGCCCGGAGGGTCCAGCGCACGGCCTCAGAGGGCTGGCGCGAAAAAGCAATTTTTTTATCCAGCGCCGGCTGCTTCAGAAAAACCGGATGCACACCTTTCTCCGGATCATGCTTTAAAAGAAGAATGACGGCCGGCGAAAAAAAAGCAAAAAGAAGCCCCCCCAGTAAAAGCCATCCGGAGCGCCACCCATAGGCGTGTATCCAGTAAGACACCAGAAAGGGAAAGATGGCCTCACTTAGCGGGTACCCCAGGTTGGCAATTCCTAAAGCCTTTCCGCGGGCAGGCCCGAAGACACGCGCCATGGTGGTCGACGAAATCATGGTCAGGGTTCCCTGCCCCAGATTACGGATCAAGAGAAATCCCGCAAAAACGGTCAGCGTATCGCGGCTGATGGCCAGAACAAAACACCCCGAAGCCAAAAGAAATCCCGCAACAAGCGTGAAGGTGACCAGCCTCATCCGGTCAAGGGACCGGCCATGCAAAGGAAGCACAAGGGCTGAAAGCATCGTGGCCAGCGCATAGATCCCGGAAATTTGCGAGGGGCTCATGCCAAAACTTTCCCGCATCGGGGCAATAAAAAGGGAAATGAGGAAAGTCTGGCCGGGGCTGCTGAAAGCCGCTGTCAAAATACCGAAGGCTAAGAGGTGCGGATACCTGCGAAAGAAATTGATCAAATCAAAAGTCCTTTCTTCCTACAAGCATACACGATGGAACAATTCAGCTTCACCATTCGATTCCTGCGCCCGCGGGAGGGCCTCAGGCGCCGGCAATCTTGCCGTAGCAATTGCCTTCCGGATCAGCTTCGCGAGGGGTCTTGGAAATGGGCATGGTGCGGAAATTGGGAGTCCCGGAACGGAAATAGCTCACCAAAAGACGGACCGGGAGTTTTCCATATTTTCCCGTGTGCATCCCGGTAATCAGCTTATCAAGAGCCCCCCGGACCGTAAAAGCACGTTTGCGGTAAGGGCGCGCTGACACAAGCGCATCAAAAATATCGATAATGGCCACGAGCATCGTGTATTTGCTCATTTTTTTAATGCCTTTAGGGTACCCTTTTCCGTCCAGGGTCTCGTGGTGCTCGTAAGCCACGCGGCAGGCCTCCGTGCCTTTAGCTCCCAGGTAATACCTCAGCATCAAAAGGCTGTAGAGCGGGTAGCTTCTCAAAACACGGTATTCATTCGACGTTAACCGGACTTTTTTATTGAGAATACGGTGAGAGAGGCGGGTTTTTCCGATATCGTGAATCATCCCGTAGACAAAAGCCTCACGCGGACGATACCCCAAATTCCGCAGATCAAGCGCCATGCGGACAGCAAGCGCTCCGATTAAAAGAAAATGCCGGTAGGTATACGGGGATGTCTTCTTAAGATCCTGGACTTCCCGGAAAAGAGACGCTTGAATACGGGTGGCTTTGATTTCACGCAGAATAGCCTGGCAAATTTTCGGGCCCGTGAAAACTTTTTCGTAAAGAGGTTCTTCAAGAACCTTTTCCACATCCTTCAAAAAGGCCGCCTGATTAAGGCTCACTTCACGCTTCTGGAGCGCGGCTCCCTTTCGAATCACCTCACGAATAAGCGGCGCCGCAACTTCGCTGCCTTCTTTTGCAATCAGCTTTCCGTGAACATCATAGAGGTCTGCAACAATTCTCAAGAGCGTATCCTGTGGGGGTTAACAGCCGTCTTTATATTTCGGCAGAATCGAGGCCGCTCTGAACGGGCTTAGGTTTTTTCGCCCGTGTTTCTTCCAAGCTCCCCCATCATTTTGAAAAACTCGGCATCTTTCATCATGCCCGACAATTCCTGCTTGGCCTTTTCGAGATGGCTTTGAAACTCGTCCTTCTCCGCCAAGCCTTTCTCGCTTAAAAGGGCTAGAACGGCCTGCACATAGGAAAAAGCCAGAAAACTCGAAAGAGAAATTCTCTCTTCAAGCTGCTGAATTTTTTTCAAAATTTCAGATTCCGGTAAACTCATAGAAATGCTCCTCTTCGGAAGAATGCTGTTCGCGGTGCTCCCTGACAGGCTCCTGATCCCCGCGCTGTTTCAAACGCCCTTTTTAAGCGGGAATCGTTCCGGAACAAGGTTTCAAAAATAGTATCATAGAAGGGCCCGGACCGCGATCCGGACTTGCATTTTTAGTGATTTTAAGGATAATAACGCCCCATGATCAACGCCAACGATTTAAAACGTAAAGACCATATCCTGCTCGACGGCCAGCCTTACGCCGTACTCGAAGTTACCTTTGCTTCACCGTCCGCGCGCGGCGCTTCCACCATGGTCAAGGCACGTGTCCGAAACCTGCTTAATGCCGCGGTCCTGGATAAAACCTTCAAGACTTCCGAGAAATTCGATGAGCCTGACGTGGAGCTGACGCCCGCCACTTATCAGTACTCCGATCCCCAGCAATACCATTTCATGGATGAAACGACCTACGAACAGTTCTCGCTCAGCATTGAAAAATTAGGGGACAATAAAAACTATCTCAAAGAAGGGATGGCCTTGCAGGCTTTGAAATTTAACGGAGAGGTCGTCTCTCTTGAACTTCCCCCTTATGTTGAACTCAAAATCATTTCAACGGACCCTCCGATCAAAGGCGCTTCCGCCGCGGGCAGTTCCAAAAAACCCGCAACCGTGGAAACAGGCCTGAAGGTCCACGTCCCTCTTTACATCGAAGAAGGCACCGTAGTCCGCGTTAACACTGAGACCGGCGAAGTCAGCGGACGCGCTTAGGCTTTCATCAAATTCTTCTTTTCGCTGTTCCCTTCAAATAACCTCGCCCAAACATAACTCGCAAGTAGAATCGCCGGAATGACGAGCAGCGGGTCAAGAATAGGGACCGGCATTTGCGGAAGCATTTTTCCAAAAATAAGCGACATCAGATTGTCCAAGGGCATGTGCATCAGATAAAGGCTGTAGGAGAACCCGCCCAAAAATAAACCGGCTCTGTAAAGACTTCCGCGCGCCCAAAATCTGTCATAAGGCCGCAGAGCCCAGAGGAGTGCCGTGAAAAACAAAGCAAAGAGCGGCCGGGAAAAGAAAGAAATTAACAGGACGGCGAGACTCAAGGCCGTCAGCCCTCTGACCAATGGCTTTCCTTCCTTATCCAACCGGTACAGGACGATCCCCGCGGCAAACTCGCCCCAGGATGAAAGGAACACACCATACGGCAGCCGTTCATGCACCCCGGGCACAAGGCTGATCCCCCAAACCAAGGTCACACATCCTAAAATCTTCCAGTACCACCGGGGTTTGAGAAGCGCCACGGCGATCACAAAATACATCTGCACCAAAACAGCAATAAACCAGACCGGGCCATTCAGCGGAAGAAAGGCATGATTCAAGGCCTTTTCTATGGGAACGAAAATCTTCGTAAGGCTCAGGATACCGGCCCATTCTGCCGGGGAATAAGAAACAAAATATTCGGCGGGGTCAAGTCCCCAGACCCTGCAAAGGACCCAGCAGCACCAGGGAATTACAACAGCCGCAAAGAGGACGCTGAACCAATACGGAATCATGACCCGCCGCAGCCTTTTCATCAGAAAACTCCTGACTGATTGCTGTCCGGAGAGCACCTTTGCCGCGGCAGTTGAAATAGAAAAACCACTCAGAATAAAAAAAATGGGGACTCCGAGTCCACCGTTCTGAATCAGGAGGCGGAAGAATCCGGGGTAGGCTGCGGCGTGGCTGCTCAGCAGATGAAAAACAACGATCCACAAAATGGCAAAACCCCGCACGGCATCGAGCAGGCAATAACGCTCTGCCTGCCCTCGTGCTGAGGGCATTTCTGGGAAGCCCGATTTCATCCTCAATCCTCCGGTCTTAGCGAACAAGAAAAGCCAGCGGTTTGATTCTTTTAAGTCCCTGAACCCAAAGCACTGCGATTAAAAGAATCAGGAGCGGGCGGAACATTTCCCAGACCACGGGCGGCAGCAGCGGCAGCCGAAAGGTCAAGCCTTCAAGAACCGCATAGTGAATAAGATAGACGCCCAGCATGTCCTCCCCGAACTTTTCAAAAAGACTGTGGCGTCCCCACTCAGGATGCGTCAAGGCAGCCTGAAAAATTCCGGCTGCTAATGGAATCGTTCCGTAGAGAATCCCATGCGTTTGGGCTGATGAAACATGGAAGTGCTCTTGTCCAAAGCGTTCGGCGGCAATCAGGAAAATCCCCGAAGCCATGAGAACTCCCTGAGTACGGACAGAAGCCCGCCAGCCGGAAATCTTCATCATGGCCCCCAGACTTACAAAAAGCGGCCCTACCAGCGCCTGCGCACCACTGTAAAAATCCTCCGCGTATTTCATGGGGACCGAAATCCCAAGGACCTCCGAGTAAACGACAACGGCCGAAGCGTAGGCGTAGCCAAGGGCGCCCGCAAACAAGCAGACTTTTTCCTTTCCAGGAGAAAACTTTCTGAAACCCGTCCAGAATCCAAGACTGATTAAAAGAGAACTCAGGAACCAGAGATGAATCTTTGTCCCATGAAACAGAAAAGAAAGAGGATGCGCGAGGAGACTTTCGAGGGTTTCCGCCGCGTGCCAATAGACCCGCTTTAAAACGCCCTCGACCAGTCCTTTGTCCAGAAAGGTTTCCATGTAGCGGTGCGGAACAAAGGCATAAATCAAAGACCAGGCCAGGAACAGCGGAAGAAGCCTTTTCAGGTATTTTTTAAACAACTCTGTTTCCGGAATTCCCTTTTGAGAAGAGGATTGAACAAAGAGATACCCGGAAAGGATAAAAAAATAAGGAACGGCAAACCGGCTCAGCGATCTCAGCATTTCACCGGCCCACGCCGCGGCCGGAAAGTTTGAAAATTCTGCCGAGAGAAACGTCTCGCAATGAATGATGATCACGGCAAGCAAACCTAGCGTACGCAGCACTTCGAAGCTGGAGGTCCGCCCTGGCGTCAGTTTTCTTGCACTTAGTTCCATAAATCCATGGTTTCGTAAGGCGGTTGGAGGAAAATCAAGGGCGGGACATAAAATCAATCACGCGGCTTTTCGGCGCTCCCCGAAGCAGCCGGCGATCAACCCCCGGAACATCTCCACAGGAAGCTGATAATTAAGCGCTTCCGCCGGGGTTTCATTCAATTGCAAACTGGCATGGCTCGGGTTTTCTTCCTGCTTCCGTTCAGCGCGGTCCGCAAAATCATTGTACTGGCGGATAAACTCATCCATCCATCCCTGCATGCGGCGATCCGTATTTTTTCTGAAACAGGCCGCCTCTCCGAGCGCGCCCAGCAAGGCCCGGATCTCTTCGGGCGGAAAATCCTGATAAAACATCACCCGGGAAATTTCAAAGCGGAAATCCTCATGGAGCTTTCTGACTTCGCGGTTAGGCGCGCTTGAAACAACCAGTGAAAAGAAGGTTCCGGGATGGAGAAACATCCAGCATTTTTTCTGGTCCCGGTAAAACAACTGCAAACACCACTGGTCGAAAGACGGGGCGGAGAAAGGTTCTGAGGGAAGCGCATTTGACAAGCCTGCTTCATTCAGAAGCGACGATGACCCGTGAAATGTCAGCATTTTGTCCCCCCTCCTGGCTTGTGAAAAAAGTTCCCGTCCTGACAGAGAACCCTTTGTAAACTTACCTCGAAAACCGGGACAGTTCAAAAAAAAGAGCCTTTTTTACCGGTAAACCCTCAAATAGCGGCGGGTTAGGGCAATCATAAAAAGCGGAACCATAATAAAACCCGATAGACACTCAAGAAGGGCCATGAGACGGATCCAGCCCACGGGTGTGTAGTCCCCATAACCAAGGGTCGTAAACGTCACACCGCTGAAATAAAGCGCATCCCAGAAGCTCACAGCCCCGACCTGTCCTTGAAAAGCCAGAAGGCCTGAAAAAGAATAGACGATAGCACTGCAAAGAATCATGACGCTTGCGGCAAAAACGGTTCTAAACGGTGACTCCCCATAACACCAAATGAAGCGGCTCAACAGACCCATGATGCAGCGAAAAAAGGCCGTCATGCGTTCAAAAACCGAAGCCTTCAAAGGGTGCGGCATATTACGTTCCTGCTTATAGCCCGTCATAAAAACAAAAAACAAATAGCTGACAAAGGCGTGCTGAGACTCAATAAAACAATGCGAGTACCGGAAAAAATCGCCTTCCCGCTCATACAAAAGCCCTGCCTCACGGAATTGCCAGCGTGCCTGCGCAAAATCTCTCGCCAGCCAGGCTTCACGGGCCGCCATTTCACTTAAGTTTGCGGCTTCCAAAAGCGGTTCAAGACCGGTCTTAAGCTTTTCACAAAGAGAGCTTTGTCCAAAGCAATAGGCGGCATTCGCGTGATCTGACATACGCCGGTACAAAATTCCGGCTTCTTTGTAATACTGTCCGGCTTCATCAAGCTGCCTCCCTTTAAAAAAAGCTTCCGCTTCTTTAACCAGGCCATTCGCTTCAGAGTTGACAGTTTTATCGTCGGTCATTCCTTTTCCTCATGGTCATTAATTCCATTTTTTAAGGGCAGTGCAAACAAGAAAGTGGTTCCTGAGCCAAGCGTGCTTTGAACAGAGAGAGTTCCGCCATGCGCCGCCACAATTCTCCGGCAAATATAAAGCCCAAGACCGGTTCCGAATTCCGCGGCACTCACAGCAGAAAACTGCTCGAACTTTCCAAAGACCTTCGGCATGTCCTCCGGGGCTATCCCCTGACCTGTGTCGGAAATCCGGCATAGCACCAGTCCGGCTTCGGCGGTAAGGCTCAAAGTGATGCTTCCTCTTTCAGTAAATTTTAGCGCGTTGTTGATCAGGTTGGTATACACCTGTTCAATCAGCTGGCGGTCCGCCTCCACAACCACCGGAGCTGCCGGAAGTTTTGCCTCAAGCGTCAGCTTACGTCCAAGCGCGAGCGGTTTAAAAAACCCGGTCACCTCTTGGACAAGAAGGTTTAAATCAAATTCGCTTTTTTTGAGGTTCAGCTTCCCGCTTTCGATCTTGGCCATGTCGAGAAGCTCGCTGGTGGTCCGGCGCAGCCCCTGAATTTTCCGCTGCGCTATTTCCAGAATGTTCTTCTGGGCTTCGGTCACCGGGCCAGCAAGGCCCTCCCTGATCTGCGAAACGGATTCCTGTAAAACCCCAAGGGGGTTCCGGAGTTCGTGGCTCACAATATTGACGAATTCGTCGCGCAAAAGAAGCAGGCGCTTTCTTTCCACGGCGTAACGAAGCGCCCGGATAAAACCTTCGGGTTCTATTTTTCCTTTCAGGAGATAGTCCTGGGCGCCTTTTTGCAAAGCTTCAATGGCGAGAGACTCTTCACGCACGTTTCCCGTCAAAAGGATCACGGGAACCTGAGGCCGGGCCTCGGCAATCTTTTCATAGATCTCAAGCCCATAACCATCCGGAAGGTTGAGGTCTGAAACCACAAGGTCATACTGGTTTTTTTTCAGCAGCTCCAGGCCCAGGGTAACGCGTTCTGCCCAGGCCAGGACAAATTCGCCTTTGCGTTTTTGCAGAACATGTTTCACCCACAAGGCATCATCTTCATCATCTTCAATCAGAAGAATATGAAGCATCGGGTTCTTCTCCTGCGCTTTTTCGGCTGGCGGCGTTCCAGCCGTAGAAAATTCGTCGGATTTCATAAAAGGCCCCGGTTAAATTATCTCTAAACAGTATTCTTCAATTCATTTATCGGCAATAAATCTTGTTTTAAAAAGCAGGGGCTTCCTTCATAAGTCATCAAGCCGTCGGATCCGTGATCCCTTTGATAGGACAGGCTTTCCATAATCCAGACGTAAGAAGCTGTTCAATCGCTGGATGCGGCGTCAGATAAAGCGCTAAAATGTCCCATGTGTCCGTCACAGGGATTCGAATGATTCTTGCGCCTTCCGGTATTTGTCCTTCCTTGATAAAGTTGAATCTCACCATGGATTGTCCCCAAACCATCACGGCCGTCTGACTTATTCTCTTAGGAAGACCGCTCTGCTTTTTAATGTACCAGGGATGCGCCATGACAATGTGGACTTTGTTCCGGACAAGATAATCAAGCGGGGCAATATTCCCGTGTCCGGGCCAATTGCCAAGAAAGCTCCCATCAGGATCCCGGGGCAGTCCATGACGGGCAATCCAAGGGTCTGTGTGCCCGAGCATATCCACGCTTGCCAGCCCGGAGTAATACGGAATTGCGCCTGCGGGTGTCATGGCAATTTTGACATCTGAATTTTCTCCCAGATCCCTTCTGAGGGCTTTTCCGATCTGCGTCCATCTTTCCATCACATCCATTTTATAGGGAAGCTCGATGGCCCAAGGAAGCCTGTCGTAAGAAACCGGATAACTCACGGAACCCAGTCCTATGAGGGCCGCGATCAAGAGGCGCAAAACCATCCGCCGGACACAAACCCGGAGCGTCCAAACAATGCTCACAAAAAGGAGCGGGATTACGGGAACCAGAAACCGGAACTCAAGGTAATCGCCCCGGGCAAGAACGACGTACAAAAACCAGCTGCTAAAGACCGCAAGAAAAGCGGTTTTACAAAAGCTGTGCCGCTGCCCTCTCTGACAAAGGGCCAGCACTCCCAGAAACGCAAAGCCCGCCAGTCCATAAAAAATAAAAAAAGACGCAATGTACGCTGCCCCGCGCCACAAACTTCCGCTTTGCAGAAAACGGAAATAAAAAGTGTTGGGCAGGATATTACCGTAATAACATAGTTTCCAGAAAAACCAGGTTCCGCAGAGCACCATCAAGGGTGCCGCAAGGCCGATCAGGAGCTTTATTTTTCCGGGCCGGGACAGTTCCTTTTTCCGGAGGACCTGAAAAACACACAGTCCAAGGAGCGGCGTAAAATAGGCTGCGGAATCAAGCCGGGTCAGCAGTGCCAACGCGCAAAAAAAAGAAAGGCCGAGCACTCTTGGCCCTGAAATTCTAAAATTGCGTAGAATTTCCACGGCAAGCCATGCGGCACCGGTTAGAAAAGCAGTCTGCATCTGAGTTTCCATGCCGGTGCCGGCGCTGCCGCCAAAAGAATAATTAGTGCCGGCCAAAAGGACAGGCAGCCACGCCTCCGGCCCATCCCCCAAAACCGCACGGGCCAGACGCCGTGTCAGATAAAGTGACAGTGCAAAGCTGGCGAGTCCTGCAATATAAGAAGCGGCCACGGGATCCCACCCCGCTTTTATGACAGGCATAAAAATCAGTACCCATAAAAAATTCGTGTACCCTTCGACCCTTTCCCCGGCGTTCCAGACAAGGCCCAACCCCTTGGCCATATTTTCCGCATAACGAAAAGTGATAAAGGCATCGTCGACAAGGCAGCGGCGCTGCCAGGCAAGCCAAACGAGCGCCGCTAAACCGGCGCAGGCCAAAAGCTTTTCAAGAAGCCGATGCTTTTGAACTTTAAGAAACTTCCGGCTCTCTTCATGGATCATGAGGGTTTTCTTTCCTTGCCGGATTTTGCGAGAGAGGCTTTTTGAATCGTGCTTTGAAGATCCTCCGGAGATTGAACAAGCATCGACTCCATGGAGATACCAGGATAAAGCTTTTGCCACTGCTCCCAAACAGCCGATTTTATTCCCGCGGAGTAAGGACTGCGGCGCCGGATGGCGATTCCGAAATCAAAAACCTGCGGGTAATACTCATAGTCTTTCCAGAAGCTCTCACTCTCCCAAAGCTGGCGCAGCATGTTTGTATAGGCCCAATGAGGCAGCCAGATAAGATCAGGCTTACGGTTCAAAATGTCTTCCGCTGAAAACCCCTGGGCCGCGAGATGGGGATCATGAAGTCCTGCCATGTCGATGATGGGAACGTGCGGATAATGCCCGCTGAGATACCCGTACTCCGTGGCAGCAACAGAGGCTCCTTCCGGCATATGCCCGCCGATGGCGGCCGCGCCCGTATAAGCCTTCCAGCCTTGAATGCGGACGAGCCTGTCATTGTTCATGAAGTTGTAAACTTCTTCGTCATAATTACCGCGCGTTTTCTCCAAACCGTTCTTTGCGTAGATTGCTTCTGCCTGCCCCAGTAAAAAAGCTGCGGACAGGAAAATAACGCCCGTCGCATACAATCGAAAAAACCAGGACCGGATATCACGTCTCCATGAAAAATCAGGCGCCTCTTCAATCTGAAGAAGCGCGGGCATGACGATGTAAGGCAAAGCCGGCATAAAAAACCTGCCGGGAAATCCCATGATCTGGACCGTCTGAAAAAGGACAGCACAAGTCAAAAGCACGGGGACGTAAAACACCGCAAGCATCCGGACATGCCGCCTGCGCAGAAAAAAAACCGAGAGCGCGAGAAAGGGGGCGGCCGGGCTCAGGAAATAATTAAAATACTGAAGCGGGTTAATCACATACTCTGCCCAATACCCCGGATAAAACCCGTGCGCCTTGACATAAGCTGAAAGAGGAACAGGACTGCCAAACATCCAGATCTTGAAAAGGGTGTCTGCTGCCAAAAAGCCGCAGAAAACAACCCCGTACGAAAGACCATAGCGGACTTTTTCCCGGGGCAAAAGGATTCCTATCGAAAGCAGCGGGAAAAGACTGGAATAAATAAAATTGTCGGGGCGGGCCAGAAAATTAAAGTACCCCAAGAAGGCTGTAAAAATGCAGGCTTTCAAGGATGGATTTTTCATAAATCCAACAACGGAAACGGCTAAAAGTGTGTTCGTAAAAATAGCAAAAGTCGTGTCAATCCCGGTCAAGGTATGAAAGGAAAAAACCGGGTGGATCAGAAGGCCTGCGAAAAGCGCCGCAGAAAGAACCGGGATGCGGCATCTTCTCAGAAGAATTCCGGCAGAGAGAACCCCAAAAAGCCAGGAGCTGAAAACAAGAAACTGATCGGGCCGGAAAGGCCAGACCCGAAGCCCTGTGCTAATCCACAAAAGGTAGCCCAGACTCGTGGCCCCATAGACCGGTCTTTCCCCGATGTTCCATGAAAGCCCATGCCCGTGGATGAGATGATGGGCATACCGGAGGAACATGTAAGCATCATCAAAATGGCTCTCGTCCTGCTGAAGGACCTGAACGGCTGAAACAGCGAGGGCTCCCAGGACAAGAAGCACGGCCATCCATCGAGACGCCTGTTTAAGACGCTGGGAAGTGACTTGAAGTGTCTGCATGCTTTGCATAAGGCTGCGCCGCCTGTTAAAACTCTGGGTGATGACTCTTGGGATTCTAAAGAAACACGTCCTCCCCAGGCAAGGGGATATTCCTGGCAAGCAAGCTTAAAGCGCTCGTTGTGCAGAGAGCAGTATCATACGCGGGAAGTTTTCATCCGCTGCAAGGGTTTGAACTCAAACCCCTTTTCAAAACAGCATCTTAATCCGGATCTCCAGTATGCGCGGACTGATCAGATGGGCGGATTTCCGTATGACGGATCTGGCCTCCAAGGTAGGCTGTGCGCGCCATGACGGCTTCGGCAAAAAGGGAGCCGGCCAAAGCTATCAAAACGACTGGCACGTAAATCTTGGGGTGCTCCGGACCTGCCAAAAACCCCACGAAAGAAACACCCCCTAAAACAAGAACCGCGATCAACGCGAACTCCGCGGCCTCCTCATGGTTGTGAATCCAGTTTTCAGTAACCCCGGGGAAATCTTCGATGCGTTCTTCAGCCCCTTCCCCTGTCAAATAGACCGGGATGGTGAGGAGCCCCGCGGCGAAAAACAAAATCAAAGCCGCAGTCTTTAAATCGTCTTTGCGGAAAAGAAGCCCCGCGCTCAGCAAAAAAAACCCGATGAGAATTGAAATCAGGGGAACATGATTAAGTAAAAGGTGAATGTGCGCTGGGTCCATAAAAACTCTCCTTGTAAATTTGATCTATTGAAATGATTTGGCGCAGGAGGGACACCAAACATAATTCTTTCAAACAAACTCACTTTTTAGTCTTCGCCCTTAATTCCCGGATATCCAGGAAACAGAAAGCCTGCGGGATTTCCTGAGATTACTGGGTCCGTCCTCTTTGTGACGGAATTTTATTCCGCACGGACGGCTGCAGGATCTGGGGATGCGGCAGCGGTGTTTTAACACCCTTAACTATCCAGTAGGGGAAAAGAGCATGCGGCAGGCAGACCATATCCCCCGCTCCAAATCCGCGCACGGCATTCCTCAAGACCCCATTGATCTCTTGCGAAGTATACGCCCTGCGCATACTTTTGACACCATCCCAAACCAGCGTTGTGGAACCTCCGAAAAGGTATCCTGAAAACCAGGCGAAAGGGGGCCCCCAAAAGCGCCGCTCCATGTCCACAATCAGCCAGCCGCACCGGGAAACCCGGAGAATTTCTTCAAAAAAACCTGTCAGGCTTTTCAAGGTACGGACATGGTGCACCACATAGCTGGAAACCACGATGTCGATGCTTTCATCTTCAAGGGGGCTCAAATCACTGCCGCTGCCCAAAATCAGTTTGGCCGGAACGTTTTTTTCTTTCAGATGCGCGGCGGTCTTTTCCAGAAAATCCTTATCCACGTCAATGCCGTATAATTCCACGGGAATTCCCTGCTTTAAAGACCAGCTGTGAATCCTTTCCAGAAGTCCGCCTCCGCCGACGCCGATATCCAGAATTCTGAGCGGCCGGTCAGCCTTTAAATGCGCGGGAATGGATTTCACCAGTTTCGTCAGTTCCATGAGGAAAGCGGTGTGGTAGCCCGAGCGGCGGTTCAATCCGTTTAACCGGGCCACGAGATCCACCCTCTTTTCCATGGGGAGTGCCGGATTTTCAAGGAACTCTTCCTCATCCTTATAAACACTCCGGTCAAGCCGGCTGAAAAACCGCTGAATAAAAGAAAGATTTTTTTGAGGAGCGATCGAATCAATCGCTTGAAGAACATCGGAAGAGACGCCAGGGATCTCTTTAGAACTCATGGTTTTATCCTTTCAAGATAACCCTTGGTGAAATTTCAGGATCAAGAGGAGTCCTTTGTTTCGGCATTTTCGACGGGTTTTTTGAGGGGGAAAACAGAATTAAACCCGGCCCGTTAGCCGGTATTCCGGAGGCCCGCGGCAACACAATTGATGGTTAAAAGAAGATGCGATTTGTCCGGCTCTGTGGCCGTGTCGGATTGAAGTTTTTTCAGCAGTTCCACCTGGAGACGGTTCATCTCCCGGATGGCCGGGAAACGCATGGCGCTGACCCTCGCAAAATTCGGATGCTCTTCGTCCAGAGTTTTGGTTTCTGTCACTTTCAAAATCGCGGAAGCGGAGCGGTCAAACTCGGCCTGAATGGCGCCAAAAATACGCGCGCGTATGGCCGTGTCTTCGCAAAGCCCGGAGTACCAGCCCGCGACCGTCATATCCGCGGTCAAAAGACTGGTTTTAACCGACATGATCAGGTTAATAAAAAAACGCCATTCTTTATACATCCGCTGGATCACGGCAAGGCGCTTGGGGTCCCGGATCGCGTCCGTTAAGGCACTGCCAAGTCCATACCAGCCGGAAATCAAATGCCGGTTCTGGGTCCAGGAAAAAACCCAGGGTATGGCACGCAGGTCCTGAATACCGGTGGTTTCTTTTCTTTTCACGGGCCGGGACCCGATATTCAAAAGCCCGATGACATCAATCGGAGATGCGGAACGGAAATAGGTCACAAACCCCGGGTCTTCGACGAGCGCCCGGTAAGACTGGTAAGAGGCCTGGGACAGGCGCTCCATTTCATCCGTAAAAATCTGAGGAATGGTCAGCGGGTGCAGTTCATTTTCCAGACTCGCGGCCATCACACTTCCGGCCAGGAGTTTCAAATGATAAAGAGCGGTTTCGGGATTCGCGTATTTCGAAGAAATCACTTCCCCCTGTTCGGTCAGCTTAATGCGCCCCCGGAGTGTGCCGGGCGGAAGGCTGAGGATGGTGCGCTGCGTGGGGGCGCCGCCCCGGGAAATCGACCCTCCCGTGCCATGAAAAAATTTGAGAATCATTCCCTTTTCCCCGGCAACACGGCTCATTTCTCCCTGCGCCTTGTAAATCTCCCAGGCCGCGGCGGCGATGCCTCCGTCCTTGTTGGAATCCGAATACCCCACCATAACCTGCTGCATTAAACGCCGCGGAGTAAGGCTTTCCCTTACGATGGGAAAAGAGAACAAGGCTTCGAGAATAGCCGGGGAACGCCGGAGGTCGTGAATCGTTTCAAAGAGCGGCACAATCGAAACCGGGCAGATCTTCCCTTCGAAAGTCCCTGCCTCTTTCATGAATAAATAAACCATGAGGAGGTCTGAAACATTCCGCGTCATGGAAATGATGTAAGAACCGATCAACTCCGGGTCAAGGGCCTTCCTTGCCCACGGAATCACCCGGAAGGTTTCAAGAATTTCCTGTGTGCCCGGGGTGTAGGGCTGCCAGGAAGCGATCAGTGCCCGGGGCGAGGCAATTTCCTTTTCAAGCCAGGCACACCGTTCGGTTTCTGATTTTTCAAGATAAGACCCCGCCCCGGCAAGGCGTGCAATTTCATCCATCGCCCGCTCCAGGGCCTCGCTGTTTTCCCGGAAATCCAGCTTCGCGAGATGAAAACCGAAAGTCTTCACACGGAATTCAAACGGCCTGAGCCAGACCTCGGCCGCGCGGCTGCTGGCGTTCTGTTCAAGGCTTTGGCGGATGACCATCAAATCGTCAAGGAGTTCGCAGGGATGCCGGTAGGCGTGTACCGGCCACTGTTCAGGATCCAGCTTTTTCTCAATGGCTTCCTTGCGTGCTTCGATTTTGGTGCGGATCACGGAGAGTTTAATCCGGTAAGGTTCGTGCCGGTTCCGCATCTCAAACTCAGGGAAAGAAGGAACCGTCTTGCGGTCTTCAGCCAGGGACTGCATCAGCTCTTCACTGCGTTTCATTTTCCAGGAAGAATGCGGAAATTTCCGGATCAGATCGGAGACTTCTTCACGGTAGAGATCGAGAATAAAAACCGAATGCCGGAGAAGCGTCTGCTTCGTGACGCTTGCGGTAGCAAAAGGATTGCCGTCGCGGTCGCCTCCGCGCCAGCTTGAAAACTGGATCAGGGCCGGGATATCGAAGCGCTCCCCCGGAAAAGCCTGCTTTAAAGCACGGTACAACCGGCTCAAAACTACGGGAATCAAGGGGTAGAAAGTATTGCGGAAATAAAAAAGCCCGTTTTCCACCTCATCCATGACGCGCGGCTTCTCAAGGTAAATGTCCCCGGTCTGCCAAAGGATTTCAATTTGGGCTTTGACCCGTTCTGAAATTTCCTGGATCTCACGGCTTGTCAGGTCCGCCTGATTGAGGCGTGAAAGTTCATCGTAAATCCGCTTATGGCCTTCCAGGACCGTCACACGCTTGGCTTCCGTAGGATGCGCGGTCAACACGGGCTGAATTTCAAATCCGGAAAGGAATGCCTTGATCTGTTCGGATTGAACCCCCTGACGCACCAGCATGTCAATCGCGGAGCGAAAGGCCCATACCGGGGAAGCGGAAGAACGCGAATTTTCATGAAGTTCAGTTTCTTCGCGCGTGCGCCGGGAGTGCGCGCCGCAAAGCTCTTCCGCGATATTAAAGAGATGGAACAAAATGGAATAGGCCTGAATCACGCCTTCGCGCTGCGCCATATTGTCAAACTGGCGGCGCCAGGCAGCCTCGGTCTCTTCAGCAGACGCCAGCGCGGGAAGCATCGCGGCAATCCCCGGAGCACCGGAAGAAGAAAGCACTTCCGCCAGAAATTCCTTAAGGCGGAAGGATTCCTTTTTAAACTGCTCGGGATCAAAATCCGCGGCGTTATACTGAAAAATAATCGGTTCCGGGTGATTCGATTTCATGACCTTCCTTGAGTCTTTCGGCAATTGAGCAAAGCTCCCTTCTGCAGAATCTGCGCATTATAGAGCAATCCGGCTTGTTCCCCAAAGGAAGATATGCGGTGCCGAAACCGGGACTTCTCGTTTAGAAGAAGTTTAGCATTTGCGGGGTTTTTCAGGGAAAGGGGGATGAGCCGGTTATCGCGGGAGCACGGCTCGAAGGGTTCCGGGAAAATCAGCCCGGCCGGCTAGGGTTCTCGTTTAAGCACCGCATAAGCGCCAGCGGTTATGCATCCAGAGCGTCCAGTCTTCGGGACGTTTACGGATCTGTGTTTCCAGGCGATGGGCGTATTGCTGAGTATTCGCGGTAAGGTCTTCCCGGAAATGTCCGGTCTTGATCAATTTAAACGGTTTTTGAAAAATAAGGACAGAACGGGTTTTTTCTTCACGGTAATAGAATGTCGAGATCACCGGCGTATTGTATTTAAGGCTCAGCGTGGCCGGAAGGCCTGAGGTGGCGGCCTTTCTTCCCAGAAAGTCCACCCAGACCTCGCCTTTCTTAACGTGCTCATCAATCAGAACAGCCACCACCTTGTTTTGCTGTAAAAGTTTGACCATTTTTCCAACCGCCCCTTTTTGGTCAATACTTTTCAACCCCGTGGCCCCGCGGAATCGTTTAATAAAGTCGTACACAAACGGGTTCTTCACCGGTTTTCCCACTGCGTGAATCGGAATCCCCCGGGCCGCAGCAGCAACGGCCATCAGTTCCCAATTCCCAAAATGTGACACGACAAGGATGACTCCCTTGCCCTCCTTGAGCGCTTCCCAGACATTTTCTTCCCCGCGGATTTCAATATGTTTTGCCGGGTTTTTCGCGATCACGGGAATGCGTAAAAATTCAAAGATGACCTTGACCATCCCCTGCATGGAAGCCCGCCCTATTTCCTGGACAGCCCGGATCGACTTTTTAGGAAATGCGGCCTGCACGTTTTCAATGGAAATACGCCGGCGGCGCTTGCGAAGAAAAAGAAGGGCGCCTACACCTTCCGCGATCTTCATGGACATGGATTTGCTGCAGCCTTTGAAAATAAAGACCAGACTCCGGAAAAACAAGTACTGAAAATAAAAATAAACTTTACGCATGCTCTTCTTTCTTCTTCCGCAATCCTGAAATTTGAACTTCCAAACACACGTCATCCCTACACCGCCAGGGTTCTAAAAATTTATTATGACGCCTTCCGGGATGCCTGCCTGTGAGCAAGATCACAAAATCTCTTAAAAGTTCCTGCCCCAAGGGGTCAGCCCGGTAAAAAAGACCTAAAAGACCCTTCACTGTACGCTGAATCTTTTGGACTTGGTACTTAAATCGGGAAAAGGGTATAATCCGGCCTCATCACCTATGACAGACAGTGACAAGCCTAAAACCTTCTGGACAGTGCTTCCCGCGCTTTTGGCCGGCTCCGCCAGCCTGATCACGGCCGCAGTTGCGCTTATGAGTTTCTTATCTTCCAGCCATCCCAAAGAACCTTCTCCCCAGGTAAGCCCCGCGCCTCAAACCGTTCAGTTAAAAAACCTCAGTGAATGTAGTGAAATTGTAGGCCGATGGGATTGGTTTACGGGCGGAGAGACCCGTCTGGATGAAAACGGCGGGCTTGAGTGGCGGCAGAACCCTTATTCTCCGGTTCCGCTCGTTGTGGGACGCTGGGCATGCACCGGTTCTAATCCCAGAACGTTTCTCCTGAGCTGGCAGAACGGCCTCACGGATTCCGTGACGCTTTCTCCCGATAAAAAGAGCCTTGCCGGAAGCAACCAGGCGAAGGTACTCGTTTCCGGGACCCGGAAATCCTGACCCCCTGTTTTTCCCTCGAAACCTCCCCTGAGAAGACTTCCCTCAGGAAATAGTTTTCCTTCCTTTAAGGGCGTCGGGAATAAACCACTTACGGGTCCAGGCCTTTAGAACTCGTTTGGAGAATATTTTCCGGGCCCTTTGATAGAGCTCGGCATCGAGGGCATTCGCTTTCATAATCACCTGGCGGGTTGACAGGCTCATTTGAAAACCCATGTTGTTCTCCCATCCTCCATTCAGCGGAACATAATCCAAAACTCTCCAATTAAAAACTTCCGAAAAGTGGCGGACTGTATCATCGAACCTTTCCAGTACGCCGAACGCGGACATTTGTTCACTTAAAATCCGGCTAGCCTTCTCGAGGTCCGCTTCGGTTACAGTTCCAAAAGCCTTATCCATGGTGTCTGAAAGCATACGGACCTGAAAATTATCCAATTCCCGGCTGAAGCGGCTTTGGGCAAAAGCTTCCAAGGATAACCCCGGTTCCTGTGTTAGTTTATAGAGATAGTCGCTGGGCGATCTCAAAATATGAAAATAAAAAGACGCAATACGGTCTGCGGGATCTCTCAGAAGGGTCAGGTACCGCCATGACCGGAAAGGCAAATCACGGTGGAGCCCGTAGGGAAAGTGCCCGGAAAGAATCCGGTATTCTTTTTTTTCGGTTTCGGGCAGGGAGAGAAAGTTTTCTTCGTCAAGCCGTGAATGCATCAAACGGATGCGGACGCCCGGGTAATTGGATTGAAGAAGCCCATTCAGCGTAGTTCCACCGGTTTTTGGAATATGCAGGAAAATGAAACCACGATCATCTTCCTCAGGCTTTCTAAAACTCATAGCCCGCACTTTCTGGGGGTTGGCTTTCCTGAAAAAAACTTACAGAATGGTTGTCATCAATTTAAACGGGGATGTGTCCCGGGTCAACTTTAATAAAAAACCTCGTCCGCTTTCCAGGAAAGGATTTTATTAAATACGATTGAACTGGGTTTAGGCAGACGCAGAAATACTTCTAAGCGCTTTAAAAATCTGCCCAAGATTCGCGAAAGCGCTTGAGCTAGCCTGAACAAAAAGCCCGCTCTTGAGCTGCTGCAGCCGGCTTTCTTCAGCGCCCTGAAGAAGAAGCACTGCGGCTTGAAGCAGCGACACACCGTAACCGCGGTTCTTTTCATCAAATTTCAAAAGCGCTCCGCCCGGCAGACGGTCCGCCTGAATTCTTGTCTCCCGGGCAGGTTCCGGAATCACGCCTTCCGAATCTCCGTCCGCGGTCCAATCCACCCAAGCCGAAAGCGCGCCCTTCGGAATTAAACTGCCGGTCAAGCGGTTTGAAGCGGTCACAATCGGCATGCGGGAGTAAATTTGGTTACGCACGGCGGCGTCTCCAGGGTATTCGGTCTTAAGAAACTCCAAAAGTTTTTCCCGCAAAGGCTCGGCGTCTTCATCACGGTCTACGGTCAGTACCACATAATGAGCCTTGGCCTGATTGGTTCCGATCAGAAAGCGGGCGGTATCAAAAATCTGCTCCAGGGCTTCCCTTTTGGAGGCATCCCGGATATGCGCGAAAAGCGCAATCACTTGTTTGCTGTCCCGCAGAAGGGCCTGAATATTTTCCACCTGATTCTGGAAACCTTCACCGCCTTCATTTCGATAGTACGTTTCAACCGCTCCCCTTAAGGCCAAACGGTAATCATTCAGAACCGCACTGTCCCAGGAAGGATCCGCAATGCCCCCAAGCATCAAGGCCGTGTCATAAGCGTCACGCCCCGTCGGTGCCGCAATAAACGGAAGCCGGACTGCAGGAATATCAAGTGAACCCGGTGCAAAATCCCTGAGTTCAGAGCGGGTTAAAAATGCGCGGACAGTCTCCGCAGCTGTCAAAATTTCAGGTGTCAAATCCCCTTCTTTCAATACAAGCGGCGGATTGGGGTTGAGCGGCCAGGTCTTTAATCGGTCAATTTGCCCGACCGCGTGTTCCAGGTAAAAACGCTCTTCTTTTGAATCTGTCAGCGGCGCTTCCACATCAAACGGATACTCCACCGGAGTAAAATAAAACCCGGGCGTCTTAAGCGAAAGCCCCATAGTTTCAGCATTCTGTTTCCACTGATGCTGGAAAATTCTGAGGGACAAAAGCCCGCCTGTGGGAATCTGGGTAAGAACAAAATTCTGCGATTGAACAGCGCCGTCTTTTACGGCCTGGGCCAGCGAAGTCACATTCATGCCTGTATGCATGGATTCATCCACGGAATCAAATCCTTTGATTTTGGAAGCAAGGGCAGGATCAAGGGCCAGAATTTCTCTCCGGAGACGCACACGTTCAGGCTCCGCGGCGCCGCCTTTACCGACAATCACAATTTCAGGAGAGTTAAGTTCACGCGCCTTCTTCACTACGGCTTCGGCGTACCCTTCGTAAGGATTCCCCAAAACCACAAGCGCATGATCCGCGGGAATGTCTTTGGACTCGGCGGCAAGATGCCTAAACAGCAATTTCGCCGCGCTCTCCTCAGCAGCAGCGCTTTCACTCCGCAATTCAGAACGTGCTTTTTGAATCATCACATAAGGGATCACATCGTCTCTGCGCTTCACCTGCGTTTTAACAGTCCCATAAACCGCATTTGCAATCTCGGGCGGCAATACCGCTTTCGCCTGATCACCAAACTGGGCAGGATCCGGAACAATCCCCTCTTCAAAGGCCATGATCAGGATTCCGCCGGGCTTCAATTGCTGAAACAGTTGTGTCTTTAAGGTTTCATCAATACTGCGGGGAACAAGAAACCAGGATTTCAAAATGGCTGTGTCTTTCAGGTCAGAAGGTTTTGTAAGAAGCATGCCGTCCTGAGAATCGAAATCAGCAAGGCCAAGAACCGCGTGGTTTGCAAGAACATCCGGGAGCGCCAGGTACAAAGCCGCTTCACGGCTGTCTGCACTGAAACCGGCGTCAGGAGTCAACACGGTCACAGGCTTTTCTGGCTGCTGATTCTGCTGTTCTCTCACTTCGGCCGGAAGACTGTAGTTCCTGAACTGTGCGGCAAAAACAGGAGAAGCAGGCTGAATGGCTTCGGCTCTGAGTTCGGAGCGCTGATAATCATAGCGCTTCGATTCCAGAAGCACTCGCAAGGCATGGCGGAAATTCCGGCGGGTCTCCGCGCTGCTATACAATTCATCAAACGCCGCAGAAAAAACCGTGCGCCCCGCTTTTTCGATCACTACTTTACCGGCTTCGGCGCGCACACCGGCAGAACGCCAGTCGTGATCACGAAAACCGCCCTGAACTTCCGGCAGACTTCCTCCCCGGGTCAGTCCATCCGCAGCTTTTTCAACACTATCCGCCCAGACAGGCCATTCGCCGAAAATCTGTATAAGGATTTGCCGCGGCTCCTCTGTCCTGAGCACTTGAATATGGATGGCTTCGAACCATTTTTCAGCATAACTCACAGCCAACTTGCGGTCTATTCTTGAGAGACGCGCAATGGCCCGAAGACCGTCGATAAAGACCTGAGCCTGCGCATCTGGAAACCCGTAAGATTTCAGAAAGGCATTGCGGGTGCCAAATTGAACAACTTCATTTTCGATGTCTTTTTCACTGAAGTTCCTCCGGGTTTTAAGAAGCTTCACTCGGACAGGTTCAAGCAGCGCATGCAGGGCTCGAAAATCACTAAGCCGGGAGGCCCCTTGACCTTTCTCAATGAGACTCTCCAAAATCTCAAGGCCGGCTTGGGCTTTTAAAACTTCCTCGTCCTTGTCAAAACCCAGGCTGCTGGTGCGGAGTTCAGAGCGTGTATCAGGTTCTGCCGATTCCTCAATCGCAGCTGGCCGGACGGCCTGTTCCACCAAGAAAAAAGTTCCTTGGAGCGTGATCCGGTAGGGCCCTTTCACCTTACCCAGCACTGAAGAAACCGTCGTGCTGACAAAAGCGCTTTCCCCTCCATGGCTTTCAAAATAGTACCCGCTTCTAAGCGTTTCCCAGACGCCATCCGATGACCGCTTAATTCTCACGGTCGCCGAGAGGTCCTTTTCATAGGCTTTTCTGAGCCTCATTCTCAAATCCTCAACTTCAAAAACATAGCCCGAAAGTTCTTTCTCTTCCTTCAAATGGGCAAGAATTCCTTCCTCGACTCTTTTTAGCAGAGTCAACGACAGGCTCTTATCACCCGTAAAACCAAAAGCACGGGAAGCCTGCAGCATGGTCATTGATTCGCTTTTACGCAGCCGCTTGAGCTCCTTCAAAAACTCATCGGTAAGATCAAGTCCCCAAACCACATCGGCATGGCTGATGTTCTTAAGAGTCAACTGGGGGTTTCCGGAGGAGCTCAATTTTGCATTGGCTTGGGTCAAAACCTCTTCCTTTAAAGAAGCTAACACCTGCCAGCCTTGTTTCTGGATACGGTCAAGGTAGGCCTGCTTTTCCTGTCCGAGCAGCTGGAGAAAATGTCCGGGGCGGACATAAAGCAGTGAGGGATCCATGCCCATAGCCGAATAAAAGTCCCGCATCGCTTTGGGATCCATACCGAAAGATTCCGCGACAAGTTTCATATTGCCGGCATAACGGTCATACCGTTCACGCAGAATTCTCCGCATTGGAATCTCCATTCGGGCTGCATAAAAAAACGTGTGATAACCGCGTGTTTTAAGCCAGACAATCGATGAATGCTTTCTATAAAACTCAGGAATACTCCAACGCAGTTCGAGAGAACCCAGCTCATCGAGGACGTCTGCCGCTTCGATTCTCCGGCCGGTTTCAGAGGAGAGCGCTTCGAGAACTCGAATCTTGCGGAGATCCTGAATCTGCCCCAGCGCCGCAGGCTGGTAAGCATCATCTTCTGGTGCCGGAATGACTTCGGGGTTTTCAAACCGCTGTTTGGTAATCGCCAGCTCAGCCAGGCTTTCGCGAAGAGCTCTCATTTTTCGCGTGCTTTTTTCACGGGTAAATCCAAACGATTGCCCTACGGACGTGTCAACACCCCCAAAACGGCTGCCTCTAGCGTCATCCTCCTGCGCAAACTCCGCTGCAAGGTCCAGTGTCCATAAGAGAAATCCATGATCCATGCGGGGCGCGTCGAATTCCGGAAAGAGTTCCAGAAACTGCGAGCGGAAGACCGGAAGATTCCATGTCAGGCCTTTGGAATCAGGCAATCTCAGCCAGGCTAGCAGATTTTGACGAACAGCTTCATCATCAGCCTTTACCGCCGTGTCCTTGAGAAATACGGCCAAGTGTTCTTTCCCCTCTATCGTCTGAGGAATCCGGCTTGTGTCAAAAGCTGCAACACGCGCCGGAAGCTCCCGGAGAAAAGTTCTCTGAAGAACCGGACGCTCTGATAATTTGACGACAGGCTGTCCGTTGTAAGCAGAAAGCTTTTCATAAACAGCATTCAGCATCCGGAAATCCGTCAGCCCAAGGGCTTCAGAGGTCTTTTCTGCATAACCCAAAAACTGATCATAAATGCGTTCGATCTCCTTTTTATAAGGTTCAGCTATGCCAAGCGCATACGCAAAAGATGCCGAACCTCCCGCCGCCGTGAGCGTTGACAGCTTTCCTAGATAGCGCTTTGATAAAAGAGCGTGAAGATCACGCATACGCCAACGGACAGAATCCCCGGAGGCAAGAGCCATCACAACTTCTTCACTGAGCCCAAGCTCCTCACGCAGCCAGCCCTGTTTCTTTTCTTCTAGGTTCCTGAGCTCTGAACGGGGATTCCATTTTCCGCCCGCGCGGACAGTCGTAATATTTCTTGATTCCTCAGCTTCAATCCAGAGCGTCGTGGTTTCATTTTTAGGCGAAGGCGATGTTACCGGAGGCTGCCAGTGATCGACTTCCCAATAGCGGATCAAAGCGCCAATCTGCTCATCCGTAAATTCACGCCTGCCGCTGGTCCTGGCCTGGTGTTCATCCTGTTGAATACGTCCTGCGATCATGCGCTCAACCGTAGGCCGCGGGAAAGCAAAGAATCCGTCAAAGCGGTCAAAAACGGGTTTGTACTTCTGAAGCTCTTCAGCTACCACTCTTTTAAGACCGGGCTCAACCTGAGAGACATCGATATCCGTATTCGCTCCATTCAGCCACCCCTCAAACACAAAGACTCCAATCTTGCCCTTAATCGTATCCGGGGTTTCATGGTCATCCTTCAATTTGCTGAAACGCGGCAATTCAACAACGGTGTCTGGTCCGCTCTGTTCCATCTCGCGAATATTGCGTTCAATCCACGCGACATCCTGAGTTCCGGGCAAGGCACGATTGACCTTCATACCCGGTGCGTAGCCTTTTTCACGCAGCTTTTCGCGGACGTCTTTCGGTAAGTAATAATCATCCAGCGAGCGGGCCACAGCCTGACCTTCGCTGTCATCCAGCATTTCGTTCAGCAGCAGCGCCATCACTCGGGACAAAGTGGTCTTCCCGCTTCCGATCGCACCGCCGATGCCAAGAACAAAAAGTTCGTCCGGACGACGGCTTCTTTTTTCAGCGAGCACCCACTGGGCCAGAGGCAGGTAAACACGCCAGAGGGAATCGATCGCGACATCCTCACGCAGAACCTGTGTCTTCCAGAACTCCCGGAATGAGGGCCAGACTTTTCTTAAAACTTCGATCCGGTCCGCCACAATTTTCTGTTTATCCGTTCCAAAGTACTGTGCCGTTACCGACTGCGCAGGGTCCTGATCAAGAAGGGTTTCAAGCTTTTCAAGTTCTTCGGCTCTCGGAGTTCTGCCTTCAGCGATCTCAATAAGCGCGGACCACAACTCAGCGTCTTCAGCACGAAGCTCCGACCGTCCCAAGGCCTCGTTCAAACGGCCTGCAATGCTGGCACCATAACCCGCCTGTGTGAAGCCCAGACGGGCTTTGATAAAGGCGTTGTTGACTTCACGCTCATTCAACTTCCCGAAAATCCCTGCGAGGTCTTTGGCAATCGCTTTAACAGCGGCAGCTTCATCAAATCTTTTTCTGGGTTTCGTGACCTTATCACTTTTCAAGGCTTCACGAATGACCCCTTCGATGATTTCGATCGCCTTCGCTTCAGAAATCCGCACCTCTTCTTTTCCAGCAACTGTAACCGGCGAGGAAAGTAACTTCGCCATTTGATAAACCAACGGCCTGGAACCTTCCAGACGTCCGCCATTCAACGCCGCGATACCAAGAGGCGTATAAGCCAAAGTTTCTTTGGGCTCTCCGGTTTTAACGGCGGTCAGTAAATGAAATTTTGCGTCCACCCGGACCTTTCCTTTTTCAATACCCCTTGTCACCTGCTGCACCACCATCCCTTCCGAATAAAGGATGTGATTCACAGCGGGATGAAGCCCAGGAATAGCTGAACGGTCGATCAGATATGTCTTAGAAATTTCTCCTGCGGATTGAATCGAAAATCCCGCGGCTTCGGCGGCGCGCTTGACCCGCTCAAGATGCAGTGCAGGCCTCGACACAGCCACATGTTTGAGCGTTTGCGTCTCCCGCGATTTTTCAGCAAGCCACTGACTGATAACTTTAAGATTGGCCGTCCCACCTTCCGATTGAAGCGCCTGACTCACGGCCGCTTCAGGAGAAGAGGGGCGGGCCGTATAAACCGTCATGTACTGCCGGATCATTCCCCAAACAGCCGTCTCTCCCGCTTTGGGCTGAAATTTTCTTTTCATGAGATTCCAATCGATAGTCATCATCCCTGTAGGACGCCATTCGCCGGGAGCAATCTCTGTAAAATAAGGAAATGCGACCCATCCATTCCGTTGCGCTTCATAAACCTCGGTCGTGATGGAAGAACCCATATCAAGTCCCACAATCAGCTTCCCGCCAGGTTTCAAAGTTGCTGCGATGTCACGGATTACAGCCGGGAGCTCCGGAACAGGCAGGGTATCCAGACCCGCCCAGCTGACTGCCGCGGCCTTGTCCTTAAAAGGAATCGGTTCATGACGCAAATCCACAGGGATAACTTTTTTGACTCGGCCCCTGCTGTAACGAAGGGCATCCATATTCATGTCGGTCTGAATCCATGATGGATAGCGCGGATTTCCCGGATACCAATCCGCGAAACCATCATGCGCCCAATCCCACAGGGTTCCGGCACCGGCTCCGTATTCCACCACTCCCTCAATATCTTCCGGGGCAACAAGAGCCTTCAGTTCAGGAACAATGTATTCTTGAACAAATTGAGGCCCCAGGGCGTCCATGCCTACCGATTGGCGGGCCCTTTCATACATCTGATGAACCGCGACCCCTTCACCATCTTCCCATTCTTCATCCAGCACATTAGAGGAAATAGGCCTTGGACGGGTCATTCTGCTTCCGCTGTCAGGCTTGAAAGAACTGCGTTCTTCGGACGTGACCGGCATGCCCATCACCGTTCGGAGAACTTTTACAAACGGCTGATCCAGACGCTTGTAAAGAGGCGAAAGTGTTTGGGGAGCATCGCGGTAAACAACATCGTAGGCCGCATACTCGAGGCTGCTTCGGCCGTCATGATCAAGTTTAAAGTCATTCAGATTGAAATCCGGATTCTCCAGCTGATCGTGAAAAAATCCTTTAAAAAAGGCTTGATAGGGATTGATGTAGCCCGCCTTGTAAAATTCTTCCAGCCGGTTTCCAAAACGGATTTTCAGATTCAGCATGGCGTATGTCAGCGTCATGTACGCGTAGCCAAAAGCCTGTTCAGGCGTCAAATCTTCACGAATCTCCCACCCGCCGAGATCATGCCATGTTGTAGGCAGTCTGCCTGAGGGATCCGCTTCGAAGTTGGCAAAATGCGGGGAATGCGGGTACAGCCCGGCATCCACAACTTTCCGGAGTTCCCTTCCATAAACTTCTGAAAGTTGATCAATGTTATTTTCTTTTAAAAGTTCTGGAATAACTTGCGCAGGATCAAAGTATGTAATTTGAAAAGTTGTCAGGGCCCGGCGTTTCACGTCAGCCATGGCATTGGCATATCCACGAAGCAGTCCATTGACCGCTTTTTCCTGATAGGTCTTGAAGCGCTTCTCGCTTTGACGGTGCGCTGAAATAAAAGCGCCCAGCGGTTCGCCATCTTTTTTAATGTGATCGGGTGTATAAAGAGCAAACCCCACGGCGACCGGTGTTCTCAATCCTTTTTGGGGAAGCACGGTTCTTGCATTCGCAAATTTCTTGGCCGCCGTCTTTCCTCCATGCCCGCCTTTCTGGGCAAAGGCCGCGGGCCGGAGATCCGGGCGTCCATCAGCGGCCACATGCACACTGATAGCACTTTCCCGGATGGTCTCTTCATCAAGATCTTCCGTTCCAGCAGAGGAAGATCCCCAATTCAACCCCCGGAAATCTTCTCCAATGTTATCGCGGTTAAACAAAACGCCCGAAACAATGATGCCGTCAATCTCTTCGCCTCGAATGGTTCCCTTCCAGGCAATTTTGACAGCCCGCTTTTCATCAGAAAAACCGTCTTCGCGTTCAATATCCCCGGCTTTCCATTGATCGCGGTACTCGGCAATCACCCGCTCAATTTTTTCACGAACTTCTTCAGGCAAAAGGTTCCAAAGTTCTTCATCCGCCGTCAAATCTGCTGCGCGCTCACCTTCAAGATGCTTTTTGATCAAGCCCTGATCGGCGGGTTTTGAAACAACTGGCGCGTAAACTTCGGCTTCAGGAGCCGGCTCTTGCTGCACGGTAAATTCTGCGTCCACAATCAATCGTGCCGCCAGCTTGAACTGCTGAAAATAATCGGGAATCAAGTAGCCTTGTTCCGTAGCTTGCCCGCTTTTCTCAACACGGAACAAGAAGGCCCAGCCATACTGAGGATGATTCACGGCTTCGAGTAATGTATAAACAGCCGGGCCAAGACCATAGCGGTCCCCCGCATGAAGTCCTGCAGCCGCAGCCTTGTCCCTAAACTCTTGCTCTGCAGGCGGCAAAAGAGACAATGCCGCGGGAGAAACACGAACAAAACGCATTCCAAGCTGCCGTTCACTCACCTCAAGTCCTGAAGTAAATCTGACCTTGCCCGCAGAGGAATCGATAGATTCGATCGTATAAACCGTATCCAGAAACTGTGTGTCCCGGACCTGATCCCCTGCCTTCCACTCATTTTCATCAGAACGAAGCTCGGAGCGGACTTCAACCTTTGTTTTTTCAATTTCTTCTTTTGTGAGAACCGTTTCAAAAGGAAAACCCGCGGCAGCTAAAACTGAAAGAAACTTTTCGCCAGGCTGACCTGAAAGATCCGCGTAAGGAGGCGCGGAACCAATGATTTTGCTCAAGGAAGCGCGGTTGATCGGAATCTGCACGCGGTCAAGTTCAGTTTTCTTGGCAACAACCTCCGCAAGAAAAGACTCGACCGCTGTGCGGGATTTAAAATCAATCATGTCAAAAGCGAGAATACCCTGAAGCGCGGGGTCATCTGTTTTCCTGCCGTTGAGGCCTGCCCATTCCGCCAGCGTCTCGCGCGCGTTCGTGACCACCTGATCAGAGAAAAACATCGGTTCCTTCACGCTTGCGTCTGGAACCAATGCCGGTGCCTGGGAAGGGTAGTTGCGGACAAAGCTCGATTTATTCTCCTCCAATTCTTCTTCACCCAACGCGACAAGAATCTGGTCAGGACGCCCGGTGATTTCCGCGCGGTCCCACACTCCGCGGTAAAAAAACATCCGGAACCCGTCAGGCAATGCGCCTTCTTCATAAAGCTCCTTCACAGCAACCTTGACTGTCATCTCGGTGATCGAGTGAGCGCCGTGATCCATAAAGCCTTCCCCGTTTACAATAACCATCCGTGGCTTTTTGGAACGGATCACGTCTTTAATCACGTCAATGTCGCTTTGCCGTGCTGTCCCCTTGCGTTCAAGCGCGTACCAGCTGGATTGAAAAGGAAAGAAAATATCGTCGTACCCCACGCCGCGGCTCATGAGTTCGGTCTGTTCTTCCACAAAGCGGAGGGCTACTTTCAATTTCTGCATGACCACAATTTCAGAAGATCCCCAATGCGGCTTGGCCTGGATATAAATTTCAAGTGCATCCCTCAGCGCAGAAATTCTTTCCGGCGATGAAAGCTGCCCCTTCAGAGAGGATTCAAAATTCAACCGGAGGAAGAGCAGTTTAGCCCGGAGTTTCTGTTCTTCAGCAGGCATCTGGGACCAGGTGTCGTAATCCATAGGGTCATAGGCAAGATCACGTGCAGCGAGAACCTTGATGAGTTGACGCAGGTATTTTTCTTCACTTTGCTTGAAGGCGAAGACAGAACGGGTTTCTTCCGCAAGCGCCGCAAGCTCATCCACCCTGAAGTTCTTGAGCGTTCCAAGCGCACTTAAAACATATTCATCCGAAACGGCCGTGTATCCGGGCGCCGTGTAATAGGAATAGAGCCGGTGTCCCTGTTTTGAAAACTCGGAGACCAGAAATTGCGCGGCAAGCGAAAGATCGTCGAGATGCGGACCGATGTGAACGATTTCATCGCCGGGGCGAAGCCCAAGACGTGCAGGAACCTGTTCGGATTTAAGCGGGTCCTTGTTCAGGGTTTTAACGACCTCATCCCTCAAAACCTCCCAGGGCTGGAGAGTTGTCAGCGCAATAAGGTTCTTGGTACGGATCGCAGCAATTTCAGTCTGATCTTTTCCCGGCGACTGAAGCCAGTCATCGATAGTAAGCGCCGAGACAGGTTTTCCGGTTTCTTTTGAAAGGCGGACAAACAGCTTTGCCTGCAGATCCGCATTCCATTCCCGGGCTGGAATTTCAACAAAATCCCACGTGTTTGTAAAATAACGAAGCGTGCTTCCCGAAGCAGACTCCATAATCAGGACACTGCCCGGCGCGCCGATCTGCAAGGCGGTCATGGGGTACTGAATGTCGGCTGTTCTTTCCACAAGACTGCGGACAGACTCGCGCTTTTCCTTACCATTAATAATGGTGATAAAAATCGGGTGGCTGCTCCTGATTTCTTTGGGTCCCAAAGTCGCGCCGCCGATCTTGATCTCGCCCGACGGAGTACGAAAATGCTGCATCCCGCCGCGGTCCTTGATATTCCCCGCCGCCGCGTGGTAACTGAGAAGCGACATCACAAGACCTTGATCAAAAGGCGTTCCCGCTTCATTAAAAGCAAAGTGCCCTTTTCCCTCATACGAAGGTCCGGCGCTGAAAAGCGCAATGTCGGGGCCTTTGGCCAGAACAAACTCCGCCATCTTCTTTGTGTAGCGGTTGACGGCTTCAAGGTAGGCGTACTGCGGATGATCTTGGGCAAGCTGGCCTTTTAAAAACTCATCAAGCTTCAAACCTTCTTGATCAATCGAAGCCTGGACTTTTTCAAATTCGGCCTTGTCCATTTTGTTATCCGCGCCGGGTTCGATGAGATCATTCTTCACGTCCCCATAAAACATGCGGCGTTTCTCGCGCGATATTCCGAGTTTATCAAACATATTGTGAAGTTCATTGGCATAGGAGTAATAGTCATCTCGGCTTTGAGGGAAAATGGTGTCAAGATGCGTTGCAAAGATGCGGCCCATGTCCGGCTTATCGGAAAGATCCACTCCGTTTGCCGTAAGAAGCTGGCGTGTTTCATCATCCCAGCTGCCCCAGCTGTCCAAAATACTGGCAAGCGTTGTAAGGCCAAGCCACTGCGTGTTACCGGTTGCAAAGATAATAAAGACATCACGGTCTTTCTGCCCCGCAGCATCATAGGCCTTTCTCTTGCCCTGGATTCCTTTAATGATCGCCGCAGCCTGCAAAGCTCCCGTGTGCGCGATATCGCGTCCCACGCGAAGCGTTGTATCCGGTGCCTGGCTGAACACCTTTTCATAAAGGTCGAGGCCCTTCAAGCGGCCGTCCAGACCAATCGCTTCCGCATTTTCTGTCCTCAATTCAGAGCGCGTCGTCTCCGCAGCAGAAATCCTTTCAAGCTTGAGAAGGTTATATCCTTGGTTGCGGCCTTCGTAGGTTTTGGTTTCGAGAACCTCAATGCTCCACGCCCCATCGACAAGCTCTCGCAAGTCTTCCATGTCGCTTTGCGAAAAAATCATCTGGATACGGCCGCCTGGGGCAAGATACCGGGAAGCTTCTTCAAAAAAGCGCTTCAAGACATCCCTCTGATCATCATAAATAGATCTCTCCAAAATGCTTGAGGGACGGCCGGCTAGTAGCGGGGGTGAGAAAATAATCAGATCAAACTTTTCTTCCGGAGAAACGGCTTCAAAAAGATCGCTTTTCCTGGCCTCCAATTTTCCTTTCAGGCCAAGATGCTGGATATTGTGCTCGATATTGGAAACTGCTTCATCACTGACATCCGTGGCCAAAACATGACCCGCGCCTTTTTTGACCGCGATAATGCCCTGATAACCGGTCCCGCTTCCAATGTCCAGAACCCTGTCGCCTGGGTTAATCTCCAGGACCTGTCCCAAAAGCGGACTGCTCACATTTTTAATGGCCGGGTTAAAAACATTCCGGTGCACGTAAATGCCTTCCGGAATCCCCTCAACCTCAACGAGAATTTGGTCACGATCGCCCATAGCACGGCGGGAAGCATCCAAAAACTTGAGTCCAAGAAGATCTTCGCGTGTCAGCGAGGGCGCCGTAGAAGCTTGCTGATTAACACCCGCTGCCCCTGTTCGGAGTTCCGAGCGTACCCACTGCCGGAGTCTTAAAGGCGGAATTTCTGAAATCATTTTGCCGGCGTGCTTCGCTAAATGATCAAGAACCTGCGCAGTTCCCGCCATTTTATCGTTCGCAATAAATGTCCCTTCGGGAAGACGTGAGGCATAAGAAGGCAGGCTTCTCAAGAAGACTGGAACAACAGCATGCGAAAACCCTGCAGGGCCTTTCAAACTAAAAGTCGGAATATCATTGTCTCCGTCACCGATCACAATCATAAGGAGCGGCTGTTTCGGGTCGAGCTGCCGATAAATCTGCTCGTTCAAAGTTTTGCTTACGCCTTCAATCTTGGAAACGCGCGCCATATCCACAGCGCCCGGGACAGACACCACGTAAAGGTCTTCTGTCCCTGGAGGATACTTTTTCTGAACTTCGGTCATGATTCCCGGCGTGAATTCTGCAGGCAATAAATCTCTTAAGGAGGGTGCATCAAAACTGACCTTCGGTCCCACATCGTAAACAAAAACCCGCCCCCAGCCTTTCAGAAAATCCTGCGGAAGCAGATCAAAAATATACTTGGCTTCATCGGCCTGCTTTTCTCCCCAGGCTTCGGGGCCAATGGCCTCAAGCGCTGCCATACGTTCATCCCGGATGGCATCAATCTTTGAATCCGGTGTATCTTTTAAGGCCTCTGCCAAAAAACCCTGCCGCTTTTTGAGTTCTTGATAAAAAGCCTCTGCCAGTGCTTTGGCATATTCAAAACGGCGCGCCTTGGGCCAGGAATCGAGCTCTTCCCGGTAACGGACGGAGGCATCTGCCGCAAATCCTATGCGGCGGGACCCGCCGTCAGCCACAATGTGAAAATGTTCTCGGCCCGAGCCGGAGATTCCATCAAGAAGCGGAGTGTATGTTCTTTCTGCCAGGTCTTTAAGCGGGTCTCCGGAATTCACAAGCAGGAAAAACCCGTCCCGGCCTAAGAGTTTGATACTGTCCTCAAGAATAGTGCCGCTGAGCGGATCCCCATACCCCTGAACCATCGTGCCGGTGTTGTCTGAAACAAAAACAATCTGGTTGAGAGGCTTGTCCTGCTGATCTGCGGGGAAAAGCGATCTCACATCCAGTTCTTTCTCAACCAACTCATAACCGTTTTGAGTATCCCCTGTCCGCAGCTCAGAGCGCCGGGTATAAACAGTAATTCTGGGGAAGCCTTCGTTAGCTCTGACATCAAAATCGCCATTCGAAGTGAGAAGCTCACGCAGTTTTTCAGGCGCGCTGGCATCTTCCCCGATTGTGACAAGGCGGGCACCGGGACGAAGCTCACGAAGCGTTTCTGCAAAAGCATTCAGATCACCTGAACCAGCCTCCGCGTAAACGACCACAGAGGCCTCCCTGAACAGATCTTTGCGGTCATTAAAGTTTCCTCGCATGAGATTGATCTGGCCGGGTTTGATAAGATTTTTCTTAAGGGCCTGCGAATGAATCGCCTGACTTGCCTTGAAATGATCCGGGCTTCCTTCCACTCCGGCAAAACGAATTTCCGGGTTCAGTTTCAGGGCACGGCTTGCGAGCCGGCCGAGAAGAGCACCGGTACCATGACCTGCATCAAGAACCAGCGCAGGTCCTTTGGACGGAAGTCCCAAAGCTGCGAAGACAAAGTCAACATAGGGTGACGGCGTGGACGCAAATTTTCCGATAGGATTTCCTTCAGCGTCTCTTGTCCCTGTAATTTTTCCGTTAATCCCGTACTTCCGGACAATCCCATCCCAGCCGCGGTCTTCTTCCGCAAAAGGGCTGTTCAAGGATCTGAGCTCAGATCGTTTCGAAAGACTCTCTTGAACGGCTGAAAAGTAAGGTCCTTTCATGTCCACTTCAAAGCCTTCTTCACGAAGCGCCTGCCTGATGGCCGAACTTTGTCCCGCAACATCCCACCCCTGAGCAAGGGATGCCGCAGGGTCGTTTGCCAAAACCGTTTGTTCGAGGCCGGCGCTGCGCATCATGATTTTGTGGTAAAGATCATTTCCAAGGTCCCCTGAAACATGCGGTGTAATCACGACAAGCCCCATCCCGCGTTCGCGCAGGCGCTCTTTCATGCCCGCACCATGAAACCCGCCGGTCACAAGAACCGCTGTCTTTTGTCTCCGCTTCTTAAGGCCTTCCGCCATCCGGTCAAGAAAGGCCTCTTCCCGGCGGCTCATACCTTGGTAAAAAGCTTCAGCGGTCTCAAGACTTTCTGCCAAAGAGGGTTCGATCGCAGAGGTTTTTGCCCCCTGCCAATTCTCCCAATCACGGGGTGACATCTCAAGACGCAGCAGCTTCCGGGTCAGCATAAGATTTTGATAGTTGCGGACAATTTCCCGCTGTTCCGGAGTGTTCATTTCTTTTTCCAAAAGCTCTTCAAAAAGCCGCTCCATTTCCTCGAAGAGGATTCTGGAATCCAATTCGTTTTCCATGACCTTGCGGGCCGCGGCATAAACCGTCTGAGGGTAATCCTTCAAGGAGATTCCTGAGGATTTAGCCTCGACCAGAAATTTTTCTACAATACGGCGGGGTATTTCTTCTCCGGCGCCGGTATTCTGAGAAAGCGTTTTGGACTCGATGAAGGCAAGGAAATTTTTAGCGGGCTGGTTTGCCGGGAATTGGGTTTCAAGTTCCAGGGTCTCGGATTTTAGCTTTTCCTCGCTGCGTTTCTTTTCAAGCTCTGTAATTAAAACAAGGCGCGTCAGCTGCGGCCAGCCAAATTGGGCAAAAGGGGTTTGAAAATCAACAGCCAAGCGGGTCTGAGCCTCGGCCTGCAAAAATTTCACAGTGGCCAGGAAATCACGCCGCCCGGCATTAAAGTTCAGCCATTGCTCAAGAAGATCACGGGTTTCCGGAGGCAGCACCTTGGAGGCTGTTTTCTCAAGCGCCATTCGGCGCTGCTCCAGGACCTCTTCATTTTTATCAAGACTTCCGAGGACTTTCTTAAATCCCATGAACGAGGCTTTATAGGCCTCAGCATCTTCAACCCCAAAGGCTTCCAGTCCTCCATCCAGCAAGGCAAGGTCAACACCCGTGGCTTCCCCTTTTTGAACCAGCCGGTCTACGGCCTCGGTGTTTCTCTCCGCCCCTTGAACAAATTTCAAATACTCGGGATGCAGTTTTCCACTGCCGCCTTCGGCAAACAAAAGATCGGTCCCGTATTGCTCTTTAAGAAACCGGACAATACTTTTGATTTTATGCGCGGTCTCGTAATGACCGTGCAGGGTTTTGATTTGAAAAATAAGCGGGGCTTCCGGGTTTTGTTCCGGATAATCAAGAGACTCTACGGTTCCCAGGTCCGCGGGAAGCTGAACGGAAAGAGTGGCTTGGGTTTCAGCGGGTAGGACAGAGGGAAAACTGGAAAAATCGGCCCAAACAGCTTCCTTTGATATAAAGGAAAGAAGCACCAAAAGGCCAATCGCTTTTTTCATTGGGGGGGTTAGCATAAACTCCTGAAAAAGTTTTTAAAAAGACCGGATAGTGGATGAAAAAATACCTGATGAAAAAAGCTCTGTCAAAAAAAGAATTGCCATTCCCGTGAACACTGAAAGCAAAAATCAAAGAAAGCCAAGAATGCTAGTGATTGATCGTCTTGGAGCAGTCTTCTCAAGAAAGGATTTTACCGTTTTTAAAACAACGCTGAAAACCTCCTCCGGACACCGTATTTGACACCCGGCCCCCGAGTGACTATGATCTCCTCGCCTTTCGTAATTTGCCCTATAACCCCCCGGGGTCCGGATGACCGATTCAAAATTAATCAGTGTTGTAGCACCCATCTTCAATGAAGAGCAGACCCTTCCTGAGTTTCTGACCCGTGTTTCTGCGGCCTTGAGCAGCTACCCTTTTGAACTCATTATCGTGGATGACGGAAGCAGCGACTCCTCCTGGACCCTTATTCAGGAGGCGGCCCGCAAAAACCCCGCCATCCAGGGACTTCGCTTTTCCCGAAACTTCGGTCACCAGCCGGCCTTGAGCGCGGGGCTGGGCCAGGCCCGGGGTGATGCCGTGGTCCTGATTGACGGCGATTTACAGGATCCTCCCGAAATCATTCCACTGATGATTGAAAAATGGCGGGCCGGCGCGGATGTGGTTTACGGAGTCCGCACGGAACGCAAGGGAGAAACCGCTTTTAAAAAAATGACGGCCTCTCTTTTTTACCAGGTCATCAACCGCATTAGCCATGTGAAGATCCCGCTTGAAACCGGCGATTTCCGGCTTTTGTCGCGGCGTTCGGCGGACGCGCTTAAAAACCTTCCGGAAAGGGTCCGCTTCATGCGCGGCCTGACCAGCTGGGTCGGATTCAAACAGGAAGAGATTCTTTATTCCCGGGACCCGCGATTCGGAGGAGAAACCAAATTTTCCTTTTTCAAAATGCTGAAGTTCGCGCTCGACGGCATCACGTCTTTCACGGCTGTGCCGCTGCAGATGGCGACCTACCTTGGGCTTTTCATGAGCGCTGCGGCTGCGCTCTTCGCGGTCTATTCCCTTGCGGTATGGGTTTTTACTTCAGCGCCGGTGAAGGGCTGGACTTCCCTTTTACTCGTGGTCGTCATGCTTGGCGGCATACAGCTCATCATGATCGGACTCATCGGGGAATACATTGCGCGGATTTATGAAGAGGTGAAGCAGCGGCCCCTTTACCTTATTTCAGAGACGGCGGGAGAAGGCGGTAAGAAAGGTATTTAGCGATTTTAGTATTGGCGTAGTGAATCAGACGCGTCTCGGCTTTCCAGCCCGATTTTCGAATCAAGGCGTCCCACCCCTCTTCATCCCGGACATATTCTCCCCGGTCAAGCTTACAGAGCAGGTTATTAACCACGTGATACCGGGAATAAACTCCATCCAGGGTTACCACGCAGCCCGAAACAACTTTCGCCAGGCACTCCAGAAGTTCAAGGCACGCTTCATCCGGCAGATGATGAAGAATCCCGTAAAGCACGGCTTTGGTCGGGCGGACCTTTGAAAAATCATACTCCCGGATGTCGGCCAATGCGAACGAAGTTCGGGGCAAATTTTTCCTGCGGGCAATTTCAATGACTTTCGGATCATGATCGAAGCCCAGATATTCTTTGTAGACCGTTTTCTCCGCGATAAAGCCCGTTCCGCAGCCCACATCCAGCAGAACGTCTTCACTTCCGGAATCCAGCAGTTTCAAAAGGGGCGGCGTTGGAAGCCCTCCCAGAAAAATAATGCGCAGGCCTTTATAGAGAAGCGGCCGGCTAAAGAGCAGATGGGAGATTTTTTTTAAATGCTTCATGCCGCCGGCGCCCCTTTATCAGGCTTGCGAGAAAACGTCTTGTGAAAAAAATACAGGGTGACCGCGAAAAAAAACGGGTCCATGGGAAACCGGTATTTGGCAAAGGGATTGAGGATGGCATGAAGCCCGATCCAGGCAGCGATCAAAAGGAAAAAGAAAATAAATTCGCGGTTTTTAAAAAGACCGCGCGCGCCTGTCAAAAAGCCTGAGAAAAACAGAAACAGGAATCCGTAAAGAAACACATTGTGAAAAAGCCGCTCCAGAAAAGTCAGGGCCCGCACGGCGCCGGCCGGAGGGATCCGCCCGGTTCTTTGATTCAGGGGCGCGTGGAGGTTCACCGCCCATTCAAAGTTGTCAGGACTCATAAGCCAAAGGGTTTTTTGCGTCATGAGCACAAGGAAATCCACGGGGTTTTCAAGGACCCATTTCTTGGCCATGGCCCAGCCGATCACATGCGCCTCGGCCTCATTCTTCACGTGATGAAACTCCTCGGAATAATACCGCTCCCCTTTTTCAGGAACGCGCGTGATGTCGCCCCGCGAATAAGGGTTCAGCATGCTGTAGACAAACCCGCCCGTGGCCGTGTAGTAAATAGGAATGCCCCAAACCCTGTAATTGCGGGCCGCCCAGGGAAGGTTCACCGCAAGCAGAAGCGCCATCATCAAAGCGCATTTCATGAGCCAGGAAATTTTGCCGCGAAAATAGCACAGCCCCCAGAACGCCGCGAGAACCGGCATCATGATGGACTGCGTTCTTACCACGGTTGAAACACCCCAAAGAAGACCAAGCCCTGCCGCCTTTTTCCAGCTCAGTGCCCCCGCATTCCGCAGAAGAATTTCGAGGCTCCAAAACCAAAGCGGAATAAAAAGGTGTTCATCCAGAACAATGCCGGACGAAATCACGGCAGGCGGATAAACGGCCCAAAGAAAAGTCACAAGATGGGTGATCCAAGGCACACCCAAAAACCGGACAAGCCGGAAGACCTGATAAATGACAAACGTGCTTAACAAAAGCTGAAGCCCCATCACCATCCATGGATGAACGCCAAAAACCCGGTACAGCAGCGCAATAAAAAAAATGTAGCCCACGGGCCGGCGTCCGCTCGGAGTCCCATCCTCATTGGTAAGCTCCTGGCCCTGAGAAGCGCTGATCGCCTGCAGATGAATAATGTCGGACTCATCCATATCCGGGTGTCCCCAATCCGAATAGGGCAATGTGGGTGCCAGTCCTATCCACAACAAACGCAGGAGAAATCCGGTCATGAGTGAAAAAGTCAGCACCTTATGCGGATTCAAAGCTGAAAGCCAGCCCATCATCTTTTGAGGCCAGGCGCGGGGAAGAAACATCAACGCGAAAAGAACGGCGAAGGTGAGAAGTCCTGTTTTACTTTTAAAGTAAGCGGACAGGTAAAAGAAGGTATCGCGCATTTATTTTTTCAGGATAAGGACCGTGTTCCAGCAATGGCGTTTAAAGTAGGGAAAGCGATTCAAAAAACGTTCATCCCAGGCGCGCAGTTTTTTCAGCAAAGGTTCATATTTCGCGGCTTCATCAAGGACTTTTTTCCAGTAGCGCACCTTTGAAGGATTCACCCATTCCACAAAAAAGAATTTGAAAAAGATGAGCAGGCTGAAAAACCAGAACTCGCGGTGTTCAAGCGAGCTGAAGTACGCTTTAAGGCCCATCAAGCGGTCCCAGCTGAGCGGCGCTTCGGTCGGAGTCCGGACCTCTTTGGCAAGCACCCGGTAAACCGCAATCGCTGGGTTGTGGCTGAGGGGTTCGATAAACGCGGCGCTGCCGCCGGGTTTAAGAACGCGCGCGATTTCCTTCATGCACTGATCGAGATCAGCGAAGTGGTGTAAAGCCCCCAAACCAAAGACATGGTCAAAGGTGCTGTCGCTGAAACGCAGATGCTCTGCCTCCATCACGGCGCCCTCAATCTTGACGCCGTGCTTCAGGGCCAGGGTCCGCGCATTCTCAACGCAGGACGGCGAAATGTCGACCGCTGTCGCGAGAGCCCCCTGCTTCGCGAAATAAACCGCGGCTTCGCCGTTGCCGCAGCCCAAGTCCAAAATCTTTTTTCCGCGGATATTTCCGAAAGATTCCAGCGCAAAACGGTTTTCAAACGCGCTGTAGGACTCAAAGTAAATTTCAGGACGGATCGCGTTCAGATCCGTTTCCTGGGCCCACTTGTCGTGAAACTCCCGTTCAATTTTCTGGTTCTGCTCAATCTTATTCATTCGGCTTCTCAGGCTTTCTCGCGATCATCAGATACTGAGTGCCCACAGGCCAGGCACGAAGGGCATGCTCTCTTTCGCACAAGGGTTTCAAAAAGGTCGGAAAAAAAATTACATACCGGGTTTCAAGCACTTCCAGGCCGGCCTCCTTGAGAAGCACGCGCAGACGGCCGGGCTTCACCAGCGTCACCCCTTTGTCAATCGGGCAAATATGCACGAAAAAACGTGTGACCGGGTTATACGGATTGTGTTCAAAAACGCCCACAAATCCGCCGGGACGGATGACCCGGGCCATTTCACGAACCACCTGGGGCCGGTCCGGAACTTCAACGTGATGGAGGGTGGAGGCTGTGAAAAGGCCGTCAAATTCGCCGTCTCGGAACGGCATTTCCCTGCCCTGCCCCAAAAGAAAGCGTCCGTTTCCCGCCTTGCGGGCTTCCTGAATGGACACCGGGCACATGTCCATTCCGGTTAAAGATTGAAGGCGGGGCCAGTCTTTCAGCACCTTTTCAAAAAGGCCTACTCCGCACCCAAAATCCAGGATTTTAAGCCTCGCGCCCGGGAGGTAATCGTCAAGCGCCTGGCGCAGGGTGTCCGCCTTCCGCCGGATCATGGTCTCGGAACTTTCTCCGACCATGGAATAATTGCGGTCGAGCATTTTTTCGTAAGAAGTCTGCTGCGCGATGGGAGACGCCTGATTGGGGGAACTTGGAGAGTTTATCGATGGCATAGAAGTGACATAATATCAGTCAGTTCCGGCAGGCCGTCAAGGGGCTTCTTGCGCTGCCGGAAAGCCGGCCGGGTCTAACGGCGCCGGATTTCGCGGAGGAATGCACTAACGGCACGCCGGAGCCGGCTGGTTTTTTTTAAAGAAAACCGGTAGTCCACTTTGTGCTTTTCATAAAAGGCATTCAGCTCGGGGAAAATAATCCCCGTCCGGAGCTTCTGATGAAAATCAAACGTCTTTGTCATGCCGGCATTGGACTGATGGATCCTCAAACAGCCCAAGGCTTCAGGGATCGTGACCACAGGGCCAAAAGCAAAGGCTGCGCGGGTCAAAAATGCGTCAGAAGAGATGCGAAGGGCGGCAGGAAGCGGGAAAATCTTTTTCAAAAGCTCCCTTCGAAAGGACAAGCCCGTGGTCGTGACAAAAAAATCGACTCGGCCTGTCCTGCGCATTTCTTCAAAACAATCACCGGAGGGCAGATGACGATAGGCTAAGTTTGACGCTTTTCGCGATTCATCAACGACTTCCAGAGGATGCTGAAGCACGGCGTAATTTCCGGAAAGAAACTCATGCCAGCGGACCAGGGTCTCAACTTTATGCGGCTTCCACCAATCATCCGCGTCAATAAAGCAAATAACTTCTCCCCGGCATAAAGCAAAAGCCCGGTTAAAGGCCGCGGACTGTCCGAGGTTTCCCTGAAACTCGAGCTTGAGGCGCGGGTCCGTAAAACCTTTAAGAACTTCGAGGGAAGAATCCGTGGATCCGTCGTCCACCACAATAAGTTCAAGGTTGGAATAAGTCTGGGTCAAGACGCTTCCAATCGATTTTTTTAAATACGCCGAGTAATTGAAATTACTCATGATCACCGATACCAAGATCATCTTATCTCCCTCCCTGGACAAAGGTTGCAGTGCGTCTTCCCAAATTGATAAAAAAGAATTCAAACCGGTAAATGTAACCGCAAATCCAATTGGTCGAAGGAACCACCAGCAACGTCAGAGAAACAAAGAAAGCAACCCCTGGAGCCGGCGGCAGGAATTCGTTTAAAACTGCGGTAAAAAAAGCAATCACCGGCAGATGAAACAAATAAAGGGAATAAGAGCGCTCTCCCAAATGGATCCAAAGGTCATGCCGCCTTTCCCCGCCCCAGGATCTGTGGCGAAGGCAGATGTGAATAACACAAAACGCGGCGATCACGGAGAAAACATTCGAAGGGAACCATGCTGTCGGCAAGCTAAGCCGGGAAAGATAATAGACCGGCGGAAGCAAAAAACGGGGCAGGTTTTCAACCCAGCCGGGTCTGGGGTAATCATGAATCAAATAATGCCCGAGGAGAAAACCACCCCCGAACTCCCAAAGGCGTTCAAAGGGCGCCGCGTGAAGATGCAGCTTTTTTGAAAAAACGTAAAGACAGCCACAAAACAAAAGAACGGCTGTGGAGCCTTTGAGGATCCCTCCCCGGGAAAGCAAAAAAACAAACACCGGGACAAAAAGATAAAACTGCGCTTCGATCGGAAGGGTCCAGAGAACATTAATAAAGTAAGCCTTGTCCAGAAACCAGTTAAACGACAGCGTCAGGTAAAGAAACCAAACGCCCGCGTCGGGCCTGCGCACAAAATGAGCATGGAGCCAGTCCTTCGCATCCGCAATTCCGGGGCCTCCAAATTTCAAATAAATCAGTCCTGTCACGAAGCCCGTAAGCATCGCGAGAAGATACACCGGGTAAATTCTAAAAAAACGGCGGATGAAAAAAACAACCGCATTGAATTTCGAGAGGTCTTTGTAGGCAACTCCGAAAGAAGCCCCGCTGATCACAAAAAAAGCGGTGACCGCGAAATCTCCGGGCAGGAAAAACTTCCGCCACAAAGTCCGGAACTCAGGCGTTTGGGTAAAGTCAAGAGCCGGGGGCACCGGAATGGCCAGGAGGCAGTGATATACGACAACGATCAAAGCCGCGATGCCTCTCGCCGCATCAAGGCTTTTGATGCGCGAGACTTTCGTGATCATGTTTTCGCCGCTATTACATGTCATAAACGCTTCTGACGGGACCCTTATAATCCGGGCGTTTTTCGGCAATTCTCTCCAGGATGTAAATACTTCCCTGCCCTTGGGGAATCCAGCGGTCATAATTCACTTTCGCCACCACCGTGTACCCCTCGGCGGAAGGATTATAGGAGACCCGGTACTTGTCATCGATCACCCACCACCAATTCACATCCGGCCGCTTCTGATAGTCCTTACTGTAGGTGTACCAGCCGTTAAACTCGTACCCGCCATCGATTTTCTCAGGCGGAATTTGACGCACTTCCATCATATAACGAAGCATCGTCCAGCGAACCCGGTTGCGCATCATGCAGTCGTGCGTTGCCGCCACTGAGAAATAGGCAAACAAAGCGGTCAGCACCGCAAAGACAGGAATCCTCTTACGGTACTCTGAAAAATCAGCCGGCCCGCTGAGGCCGACAATCCAGAAGGCAAGAAAGGGAATATAAAAAAGCTGGTACCTGTCAAAATGACCGGACAAACCGAAGGGAATAAAATGAATTGAAAAAATGGCAAGACAGAAAACACTCTGCCAATGCTTCGCCGGAGAGATGCCTTTGAGAACATCGGTTACAAACCCTTTCACAAAAAGGGCGGCCTGGGCCATGAGCCAGCTGCTTCCCGCCACGCCTGCCGCCGTGACGCCTATCCAAAACGAAAGCGGCGCGTGTCCCGTAAACAGTTTATAGCCAAGCGTGTTGCCGTCCATCATTTCATAGCCAAGTCCCAGGTCGAACAATTGGTCCATGCCCATGGGCATAACCAGCTTCATGCCCCAAAGAAAATTCCCAACCCCCGCGGCATAAATCGCGGCCGCCGCCGCTCCCGTGATCCGGTCGGATTTCGTGAGTCGTTTCCACTGGGCCGGGGCCGCAAGCAGGATCAGGGGAAGTAAAAAATTTCCCAAGTAAATCAGGACCACCATCAGACGGTAAAAAAAAGCCATGAAAAGCTTGTGTTTCAAGGCATCGTCAAATTCAAAGATTGCGCGGAAAACCATCTTTTTTTGAACATACATGACGGGAAGACCGACCGTGGCTTTAAGGCAGGTTTCATAAAGCATCAAAGTGACCACAAGCGCGCCGATAGCGCCCGCGCTGAAAAAGAGGGTTTTCCAGGAGATTCCCCGCCGGACCAGATAGGCGAAACTAAAAGCAATCGGAATGGCCAAGGCCAGCGGACGTATCAGGATCGTCGCGCAAGCCAGAAGCGTTCCGGCTGCAAAGTCGCGGAGTTTTTCATGATTGATCCACCGGATAAGAAAAAAGACAGAAATTACAGACATGGAGCAAAAGGGAACATCGGTCATGAAGGTATTGGAAAGAAGGACCAGAAAAGGGGTGGTGGCAAAGGCTGCAGCCCCTAAAAAAGAAAGGAGTCTTCCGGCTCCGGATTCACGGAAAAGGCCGTAAGCACCCAGGATCCCGAACCACCCCAGAACAATGACGGAAAAACGGAGGGCGGTCATAGAAAAACCGAACGGAATGGAAAAAAGCGCGCCCCACACCACCTGGGACAAAATCGTTACCGCCTGAAAATCATTCAAGACCAGCCGGTGATTGGTCACAAGTTCAAAGGCGGTACGGGCGTACATCCAGTCATCGGCAAAAGGAAACTCCCCGACCGGGTTCACGAGGGCCATCATACACACCCAAAGAAAAGTGAGGGCGGCCAAATATGGGTAAGAAGACCGGAGATTCAGTTCATAACTGAAAAGAGAGAGAGTCTTGCGTTCGGAATTAAATTGAATCATCAAGTGAATGCCTCTTTTTAAAAAAGCACAAGGATCCGACGGATATTCTAATGGATCTTTCAAGCCCTGGGGAGTCTACTCAGGAAGCTGTCTCTTAATGATCGGCTAAAGCGGGTTTTTCGTTCAGTTCCCGGGAAAGAATCTCTTGGACGAGACTCCAAACCCGGTCAACCGGGGTTTCGTAAATGCAGGCGTAGCGATTGGAATTCGAGCATTGGTTCCGGGCATCCGCAGCGTCCAGCGGAATACAAGGCGCGCAGGCCATGTCCGGCTGGATGATCCGGGCGCCGGGAGACAAAGGCGACACGCGGCTGGGCGTGGTGGGCCCAAAAATCCCGATAACATTTTTGGTGTGGACAGCGCCTGACATGTGAAGAACTGCCGTGTCATTGGAAACCACCAGCAGACTGGTTTTCAGTAATGCCAGTAAACCCTGTAACGTCGTTTCTCCGCAAAGATTCACCACGCGGGCGTCTGAGGCTTCGCCGGTTCCGCCAATCATCCCCCGCTCATCCGCGGTTCCGGTCACAAAAACCCGGACTTCAAACCCGTCAAGAATCCTCGCAATCAGCTCCTGGTAACGGTCCGCAGGCCATTGCCGAAGGTTAATCCCCTGCTTTCCGCCAGGGTGAATAACCACATGCGGAAGCTTCGGATTGAGGGCCTTTGAGGACAAGACTTTTTCAAGTCCTGGGACATCCATCAGAAGGCGGCCGGAATAATCGTGAGACACGGAGCGAAGGGTTTCTTCCTTGATCCAGGGGAGTATCCTGAGATAACTCGCCCGCACATTTTCACAAGGCAAAATTTTCGGCTGCGACGACAAGTAACGCGCGTAAGGCGGTTCCACATACTCAGAACCCAGACGCCGTTTGACCCCGCCGTAATAAAAAAGCAGCGCCCCGAGGTTTGCATAAGTCGGCCCCGACCCAATGGAAACTGAAACATCGAGACGAAGCGTGAGCAATTTCAAAACCAGCCCAAGGTTTCTCACAAAAAGAAGCCCGCGGTAAAACCATAGGCTGCGGGTCTGGCGCACGGGCAGCATCCGTCCCCGCAGAGAAATCGTTCCGGACACCATTTTGTTCCATTCATGGGGCCGCCCCGCATTGGTAATGACCTGGATGGAGCTGTCCGGATATTTCTTTTTCAGTTCGGCCATCATGGGCAGTACAAACATATGATCGCCGAACCCCGCGAACATAAAGACCCCGATGCGCGCCTGCTTTTTCCGCATGGGAAATCGGCGTAAAAAAAACGAGGCCGTCCCGGCGAGAATAAAAACAGGCAGCGAGAAGAACCAGGCGAGACACTCCCCGGCCTCGATCAAGTCCCAGCGGGTAATACGGATGCGCAGATTCTTTTTGATCATATTTTAGAAGATGAGCTTAGGATTCTGACCGGCAGGAGGGGGTAAAACCTTACCGAAAATCAGTTCTCTTTCATGGATCGTTTTTGGAAAATCATCACTAATGTATCAAAATCCGGGAAAGGGCACACGGAAATATTTTTCTATTTCGTCTCCTTTTCCTGCCGGCATTAACCCTTCTCCAAGCCTGGCCGTTAATACGGTTATCATGTCTTCTCATCAGCATTCAAGACTTTCCATCAGCACTCTTTTTTTAATGGCTTTTGGGATCCCCCTGCTGGAGGCTTTCGCCCTCCAAAAATTGGCGGATCTTAACTACTTCCTGTCCCCTGTGAAACTTTTCCCTGCCGCGGGCGCCTACGGACTGCTTATTCTTGCGCTCAAGGACCGTATTCAAATTTCATTCAGCCGGACGAGGCTCGTGGTTCATCTTTTCTGTCTTTTCCTTTTTCTAGCGGGCAGCATCCATTCCTCAGGACTGCCTTTTTGGTACGGAGCAGCCAGCCAAGCCCCCCTGCTCCACTATGCGGCCATTTATATTCTTTGCACTGTGCTCATGGTCAGCGGCGCGTTTCTATGGATCAATCCCTTCCTCTACTACCGTGCAAGCCGTCCCGCATTCCTCTTCGCTTTTCTCGCGGGAACATCGCGCCTGGGCTATGACCTTCTGAATCCGGTTTTATGGAAATCACTGGCTCAGGTTTACATTCCCCTTCTTGTGGGATCTCTGAACGCACTGGGTTTTGAGGTGTCACGAGGGCTGTCATCCCGGGTCATCTCACACCCTTCACTCGTGGTGAGGATAGATCCCGGATGCAGCGGCCTTGATGGAGTTTTCTTTTTCATCGGAGTTTTTTCGGCGCTCATGATTTTTGATTTTCAAAAATTCCTGCGGGAGGATTTTCTTAAAATTTTCGCCGTGGGGTCAGCGCTGATGCTGATCATGAACTACTTCCGTCTTGGGGCATTTCTCATTTATGGCTACTCCCTTGCCGGGGAACTTTCTCGGGAAAAAGGCGGCTCGGCCATGCTGCAGCTCTTTCATAGTAACGTAGGATGGCTTCTCTACAGCGCGGGTATTCTCGGGTGGACGTTTTGGGTGTATCGAAAGCTGGGAGGGAAAGCTGACGAAAACGCTTCAGCCGTCGTTCCGGCGGTTAAAAAACCGGCGGATAAAAAAAGCACCGCTGGTTAACCCCACAAGGAAGTAAGGGGCCCACCCTGCAGGGATTTCCGGCGCGCCCTCTTCAATGACCTCCACCGGCGCATACGCGGCATGTGCTACCACAAAAAGCATAACGCCCAGCATCAAAAGAGTTTTAAAGGTTACTTTCATGGAATGACCCTCTATTCAAAAAATAACAGGCCTTTGCGGCTTCTGCAAACCGTTTTCATTGTTTATTTCGCTTCAAAAGCCCCCTCTCCGGACGTCTGGGCCTTCCGAATCTGGGAGAGAAGACCGGGGCTTTTTAGGAAAGCCCGCTTTGGCGCTCCAGGGTATCCACCCCGTAATAGGTTTTTGAGACATTTGAATCTGTAACAACAAGAACATGGTCAGCATTTGCCGCGATGTCCCCTTCATTATTATTTAAAGTCACGCTCACAAGATCTGCTGAACAAGCGGTCAAACAAAATCCGCCCGCGTTGCTAAGATGGGTGTAAGAGAAACTGGCGTCGCCTGCCCCGGAAGAGAAAGATTGTGCAGGCAGATTAAATGTAAAGCCTCCGGTAAAACCTACCGGGTTTGAAAGGGTTGCAATCTGAGAATTCCCTCCTCCCACGGTCCTGGCTCCAAAATCAATATCATAATCAATCGAGTAGGATCCCTTGACAGTTCCATTCCCGTCAAAAAGATCGACTGAGGAATTATGGTAATGATACTGGCCTGTCTCTATCGTCCGCAATTCTTCAAGCTGCGTGACGCCTTCGCTCAGCGCATCAGAATCGGAAGCGTCTTGCGCCGCACTCTCGGTTTCACCGGCCAGGTCCTCACTGCTTTCGCTGAAGTCCAGCGTTTCTCCGGAGTTTTCTGCCGCATCCACCTGCTCCTGTCCTGATTGCTCCGAGGCGCTGTCAGAACCTTCCGCGGGTTCCTGACCCGAAACACCGGCTTCGGGAGTAAGACTGTCTGACATTTCCTGAATCTGATTTTCGGGAACTTCAAAGGGCTCCTGAGGCGGCACATTGGCGCCTTCAATCACCGTTCCAAAACCGGTCTTAGTGACATCCACGCTCTTCATCTCGCCATTCACTTCACTGCCGATCACCAAAGCGCCCTGCCGGTTTCCCGTATTATTCTGGGCGCCCGGCCCGGTCAAGACCACGAGCGACCGTTCACCGTTCACCTGCCCCATGGCCATGGTGCCGCGCACCCCCACATACCCGGCAGGCAGGTTCACCCTCATATTTTCCGGCTTCTTGTGCGCGATCTTTCCCGTGATAAACCGGAAAGTCCCGGCCGCGACTTTTGCCGTGACTTTTCCCGCGTCATTTGCGGGGTTATAAACAAACTCATCAATCACAATCGTGCTGTTGGGGCCGATGGCAAAAGTCGTTTGATCCAAAAGAATGATCTGCACTGTTCCCTTCATGTCCGTCGTTATTTCATCGCCGATAAACACCGGAGCTCCGCTTGAAGCCACACGCCCCGCCTGTCCCGGGCGGGCGATTTGAACACTGCCGCGCACAGCCGCGGCCACTCCGGCCCGCTGTTCAGAAACCGGTGCGGCGGGCACAGGCAAGGGAGCCTGCGCATAGCCTGCAAGCGGCAGGACGGCGGTCAGCACGGTCAAAAAAAGAAGAAAAGGGCGCATGTCAAAACCCCCACTTTTTTGTAAGCATCACTTGGATTTTATTATTGTGATAGGTGTAATTCGTGTAATTGGAAAGCGCGCGGTAGTACTCGTAGGTAAACGTTGCCGTCACATCCTTGATTGGGTCCGGCAAAAATTTCCGGGCGAAAAAAAACATCGTTCCCAAGGGAGTTCCATACGTGAGGCGGTAGCGCATCGTGCGGTCGTGGCGCTCCCGGCCCGCGAGGGCGACATCGGGCTCATCGTACTCATCGAAAGAAGCGGTAAGACTGTTGATGATAAACTGCCCTTTGGGCCAAATCCACGTGTGGTCAACATCCAGGTTAATGCGGTCATAAGCATTAAAATCCGCTTTGGCCTCCTTGTGGACAAAACCCAGAGCCGTTCCGATCTGCATGGTCGGAATCAGGTTCACCACCGCCCCCTGTTTTAATTCATACTGCGTGCCGCTGCGCTGGTCCGCGACCGCGTTCTCGGAAATATTGAGGAAATCCTGGTAAGCAAGGGTATTACGGTTATAAACATTGAGCCTGCCCCGGAAAAAATCGCGGTCTACGTGAACGCTCCCGCCCTGGCTTCTCAAAAAACTTTCACTGGAAAGAAAAACATGGTCCGCTGAAAAAAGCGGCGTGACATTCGCCCACTTGCTTTTGTAGGTTCCTCCCAACGCGTACTGAAGGGATTGAAGATCCAGCGAGTTGACCCGCGTCTGTTCCTGCTGAAAATAGGTGAAGGATCCGAGCAGCTCGTGCCCGGCCTGAAAACCCAGGTCATGGGAAACATCGATCGACGTGATATTTAAAAAACTGGTGTCCCGGTGCGCGCCGTCCCGCCGGGAGACTGGGAGAAGGACATTCCCAAAGAGGCGCTGTTTTGAAGAAGGGGCGGCATTGCGGTTGGTGTCATACCCCCACCCCACGCTCTCGCGCAGGTTTAAATGGGTGCGGCGTTTCCTTTTTTCGATCTGCTTTTGAAACCGTTTGAGTTCAGCGCGCATCGGCCCTGAAAGTTCACGTTTCGAAAGAATATCCAATTCCCGGCGAGCTTCCGTCAGATTGTCCAGACGCAGCAGAACCGCCGCGTAAAAAAGCCGGACCTGATCCAGGGAGGCGTCGACCAAAAGGATTCTTTGAAGGGTGGCCGCGGCTCCGAGAACATCCCCTTGGGCAACCTGGGCCTTTGCAAACTGGACATTCAAAGCCACATCATCCGGATGATCCAAAACCGCTTCAAAGGACACCCTCTCAAGCTCAGGAAGGCTTCTCTGTCTCGCTTTTCCGGCAGCCCGGGAAGTCTCCTTTTCATAAGCGGCTCCCCGCCGCGCTTCGTTCAAGTCCCGCTCTGTTTCCTGGGCAAAGGCATGCCCCGTCAAAAAGCTTGTCAGGATCAGCCCTGCCGCGAACACCACCATCTTATTCATGCCGTCATCCTTCTATAAACTCGAAAAGCATTGGAGGAAATTTTCAACCGCCCATGTCCACAGGGGCGCCATAAAAAGCAACGACTGCGAGAAAGATCAGAAAAAGCACGACCACCACGGTACAGAGGATGAGAAAAAGACGCACGGGAATAAAAGCTTGGGTATGAGGAAGTTTTCGGAGTCCGGCGAAAAGCAGAACTAAAAAGGCCAGAACGGGAATCAGCAAAAAGGGCATATTCAGAAAAACCTTTTTTAAACTCTCGGGGAAACGGGTTTTAAGATCTGCCTGAGGGCTTATCATAACGCATGCCTCGAACAAACACTTCTTCTTTTTTTGTTCCTGCCGGGCACATTCCTTCCCGAATAAGATGAACCTGTTCTTGCTTCAAGGTTAGAGCGCTGTTTTCGCGGAGACTGCCGTGGAACTAAGAGAAGGGATAGGCATTTTTCCCTTAGCGCCTGACGAGGCTAACGCCCAGCCGCGGTAAACATCGCAGGCCAGAAGTTCATAGTCCGGATTGGTGCGGACATGTTCAAAACTGCGGATATGTTTGAGATGCGCGATATCATCCAGGAGAAGCCAGTAACGCTTTCCTTTCATGATTCTCTGCATGATCTGAAATTCCAGGAGTCCGATCCCGCCCGCTGAATCAAGGACAATCAAGGGCGCGTCGTCCTGATGCTTTGTGAGAAGACGGCTGAGCAGGTCTTCCCCTTTGAAATGGGTGAGCCTCATCCAGTAATAAAACGGATTAAAAAAATTACGCAGGGCTTGTCTGGAAGAGAGTGTTCCTGATTTGCATTCATGCGTGTAAAACGCCACGGGGTCTTCTTTCCCGTCAATAAAAACGTCCGGATACAGTTCATGCTGGTTAAGCATAGTGTCCTTCCGGATGAAATCGACCGCGTCTTTAACTTTTACGCTCCGGCCCCACAGGCATTCCACAAACGGATACGGTTCGAGGTTCTTGCGGGCACTGCGGTAATTTTTAAGGTTGAGTTCGCAGGTATAAAAAAATTTCGGAGGCGTCAGGCCCCGGTACGCTTCGGCCAGAAGTCTTGTGGACCCCTGCCCGTCGAAGGTCCCTGTTTCAATAACACCGCCGATGGGTTCCTGGGCAACAAGCTGCCGGATCAGGCGGGCCAGGGCCTGATCATCCGACATGCGTTTGGAAAACTGTTCATGCGTTTTGTAATCTCTCATAAGTCTCCGCGGTTCCAAAAACAGCTTCAGCCCGCCGTTAGGTTGTCGAAAGAACTTCCACGTCAAAAGTAAGGTCCTGCCCTGCCAGCGGATGGTTTCCGTCCAGCGTCACTTCATCGCCTTCGATAGACTTTACGACAAAAACAATTCCGGACCCCATCCCCGCGCTCAGCTGATCTCCGACCTTAACCTCATCCGATGGCAGCTGATCTTTCTTCACTTTGATAAAGCGGTCTTCCTGCACAGGGCCGTAGGCGCTGGCCGCGGGCACCTCCACCCTTCTTTTCTCCCCCGCAGCCATCTTGACCAGTTCCGTCTCCAGCCCCGGAATAATCTGACCCGCGCCCTTCACAACCGTGAGCGGTTCCTTCCCCTGGGAAGAATCCAGCACCTCACCCGCCTTATTGGTCAGGGTGTAGTGAAAGGTCAAGATTCCGGGTTTCGGTTTGGTGCTGCAGGAAGAAAGAAAAGGCAGGCTGCCCAGCCCCAGTAAAAAGATTCCCAACGACAAAATTTTTAAACCATCACTTTTTTTCATTGTGCCCGATCCTGTTTTTCTGAACTCGCGTGTCACTCGTCTGCTCAGACAAAGCGTTTTAAACCATTCCACGGCGTTAATGAAGAAACTTTTAGAAAGCCTGCGTTGCACATGCTGATTTTCCGGAAAAGGTATACCCAAAGTAATCGATGTCAAACGCAAAAAGCCGTCCGACAATTCTCCGGGATTCCGGATCATAATATTCCGTGTACAGCCTCTTGTCAGAGCGGTTCCGGTGCTGGAGTACCGGATCTTTAACCGGAATCTTCTGCGCCAGTTTGCGGTAGTCCGCTTCAAGGTTTTCAAAACGCCCGGTAAAATCCATGCCGAGGGAACCCCGTGCGCTGAAAATTTTATTGTAATAACTTTCATCCGTAAAAAGCGCCGGGTTTTCACATTCAACCCGCTTGATAAATTCCGGAAAGGAACATTCAGTGGCCCGCTTAAAGGCATGAAGCCTCGGCGGATATTCGAGATTGACGGCCTTCTTCATTTGCAAGTAAAACGAAACCGCCCGGTCCCACGGGTTCCGGACAAAACAAAACTTGAAGTATTGAGACAGATCGAACTTTTGGCTTTCAAGCCGGGAAAAGGTCAGCCCGCGGTCATGGCGGTAACTTTCACCAAAAACGGAATACCCAATGCTGGTTCCCGCAGTTTTCCCGTTATGAAAAAAAATGATTTTGGGTTCGCCTGAAATCATTAGGTTTTAAGTTCCTGCGGCAAGTAAAAAGGGGCGGGCACAAGACGGGCTTGCCTTCATACCCAAACCCTTAAGTCTTAGAAACGGGGTGAAGTTTCGAGAGCGCAGCCGGCCCGGAAAAACGCACTAACTTTTCTTTGCCTGGGCCAGATTGTGAAGAAATGTTTTTGCTCCCTGTTCACCGGAGGCCGCGTCCTCGGGTGCTGTTTTTAAAAAACAAAGGTCCGTAGGCATTTTCCCGTCGTTCTCGACCACGACCTGATAAAGGGAGCCGGCAAACGCAGCCCTTCAGCCCGGAAACATGCCGTTGGCCTTATCACCTTAAAAAATGAATCACGGCATTGAAGCCGGCCCCGAAGGCCGGATCTCCGTGTGCCGGATTTGTCCGCCAAGATAGGCGGTACGCGCGATGATGCAAATAACCGCAAAGGAACAAACCATCGCGACGAGAACAACAATTGGATAAATATTCATCTTCCTGACACCGGCAAAGAAGGCCGCCGCGGAAACAACGCTTAAAGTAACCGCCGCGAGCAAAGCGGCTTCAGCGGCTTCTTCATGCTCATGAATAAAGCTCTCGGAAACGCCCGGAAGATCTTCAACCGCTTCTTCAGCACCTTCTCCGCTTAAATAAACCGGGATTGTCAGCGGCCCTGAAATGAAAAAAATTACAAGCGCAGCTTTCGTCAAATCCTTTCTTTTTAAAAGCATTCCGGAGGCATCTTCGCGAACGTGAATCAGCTTCTCAATGAAGACATTGGTCTCGCGGATCAGCAGGAAAAATCCAGCCGTAATTAAAATCAGCGGGACATGATTGGCTAAAAGATGAAAGTGAACTGCGTCCACAGGGACTCTTTTCTTTGTTGAAGCAACGGATTCACAAAAAAGCTTCGTTTCAATTTCACGAAGCGTCAAAATGCTCACCTGGTGTGAACACTCTTAGTATCCGCTTCCACGCATTCCGTATCAGCCTTTTCGTTACTTCCGGATTGCCTGAGCGAGATTGTTTAAGAAAGCCTGGACACCCGCAGCTCCGGACGCCACATCATCCGGCGCTGTTTTAAGAAAGGCCAGGTCCGGAGGCATTTTCCCGTCGTTCTCGACCACGACCTGATACAGAGAACCGGCAAAAGACCCCGCCTGAGAAGGGTCGCTTTGAAGACGCTCGTGCACTTGCCCGCAGATCACGCGAACCGCGTCAAACGAGTCAGCGCCCTTGGCCAGGCTTCTAAGCTTTGAAAGATACTCCGCCGTGCTCAAGGGATTCGTGGAAATATCCATCAGCTCATCTTCCACAAAACCTTCCCCGATCTTTTCATCCCCCCAGGAAACAATGGCCGGGTTTTCAATGATCCCGCAGAGCCGGGAAATCCTTACGACTTCGGCTTCCTGCGCTAAGGACTGACTCATCATTTTTCTCCTTCTGGATTCTGCTTCACTTCATTTAAAAACGGGTTTATCAGGCGCCTTCCGGGGGCGTTCCGGAATCCGGTCCGCCGCTGGAACTAATCTGCTGTTCCGCCATGTCTCCGACTACGGGCAATTTGAACATCTCCCCTTGGTAAGCCTTCACCATCAGGATCACCCATAGCACAAACCCGGCAATACTTAAGAGCGGCAGGATAAATTGAAGAAAGGGAAGGAACCCCACGGCAATCTGGAAAACAGCGAGGGCGCCGAAGGTCATAAGGGATTGCATTGCGTGAAAGCGCACGAAGCGGTTCTTTTTCTCAAGGATGAAAAAAATAATCCCGGTCACAAAACCGCCGAGGTAACTCAAAAGCCCGGCAACATTCGCGTCAATACCGAGAGATGTCTTTCCAAGATCTTTCATAGCTTCTCCTTTGCTGTTCTTTCGCCAAGTGAAACCATTTTAGATCAAGCCGGCGGGTTAGTAAATGACGCCTTTTTATAATCCCTCTGCGGATTTCTTCCGGCCGCGCAGAATTCCCAGGAAAAAGAGGAATATTCCGGCCGAGAACAAGAGTTCCACGGGCTCCTGATCGCGCCAGATCAGGTGAATCCCCCGCCTGCCCAAAACCCAGGCGGTTTCGTTGAAGTCATACGTGGTCAGAAGATAAAACAGAAAGAGCGGGAGGAAAAAAAAGAGCAGCGAGGGTTTGGGAAGGAGATTTTGAACCCAGGGGTGGGGTTTGAATTTGCGAGGAACCAGCAGATACCCGAAAGCGCCGAAAAAACCCGCGGCAGCATACACCTGCTCAAGATGACTTTGAACCGGCATCAGGTTGTGAACGCTTGCCTCACGCTGAAAATTGTTTTCAAAAAGAAGCGGGGTTTCAAATCCGAAAATCCTCTGGCCCCAGCTGATCTCTTCAAAAGCCACAAAGAATAAAGCCAGGGTCAGAAAACCGTAAACAGCCGCGAGACCGCATTGCCCGCCGCGCTTAAAGGGAAGAATGCTGAGCGAACAGGCAAAGGCAGCGCTCAGATAAAAAAGAAATTGTAAATTTTCAAGGAGGGCATCTTCCTGAACCAGGGGTAAATACCAGTCCTCTTTGAGCACCTTCAAAGCCAGGAAGGCGGCACTGAGCAGGATGGGCAGCAGGAGCAGGCCCTTGGTTCCGGCAAAACAAAATTCTATAAAATCAAAAAACCTTCTCTTCATGCGGCCTCAGGGGGGTCGGCGCTGATAATTTAACTTCTCGGTTTCATCCTTAATTCTGTCCGTCTAAAACGGATTTCCGGAATGCTTTCCTTCGAAGTTACCGCACGAAAAGTGCCTTTTCAATGGCTAAGAAGCTCCGTTTTTTCTTCGCTCATCTCTTTTCGGCTAAATCCTTTAAAACAGGATCTGCCTCGACGCCTTGTAAAGCCCTAACACGCAAGCTATCATTCCTATCAGCAGGGGAAAGCTCCTGTTTTAAGCTTCTCCCTCAATCCTGCAGCAAAAAGAAAGGTCCTTTATGAAAATTCACCTAACAGCATTGCTAGCATTACTTTGCATCCTGCTTGCGCCTCTTTCGGCGTTTGCCAATGATGAGGTTATTGTCCCGCACAGCGGAAACACAACATCTTCGGATTCCACTGACCGGGAAGTCGTACAAGGGCAGTAATTTCGGGTCCTGTTCCCGAATCCGCTGAAACGGACGCTTTGATTTTAACCGTATCCAGGCGCCCGTTCCGGAAGTTCCGGGGAGAAATACCCCGCATTTTCGGAATGGGCGCGGCAGGTTCAGCGGCGTCTAAAGCCGGGTCAACAGTTCCCCGACATTACGCTGCTGCCGTCAGGAAGCATCGCATAACTGCAGTTACCGTCACTGCCGAGACTGGCACCGGCGGCGTTGACGTTATAGCCCGCGTCCCCGCCAGCTCCCCCACTGCCCCCGTTAGCCGAAAAAGCAAGATTGAATTGGGCCGGTCCGCCTTCATACCCGCCGATTCCCTGAGCGTTCAGCCAGTAGCGGCCGGGGTTAATCATTCCAAAATTACGCTGAAGCTGCGCATACTCCATGGGATGAATTTCTCGGCCATTAATAAAAACGCCTGTGCCGCCGCCCGAGGCATCGGCACGAAGAGGCCCGCCAAGATTGAGACCCGCAAGAATCTGACCGCTGTAAGGGCCGCCTTTGTATCCCCACAATCCCGAGAAACTGTCATACCAATACTCTCCCGGTAAAACCGCGCTTCCCAAAACCTGCTGCAGCTGGCCCACCTGGTCAGGGCTTAAGGGTGCTTCGTTCACCAGCACGCCTGAGTTTGAATTTCCCATGGGCTCGGCGGCATTTCCAAAGGCCGGGAAAATTCCAAAAAAAACGATGCCCGAAAAAACAAATTTTAAAAACAACGTCTTAGTCATGCGTTTCTCCTCTCGTTCTTTGCACGGCAGACCTGAAAAGCCGCGGTCAGCACCTGCGGCATTTTGAAAAAAAGCAGACAAAAATTAACTGAAGGAATGGAACGGAAAGTGTGAAAGATGACTGCGGATGGGGGACGCATTATCGGGATTATAAAACGCACGGGGTTTTCCGTAAAGGATTAAGCCGCCTTCCGGAAGGCCGCAAGGCTTCCCTGCGCGCTACCCCAGCCAGACCTCGGCGTATTCCAGTGCCGCGCGGCCATAGAAAAAAATTAAAGAGAAGTAAATAAGGGCAAGAAGAGGCACGGCAATAGACCAGGCAATCTTGGCACGTTTTGAAAAAGCGTGGCTGTGCCACAAAAGCGGAAGCACCCAAAAGCCTTTGGTCAGCAGCAGAATGATCAGATAAAGCCGGGACTCCCCAAACCGGTTCACCCCTCCCCGCGCCAAACAGAAAGTATCCACCACGGCAGGGATCATAAGGATCAGGTAGGGAAAAACCATAACCAGGGCGATGGCTAACGATTTGGAGAAAAAAATAGCGAGAAGAATACCGGTATCAATCACCAGAAGGGCCGCGCCCTTCCGCATTTTTCCTATATAAAGGTGGCCCGCGCCCGGAAGGAGGGATAGTGCCGCCGCCAGCCAGGCCGAACGCCTGGGAGGAGTCGTCAAAGGTAAATCTGTCTTTTCACCGCCAGCTTTCATCACGATTTCCCTGTTTTAAAGAAAACAAAGACACAGAAATCCGGGGCTTAAACAGTCTCTTGATTAAGGCCTCGCGACTCCAAATAAGTTTTCAGCGCCCTCGCCCATAACGCATACCCCGGGCCAAGAAGATGGATTTTGTCGTAGGTCAAGGGGGCGGCAAGAACCCCTTCCGGCGCAAGCACCTGATTAAGATCCAGAAAATCCAAATCCTCCTGGGCCGCGTAAGCTTTGAGCTTTAGGTTAAGACTTGTCACCAGCCCGGCAATTTTTTTTGTCTCCGCGGCAGTGCCTCCGGGAAAAAGCACGGACTGAATCACCGGTTCCACGCCGCCCTGCCTCAGAATCGTCACCAGCCTCCGCTGATTCTCAAAAACTTCCCCCACGGGGCGGCCCTGGTTCAAATCATTAATACCAATCATAATGAAACACAGTTTGGGTTTGAGGTACAAAACCGCATCTGCCAGTTCAAGAATCCCGAGCGAAGTCTGGGACGTCAACCCGCGGTTCGCGACATCCATCCGGCCCAGCAATTCATTCCAATTCACAAAATAAGTCAAAGAGTCGCCCAGCATCACCACATTCACCTTCCGGTCAGGGTAAACCGCAAAAAGAGACCGGGCGATCATGCGTTCCCGCTCGCCACGCTTTTCAAAACCCGCAAGATCTGGCGGTGCCGAGACTCCCGGAGGCACAAAATAATTCCCAAGAAAAAAGGCACTCAAAATCACCACGCTGAAATTCCTGATTTTCCGTCTCATCCTTTTTCCAGTCATAAAAACCCCTTACACGGAACTGCCGCCCGTTTACAAAACGCCTTTGGGGAGCAAATCATTTTCAAGAAGAATGGCTTCAACTTTCCGGGCAATCAGGTCCAGCCCCGCCGGATCTTTATAATGGACCGCGTCCGCGTAATAGCGGGCGTGATCCCCTTCGAGAAGCGTGCTGAAATCATAGGCCAGATTTCCTTTGGCCCGAAGGTCCTGAACAACTTTCCGGGCTTTCGGATAAAGCTGCCGGGAGGCGTTCAGCCAGTCCTCAAAAAAACGGCCGTTGGCCTGGCGAAGAACTTCCACAGCTTCCTCAGGCACCGCGTTTTGGCTCACACTGTAGGCAAGAGAAGGCTGGAGGATTGAGACAAAAGGAATGCCGTGCCCGCGGCTAAGAGACTGCATCGCCTCCAGGCTTTCCCGGTAAATTTCTGAAAACCTGTCCGGAAGTTCTCCCCCTGTCCGGAAAGTATAAAGCGTTTCCTCCGCGCAGCGAACATACCCTTGTCCCTCGGGTGCGGTTTTCTTCACTTTTTCAAAACTAGCAGGATCACCCGTTAATCCTTCGGCTCCTTCGTCCGCCTCCGTCTTTTTTCCCTTGAGAGCTTTGCGGGCCTTGTAGAAACCCTTCATGGTCGACAGAAAAAGATAAGAGCTGTTCTCCAGCTTCCGGTTCCATTGATTCATGGAAAGCTCCCGGTCGCTCGGCCCCAGAGTGTCGCGGTAAGCTTCCTCAAACCATTCCGGGCAGTAATGCGCATTGTAAAGATCGTTCCACCCGTCATACGCGATCACGAGGTCCGGCTTCAGGTGAATGGTCTTGCTCAGCAATTTGAATTCCTCAAGAGACCTTCCCCCTGAAACCCCCGCGTTAATGACCTGAATATCCCGCTCCGGGTATTTCTTTTGCAGATTTTTTTCCAGGTACCAGACCCAGCTTGTTTCAATTTCTTTCCACCCGTACACCGCGGAACCGCCCAGCACCAGGATCCGGAACGTTTTCTTGGATTTGTCCGCGGGAATTTCGCGGCTGTGAAACCCCAGCTGATTGATAATGCCGGGAAGAGGTTTATAAATTCCTACCTCGCCCGCGAGGCGGACCCAGTGGAGACGGAAGTTCTCCTCTCCGCCGCGAACATGCCGCCCGTAACTGCGCACCGCAAATTCAGCGGTCAAAAATAAGACCAGAAGAAAGATAAGCGAACCAAGGGACAACAGGCTTCCGAAAAACCATTCCTTACCTTTGGATAATTTCAATACAAACTCCCGGATTTAACAGTTTGGGGGAAAGTTTGGAATCTCTGAGCTGCCCATCATACGCTTGTTTGAGGACTTTGGTATCAAGCTTTACCACTTTTAAGAAGGAATTGCATCATCCGCTGTGATTTTTTTATAGATGCCCGCCGAAGCACGCACCGCTCCAAGAGGACAGGTTTTTGAAGTTTATCACCCGGGGTTTCCAAGTTCAATGCCGGCGCCCCGGCCGAGAGCAGTCTTTTTCATTGCCCCGCCACTGGCCTTTCCCGAGCGCCAAAAAACATTTAAACCCGGCCACTTAAAAAGACGAAAAAGAAGGCCGGTAATCCCTGGCAATACTTTTAAAATAACCTCATCACATTCCCCGGAGAAAACATGTTTAAATTTCTTTTTGCCCTGATCGCTGTTTTGGCCCTGGTCTACTTTGGCTTGACCTTCAATGGCTACCAGGTGAACCCCAAGAACATCACTTATTACCTCCCGAAAAAATCATCCAACGCGGTCGAACTCGAATTTAAAAACGGAACCCTTCTCAAGGGTGAGATCATGGATGAGACCGCGGATGCTATCCGGATCAACATGGACGGGGCGATCACAAGCTTTCCGAAGGGTCAGATCAAGGCCACACGCGCCGTCAGCAAAGACTTTTTCTCGCAGTACCTGGAAACCCTTCGCACGGAAAACCGGGCGCACCCATTAATTTCCCGCAAAAGAGGTATGTCCGCGGCGGCCTCTTTGGACAAATCCTCAACAGGTTTTCTCAAGCAGATCACTCAGGTGGACAAGCTGGAGCAGATGGAGAAAATCAAGAAGGACATTGGCAAAATTCAAGCCGTGTCAGACGAGCGGACCAAACAAGTCAACGAGCTTATCAACAACTAGCCGCAGAAACGCTTTCGCATTTACCGGGTTTTAAACCCGGTAAATGCGGCGCGGCATCAAAGACTTCTCTAGTGGTGTCCCAACTTACCCAGCGCTTCTCCCAAGAGTTCGCTTGAGCAGCGGCTCACACGGCAATCCGGAGAATTTGCAGCCACATTCGTCAGGTTGCGCCAGCGGCATTGAACCCCTCCGACAACTCCCTTGCATTCATACCCTGCCGGACATTCGTAATCATCTCCGCGGTTGACCGGAAGAATCACATCGCCCGAATATTCTAAATCACGGCAAGGCAGCGGATTTACAGTCACGGAGCCGGGATCAATCCTGTTGCCTTCAGCTACAAGCGCGGGGCCTGTTGCGGTAAGCGGTTTGGGACCCAGCGGTTCCATCACACCTGCCGGCGGAAGGGGTTTTCCGTCCTTACCAAACACCGTACCCACGGGGTACTTGGCCTTGTCTTTGGCCGCGGTCTCCGCGGAATAAGCCAAAGGGGCGCTGAACAGCATAAACGCACTGACTGAAACACAAACGGCCTGCAACAACCTTTTCATGGGGGCTCCTTATTTTGGGACGTGTTCAATGCGGGCTAAAACCTGCGCCGGACAGCGGCACACTTTGTGACGCCGTAAAACTAAAAATATTCATACCTAAAAATCAAAACAAAATCCTCTCGCCGGTCCGCTATTCCGTTTTTCCAATTTTACCCATTTCGCGGGCTTGGCAGTCAGGACACATGCCATGGCTGACAGTGGCTTCCGTGTGTCCGGCAAGGTAGGTTTCAAGCTGGCCCCAGTACCCCTTGTCATCGCGAATTTTTTTACACCAGGCGCACATTGGCAGCAAGCCTTTGAGGGTCTTGATATTATCCAGGGCTTCTTTTAAAAGGCGGTTGCTCTCTTCAATCCGGTCAAGGTAGCGCTTCTTGAAATATTCTGAAACCATCGCAAGGCAGAAAGTAAAAAAAGTAATCCCCATAATGGTCACGTAATAAGCAGTTTTCAAATTTTCCTGGCTCGGGTACTGCTGGATAAAGGTGTACCCCATCCTCTCCGCCCAATAAAATCCGCTTATTTTTAGATTCACAAGAATCAGCCAAAAAACACCAGAACGCCAGCTGCAAAGCAGTGTGGCCACAACGGGAATCGCGATACTCCAGGAAAGGGCGGGCGCTTCAATGCCTCCGGTAAAAAAAGCACTGGTGAGAAAAAGACAAAATCCTGAGGCGACCACCCAGTTGCCAACAAAAAAAGAGGAATGAGAAACACGCCACAGCACAATCGCAAAAAGCAGGAACGGGATGATTCCCACAATCGCGGCACTGGCTATATGGGCGCCGAGATACCAGTAGATGAGAATGTAAGGAAGCGTGAGAAGGAGCGCGCTGGAGATAAAAAACCACATTGTTTTTTGCTGTTCCTTAACCTCCGGCATGGTCACTCCTTTCTGAAAACAGTATGGGGATATTTCCCGAATAGCACCCCCTATCATAAGCAGATTTTCTGTACTGTCCACAACGACATCCTTGTTAACCGCAGAATTCATCGTGTGTTAAGAAGAGCCGCATCCCTACAGCCCCTCTTAGAATGGGCCTGCGCTTAAAAAAGGCTCGTGAATTCCACCCTCGCGGGGTTATACTATTAACGTGCTTCCTATCCTGTCTGAAAGAGGGATTTTTTGATCACCGGCGGGCCTATTAAGGCTCGCTTTTTTTATGCCCGGAAGCGCTCATACTAATGCCCAAGAGGAGGACACTGTGACACCTTCCATCACTGTTGCTGATCTGCTCAAAAACAAGGGGACCCAGGTTTGGTCCCTTTCACCCGAATCTTCCGTCCGCGAGGCCCTTGCCATGATGGCGAAAAAAAATGTCGGCGCTCTTCCCGTCATGAATCAGGGAATGATCCAGGGAATTTTCTCTGAGCGTGATTTTGCCCGGCGAGCCGCGGACCCCGCGTTTCGCATTGATGAAAACCGCGTCAAGGATCTCATGACCCGGGAAGTTCAATGCGTCAGCCCGAAAGAAAACATCGAACGCTGCATGAATCTCATGACCACAAAGAAAATCCGTCATTTACCGGTCGTCGAAGACGGTGTGCTGACCGGTATTATCTCCATCGGAGATGTGGTCAACGCACTCATCACGGCCCAAAAAGAAAACATCGACTACCTGAACACTTACATCACAGGTCACTAACGTGTGAGGCCCTGCCCCTTCGCGGACAGGCTTTCTAAGCACGAGTGAAAATCCGCATAAAAAAACCCGGGATCATTTCCCGGGTTTTTTTATTTATTCCGAAAGGCTTTCCTGGCTATGAAAAAAGCGCGCGAAAAGGCAAAGCGATCACTTCACCAACGGTCCAGACAACGCCGCCCACGAGCTTCACAATTCCCACAGGAAACTCCACAGCCCCTTCTGTAACCGTCGTGACCGCGTCGGTCAGGCTCGCATGGGCAGGCATTGCCAGCGTCAGCATGAAAAGAACTGCCATCACCATCAAGAACGTTATCTTTTTCATAGCCCCTCTCTGTTTTATTCTTGTTTATCCCCGGCACTTCGGGAACCGCCGGAAATCAGCTATTCACAAAAAACTCAATACTGGACATGTCTGACCAGGCCGCTGAGCGCATGGGCTTCAGCGGTTTCAGGGTTCTTGTTTTTTTCATCGGAAGGGCAAACTTCATGCTTTTCAAAGGCGCCATTTTCTTCAAGGGCCTGGGAATCCCGCCCACAGCGCTTTCCGTGAAGCAAACCGATTTTCCCCCATCCCCCACCACCCAGCCGTTTTCATACCAGCCCAGGTGCCGGCCCTCATAATCAAAAAGGCTGTCCCCCTCAATATACGCCGCGGGAACGCCGGAGAATAAATAGATATGCACCCCGTCTTCACAATAAGCCACCGGTTCTCCGTTGGCATCGTAAAAATGAATCATCATCGCGGTTTTTCCTTTCGTTTCATGCGAGCAAGTCAACTCTATTGAGCCGCAAGGCTGGAAACGGTGCCGGAAGACTTAACACAAGGCCGCAAAAAAGACACCCCTGCGGAAATTTACATTTAGCAATTTATAGCATGAATGTAAATAAAAATGCATTCGCCCTTACGCCTCGCCACTGAATTTGACAAGCCCCAAAGCACCAGCTAGATTATAAGCGCTTTTTAAAACCCGTTAAAAATAGAAGCGTCACTAAGATTGAGGCTGCTCATGAACGGTAAAAGCAAAAGAGTAATCACGGCCACCACAGCGGCATTTATGCTGCTAACGCAGTCCTCTCCCAGGGTATTCGCAGATCCTTCGCTTGGGTCAGGAAATTACGGATCCAGCGCCGCTCAGCCCATAGCACCTTTACTTGACCCTAATGCCAATCCTTCTACATCCACCAGCACTGCCAGCATCATTCCTTCTGGAAGCTTAGACACAGCATCATCACCTTTGTCACCGCCCGCTGAAGGAAAAAGTCAGCCCGACAACTTCACGGATGCCGAGGGTCAAGTGTGGACCTATGCAAAAAGCAACCGTAAGTACGCTTTTGCTGAAACCTATGCGCGAGTGGGATCCTATACGGCAAAAACATTGAAGCTTATGAACACCGAGACAAAAAGCATTCAAACACTGGCGAGCGTTGTCGCTCCGAGTGGCGCGATCTCCAGCATACGCGATGTCTCACCGGAGAGCACACCCGGCGGTCCCGTGGTCATTTATGAAACCCACAGCCTCTTTCCATCCGGCGGAACCGTGACGGCGCAGCGCGTGACCGCTCCGGCAGATAAGCTATTGATGACCGGAATTTTGCAAAGCATGACCTTTTCACAAAACACCGCAGGAGTATCTCTGCTGGAGCCCGATCTTGCACCGGGCATTGAAACAAACCACGATGTCAATTTGTCCGATTTAAAACTTCGCGAAACCTATTACCGGATGATTCCCGGTTCAGACCTGAAGATCGACAGCGCCACAAAATCACTGCTCTTCTTCAGCCATAGAACCACCGGGGCCATAAAAGTTTATGCTTTTGATGCGTCAAATCCGGATCGAATGATGCTGACCCGGACGATTGATTTAGGTTCCGATATGACCGTCGAAACTTCCCTGCTAAAAATGGTTCAGGACCCGGAAGGCGCGCTCATCGCCTCCATAGGTTTAAAAGCTTCGTACTCGCACTCCACTTATTTGGTGAACATCAAGACAGGCCAAACCTTTCGAACATCTGAAGGGGCAGCGACCTCCATTGCCGTTGCCGGAGAATTAGCAACGCTGAATCTTGTTAGTAAAACCGGCGTCCTTCAGACCCTGGAAGTTAATTTGCAAACCATGAAAGAAACCGCGGTTCTGACCCTAGACCCCAAAACGGGAACCGTTTTACGGTGGCAGCGTGCCGCAAGCCATTCGAACTATGCTTTCCGCCAAGCCCTTAACGGGTCCCAGCGCACCTTGCTGCTTTTGGAAATCAGCACAGGGACTGTCAAAACCATAGCCAAAACGGCACTTCCCTACAGCTTTTCTTCCATCCAGGATGTTTCACCCGATGCCTCTTACGTGATCTATGGAACGAATCATGCGGTAACTCCCAACACAGGCACCGTCATCATCCAGTCGCGGATTAATGCGAATCAAAAAATACAGCTAAACGGTGTTTTGTCCGGAATTACCTTTTCTCAGAACGGAACTTTGACCCAGATCTCGGCGCGGGATCAAAGGCATCCCGAAGTTATTACGGTCAGCGAAATCAACTTACCGGTTTTTTCAGTCACAAATGTTTTTTATAAAATCCCCGTCAACTCAGACTTAACAGTTGATGCGGCTACAAAGCTGCTGCTGGTTTCCCGGCGCACTTCAAGCGGGCGCTATGAGGTGGATGTGTTTGATGCCTCCGCCGGCTCTGACCATCTGGCTCTGCTGAAAACAGCCGCTATGGGATCAGACCTCGGCGGTACCTTTTCAAAGGTCGAAGCCCTTCAGATCCCGGGCCTTGGGCGATTTGTGGCCATTGGGCTGGATGCGGATCACTTTAACAAAACAAAGCTCATTAACGCTGACACGGGAGCGGAATATGCGACATCGGCCGGGGCCTTAACTTCCCTGAAAATAGAAGGCGTTTACGCCATTATGACCCTGCTTGGGAAAGCGAAGACAACGACAACACTGGCCCTCAATCTGAAAACTATGACCGTCGTCCCTTTGCCGGTTGTTTACCTGGATGCCGATCATGACGGTTCTTTGACCAAGTCAGAAGTCGCAAAGGGTATGAGAGATCTCCAAACCGCGGTTCGGACCAAGGATGGTCAAACCGTGGTTCCTTCCAGCCCTGATGCCCGGTTTGACATTGACCGGGACGGACGCATCACCGGGGAAGATCTTTTGCGGGCTGTTTTGATGATGGCTCAGCAAATGCACCGGGCCTATATGAATGAGGAGGAACGTGCCGGGCTAGCGGCCTTTATGACTGCGGATATTAATCATGACTGGGCAGTAAGCTCTCTTGAGAAACAGAATGCTCAAACCCTCGTTCAGATTTACTCTCGTTTTCACATCTATCATCCTGCCTACGATGTGAATGAAGATGGGAACGTTGACCTTCAGGATTGCGGCTACTTCGCCGCGTTGTCATAAAAAATTATCTCGACATGTCCCCGTCAGAACCGCGCACGGCCTTAGGCACGGCCATAAGACAAGCCACAGCCAGACTAATGCTTAACACATGAAGAACGATATGCAGGACCACATAAGGCCTCATCGTTTCATCCAAAGGCGAAAGGATTTGTACAATATTCAAAAGTAAAACGAGCGCGTGGAAAATAATGACCGCAGCAAACGCCGCCTTGCCGGGCCGGAGAAAAAGCCACACAGTAAAAGCCGCCAGCATTCCAAAATCAAACACCACCGCCGCTATTTGGCCTGTGCCAAGCATCGCGGCTAAAAACCACAGGGCATACGCGGATTGCAGGGCCGCGAGCACCGATGTTTCGGCTTTCACTTTTTTCTTGCCGAGCTTCCAATAGAGAAACCCCAGAACAAACCAGACAAAAAGAACCACAATAAGCGCAAGCCCGATATAACTTCCCAAAGCATAAGAGACCGCTAGGGCCACGGCTGATAAAACCATTCCGAGTTTGTCACGCGCCGCCGTGACCGAAGAAATCGCTGCACCGTCGACCGTAAAAACAGAGGCGCGGCCGATCAACTGGAAAAAGCCATACCGGATCCTCACCTTGTGCTTCTCGGCGTCACCGACTTCGATCGTCGCATCAACGCCCCACATGCTGAATTTCTTCACAACGGTTTTCCCGTCCACCAAAATCTCTTCAATGCCGGTAAGCATATTGTTGCGCAGTTCAACCGTATGCTTTTCCCGGTCCCCCACTTCAATTTTATAGACCGTATTCATGTTTCACCTTTCTATCACAGCGTGAATCGGTTCAAAGAATATCTGTTAAAACTCAGGGAACTGGAGTGTTTCTCAATCACGGCGATGATAAGGCTCTTTGGTTACGATATCTACCGTCTGCGGCAAAGAAGCCTGAAAACGCCTCCATAACTCAAAATCGAAATAAAGAAATCAATCCCATTAAAAAGCAAATTTGCAAAAAGGCTGCCGCTTAAACCATCTGCCGGCATCCCATTCGCAACCGCGAAGGCCCCTATCAGCATCTGGCCCGCGATAAACGGAATAATATTTAGAAGAACGGAAACCGGAACGGCTAACCCCACAAGCATGCCCCCTACAACCCACCAGGGTTTTTCGAGAAAAGGCACGGGCTCGACTCTTCGCGGCGCGACATAACGGACCGCCCAGAATCCAAAAGCCGGCACGCAGAGCATCAGAGCTGATAAAGGGTGCGCCTGTAAAATCACGGCCACAAGCAGCTGACATAACAATAGGGGTGGAATAAACAACATCCCGGCTTGAAAAGATTCCTTGCTCAGGAAATCCCTGGGCGAGACTTTCATATAAAAGGGACTGCTTGCGGAACGGGGTTTGGCATGAGGGTCTCTCGATGCTTCAAGGGCTGCAAGCGCTGCGGGATCCGGCCTCAAAGTTTTTTTGCAGAACCAGCAAATTTGAAATCCGGGGTTGTTCTGTTCTAAACAATGCGGACACCGGACAAATTCTGTCCCGTCAGACGGCATTTGAACCACCGGCTCGATGGCGTCAAGCGTTTCGCTCTCTTTCGGGACAGAAGGCGCCTGAGGCCATGATTTCAGGAAGGTTTGAAGCAAGCCCGTGAGAGGATGAGACTGCGGCTTGAAACGGCCCCCGAAGAGAAGCGCGAGTCCCACAAAAAACATCACAAGGAATAAAAGATTAATAAAACACCTCATCATAGCCCGGCCAGCGCCCAGAGCTTCTGTTCTCTGCGGACACGGAACCCGGTATTTATAGAAAAAGATACCCCGATTAAATCCGGCTATTCAAACGCGCGCTGAAATGACAGCGAACCGCTCTCGCAAAAGCGGTTACGTCTTAATTATTCCCTGATAGAAGTTCAGAATACCTTGAGAATTCAAAACTAACAACCACTTCATTTCTCTCTTACCCTTGTAATTACGCGCCGGGAAAAGTAACCTTGAATTAAAGGCCCTAGCGGCCGGGGGCTTATGGGAAAGGAAAAAATTCTCATCATTGATGACGAAGACGAAATCGTCGAGTTCCTTCACGAACTCCTGACCGGCGAAGGCTATGAAGTGTTCTCTGCCACCAACGGAAAAGACGCTTTGAAATGCCTGGAGAAAATGGAGCCCAGCCTCATTATCCTTGACCTGGTCATGCCCAAAGGCGGCGGCGTTTCTTTTTACCACAGCATCGCGAGAAAAACCGACGGCTCCTCCCGTTATCCGGTCCTCATTTTGACGGGGCATAGCGAGTATGAATGTGTTTTTCATGATCTTAATGTCGACGGCTTCATGACAAAGCCGTTTCAGTTCCCGCTTCTTCTTGAGAACGTCAAAAAAATTCTTCTGAAACACAACAGCAAAGCAATGCACGCGGCTCATCCCGCCGGACAGACTCAGCCTTCTCCAGCAGCCTCGGCAGCGGACCCAGCAGAACCCGCGCGCACCCCGATTCATTTTCAGAAAAATATTTTCGTCAAGGATGTCATGATAAAACAAGTCCTGAAGGCTCATACCTCCAGCTCCATCCTGGGCATGAATGAAAAACCTTCGGACAAATTAAGCCATGTCGTGGAGCTGCTGCGCCGTCATAAAATCCGGCATTTGCCGGTCGTTGATGGGCAGGAAAAACTTGTGGGGCTCGTTTCAGAAGACAACCTTCTAAGGCATGTGACCCCAAAACATACCGAGAACGGCTATGAGTTCAACATGGAAGAAATAGACCAGCTCATTCTTGAGCATGTCATGACCCCTGACCCGGTTTCTGTTCACCCGGAGGATCCCCTCTCGCGCGCCTCCAGCATCATGTCCCGTGAAAAATACGGAGCCATTCCCGTCGTGGATCAGGAAAACAAACTTGTCGGTATTATTTCCCAGATTGATTTAATGCGTCTTCTGACCCGCTGGCTGGAAGCGGCCTAGAGCGGCTTTTTAAATGGCTGTCATTCCTGCCGTATTTTCATATAAAATCTGCGCGTCTCTTTGGCTATGCGGCAGGCGCCAAAACCACCCCATATTTTGTGCATCTCATCTATTAAAGGCTGTTCGCCGCGACGATGATGCGGCGGAAATTCCGGCCGCCTTCACCCTGTACATGAACTGAGTCCACCGCGTCTTTATCAAGAATCACGGCAAAACGGGAAACCGCGGTGCCGGAAGTCTTCGGCGGGGCGCTTCCCGAAACCACAACCTCAAGGGCTCCTTCATTTTCCGAAACTTCCAGGGAAGCTTTTGCCGTTCCTTTACTCCCGGAAGCATCCAGAATCAGCAGAAGATTTTCTTTTTCGAAATCAATCCTGGCCGCCGCGGTTTGCCGGTAAAGATCCAGCGTTTCCTCTCCCGCGCTGTCTGAGGGTTTGGCACACGCCGTTAAAAACCGCTCAAGCTGGCCAAGGGATTCAATCACCGTAAACTCCGCGCCTTCCCCTGATTTTAAAAAGCAGGCGGATTCGGGAATGCCTGCAAGCTCAGCGTTTTCTCTCCAGGCTTGGCCTTCGGCATGCAGCTGAACAGCGCCTGTTGCCAGCACCCAGGCAAAGAAAATAAAAAACAAAGGCTGTTTGTTCCTAGATTGACTCATTGCTAAATCCTTTCGGTTTGCGCGGGCCTTGACCAATCCCCTTGGATTGTCTCCTTTGCGAGTTCCGTACACGAGAATCGACTGCTATGTTTCCGAACTTGGTCACTTCTGAAAAAGTGCCTGATTTAAAGACTATGCGTTTACAAACAAAAAGATCGCAAAAAATAACGGAATAAAAGCCAAAACAAAAAACGTCAGTGAATTCTTGTAAAGAAACTCCGTGATGCGGACATGGGCCTTGATCGATTTTTTTATGCGCTCATAAGCCGGGCTATCGATAAAAGTTTGCCCAACCTTCGGCACTTTCCCAAGCTCTTCATTCTGCCAATCCACGATCAAAGATTCCAGCTCAAGCGAATCAAAGAGATACTTGACCGACCAGCGCCATTTGTAAACAACCGCCGACACAATCGAGATAAACAGGCACAGAACCCCGGCTTCCAGCAGCTGCACCGTATACGGATTAAAATACGGCTCATCGGCTTTCCGGTTATCGATCAGCTGGCAGATCGAAAAATACATCGCGGATACCGCGAAAAGCGTAATCCACTGGATGAAGGAATCCCTCTCCCTCCATACCCGGTCATAGCTGTCTTTCAACGCCCTGGAAAACTTGTCGGTTCCATCCCGGGTTGTGATCGTCTCATTTTCCATAACTCTTCCTTTTTAAACCGTTACATGTCCGCGTTGCGGCTGCCTGGCACATTCTATTCTCATCCGGTGCAAAAAGTGACGGCTACTTTGCAGTTGGTACCGCCATCCTTGCGGCACGCAGCCGTGGCTTCTTTCCGCGATACCCAGCCATCATCAGACCAGGCATAGCCCCAGCGGTTCCCGCCCCCGCTGCCTGCCTGACTTGTTGCCAAAGCGAGGCAGCTATTATGGCCCCAAACGGCGATCTTACATCCCGATTTCGATCCGCCGGCGCTGCGGCACTTTGCCAGGGCCTCACGTTCCGCGTCAGCGCGGGAGGATTGGCCCTTGGAAAATCCCGTGATGAGCGTTTTGTCTTCGATCGCGATGGCCCCATAGAGAACGGGAACGGGCGGCAGGGGCATCGTCTTGGCGGGGCCATTGAGATCAGCCAGACAGGATTGCACACAGTCATATTCGGCCTTACCATAAGATGTGCAAAGCTGCCTGATGCACTCTTGATATTCAAACTCTCCGGCGCGGGCGGATTCCGGCATCTGCGTACATACCAGCAGCAAAGCCATCAGGGAGAGCACAACCGGCTGAGATCGAAAAGCGAGGACAAGATGGAGAAAAAAACTTTTAATCAAACACCTATCCATTGTTACATCTCCTGTGCGAAGACTGAAGCCTCACGCTTCAGCGAACCTGCCGAAAATAAGAGCTTTTCGGCGCTGAACCCGCACTTCTGGAAAAGGTACCTGTCCCCGGCTGGGTTGTGATTACGCAAAGCAGTGCTGACGGAACAGCTGCGGTTCATACGGCTCGGGACGCGCGGTTTCTTCCCGGCAAAACTGCTGAACCTCTTCACAATCGGTCCATACCAGGGGCGGAGGCGAAGCTTCGCAAGTAAATGCCATATAACCAAAACCTGTCGCCTTGCAGTGGTATGGGTGGTCGCACACATGATGCCCGTTTTGGGCTACATGCGGCAGCACCTGCCGCGGAAGCTGAACATTGACCGCCGGCTGAGGAATCACCGTCGCATTGGCCGGCCCTGTGTTCGAAAGCTTAACAACGGGTATCTTGGGAGGAATCAAATCCGGCGCGGGCGCGCCTGCCTGCCCGCCATTTACAGGTTTACCATCCTTGCCTACGGCTGTACCGACCGCATACCGCGCTTCATCCTTCGAAGTTTCAACCGCAGCTGCCGGAGAACTGCACGACAAGAAAACAACCACTGCCAGGAATGCCCCGCTTACAAAATGATTCATCAGAATTTTCCTTCATCATAGATTCATTGGAAAACAAGACAGTTTCAAAACAGGGCACCTGCGTGCCCTTCTGAGACTTCTTCTTGGGCGTTTGCCCGTCTTACACTCAAACCTTTTCAGTTTCAGGTTCCCGCAGGCGCTTTCTCGACTCTCTCCCAGCCGCCATAAAGAAATCCTGCTCCGCGTGTGCACGTGCCCCGCTCTTCATTGTCCCAAAGGCGCCGATCCTTGACGCAAACAGCCGGCAGGCTATCGTCGCCGCCAGGGCAGTAATAGCCGCGCGGGCAAATATAATCCTCATGGCCGCGAGCGTTGGTGCCCCGCGATGTTGCAGGAAACTGCGCGGGAGCAGCGAGATAAGCGGCAAGAAGCGCGTCGCTCTGAAGCCCTTGAATACCAGCTGGTTTGACGGGTGATCCCGGAACGGGAACCGGAGCCCCCGGCTTCGGTGGGGTCTTCGAAGCGTCTGAAACTGATGGCGCCTTGAATTGGTCCTTGTTCAGGGCCGGGTCAGCTGAAAAAACAATCTGGGGCAGTAAAAAAGAAAACAACACCAAAGTCCATACGACTTTCATTTTCATATTTTTCTCCTTTGATTTTTAAATGGTACACCTGGCACTTCATAAAGCAGCCTGCATCGAATCCGTTTAGGCATAAAAAACCCCCCTCAAAATTTTGAGGAGGGAATTCAGCCCTTTCATTTACGGGATCATAGCGCCTCGTCACGAGCGAACTGTTTAGAACTATTTAAGGTCATTCCATTCTATCCAAACACCGCCAATTCCGCCACAACCGACTTCCTCACCCGCCATATCCTGCTATACAGGTGTGCCGTGCGAAGGACGGTGCTTCAAGCATCGCCGAGCCTGCCGGAAATATGAACTTTTCGGCGCTGGTACCCGGTACCAGTCAAAAGCAGAGTTCACATGCAGTAGCGCTGATACTTTCCGTGATCCGAATCATCAAGAGTTCCGCCCTTGGCCTTGATATCGCGGTAGCTCTGGCAGAAGCGCTGGACATTGCTGCAGCGTCCGGGCCCCGAGATCTCAAAGGAGGCCTGAAACGGCCGGCAGACAGGCGTGCTGGCGACATTGCAGTAATAGTTGTCAGGACACTCCCCATTCACGGGAGCGATCGGCCTTCTTTCTCCGGTTGCCGTCGGGCCCGAAGCCGGATTGGCAGGGCCAGGCATGGCGTCAGGGCTTGCCTTGCCCGCCGAATTCTGACCGCTTTGAACGGAGCCGGGGGCGACAAATTTACCCGCATCGAGAGATTTGGTGCCTTCCGCGAACGCGGCGGGATTCAGAAACAGCGAGGTGAACAGCGCCACGGTCAAGAATCTGGACATAGTGTCCTCCTGGGGAGAAACCGCATGGTTGATATTGGGGTAAATTGGCAGTGAAATTAGCATAACAACGGCCCGAATGGCCAGCAAAAAGAGGCCGCCGGGACGTCCCTGTTTTTGCGGTCAATCGACAATGGTTTTGAAGCCGCCCCAGAACATGCGCCTGCCGTCAAAAGGCATGCTGGCTTTCATAACGAAAAGGTACCGGTTCCGGAGGTGCCACGTTCGGAACCCGGCACTTTTGGAAACGGCACCGGAACCTCTGCTTGCTCTAGAGGTGTGCCGTGCAAAGGACGGTGCTTCAAGCATCGCCGAGCCTGCCGAAGGGGTCTGATTTCTATATTTTTAAACCTCTGAGTTTGAAGAAAACTCAGCTTGTGAGAAATGCAGTAAGAAGCTCGTGTCTGTGTCTCTGTCATACTCATCCGAGGCAGGAGTGAAATTCGTCGACCAGCGGGCAACGCCCTTGGAGATCCTGACCTCATCCATACGGCCCTTCATGAAAGAGGAATTATCATACGTCCCGATATTTAACGCTGTTTTGGCGCCGTTATAATTCTGGGCCGCCGCCTGATTACTTCCCTGCTGCACGCCGTTTAAGAAAAACTTAATGGCATTTCCCTCTCTGACAACCGCCACGTGATACCACTGATTGGCTTTCATATCGCTCGTACTCACTTTACGGAAGCTCCCGCCGCTGTCAAAAATCACCATCTTGTCGTCCCACGGGTCCACCTGGAAGATCCAGCCCACACCGCCCGTATACTTACTGGCCACCGTCACCGCTCCGTGGCTTTCGGCATCCAGTTTGATCCAACCGTCGATCGTGAAATTCCCGCTGCCGAAATCAAAGTCCGCGTGATCAGGCGTGCTCACATAATCCCCGCGCCCATCAAAGTTAAAGGATGTGTCTCCAAACTTCGGATCAGCGGAATTAACCGATGTATCGCCTTTGATACTCAGAGTCTTTGCATCATAAGCCGGCGCCGGGATATCCAAATTAATCGTGTCCTGGAAATCAGCCGTGTTACCGGCTTCATCCTTAAGCCTTACGACCACCGTCTTCGTGCCATTCTCACCCGTTAAACTCACAGTCTTGCTTGTCTTAAAACTCTCATAACTTGAAAACGTTGATCCGCCGTCCACGGAAACAGCCATCTGCAGATTTGCACTGCTCGTGATGTTATCACTGCCCGTTAATGTCAAGGTCACGTCTCTCGTAGCCGTCGTTGCCGCTCCAGAGTTAACACTCACGCTGCCTGCCGGGTTTTGATTGTCCGGAATCGGCGCTTCATAGGTTATCGTGTCCTGAAAATCGGCAGTGTTGCCCGCTTCATCTTTATATCTCACCACCACCGTCTTCGTGCCGTCACCGTCCGGCAGTGTCACCGATTTGGACGCGCCGAATGCTTCATAGCTTGAAAAATTCACACCGCCATTTACCGAAACCGCCATTTGCAGTTTTGCATTGCTCGTACGGTTATCCGAGCCGCTTAATGTCAACGTCACAGTCCGGCTTGTGGTCTTGACCGCTCCGGAATTAATACTCACGCTTCCCGCAGGATCTTCCGTATCCGGAGTCTTCGGGGCTGGATCAACCTCGGCAAGCGCGTCAAATTCTTCCTGCGTAAAATGCAGTAAGAAGCTCGTGTCTGTGTCTCTGTCATACTCATCCGAGGCAGGAG
>CAYSSX010000004.1:163605-246734 GCA_964434115.1 uncultured bacterium
GCGTGCTCACATAATCTCCGCGGCCGTCAAAGCTAAAGGACGTGTCTCCAAACTTGGGGTCGACGGAGTCCATATGCGCTTCGCCCAAAGGAGTAAATGACTTTCCTTTAATAGGCCCTTTCAGCCGGGCCAGCAAAGCATCCAGATCATCTTTCACTCCGGGCCCCTTCAGCGCAAAATCATCATTCACAAGTTCCAGGTTGGCAAAGATGTTTTTAACCTGATCAATCAGGTCTTCGGCCGCAGCTCCGAACCCCTCGGGCAGCAGACCGGTGACGCCTGCCTGCGAAACCAGATCCGCCAAATCATCACGTTTCTGCTTGAAGAAATCATCACCGGCCTCCGCATTATCCAACGCCGTCTGCAATGTCGAACGCAATTGCGCGAGCTGTGTCTTAAATGCCGCGATCTGTTCAGCCACACCTTTGATGTAATTAGCAACCAACGGTTCCGTCGCGCTTCTTACAACCAGCGGTGCCAATGCGGCCTCCACCTCCAGAATAAGTGCGTCTGCCTGATCAAGGACTGTCAGATTACTCTTGCCCTCCGTAACCTCCGCGGGATCACCATCACCCGCGCCGCCGGCTTGATCGTCAAAGGTATCCAGAACTCTGTCTTTAAAAATATTAAAAGCGCCCGCGGCCGGACCCAGGGTCATCGTTGAAAGGCCTCGGGTCGCGGAACTCCAGAGAGAGGAAAGTTCATCCGCCAGGCGGTTCACCTGCGTTCTGACACGCGTCACCTCGCTGGCACTCGAGGATTGATTCATATCCTTGATCAGCACCAGCGCGGCGGTAAAGTCCTTCTGGGCATCCGCAGAAAGAGGATCTCTCGGCCCCTCGATTGCAATGATGTTTTCCACGGTGACCGTCCGGGCCTGCCCGCGTACGGTAAATTTATTGCCGCCCGTAAAAAAGTTCGGGTCCGAAAAAAGGAGGTTCAGATAATTATCTTCCGTCAACGTAGAGCCCGATAAGGTGCGGGGGTTCTCGATCACAAAGGACGGAGCCACGGAATCCGCATCAAGCAATCCCATGGCATAAAGATCAAAATCGTTGAACTCCACGCCCATCGGCAGCGTGCTGCGTTTTCCCAGTGCATAATCGGCGAGGACCTGCATGTCGATCCCGAAATAGCTGACCATCGTAAAAGTACCGTTCCCGTTATCGCGCCACTCGATACCGTCAAACGGCGAGGTGCCTGCGTTGAAAAAAGCGCTCCAGTGGGCGTTGTCCCTGCCCAAAATATTCAGGGGATCGTTGTCCGAGGACAATCCGCTTCCAAGATGAACCAGCCAGCGGTGCGCAAGTTCTTCGAGCAGCACCCTGTCGACATAGTCGTCAAAATTCAAATCATTAAGGATGGAGCCTATATCCAGCAGCGCGGTTCCCTGCTTCTGCGCCCCATTGGCAAAGACCGCCTGCAGGAACGCGCTGAAGTTTGCTTCAAATACAGGAGTAAAAGCATCGGCGATTTCCTTGATTCCCGGGTCGTCCTCGCCCAGCCCGATGCCTCCGATATCCTCATCCGCCGGCGCGCCCAGCCCAAGGATGCTTCCCAAACCAACCGCGGCAAAATGTTTCAGGTGTTCCTTAATGGCAGTGATCGTAGGGAAAGCGACGACAAAATCAAAAACATCCGCCATCTTTTCCTGAAGATAACTGAACAAGGCAGTGAACTCGACGGAGAGCAGTGCTCCTGATGAAAAACGGCTGGCAAGCGATGAGGGTATCAGCTTGGCCATGAGATCCTTGAATTCCTGACCGAGATCGAGATCATACAAACCATCATCAATAAAACTCAGGGGTCCCGACTGCAAAACAACATCGACTTGAATGCGGCTGCTCGTGAAGCTGGTATTACCTTCCTTGTCTGTAAACCAGACACCGACCTCAACATCACCATTAAAAGCCGGTATCTTGAGGTGTTCTGCTTTGTTCAAAGTTTGAGCCGCAGCAATGGATGTCCATGAGCCCGTTGTAAATGCATCGCTGCCTTCTTCTCGATAGCCGACTCTATACATGGTTAACCCGGAACCATGATCCGTCGCAGAGATATCCAAATCCAACGAAAGCGATTGAGTGTTTGCAGCTCCGTCATTAATGACGACCGCGCCGACAGGAGGCTTTTGATCAAAAATAATCGAATCCGAATAAACACTGCTCACATTCCCGGCAAGATCACGAAAACGAAAGTAGACGGTTCGTTCACCTTCTTCTCCCGCCGTAAACTGAACGCGCGAATTTAGAGGCTGATACTGTTCAAATGGACTGAAGTTAATTCCATCGAGAGAATACTGCATCATGATTTCGGATGAACTCGACCGATTGTCCATAATATTAAGCTGTATAGAGGGAGTATCGTCGTCCGTAGTCTCATTACCGGAAGAAATAATAACGGCCTGTTGTCCGTTCACAGACTGAGGCGGCGTCCGGTCCAGCCAAATTGCTTCTTTGTAAGTTTGGGTAATATTCCCGGCTTCATCGCGAATCCGAATGCTGACCTCTTTCTGACCATCGCCGCCGGTAAGGGTTATATTCATCTGATCCGGAATCGACGCGTAAGATGAAAAATTCACACCATCCACCGAGACGGAGATCTTCAGATTTTGTTTGGCCGTGAGATTGTCATTGAAACTCTTGAACGTCAGGGTCACTTGAGGATTGTTCGTAGTGATCGCGCGATTGTTGATTTGGAAAGCCTGAGAAGATTCGACCAATCGATATTCCGTAACTACGTAATTGCCGTTAAGCTGAATATCCGGCCTTGAAACATACAGGCGCTGGCTCAAAGAACTATTAATAAAGGGCACGATCGCCGTGCCTCCGCTCCATGGCATAGATAAAGTCTGGATCTCCACACCGAAGTCGGGATCTCCGGGATTCGCGTTAAAAATTGTCAGTTTTGTTTGCCCATTTAATTGGATGAGGTGACTGAACCCGGGAGCGCCTACAAAAAGCTTTCCGTTAAAAATCTGCATTTCGGCCCCGAATCTCGCGTCGGTAACAGGTGAACTCGGCGCCAATGTTTTGAATAGCTGGCCAAAACTTTGACTTGCCGGATCCGCATTAAAAACAAAAACTTTTCCGGCATCATCAACACCCGAGTCCGAAGGAGCCTCAGGAGCACCAATAAACAAAACGCCATCAGCTGCCGCCAGCTTCCCGCCAAATTCAATTGAAGAGTTACCCCCCGGACTCGAAAATGTGTGCAAAATCTGGCCAAACGTTCCGCTTTTGCGATCTATGTCGATCATATAAACATTCAGCGAGCCGTCGGCCGTGAAAAGATAGTCATTGGTCCAGGCAATCGATTTCCCGCCTGCCGGAAGTTCAACAGTCTCCAAAAGAGTACCGAAAACGGGACTGGCCGGGTTGATGTCAAAAATGAATATCGCCCCATTGCTGCTTCCATTTTTATAGTCCGGCGATCCCACAACCAGAGTATCGCCAATTACGCTGAGCGAATTGCCAAAATCAAAGTCTAAATCGATGTCCTGCGGGTCTGAAATCGTTTTAATAAGCTCTCCAAAGGAGCCGCTGGCAGGGTCGGCGTCATAGATCAAAACTGCAGACGGTGTCGATACACCCCCGGGACTTAACCCGCGGGCGTTTACAATCAGGTACTTGCCCGCATAACTCGTTAAACCATAATCAAAATTCGCAAAATCGCTCCCCTCAGGAACTTGAAACGTTTTTAATACATTTCTGAATTCATCCCACAATTGAACTTGGCCGAAACCCGTACGGACAGCAAGGTTATTACCTATGCGCACCATTTCTTCACCAAAATTGGAAGCATGATAGGTCGCAAAAGGAGTACCCGTATTGACGTAAGACCCTTCACCGAGAGGTGCTAACGTATCCAAAATGATGCTGGTCGTGATAACTCTTTCATTACCGGCAGAATCTTGCAGAGAAATGGAAATAATTTTCCGGCCATCGTCTCCCTTAAGCTGAAACGATTCTGACAGCTCAAAATTTTTAAGCAGTGGAAAAAGGGCGCCATCCTGGACAATTGCAGTTTTTAAACTTTCCCCCTGAGGAATTTGAAGGCCCACGGTGAAATTAAGAGTAATGTTTGGATTATTCGTGTGCGTCGCGCCGCCGTTGATGGTGACCGAAATGGAATCCAGCAGGGGCGTCGAGCCTGCGCGGAAAAGTTCGCGTTCTTCTTCCGCGGTTTCGTTGTACAGGTCGGTCAGGTAAATAAATTCATTGAGCGCCGCGCGCGCCTTGACCTGATCTTTCACTTCGGAGCCATGCTTCGCACGATACAGACGGACAAGGTAATCGTTCAAATCATAAGGCTGGCCGTCATTCTCAAGGCCGCCGCGGTTGTAGGCATAAGCACCGTTTTGCGTTACCGCATATTCCATTTGCGGGGCGAGAACCGCGTTGTTCAGGTCAAAAGTAGAGGGGCCGTTTTGCGTGTATCCGGCGATATGTGTGTGCGAAATGAAATTGGCCTGGTCAAAAAGTTTCTGCGCCGCCGGGAGCGTTCCGATTTCCTGCTCGTCGCCCGTCGTGAACAGAACGATTTCTCCATGCAGAACAATGATGCCGACTTCAAAATCCAGGTCAAGCAGCCGCTTCATGTCCTCGCTGCTGATATCTTCCAGGATCACGGCGCTCGAATACTCGGGCCTCAACAGATCGACGGCATCTTCAAAGGCATGGCGTTCCAATTCGTAAGCCCTGGATTCGTCATCGGCCGGCGCATACGTACTTAACGCGGAAGGATCGAGAAACTGGGTGTGCGCGGACTCGGGTTCGACAGAAAGTCTTTCGGGGGATGCCTCCTGCTGGGACGCCGCGGGCTGGACAGCCGACAAGGCTTGCTCGTCCGAAAGTTCCTGGGGCATGACGGTTCCGGGATTCGCGTGGGAAGTACCTGCGAAACTGAACAAATAAGTGGCGAGTGCGAGAACACTGACCGGTTTTTTGATCGCGAAAAGTATCATCGAGGGTATGATCGCGCTGGCGGGCGAGCCCCGCTACCGGTCTGGGAAGGCTTGAACGGTATTTTTAAATGACCCAGCGACCTACTTTTTTATTTGGGATAGACAATCTCTGCCGAAAGCCGAGGTTATCCGGTTGAACTATCCGCAAGCAAGTGGGTAAAAGATTACCATATCAAAAACGGATCTTCATGAAAATAATCGAAAAAAAGCCGCAAAAATGCCCTTATTCAGGGGCCAGTTCACAACGCTGTCAAAAGGGGTATTTCAGGGCCTGAATAAAGAAGATAAGGGATGTGAGCTTTTGATTATTAAAGTCAGGTGATGTTTCTGCGACTCCGGCATTTTGCCGCCAGGAGAGGGTGCGTCTGAGCGGCACATAGCCAACCCGGCCAGCCGCTTCTTTGGCTTCAAAACTCACAAGATTCTCAGGATTGATCTTACCTGCCCAGACACGGGAAGGGCGATGGTACTTATCGGACTTCCGGGAACCCGCATAAACAGATTCCTGATTCTGCGAATAAACAACCGGCTGCGATGGAAAAGCGAATGAAAGAAATGAAAACGCGAGGACAAAACTGAGGGAAAATCTTTTAACCAATCAAACACCTATCCATTGTTACCTGTCCCTTTGGTAAACGGTACCGTTCAAATTGCGGCTTCTGATCTTCAACGAATTGTCGCTAAAATACGATCCTTTAATTGCGTTTTTAGATCACTTATATTTTCCCACAAGATGTGATTGTACTGACGAGTGTCAAAATGAAGATGGTCAGCATCATCTTTTTTGCATAACCATATAACGTCTTTCCGTTGGCCTTTGGCATAGCCAGCCTCATAATACACACCTTGTTTTTGGCCCGTAAATTCGGCGATAAGAAACTTGCTTTTATTAATACCTGCGATTATTCGATCCGTAATTTGATCATTAGAATGCTCGCCCTTTAGACAATAGGGCTCATAATCACAATTTAAAATTGTTTCCTTTATTGCGCACAAAGCTTCATTTAAGCTGGTATCGAAATTTATAGCGATGAAGCAAGTTTTGTTGTTGGCGCCCTCAGACTCTAGAGCATAGAATTTATTCCAGCCTTTCATGGATAGACTACAAGCCCTCATTGAGTCATTCTTTTTTTCGATAATTTTTTCGTTCAGAAGAAAATTATAAATGTTTCGAAACTCCCCCGGATCCGTCGCATATGCTAATGAATAATCTTCTTCCCAGGTAAATACGAATTCAAATCCAAAAACAGATTTGCTTTTGCCCATATGCAATATTAATTTATTGATTTTTTCGGGGATGGTCTTAGGAATTTCCGCCCGATGAGGCAACTCCATAATTTCCTTAGCTGAAAACGGAGCAAGTTTCTTTATGTTTCTTTCCTTTAGTTCTCTAAAATAACCAGAAATGATGTGCTTGTTAGCTGCCAAAAAGTCACTAGATAACATGTATGTACACTCATCAAAACAAGAAACACATCCACAAGTTTTGCATTCGTAGCGTAAAATGGGATCGCTACTCTGCGTCGAATCAATCTCAACAAACTGATCACTTGGTTGATTACAAAAAAGGCATTGTTTATCTTTCATGAAGCACTGTTATTCCATTGGTTTTAACCTAAATAGCATAACTACGAAATGGGATTAGTTAAAAAATAGCGGATCAACTCATACACCTTAGCGATATAATTGATGAACATGACTAAACATGCAAAAACAGAGTCTCTCGAAGTGCTAATATTGTCTGGATGTCCCTTTTCATTGCGATTAAGTCGAATAAATTGAAAGAGCTGCCCCAAATAAAGATCGAGCTCATGAAATAGCTCTTTTGGCAAACTGCTTTTTCTTTTATTTATTTCCTCTAAAAGAACTTTTTGCAATTTAAATATACCGCCTTGATCAAACCTACTTTCCAACCTTAATCTCTCCCCTGCATCGACATGTGCTTTAACAAAACTTTCACTCAATAGAATAATCAAGCGTTCTGAAGCTGCGCCCAATGTTAATGTGGTCGAAATAAGCAAATTTTTATAGAAGGATTGAATACTTTCTTCCATATATTTAATAACGACTTCATCAAGGTCGGTAACTTTCTTTTTTAAAGCATCCATATACCCATCTGGATCATATGGAACAAAGTCATCGCTCTCTAAAACTTTTTTTCCGTGCTTCGTCACTCTTAACCATGGCAATGGCGCCTGTATACCTTCTTTAAAGGTAGTACCTGTAATTAATACTTCTCTCAAAAGCAATGAATTAATAACTTCATCTATAGCTAATGAATTATCCCTGTACGTCAAGCTTGGCAGCTCTTGTTCTAATGCACGAACAATATCTGAAACCTGAAAATAATTGGTCGCTTTATATGGCTTAAGAATCCTCATAATTATTTGTTCCAATTCATATCGGTCCATAACTCAGCCTTCATTTGGTTGTGTTAGTCGAACTATAGGGTTTACCAAAAGAACAATTAACACGAGATCACACCCATCATGACGTCCCCTGTTACATTCTCCGTTTTCATGACTCACTAACAGCTTGATACCTCTGCAAGGACTGCAAAATTTTTTCTTTATCAAGATCTTCTCCCCACACTTGATTATAGAGAGCCAAAACCTTTTTACCTGGGTTAACTATATTGAAATACCCCCAGTGGGGTATCTTTTGTCGATCAAAAAAGACCGGCTCTAGATGTGCTGTTGTAGAGATTGATAATGTTTTATACAAATTGGACTCGACCAATACTTGCGGAATATAATATTCGGGTCTGCGTGCTCTATAGGTGCGTGTGGTTAATCCATAAGCCCTTGCAAGTAGATTGCCGGTTACAGGCAACAAATATATAAGCCCCTGTCCACATCGAAAGCTACTACCGTGATTAACATTTTCCTGTTTTACAAATTTGTAACCAGATTCACTCAACCCAAAAAAATCCCCCTCGGCCAGTCCAACTTTTAAAACGCCTTGATGCTTTACCAAATAATACAGGACTAAAACGATAGCTAATCTAGCCATCGTATCAGCATTGCCTTTGCAATTTCGTGGGGAGTACTTAACGTTGTCATATTGCACCATAAAACCATCACCCATCTGATACGCAAATAATCTGCCTAAGTTGTTTCGAGATGAATAATCACCTACCGCATGCAAACAATTACCTAAAGCATAGAAAAGGGACATCACTTTTCCGTCTTGTTTCTTTTGTAAAAAAGAGCTAACACCAGACACATCAACAAAAAAGCCTAAAGCCATTTTTTCCTCAATTACATTGAGTGATTTTAATTAGGAGTCGGTGAGACGGAAGTTTTACATCAACACCTTAGACTTGATATTATGGGATTAGCTTAATCCCGAAGTCTCTTTGGAATTTATTCGAAAAATTTCTCCTCAAAACAATTTCGTTTGGATTGCGCAAGTTTGCTATGTACTCTTTAAAAATTAACTTGACCTTTTTCGTCAAGGAACGTGGATTCACAGCAATTTCTTTCCCCCGCTTATCCTCTCGCTTTCGAAGTGTAACAAGCTTGTTGGCGATTGGTTTCCATGAAATTCGTCCATACTCCAACACCATCCCGTTATGAATGATTCCGCAGCGATAACCATGCCAGAAAGCTTTTGCAAAGCTATCTATTTGCTCATCACGCCAAAGTCCGCGCATGTAAGTGTATGAAGCTAAAGGCGGATCAATAGCCCTGTTGAATTCTGGGATTTTAGTTTTCAAAAAGTCTTGGAACTTTCTCCCATCTGAACTGGACAGATCATAGTAATACTGACTAATTAAATCTAAAATAACACATGCCATAGTTGTCCTAAGAAAGCCATCTTGTCCCTTTGTTCCCGTCAGAGCCTGTGCCATATACCAAGTCGTTATTCTGCTTTGAAACGCCAACACAGTTTCATCAAATGTCAATTTGCGCAATTTTCGATAAGTAACACCGGGTGAGAAAGTACGATACGGATTTATACGGACAATGGGTTTAGCAAAATGGGAGGCCATTGATCACTTTACATTTGATAATTGTCATTTGTCAGAATATTAAATGGTACCGTTTACCAAAGGGACACGTAACATTTTCCCAAGCAAACTCAAGGGTTCGATGCCCGAAGAGTTTGCTTAGCTCTACTCTCTATGGATCTTCGAGTCAGTTTTTATTTCGATCAATCCCGCCTCAAACGACTTCCCGAGAGGGTTTGTGCAAAACTTGCCCGAATCGCGAAGAGGAAACCGAGGCCCGTCCGTTGTGGGGACGGGAACGCGGAGGTACTCCTCAAGTGAGACGGGCTTAGTCTTTGCCAAACCCGAAGGGCAGGAGTGCGAGGCGGCGTTTGATCTGAACGCTTTGTTACTTTCTGAAAAAGAGCATAAAAAAAGCGTCATCGTTTTGATGACGCTTTTTTTAGTTTGAGCTTTTTGTCTGAGGGAGACTCAAGTTTTAATCGTTTCTACTAATTAGTCCCACTCAAGGGTGCCGCCAGTTTGGTATTCAGTGACTCTTGTCTCAAAGAAATTCTTTTCCTTCCGAAGATCAATAATCTCCGACATCCACGGAAAAGGATTCGTCGCATTCGGGAAAAGCTTCTTCAGACCAAGCTTCTCAAGGCGGCGGTCCGCGATGTAACGGATGTACTCCGACACCATGTCATGCGTCAGGCCAAGAAGGCCATTCGGCAGACAATCCTTGGTGTACGTGGTCTCAAGCTCAACACCGTGCTTGAACCAGCCCGTCACTTCTTCCTTGAGTTCCGCGGTCCAGACTTCGGGATTCTCGCGGATGATCGCATTGATCAGGTCGAGACCGAAGTTCAAGTGCATGCTCTCGTCGCGAAGGATGTACTGCACCTGTTCGCACATACCGGGAAGACGGTTCGTGCGGCCGAAAGAAAGCAGCATTACGAAAGCGCCATAGAAGAAAAGGCCTTCCATCACGCCGTAATAACCGATCAGGTTCTTGATCAGCTTCTGTTTGCCTTCCAGCGTATCAGTCGAAAGATTCGCGTCGAGAAGATCCTTCGTAAGCTGCGCTTCAAACTCGGCTTTTGCGTGAAGGGACGGGACTTCGCGGTACATATTGTAAAGCTCCCCTTCATCAAACCCGAGTGACTGCGGAATGTACTGGTACGCGTGCGTGTGCACGGCTTCTTCAAAAGCCTGGCGAAGAAGGAACTGCCGGATTTCAGGGGCGGTTACGAAACGAAACACCGCGAGGACAAGGTTATTGGCCACAAGCGTATCGGCCGTCGTGAAGAAACCAAGGTTATGCTTTAAAAGATGGCGTTCATCAGGCGTAAAGGCCGATGCTGTTTTCCACTGCTCAATATCGCTGCATGGAAACTTCCTGCGGCATCCAGTGATTGGCGCAGCCGTCCAGGTAGTACTGCCAGGCCCATTCATATTTAATAGGAATAAGCTGATTCACATCGACCGCTTTTGAAGCAAGAATACGTTTGTCTTCCTTGCGAATTCTCGCTGTCGTCATTGGAATTATATATTCTTTATTATTTGTTGCCATAATGCCCCTCCACTGGAGATTTAATGGTCTTCATCAATGCTCTAAAAGAGAAAATACTGCTCACATTCTCTTTTCATAGATTTCAAATTGTTCCGCGATAAAAGTGAAATGGTATCCAATACCATTTGAATAAGAATTTCTTCTCTTTGCGAAGATCAATGATTTCATAATGGCAGGTTTTATTAACATTCGAACTCCACATATGCTCGAATTAGTGTCTAATACTACTCTTCTTTGTATTTTTATGCATCTACAAATTCATCTAATTATGCATTTTTTTGTTTAGGCATAGCTCGTTTTTTAAAATAAGCAATTACTTTGATCTCTTTGTAGAGCGGCTCATAAAACCCTAAACACATTACAGCTGCTTAACGCTAGAAATTGATATTAGACAAGAGCTGGGGAAATGCGCGTGGATAAAAAAACGCCAACAACATTCGACCATTGAATGCTGTTGGCGTTTTTCATTAGCAAAGCGGATTTTCAGTGAAACATGTCAGTTTACTGACATGCCTCGCATTCATCCTTATTATCAAGGCGGCACACGGCTTTTTCGGCTTCGGTGTATTCCTTCTTCTTGCCTTCCTTGCCGTCGGTGCTGTTCTTGCCAAGCGGATCACCGTACTTGTTCGCATCCACGGTGGACTTTTCAATGCGGGTCGCACCCAAGGAACGAAGGTAGTACGTGGTCTTGAGGCCCTTGCGCCACGCCATCATGTACATGTTGTGGATTCTGCGGCCGCTCGGTTCCACGAGGTACAGGTTCAGAGACTGGCCCATATCAATCCACTTCTGGCGGCGGCTCGCGCATTCAATGATCCATTCGTAGCCGATTTCAAAGGCCGTGGGGTAACGGTCCTTGATTTCCTGCGGGATGCGCGGGATTTCCGTCAGATTGCCGTCGAAGTACTTGAGGTCGTCAATCATCTGTTTGTCCCAGAGATTGTTGGCCTTGAGTTCTTCCACGAGGTAAGGGTTCGGCACCGTGAATTCTCCGGAAAGATTGCTCTTCACGAAAAGGTGCTTGTAGATCGGCTCGATCGACTGGTCCACGCCCGTGATGTTCGCGATGGTTGCGGTCGGGGCAATGGCCATGCAATTCGAGTTGCGCATGCCGTATTTCTTGATGGCTTCACGCACCGGTGTCCAGTCAAGGCGCATGGTGCGGTCCATCTCAAGGTATTCCTCGCCGCGTTCCTTGGCGAGAAGTTCAATGGTGTCAATGGGAAGAAGGCCTCTGTCCCACTTGGAGCCCAGGTACGAGGCATACGGGCCGCGTTCCTTGGCAAGCTGGGTGGAGCCGAGAATCGCATTGTAGGAAATCAGTTCCATGCATTCATCCGCGAACTCAACCGCGGCCTGTGAGGCGTAGCTGATGTTCTGAAGGAAGAGCGCGTCCTGAAAACCCATGATGCCAAGACCGACCGGGCGGTGCTTCATGTTGGAGTTCTGGGCCTCGATTGTCGGGTAGTAGTTGATGTCGATGACGTTATCGAGCATGCGCATCGCGGTACGGACCGTGGCACCGAGCACATCGGTGTTAAGGCCGGCCGGGGTTGTGTGCGCCGCAAGGTTCACGGAACCGAGGTTACAGACCGCGGTTTCGTTCTCAGACGTGTTGAGCAGGATTTCCGTGCAGAGGTTTGAGCTGTGCACCACACCCTGGTGGTCCTGAGGAGAACGGACATTGGACGGATCCTTGAACGTAATCCAGGGATGACCGGTTTCGAAAAGCATGGCCAGCGTCTTGCGCCAGAGCTGGACCGCGGGAATGGTGCGGTGCAGACGGATTTTTCCGTGCTTGGCCATTTCTTCGTATTCCATGTAGCGTTTTTCGAAGGCAGAACCATAAATGTCGTGAAGGTCCGGCACTTCTTCAGGGCTGAAGAGCGTCCAATCCTGGTTGAGAAGCACGCGCTTCATAAAAAGGTCAGGAATCCACGCGGCCGTGTGCATGTCATGCGTACGGCGGCGGTCATCACCCGTGTTCTTGCGGAGTTCGAGGAATTCTTCAATGTCCCAGTGCCAGACTTCAAGGTACGCGCAAACCGCGCCCTGGCGCTTGCCGCCCTGGTTCACGGCCACGGCCGTGTCATTGGCAACCTTCATAAAGGGAATCAAGCCCTGGCTCTTGCCGTTCGTGCCCTTGATCTGGGCGCCCATACCGCGGACCGGCGTCCAGTCATTGCCAAGACCGCCCGACCACTTCGAGAGCATGGCGTTGTCTTTCACGCACTTGAAGATGTTGTCGAGGTCATCTGAAATCGTGGTGAGGAAGCAGCTGGAAAGCTGGGAATGCAGCGTGCCGGCGTTAAAGAGCGTCGGCGTGGAGCTGACAAACCGGAACGTGGACAGCACATTGTAGAACTCAATGGCGCGGTCGTTCTTCTGATCGCCTTCTTTAATGGCAAGGCCCATGGCCACGCGCATCCAGAAAATCTGGGGCGATTCAAGACGGCGGCCCTTTTCATGGATGAAGTAGCGGTCATAGAGGGTCTGCAGGCCCATGTAGCCGAACTGCAGATCCCGTTCAGGTTTCAGGGCAGCGCCGAGCTGTTCAATGTCGAATTCCAGAAGGGCCGGGCTCATGCGCTGGTAACGGACCCCCGCCTCAATCGAGGAACGAAGAGCGGCCGGGTACGCGGAACGCATTTCCTTGAGCGTAATCGGACGGCCCACGACCTGCGAATAGCAGGTGCGAAGAAGAAGCCGGGCCGCAACGTAAGTATAAGAAGGCTCCTTTTCGATCATGGGGCGGACCGAAAGAAGCATGGCTTCTTCGATCTGGGAGGCCTTCATCCCCTTAAAACAGTTCTTCAGGGTGTTTTCAAGGATGGCTTCCACGGAAACTTCGTCTTCAATACCATGGCAGCATTCCGCCAGCGTCATCTTCAGCTTCTCGATATCAAGCTTGGCAGGATGACCATCATCACCGACGATCTCCATACCTTCTTTCTCGGCAATGGAAATCTGGATGTCGGTCTGGGTCTTGGGCTTCTCTTCACGTTCCTTGCGGCGTTCCTCGCGGTAAACGATGTAGCGCTTCGCGATTTCAGGGTGGCCGGACTTCATGAGCGTGCGCTCGACGATATCCTGGATCTCTTCTATATCTATTGTATAGATTCCTGAAGAGAGGGCCTTGATCTGGGTCGTGACCCGCTCGGTCATCTCAAGAACGAATTTGCGGGAAGCGCCGTCAAGCGGCTGATCGCCCCGGAGAGCGGCAAACGCCTTACCCACGGCAATGGAGATCTTCTCAGGCTTAAAGGAAACCACCTTGCCGTCGCGTTTCTTGACCGTGATACGTTCGTTTTCAAAGCGTTTCAGTTCATGAATGCGGCGGTAAGCGGCATAACGGCTCGAAATCTCGTCAAAGCCCTGTTCTTTCAATTCGCGGACAACGGTATTCTGAATATCTTCAATAAAGACAATATGGTTCTTGGCAGCACCCTGGGTTTCACACCACTTCACGACGGCTTCAGTGACTTTGCGGACATTGGCCTTGGAAGAAGCATCAAGTTCGGATTCAAGCGGGACATTATAGAAGGCCTTAAATGCGCTTTCGATGGCGTTGAAGATGTGGACGTCATAAAAAGGAACTTGCTGGCCGTTTCTTTTTTTGACCGTCAGTGAAGACACTCCGGGGGTGGATTGAATCATACTGCCTCCTCTAAAAGGGATTTGTATCAGAATAATTTATTAAAACTTTAGAAAAACCTACGAGAAGTTTCTGCTTTTGTTTCGAGGGTGTAAGTGGCAAAACGGATTGTTGTTTGATGGATGTCAAACCAACCATTTGCGGCTCCTCAAGGCCTCTCCCCTTTTCCGGGGGAAGCGACTCAAGTTTCGGTTTTGATCCTGGATTTGGGGTCCTCGGAAAATCCTCAAAAAAACGCTTGAAAAAACACCTGCTTTTTCAGGTCTCTTCAAAGATCGGCAGCTTTAGCCTAAAACCTAAGTCTTGTATCGCGCAGAGGAAAATACAACAAGATGTAGTGGAAGTCAACGGCCTTTTCAAAAAAAACTTACTTTCCAAATGCGTCAAAAAAGACTTGCTGAACTGTCATAAAAAACAGAATGATTTTAGTGCTTTTTTTTTGAAAAAAATAGTTGAAAGTTAAAAATTTTTTAATGAAAAAAATTTCGTATGAAGAGAAATTTTCAATTCGTTGAATTATTTTTTAAAAATCAGCGAGTGAATCACAAAAGCAGCGTAAAGAAGTGCGAACGCACTCGTGTAAGTGAGAAAAAAATTCATCTTCATCCAGCGGTTCAAAAAAAACGGAAGGAAGAAGACAAGCGAGAGCGGAACACCGGCGAGAATCGACACCGCGAACGTGTTGACCTTGTCCATGTCGCGGAATTCGTAATAAGAAAACGCGAGCGAGAGAATCGACATGATCGGAAGCGCGATGATGAAGCCCGCGAGCGCGGGATTGCGGCCCGAGAGGTGCGACGCGTAAGCAATCGTGAGACCTGAGAGAATAATTTTAAAAACAAAGAACATGAATCCCTCCTTTTAGATTGGGCATGGTGACTAGCCCCATTCTGCATCATTCAGCGCGGAGGTCCAAGAATATTTGCCGCCGCGAGTTCCGCAGGAACGAAGTGACGAGGACTGTCTGAGCGCCGGAAAAGACTTTTGGGACTGGCAAAAAAAGTGCTAGTACAATTCGCGGCGTAAGGCGGGATTCATCTTCGCGGGCGACCAGGGCGGGTCAAAGGTCAAATCGATCTTGCATTCCTTCACACCCGGCACGGTCAGAATCTTGCGTTCAGCGTCTTTCTTGATCCAATCCCCCATGCCGCAGCCCGGCGCGGTCAAAGTCATCAGGATCTCTACCTTGTATTCCGCGGGGTTTTCAGGCAGTTCATTCACATCGCAGCGGTAAATCAGGCCCAGATCCACGATGTTATGCGCGATTTCAGGGTCATAACAGGAGCGGAGCTTGAGCATGACCTGCTCATCCACGGGTTTGTCGGAGTGATTTGCGTGATATTCCTTGGGGATTTCGCGTCCCAAGGCGTCCGCATCGCGGCCGGAGAGGCTGGCCATGGTGGATTGATGCGTCAAAATCGTGAAAGTGCCGCCCAAAGCCTGGGTAATACGAACCTCGGTGCCGGCATAAAGCGTGATGTCCTGACCGCCTGGAACCGTCACGCCAAGGCAATCGCGTTTAAGGGCAATCCATTCTTCGGGTTTAGCGGATGCAAAGGGATTCATGCGCGCATTTTAGAACGGTACCGGGTACCATTCAAGGCATTTGGTACCTGGTACCGTTCGGCGGGGACTGTTCCAAAAACTTTTTTCAGGACAGCGGGCGTAAGAACTTTCTTTTTCTCTCCGCAGGCCGCAAACTTTCCGGCTTTGAGGATCAGGCCATGGGTAAAGAAAGGGAGAATGTCTTCCAGGTGATGGGTCACAAGCAAAAGAGACGGGGCCTTGGGGCTTCGCGCGAGACGGGACAAAAACCCGTAGAGGGAAAACCGGGCGCCCATATCAAGGGCTGAAAAAGGTTCATCCAGGATCAAGACTTTGGGTTCTGCCATAAGTGCCCGGGCAATGCCTACTTTGAGCTGTTCCCCTGAAGAAAGATTCTCAAACGGCGTGAACTCGAAACGGTACTGGGTACCTTTTGGGCCCTGGTACCCGGTACCGTTCAGGCAGCCGAGCTGGCGAAGTTTAGACCGAACCTTGGAACGCAGCGCGGGGGTAATTTTGTCATGATACGCGGTGCAGCCCTCGGTTCCGGCAGCCACGACCTCAATCACGGTTTCACCTCCCCGGACATGCTTTGGGACCCACGGCGCCACATACCCGATCTTCTTACGGAGTTCCGGAAGGTTGGTCTTGCCATACGTCTCTCCCATGACCTGCACGGTTCCACGCGTGGCCCAGAGATAACCCATGACCACTTCCAGAAGCGAAGTCTTGCCGGAACCATTGGGACCCAGGATAAACCAATGTTCCTTGGCCTTTACCGTCCAATTCACGCCCTGAAGGACCTTTCTTCCAGCTCTCGTTAAATAAATGTTTGAGAGGTGAAGGACAGGCAGATTTGTGGGGACAGGTTTAAAAACCTGTCCCCGATCTCCTCGCTCGGCGGTTCTTTTGCTTACGGATTTTTTCACGTTTTAGTTCCGATGCTGTTTTGAAAGGGGGCATACCTAAAGGCATGCCCCCATGATCCCTTTGCCAAATTTCAAATTTTTCAAGCATCACCCGGCGCGCAAAAAAGCGGTTCGCATGCTGGGAGCGTTCCTTCTGCATTTTCACTTCAAGACCCGAGGGACGGTGCTTTAGATAAACACAGGTCGCGGTCTTGTTCACATTCTGACCTCCGCTGCCCCCGGAACGAATAAACTTCTCTTCAAGGTCGGCTTCCAAAAGCCCGGCCTTCTTCATCTGTTCCGCGAGTTCCTTCACCTTTTCCGGCCCAACACTCATTTTTTCCTAAGGGTACCGGGTACCCATTGCTGCTTGCGCTGAAATGCTAACCGATACGTTGAAGGGTACCCAGTACCCGTGGTGAACATTTCCTTACGGGTACCCATCAACCTGCTCTTTGCGGAGACGAAACCGTCAAGGTTTCGCGAGCACGATGAAGTCATTGGGACTTCATCGCCAGCCTCTACCCCTTGTGGGTAAGGGATCTATAAAGTGCCGGGCCAAAAGTTTTCCGCCGCGAGTTCCGCAGGAGCGAAGCGACGAGGACTGTCTGAGCGCCGGAAAATTCTTTGGACCGGCACCGTTTCCTCCATTTTGTGAGCCGAACGCTCCAGGAAGACAACTATGCGTCTCAGCGATCCAGCCATTTCCGCCCCCGCCTATTCCATTCCGGCACGTACCAACCGCCCCGTCTCCATCGCCCGCCCATAAACCCAATGAAAGAAAACCACGGCCGCGAGAAAAAACAGCCCATTCAACCCCAGCCCTGTCCAAAAAGACGACGCGCTGAGCGTTTGCCCGGCCAGCACGGCCCGCATGCCTTCAAACACATACGTGCTCGGCAGACAAAGCGAAATGGCCTGCACCCACGCGGGCATGACAGAAAGCGGGTAAAAAATCGCGGACAACGGCTGCAGCAAAAATGGAATGCCCCAGATCAGGGCCTCGGCCGCGTAACCCCACCAAAGAAGCATGGACGAAGTGAAGATGCCGAGGATCCAGGCAAACAAAAGCAAATTAAACACCAAGGGAATCAAAGAAAACCCAAGGTCTCCGGCGATATTGAATTGATAAAGGAAAAAACACAGCACGGCCAGCACCGCGGTGATGATCAGGGATTTCAGAAAACCGTAAAGAAAGGTCGCCATCAGCCATTCCCACAAACGGAGAGGTGAAATCAAAATATTCAGAAGGTTGTGATGCCAGATTTCTTCCATCACGGAAATCGTGACCGCCTGCTGATTGCGGTAAAGAATGTCCCAGAAAATCATGCCGCCGAGAAACGCGAACACCAGCCCGCCCTTCAGGCCCGGCGCGAAACTGCGCAGATAAATGGTGAGAAAGCCCCAGACAAAAAGGTCCATCACGGGCCAGAACACCAGTTCCAAAGTGCGCGGCAGGCTGCGGCGGTGAAGATAAAGGTAGCGGGAAAGCATGGCGTGAATGCGGGTCAGGGAACCTTTCATGAGGATTCTCCCGAAAAAAGATCGCCGGAGCGGACCATTTTGATAAAGGCCTGTTCCAGCGTTTGGGTCGAGCACAATTTCTGAACATCCGCGGGCGTGCCTTCCGCAATGCGCCGGCCTTTGTGAATAAAAATCACACGGTGGCAAAGCTCTTCCACTTCATGCATGTTATGCGATGTGTAAATTATGCCCATACTGCGTTCGCGCTGGACACGCATAAGAAGCTGGCGGACTTTGTCAGCCATGTCAGGGTCAAGGCTGGCCGTGGGTTCATCCAGAATCAAAAGCACGGGGTCATTGAGCAGGCTTTTCGCGAGATTCAGCTTCGTTTTCTCGCCCGCGGAAAGCGCGCCGCACAAACGGTTTTTCAGGGCGCTCATTTCAAAAAGTTCCAGCAGGCCGTGGATTTTCACTTTCGCATTCTTCACCAGGTAAAGGCGCGAAATAATTTCCAGGTTTTCCATCACGGTCAGGTTGCCCGGAAGATTTCCGTAAGCGGAGGAAAAATTGAGTTTCATGGCCAGCTCGCAGCGCTCGCGAAAAGGGGAACGCCCCAGAAAGGAAACCGTGCCGGACGTGGGCTTTAAAAGGCCGAGCAGAATATGAAGGGTGGTGGTTTTGCCCGCGCCATTGGGGCCGAGAAGCCCCAGGATTTCCCCGGTGCGGACTTCAAAGGAGAGGTTCTCCAGCGCCAGGGTCTCGCCATAAAACTTGGTCAGGCCTTCGGCGCGGAGAAGAAGGTCGGAAGCCATGCGGCTCTTAGACCTTTTTCATGGTAACAATTTCTTTCACCGAGGAATACCAGCGGTCATTGTTCAGGCCATTGGCAAAATCATCCAGCTTGGAGCGGAGCTTATCGGAAACCTTGCCGGTGAGGATGACAATAATAATTCCGGGCCACATTTTAAGGCCTTTCAAACGTTCAACCAAGGCCTTGAGCTCAGCGGGTGTGGAAAGGTTATGCTGAAATTCAATGGCCACTTCTTCAGACACCACGAGGTCCGCGAGCACGCCGCCCGCGTCCGCGCGTTTTTTCATGGGGTAGCCGCCCAATTCCTTCTGGAGATAATCAAAGAGATGGTCAATGCGGGCGTCTTTGTCCGCTTTCTTCGGCATTTTCCAGGCCGGAAGCGCGCTGCGGATGCGTGATGCGATGTCATAAATTTCGTAACTGCGAACCGGTGCAAGTCCCATTTAAAGTCTCCTGAATGAGGCGCTCATCCTAGCCGAGAAGCGGATTGAAGTAAAGTGTGATGGCGGAAGCTGAAGGCTTTTGGTACCGGGTACCGTTTAAAGCGTTTCTCCGAGAACGGTTTCGCCGCAGGATTCCGAGGCCGTGGCACAGCTGTCCACACGGGGCGTGGCCAAAGTGGTTTTCACGGCTTCCAGGTTGGGCCTGTCCGCGGGAATAATGCGGGTCACAAAAAAGCTATCAGGATTATCCAGCGGCCGTTTCACCGCCACAAGGGCCGGAACTTCTTTATAAATCCGCAGGCTTTCCGGCGATTGCTTATAGGCAAAAGAGGTTTCAGGAGGAATAGAACTCTTCAAATATTCGGGTGTTTGAAAAGTCACGCGGGTCAAGGGAATGGTCACGCCCCGCTGGACCGTGCGCGCAAGAAAGGCGGTGTCCAGCTTCGCGGTAAAGACCGCGTCCGCGGCGCGGGCTTCGGCCAAAAAGTTTTCACGGTCTTCGGTGCTGGTGTAGGGCATCTCGGCCGCTGACGCGTCCGCCGGGGCCGGATCCGCGGCAAAGGCCGGGGCAAGGGCTGAGAAAAAGAGGATTGCGATTGAAGAAAATAAAAGGTTTTTCATAGCCCCTCTCCGTGAATAGTTAAATCGACAAAAAATAAATTCCGGCCGCCACAAGACTGACGCCTCCCGCCACAAAAAAAACCGTTCCCATCTTCCGCGCGGAATCATCAAAAAAATCAGACGTTTCAAACTCACTGAAATGTTTGTGATAGTTCCTGTAAAAAAGCAGCGGGCCGATCACGAGCGCAGCGCCGATCAGAACCAGAATCCAGCCCAGTATTTTTGAGGATTGCAGCATGCGGCCTTAAGCCCCCGGGGGAAGGTCCACAAGGATGCGGTGATCAATCACCGCGCAGCCTTCACCCTTGTTGTAAACAAAAAGCGGATTGATATCGAGTTCCGCGATTTCAGGACATTCCATCGCGAGCTGGGAAAGCCGCTGAAGGCATTCGGCGATCTTTTCAAGGTCCGCGGGTTTTTCGCCGCGCACGCCTTCCAGAATTTTAAAACTCTTGATGTCATGAATCATATGCTGGGCGCTGAGCTGGACAATCGGCGCAACCCGGAACGTCACGTCCTTCATGACTTCCACATACGTTCCGCCAAGCCCGAACATGAGCGTGGGGCCAAACAACGGGTCTTTGTTAAGGCCCAGAATCACTTCGCGGCCCTTGGGCGCCATTTTCTGGACCGTGACGCCAAGGATGTTCGCGTCCGGATGAGACTTGGCGATGCGCGTGATCATTTCTTCCGCTGCCTTTTCGACGTCTTCCGGAGTCTTAATATTCAGGGCCACGCCGCCCACATCAATTTTATGCAGGATCTGCGGAGAACTGATCTTCACCACCACCGGACAGCCGATTTCACGGGCCGCTTCGCCCGCGGCCTTGGCGTTAGGCGCGAGTTTCATGGGCAGAAGCGGGAAACCGTAGGCCTCAAGGACTTCCCTGACTTCATAATCATAAAGGGCGCTGCGCTTTTCCTTCACCGCTTTCTCAACCACCTTCCTCGCGCGCGCTTTATCCACGGTGTAGGTGATGACTTGGGTGCGCGGCCGGCTCATCCACTCGCCGTACTGAACCATATGCGACAGGGTACGCGCCGCGGATTCGGGGAAGCGGTAGGCGGGCATATTCCATTTTTCTTCCAGCACTTTCACGCCGCCGGAAACATCCACAATGCCCATAAAACACGCGAGCACGGGCTTCTCGGATTTACTGCTGATGCGCCCCACGACTTCGGCGATTTCTTCAATGTCGGTCATGGCCTGCGGTGTCAGAATCACAATGACCGCGTCCACCCCCTCTTCTTTCAAAACAATTTCAAGCGCGGCTTCATAGCGTTCATGCTGGGCGTCGCCGATCACATCAATCGGGTTATTAAAATTCGCGGTGGAGGGAAGGTGTTTGCGGAGTTCCTGCTTGGTCGGTTCTGAAATTTCGGCCATCTCAAGGCCGTAGCGCACGCAGGCGTCGGTCGTCATAATGCCCGGCCCGCCGGCGTTCGTGACAATGGCGACGCGGTTTCCCTTGGGAAGTTTGCGGAGCGCGAACGCCTGGGCGTAATCAAAAAGTTCCTGCACGGTTTCCACGCGGAGAATTCCGCCCTGCTCAAAAATCGCGTTGTAAATTTCATCCGAACCTGCGAGCGCGCCGGTGTGAGACGACGCGGCCTTGGCGCCCTGCAGCGTACGGCCCGCCTTGATCGCGAGAATGGGTTTGCAGATTTGGGCATCCCCCGTGATCTTGCGCGCGAGCTGGACCATCTCCCGGGGGTGTGAAAGATTTTCCAGGTACATGAGGATGACATCGGTCTCTTCATCGTTACCGAGGAATTCCAGAAGCTCCAGCTCCGTGACGTCCGCCTTGTTGCCCATGCTGATAAATTTGGAGAACCCGATGTTCGCGCCCTTCGCGTAATCCAGCACCGACGTGCAGAGCGCTCCGCTCTGAGAAATAAAGGCAATGCGCCCGCGCTTCGGCATGGCGCGCCCAAAAGAAGCGTTCATCGCGATCTTGGGGTCGGTGTTGATAAGCCCCAGGCAGTTCGGGCCCAGAAGCGGGATGCCGTTTTTCCGGGCAAGCCCGGTGATTTGTTTTTCAATAAGCGCGCCCGCCTCGCCCACTTCTTTAAAGCCCGCGGAAATAATCACCGCCGCTTTCACGCCCTTGGCGATACACGCGTTGAAAGTTTCAAGGCTCGCTTCCGCGTGAACAATCAAAATCGCAAGATCCACGGGATCGGGAATTTCAGAAACCGATTTGTAACAGCGCACGCCCATGATGCTGAGCGCCTTGGGGTTCACAGGGTAAAGCACGCCCTGGTAACCGCCCGTGATCAGGTTTTTAAAGACCGCGTGCCCGACGGCCTCGGGCCTGCGGGACGCGCCGATCACGGCAATGCTTTGGGGATTGAAAATAAAATGAAGCGGATGTTTCGAGGTCATGTCAAACCGTGTCTTTCCGGGGGGTTCTAAAAAGGTACCGCTTACCGCGGGGACAGGTAACATGTTACCTGTCCCTATGGTAAACGGTACCATTACGCGAGATCAAAAATTAAAACTTCAGCACCTGCCGCGCCTGCCTTGAAGGAAATTTCCAATTCGTTTTCAAAAGAGGCCCCGTCTCCCTGTTTCAGATTTTCCCGGGCCAGGTGAATCTCGCCCTTGGCCACCTGCAGCCACGCGTAACGGGAAGGGTTCATCGGGTAACGAAGTTCCACATCGGAACCCGGACGGGCCAAAAGAAGCACGGCATCCTGATGGATTTTCATGGACCCTTCGCGCGCGTCCGGGGAAGCCACCACGCAAAACCCGTCTTTTCCCGCATCAGCGCCAAAGGCCTTTTGCTCATAGCCCGGTGTCAGCCCGCGTTTGTCCGGCATGATCCAGATTTGCAGGAGGTGAAGGGTCTCCGTGTCCGAAGGGTTGATTTCGCTGTGCGTGATTCCGGACCCGGCCGTCATGCGCTGGGCCTCGCCTTTTTCAATAATGCCTTTTTGGCCCGTACTGTCCTGATGCTGGACCCGGCCTTCCAGAATATAAGTGATGATTTCCATGTCGCGGTGGGAATGCGGGTGAAAACCATTGGAGGGCAGGACCTTGTCATCATTGATCACACGCAGAGAACGGAACCCCATATACCGCGGGTCATGGTAATCCCCGAAGGAAAAGCTGTGATAACTCTCAAGCCAGTCGATCTTGGTGCGGCCCCGTTCATGGCCGCGGCGAAGATGAATCATTTCGCCCTCTCTTTTTTGTCAGCCTTCAATTGCGTGTAACGCCTGTCCCTTAGTTGACGGGAGCATTCGCGTTGGAAAGAATCCGGATTTCGCGCTGGGGGTACGGCATCACAATGCCGTTCGCGTTGAACGCTTTCAGAACCATCAAGTTAACGGCGTAAAGCGTTTCAAAATACTTCGTTGTCGGGACCCAGTAGCGGTATTCAATCGTGATCGCCGAATCCGCGAAATTAAGGATGCCGATCGTGGGTTTTTGAGACTTGTCCACGCAGTCAATAGAATCGATAATGCCCCGGATCAAGTTGATGGCCTTTTCGGGGTCGCTTTCATAGCTGATGCCGACCGAACATTCGGCGGCACGGCACAATTTGGAGTTATGGAGGATCTCGCCGACAATGGATTTGTTCGGGATCACAATCCTGACGCCGTCTTCATTCACGAGAATGGTGCTGGCCAGCTTCACCTCTTCCACAACACCGCTGACGCCCGCGACCGTGATGGCGTTACCGACCACAAAGGGCCGGGTCAGAATAATCGAGAGACCTGCCCCATAATTGGAGATCGGCCCCTGAATGGCGATCGTAGCACCGAAGGCAACCGCGCTCAACGCCGCGATAAAAGGCGCGACGGTAATGCCGAAATTCCCCAGCGCGATAATCACCGTGAAACCCAGCACAATGATCCGTATCACGCTTGAAAGAAATTTGGAAAGAGTGACATCAAGGTTCTTTTTCTGGAAAAAGGCGAACAGGACGCGGCCCACCCAATTGGAAACCATGAAACCCGCGATCAAAATGATGATGGCGCCGATAACCTGAAAACTGTAATTCACGAAAAATTCAATGAGGGTGTTGATAAGGTTCTGAAGCGTTGAAATGTTTTCCTTCATACTTCTCCTCCAGGGGGGGACGACGCCGTTTTTTAATCTGCCTTCACGCAAGACTATTCAAAAGATGGACCGTGGTGCTATGATACCAAAAATAAATCCGGTTTTCATCCGTTAGCTTAAAATCCGATGAATTTCCGACATCAAAAAAAAGAGGACGCTCGTGAAACCTGCTAAAACACCTCTCTTTGCCCTGCTGACCGCCTTGCTGCTCCTGGTTATTCTGGAAGCCTTCTCGTATGCGGCTTTGGCCCTTCTCAAACAGCCCGCCAAAACCGAGGAGAGCCTGAAGGCCGCGGACCACGAATTTGAAGGCGTGGTTGACCAATCGGACCCGAACAAAAAAGACGCGGATTACCGTTCCAGCGAAGTCATTCATCCTTTTACGGGCTTTATCAATTATCCCACCCCGGGCGTGGACCCCTACGGGTTCCGCAATGACGTTTACTCCCCGCTTCAGAAAAAGCAGCCCGGCCGTGTCATCATCGGAATTCAGGGCGGATCCGTGGCTTATTATTTCTGGCATACGGAACGGGAAAATCTGATCCGTATGCTGAAATCCCAGCCTTATTTTCAGGACAAGGAAATTGTCATCGTCAACCTGACGCTCGGCGGCGGCAAACAGCCCCAGCAATTGATGATTTTAAATTACCTGCTTTCTTTGGGGGCAGAGTTCGACATCATCATCAACATCGACGGCTTTAACGATGTGGCGGTCACCGCTTACAATTATCTGAACTGGACACTCTTCCCTGCTTTTCCGAGAGACTGGCCGCTCCGGGTCAATGTCCTCTCCGCGCCGACTCTTCTTCAGGCCGCGGGAGAAGCCGCGTTCCTCAAGCATTTGAGAAAAGAACTCACCGCGCGCAGGGAAAAATCCGCTCTCGTCAAGGTCAGCGCCACCGCGCGACTGTTTTATCAGCTCGCCGGCCAATGGCTGGATGCGGCAGTGTACCGCGCGCAGCTCACGCTTTTGCAGCAGGACCTCAGCAAGGAACAATCCGTCCTTCTCGGCCCGGAGGTTTCTTTTGAATCTCCGAACGCGGCCCTTGAGGAAGCGGCCCGGATCTGGGAGCGTTCTTCTTTGACCATGGCCCAGATCTGCAAAGCCAAAGGCATTGCTTATTTCCATTTCCTCCAGCCCAACCAGTATGTGCCGGACAGCAAAAAATTCACGGACGAAGAAAGGAATCTTTTTTATAAAGAAGACCATGTTTACCGCGACGGCGTGGTCATGGGCTATCCGCTTCTTTTAAAAGCCGGCCTGAATTTAAAAGCTCAGGGCGTTCTTTTCACGGACCTCGTGTGGCTGTTCCTGGATGTTCAGGAAGCGGTTTATGGCGACGAGTGCTGCCACCTGAATCCAGCGGGAAACAACCGCATGGCCCTTGCCGTTGCCTACACCCTTCTTTCCCAAGCCGCGGCACTCCCTCCCTCGTCCTAGTTTTCGCAGACTCCCCTCGGGAGACGTTGACATTTTTGTCACAACGCTTCCCTCACCCACGACACTTCTGGCGCAAAGAATCCTTTTCCGGCGCAAACTTCCATTTTTGACTATTTTCATAACTCCTTATTTTACAGATATTTAAAAACATATCATTAAGACTTAAATGTTGGCATGCCTTATGCAATCCCTAGGTCAAAACTGTTGGGCAAAGGAGAACGTCACTATGAATGCAACGCGTGAACTTGTGAAAGTAACCGGGAGCGGAAAAATGAAAAAGTTTTCAACCCTGCTGGCTCTGCGTAAAGCGGTTTTAGATGAACGCTATGAAGATTGCGGGAAGCTTGTCGCCTCCGCGCTTCGCTTTCACGCTTCACAAGCCGAAGTGGCGAAGATTCTCCAGGACCCTTATTGCAATCTCGAAGGATTTTAACCGCCCGGGCGCGGGACCGATAAACCCCGGCAGAGACCGGAGTCGGTTCCGCGCCTTTTAAAAAAACCGTGGCAGGCCCCACGCCTCTGGCGTATCATCCTTCCATGACCTGCCCCTTCGAAACTTTTTTTTCTTTCCTGAAACGCATCTCGAATTTTCTTTTTCAAAAGCCCCGCATTTTTCAGATCATCGTCTTCGCTTTTTTTGTAGGCCTGGGAATTTCGACGGTCTACCGCGGCGGCATCAGCAAGCATCAGCGGACAGATTTCGCGGTGTTTGTACGCGCCGCCCAGGCCGTGGAGGCGAACCAGAATATCTACGATGTCAAAACGGTCCGCCAGTGGAATTACGTGTACCTGCCGCTTTTGGCCATTCTGACCGTTCCCCTGACGTATATCCCTTTTCCGATGGCCGTATTTTTATGGTATGTCTTTTCCGCAGGCGCGTATGTGCTGGTGTTTAAGCTTGCCATCCGTCTCGGCCCTAATGCCCGGGACGGTTTTTTTGCGGCTTTGGCCGCGGCCCTGCTTTCTCTGCCCGCTTTCCTGAATACACTGTCGCGCGGGCAGCTGGGCGTGTTAAGCGTCCTCTTCGCGCTCGGCGTGTTCTGGCTTTATTTGCGCAAAAGAGATTTTCTCGCGGGGATTTTGCTGGCCTTTGGGATTGTCCTGAAAACAAGCCCGCTGGCGCCGCTGGTTTTCTTCTTTCTCTTTAAACGGAGCTGGCGGGTTTTGGCGGGATGCGCGCTCGGCGCTGTTCTTTTTGTACTTGTGATTCCTTCTCTGCCGCAGGGTTTTTCCAGAAACATGTTCTGGCTCTCGGAGTATTTCAGAATCACCACCTACGCGGTTTCTGACAAAGGTTATGACGGCCTGTTATGGCAGCAGCTGGTCACCCCTTTCGCGGAAGACAACCAATCCGCCTACGCGGTGCTGACCCGGCTCAAGTGGGGAACGGAAGCCGCTTTTATCGGGCACTCCAATGAGGCTGTGCGCTGGGTCATGCGGGTGCTGGGAGGCGTCCTGCTCTTCATCGCGGCCGCGGCGGGAATCAAGCACTCCAAGCGGGCGCCTGTGAAAAGACTTCTTCTGGAATATTCGCTGTTTCCCATGGTCATGCTTTGGGTCTCGCCCATCACGCAGACGCATCATTACACGGTGCTTTATCTTTTATTTCTCGCCGGGGCTTTTTATCTGATCGAAACTCCGCCCGAGGACAAACGCGGCAGGCTCTTCATTCACGCGGGACTTTTGACCGGAGGTTTTAGTTTTCTGGCGGGGCTTGTTTCGGAACCGCTGGCATGGTGGGGTGTTCCGGTGTGGGGTTCCATGATTTCCCTGGCCTTGCTTTACCCGCCCGCCCTTAAGACTTCAAAAAAAGACGGTCACCGGGAACAGCCGCTTCAGCTTGAGGTTTAAGACGCGCTGATGCGGTGAATCTTGGTCATGTACCGCGCTCCGGGGAGCGCCTGCTTTCCGGAGAGAACCACGACCGGGTCGCCTTCTTCCAGCAAATCCGCTTTCAACACCGCTTCATCCCCTTGTTTCAGCATCTCATCGGTATTGCGCGCATAATTCACAATCACCGCGGTGACGCCCCGGAGAAGCGTCAGGTGGCGGGCAATGTGTCCCAGCGGGACCAGCGCAATAATCGGCGCCGAGGGTCTTAGTTTAGACATAAGCACCGCGGTTTTTCCGCTCAAAGTAAAAACCACAATCGCGCGGGCCTGCAAGGTTGCCGCCGCGTTCCGGGCCGCCAGCGTGATCGCGTTCACGGCCGCGTCCTCCGGTTTGGAATAAAAAGGAATGGTGCGTTCATCCGCGGGGCGTGAGGAGAGAATGTCGTTCTCCGCTTCCTGAATCACATTGGCCATGACGCGCACACATTCCAAGGGGTATTGCCCCACCGCGGTCTCACCGGAAAGCATCACCGCGTCTGTACCGTCATAAACGGCATTGGCAATATCGGAAGCCTCGGCACGGGTCGGGCGGAACTGCTTGATCATGGTTTCCAGCATCTGCGTGGCCGTAATCACGGGAATGCGCATCTGGTTGGCCGAATCGATCAATTGCTTTTGAATCACGGGGACTTTTTCCACACCCAGCTCAATGCCAAGGTCCCCGCGCGCGACCATGATTCCGTCCGCGACTTTGAGGATCGCGTTGATGTGTTTAAGCGCGCTTGGTTTCTCAATTTTAGCAATAATAGGGATCTGTTTGTTGCGGCGCTGCATCCATTTCTTGGCGGCAATAATGTCCTGTTCACTGCGGACAAAAGAAAGCGCGATAAAATCAACATCTTCATCAAGGGCCACGGCGAGGTCCGCCTTGTCTTTGGCCGTGAGCGCGGGAAGCGTAATGGGTGCGTTGGGAATGTTGATTCCTTTGTTTTCCCCAAGAAGTCCGCCGGCCACCACAAGCGCGCGGAAGCGGCCCTTTTCATGGGCCTGAATCTGGATCTCGATCACACCGTTGTCGAGCATGACATGGTCGCCCGTTTTTACCATCAGCGGAAACTCGCGGCAGGGCGTGGTCACGACCTTGCCTTCGCCCACAGCCCCGCCTGGAACCACATAAATGGTTTCTCCGGTTTTTAAATCGAGCGGCTTTTTATCTTTCAGTTTTCCGGTGCGGATACGCGGTCCTTGAAGGTCGACCAGGATCGCGGCTGATTTTCCGGCCCATTTGGAGGCCTGACGGATCAGCTGGATCCACTCGCGCAGGCCCTCCGGATTCGTGTGGGAGGCATTGATACGGACAACGTCCACGCCCTCCCGCAAAAGAGTGCCTAAACTTTCCTTTTTGTCGCAGGCAGGCCCCACGGTTGCAATGATCTTTGTTTTTTTCATGCCGCTTCTCCGGTTTTTGTCGGGGAGAAATAAAAAATGGCCCGGCATTTCCTGCCGGGCCATTCCGGGTATCCGTGTTTCACTACTTCTTCACAACGTTGACAGCCTGATCGCCCTTGGGACCCTTTTGGATCTCAAATTCGACATCCTGGCCTTCTTCCAGAGTCCTGTAACCATCGCCCTGGATAGCGGTGTGATGAACGAAAACATCGCTTCCGTTCTCAGGTGTAATGAACCCGTAACCTTTTTGATTGTTAAACCACTTCACTTTACCTCGTGCCATTCCCGCGGCTCCTTTCAACTCGCCGGTGATCCGGACAGAAATAAAAAAACCGCAAGGCGGTCGTAAACTGCCTGCGGTTTAAATCTCGGGTCTCAGATAATCCGTGCGATACTGCTGTTTCATATTCAATAAAAGAATGCATGAATTCCACGCCTTTGTCAACTGGGTTCCCGGCTTTTTAGGGCTTGCGGACGTGCTTGCGGACGAGCGCCAACAGAGCCTCGGAAGCAATCGGTTTGGATTCGATTACAAGGTTCTTGATCCCGATCTTGTCGATCAGCGCTTTCCGCTCTTTCGTCGAGACAAAGGCCGTCAGGAAAACCACGGGAATCTGTTTCAGCTCAGGGTCGCGGTGAAGGGCTTCAAAAATGGCGACCCCGTCCATGTCCGGAAGAATCATATCCAGAATAATCAGGTCCGGGTTCAGGGCCCGGGCAGCGCTCTCAGCCTTGACGCCTTCCCGCTCAACGACAACATCATACTCTTCCGTGTACTCCAGGTTGAGCTTTACGATGTCGCCAAAGGATTCTTCGTCATCCACAACCAGAATTTTCTTTTTCATCCGCTCCGGCTTTCCTGAAAAGATTTGTTCTTCTAATGTAGCGTCATCCCGCCGTGTTTTCTAAACCTGTTTCTTCGTTTGAATTCCTTAAAAGAGTGCCGTACAATGCGCCCATGGTCAACATTGATCTCGTTTATGAAGGCAGTCTCCGCTGCCGCCTGAAGCATGAACCTTCGGGAATGGAAATTTCAACCGATGCCCCCAAAGACAATATGGGCAAGGGCGAAGCTTTTTCTCCGACCGACCTTGTGGCCGCGGGGCTTGTCTCCTGCATGATGACGATTATGGGAATCTTTGCTTCCCGCCACAACATCGCGCTGGAAGGCGCCAGAGCGCGGGTCACCAAAGAAATGGTTCAGGACCCCCGCCGTATCGGCCGCCTGACCGTCACCTTTCACCTGCCCGGCGGAATTGAAGCCTCAAAACGGGAAGCCTTGGAACGCGCGGCCCTCACCTGCCCCGCGCACAAAAGCCTTCGTCCTGACATTGAGGTACCCGTCAAGTTTGAATACGGCAGCTAACTCGCTTTTAAGCCCCGATTTTCTGCAGAAGTTTCGCGACCTGAGCGCCCACGTTTTCAACCATGCTCTGCATCTTCGCGTCTTTCAAGGACCCATCCGCCTGAAACGCCTCATGCGCTGAAGAAACAGCCGCCTGATCGGGCACCACAAGGACTTGGATGTTTCCGAGCATGGCACGCACATGCACCAGCCCGCGAAGGCCGCCAAGTTTACCCGGAGAGGCGCTCACAAGCCCTGCTGTTTTTCCCGCAAAACAAGCCAGCGATTTTTCGCCCGGCAGAGGGCGCGAAACCCAATCGAGCGTGTTTTTGAGAAGCGGCGTGATGGAGCTGTTGTATTCGGGGCAGGAAAGAAGCAAGCCCTGATGGGACAGGAAAAGAGCTTTGAGCTTCTTTACATTTTCGGGAAACCCGCGGGCTTCAAGGTCTTCATCAAATACGGGCAGCGGAAAATCGCGAAGGTCAATCACCAGGACCTCCGCCCCGGCCTTCCGCGCTCCAGCCGCGGCAATTTGAATCAGTTTTTTGTTAAAAGAATCCTGCCGGGAACTACCGGCAAAAGCAAGGATACGCGGCTGGCTCATAAAAACCCCTTTTATGGTTGAATGCTGGCAGCGGGGACCTTCCGTGTCAGGCTGCGCCGCCTTGTTTTAGGCCGCGGCCGGGGGAACCGTGGAAGCGAATTTCTGCTGGGCCTGCTTGAGAATGCCGGTTTCAGCAGCCGGGTATTGTTTAATCATTTTCGAAAGGCTTTCACGGGTTTGGGGAACCACTTTTTTCGTAAACTCCTGGATAAATTCTGCGAATGCTTTTTTGAACGCATCGGAGTTCGGCCCGCTGAGGGATTTCACTTCCTCCCCGGCTTTGGCGGAGAGCTGACTGCCCAGATCCTGCTGAAATTTCTCCGTGAAAAGGCGGTCCAGATCCGCTTCCGCGGCTTTGACCCGAGCCAAGGTGGTGACCGCATTTTTTTCGGGAAATTCAAAAGAAACTCCTATATCCAGAGGAAGCAGGGCTCCCTGTTTTTCCCGTAAAGTGTAGAAAAAGGTGTACTTCCCAAGCTGAAGGCGGTCCTTTTCCTTCCCCTCTTCATCCGGTATGGAAAGGATTACTTTTAAACTGATCGTGTACCGGAGTTCCATCTTGTGCACGGCGCTTTGAAGGTCTCTTTTGATTTCCTGTTCGCTCGCAGTGGTCAGAATTTCCGATTTACGCTCCGCATCCTGCGCAAGAATCTTAAAATTCGGCCCATTCTTCAAGAGTTCTTCCGCACGAAGAAGCGTTGCCTGGCTCTGCGGCTCAGCAGCCTCAACGGCCGCCTGAGAAAAACTCACCCCTAAAAAAACAGCACTCATGACAACCCAAATCTTTTTCATTATTTCCTCCTTGATTAACGGAACCAGCTTTGGAGCGTCTGACGGGCCTGGTCCACCATGACCTTGGCCTGATTTTCAAGACTGTGCTGCAGATCATCGAGCTGGGCGTTTACAGCCATAAGGCCCAGCTTCTTCAGCACCATCACTACAATCTGCTCGGTCACGCTTGCCGGATCCGTGACATTCTGGAGCTGAAAGTTCTGAATGTTCACGTTCAAGCTTCTCTCCACGAATTTATCCTTCGAAGTATCCACATACCTCGCGCGGCCGATACTCACCATCACCCGGTCCACCTGGGTTGTAATCCTGCGCCCGGGTTTCGGTTTTGCGGGCCCTTTGCTTTCCGGAGGCGGACCGCCCGGAGCGGGAGCCTTCCCCTGATTTTGCGCGTCTTTTTTGTTCTGATTCAGTTTTTGAATCAACTCGTTCAGATTGATTTTGCCCTGCGCATTTTTTTCAATCGTGATCTCTTCAATGTGGATCCTGATTTCCCGCACGTGAATGCGGCCTTTCAGAATGGCCAGCGGATTCATTTCAAAATAAATTTCGGGCAGCGACGCAAGGACGGGTTCACGGAACCCCTTCGGATTATGGATCTTGATCCCGTACAGGCCAAGCTTAACCGGATAAAGATTGACGTAAAAGCGGCTCACCGACACACGCGTGCCAATCGCCTGTTCCAGCATGCGGCCTGTAATTTCGCTCACCGCCGCCTGCGATGAAAAAATAGCGGCGAGTAAAAAGCCGCCCGTCAAAAACCAGCGCTTCCGCGGAAAAATCCAGTTAAAAAGAGAAAGCGTAAACGGTCCCATAAAAACTCCTCAAACCGGGGGCTTCTCCGGCAATGGATGAAGGTAGAACATAAGCCCGGCAAGGGCGAACCCGTCCACCACTCGCCGTTCCGCGAGAAGGGTCTGAACTTCCGAACGGGTGAACCACCGGGTTTGACGGACTTCATTGGCATCAAATTCAGCGGTTTTACGGCCCGCTTGTCCGCGCAGAATGTGAAACGTACAATTCGAAATCCCGATAATCGGGTAATACGTATAAACCGGCTTCAGGGGGCCGGTCTCATAGCCGGTCTCTTCCAGGACTTCGCGCCGGGCCGCGGCTTCCACAGTTTCTTCGGAAGGCGTAAAACCTCCCGCGGGAATTTCCCAATCCACAAGATCATGCAGGTAGCGGTAAGACTCGATCAGGAGCACTTCATCGCGTTCATTGGTAATCACGGCAGCCACACCCTGGTGGGGAAAATCAAGAAAATGATGTTCTTCGGCAATGCGTCCCGCGGGATAAAGCACCCGGTCCACGTGAAGGCGTATCCAAGGGCTTTCATAAATCGTTTTTCTTGAAAGCGCTTTTGGCCTTGAACTCATAGGGTCGTTGTGACCTCAGATTTTTCACCCGGAACCAGGATCTTCACAGACTCTGTTTCCGCTTTCCCGTCATCAACCGTACTTTCTTTTGCGGGAGCGGTTTCTTTTTTCTTTTCGCGGTCTTTCTTTTCTTCATGCGCCTTGCCGCGGAGTTTTTTGACTTCCTCCACCTTTTCGCGCTTTTGCTGCTTGAGTTCTTCCATACGGGCCTTGCGGACCGCTTTGTCTTTCTCTTCCCAGTCGCGCCGGCCTTTTTCAGTGGTCAGATCCGCCTTCGCCAGCTCCTTTTGCACATGCCCGCGGAGATCCTCCTGGGTTTCCCTCTTTTTCTTCACCGCGTCCGTGGGCTCAATCCGGGGCTTTCCCGCATACTCCGAATCAGGAGTGTCCTTTTCTTCTGTTTTGGCCCAAAAGCCCCAGGGACGGTCTTCCGCTGCGGCGGGATTGATCGGGGAAAATAAAAAACAGAGGCTCAAGAAGAAAAGTCCGGACCCGCGGCGGAGGGCATTCATTTTTCCGCACCCTTTCCAGCGTAGCGGAAACGAGGCACCTGTTTTCCCTCTACCGTCACTTCGCCGGAGAACATGGACTCGGGGCGGACCCAAAGGGAATCTTTTCCGAATTTCGTTTCATAAAGCGCGCGGTAAACCACCAAAGGCTCCAGGGTTTCACTGTGATGGGCAAGGCCGATCACTTCATAGGACTTTCCTTTGTAGTGATGATAAAGACCGGGCTTAAGCTCTGTCACGGGTTGGCCGGTTCCACGGGTTCTGTGAGGGATTTTAAAGCTGTCTCAAGACGCGTGATTGCCGCGGCATCCGGCTGCGCCTGTTTTTTGCGGATAGCCAAGGCTTTTTCCAGTTTCACCCGGGCCTTGGAAGTCTCCTTGCGGTACAAGTCGAGCATGGCAAAATTATAAAGACTGTCGGCGACTTCAAGGCTTTCCAGCCCCAGGTTTTTTTCTTCAATGCGGATGGCGTCTTCATACATCCACTCGGCTTCATCGGAACGCCCGGCGCGGAAGTAGAGGTTGGCAAGATTGTTGAGGGCCTTCGCGGTGTTGATATGATCGGGGCCGAAATTGGCTTTGGCGTACCCCAGGGATTCCTCCGCAAGATGCACGGCGTTTTCGATATCCCCCTGCCGGTAGAGATTAGCCACTTCTTCATTCAGATGATGCCAGGCTTCTTCATTAGCCTGAAGGGGCGGGAGAACGGAAAGCGTCAAAGACAAAAACAAGACAGCGGAAAACACAAAAGGGGAATTCATCGAAAGGGCTCCTCTTTTCCTGAAGTTGAAGAAAAAGCGGAGCCATTATACCGCCCGGAGGCCTAAAACAAAAACGCTTTTGAAAAAGAAAAGGCCTGTCCTGGGAAAACAGACGGGGCCGTCTGAAAAGATATTTAAGGGCGGGATTCTTCGTTTAATTCAGACTGGGGTCTTCGTGGGACCTGCTTTGCGGCTTGGCCCAGCGCACCCTGGGGCTGTAACCGGCCTTGCGATGCAAATGATCCCGGGTATTTTGAAACTCACTGACGGCCTCTTCGAGTCTTTCAAGAAGCGTTTCAACATCCACCAGTTTTTTTTCGATCGAGTGAATCTGCTTTTTCTTTTGTTCTTTCTGAGTAGCTTTCGGCCACCGATTCATGAGAACCTCCTGAGTTGTCTGAAGATTACCCAGACGCGAGGAGGTTCAAATACCGGCGATGTAAAATCTGTGTAATCGCCGGGGAGGGGCTAAACAGCGGCCGCCTTTTCATACTTGGCGATGACTTCTTTTTCTTCGCGGGCCGCTCTCACCCATTCCTGCATGGCCGGAAGATTCATGACGGCCCGGACATACGCCACGGAAATTTCATCCAGCCTCGGTTCATAGGCCGTGAAACGGACGCAGACAGGCGCGTACATCGCATCCGCGATACTGAAGCGGCCGAACAGAAAATCGCCGCCCCGCCCATGCGTTTTACGGCACTGATTCCAAATTTCACAGACGCGGGCAATATCCTCTGCCACTTCGGGGGTCATGCCTTGTCCGGGATACCTGCGGCTCGCATTCATGGGCATGTTCTGCCGCAGCGCCTGAAAGCCCGCGTGCATCTCATGGGAAATGGAGCGTGCCAAGGCCCGTGCCCGGAGGTCTTCGGGCCAGAGTTTCTTTTCCGGATAACACTCCGCGGCATACTCACAAATCGCAAGCGATTCCCAAACCGTAAAATCCCCTTCCCGAAGGACCGGAACACGGCCTGACGGGGAAAGGCGCGCGACTTTTTCAGCCGTATCCGGAAGATGGAGAGGGATCCGGACTTCTTCGAAAGGAATGCCGGCTTGTTTAAAAAGAAGCCAGGGCCTCAGCGACCAGGAGGAATAATTTTTATTGGCAATCACCAGGGTCCATGAATTTTTGTTCATTTTAATTCTCCCTCTTCAGCGGATTTCGTAAACGGATAAACCCAAAGAATAAAAACAAGCTGCACCGGAAGTCTCATCCACAAAATGAAGGGAGGGACGCCCGGAAAAATTTCAGGATGAAGCGCGAGATGAATATTGGCAGGGAAAACCGCAAGAAGAAGAGCAATCAATCCCCAGGCGGAGAGACGGCGGGTTTTTTCCCATAGAACCAGGCCGCCCAAAAGAATCTCCGCGGCTCCGCTAAGATAAACAAGGGCCAGCGGGGCTGGAAGGTAAGAAGGCATCATGCGCAGATAATAATCAGGATTCAGAAAGTGCAGGGTTCCGGCGGCCGCAAAAAAAAGGCTCAAAAAAATCTTGAGAAGACGTCTTTTCATTCCTTTCCCAAAGCCTCCGTGACGGTCCGGAGAAAAAACTCCCCGAAATCTTCGGCAAGGATTTCAATCTCCGCGCCGGGCTGGGAATAACCCGAGGGAAGCAGAAGCACCGGCCCCTCATCCCCTTTTTCTGCCGGGGAGGTATCAAGCGCAAGCAGCTCGCCGTCTCCTAAGGCGCCAATAATGACGTAAGGTTTTGGGAGGGCGCCGGATTTGCGTTCTTCAAGCGTAAACCAGACCGCGTCCGGGATCGCGGAGTTTTCAAAATTTTCATCAATGATTCCGTAGAACTCTTCGCCCGCCACATCGCCGCAGCCCAGGTTCTTTAAAAAGGCGCGGTAGGTCGGCGGGAACTTGACCCCCAGCAGGCTTTCCGCCTTCTCGACAAGCGCCTCGGGTTTAGGGCCTTCAAAATCAGACTCGTCCCGGTGCTTGGCAATCAACGCCAGGGCATCACTCAAAGCCTCCATGCTCATGACAGGTTTCTGGTGGCAAGGTCTTCAAAAACAGCATTCACCAGCTTCTGCGCAAGGTCCTGATGCGGAAAAAGGCCTTCCGCACGGCGCGCCTTGATACGGAAACGCACAGACACGGTTGTCGCCGGCTCAATGGACGCTTTCACTTCGGAGTCCTGAATCACGGCCTCCAGCGTGCGGGTGGTGCGGTTACGGGAGGTAATCAGCCCCTTTTGCCCCAGCACATGTTCAACAGTCTCGTAAACGTCATCGATCGGCGCATCGGTAAGCCCTTCGATTTCATCGTCAGAAACCGCGTACCCTCCGGCAGCCCCGCCACCGAGAAGGAAAAGGGCGCAGCCGGAATTTGCAAAACCCAAACCAAAAAGGAGGAGTAAAAGAGGCAGTGATTTTTTAAAAGCAATCATGGATTTTTCCTTATCTGGGGAAGGGAGAAAAACGATTAGAATTTAAGTCTTTGCCCTTTAGCATAATGATTTAGACGGAAAGCGCAAGCAGGGATTAGGATTTGACGGCTTTCCGGATCTCCCGGACCAGCGGCAGGAAATAATTCTCGCTCGGCAGGTATTCGACGGCCGGGAGTTTGGGGGTTCCGGGAAGTTCCCCTCTCCGGAGCGCGTCAAAAACCTCGCTGATCACCAGCTGTTTCATTTTCTGAATGGAGGTTGCGGGAAAAAGGACCGATCCGTGGGCTGTCTTGAGCTTGACGCCTTCCCGCGACTCGGACTCAAATTCTCCGATCACGGCCGGGCCGGTTCTCATTTCAATACGGCGGTAATCCTTATGGATCAGGATCTCCGCGTAGTCTTTGAAAACCTCCGGGTAAACACGGATCCCCGCAGCCCAAACGCATCCTGCGGCAAGCAAAAGAAGCAAAATCTTTTTCATCCAAACTCCAGGTTTTTTAGGAAAGGGCCATGCCCAAACAGGCACAGCCCCAAGAACCGGCAGCGATTAAGAAAAACTTTTAAGCACCGTAAACAGGCACCGCGGCGTGTCGACGATGCGGATGTACCCGTAAGACTCCCAGGTTTTCAAAATGTCCCGGAAACGCGCATCGCGGATATCCGCCGAGTAACCCATGACCACAAAAACATCCTGAGCATTCCAGTCTCTTTCCCCGCATTCAAAGTACCTTGCCATGACCGACTTCAAATCTCCGATGCCCTCATAAAACGGCTTTCTTTGAGATCCCCTGCGTCTGATTTTATCCAGCCTTCTCATCACTCTCTGGTAGTCGTGCATGCGCACCTCCGTGAGATTCGAGATTAAGGTAGATCTTGTCTGCTTTTATATCGTCACGGCAGAAATTTTCGGGAGGGTGTTTTTCAAAAAAAAAGGCAGGCTGTTTGGGCAGCCTGCCGGAAACCTTAAAACCAGCCGATCGGATCAGCCTTTTTTCTTGAGAAGCTCCTCGATAAGGACATTGGTTTTTTCCTGGGTCTTACGGCACTTCATCACTTCAATGGCCGTGACTGCCGTAGGGACAAAGATAATCATAAACAAGGCTGCGATTAAGGGGGTCATGACAGCTCCTTTGCTTCCCTTTCGGGAGGGTTTGATTTCTAGCCTACCTGCCTTCTTTGGAAAAAGCAAACCCTAGTCTCAGGACGGCGGAATAATCCGGATGTCCCGGGAAGAGTGCTGAGACTTTTTGGCCGGAGCAGGCACCGGGGCCTCAGGTTCGTCAGCCTTGGGTTTCTGCGGCTTTAACTCCCGGACCGTGACGGCTCTGGGGGCGCTTTCCGCGGCCTGCTGGGCCTTTTTGCAAAGGTAGTCCTGAATACGGAAGCGCTTTTCCTTATCGCCCTCATTCTTTTTCCATTCTCCGTCCGGCTGAAGGTGCCAGGCCTTGACGTTTTCCTTGAAGTAAAGACGGAGAAGGTCACTCAGGTTTTTTTTGATTTTTTTGTCTTCCACCGGAAACAGAAGCTCAAGACGGCGGTCAAAATTTCTTGGCATCCAGTCGGCGCTCGAAAGATAAACCTCTTCATCGCCGTCATTGGAAAAATAAAAAATACGGCTGTGTTCCAAAAACATATCCACGATGCTGACCACTTCGATGTTTTCGCTCAGCCCTTTGACGCCGGGCTTGAGGCGGCAGATGCCGCGGACATTCAGCTTGATCTGAACACCGGCCTGGGACGCGTGGTAAAGCGCATCAATCACCTCCGGGTCCACAAGCGAATTCATCTTGGCCATGATCAAACCGGGCCTTTCTTTCTGAGACCTCATCGATTCCCGGAGAATCAGCCGCTCGATTTTTTTCCGGAGCGTGTACGGGGCAATATCAATCTTGGAAAATCCCACGGGATGGGAAAAGCCGGTAATGACATTGAAAAACGCGGCAACGTCTCCGCTTAAGGCGTCGTTGCCCGTGAAAAGTCCGATGTCCGTGTAAAGGCGCGCGGTCTTTTCATTGTAATTACCCGTGGAAAGATGCAGGTAGCGCTTGATCCCCTCCACCTCGCGGCGGACCACGAGGCAGGCCTTGGCATGCGTCTTAAGTCCCGCGACGCCGTAAAGAACCGTGGCCCCGGCATTCACGAGCCTGCGCGCCCACTCAATGTTGCGCTGCTCATCAAAACGGGCCTTGAGTTCCACAAGGACCGTCACCTGTTTCCCGTTCTCAAGCGCGCGTTCAAGACAGCTGATCACCGCCGAAGGTTCCGCGGCGCGGTAAAGCGTCTGTTTGATGGCCAGCACATCGGGGTCTTTGGCCGCTTCATTTAAAAAATGGAGAAACGCATCAAAGGATTCATACGGGTGATGAACCATGACATCGCGCTCCTTGAGGAGGGCCCAAAGGTCAGGGTTTTCCAGAAAATCCTGGCAGGGTTTCGGCACCCACGCGGGTCTTTTGAGATTTTCAAATATCGGCTGGAACGAGAGCTGCGAGATGCTCTTCAGATCAATCCATGCTCCGGTTCGGTAAACCTTGTGGTCCGGGAGTTTCAGCTGTTCCTTCAAATACTCCGTCATGTCTTCCGGCGCGGAAACTTCAAGCCTGACAATATAACTGCGCCTCCTGCTGCGCAGCGCTTCGGTCATCACCTTGGCAAAATCCTCGTCTTTTTCCTCATTCAGGGAAAGTTCTGCGGCGCGCGTGAGGCGGATAAACCCGTGCTGGAGAATTTCGTAACCCGGAAAAAGTTCTTTGGCAAAAAGGGCCACCACATCTTCGAGAAGAATAAACGCATACCCTGTTTCCGAGGCCAAAGCAATGACACGCGCATAATTTCTCGGCATTTCCACCACCGCGTAATGGCGGGAATCTTTCACCGCGGGATCCGTAAGCTGGAAAACGCAGTATATGCTCATATTCACAAGCGAGGGCAGCGTGTTTTCATCACGAATGGCAATCGGGGTAAGGAGCGGCATGAGCTCCTGGTGCAGAAGGGTTTTAAGATACTCCAGCTGGCGTTCCGTGAGCGCGTGAGGGCGAATCCGCACAAGCCCCGCCTTTTCCATATCCGGAGCAAGGCTCTTCCCAAAATCTTCCCGCTGCCGCTCCATCAAGGCAAAGGATTTGGCATAAACATCCTGGAGGACCGGACTGGTGTCCGGCAGGCTCGCGACACGCACCATGAAAAATTCGTCAAAATTAGCGCTGACAATCCCTGTAAATTTCAGGCGCTCCAGGAGGGGATTCGAGGTGTCCATGGCCTCGGCAAGAACGCGGGCATTGAAATCAATCCATGAAAGCTCCCGGTCAAAATACTTTTCTTTTTTTGTTTCCGGCTGGCTCACGACTTCGCCTCCTGAACCTGCTTAAGCTCGATCGGAGCCCCAAAAACATCCGCAAACATATCGCCTTTTTCACGGAGCGACGCGCGTTCCATGGAAATATCCCCAAGTTCCGCGGGAACCCAGAGCGTGTAGGATTCCTCCGAAAATTCCAGCGTGAGTGACCGCACGCGCTGCTGATGCCCAGGGTCCAGCGCATCGGCCACGCGCAGAATCGCGGCAAGCTTGGAGACCGTGGCCCGGTCAAGCTTCGGCAGGGACATATAAGGCTCGTGCGTGGGCCGCGGCGAGGAGCGGCGGTGGTAGCGGACGACGTTGGACACAATGTTTTTCTCGGCTTTCCGGAGTCCGAAGATTTCCGCGGCATCCACCAGGTAACTGGAATGCTTGTGGTGCTGGTTGGGTGAAATGTAGGTGCCGATGTCATGAAGGATCGCGGACACTTCCAGAAGCAGGCGCTCCTTGGATCCCATTCCGTGATCCTGCACCAGCGCATCAAAAATTTTCAGCGCGAGCGAGGAAACCGCCGCGACATGATTTTTATCGTACTTGTATTTTTCCGCAAGGTGGCGCGCGGAATTCAGTACCTGCTTGGAAAAATCCGTCCGCTTGTAGCGCGAAATCATCTGAGCGAATTCAAGCAGAAGTCCGTCACGGATGCTGTACATCGGGACGATCACCCGGTCAGCCTTGGTTTCACCAAGAAAGTTCGCGTAAACCAGGAGAGTCGGGTAAAGCGTTTCCGCCTGCGGGTAAGAAATGCTGTATTTGCTCACGAGTTCTTCCGGCGTGAGTTTGGACATTTTCTGTACAAAATCCAGAAAGGCCTTGGATTCCAGCGTCAGGAAAGGGTGCTCGCTTTTTTCGCAGAGCTGCTGCGCGACAAACCGCATGTCGCCGCCCAAAGCCACAAATGTGTCGATCTGATCAAGGTTGTATTCCCGCGCCGCATACACAGCCACTTCATGAATGTTGCGTTTAAGAACCCTCTGCATGACTGCCGGATCGGTTTTCCCGGGGATGGCCTGTTCGGGAAGGCGCATGGACCCGAGAGAAAGCGTGCGCGTGATTTCAACCTGCCCTTGATTCAGGATAATCATTTCCGTACTGCCGGACCCAACCTCCACGATAAGGCAGTTTTTCGTGCTGAGGTCGACTTGGTCCCCCAGCGCATGCTCCACGGCGATCAATTCAAGACGGTTTTCTTCCGGACCCTCGAGGACTTCCACATCAATACCTGTCCGGACATAAATGCGGTCAATGAAATTGTCCCTGTTCAAAGCCTCACGGACCGCGCTTGTGCCAATGGCCTGGATCCGGTCAACGCCGTAGCTTTCCGTCACGCTCTTATAATTCCTGAGAATCGCAATCGCTTCGCGCATGGCGGTGTTGCTGATGCGCCCTGTCGTAAAAACGTCTTTTCCGAACCGGACGGGCTTCTGAAGATTTTCCAGATAACGGATATCCGTTTGCGGCGTAATTTCCGCAACGACCATGCGGATAGCGCTGGTCCCGATATCAATCACTGCGACGATTTGTTTTTGAGAGGTTCCGTCTTTCATGACTTTTTCCCCAGTGTATCCACCGCGAGTTTGGCGGCGCCTTTCACAATCGCATAATCGCCAAGCTTGGCCGCAGCCACCTTCACATGGGCCGCAAGCGGCTTCATGGCATAGTCGTGCATGGTCTGCCGGGCCACGGGAAGAAGAATGTCCCCCAGCGCCTCCACAAGACCGCCGCCCAGCACAATGAGTTCCGGACTGAGAAGATTCACCACGTTGGCCATCCGGATTCCAAGGAGCACGGCCTTGTCCGTGATCAATTCCCGCACGGCTTCATCGCCGCCCTCGATAGAACGGGCGAGCGCCTTGCTCTTTACTTTGCGGATATCGTAGTCCGTAAGTTCCAAAAGTTTCGGGGCCTTCTGCTTCATCACAAGCAGCATGGCTTCCGAGGCAATGCGGAGCCGCCCCATGAAATCTTCCACGGTTCCAGCCTTTTGGCCGCCGGGTAAAAAGGTGGGCAGTGTCAAAAACGTATGCCCGATTTCCCCGGCCGCGCCGGTGGCCCCGCGGTAAAGCTTGCCGTCAAGAATCAAGGCGCCGCCCACGCCGGTTCCCAGAAAAATACCCGCAACGTGCTTGAACCCTCGCGCGGCCCCGAATTGCTGCTCACCGTAAAGCCCTGCATTAACATCGTTTTCCACGGTTACGGGCACTTTAAAATGACGCGCCAGTTTTTCACGGAGCGGATAATTTTTAAGAAAGGAAATATTCGGGGAAATACGCACCACGCCTTCCGGAAGTTCAATGATTCCGGGGCAGCCGACCCCGATCGCGCGGATATCCTTCACGGAAACCTTGCCGGAAAGAAGCGTTTCAATGCTGTCCACAAAGTTTTTGAAAAAATAGCGCTCTCCGCGGTTCGGTTCCACCGCGGTCTTGTAGAGCGCCTTTACTTGGAATTTTTCATCGAGGAGACCGGCCAGCATTTTCGTGCCGCCAAGATCCACTCCAAGAACATACTTTTTACGGGCATTTGCCATGAGTCCCTTTCTTCCGCTCTCAAACGCTTCAAGCGGAGAAGATTAAAAACCCTTCATTCCGTTGACGGTTCCGTTGTGTAATGTTTAGGTAAAGCTTCTTCATTTTCCGCCTAAGCAGCGGCTTCAATTAATTTCGGCGATGTCAGCCAATGCAGGACCGCAGGGCCGCTTTGTCCCGCCCCCGGCACCGCCATTTTGCAAAGTCCCGCTTTTTTGAATTCAATGCCCGCAGAAATGTTTCCCGTCAGGAGATACGCGGCCAGTTTTCCCAGCAAAGGTTCATGCCCCGCGATCAAGATCCGTTTATGTTTTTTTCCGGAACGCGCCAAAGCTTGAGCTGCGGAACGGGGAGAACCTTCCGGCACCAGCCCTTTTGAAATCCGGACTGGAACATGCGGGTAAAATTCCTGGATGACTTCAAGGGTTTGACGGGCGCGGAGCAAGGGGCTGGTAAGAAACAGATCCAGCTCAATCCCCTGGGCTTTCATCCACCGGCCCATGATCCGGACTTTCTTCGCGCCCTTTCGCGTCAAAGCCCGGTCTTCGTCGGCTTGTCCGTCCCGGCCTCTTTCCTCGGCCAGCCCATGTCTTAGCAAGTAAACTTCCATTATTCCGGTATCCCGAACACAAAAAAAAGCTGTTTTGAAATCCGTCCCCTGCGGCCCGGATTTCCCTAAAAACGTTTCCCAGGGCTCATTAAATGCCTGTCAAAGCATAACTTAAGATAACGCATTCACCAAGGAAAAACCCTTCTAAAATAAGGATAAATCCCCTTCTATCAGGGACTCGCTCAAAATACTTTCTTAAGCTCTTGAAAAACTCGGATTGCCATGGAAAGCTTAAATTAAGCATACTTCTTAAAGTGCTTAAAAATCTCTCTCGGAGAAGGTTATGAACCCTTCAAAAAGCAAAGGCTGTTTGGGACAGGCCATGGTGGAGTACGCGATGATTCTCGGCATGATCGCGATGGTAGGAATGGTTGCGCTCGAAGCCCTTGGCACCAACATGCAAAACGCATTGCGCCAATACAGCATTGGCGGTGCTGCCCGCGACGGAGGCCCCGGCGACCACATCCCGCTTCAGGGTGACACCCTGGGAACCCGTGCGAACCCGGAAAGCCTTAGCGTATAACCGGCATTCTCTTCACAAGGCTGGGAAATATCTTTCCAGATACTGACTTCGTGGAAAGCGGAGTCACCCTCCGGACAAATCCTTCATCCCTGTAAAATGAAACTTTTGATTATTCCGCAGCAGATTTATCGAAGAGGTGCTTGAGGCCATGGGTCGAGAGACCAAAACGGGTCATGAGCTGGGCCATGTGCTTGGAGTACTCGGAAAAATTTACAGGGATGGACGCGGGGTCCTGCGTCCACTTCCGGATCAGGGAAAACAAATCATTCTGCGGCTGTAAGAGTTCCAGTTCGACCCCGAGTTTTTTGGAGAGTTTGTGCAGGTAGATGCATTCCGCGATCATTTTGTCTTCCTGATTCTGCACAAATCTTGCGACACGGCTGCTCAGTTCCTGACTGAGAAACTGCGCAACCGGCCCTTTCTGAATCTCCACGTTAAAGGCCTTTGCCGTGTCCATCATCCGGTAAGCGACCGTCGCTTTCTTCTGAAACCCTGAAGCGGCAAGTTTGTGAAGCTCTTCCAGGAGACGGCGGCTTAACACGTGCTGGGCCGCGTAGCGAAACTCCGCGGGAATGGGAAGATGGATGGACCCGTAAATTTCATTGATGCGGCGGCTCTCTTCGTACACGCGTTCATAAAACTTGCTGATGCTGTCGATCTGGCGCCTTGTCAGACGGGAAATAATATTCATGCGGTCTTCAAGCACCAGTTCCTTAAGGGTAAAATAACGCTCTCCAAACCGCATATCGATTTTCTTAAAAACTTCCACAATGTGGGAATTGTACAAATCTTCAAAGGTGGCCTGTTCCAGCGCTTCAAAATCATCTCCGCTTTCAAAAGGTTTCACGGAGCACCGGAAATCGTAAAGCCCGGTCTGGAGCGCGAGAAAAATAATATCTTTTTCCTCCAGCGTGATTTTGGAAATAATTTTGACGCGGCCGAAATTCAGGGTCAGCCCGCCGAAACTCTCCTTGCGCTGATACATCACCTGAAGATTGAAACAGTAAATATCGAGGCTTTCCCTCTGCGGGTAATAGTCCTCAAAAATCGACCCCATGGCGTAGTAGCTCACAATGTGTTCCAGCGTCGCCACGGAGGATTTCACAAGCTTTTCATAAACACCCCGGCCGTCACGGTAGGTCTCGACATTGCTTTTTGCCTTTTCCAGGCGCTGAAGGAACTCTTCCTCGTAACTCGCGCCCGTGACTTCGCGCACCAGCTGAATGGCACGCGCGGCGTACTGCAAGATCTGCACGGTTTCAATGCCTGAAAGTTCGGTAAAAAACCAGCCGCAGCTCGTGTACATGAGCATGGCATGGCGCTGCATCTCCAAAAGTTTCAGGCAAAGGGTCATCTCCGCGCTCGTGAGGTCATGCTTGCGGTGGCAGTCAAAGAAACTCTGGATACTGGGCTCGCGGCGGTCCAGCACGACTTTGATGTAATCGTCGCGGGCATCCCAGGGATTTTTTAAATACGCTGAAATGCGGTCTTCATAAACCTTTGCCAGCTCGTCCCGCAGCCAGTCAAGCGAGTCCCGGAGAGGTTTGCGCCAATTCTGATTCCACTCCGCGGGGCCGCCGCCCCGGCATCCGCAATGGTCTTTCCAGCGGCGCACGCCATGAGCACAGCTCCACGCCGTGCCTTCGTTGTTTTCACCTTCGTGAAGCCGCGCCTCAAACTCCGGGGGGTATTCTTCCAGGAATTCCCCGTAGTTGACAATCCGGTAACCCCGCGCCGGCGCCTCAACATGAGTCAGATACGCAGCGGCCCTGTCTCCAAACGCCTTGTGGTGCCCGTAAGTTTCGCCGTCCGTCGCAATGTGAATCAGCTGAGGTTTGTTCCCGTAATCCACAACCGCCCCGTCAATGCGGGACATAAAAATTTTGGCGTCAAAAAGAAGGTTTTCGAAACCCGCGGCCTTTGAAATAGGGCCGTCATAGAAAAAAATATCAATGAACTTTTCGGGGTTTGACTTCAAGAAACAGCGGTAGGGACGGCGCGGATCGATCCGGCCCGGAGTCGCATCCAGCCATTCCCCTCCGAAAGGGCGGAAGGCCTGGGCCTGATGCGGCTCAAGAATAATGAATTTTATTTTCTCTTCCACCAGGACTTCCAGCGTGGCCTCATTGCAGGCCGTTTCAGGAAGCCAGATCGCTTCCGGCTCGCGGCTGAAACGGTGCCGGAACTCGGCCACTCCCCAGCGAACCTGGGTCACCTTGTCGCGCCGGTTGGCCAGCGGCATAATCATGTGATTATAAACCTGGGCAATCGCGTTTCCGTGGCCGTGATGCCGTTTCCGGCTCTCGTGGTCGGCTTCAATGATGCGCAGGTAGGTATCAAAATGTTTTGCTTCAAGCCAGGACATCAAAGTCGGCCCGAAATTGAAACTCATCTTCTCGAAATTATTGACGATGTCGGCGATCTTGCCGTCCGGCCCGAGGACACGGGCGCGGGAATTGGGAAGGTAGCACTCCGAATGAATGCGTTCATTCCAGTCATGGAAAGGCGCGGCGCTCTCCTGGGGCTCAATTTCTTCGATCCAGGGATTTTCGCGGGGAGGCTGGTAAAAATGACTATGGATGCAGAGACAGGCTTTAGTCACCGGCTCAATACTTGTCCGTGCTCAAGAGTGAAATTTTGACGGTTTTTCCCGACCACTTCATGCTGATCTTGTCCTCACGGGCAAGCCAGCCAAGGGCCTGATGAAAAAGGTCGGCGTTCACCGGAACGGCCTTATGCAATTTGACCGCGGTGGTTTCTCCGCTTTCCTCAAGGGCCTTGTAGATTTTGCCTGCGGTTTCGCCAATCAAATAATATTCATCCTGCATGGAGCACCTCGCTTAAGTCCGGATTTCCGGACAATTAATTCTCCGAGTAAACGCGGTAATCAATTCCCGGGAAAATGTTGTTTCGGCTTTCAAGACCCGCCAGCCAGCCTTCATCGACCGTGCCGCGGCGAACATCCTCATAAAGCTTCGTAAAGTTTAGCAGATGGTCCTTGGTCCGTTTTTCCGCGTAAGGGACCATGGTTCCCGTATGCATAATAAAAGCCCAGTCGCTTGACTGCGCGAGCAGAAGTTCGCGGGCCGCCTGATTGAGCGCGCGGTTCGTAAGCCCGTCCGAGTTCCGGTAGGAGGAAGCCAGCTCCCCCATTCTCAGCGCGGCCTTATGCAGGTGCCGGTAAATCCAGTGATTCGACCCCGAGAGCCATGTCTCCGCGTACCCTTTCCAGCCCCAGCTTGAAAAAGACGGCGTTGAGACCTGGTTCACCGGGTACTCCCGCAGATAATCCGACGGGGTCGCCAGACGGATGGTTTTCTGGTCAAACGCGGTTTTACGGATCAGGAAATTTAAAAAATCAGGGCCTTCATACCACCAATGCCCGTAAAGCTCCGCATCGTACGGAGCTACAATGATCGGCTTTCTTCCCAGAAAATCGTAGAGGTATTCCGCCTGTTTTTCGCGGTTGAAAATAAAATTGGCGGCATGGCTTGCGGCTTTGGCCATGGCGTGTTCACGCACATAAGGCTGTTTGTCATTCGAGGGGCCTGTGATCCGGTGGTACTTGATACCGGTCGAAACACGCAGGCCGTCCGGCGAAATGTAGGGCTTGATGTATTCAAAGTCGAGATCAAACCCGATGTCGCGGTAAAATTCGCGGTAATCAAAATCTCCCGGATAGCCTTCCGCCGCAGACCAGACCTGCTTGGAAGATTCCGCGTCGCGGCCAAACGCGGCCACACCCGTCGGGCAGTAAACCGGGGCAAACACCCCGTACTTGGGCCGGGGTGAAGCATGAAGAATCCCGTGCGTATCGGTGAGAAAATAGCGGATGCCTGATTCTTTCAAAAAGCGGTCAGCCCCGGGGTAATAACCGCATTCCGGAAGCCAGATGCCGAGCGGCTTACGCCCGAACGTTTGTTCATACTGGCTGACGGCGGTGACCACCTGTGCGCGGATGGAACCTTCGGTGCGGTTGATCAGCGGGAAAAAGCCATGCGTGGCGCCGCAGGTAATGATTTCAAGACATCCCAGGTCCTGGTATTTCCGGAACGCCTGCGTGAGGTCTCTCGCGTAACGCAGAAAGGTTTCACGGGTTTGCGTGAACTGCCAGAAATAATGAAGGGCCGTGCCATGATATTCGGGAAGGAAACGCGTGCGGTCCACTTCCTTGTTCGCAAGCTCAATAAGTTTATCGAGATGCCGGATGTAACGCTCCTGAAGCAGCGGGTCGCGCAGCATGGAAATCAAAGGCGGCGTCATGGACATCGTGATGCGGTAAGGAACCCGGTCGCGTTCCAGGCCTTCAAACATATGGATCAGCGGGACATAAGTTTCCGTGATCGCTTCGTAGAGCCAGTTTTCTTCGAGGAAATACTCGTGTTCAGGATGGCGGACAAAAGGCAGATGCGCGTGAAGAACAATCGAGAGCAGTCCCTTTTCCATGCTCAGGAACCCTTGGCTGGGCGTATCACAGGTTCAGGGCGGTAGGTTTCGCGCTGAACAACCGGCGTGATCACGCGTTCCTCAATGCCGTCGGCAGATTCCGCCTTGGCGTCAAAAACAAATTTTCCATCGGGTAAGGCAAACCGGAAAGAAAAAGTTCCGTCCGGACGCAGCTGGATGACTTTTCCCTGAAAGGTCACTTTGGCATCCGGCTCGGTACCCCCGTAGACAATGACTTCACAGTCCAGCCAGAACCAGAACTTGCGGTCCTTGCCGGGAGGTCCTTTCGCGCCCGGACTCGACATGCTGGAAAGAAGGCCTGCCCCGGACCCGGAAGAAATATTGCCCTGAATCTTATCTTCCATCAATTTCCGGACTTCCATGGAGCTTTTTCCCGGATCAAAGCCGCCTGAGAGTGCGTAAACCTTGTCAAAATCAATATCCATCCACTGTTCATCCAGCACATCCGACATCTGGGAACGCGGCATCAGGACCTGATTGGATTTCGCAAGGGCCAAAAACCGTCCATCTTTGTGCAGAACGCCGATCTCGACAAAATAACGCCGGTTCGGCTGTGTGTTGACATACCAGTGGTTCGTAATCCCGCCCAGATAAAGGTCATGAAAAACGCCTTCTTTTTCAGTCGTATCATAAACGCGGAGGATAACGCACACGTCTTCCCAGGATCCGCCCAGGCGCGCACGCGCGTTTTCCACATAATCCCGCTGCAATTCCCAATAGGCATAAGCCCAGCAAGGGTCGCGGACCATAAAATAAATCATGTTGTCGCCGTAATTCTGGGGAAGCTCCGCGGGCCGGGCTTCATGCACCACCGGCGCGGGCGGAGATTTTGGCTTCTTGCGCAAAGACACCCGGACAGCGCCGAGAAGATCCAAAGCCTTCTGCCTTTTTAATCCGGCGGATATCGCCGATGACTTGACGCGCATTTTTTGCGGTGCCGCAGGCTTAACAGCGGTCTTTTGCAGAGACTTTTTGGCCGCGGGCATAGATTTTTTCTTCGCGGTTTCCGGTTTCGTTTTCAGCTTGGGAGCGGACACCGCTTTTTTCACTTTCGGAGAAACCGCCGGCTTCAAAACCGTTTTACGGACTGAAGACGTTTTAAAACTGAGTTTCACCGGAGCTGCGGAACGGACTTTTGCTGGAGAGGCCTTTTTAAGAGGAGGCTTTTTGCGGACTTGCGGCTTGACTGCTTTTTTGCTCTTGGTAACAACCGCTCTTTTCACCTGCTTTTTAGCAGGCTTGCGAGTGACATTTTTGGCTTTCTTTTTTGTCTTTCCGGCACGCACCATACAACAATTTCCTAAGGGGGGTCATGAAAAGTTGGTCAGCCTTTCTTTGACTGTGCCTACTATACTGCAACGAACGTGCCTTTTAAATAAAAACTTTCCAAAACTCTTGCCGACGGTCCCTCCCCTTCGAAAGGGCTCCCCAAGACCTTAACGGGCCTTTGGCTTGGAAAAAGGGATTTTCCAGATCTCCCGGGCGTATTCGGTAATCGTCCGGTCACTTGAAAATTTGCCGGAACGGGCCACGTTCAGAATGGCCTTTTTCGTCCATTCCTCGGGGTTGAGGTAAGCGGCGGAGATTTTCTGCTGAATGGCGCAATAGGCATCAAAATCCGCGCAAACCAGAAAAGGGTCGGAGTGCATGAGGTTATCGATAAGCGGCATGAACATCCCCGGATCCACGGGAGAAAAAAAGCCGCTTTTGAGCATTTTGAAGATCTCTGCCAATACCGGAGAGCGGGCAATAAAATCCTGCGGGACATACCCTTTTTCCTGAAGGGCCCGGACTTCATCCGCCTTAAGGCCAAAAGTGAAAATATTCTCCGCGCCTACGGCCTTGGCCATTTCGATGTTCGCACCATCCAGCGTTCCCACGGTCAAAGCGCCATTGACCATAAACTTCATGCATCCGGTTCCGGAAGCTTCCGTCCCCGCCGTGGAAATTTGCTCTGAAAGATCACTGGCCGGAAAAACGTTCTCCGCCAGGGAAACCCTGTAATTCTCCAGGAAAATAATTTTCATCTTATCGCCGATGGCTTTGTCGTGATTCACCACATCCGCAATATTGGAGATAAATTTGATTATGAGTTTCGCCATGGCGTAACCCGGCGCCGACTTGCCCGCGAATAAAAAAGTCCTCGGCACGTGCGGCTTCTTGCTGTTTTCCTTGATCTTCAGATACTCGGAAATAATGTAGAACGCAAAAAGGGTCTGCCGCTTGTATTCGTGGATGCGTTTGATCTGAACGTCAAAAATAGATTCCGGGTTCACACGGACCCCGTTCAAATCAAGAATCGTCTTCGCGAAATCCGCCTTGTTGGCCTGTTTGATCTTTGCCCATTTTTCGCGGAACGCCGCGTCATCTTTATGCGGGGTAAGCTTTTCAAGCTCGTAAAGATCCGTGACCCAGCTGCCGCCGATGGTTTCATCGATCAGGGAGGAAAGTCTCGTATTGGCGTTTTTCAGCCACCGCCGCTGCGTGATGCCGTTGGTTTTGTTGTTGAATTTCTCCGGATAAAATTCGTGGAAATCCCGGAAAAGGTCGGTTTTAAGAAGCGTGGAATGCAGTTCCGAAACGCCGTTGACGGAATGACTGCCAACGATCGCGAGGTAAGCCATCCGCACGCGCTTCTGATTCCCTTCTTCAATAATCGACATCCGCTTCAAGCGCGCCGTGTCGCCGGGATAATGGTTCGCGACCTCGCGCAAAAAACGGGCGTTGATTTCATAAATCAACTGCATGTGGCGGGGCAGGAGCTTTTCAAAAAGCGGCGCGGCCCAGCACTCCAAAGCTTCGGGCATCACCGTGTGGTTGGTATAGGCAAAGGTGCGCACGGTCGTGTCCCAGGCCGTTTCCCAGTCCAGACGCTCTTCATCCAGAAGAACGCGCATGAATTCCACCACCGCGAGCGCGGGATGCGTATCGTTAAGCTGAATGGCCGCCTTTTCGGGAATCTCGCGAAGGTCCGTGTTCTCCGCCTTGAAGCGGCGGATAATATCCGTGACCGCCGCGGCCGTAAAAAAGTACTCCTGTTTCAGACGGAGTTCACGCCCCATCGAATTGGCATCATTCGGATAAAGAACCTTGGAGATGTTTTCTGAAAACATCTTGTTGTAGACGGCCTTTTCATAGTCCCCGTGGTTGAAATACTCGAAATCAAATTCTTCGGAACCCCGGGCGGACCAAAGACGGAGCGTGTTAACCACATCGTTCTGGTATCCGGGCACCGGCGTGTCATAAGGCATGGCGACGACGTCCTGGGTGTTCCGCCACTCCACGCAAAGTTTTCCGTTCTTGTCGTGGTACATGTACGTGTCGCCGTAGAAACGGACGGTCACGGCATATTCCGGTCTCGGAAACTCCCAAGGGTTGCCGTGCTTGAGCCATTCATCGGGAAATTCCACCTGATGGCCTTCGACAATTTTCTGATTAAAAATGCCGTAGTCATACCGGATCCCGTAACCGTGCCCGGGAATCCCCAGCGTGGCCATGGAATCGAGAAAACACGCGGCCAAACGGCCAAGCCCGCCGTTACCAAGACCCGCGTCCGGTTCTTCGTCGCGGATAAATTCAAAATCCAGATTCATTTCCTTCAGCGCTTCCTTGGCCGGCTGAAGCAGGTTGAGATTAAGCATGTTGTTGCTCAGAAGACGTCCGATCAAAAACTCCATCGAAAGATAATAAACTCGCTTCGCATTTTTCTTGTGATATTCCTGCTGGGTTTTGATCCAGCGTTCCACGATGCGGTCGCGGACAGCAATGGAAAGCGCCATAAAATCATCATGCGTCGTGGTGGTGAATCGGTCTTTGGCGAGCTGGTAAAAAAGGCTGGAGCTGAAGGAGGTCCGCATGCCCTCTTTGGTCATGTCTTTGTAAACGACTTCCCAGGGTTCCTGAGCGGGCTTATGCTTTGACATTGTTTACCTTTCTTCCTCGAAGGAAATTCACGGGGGAAGATTAACAGATTTAAAAGGAACCATTCAAGAATGAATTCTTAGCACCTGGAGTCTAACCCTCGTGCAAAAAGAAAACCGCCGAAAGCGGCGGAAGATCCAGATGCAAAGAATGCGGCTGATGATGCCACGGCACGGATTCCCCGGGGCGTCCGCCCTGGTTGCCGCTGCCGCTGCCTCCGTAATCATCCGCGTCGCTGTTGAAAATCTCCCGGTACCATCCGTCCCACGGAACCCCCACACGGTACCCCAGCCGGGGAACGGGCGTCATGTTAAAAACACACACCACCGGTTTGCTGCGCCCTTTCGCCCAGCGCACAAAACTCACCACGCTGGAATCCCGGTCGGAAAAATCAATCCACTGAAATCCCTCCGGCGAAAAATCCAGCTCATGAAATGCGGCGAGATCGCGGTGGCAGCGGTTTAAATCGCGGACAAGACGGCCCCAGGCCTTAAAAATAGGCACGGGCGCAAGATGCCAATCCATGGAATGGCGGCAATTCCACTCCGCCGGCTGGCCGACATCCGCGGTCATAAATAAAAGCTTTTTTCCCGGGTGCGCGTACATATAAGAAAGGAAGAGCCTCGCGTTGGCCCAGCGCTGCCAGTCATCGCCCGGCATTTTTTCAAGAAGCGATTTTTTTCCATAAACCACTTCGTCATGCGAAACCGGAAGAATAAAGTTCTCGGTGAACGCGTAGAGCATGGAAAAGGTCAGCATGTCCTGATGAAACCGGCGGTGCACGCATTCTTTGGAAAAATAATCCAGCGTGTCATGCATCCAGCCCATGTTCCATTTCATGCTGAAGCCGAGCCCACCCGCGTAGGTCGGCCTTGAAACACCGGTCCAGGCGGTGGACTCCTCGGCAATCGTCAAGACTCCGGGATACCGCTCATGCACCACTTCATTGAACCGTTTGAGAAAACTGATCGCCTCAAGGTTCTCATTGCCGCCGTATTGATTCGGCTGCCACTCTCCCGGCGCGCGGGAATAATCCAGGTAAATCATGGAAGCCACCGCATCCACACGCAGTCCGTCGAGGTGATACTGATCCAGCCAGAACAGCGCGTTGGACATAAGAAAGTTCCGGACCTCGTTACGTCCGTAATCAAAAACCAGGGTTCCCCACTCCCGGTGCTCGCCCTTTTTCCAATTGTCATAGGCGTAAATCTGGCGGCCGTCAAAATCCGCGAGGCCGTGAGCGTCTTTTGGAAAATGCGCGGGAACCCAGTCCAGGATCACGCCCAGCCCATGACTGTGGCAGGTGTCCACAAAAAACATAAAATCTTCCGGAGATCCAAAACGGCTGGTCGGCGCAAAGTAGCTGATGACCTGATAACCCCAGGATTCATCCAGCGGATGCTCGCTGATCGGCATCAATTCAAGGTGCGTATAACCCCGCTCAATCGCAAAAGGAATAAGTCTTTCGGCCAGTTCCCGGTAAGTCAGAAAGTCCTCTCCCTTTTCTCCGGTCCGCATCCAGGAACCCAAATGCACTTCATAAATGGAGACAGGCCCTTCCAAAGGGTTGCGCGCCGCGCGGGTTTTCATCCAGGCGTCATCGTTCCATTTGAACTTTTGAAGGGCTGCCACCACCGAAGCGGTCCGGGGACGGACTTCGGTCTGAAAGGCATAGGGATCGGATTTAAAAAAAACATGCCCTTCCGGCGTCTCGACCGCGAACTTATAAAAGGTTCCTTCCACGAGACCGGGAATAAAGCCGTCCCAAAAACCCGACCCGGGAAGGCGGCGAAGGGGGTTCGCTCCGGACTTCCACAGGTTAAAATCACCCACCACACTGACAGAACGGGCGTTCGGCGCCCAGAGCGAAAAATAAGTTCCCGGTTTTTTTTCCGTCACGCAGACATGCGCGCCCAGTTTCCGGTAACTATCGAAATGGTTTCCCTCGCCCAGCAAATGGAGGTCAAAACCCGTCAGCCTTGTTTCTTCCAAAAGAGGAAGGGTTTTGGAGACAGCCGCCGCTTTCGGGCGCCTTACGGCACGTGCTGGGGGACGCGTTTTTCTTTTCACAACAGAGCCCTCACAGGCTTCACTAGGTTTTAGGGGGGAATAGGATGAGAGCTTCGTAATTTTTGTATTATGTTACAGGCATATGCACTTTCGGAAGAGAAAAAATAAATTTCGATCCCTTCCCCGCTTTGCTTTCAACACGAATACTGCCGCCATGAGCGGTCATAATGCCTTTACAAATGGCAAGGCCAAGCCCCGTTCCCTTTTCGCCTCCGGCCGGAGTATGCCCAAATTGCTCGAATTTATTGAAAAGCTTTTCAAGGCCTTCCTCGGGAATGCCCGCGCCCGTATCGGAAACACTGCACTCAATCGCGCCGCCCCGGTCCTCAATGCCGACACGGATTGTCCCCTGCGGGGTGAACTTCAGCGCGTTGCTCAGAAGATTGATAAAGACCTGCGAAATTTTTTCGCGGTCCGCTTCCACAAGAATGCCGGGATCCGGATAAACCTGCTGAAGTTCCAGACCGCGTGAAGCGATACTCTGCTTAAAACTCGCGCACACCTCCTGCGCCAGCGCCGCCATATTGAAGCTGGTTTTTTTAAGCTTCATTTTTCCGATTTCGATCTTGGTGAGGTCAAGCAGGTCATTGATCAAAAGGTTGAGGCGCTCCATGTTTTTAAGCACCATGTCCAGAAAGAAGCGCTGATCTTCGGAAACCGTTCCAAGGATCCCCTCCAGGATCTGACGCAGCCCTTCGATCGAGACTGTAAGCGGCGAGCGCAGCTCATGCACCACCATGCCCATAAATTCCTCGCGGAGTTCCTGGATTTTTCTGCGTTCAAGGGCATAGCGCAGGACCCTTTCAAAAAGCTCCGGCGACATCTGGTCCTTCATCATGTAATCCTGCGCTCCTCCGGCCACCGCATCCGCGGCAATGTTTTCATCGGTAATGCCGGAACAAACAACGATGGGAACGCCTGCCGCCGACGGCTGAAGCCGGCGCAGGGTGTCCAGGCCCCGGCTGTCGGGAAGCTGAAGGTCCAGCAAAATCAGATCGAAGTGTTTCTGCGTGAGGAGTTCCAGCGATTTTTCCAGCGACGGGGCCCGCACAACGCGGTAATGGTTCACTGATTTACCAAGCCTTGACAGGAGTTTACCCATAATCAACGCATCATCATCGTCATCTTCCACAAGCAGAACTTCAAAATCATGCTGATCCATCATGGTCTCTCTTTGGGAAGTGAAACAATTCCAAACCAATAGGCATAAATAATTTTGACGATTTCGACAAGCTCTTCAAACGTGACGGGTTTACGGATAAAGGAATTGCTGCCCAGCCCGTAAGTGTTGCCGATATCGTCTTCGGACTCGGAAGTCGTAAAAACCAGAACCGGGATTTTTTGAAACCTGGCATCGCGCTTGATTTCACGCAGCGCCTCACGGCCGTCTTTCCGGGGCATGTTTAGATCCAAGAGCATCAGGTCCGGCGCGGGAAACCTTTCAGCGCCGGAAAAAACACCGCGGTTTTCCAAATAATCCAGAAGCGCCTCGCCATCCACCGCGCGGAAAAGCCTCACGTCAAGGCGGGCCTTTTTGAAGGCCTTCTCGACCAGCATAAAATCATCGTCATCATCTTCCGCCATCAAAACAACAGGCAAAGCATGAGGTTCATTCGGCATCGGTACTCCTTAGGGTGCCAGAGGAAGCGTAAAAATAAAAGCAGCGCCTTCTCCCGGTTTGCTTCGAGCGGTAATTTCACCGCCGTGGCGATGGACGATTTTCTGGCATATGGAAAGGCCAATGCCTGTCCCTTCGTATTCCGATCGCGTGTGAAGTCTCTGAAAAGGAACAAAAATCCGGTCCAGGTATTTTTCATCAAACCCGATTCCGTTGTCCTTGATTCTAATTTCCTGGAAACCATTGTTCAAGGACACTCCTTCAATCTCCACGCACGGCACTTCTCCCGGCCGGCTGAATTTAAGCGCGTTTCCAAGCAGGTTCAGGAACAGCTGACTGACCTGCCCGGGATCGGCCATCACGGGAAGAAGTGTTTTCACGCTGATCCGGGCCTCGGTTTCAAGGATGCGGATTTCAAGGTCTGACAAGACTTCCGCCACCAGGGCGTTAAGGTCAACCTTCTCAAAGGGCTTGATCTTACGCATGACCCTGGAATAGGTCAGCAGGTCTTCGATGAGCTGGCGCATGCGCATCGCCCCTCCGACAATCCGGTTCAGATAGTCGTGCGCTTCATCATCCAGCCGGGATTTCTCTTTCTCTTCCAGCAGCTTGGAAAAAGAAATGATTTTTCTCAGCGGCTCCTGAAGGTCATGCGACGCCACACAGGCAAACTCTTCCAGTTCTTTATTGGAGCGCGCCAGTTCAAGGGATTTTTGCTGGAGCTGCTGCACGGCATTTCTTCTCTCGGTAATGTCTTTGACCTGCGCCACAAAAACAAGCGGCGCTCCCTGCTCATCGCGCACAAGAGATACGGCAAGGAGGCCCCAGACATAATGGCCCTTTTTATGGATATACCGTTTTTCCATGTGGTAAAAATCGATTTTCCCGGCAAGGAGCTGATTGACATTTTCCAGATCCGCATTCAAGTCGTCCGGATGAGTGATTTTTTGAAAAGTCGTTTTTAAAAGCTCTTCCTCCGAGTAGCCCAGAATCCCGCAAAGCGAACGGTTCACTTCCAGCCAGCGGCCGTCAATCCCCACAAGAGCCATGCCGATCGCGGAATGCGTAAAGGCCTCGCGGAAGCGTTCCTCACTCTGCCGGAGTGCGATCTCGGTCTTTTTTCTTTCGGTAATGTCCTGGGAAATCCCGAGAAGGTAAAGCGGCTGGTTGTTGTCATCATAAACCGGGACTTTGATGGTATGAAGGTAACGCTCGCCCTGGTTATGGCTTTCGATTTTTTCGGAAGGAATATCCAGCGGCTTTCCGGAATCAAAAACTTCCTGGTCTTTGGCCCTGAAAAAATCCGCCTGTTCTTTGGGAAAAAAATCATAGTCCGTTTTTCCGATCACATCTTCCGCCTTCCAGCCCAGAATTTTTTCCGCGGTCGTATTCCAAAGTTCAAACATTCCAAAAAGTTCAGGTTTCGCGCTTTTGACAAACACCGAAACCGGCAGATTGTCGATCATGCTTTTCAGAAAAGTCCGGTTTTGACGAAGCGCTTGCTCCGTCTTCCGGAAATCAGAAATATCGGTGATCGTTCCCAAATACCCCTTGAGTTTGCCGCCCTTGTCTAAAACCGGAATAGCGGTTCCGAGCGCCCAGCGGACCTCTCCCTCCGAAGTTAGAACGCGCCCATCCATCACCAGGGGCCCGCCGCTTTTCAGCGCTTCTGCCCAGGCCCGAAGAACCTTTCCGCGGTCTTCCGGATGAACCGCCTGGATCCATCCATTGCCCATCATTTCCTGGTAAGAACGGCCCGCAATTTGAAGGTAGCGCTCATTGGCGAAAAAGCAGCGCCCCATGTCGTCGGTTTCAAAAATTCCAACAGGGGCATTCGTCACCAGGGTCCGGAAACGGTTTTCGCTCTCAAGAAGGGCTTCGGTCCGTTCCTGAACGGTTTTGCGGATCACTCTTTCGCGGCTGGTCATAAGAGAAACATACTGCGAAATCATAAGGACAAAGAAAAGCACACTCCAGCAGGCCACCCAAGGCATCCAGGAATTGATTGACCGCAAATAAGCGGCAGACGGCACACAGACAAACTCCAGGACCCGGTCGCCGATCCTCACCGTCTCTGAATAAAAAAACGGGCTACGCGCAGCAGGCTGGCCCTGAGAAATCGGAGTCTGCCCCGCCAGCAGGGCTTCCGCATTGTAGTAATAAAGAAACTGTTTCTCCCGCGGATCCGTCTTATCATAAATCAGCATGTTGATGGCCTTCCGCTCAGGCCGCACAAAAGTTTCTTCAAGGATGGCGCCGAGGTAGAAGGTACCCATCACAAACCCGCTAAGACCGGCCTCTTTCTGATCCTCAGTGTCAAGCGGGACGCCCCCTTTATAAATGGGGTTTAAAATAACCAGTTTGAAATTATGCTCAGCATCATCAAAGCGCAAAAGGGGCGCCACGGTTCCCAGGCTTCCGCTTCGCGCAATTCGCCGCATGGCTTCATGACGGGTGGGATCGCTCGATACGTCAAACCCGAGGCGGTGTTTATTGTCTTCAAAAGGAACCGTAAAAAAAATAGGGAAATAGCGGTCCTTGGCTGCGATTTCTTCGGGTTTGCCCTCCCGGTCTTTCTGATAGAAACGATAGCCTTCCAGTCCGCCGGCCCTTGCCTGCTGTTCGAAACTCTCCCTTTCCGCGCCGGAGACAAGCGGAAGCCAATCCATAGCTTTGACGCTTTTGTTCGCGGCAATACTTTCCCCGGCAAAGATGCGGAACTCATCCCTGTCGACCTGGCTGGAGCCTTTGTAAAAGGCTTTTAGGGCATTCATGACCTGAAGGTCTGCATCCACATAGCGGCGGAAAAGAGTAATCCGGTCCTGGGCATCAGAACTGAACTGCATATAAAAACTCTTCTGCTGCTCCGCCAGAAGAATGTAATAAGTTTGCGCGGCCAGCGTCACGCCAAAAACAAAAACAAAAAACTGCGGCATCATACGGCTTCCTAAACACCAGGATTCGTACACGAGAAAAATACCCACGAGTACAAAACCCAATGCCGTGTGGAAAGCCACGAGAGTAAAGAAGGCCCAGATAGAAGAACCATGCCCGCCGCTGAGGTAGCCGATCATGGAAGCACTGCCCAAGGCAAAAAGAGCGGTCCCAATGCCGCCGGTCAGAAAATGCCTGCGGGAGGCCTTGCTCCGGTCTGAAATTAAAAACGCCAGGCAAATAAGACAGAAGCAAAGCGCCGTTGTCGGCGCCATCCGCACCGGCTGAGGACTGCAGAGCGCGGCCCAAGCAGGAAGCAGCGCATCGTTGATCCCGGTTTTGGCATGAAAAAGATATTCCGCGAGCGTGAGAGCGCCCACAAAGCCCGGCACGCAGGAAAAGACCGTGTAAAAAATTCTTTTTTGCAAGGCGGCGGTAAGGACTGCGGCTCCCGTAAAAACAAAGCAAAGCGCGGTATTGGGATGCATGTGGGCAAAAGCCGGGTTGATCTGAGTCAGCACCTCCAAATGGAAAATCCATCCGAACAGAGCCGTCAATCCAAGAAGAGTGCAAAAAGAACCGGCCGTAAGGCGCGCGCGGTTCAGACCTTTCACATCACGCATTGATTGCAGCATCCTGATTTTCCACTCTCTTTTAAAACACTCATGACGCTTTGGGATACAGCTCCGCCGCGCGAGAAAACTCATTTTTTTATCGGCTTTATAAGGTTTGAACTAACGCTGCATTTAGAAGAAAAAAAAAGCCCCCTGCCGTTTAAAACGGCAGAGGGCCGGATCCCCATCAAAAGCAGAAGGTTTTTAGACGCCTGAAGTCAGAAGTGAGACCTTGACGCCCTTGCCTTGCTTTGCGACATTGATTTTGTCTTCCCTCGCAAGCCAGCCAATGGCCTGGTTAAAGAGAGCCGTGTCTTCGACACCGACTTCTTTCTGAAGTTTCGAGGGCGTCAGAGCGCCTTGTTTTTCAAGGATCTGAAAAATTCTTCCCGCTGTTTCACCGATGAAATAATAATTTTCCTGCATAAACTCACCTCGCGTTTGAAAGTTCAAACATAGGTTCATTATAGGCCTGTAAAGACGGCTGTCAAAAGGCATAATGCCGCAAAGGCTTAAAAAAATGGACTTCTCCGGGCCCCAGCTCCACATACAGCCCATGCGCCTTAAGCTCGCTTTGACTTCTCTGATACACCACCCCTGAAAAAAGGTCTTCCAGATAAAGATTTTCCGATAAATCCGGGAAAACCCAGGGAATGCGCGCAGAGCAGCGGCCCTCGGCAAGGTTCAGCACGCCAAGCCGCCAATCTTCCCCCAAGGTCCAGGCTGTGACCATAATATGATGGTAAGAGGGGTCCGCGTCCCAGGAGGGACGGGGTTGAAGAATTTGCCACAACCCTTTCTTTAACAAAGGCTTAGAACATTCATTCCAGAGTTTTTCATAAAACCCTTTAAGAGCCTCATGCACAGGCTCTTCCGGCCCCCGGGCCAGCTGCACAGGGATGTGGCGGGCGGCCCCTTCCGCCTGCCCGTCATGAAAAAAGCGCATTCCGGGCTGAAGCGCGCAGGCCAGCGCCGCGGCTTTGGAGCGCTCTCCGAGGAACACCTCCGCGGCCCGCATTTCATCATGATTTTCAATAAACCGGACCATGCGCGTCTCCAGGCCCTCCTGAGAAAGCAGATGCCTTCTCGCTCCGTCCGCAGACCCTGCCCGCAATTGATCGTAAAATTTTTTGTCGTACACAAGGTCAAACCCAAGGTCCAAAAGTTTTTTTTCCAGGTCCCAGTAAACTTCCGCCATAAAAAGAAACTTCGGGTAGCGGGCTTTCACGGTCCGGATGGCTTCTTTCCAAAACTCTTCGGCAGGCGCCTTCAAACGCACGGTTTCTCCCCAGACGCGTGAAAAGACCTCGTTCAGCCCGAGCATCGCCATATCGCAGCGGACACCGTCAGCCACCGCGGCAATATGAAGAAGCTCCCCGGTCATTTTCTCCCGCATCTCGGCGGAAAAAAAATTCACCTGGACCGTATCAATCCAGGGTTCAAAATAAGGGTCACGGCCGTGGGCCAGCCACGCGCCGCCCTCAGTTTTAAAAAACCAGCCCGGGTGATTCTTGAGATCGGTTTTGGAAGCGCGCACAAAAAGTTCGGGATGAGAAAGCGTCCAGGGGTGGTCAAAGGCAAGGTGGTTGGGAACAAAGTCCAGAATCACTTTCAGGCCTGCTGCGTTCAGTTTCTTTTTGATTTTCACCAAAACACTGGGCGGGCCCAAAAAGGGATCGCGCTCATAACCGTAAACCGCGTAGGGAGACCCTGTAATATCAGCCTCGGTCCAGCCGGGTAAAAGCGCGTCATAAATTTTGATTTGATTCGGGTGGGTCAGCGCGATTTTCCGCGCGCCGGGACTTCTTTTCCACACGCCCATGAGCCAGACATAATCAAACCCCTTTTGCTTCAGGCTTTCCCATTCGGCATCGGAAACTTCGTCAAGCGTGAGGGCTCGCCCCGCCTCACGGCGTTTCCGGTTCAGCCAGACAAAGGTATTGAGTTCCATCATCTGCGCGGATTCCAAAAGCACTCCTTTTTATTTTTGCGGCTTACGGCCCTTGTCAGAAACCCAGAATTCCAGATACCGGCCCAGCATCAGCCGGGTCTGCGCATCCAAAGCCGGGAGAGCGCTGAAGAAAATAACAATCGGCGGGACGAGAAACCACTCAAAGGCATGAATGGCGCGGATAAAAAGAGACTGTTTGGTTTTGCTTTTGGGAAGAAGAAAAAGGCTCAGGATAATCGTTGCCAAAAGCGATACAAAGGCCAGGTTGAAAATCGTCGTGCTGATACGCGGCGCGCTGTAATACAAAACAGAGTTGGCGTATTCGCGGCTCGCAAAAAGCGCGGGCATCCACCCGATCACGGCCAGCAGAAAAGGCCACGTGGCCCAGGCCAGATGCCCCTCAAAAAGCTTGAACCCGTAAAGAACTTTGGAGCGGAACGGAATGCCTTTGGAGCGCAGAAAACCGCGCATGACAATCGGAAAATTCTCAACCCCCCAGGCCCAGCGGCGTTTCTGTTTATACACATGCACCGCTGTTTTAAAAAGACTGCCCGCGTCAATCACATCCATTGAGACCGTGATGTACATGGGAACGGCCCGGTAGTCGCCGTCATAGTGAAGAAGGGATTTCCAGAAAATCGCGGAGTCATCCGAGATCATGTCCACCGGCCAGTAATCCACTTCGACGAGCGCCTTGAAACTCATGCTGTGGCTTGAAAAAGTCACCAGCTTGTCGGGGTCTGTCGCTTCCGTAAGCTGGAAAAAAGAGGCCCCGGTTTCCAGCACCCGCGCGAACCCCGGGACATCCCAGATGTTGTTGTGATACACCGGGACCGGCTGAAAGCTGGCGCGGAAACGGTTGGGACAAATCATAAAACTATACGTCAGGCACGCGAAGTAATTCATGCTGACCACGGTGTCCGCGTCGAAACAGGAAATGACAATATTTTCGAAGGCCACTTCTCTTTCCTTAAAATACTCCGCGGCCTGGCGCGCGGCATAAGTGATGTTCGCGCCTTTGACGCGCGCTTCCCCCGGAATGCCCGAGGGGTGATAGATCACGAGAAAATCCCGGAAGTCTTTCTTGTATTTTTTCTTCAGCTCTTCGGCGCCCTGCTTCACATCGTCCTTGGCCCTGTCCTCAAGCGCCAGCACCATCACGATACGCGAAGCGGGGTAACTTCCCCTCGCAATGCTCTCAATACCCGGCTCCAGAACATCCCGGCTTTCCTTGATCGCGGGAATCACCACCAGATGCACGATTTCATCGGATTGGGGCGGAGGAAAAACGCTTTCTTTGATCCGCTCGATCTCCTGCCGGTAAATCCACGCTGAAATCTTGCGCTTGAGGTTCCAGCCTTTCACGCGCGGCGGATTTAATTCTCCTCCCGCGAGAAAAACATCCAAAGCCTTGACCCGGCCAAACCAATCTGTTTTTTCTTCAAGCGAAAGGCGGAAGTAGGAAAGACAAAGAAAAATCGTGATGTAAAACATCCTCAGCAGCCAGTAGAAATTGAAAACAATCATCACAATCGCGGCCGCGACCGGTTTGGTAAAAGAAAGCGTGATCATTCCCAGAATCACAAACCAGCTGGCGGCCCCGGGAAGAATTTCAAAAAGCCTTTCCAGCCGGGCTTCGCGGGGCGAAAGGTTGTGCCGTGAAAAATGAAATTTCATACTTCCCGGATCTCGCTTTCTTTGCGTTCTTCCAAAAGATTGGGCAGTGTTAAAAATTTGATTTTCCGTTTCGGCAGGATCTCAAGCGCTGAAAGCGCTCCGCCGGATTCGGCCAGGTAGTAAAGCTTACCGGTATCATCGGAATAATAGATCATGCTGTCTTTTTTAACGTCCACGATGGGGTTGACCTGGGATTGGCCAAAACCTTCCAGTTCCAGAAGCGAGACATGCTGCCCGTCCCGGAAAAGAATATGCGCGCCTTCAAAGACCCAAAAGGCCTGGCGGATATCCGAGCCGTCACGAAACACTGAAATCAAGCGGACCCCTTTTTCAAAAATTTCCTTTTCCGCCGGCATGCGCCTGAAATCCAGAACACTGATGCTGTCCGGCCCCCAGGCCAAAACCTTACGCGGGCCTACCAAAAAAGTCCCGCCGTAAAACTCCATTCCGGAAACCCCTGTCTCCGTGTGCACATAAGGAAGGCGGTTGCTGACCAGCTTCCCGTCCCGGCCCAGGAAGAGAACAAGGTCACGGGAAAACACATGAAGGGAGTACTCGTCCGTCTCACCCAGCAGGGTTTTCACAAGGTCGGCATCGCGGGACAAAAGCTTCCGGCCTTCCCCGTCCATTTCCTGCATGAGGAGGGTGTTATCTTTTTTCAGGGCATACACCCCCTTTTCAAAAAGCCCGATGCCCCGCACGTCTTTGAGAAAACCCGGAGACACCGTATTTTTTCCGGCATCCACCCGGTTCACAGTCCCTTCCCGGACCGCGAAAAGAACATCCTCGGCGGCCCCGTTCCAGACCACGGTTTCCGGCGATTCTAAAAACAACGGCGTCAAGTCTTGGGGGACTTCGTCATCAGCCTTGAAAAGAAGGTAGCGGTGCTTATTCGAGGCTTCGTCGGTTTCAAAAAGAATCAGCGGGCTGTCTTCCCTGACAAAAAATCTTGAGAAGCGAACACCGGCCATCCCTGCTTTCGAAGACACCAGCGGACGGACTTCCTCGCTCCGGGTATCAAACACCTGGACATCCGAAAGCTTTGAAGTGCGGGTGAGGAGAAGCCGGGTGCCGCGGGCAAACGGGACAAAGTCCCGGAAACTCTCTTCGGCCAAAATTTCCGGCTTGAATTCCTCGGGAAGCAGAAGGATTTTGTCGATAACCGTAGCCTTGCCGGCTTCCACGGGAAGGTTTTGGTTCCACGGCTTATAACCTTTAAGGGAAAGGGTCAGAGGGTATTCGCCCGGCATCAGGTCAAGCATCAGGGAGGGGGTCGGCTGCTCCAGTAGTTTTCCGGACAAAGTGACCGAGGCCCCTGCCGGCACGGTCGCGGCATAGATCAAGCCTGTCTTCACAATCCCCTGTTCATGCCCTGGTTTAAACAAATACCCCAAGGCATAGAGTACAATTAAAGGACAGAAGACAATAAAGATCAGGGAAAAAAAGTAGAAAACAATTTTTCGAAGCAGTCCCATGAATCCGCACTTTGTTTTTTAAGGAAAGAGCCGTAGTATAACCAACTTCCTGGGCCCATACAAAATGATTCAAAAATATAGTTCAACGCCTTACTATCGAAGCCTTGACGCCTCCTGGAAAGAAGGGGTCGCGGCCAGCGTCATGCTGGCAGTGTCCGAATACTACCTTATTCCCTTCGGCCTGGTGCTTGGAGCATCGTCCCTTGAGATCGGCCTTTTGGTCGCGATTCCTCAGCTGCTCGGTTCCTTTGCCCAGCTTTTAGCCGTCCGCCTTGTCAAACTTTTGGGAAGCCGCCTTCTGTTTCTGGTTCAGGGAGTGTACCTGCAGGCCGCAATCCTGATTCCCATGGCCATGGCGCCTCTTTTTCCCGATGAGTGGCGCGTGGGAATGTTCATTGCTTTGGCAACGGCCTTCCGTATTGTCGGCAATTTGATCGGTACGGTCTGGGGCAGTTTGGCCAGCGATTACCTTCCGGCCGAGGAGCGCGGGCAGTATTTCGGATGGCGCGCCCGGATCACCGGAATCGCCGGGGTTCTCAGCACGCTGGGCGGCGGGATTCTCCTTTATTTTTCCAAGCAATGGACCCATGCCGCGGCAGGCTTCACGGTCCTTTTTCTAGTGATTTCCTTTGCCCGCTTTGTTTCAGGTTCCCTGATGGCCCGCATGCAGGACATTCCTTTTGAACATGAGCAGGGCGGCAGCTTTACTTTCATCCGCTTTCTGATCCGCTCCCGGGAAAGCAACTTTTTCAAATTCCTGATTTACGTGGCCAGCATTACTTTTGCCGTGCAGCTGGCCGGCCCTTATTTCAGCGTTTACCTTCTGCGGGATCTCAAATTCGATTATCTTTCTTTCACCGGCGTTCAGCTGGCCTCCGTCATCGGCGGGCTCGTGGCCTTTCCCATCTGGGGCCGCCACGCGGACCATGTCGGAAACGCGACGCTTTTAAAACTGGGAAGTTTTCTGATTCCTCTGATTCCGTTTCTCTGGCTGATTTCCCCGCACCCCTTCTACCTCATGGCGGTGGAAACTTTTTCAGGATTCGTTTTCGGAGGGTTTGGTTTGTGCGCGGTGAATTTTATTTTTGATGCGGTCAGCCAGCCCAAACGCGTTCAATGCCTGAGTTATTTCGCGCTCTTCTGCGGCATCTCGATTTTTGCGGGCGCCGCGCTCGGCGGTATTTTGGCGGACCGTCTTCCCCTGTTCGGGGGTTCAAGCCTGGGTTCGCTGTTTATTATCTCAGGAGTTTTGAGAGGGCTTTCTCACTTCGCGCTCGCGGGAAAATTCACGGAAGTCCGGACCAACACGAAAAAAGTTTCCAGCAGCCAGCTCTTCTTCAGTGCCTTTGGCGTCAAATCCCTTTTCAGGAGATCCCGGGAGACCTGACAGAGCAGACAGGCCCTTCAGAAATGAAAGGCCTGATCTTCCACCAGTTTATATTTGATCTTCACTTCGTTTAATTTCTTCTCAATGGCCAGGAACATGGCCTTGATCTCATCCGCGGTATATTCGTAGGTATGCCGGTTGGCGCAGTGGCCGAGAATATCCAGCTTCTTAAGAACTTCATTGGTGCGGCTTCCCGCAAGCCTCTTGAAACGCTCGCGCCTGACTTCAGGTGTTTCCATAAATTCCTCCTTATAGAATAGGTTCCTAACGGGTTATGAATAGAACCTTACCCTATGGATTGGGTTCTTTCCAGTCACGCGCTGTTTCTTTTTTAAGGGGAATTCCGGGGTTAGCTGTGTTCAACTTTGACGAGGATATAACTGTCTTCCTGGCCGGGGATTTTTTTGAGGAACAATTTCATTTTATCTTTGCCCGGAGAGTCCCAGGACTTGATGCCGAAGGTTTCAATGGGGTTGCGAACCGCGACCTTGAGCCATTCTTTTTCTTCTTCCTGCTCAGGCTCTTCAAAATCCAGGGTCAGAAGTTTAAGCGCCTTACGGCCTTTGGCCGCTTCTTTCATTTGTTGAAACTTGGTGGGGCCTTGAAGTTTAATCTTTCCAAACTGCCCGCGGAAGGTTCTTTTAATCAGGAAAGACACCACAGCCTGCGGATTGGCACGGTTCTCGGGATTATTTTCAACAGCATCGATCACTGTTTTCGGACTTAACGCTTTGACCCGCACGGGAACAGCCACAACACCAATGTCATAATCCGAGGCGTCATAAACAGGCAAACCGTCAGGGGCGGTTTCCGCGGCTGCCGGTAAAACTTGAAAAATAAAGACCGCAAAAAAAACAGCGGCAAAGCTCAAAAGGGTCTTTTTCATATTTCTCGCTTTCGCAGGGAATCCGGAATTTTATCCTCAAAACCTTTTCATGCCAAGGAAAAGACTAGGTATTTTTGACCCGCCGGGCGGCTCCGGCCGCGGCCGTGACACCGCTCGACCAGGCCCATTGAAAGTTAAACCCCCCGATACGGCCGTCCACATCCAGGATCTCCCCGGCAAAGAAAAGGCCCGGCTGCAGGCGTGATTCCATGGTGGCGTCATCGACTTCTGTCAAATCCACGCCCCCGGCCGTCACTTCAGCCTTGGCATAGCCGGCGGACCCGCTGACCGAAAGAGAAGCCCGGAGAATTCCCTTCACCAGCGCTTCGCGTTCCTCCCGGGACACCTGATTCATAATCCGGTTCTCCGGAAGCCCTGCCTTTTTAATCAGCATGACCGCCAGTTTTTCCGGAAGTTCCAGGGCCAGAAAATTTTTCACCATCATTTTCGGATTTTCTGAGAGGGCCCCGGCCAGCGCCTTGCGTAAATCATCTTCATGAAGCGCGGGCAGAAAATTCGCGGTCAGAACCGCGGACGCATCGTTAAGACGGATCCAATGCCTGCTGATATTCAAAACCACAGGGCCGCTGTAGCCCGTATGTGTAAAAAGAAACGAGCCTTCATACTCGACGTTTTTTTCTTTTCCCGCGTAAAGCGTGAGGCGCACCGGTAAGGTCACGCCGGACAGGCTTTTCCAATCCGCATCAGCGGTCAAAAGCGGGGTCAGCGAAGGCGATGTCGGAATAAGCGAATGCCCAAAGGCCTGTGCCAGCGCGTAACCCGATCCATCAGAACCGCTGGTAGGAAAAGACAACCCTCCGGTGCAAAGCACCACGGTTTTCGCCTGACACACTGCCCCGGCCTGGGCTTTCACGTTAAAAACAGAACCTTCCCGCTGAACACTCTCCACTTTAAAACCGGTCACAAGATTGACACCTATACGGGCCGCTTCGCGCGTCAGTGCTTCAAGCACCGTACGGCCTGAATGCGTGGCCGGAAAATACTTTCCGCCCGGTTCCAGCACCAGCTCCACCCCCAATTTTTGGAAAAACTCCACGGCCTTAGGCGCGGGAAAAGCCCTCAGCACATTCCTCACCTGCCTGATCTGCATGCTTTGAAAATCCCGCTCGCTGACCTTTTCATTCGTCACATTACAGCGGGTGCCGCCGGACATGAGAATTTTGGCGCCGATCTTTTCCCTTCCATCCAGAAGGAGCACGCTCAACCCCTGGGTTCGGGCCGAAATCGCGGTCATAAGGCCGGCCGCGCCGGCGCCTACCACCGCCATATCCGCCACTTCAGCCAGATTGTCTTGCATCATTGCCTTTCTTAAAGGTACCGGGTACCTAGGGGACACGTAACTTTGTTACATTTCCCCAAGCAGGTACCCGGTACCATTTTATTTTCATTTTTACACACTCTTTACTTCAGTCCCGGGCCGGACCGTGCCGAAACATTAGATGCAACAAAGGAGGACATTATCGTCGAATTCGATTGGATTCTCCATCTCATGACCTTTCTTAATTGCCCTGAGAAAAAACCGCATGACCCGCGCGCCGAAGAGCAAGAGCCTTTGGCAGCCTGAAGCGGGCCGGCCGGAGCAGTCCCGTCCGGCAGCCGGCAGCGGCAAATCCCCTCACGAATCCCCATACCCTTTTTTCGAACGAGCGTCTTTTAACAGCGGGGGAATTCCCTTGTCTCATAAAAGGAGTTTCTCTGTCAACCTCCGGAGGCATCTCTATGACGAGCCTTAAACGTTTTTTCATGATGCGTTCCCTGCTCAAAGTCAAAGCCCCGTCGAATAAATACCGCCGGGACAAAAGCTGTTAAAACAGAAGTAACCGCTCTTTAATCACCCTGTCAGGTTAAACCCGCAGCATTTATTTTAGGCTGTCCCGGGTGGTGAATTTTATACCCTTCCCCGCGTCTTAAAGCTGGAGCCTTCCCCAAGTTTCAATTATAATGCGCCTTCTTATAAATGATGATTCGTTTTTTACCTGGAGCGCTTCCGATGAAAAATAAAAAAATCTCCTCTTTCCTTGTTTTCTCCTTCATGATTTTTGCCTTTGCCGCAGCTATTCCCTTCGCGCTCGCGCAGGCCCCGGAAACCGCAGGAACTTCACCCTCGCTTTCAACCGCCATCAAAGGCATGACGCTTTGGCAGGTCATTCAGGCCGGCGGCATTGTCATGGCGGCGCTCGGAGTCCTCTCTCTTCTGATGACGGCCCTTGTTATTTTTATGTTCCTGCGGTTCAATCAGGAAAAACTTCTCCCAGTTGAAAGCACCCGCCGCCTTATCGCCCTTTTAAGACAAAAGCGTTTCGACGAAGCGGAAAAGGTCTGCGCCACGGATGATTCCCCGGTCTCCAACATTGTCAAAGCCGGGTTGAGCACCAAGGGTGACCTCAGCCTGTCGCGTGAGTATGTTGAAATGGCGGCCCGTAAAGAAGTGACTTCGCTCTGGACCCTCATGAACTACCTTTCCGAAGTGGCCCAGATTTCTCCGATGATGGGACTTCTCGGAACCGTGCTCGGTATGATCCAGGCCTTCAACACCATTGCCTTTGATTCCGGCGTGGTTAAACCGATCATGCTTGCGGGCGGTGTTGCCAAGGCCATGATCACAACGGCCGGCGGCCTCACCATCGCCATCGCGGCCATGATTTTCTATTCCTTGTTAAGACCGCGGGTTCAGAACATCACGAACCTGCTTGAAACCATTACCACCCAGATCTCGGAGAGTTTTTCAAAATGATCCGCCTTGATCCGCCGGAGACACGCAAGGCTTTCCCCACCGTCCAGATCGCGCCTTTCATCGACATTGTTTTCATGACGCTCATCTTCTTCATGACGCTCTCGGTTTATTACCAGCTTGAAAACGAAGTTTCGATCAGCGTTCCGAAAGCCGAGGAATCCAAGGAAGTCACCCGCAGCCCGGGCGAAATTATAATCAACGTGGACAGCAAGGGCGCGATGATTGTCAACCAGCGGGTCCTTGATCAGGCGGGTCTGGCCGAAATGCTCAAACGTGTTTCCTCCCTCTACCCGAACCAGCCGGTCATTATCCGGGCGGACAGAAAAACCCATCATGAAAATGTGATGCGGGTCCTGGACGCCTGCGCCTCCGCGCATATCTGGAACATCGCTTTCGCCACTGTCAAAGAAGAACCCAAGCATTAAGCTCGATCTGAGGGCGTTCTATGAGCCAAGAAAAATTCCGCTTTTTTTCAGCCATGCTTCTTTGCGCCTGTCTCCTGCCGCCGGCGGCCCGGGCCGAAGACCCGGCCCCTGTTCCTCCGGCCTCTCAGCCCGCGCCTCAACCGGAAGCCGGCTCTGACCGTTTTGATTTTGCCGACGGACTTTATGCTCGAAGCATGTACGACATGGCCGCGGCGGAATACGAGAAACTCATCGCCGAAATGCCCGCGCACAGCCGCGCCCCGGACGCATTGTTCCGCCTCGCGGAATGCTTCTTTTTCCTGGAACAAAATGATCAGGCCGCGGCCCTTTATGAAAAATTTATCGCCTCTTACGGTGACCGCCCGCAGGCTGAAACCGCGAAACTGAGAAGCGCGGAACTCTTTGAACGCGCGGGCAAAAATGAAGAGGCCTTGGCCGCCCTTGAACCTTTGACGCAAAGCGCCGCGGGCAGCATTAAAAACTCCGCGCTTTTCCGCAAAGGCAAAATTCTTTTCGGCCTGGGAAAATTCCCGGAAGCCGCCGCGGCTTTTGAACCTCTTGCCGCGGCCCCTTCCGCAGAGGACAACCCCTTCAACAGCATCGCGCACTACTACCTTGGAGAGATCGCTTCCAAGGGAAAAGATTTCGCGAAAGCCTCTGAACACTTTGAGGCCGCGCGGCAGACGGATAAAAAAGACATGCAGCAGCTCGCGGGGTCCGGTCTCGGTCAAGCCCTTCTGCTGGCCGGCAATCTCGAAAAAGCCCGCGATGCTTTTTTTCAGGCCTATCAAATCAAGGCCGATCCGGCCGCGACCCAGGAAACCTTTTATTATTACGCAAAGACCTTGTATGACCTGAAGCAGTACGAAGAAGCCCTGAAAGCCATTCAAGCGGAGAGCGCTGCCACGCCGGCTTCTCCGCCCATCCGTTTCGTAGAGGCTGCCGCGCTCGAAGCCTTGAACCGTTCCCCTGAAGCACTCCAGGTTTTTGACGCGGTCCTGGCCATTCCGGATTTAAAGCCGGAAGAAAAAGAAACCGCGGAGCTTGGAAAAATCGAAACCTTTCTGCACATGAACCAGCCCGCCGAGGCCTTAAAAACCGCGCAGGCCGCCCCGCAGGAACGCGCCTTTTACAAAGACCGCTGGGCCTATCTCATGGCGGAAACCCTGCGCAGAAATAATCAGCCCAAAGAAGCCCTGACCTGGCTGGATAAAATGATGGCTGAATTTCCAGAATCCCCTTACACTTCGCAGGCCGCGCTGAACCGCGGTTACATTCTTTATGAAGCCGGTGACCCTCAAAACGCGCGCTCGGCTTTTGACAACTACCTTCTCGCCCATCCGGGTGACGCGGAAACGCTTCCCACTTTAAAGAACCGGATCACGCTGGACATCAAACTCGAAGACTGGCAGGCCGCGATTCAGACCTCCACCACGTTTCTTGAATTGTTCGGCACCTCTCCCGAGGCCCAGGATGTTCAAGCCCAGCTCGCGTCCCTATACCTCCAGGTTGAAGATTATGAGTCCGCGGTTAAAACCTTTGAGGCGTTTTTAATGCAGTACCCGGAATCCCCGAAAAAAGGCGAGATCCGTTTTTTTCTCGCTTACGCGAATCAATTGGCCGGGCATCTTGAAAAGGCCGTGAGTATTTACCGCGAAGTGACCAAGGAAAGCGTGACGCCGGACCTTTACAGCGCGGCCCTGAAAAACACGGGCTACTGCCTGGTCCGCCTTGAGAAAATCAAAGAAGCCGCGGCCGCTTACCGCCGCTGGATTTCTGAAATTCCCGACGCGGACGCAAGCCCGGAAGTTTTTTTCTGGCTTGCGGAACAGGAACTTCGCGACGGCGACGGCGACAACCTTTTAAAAGTCATGGAGGCCTTTCAAAAAAGACCCGGCTCTGAAACCTCCAAAGGCGCGGTCGAGTATTACCTCGGCGAGGCCTACCGTTTTAAGAAAGACGCGGATCAGGCCGTGGCTCATTACGATGCATCGCTCGCGGAACCCAATGACTACCGGGCCAAAGCAGTCTTCGGCAAAGCCCTCGCGGACGCCGTGCGCGGTCATTTCGATGAAGCCGCCGCGGGATTTGAAAGCGCCATCCATGAAGGCAGCGGCGACAACAACCTGACCCTTGAGGCCCGTCTTGAACTTGGAAAATTACACGCGGCCCAAAACCATTACCTGGACGCGGCCAAGGCTTTTTTCGCGGCAGGCATTTTGTACGAAGATCTTGAGCGCGTTCCTGAGGCCCTTTTCAAAGCGGGTGAAATGTTTGAAAAGGCGGGAAAACCGCAGGACGCGGTGAAGGCTTACGACGAACTCATCAAACGTTTTCCGAATCATCCTTTGGCCAAAGACGCGGGCGCAAAATCCGCCGCCGCTCAAACAGCATGAAAAAAAGAAATCTCTTTGCGGTCTCCGCATCCATTTCTGTTTTCGTTCACGCGCTTCTGCTGGCCGCGGTTTACTTTCTCCAGCTCCCCGGCCTCACGGCAAGCATCACGCCGCCTTTGCAGCCCGAGAAAATTTTTCAGGTCAAAACCGTGACCCTGCCGCCGGTTCCTCCGGCCGAAAACGCGTCCGCCGAGCGCCGCACAGAAACCTACGTCCAGAAAGTCCAGTTTGAAAAACCTGCCGCGGGCATGGCGCAAAAAATTAAAGGGGCTTTGACTGAAGGCCCGCAGTTAAAAGCGCCGGAGAACCTGGCTCCCGCGCCTCTGCAGAAATTGACGCTTGAAGATTTCGCGCCGCGCAAACTCCCGTCTTTTAATGAGACGGGGGAATCGTTGAAAGAATCCGTCCAGCTTCCCAAGCGCCTCACGCCGGCCCCGTCCGCAATTCATCAGCCCGTGCTTCCGGTCTCGCCTGAAAAAATCCTTCCGGAGGATGACGTCTTGGAAGCGCCGCAGGATTTTCTCGAACACATGCCGGCCTTTACACCGGAAAGCATTTCACGTTCGCCGGGCTCCAAAAAACTGACCTCGGACGCGTTGGGAATTTTTTCCGGCAGCAGCGTCTATCAATCCAACCCGAACTTTCAGCCGCTCGACCAATACCTGGGCGTCAAGATTCAGACCTACCGCGACCCGGGCGACGGCCAGGGTTATTACCGCATTTCTATTTATCCTTTTGCCGAGGCCAAGGTCCTGACCGTTTTACCCAAGGAAGTTCTTTTCCTGGTCGACGCCTCGCTCAGCATTCAGGCCCGGCGCTTGTATGCCTTTAAAGAGGGCATCAAGCACGCCCTGCAGAATCTGAACCCCGGCGACCTTTTCAATATTTACGTTTTCAAAAATGACATTGCGCCTTTTGCTCCAAAATCCCTTTCCGCCGGCCCCGCGGAAATTCAAAGCGCCATGGAATTTCTGGACGAATTAAAACCCAGCCAGACCACCGATATTTATCAGGCCTTTTTTGATACGCTCCAGCAGCCAGCGCCGGCCATGCCCTCTTACATGATGCTTCTCAGTGACGGCAAACCCACGGCCGGTGAAGGCTCCACAACAAAACTCATCGCGGAAATCACCAAGGCGAACAACCACATCCGCCCCATCTTTGCTTTCAGCGGCGGCGCGCGCGTCAACCGCTTCCTGCTTGATTTTCTGGCCTATCCCAACCGGGGCTGGTCGGAATACGCGTCCTCCAACGCCCAGATCAAACAGCGGCTGATGGAATTCACGGATAAAATCCAGAACCCCGTGCTCACGCATGTCCGCTATCAATTGACTCCGCTCAGTGAAGATGAGGTTTATCCCAAACACCTGACCGACATTTATCAGGACACGTTTTTCACGATTTATGGGCGGTTCAAGGATGAGACACGGTTTTCCGTGCGCGTCACCGGAGAGGCTGGGGACGTGAACAAGGAATTTATTTTTTCAGGCGATTTGACTCAGGCCCCGCAGGGCGACCGTGACATCGCGCGTTTCTGGGCCTTTAACAAGGTCTATCACTTGATCAGCAAGATGGTGCTCGAAGGTGCCACGGATGGGGAGAAAAAAGAAATTCAGGACCTCATCACTCATTTCCAGCTGGAAATTCCCTACAACATTGAAGAGATCGAAAAGAAAAGCTAAAAGGCTTAATCGGTCGAAGGTTCCCGCACCGGAGGCTGAATCATCTTGTCGATTTTTTGCGCCTCCCGGATTTCATGAGACCCTGACTTCAAATCAAAATCATTCTGATGCGGATTGGGTCTCGACTTCAGCCACACACCGGAAGCTGTTCCCGTAATCACCCCAACACCGGCCGCGCCGTAAAGACCCGCTCCCCCCGCCGCCCCTGTCGAAGCCGTCGCCGCGGGAATCGCGGTTGAAGCCGCAAGACTCCCCGCAACACCTACGGTCGCAAGGGTTCCCGCGAGAATGTAAACTTTTTTACGGTCACTAACAGGCCCGTGATACGGAATCTGTCCGGATTTTACTTTCGGGTCCAGCATGCGGTAGTCAGGCCGCGCGATCTGCTCAATCTTTCCGGTCAGCGCGGGGCTGGTGCGCGTGCCGTCTTTTCCAATAATCGTGACATAGGGTTTTCCGGTTTTGGGATGCTCGCGCACCGCCACCTGGGTCCCGGTAGGACGAAAGACTTCAGAGCCTTCCTCGGCCCGAATCCCAGGCTGAAAAACCAGAGAACTTACGAGAAAAAAAACTGCCGCGCGATTTTTCATGGCTGAGGCGCCTCGGGCGCGGGAAATTTCCCGGTCGTAATTCCATCCTGCACATACTGCAGAACCGCGATGATATTTCTTTCAAGGGCCGCGTTGAGGTTCACTTCCGGCCCGCCCTTTTTCGCGAAAACTTTCTGGGCGTCACTCACGCCGCTGGATTCAAAATAACTCAGCACGTTTAAATTTGTGTCATAAACCACGGCCTCTGTGGTCAACGCCACGGCCTGGCCTTTCAGGGTCACCCGATTCCCCAGGTCCTTGATCCCCACCACCACCAAATACGGAATCCCGTATTGGCGAAGCACATCCGGCGTGGGCTCCACTTCCACCAGTACGAATTCTTTAAACGCGGCCTGAAAACCTTCGATCAGCATGGGCGCGTACGCCTCGCCCACATAATACGTTTGAGGGTCCGCGAATTTCCCTCCCCGGTTTGTTGACTTGTAAGTAAGGAGCTGGGGCGGAAGGTAAAGGGCCACGCGCTGGTCAAGCTCAGGCACTTCCTGCGCGAATTGCGCGGAAAGAATTCCCGGCGCGTGAATGTTCCAGCCAAAAAGAGTGGCGCATCCCGCGAGCAGCGGCAGCAGCAAAATCAAAAACAGTTTTTTATCGTTAAGTCTCATAAAATTAGGCTTTTACGGAATTTCTGTTTGACGCTCCAAGACTTCGTCCGTATATTAGACCGACTGATAGGTCTAATAATACACCTTCCGGCTGAGATCTGAAACTCCCCGTTCTTCCTCTCCGGAAAAACAAGCACAAATCTTATACGGCTGGCCCATGAAAAAATTCACTGCCTTGCTGGCTTTTCTTTTCTTACTGCCGGTTTGCGCCTGGTCCATGGCCCAGCGGCCTCCCTTGCCCGAAACAAAAACCCCGGCCGAGGAACCGCAGCTGCCCCCGCTTTCCCTTGAGGAATGCTACGAACTTGCCTTGAAACAAAGTGAAACCATTGCCATCAAAAATCTCGACATTGAAAAATCGTGGTCGGATTTCCTCAAAGCCACGGGGGAAGTGATCGGCGACGGCAAATTCGTGATGACCGATTACTTTATTGAACCTCAGGGAAACAACGGCAGTGCGGACTCCGGCGCCACGGGAAATGCCTTCCGCCCGGAAAGCCGCGCTAAAACCTTTGTGATTTCCCAGCCGCTTTTCCAGGGCCTCAAAGAAGTGGCCGCGGTCGCGGGCGCGGGCAATCTCCGCAAGCAGCGCGAAAACGAAGCCAAACGCGCGCGGCAGCTTTTGTTCAACGATGTTTCAAGCGCCTTTTTTTCCGTGCTGAAATCCCAGCATGACCTGGCCATCAATCAGGAAATCCTCACGCTTTATCAAGACAGGATCAAAGACCTGGATGAACGCGAAAAAATCGGAAAGTCCCGTTCCAGCGAAGTGGCCACGGCAAAATCCCGTATGAAAGCCATTGAAGCCGATGTCTCGGGCATCCGCGGAACACTGGCTTTTCAAAAACGACTGCTCGAATTCCTCACCGGAACCCCCTTGAAAAACCGCGGTCTTGTCGATGATCAGCAGCAGCTTGACCGTCCCGGAGACCTGGACACCTACCTTGAAAGTGTGGATGAACGCGCGGATGTGCGGGCCGCCCATCACGCGGCCAAAGTCCGTTTTCAAAATATTGTCTCCACCCAAAGCGCGATCTGGCCCCAGCTTTCACTCGACGCCAATCTCTATGAACAGCGTGAAGGTTTTCAGTCCGGCATTGACTGGGACCTGCTCTTCACCATTGAAGTCCCGATCTGGACCGGCGGCACCACAGCCGGCCAAATCAAGGAATCCATCGTGGAGTGGAAAAAATCAAAAATGAATTTTATGGAATCGCGCAGAAAAGCGGAACTGGACATCAAGCAATCCTATGAAATTTGGGACGCGGCCGTGAACCGTTACAAGGCGCTTCAGGAATCGGTCGCGGCCTCGGAAGAAAATTACAAACTCCAGAAAGACGATTATCAAAATAATCTGGTCAGCAACCTCGATGTGCTTAACGCCCTGCAGGACTTTAATGACGCGCGTCTTGAATCCAACGCGGCCTTCTACGACCTCAAGCGTGATTACTGGCAGATGAAAGTCGCCACCGGAGACTGCTGTGAGTATCTCTGAGATTTCGATTAAAAAGCCGGTGTTCGCATGGATGCTCATGCTCGGCATCATGCTGTTCGGCTATCTGGGCTTCAAGGAACTCGGCATCGGACAGATGCCGGATGTGGACTTTCCTATCCTCAACATCTCCGTGACCTGGGAAGGCGCGGCGCCGGAGGTGATGGAAACCGATGTTGTGGACATTATCGAAGACGCGGTCATGGGCATTCAGGGCCTTAAGGAAATTTCCTCTTCCACCCAGCAGGGCTCGGCTAACATCACCCTGGAGTTCACGCTTAACCGCGACATTGACGTGGCCCTGCAGGAAACGCAGAGCAAACTCTCCGAAGTCCAGCGCCGCCTGCCCCTCAACATTGATCCTCCGATCATCAACAAGATCAATCCGGAAGACCAGCCCATCATGTGGCTGGGTATTTCCAACCCCAATATCACCCTGCGCGAACTCATGGAGTTTGTGGATAAAAGCGTGAAGGACCAGTTCAAAATCCTTCCCGGTGTCGGCGAAGTTATTTTAAGCGGCTTCACGGACCCGAACCTCCGCGCCTGGATCAAAACAGAAAAACTCGCGGAATATGAACTGACGGTGGAAGACGTCATCAACGCCATTCAGCGCGAACACATTGAAATTCCCGCGGGCCTTCTTGAAACCGACCGCAGCGAATCCCGGGTCCGCGTGATGGGTGAAGCCCGCAGCGTGGCGGACTTTGAAAAAATCATGATCAATTCCCGCGGCGGACAGCCTATGTACCGCCCCATTCCGCTCAGCGAAGTGGCCTCCATTGAAGACGGCCTGGCGGATATCCGGCGCTTCACGCGCGTGGGCGGCGAACGCGCGGTCGGCCTTGGCATCCGTAAACAGCACGGCGCAAACTCGGTCGAGGCCGGGCATCAGGTCAAAAAGAAAATGGAGGCCCTGAAGAAAACCCTTCCCGAGGGCTACAAAATCGGCGTCAACTTTGACAGCACCCGGTTCATCGAAGAAGCCGTGGGCGAACTAGTGTTTTCCCTGCTTCTTTCAGCCGTGCTGACCTCCGTGATCTGCTGGCTTTTTCTAGGCTCGCTGAGTTCCACGCTGAATATCGTGCTCGGCATTCCTTTTTCAATCCTGGGCACGTTCATCATCATGAAATTCACGGGCTACACCCTGAACACCTTCACCCTGCTTGGCATCACGCTCGCCATCGGCATCATCGTGGATGACGCGATCATGGTGCTTGAAAATATCGTCCGTCACCGGGAAATGGGGAAAAACAAACTCGACGCGGCGGTCGCAGGCGCCAAAGAAATTACCTTGGCCGCGCTGGCCGCGACCACGGCCGTGATCGCCATCTTCCTTCCCGTGGTTTTCATGGAAGGCGTGATCGGGAAATTCTTTTTCCAGTTTGGTGTCGTCATTTCCGTCGCCGTCATGCTCTCGCTTTTTGAAGCCTTGTCTTTTGCTCCCATGCGCTGCGCGCAATTCCTTGAAGTTACGGAACGCAAAACCCGTTTCGGACGCGCGTTTGAAAAAGGTTTTCACTGGCTGACGGAAAATTACGCGAAAGCCCTTGGTTTCTGCTTAAACCGGAAATGGTGGATCCTTCTTGCCGCGGCCGTCTTTTTTGTCATGAGCCTCATGCTCCTGCCCAAGATCCGTAAGGAATTTGTGCCGGCCCAGGACCAAAGCATGTTCCTCGCGCGCGTCAAGACACCGATCGGTTCTTCCATGGAATACACCAATCAGAAATTCAAGGCCATTGAAGAACTGGTTTCAAAACGCCCGGAAGTGCGCCGTTACTTTGCCGCGGTGGGCGGATTCGGCGGCGGTGAATCGAATGCCGGCATGCTCTTCGTCACCCTGCAGAACCCCAAAGACCGCCCCAAAGACCCGGTCACCGGAAAGCGCATGAGCCAGGAAGACATGATGGGTTATTTCCGGACCGAAGTCGGCAAAATTCCGGACGTTAATATTTTTCTTCAGGACCTTTCCACGCGCGGCCTCACGGCCCAGCGCGGTTTCCCCATAGAGTTTACGGTGCGCGGTTCGGATTGGGAGAAACTGGTCGACTACTCTCACAAGATTATGGAAGAAATGAAAAAGGATCCCTTTTTCCGCGATGTGGATACGGATTATGTGGAGGGCATGCCTGAAATCCAGATCGTCCCCAACCGCGACAAGGCCTTTGCCCGCGGGATTTCCATCAACTCCATCGCGACCACCATTAATTCGCTCATTGCCGGGGAACGTGTGGGGAAATACACCAGCGGCGGACGCCGGTACGATGTGCGTGTCAGCGTTCCCAAAGCCGAGCGCACCCAGGCTGCGGACCTTGAAAAACTTCTGGTCAGAAATAACCGCGGCGAACTTGTGAAACTTTCAGACGTCGTGGACATTACCGAAAAAGCCAGCCTCATGACCATTACACGCCGTGACCGCGAGCGGGCGATTGGTGTTTTCGCGAACCTTGGTCAGGGCCAATCCCAGGCCGCGGCGCTTGACCGCGCGGTGGAAATTGGAAATAAAATTCTTCCCGGCGGATACCGCCTTGTCTTAAGCGGCAGCAGCCAGGCCTTCAAGGAATCTTTCGGAAGCTTGATGTTCGCCTTGTGGCTGGGTGTGGTAGTGGCCTACATGGTGCTGGCGTCGCAGTTCAACCACATTGTTCACCCTTTCACGGTTTTACTGGCCTTACCGTTCAGCGTGTCGGGCGCGTTCATTGGTTTAGCCTGGGGTAATTACTCGCTCAACATGTTCAGCATGATCGGGCTTCTGCTGCTCATGGGAATTGTGAAGAAAAATTCGATTATGCTCGTGGAGTTTACAAACCAGCTTCGTGAGAGGGGGCTGGAACCTTTGGAAGCCTTGAAAAAGGCGTGTCCGATCCGTTTCCGCCCCATTGTGATGACCTCTGTCGCGACCATCGCGGCTGCTGTTCCGCCGGCCTTGGCCTTGGGTCCCGGCGCTGAAACCCGCATTCCGATGGCCGTTGCAGTCATCGGCGGTGTTACAGTCTCAACGATCCTGACCCTTTTTGTGGTGCCCTGCGCTTACGAAGTCCTTCTTCCGCTTGAGAAAAAGTCTTCCTTCAAGAAACTTTCCGACCGTATCCTGGGTCTTATTCCCGGCCGCAAAAAAATTTAAAAAGGGGACAGGTCTAATGACCTGTCCCCAGTACTAAGCATCAGACACTTCCCCCGGCCGCGTGAAATCCAACCCTTCCCCCCTGGTTAGGGCCGAACCTCACACGAACCGATTTTTGCACCTGATGCTCTGACTGCTTTCAGCATTTCATCCATGGGCGGCGCAATGCGCGTGGAGAAAGCCGGATCCAAAAGCGGCGTGTTGGCCCGGAACGGCTGAAGGTAATAATTCTGCGCGCCGGAAATCTGCTCCGCCATTTCACGCAAATCCCCCGCTTCATGGGCCCCGGAAACAAGCGTACTGCGGAATTCGTGTTCAAGCCCGGATTCCAAAATAATCTGAATACTTTCTTTCAGGCGCCTTTCATCCACCTTCACCTGCACAATTTCATCATATTTTCTGAAAGGCGCTTTAATGTCCATCGCGATGTAATCCACAAGCCCGCTCCGGATCAAGGTCTTAAGCATTCCCGGAAAATAACCGCAGGTATCGACCTTGATCAAATACCCCATTTCCTTGATCGGCAAAAGAAACTCGGGGAGGTCCGGATGCATGCAGGGTTCTCCCCCTGAAATCACAACGCCGTCCAGCGCCCAGTGGCATTTCCGGAGGTCAAACATCACATCTTCCAGCGGAAGGCTCTTCGCGTAAGGCGGGCTTGCAAGCTCTGAGTTGTAGCAAAACCGGCACCGGAAAATGCAGCCGTTCAAAAAAATGCAGGCCGCCACTTTCCCGGGATAATTGATCAAGCTAAGCTTTTGAAAGCCTCCGATGCTGATCATGATCCGCCTCCTGGCCTAAGCCGGCCGTTGCGTATTCTTTGCGTGCGATGAACTCCTCCTGTTTGCCTTCATTCCACTGTGACACAGGCCTCAAATAACCGACCACCCGCGAATACACTTCACAAGGCTGGCGGTACCCGGTGAAATGCCCTGCTTTGACTTCTGTTCCTGTTCCCGCCGTCATAAAAATTCTTTCCGTTTCCTCACACCGCGGACAGAACGGATGTTCCCCCGCAAGGTATCCGTGCTCCGGGCAGACGCTGAACGTCGGCGTCAGCGTTACATAGGGCATCCGGTAATGGTGCATCATTTTCCGGATCAGGTTTTTTACGGCCCCGGCATCCGGCATCCGTTCGCCGATAAACGCGTGAAACACCGTGCCTCCGGTGTAACGCGTCTGCATTTCATCCTGCAAATCCATGGCCTCGAACATGCTTTCGGTAAAATCCACCGGCAGCTGCGTTGAGTTTGTGTAGTAAGGTTTCCCGCCGTGCTGATACCTTTCCTCATTGGCACAAAGCATGTCGGGGTAACGCTTCTTGTCGAGTTTGGCCAGGCGGTAGGAAGTGGATTCCGCGGGCGTGGCCTCAAGGTTGTAAAGATGCCCTGTCTCTTTTTGATAATCGACAAGCTTCTCATTCATGAAATCAAGCACCCGCAGCGCAAAGGCATACCCTTCATCCTCCGCAATAGAAACACCCAGCAGGTTCTGCAGAGCCTCATTCATGCCCACAATTCCGATGGTTGAGAAATGATTGGCCCAGCAGGTGCCGAACCGTTCTTTGACGTGCCTGAGGTAATAGCGGGAATACGGGTAGAGGTTCTGGTCCGTCAATTTCTCCAGCACCTTGCGTTTGATCTCAAGACTCTCTTTCGCGAGGTTCATCTGGTGCTCAAGCTCAAGCAGAAAACCTTTTTCATCAAGCGATTCATACCCGATGCGCGGAAGGTTCAGCGTCACCACCCCAATCGAACCCGTCAAAGGCTTGGCCGCGAAAAGAGAACCGCCGCGGTGCTCCAGCTTTGACGTGTCCAGGCGAAGGCGGCAGCACATGGAACGCACATCATCCGGGGACATTCCTGAATTCACAAAATTTGAAAAATACGGAATTCCGTATTTGGCCGTGACACGCCAGAGCGCTTCAAGCTCCGGCGCGTCCCAGTCAAAATCCCGCGTGATATTGTAGGTCGGAATCGGAAACGTAAAGACGCGCCCCTTCGCGTCCCCTGCTTCCATGACCTCAAGAAAAGCGCGGTTGAAAACATCCATCTCATGCTGAAATTCGCCGTAGGTTTTATCTTGAGGCATCCCGCCGATCAAGACCGGCCTGTCCTTCAATGACGGCGGGACCCGAAGGTCCATCGTGACATTCGTGAACGGTGTCTGGAACCCCGCCCGCGTCGGCACATTGATATTAAAAATAAATTCCTGCAGGGCCTGTTTGACCTCGCCGAAGGACAAATGGTCAAACCGGATAAAAGGGGCCAGCAGCGTATCGAAATTCGAAAACGCCTGCGCGCCCGCGGCTTCGCCCTGCAGGGTATAGAAAAAATTGACCACTTGTCCAAGCGCGCTTCTCAGGTGTTTCGCGGGTTTGCTTTGAACTTTCCCCGCCACACCGCAAAAGCCTTGTTCAAGAAGGTCCATCAAATCCCAGCCCACGCAGTAAACCGAAAGCTGGTTCAAATCATGGATATGAAAATCCCCCTCCTCATGGGCCAGGGCAACTTCAGGCGGGTAAACCTTATGGAGCCAATACGCCTGACTGACCTCTGAGGAGAGGTAGTGGTTCAAACCTTGAAGGGAATAACTCATGTTGCTGTTTTCCCTGACCTTCCAGTCCTCGCGCGTGAGGTAGCGGTCCACAAGATCAACTTTTGATTTTGAAACAATTTCACGCATGCGGGAATGCTGGTCGCGGTAAAGGATGTAGGCCTTCGCGGTTTTTTTGTGCGTGGAGGCAAGCAGGACTTCTTCAGTCACGTCCTGAATCTGTTCAACGGAAGGAAGGGCGTTTTCATAACGCTCCCAGGCAAGCAGAATCACACGGCGGCAAAGACGAAGGGCGGTGTCAGACTCAAATTCCCCCGAGGCCTTGCCTGCTTTGGCAATCGCATTCGTGATTTTGCCGTACTCAAAGCGTACGACACGCCCGTCACGCTTGCGGATGAACTCGAAAGGACACCACATAACAGCCTCCTGGGCACCGCCCTTGTATCAAGAGACTACGGCACCTGAGGCTTTTTCACATGTGACTCACGTCACAAAAGAAAAAAAAAGTAGCCGACTAATCGTAGACAACCGACAAAGCGCCGCTGTTTCCGGGCGCTTCAACCGGAAATAGCGCCAGTAAAGGAAATGGGGAAAAGCGAAGAGTTTAAATGGTGCAAAAAAAAGAGGACGAACAGTAATTCCTGTCCGTCCCCTTTATGTTGCATTGTCGGACGAACTATCCATAAAGTTCGCCGACAGGTACTTGACCATAAAGGACAAGTGTTTCGGCTAAATAAAAACGGGACAGGCTATAAATTCAACCTGTCCCGTTCCTGTTGTTTCAGCCGATTAGCCGACGGCTTGTCGGCAACGCCGTTCCCGGATGTAGCTGACTAGTCGTAGACTTGTCAGCGACGCTGTTTCTGGAAGCTTCTACCGGAAATAGCGCACAAGGAATGGCGAAAAAACCATATTAACCTGCTACTTCGCGCCGACCCCAAAAAGGACAACGGGCACGGTTTTGGCGAGAATT
>CAYSSX010000004.1:246834-332831 GCA_964434115.1 uncultured bacterium
CTGCTACTTCGCGCCGACCCCAAAAAGGACAACGGGCACGGTTTTGGCGAGAATTTTTAAGTCCAGCTTCAGCGACCACTTATCAATGTACTGCAAATCAAGGCGCATCCACTCATCGAAATCCACAATGCTGTTACGGCCATTGACCTGCCAAAGGCAGGTAATGCCCGGCGCCATGCTGAGGCGGCGTCTCTGCCAGGGCTGATACTGCTCTACTTCGGCAGGAATCGGAGGGCGGGGGCCGACAAGGCTCATGTCCCCTTTAAGCACGTTAAAGAGCTGGGGCAGTTCATCAATGCTGAGTTTCCGCATCCAACGCCCGCAATTCGTGATTCTCGGGTCATTGTGCATTTTAAAGGCCGGGCCGGACATCTCATTAAAGGCACGCAAAGCCGCGAGCTTGGCTTCAGCATCCACAACCATGGTGCGGAATTTGTAGAGCGTGAATCTCCGGCCGTTCAAGCCGCTCCGTGTCTGCCGGAACAAAATAGGGCCTTCAGAGTCATACTTCACAATCAAGGCCGCAGCCAATAAGACCGGGGAAAGAACCACTATGGCAATGGATGAAACAGTAACATCAATGACTCTTTTGAGAACAAGCTCAAAAAGCTTGTCCGAGGTGGTTTCAAAGGTCAGTAAAGGAAACCCTGAAAGGTTGTTCTGGCGGGCCTTGGCAAATTTCATATTGAACTGATCGAGTGCCACGCTGACGCGCTTGCCGACCATTTCACATTCCAGAATCGCGAATTCAATTTTCGGAAGCCAGGTCCGGGGCACCACAAACACCACATCATCAATCACATGCCGGCTCAAGACAGGCGCCATTTCATCCAGAATGCCGATCACCTTATACCCCATAATGTCACTGCCGACCATTTCGGGGTGGCTATCCAAAAGCCCGACAATCTTCATTCCCCATTCCGGATGCTTTTCAATGAGCTTGATGAAGGCCTGCGCGCGCACACCCGTTCCCACAATCAACACACGCTTGAAGTTGTAACCTTTGCGCCGGATATTATGAAGAAAATGAACCAGCAGGACACGTTCCGCTGCGAGGAAAAGACCTGTCACACAAAAGACAATGGCCATAAAGGGACGGCTGACATAGTAGTATTGAAAAGCAAAAGCAATTAGACAGAAGAAAACAGCTGCTGCAATACTGGCCTTGAAGATGCTCGCGCTAATATCCGTGTAACTGCGGGCCCGAAAAACATCATAGGCTCCAAAAAAATACAGGGAGGCACCCCAGAGAATAATCATCACCGGAACAAGCTTAAAATACGTCCGGACAGGATACAAAAATCCAAGAGAATCGTTCAGGAAAACCAGAGAAAGCGCATCGCGCAGGGCATAGCTTATAAAGAATGCCGCAACCACCAGCACCAAATCCGCCACCAACAGCAAGCGACGAAAAATCACATCATATTCGCGGAGCATTGATTTCCTTTATAGGGTTTCTGATCTAAATTGCTATGGGGGACGTCTCGAGGAGGAGTAAGACAAGGGGCATTCTACAACGGTTTTAATAAGAATTAAACTAGTTTCTTTAACACCTCTAAAAAAAGGCAAAAATTAGGTTTTTGAACCTCAAAACACCTCAAATACCCCTTGAATCCCCTGCTCGCGATCCCTATAATAGCCACGTTTTTATAACGACCGCGTTTGTAAACTTCCCCCATAAATATAAAGAGACCTATCATGAAAAAAGTAATTCTTCCTTTGTTTGCGATTGCCCTTTTTTGCGCTTTTTCGGGGAATGCCCACGCTGGCACTTTTGAAAAATTTTATACCGTGAACAGCTATGGCAGTTACGCGGAACAAAATACTTTCAATACAGCAGAAACCCCTTACCTTTATGTGAAACTTGCGGATGCAGGCATCAATTATAAATCCGCTTTTTGGAATTCTCCTTACGGTCAGTCTTATCTTACGGGCGATGACCGCATCAATCTTAGCTCGGCTCAGGAAGCATGGTTCAGCATTGATTCCTGGCATGATCAGACCCGCATCGGTAAATGGGTTGTTAATGGCAACTATCTTTATGCCGGCGGCGCTCTGAATGTTGGCGCTGGTACTTACAACTTTTCAGTCACCCCTGAACCTGCCAGCCTGGTGTTGTTTTTGGTCGGCGGCCTTGCTCTTGCCGCTGTTGTTTACAGCCGCAAAAAATCATCTCTCGCAACAGCCCGAATTTAGTAAGCCGACTAGTCGAAGACTTGTCGGCATCACCGTTCCCGAGGTACTAGTCGGGAATGGTGTAGCGACCTCTCTTAAACAGAAAAGCCCTTGGTCATTATGCCAAGGGCTTTTTTATTTAAACATCCAGATATTTAATTTACTCCCCAAACAGAATCTTTCTCTGATCGGGTTCCAGCGCAAAATAGAAATCCGTCATGAAAGCACTAAGGGTTTCACGGGCGATCCGGACGCCCTCTTCGGAATAAACCATTCCTTCTTCAAAATCCAGCCTTATCAAAAAACCGCTCTTGGATCCTGAGATAAGACCTGCGGCCATCTGATCTAGTTTTATAAAAAAGGTTTCATGATGCCGTTTACCACCGATCACCAGCCAATAAGCCACAACCTTATCCCGAACTTCACCGGAATGTTTCATACCTTTGATAAAAAGAGTTTTGGCTTGGAGAGGTTTCCCCTCTGCGGGCTTAATCGAGACCGGTTGAAAGAACTCCACTTCATTTCCTGTGGAACGGTGGCAGTTTTCCGGAAAATGAAAACTGAAATTGTTCCGAAGATCACTGCTGTATTCGATAATGAGCCTTACCTTCTTCACTCCACCGCGCAGCCCGTACAAATCTTCCTTGGTATATTCCCTGACAAGGAGCTGATTGATTGATTTGTATGCTTCATCCCGGTAATTCGACATATCATAGGTCTCACTCTGCCACCCTTCAAAGTCACGGGGAACCAAAGCCTCCAAAGATAGTTTTTTTTCAGTCCCGACCTTTGCCACCGGGTTTAGCATTACCGCTAAACCAGCCCCTAACATCAGCACACCCAGAATAAGGTCACGAACCAGCGCTTTAGTTTTCACGACGGGGCCTCCGGCAGAGAAGATCCGTAAAAACAATCAGACACCCAATGGCTACAAGAAATAAAACAACCCCGGAAAACCCGTGAAAAAAACCTTCCGCATAACGTTTCCCCGCCCAATTGGCCACAATACCTGTCAGGGCGATGCGGACAATATTGGCAAAAACTCCGAAAGGAATCACAGATACAAAAAGAATCCATTTCTTAATCACTGTCGTTTTCTGAATAGATGCGTACACTGACCCCAATGCCAGCAAAGTCACAATCGACCGGAAACCACTGCAGGAGTCGGCAATGAATAATTTATAATCCTTGACCCCGAGAATAACTCCTTCCAAAAAAACTGGAATCCGGAAAATCTTAAGCAGTCCATAGCTTCCGAACATACTGATCTGCTTAAGAGGATAAGTGACCCAGTCAATGACCAATGCCGGCGGAGGGACAAGAAATAAAAGATAGGCGAGCGGAAATAAAACGATACCGAGGGATTCCTTTGTGTAACGGAGGAGAAAAATCCCCCAAACCACCACGCAGAAGGAGAAGGCTTCCAAAAACATAAAATGATTAAACGCCGAAAAAAGATAAAGAGCATAACCGGTCAAAAAAACAATTCTGCCTAAAAGCCCCGGTGTTTCCAGAGGAACTAAGGCATGCCGCTTCCGGAATACAAGCGCCCCGGCCACAGGCAGGATAAAAACAGCATGATCGTAATTGGCGGCGTCCCACCCCATCACCCAAAGGCGCTCAAAGACAGGGTAAAACATCACCCCAAGGGCGGCAAAAAGAAAAGAGAGAACAGCTTTTTCAGGCAGGTTTATCTTCATGGACGGCATGAACAGCTTCTTTCTTCGGGGACTTACGGAGGTATTGTTGTGAAAGAAGCCAGAAATATTCCATATCCTCCACAAGGTAACGCTTCCACAAACGGCCTGGCTCCGACATCAAGCGCCACAACCATTCCAGACTGTACTTCTGCATCCACAGAGGCGCCCTCTTAACCATTCCGGAAATGAATTCAAAAGAGGCCCCCACACCAATAGAAACAGGCACTTGGTAGTCATGCTTGTGCTGAAAAATCCATTTTTCCTGTTTCGGTGCACCCAACCCCACAAAAAGGATGTCAGGTTTCATTTCAAGAAGCATCCGGATAATTTTTTGGTTCTCGAAATCATCTTTTTCAAATCCAAAAGGAGGGCAATAGGTCCCGGCAATCTGAATTCCGGGATATTTCTTTTCCAGTAACTCTTTGGCTCTATCCGCGGCACCGGGTCTCCCGCCAAGAAAAAACAAACGGTGATTTTTTTGAACGGAATGCTCACAAATCTTTGGCAAAAGATCTGACCCTGAAATTTTCTCCTTCAGCGGCGTTTCTAGAAGCCATGCGCCCCAAAGAAGAGGGACACCGTCAGCAAGGATCATTCCCGCGTTTTCGTAAACCTTGCGGAATTCGGCGTCTTTCTGAATTTTGACAATATGGTCGACGTTGGGCGTCACGACATGGACAGGCCGGCGGGTTTCAATAAAGGCATCGATTCCGGAAACAGCTTCCGTCATCGTCATATTATCAATTAAAACTCCGACCACATTGACTTTGGCATTCATCATTTCGATACCGCCGCTTTATAAACAGAGCCCGCATAACGGGTCATATAAAGATTTTTCCCTTCCGGGTCAAAAGACATGGCTCCAGCACCCGTTCCTTCAGGCAGATCATCGGTAATATCCTGCGCGGATTCACCATGACTGCGGCTCAAAAAAATTCTGCCTCCTGAAACCCCGCCCCACTGAACGGTGCTGAAGGCGACAGTATCGGGGTTTTTGGGATTTGGCGCAATGGCTTCTACGGTTCCTTTGCCTTCATGATGAAACACTTTCTTCCATTTCTTTCCGCCATCACGGCTGGCATACAGGGCCGGGCCATTGCTGTCACCGCCTGCATAAATAGTTCCATCGGCAGAAGCAGCCATATCAAAAACCCAAGGCAAAGAGGAAAGGACACGTTTCCAGTGCCCGCCGCCATCCTCTGAAAGATAAACACCGCCTCCCTTGGCACAGGCGCCCCAGAAGAGCCGCTGTGGATTTTTGGGATCCACGACAAGGCCGTTATAAACCCGCTTGGAATCCGGCTGCCCCTTGCTTGGCTTCCAGCTCTGGCCCCCATCCTTCGAAATGAACAGACCTCCGCCATCATCCCCATCAATGCCCAGATAAACATTAAGCGGGTCGGTAGGGTCTATCGCTAAGGCTCTCGGATACCCTTGGCCCCACATGGTATTTTCACGAGGCCTTCCAGACGGAAGCCCTTTCCGGCTGATCTCAAAACTCTTTCCCCCATCATGACTGATAATGACTTGATTGGTCTGTTCTTCCCAGGGTGACGTTGTGGCCATAACCGTGAGCCCATCAGAGGAAGGCAGTAACACACGCCAGACATGGCCATTCACATTTTTCTTGTACCCAAAAGCAGGGAAAATGGCTTCATAGCTTTCCCCGCCGTTCCGGCTTTTGAGAAGCCCATTATCCATGGATGCGGCCCAGACAAGTCCTTTGTCCCCGATGGCAAGATCGGTTCCGACAACGTTCGGCGCTCCTTTGATTTTCTCTTTCCATGTCGTGCCGCCGTCATCACTCCGCCAAGCCCCCCACCAATCTGTGCGAAAAAGAATCTTTCGGTCAAAGGGGTTAATTTTAATAGAAGCGGTTCTGCCGCCGGATCGAGACCAGGCCCGGGTAGGGTCACCCGCAAGGTCCGGTTCCAGTCCTTTATCCGCAGACTGCCAGGTCTTGCCTTCATCATGACTGAGGACAACACCGCCGCTCCAGCCCTGCTCCCAAACCGCGGCAACCAGCGATAGACCTTTTTCATTTTTAACATCCCGGAAATAATCAAGCCGGCGAACCGTTCCTTTTGAAACTGCCGCGGAAGACTGCCATTGATCGCCATCGTCCACAGAAATCTGAAAAGTATTTTCTGATGCGGTCAAAAGCCTTAAGGGAAGCCCCCGGGGCATAAGCGCATCGTAAACCGGCGCATCGGTCTTTCGGATCATTTCCCAAATCCCGCGCGCCAGGGAGAACCGGGTCACACCTTTTGCGGACGCCGCATAAAGAAAACTGTTCTTTTCATCCAGCACAACCGCGTGAATGGGTTTGGTATTCTCAAAAGGTTTTTCTTTACCGCCATAAGTTTCCCAACTTTCCCCATAATTCTCGGAATGAAAAACAGCACCCGTCAATGTTCCCACTGTCACATGACCGGCATCCGAAGGCGAAATGGCAATGGCCCTGTAAGAGGCCGGACGATAGAAGGTCATGTCTTTATTAACCTTGGCTGCGGCTTTCCAGTTTTTGCCTGCATCCTTTGAAACAAAAAGACCGCCCTTAGTCGCGGCATACAATACATCGGAATCAGACGGCGCAATCGCAAGGTCAGAAACCATCAAATGCCCGAGGCCGTGATCAATGGAATACCAGTTTTCTCCAAGGTCATCACTTCTCCAGATTCCGGCAACGTCAGAGGTCAGATAAACACGGCTTTTAATTCTGGAATCAAACTCCACATCCGGAAAACATCCGCCGCCATACCACCCCGCGAACTTCCAGCGCGAGCCGACGGTCTCAACGGGGGCCTCTTCAGCTTTCACGCTGGGAAGAAAAACACAGAAAAGGGAAAGAAGCAGGAACCCTTTTTTAAGCCTCTTCATGTTTAACCGCCCCTTCACTGAATCCCAGGCTCCACCACAGCATTCCGACAAACACAACCGGAAGCGTCAAAAGATAACGCCCCATATTCTCAGCATTGGACGATAAAACACGAGCGCTCATATAAAACCATTTCACCATGGCAAAAACAGGGGCCAGTACGACCGGCCAAATCCCCTTTAAATAAAACAAATCCGCCTGCTCTTTTTTACGGTAAATAAATATATATTTTCCAAGAAGGCGCATATTCTCAAGGTAGGATTTCATGGATTCACGAAAAATATGATACACACGGGCATCCGGAAGAAAAACATAGGCTGTTTCCCGGCTGATCCGAAGACCGAAAAGCACATCTTCGGAAGCCCTTATTTCCGGGAACCCGTTCACTTTCTTAAAAAGGTCGCGGTCGCAGTATGAATTACAGGATGGCGAAAAAAGCTTTTTACCGCTTGGCTGCTGAGGAGTGTATTCATTAAATTGAATAAAGTACTGTGCAAGCGGGATCATTTTTCTTTTCTGAAAATCGGGAATCTCAATCGCTCCGCCGCCTGCCATATAACCATTGCCGTAAGCTTCCAAAATCCGTTCAACCCAATCCGAGGCCGGATAAGCATCCGCATCAATAAACAACAAAAGCTGTCCCTTTGCCGCAGCAGCTCCAAGGTTGCGGCTCACGGCAGGAATCACCTGCGCACCGGCATGAAGAATTTGGAGCGCCTGCGATTCGTACTCTGAGAGAACTTGAGGGGTCTCTCCGTCCGTCGAGGAATCCACCACAATGATTTCCTGAGGCTTTACGGTCTGAGCCAAGAGTTTGGTCAGCGTATTCCGGACGGTTCCCGCGGAATTGTAGGAGGGAATAATAACGGAGATTGGGGGTGTCATACGGTTATGGGGGTCTTCCTCACAACACTCTCATAAACATCCAGTGTTTTTTCAGTAATCATGTCCCAATCAAACTGCTGCCTCACAATGTCAATCTGTGCGAGCTTTTCAGCTTCGGAAAAAGGCGTCAGGGTATATCGAATCATTTTCTCCTGAAGACTCTGGATGTTTCCGGTTTCGAAAAAGCGTTCCTTGGGAAGTCCTGCCTGTTTATTGGCCGGGATATCTGAAGCCAGTACAGGAAGGCCATAACTCATGGCTTCCAGAAGCACAATCGGAAGGCCTTCGTGATAGGACGGCAGAACAAAAAGGCCGGCATGGCTGTAAAGCTCTCTCAAGGGATCTCCTGTAATAAAACCTGTCATGACTACATTCGAAATACATTCAGCCTGTCTTTGCAGGGCAAGGCTGTAGGCGTCCTCATGGTCCGCACGGCCCGCGATCACCAGCTTCCATCCAGGGATTTGGGCCTTTTGAAATGCCTCCAGAAGATCATGAAATCCTTTTTCAGGTACCAAACGCCCCACGGCAAGGATGTACCAGCCTCTTTCAAGGCCAAAGCTTTTCAATGTCTCTTCTCCCGCTGAAGGCCTGCGAATCACAACCCCGTTCGGAATCACGGCAGGCCTGCAGTTAAAAGTTTTCCGGAGGTGATCCGCAATGGGTTCCGAAATCGCAATAACCTGATTTGAAAAGCGGCGTCCAAAAGCTTCACCTGTTTTGAGAATTTTTTTGGCAAACCCATTCCACTTCTGACGGTCATAGTCCGGCCCATGGTTGGTAGTCACGACCTTCAAACCTAAAAGCCTGGCAACGGGCGTCATCAAAGAAGGACCAATCGCGTGAATATGAACAATGTCAGGGTTCAAGGAACGCGCCTTAAGAATTCCGATAAGCGTATGTAAAAAGGCTTCTAAAAATTTCTGTTTCGGACACATTAAGGGCATCAGCTTCACCCCTTTGTACTCCGTAATTCCCACGCGCATATAAGGCTTTCGCCCCAGGACAATAACCTCATGCCCTCGTGCCGCCATGCGGGTATAAAGATTTTCACAATGGGTTTCAACGCCGCCCTGAACATCCGGAAATCCGCGCAAACCAAGAACCACAATTTTCATAATTCACCCCTTTGCTTCATAGAAATCAAAAAATCAAACTACTGAAGCCGTCAAACTCTGAATATGCTCCGATATTCCTGAAGCAACATCATCCCATGTCTGACGCTCCGCGAAACGAATGCGTTTTTCGCGGTGGGCGGGGGGATCAGAACTTAGGGCCTTGCGAAGACAGATGTTGTACTCTTCATAACTTCCGGCAATAGAAACGTACTCCCGGAAATGTTCCACTTCCAAAATCGATACGGAAACCACGGGTTTACCCGTTGCCAGGTACTCCAAAAGCTTTTTGGGATTCCGGTAATTGTTGAAGGTGGTTTCCACCTTGTAATAAAGACAGCACGCGTCAAAACATTGCAAATAAGCCGGAAGCTGTTCGTAAGGCCGCTTTCCAAGAAAGTGAACATTCTGAAGGCCGCTCAAAGCGTCCATATCGGCATAAATGTCCCCAATAAAAACAAACGAGACTCCGGGATTTTCCTTAGCCAAGTATTTTAGAAGTTCGATATCAAGGCTGTTGATTTCTCCCATATACCCGGCAATCGGCCCTTTTATTGAAGCGATGTCTTCGGGCACCGGAAGCATGCGGCTTTGGGCCTTTGCAAAATGGTCGTAGTCAACGCCGTGCCCCGTATAAACGGTATTCGGGTTGAAATGTTTCCGTTCTTCCAGAAGGGTGTGATTCACAAAAAGTGCGAGGTCTGCATTCCTGTGCAGATCATTTTCCAATTCAATCATGTAAGCGTGATCGACTCCCGGATAATGCGGCGTATTATCCACACAGTAATAAACCAGGCACTTCCCGCCTTCTTTACGAAGAGTCAAGGCCACATCTTTGGCCACCAGCACCGTGACCCAGAGAATGGGATTCTCCAATTTAAGCCGCTTGATCAGAAAACGAATCTGAAAAAGCAGCATAGTCTTATTGAAACTGGCAATTTGCTTCTGGAAACGCGGAATCATGGGAATCGCAAAAGGTGTAAAAACCCAGATATTTTCCTGCGCCTTTTTGACAAACCGGAAAAGACTTTGCAGTTTTTTGAAAACACGCTTAAACGCAAACTTGTCCTTTTTAAAGTCCGGCATTTTAATACCCGGAGAATTCACAAACAAAATCCGGTTATCTTTGGACAAAGATTGCATGATATGGAGATTGGAATGAGGGTTGTGAAACCACCAATCCTCCCCCGCAAAACAAATGATATTTTCGCTCTTCAAAGGCATGCTGAAGTCGCTTTCCGAGGAATCAAATTTTGACTTTGCGCACTTTTTAACTTTATCCCTGCAAGAAGCAGGCCGATCAGAAAAAAGAAATACCAGTTAAAAGCCAGGTAATAAAGCATGTTGTCAGAAGCACCGACAACCATATAAAGAAGGATAAAGGTCGCTAATATCAACCTGCCCTTAGAATCTTCGTCGCTAAGGGGCGGCCCACGCCTCCGAAGAAGCTCTAAAAAGATTCCAGCAAAAATAGAAAGGAAAGCAAGAAGCCCTAAGAAGCCAAGCTCAAAAGCGGTTTGAATATAAATGTTATGCGCACCTACCCCAGTCTTACTTGCGTCCTTAAAAAAATTCTTTGATAGCGGTACAAAAGATGCTAATCCATGCCCAAAAATAGGAGACTTTTTAATTTCGGGGATGGCCTGTTTCCAAAGTTCCACACGCCAACTTAAAGAATTTTTACGGCTACTATGACTACTAAAAAGCTCTGAGACCCTTTCTCGAGCTGATGAACTAAAAGGGACTACCAAAATAGGCAGCAAAATAACCCACAATAAATACTTGCGGGACTTTAAAAGCCCGAAAATAAAAAAAACAGTCCACAACGATAGCCAGGCACTGCGGGTTTTTGTGGCTAACAAAAGAACAAAGAGATCGACGGCGTAGACACAAATGACAGTGCGGCTAACCCCTCGCCATTGAAACATCCGCGTTTGATAAATATAAAAAAGAAGCACCAGCAGCATGACCAGATAGAACGCGAGAATATTGGGATGGGTGAAAGTTCCATGAATTCTCATCCCCGCGTCCGAATAAAATTGTCCTCCTTTCGCTAAATCAAAATTCGCATATAAAACCGGAAGAGTTGACGAAAAAAGGAGCGTCTTTACCCAAAACCTAAAATCCTTCTCTTCTTTCAAGATCACAAACGCAGAAGCAAAGAGCATCATATAACTAAGATAATTCATAAAAAGGCGAAACCCATCCGGTTTGCCAGGTGTATAGGCAATTCCCATAAAGCAAAGCGTTAAAAAAATCAGCCAGCTCCCAAGACTTGTGACCTTCTTAAACTTCTCAAAATTTGCCAGAATCAAAATACTTCCCACCACAATAACAAAAAGATTCATGATCGCGCCAACCCCCATTCCCGAACCGCCAATGCGGCTTGCATTTGCAAGCGGTTCCAGCAAAAGCCGGGTATAAAGCACCAGCGCTAGCATTTTGTGAATGTCGAGGACCATGATCAAAAGAACAATCATCACTGCAGGCAGCGCAAATAAAAAGTAAGAATTACGGCTAATAACAGGAAGCGCAAACAAATAAAGGAATCCCGCAGCGATCCCTAAAAGCACAATCGCACCTAAACGCAACGGGGTATTAGACAAGCTCAGCATAAACCCTTTCGAAATTGCCTGCCGTATTATGAATATCAAAAAGGCTTCGGCAGGTTTCGTTTCCCTTAAGCCCTATGCTCTCGCGTAAAGCAGGGTTATTCGCCAGTAAAGTTAAAGCTTCGATCCACGGTTCTTCCTTAAACGGGTCACAAAGAAACCCATTAACTCCATTTTGGATAAACTCATCATTACAGCCCACACCGGATGAGACAACCACCGGAATTTTCATCTTCAAGGCTTCAAGAATAGCAATCGAATGCAGCTCCAGAAAGGACGGCAAAAGAAAAACATCCGATGCGGCCAAAAGGTCATACATATTCTGATAAAACCCGATAAACCGGACATCTTTCTCAAGATTCAACTCACGGCAGCGAGTCTGATACTCCTCAAGATGAGTTCCATTTCCAGCCACAAGAAAAACCACCTTAGGAGCTTGCTTAAGTACTTGTTTGGCCACCCGCAAGATCAAATCAATATTTTTTGTTGGGTCCATGCGCGCACTTGTCAAAATCACCACCGCATCGGAAGGAATCCCAAACTTCTGCCGGATATCCCGCTGCACCAAGGTCACTGACTGCTCATTTAAAGGAATTCCGTTTTGCAGTTCAAGAACCCGATTTGCGTCTGAAAGGCCTTTTTCAATCACATAATTGAAATGGTCTTTGGTCAGCACAATCACGCGGTCTGACTGCTTCCGAAAGTACTTAATAAATTTATACTGATCCAAAAGCCCATGGCGTCTGGCAAGTTCAGCCGATGGGGTGTAGCGGAAATCATGCACATGTTCAATCACTTTGGCACCTGCGAGTTTGCCGGCAAGAAGCCCCCAGATATGCCCGTTAAAATTATGCGTTTGAACAATATCAATCTTGTTCTTCCGGATATATCCGGCAAGCCTCAGGACAATCGGGATCGTCTGCAGGCTTTTAATCTTGTAACTCTCATCGGCATACTTGAAGAGCTTTACCCCTGCATTACGAAAGCGTTCCTCAATCTCGCCGCCATAAGAATACGCCACATGAGTTTCAACTTTTTGCGAGTCAAATGCGTTGACCAAGTTTAAAAGATTAGTCTCCGCGCCGCCAAGGCTCAGTGTTTTAATGATGTGAAGGACTTTTATCTTTTTCATACTCTGGCCTTAATAACCTTTGCTGGCACACCGCCGCAAATCGAATTGGGCGGAAGATCCCGTGTTACCACAGCCCCTGCGGCAACAACTGCACCATCACCAATGCTGACTCCTTTAAGGACTATTACGCGTGCTCCGAGCCAGACATTGTTTCCGATTTTAATCGGAGCTTTGGCATACCCCTGCTGATTGATAGGGCGGGACAAATCATCACTGCGGTGGTCATGGTCATAAAGCTGTACACCATCTGCAAAAAGACAATCGCTGCCGATTTCGATTTTTTCAAAGCAAGTGATTCTTAAATTACGATTGAAATAATTGTTCGCGCCCAACTTTAAAATCGCATTATCTGCAAGATCCACAAACCAGCTACAATCAAATATATTGTTTGCCCCCATTGAAAAACAGGCCGCGCTCCCGATGTTAATTTCTCCGTTTTCAAAAAAATTCCGACCCGATGAGAGAAAGCGGGAAGAAAACCTGACTTTCAACCCCAAGGCTCTCAAATAACGGACTCCACTTTGGATTTTTCTATTGCTAAACATTAGTAAAATCACTCCTGAGTGCATAAAAACTGGCTTTCAGCGCCAGCCATTTTTCCCGGCGAAAACCTGAAAGCCACTCGATAAGCTCCAAAAAAACAATCCCCGAAAGGGAATAAAAAAACAAGGCATCCGTAAAAAATGACTTTCTTTTAAATTTTTTGTAAAAATACCAGTAATTACGAAATTGCATTTTCTTCAAGCGATCAAGATCAAGTCTATTAACAGGCGAGGAATCGTGATAAAACCGGGCATCGGGCACCATTAAAAGTTTCGCGTGCCGGGAAATTCGGTATGACAAGTCCATATCTTCACGAAAACCGTATCCGGTGAACCATTCATCACAAGGTTCCTTCAAAAGTAAATTCTTTCGAAAATTCATGCTGTAACCGCCGAAGAACTCTACTGGATGAACCCTATCAATTTCCCATTCAAATATTGCATAGCCAAAGCCTGAAGCCGTCATCGTTCCATTAAAATTGTTAATTAAGAACATTCTCATGAGAAATTTTCTAATTTCCCATTTAGGACCTTGCCACCAACCTGTATTCGTCTGGTAAGGATTCCCAGCAATGCCGCCGACATTAGGATCGTTGAAATAAGGCAGCATCCTCTCAAAGTATTCCGGATCAATCCTTATATCATCATCGAGAAAACAAACGATCTCACCAGCAGCCTCTTGAGCGCCTCGATTTCTCGCCGCAACAAGACTGGGTTGGCTTTGCTGGAAATATCGTAAAGAGCAGCCGAGGGTTTTAAATAAAATCTCGTATTCCGCACATACTTCTTTGGTCTTATTATCAGTGCTTTGATCTACAATGATCAATTCGGCCGGTTGATGTGATTGCGTCCGTATCGACTCTAGAAGCGCTGCTAAATTCCGCGCGCGGTTCATCGTAGGAACGACAACTGAAGCAACTAAAGCATTTATGTTAGTAACCATAATCAGCAGTCATTCTCCTTTTTAATATGCGAAAGAAAGAGATGCCAACAAGAACCAAATATCGAGGATTTTTCGTGATCAAAAAAGCTTCCAGCAGATAGCTCGCGCTTTTTCTGAAGTCGGCTGCAAGCGTATACATGTTCGCCATTTCGTTCGCATGACGAACTCTATAAGCCTGAGGCAGTGTTTCGTAATCATTGGCAAATTTCTCTCTAATAAGCTCATGACCTTGTACAATTGATTTCCGATTATTTGAAATCCTCGCCTTATCCTTTTTATCAATGTGATAGCGAACCAAGTACTCTTCGCAACATGCCACTTTGCAAACTTTACTTATCCTTAAATAAAGATCCCAGTCTTGACAGCTTTTAAGACGTTCGTCTAACCCGCTTATCTTTTCGAGCACTTCTCGTTTGACGATCAAAGTTGAAAGAGTACTCATGAAATTGCAAACAAGCAGGTCATTAAAAACATCACCGTTATGAATCCGCAAAATCTTCTGGCCCGCCACACCATCCGCTGCGACGCAGATAAAGCCGGTGTAAACGGCGCAATAACTCTCATCAATATTCGAAAAAAGAGCGAGTTGCTTTTCCAGCTTGTTCGGCAGCCACTCGTCATCGCTATCCAGAAAAGCAACATATTCTCCAGTCGCTTCTCGAACACCAGTATTACGGGCTGCAGAACCACCTTTATTCGTCTGGTGCTTTAAATAACGTATCCTTCTATCGCCGAAGTCCTTCACAACAGTTTCCGAATCATCCCCTGAACAATCATCCACTACAAGGACTTCATAATTTTGAAATGTCTGAGCTAGAACACTTTTCAAGGAGCGCTTGAGTATAGCGGATCGCTTGTAAGTTGGTATTACGATGCTAACTTTGGGTGAAGACTCAGTCATCAGACCAGATCTCCACTTCAACTTCTGCTTTGGAAAGAAGCAAAATGTTCAGAACCTTTACAATAAAAATAAGGCGTTTTACTTCGTTGAGTTTCGAAGTCCCGCTGTTCACAAGCCAGTTTGTAGCCTTCCGAGAATAGCACGTACCACCACACCGCAATCCTTGAACCCATTTAAAAACCCAAGGGTGCCCCTTCTTAAAGATCGATCCCGCGCTTGCCGCCTTGTGGTCCTGATAAGCTTTGATAAATTCCATTCTTTCTCGAATTTTTTGTTCACCTACAACGCGTGGTTGAGTTTTAAGGTCAAACTGTGCACCAAGGATGAGCCAATCTCTTTCCGTGTGAAAAATTGAACCTCGGTAATAAAAACCGCATTGAGCCTTGGGTATTTCACGTACGGATTGGCCATCAAAAATCCGGACATGAACAAGTCCATCTGAAATCTGCTGATTTTTATGCCGACCTCTACCGGCGTTCATAAAGATTGCACCACCAATCGTTGCAGGCACCGAATATAAATACTCAAACCCCTCAAGTCCGCGATTGACGCAGTATCGGATGAAACTTTGCACTTTTACAGTTGACCCAGCGTAGACATTGGTGCCTTCTCCATCCAAACGCATGCAAGCCCTACTGTTTTTGATAACAATAACGCGTCGGAGCCCTTTTTCACTAACAATGAGATTTGACCCGTTACCAAGTATCCGGTAAGGTAAACTCTTTTGCCGACATTCCTTGACTGCCGAGACAAGCTCTTCTTCCGTTTCTGGAATGAGCATGGTTTTCACAAGACCACCCATTTTGAATGTCGTGTGATTGGAGAGTGGTTCGTTTTTAAGTTCAATCATAGCTAACCTGCCTAACCTTGTTCAAAAAAGCCTGAATCGCCTGCTGAGCTTCCGTTGCTTTTCTTTTCACAAAATTTTTATCATATCTCGCAAGCATTGTCTCAGCACAGTTGAGCAATGCGTCCCCATCAAAAACTCGGGAATCAGGAATAATATAACTAAGTGGTTGCTCGAAATCCTTCAACAAACATTGCGCTTTGCTTTCATACTCCGCGCTATGAAAATAATCAAAGCTCAACACAGGCACTTGGTTTTTCAGAGAAAAAACGGTTCCGTGAAAGAGGTTTGTAAGGCAAAGATGTAAATATTTAAAAATACCTGCCCATTGAAATGGATTTAGAACCCCTGACAAATCGATATCCACCAGAGGATTAGCCGCTGTCAATCCAAGGATTTGGTAGCCTTGTTTCCTAAAAACGTCGAATGCTTGTTTCGTAAACCGTTTATCGAAAAAAGTTACGCCGAGTAGTTTCTTACTAAAATCAACACCTGTAGCCGCGAGAAGCCCTTGCAGTTCAGGGTTCTCCGTTTCTAAAACAAAAGTAGGATCTGCGATTCTGAAAACGTCCTGAACATCGCTACCACAAATATGTTTGATCATTTGCAAAGTATGGTCATCCCTGACGCTAATAAGATCAAAAGCCTTTAATCTGCGCCGCATCACATTCACGACATCGCTTCCAAGTTCTTTGTAAGGCATTTTATTGGCAGACGCAGCCAGAGCAACTTTTTTACAAGACATTGCTTCATTCAACCAATAAATATTTGGAAAGGGTCGCGCATAATCTCCTGTTTCAATCTTCCAAACTTCGTCGCTTCCAACCGAAACAAGATCATACTCCCCGTCCATCAACTGCCGAGCCCGGGACTCTTCATCGCTGATAATGCAACGATGGCTGAGCGGCAAATTGCTTTCGATGAACCGTCGAAACATCCAATAACGCCTGATTTTTTTCCATGCATAAAAAGGATTTTTTGACGACAAGCAAAAGTTTTTGAAGTAATTCCGTTCTACACAACGCGGCCTGTAATCCACAACTTCTACACTTGCTTCAGGAAAAGCCTTCCTGTAACCCTGTACAACAGCCGCACTTTGCAGCAAAGCACCATCATTGATGACGTGATGATATGTCAAGATGCCTATTCGCCGCTTCATGACTCTAATTTCCGACGATTTAATACTTCTTTTAGATCTGATTTTTTTACAAAAAAAACTTCAGTCAGTCTGACTTTATAAAGCCTGGAGAAAATTACCGCATACAACACCGCCGCCACGGAATAACTGATAGTTGAACTAATTGCACATCCACTGCTCCCGTATTTTGGTATTAGAATAAAGTTAAGGCCAACGTTCAACAAAAGAGCTGGCGTGAAAACAAACAACGATAAATGGGGTTTACCCTGTCCAGCGATAAAAAAGCTTAGAATAAGGAAAACAGACAACATGACAATGCCTGGAATCAGAATAAGAATAACATCAACGCTTGGTGCGAAACTGACCCCATAAACAGATGGAATTAACCAACGGGAAACTACTCCCAATCCAGCCCCAGCAATAACCATAAACAACAAAACAATTCGGCAAAGCATCAATGTTTTGTTCAATGATTCTTTAATCTCGGACGCATTCCAATTAGCTGATCGAGAAAAAAGCACGAGCCCCAAAGCCAACGGAAGCTCTTTTAAGATTTCGCAGATATTGACGCCGACACTATAGACACCGACACTCGCATCATCTTTCAAACTGGCAAGCATGAGCACATCAACTCGATAGTTCATCTGTATTACAAAAAGTGATAAAGCAAAAAAGAAACCTTTGGAAACTAAAATTTTAAAAATAGGCTGGGAAAATTTAGGCGCTATAAAAAAAATAGGCCTCAGCCATAACATCAAAAGAATCAATCCGATTATCTGTGCGGTAAGGTAACTAACTCCTGCACCCAACGCCTCTAAGCGAAAAAAATAAAGCAGAATGACCATTAAAAAAAATGTTGCGAGCTTATCTGATATTTGGAGGTAATTGATCTTTTCTATTTGCTTCGTCCCAATCAGAACACCATTGTGGTAACTCTGAAATAAAGAGATCGGCAAAATTAATAAAAATAAACTCGGTAACAAATAGCCATATTTAGGAAAAACACCTGCAACAAGATAGATTAATAATAATGCGCAAAAACTTATGCTGGCAGATGCGAAGTAAAGCGCTTTCATGTTGCCAATGACATCTTTTTGACTATAGGTTTTCTGCCCTAAAAGGAACGCTGTCGATTGCCGAACGCCCAACTCTGCAATAGGGAATAAAAGAACAGAAAGCGCCTGAAAATATGCAATAACTCCCTTACCCGAAGGTCCCAGCAGACGCGCTGTTATGACACCTGTGGCAAATGCAACGCCCAACATAAATAATTTTGTACATAACGTATGTATCCCATGAGAAACAAAGCCCTTATTCACGCTCAAGAGACAACCCCGTCTTTTGAATCAGCGCTCTTGCGATAGCGAATGATTTTTGCCGGATTTCCGGCCACAACAGCCCAATCGGGGACATCTCTGGTTACAATCGAACCCGCGCCGACAATCGAGCCTTGTCCAAGAGTGACGCCTGCAAGAATCACCACATTCGACCCAATCCAGACATCGTCTTTTATTGTCACAGGCTTTTCTTCCCCAATCCCCTGTTGAGTCATGGGAATATCTGTACGGGAAAAATTGTGATTCGCGGTCCAGATTGTTACATTGGGTCCCATCATTACGTCATGCCCAATACTAATAGTTCCATGCAAAGAAGCGTACTGCCCTATTCCTGAGTTGTTCCCTATAGAAATGTCTTTTCCACTATGAAAAAAAGCAAATGACTCAACATTCACATTGGTTCCACAGCTCTTAAAAAGATGTCGGCAAAGAAAATAGCGGAGCTTCATGGCAAGCTTTCCCCCCGGCATATAGGACACCGGGAGTTTGCTCGCCAATCCGTAATAAATCGCGCTTAAAATAATTCGTCTCATAACATTCATAAAGGCTCCCCCTTTGGAACACATCCAAGGGGGAGTTAGGTTTAAAACTTTTAATTGCTAAAAAATCTGATAAAAAATCCGGGGGATTGGGAAAGTGCGGCCGTTCAGAATCGTGCCAATGAGATTGGCCTTTTTCTGTTCGAGGGGAACGACAGAAGACTTGGCAACTTCACGGCGCGTCTTGTTTTCATCCACAACAAGAGCTGTACCATCTGAAAGCGAAGCAAGAACCACAGCATCTTTAAATTTTATAATGCCCGGGGCGGACAGAAGCACCAGGTCATAATGCGCCGCGCTGTCACGGACAAGGTCTGCCATACGGCTGGAATCAAGCAGCATCATGGGATTAAGTTCTGTTGCACCCGCAGAAACAATCTGAAGACCGCCTTCAGACTTCCGGACGATCTGCTGGAATACGGCTTTGCCCTCAAGAAGCTCTGCAAGGCCGGGCTTTTCCGGAAGTTCAAAGAATCGGTGAATGCCAGGGCTGCGCAGGTCCGCATCAATCAAAAGCACCTTTTGCCCATACTTGGTGGCCAGACGCCGGGCAAGCTCGCAAATGATTTCGGGTTTGAGCTTGTCTTCCACCGGAGAAACCAGAATTGATTTCAGTTTACGGTCTTTGGCGATCAAGAAAATCTGATCGGTCAGGTTCTGATAAAAACCTTCCCGCTTTTTTCTGTCCAGCGGAACAGACCCCAGCAAAGGAATGCCGAGTGTTTTCTCGGTTTCAAGCGGTGTTTTAAAAGTCGGGTCAAGATACTCCAGCGCGAACGCAAGCGTGATGCCCAAAATCAGGCTCATGACAAACGCTATGACAAGGAAAAGTTTTTTAGAACGCCCTGATTTATGGATTGGGATGGCTGCCTGTTCAATGATCTTGACGCTGGCAGGACCAATGGCATCAGCGTTGGAGATAGGCGTACCATTCAATGTCTTGAACATCTTGTTCATGTTGTCACGAAGCTGGACAACCTGCGGATGCTTGCCGCCGTACTTCAACTGGATTTCAGCAAGCTGCTGTTCCAGGTCAAAAATGACATAAGAACGGCTGACCGTATTAGCAATGGTCGCGGCCATCACCGGGTCAAAATCACGGACCAGGATGTCAAACGTATTGGTATCAGTAACAGGTTTGACATCAATGGACTGGCGCAAACGCTCCAGGGCCATACGGAAATGAAAGGCCCGCTGTTCGTCCGCGTTCAGGTTACCGAAACCGCTATATTTCAAGCTTCGGTCAATTAAAGCGCTTTTCAAAGGAGACGCAAATTGCTTCTCATAATCCAGCGGCAGTAAATTGAGGCCAAGAGCATCCACAACCCGCTGAAGAATGGGAATTGATTTTACGATTTCACTTTGAGTGACCGTGATCTTTTCGGTTGTGTTATTGCCTGTCAATTCACGGTAATAAGGTGACTCTACCTGTTTTTTGGCAGAGATCAGCATTTTCACACGGGCTTCGTAGGCAGGCGTTTGAAGCTGAAGTCCCAGATAAACAGTACCTGTGAGGGCCAAAACAAGGGTCACGATCACAGAGGCACGGCGAAAAAGGATGCGGGAATAATCACGCATTGTGAGTGTCGAGAAATCAGCTTCCATTAGAAAACTCCTTCCGAAACAACAACGACATCGCCGGGATTCAAGAGAATGTCTGCGTTTGTTGAACCGCTCATGATGTCTTTAACGTCGACTTTGATAAGGTCATACCCAGGGCCGTCTTTCTTGGGCCGCAGGATTTTAACTTTGCTTGAAGAACCGAATTTTGTGAACCCGCCCGCCACAGAAAGCGCTTTGAACACCGTCATATTTTGATCCAGCGGATACGCGCCCGGTGTTGTGACTTCCCCGTAAACAAAGAAACGCTTGCTGCGGGATTCTTTCATCACCACGGAAACCGTAGGGTAACGGAGGTAACCTTCGGAAAGTTCCTTTTCAATCACGGACTGAATTTCGTCGAGTGTTTTGTCTTTCACAAGGACACTCCCTAAATAAGGAAAGGAAATATAGCCGTCCTGAGTGACTGACACTTCGATTTCAAAATCATCCGGCCTCAACACGTGAATATTGAGAATATCATCCGCTCCAACCTTGTACTTTTCGGGCATCACTGTTTTTTCATCCGCAAACGCATTGCCCACAGGCAAGACCGCGGCCAGCAGAAGCATCATCAAAAACTGTTTCATAACTTTCAACATAACTCCCCTCTTAAATTTAGCCGAACACATAGGCCACTTTGGCCATGGCCGTGTTCTTGGCGTACTCACGAAAAACGTTATTGGAATCGACAAGATTAAACGTATAAGAAAGACTCAGTTTCAAATTCTTTGTAAGCTCATAATTAAGGACCGCATTGGCTCCAAAAAAATTATCTTTCACGTTTGAACTTTCAAACTCGCCATGTCCGTAGAAGGCTCCTGCGGTCATATTGAGGCGTTCTGAAACCTGGCGCTGCACTGCGGTACTAATGCGCTGGTTTGTAAAAATCGAACTTTGATAAGTGCTTGGAGAACTTCTCATTTCATACTTCAAGAACTGGAGCTGGGTTTTTTCATCCAGATCCAGATTTAAAGATCCCATAATCCGGGGTTTCAATAGAATCTTGCTCGCAAAATCGCTAATCAGATCAATGCCGCCAATGCCTTCAAAAAAAACGCGCTTGCTGACATAACGCTTCAGCCCAAGCCCCAGGCTGTTCACACTGGCGGCATTAGAAGGGACACTGTCTGTCCGTTCAAAAGACTGGCGAAGGAATTCATACACCAGTGAATAAATCGTTGCCGTGCTTGCGGCATACTTAATGTCAAAACCCGCACGATGCGTATAAGAATCACGCAGGTCAGAACGAGATAGAAGATTAATATCGTTCCCATATCGAAGAGTACCCGCCCATTGCTCATTAAACTGCCGCAGGTATTCAAGGTCCGCGCTGTTCAAAATGCGCCGGTAGCGTCCATTGGTTCGTCCGAACTGTTCATCAAAACTGCGCGGGTCTTCGTAATTCTTGAACTTGTCCTTGAGGCGCAGGGTATCGCGATCCGTTAAAAGGTACCGGTAATCCAAATCAACATTCTGGGAATTGTTATTAAAACTGGTCTCACGCGCAAAAATGTGCTCGACGGTTCCGGCCTTTAAATCGAGTAAATGCCTGCGCCCTTCGTAGGTAGCATGCAAACCTGCTGCCAACTCGGTGATGAGGTCCCACTTTTTACTGCTTTTGACGAAAGTGACGTTGTCGTCAAAGGTTTCGCCTGCGCTGGCGTCGATTTTGACATCCAGCTTTTTGGATTCCAGGGGATGAAATGCCCAAGCTGGTTTTGCCTGGGAAAAGGCAAAGACCATCGAAAATAAGAAATAAAAGATCCGATTTCGCACAATTTTAATTTTCGCTGGATGGTTCGAAGATTTAGGGGAAAGGATTATCCGAGCGGGGGTGATTATACCAGAGAGTCCGGAGGATTCAAAAAACTCTTTATAAAGCTTTAAATTATAAAGACTTACAAACAATACAAAAAAGAAAGTATAGGCCGGAATTGTGCACAGGAGGTCTAAGATGACTGCTTATATTAGCGCGGAAAATAATTTAAAAACGCCGGGCTTTTAATCCTGTAAGCAAAAGGCCCAGACCAAAAGCCCAAAAAGTGAGCGGTTCGGGAACAACGGCTCCCCCGGCAGTCTGCAAGCGGAAGTTGTCGACAAGCAAGGCTGAGGTGTCTCCGCCGCGGGTATCCACCACACCAATGCCCAAAGTGTAGAGTCCAGCTGACGGAAATGTATAGGTTGTGGTGTGAACACCGGTGGTGAAATTCAGAAGATCGGCCTGATAGAACTCCCCGAAGAAAGTATCCGCCAATTTTACCGGCGTTGCACTGAGCGCAAAAAAAGCATAATCGTTCAGCGGATTGTTCGGTGTGCGGTTGGTGTTAAAGGCCCAGTCAAACAAAAGCACATCGCCCGCGTTTGCGAAAATGGACTGCTTGAGCGCGGAGCCCTGATTAAGGTTCGCGCTGGTGAGCGTTGAGAGTGAGCCCGGTGTGAGGCCCAGAAAAGATTCAAGGGCCGAGAAAGACACGGCATCAGGTTCATCGGAATCAAGGCCCGTGCCGAGCAGTGCCTGATAATTCCCTGTCGCACCAAAGCCGGAGGCCGGCACCACGGGGTTTCCGTCGGTGTCATACGCGTTGCCAAACCCATCCGTGGGAACGCTTCCCGCAAGAGGGCCAGCGATCATCACTTCGCCGATAAAAGCCCAGCCTGAAAAATCTCCGGTTTCAAAACCGGGATTAATCACAGCAGCTTCCGCGGGACGTGAAAAGATTGCGAGAAAAGAAAAAATAAAAACAGGCAGAACAAGACGTATCGTTTTCATAAAGAACCTTGGGTTGCGGGGGAGTTTAGCGAAATGGTACCGTTTACCGCTGGGACATGTAACGCGAGTTACGTGTCATGAAGGTAAGCGGTACCATTTTAAGCAAAGCGATGGTGTGCGGTCAACGGAAAGTATGGGGGAAATTCTAATGTTCGATTTGTTGGCTAACGGAAACATGGAAGTGATTACAAGGGCAGGGACTTTACCCCATTTCCTTTACTGGCGCTATTCCCGGTAGATACATCCGGGAACAGCGTTGCTGACAAGTCTACGACTAGTCAGCTACCTCGGAAACGGGGGTGCCGACAAGCTACCGACAAATCCACAATTTGTCGGCTACTTGTTGGCTATTTCAAATGCTTTTTGCGCAGCGTCAAAACGGTCTGAGAAAGGAATACCCTCTTCCCGCATTTTAGTCATTAACAACTCATGGTATTTAGTTCTAAGCATATTGATATGTTCTTTGGCGTGAAACTCTTCTTCGGGGATTTTCTCTTCTGCAATAACAAGATCTGAATAAATGCGGGCGATTTCGTAGACGGTCATAGCTGATCTGTTCTCTTTAAATTCAAATCGTAATTAACGCTGCGCCCTTTGGCGGTCCCTTGACGGAGAATTCCCATTTCAAGCAATTCCGCGATTTCGCGAAACGCGGTGGCCCGGCTCACTTTGGTTAATGAAACATACTTGCGGGTCGTGAGTCCGCCATCGAAACCGTCTCGCCCGGCCGCCAAAAGTCTATTGACCACTTTTTTCTGACGCTCATTCATGGTTGTCTGCGCATGTGTTTGCCAGAAGCCTGCTTTCATCAAGACATTCCCGATAAGTTTATCTGAGCGCTCTATCGCCCGCTGATAACAGGCAAGAAACCAGAGAAGCCACTCCGTTACATCAACACGACTTGTCTTTGACGATTTTTCAAGAATACTGTAGTAGGCTTCCCGGTCTTCCATGATTTGAGAAGAAACGCTGTAGTAGCGGACACCAAGCTTTTCATCCTGCGCAAGCGCCATATCGGTCAGAGCACGGGCGATCCGGCCATTACCATCCTCAAAAGGATGGACGGTTACAAAGTAAAAGTGCGCCAGCCCGGCTCGAATAAGACCGTCCATTTTTTTCGATCCCGAATTCCACCAGGATAGAAACAAACGCATTTCTTCCGCAACCTTCTCCCCCGGAGGTGCTTCAAAGTGAATCTTTTCGCGGCCCACCGGCCCTGACACAACACGCATGGGTTCTTTACCGCGCCACTGGGCAACCTTGATTTTATGAAACCCCGAATGCCCTGTCGGAAAAAGTCCGGCATGCCATCCTTTTAATTTTTCCGCGGTAAGTTTTTCAGAGTAATCTTGCGTAGCATTGAGAAGGACTTCAATAAGGCCATCGATGGATCGCGTCGCAGCTCCCAACCCAACAGTAGATAAACCCAAATGCCTGGCGACTGAGGAACGAACAGCTTGGGGATTTAAGCGTTCCCCTTCGATTGCAGATGTTTTAATGGCCTCTTCAGTGAGAATATCGGCCCGGGCTTCGTCTCCAAGTTCAAAACCCAGCCGCTTGACCCGCCCCATGAGGTTACCCTGCGCAAGCCGCGCTTGTCCAAGGACGGGCAAAAGCGCATCGCTTTGCCATACCATGTTGGGCCAATTTTTGTGCTGCCAGATATAAGTCATAAACGCCTCATAATCGCTTCATAATTTGAAGCAATTATGCCCTTTAATCGCCTCATAAGCAAGTCTCTATTTACAGTTTAGAGGGGAAAAACCCTACTTCGGGGGACAGGCAGCCGACAACCCGAAGGGTTGTCGGCAACACCGTTCCCGCGTGCTTCTAGCGGGAATGGTGAAAAGACTAATAAAAGCGACATCATCATTTCTTTGCCCCATTCCTTTACTGGCGCTATTTCCGGTTGAAGCGTCCGGAAACAGCGTTGCTGACAAGTCTACGACTAGTCAGCTACCTTCCGGAACGGTGTTACCGACAAATCTACGATTTGTCGGTTGTCTATTTATAAACATCTTTACGATTATCGATCGCGACAACCCAAACAATCAACTCATGATTATGAATTTGGTATAGCACACGAAAAGAAAATGTCTTGGCGCTTCTGAGATGTGATAAAGGACCGGAAAGTTTCTTGAACTGATAGGGATCTTTTTTGATTTCATCAATAATGGAATTGATACCGCGCAGCAGTTTTTTATCACGGATGGATTCATAATCCTTCCGGGCTGTTCTGGTAAAAAAGACGGTATATCTTGCGGAGGGCTTTTCGCTCAAGGGGATCAGTCTTTTTTAATATCATCAAAAGCGACTACGCTGCCTTTGCGGATGTCTTCCATAGAACTTTCGATTTTTTTAACGAGTTCCTGATTTCTAAGAATTTCGATCGTTTCCATCATGCTCTCGTACTCTTCAAGGGAAATCAGCACCGCCTGCTTCCGGCCATTCACGGTAATGATGACCTGACGGGTTGTTTCAGCCGTGTTCTTTACCAATTCACTCAGTCTGTCTTTGGCTTCTGAAAGATTCATGGTTGTCATTTTTCACCGCCTTTATTAGCCATTATTTCAGCTATGATTAGCCTAAATTTAAGCTAATAAAAGGATACTCTTTAAAGGGCATCCTGGCAACTGCGGCAATAGTTCTTGTGAAGGATGTGAAAATAATAAAATAAATTTTATTAATTAGCAATATATTTATGATCAATAGGCAATTTTATTTTACACCACCTAACAACTAAATAGTTGTTTTATAGCTCTTTAGAGTAACAATTCCGAATATGAAAAAAAACTCTGTTAACGCCCATCTCCAAGAAAAAATGAATGATCCTTCCATATAAGGAAGGGCTGTCTTTGCAAAGGCAAAAATTGGAAGTGGTTAAAAAGCTCATTGCTTTCCGCATCGAACAAAAAATGACTCAGAAGCGACTCGCAAAACGGGCGGGTGTCTCACAGCAGCATATTTCGAAAATTGAGTGCGGTATTTTTTCGAATATTGCCACTCTGGAAAAACTGCTGGCACTCATCGGTTACGCTGTCAAAATCGAAATTGTTCCTTTGAAAGAAACAAGCAGCCGATAAATCGTAGATTTATCGGCACCGCCGTTCCGGAGGCATCAATCCGGAATGGCGAAAGAAAATAAAATCTACGAAAGGATGTCTCTTCGCTATTCCCGGTAGAAGCAGCCGGGAACAGCGGTGTGGGCATAAAGTCTGGCAAGCCAAGGCGCGCCAGACTTTATGCCGACTGACGAACAGCTTCGGAGTTGCGTTCGCTTTCAATGAGGTCGTTGAGCAGGCTGACGTTGAAGCTCAGGACATTGTCCTGAAGGTTGAAGAAGCCGTTGGCCACATCGCCCTCAAGGTGAAGCGCCTTGAGAAGCTCGCCTTTGAGAAGGGCCGGATCGGTGCCCGCTTCGAGCAAATCAGCAAGATGCACCTGGGTGCGCGCCGTGAGTTTTCCAAGCAGGGCCGCGTTGTCTTTGTTCTGGGCAATAAGGGCAACGGTTTCAGAGCCGCCGAGAAGCAGTGAGAAGTAAGAACCAAGAAGGCCTTGCACGGGATTGTTTTCAAACGTTGCCACAGGCACCTGGCTCTGGTCTTTACCCATCAGTGTCATTTGAGTGCGGTTGGGTTTAAATCCGGGACGGACTGTCACATCGGACTGCGCCTTGGCCAAAGCCTTACGCAGTTCATCCGGCAAGGCACCGCCAAAAAGCACTTCTCCCACACCCTGGGTCAAACCTTGCGCATAGCCTTCAAAGAAGGCGCGTTTGGTTCCGTCATCCATCTCAAAATCCGCGGGCATCACAAAACCCACCGCGTAACTGCGGTTGAAAGATCCCTGCTGGCTCAGTTTATTCATGAAGGCTTCAACGGCCTTCGTGCTTTGGATATAGATACGGGCCAGAATTTTCTGCTCCAGTTCTTCGGGGTTATTTCTGTAACCGCTGATAATAATTTGCAGAGTGTCTTGATGACGCTCCACATCAAACTGGATCTGCACCTGCCCTTTTTGCTGAAGGCTGAGGAAATTCACCAGGTCATCCAGGGCTTTTTGCTCGCGTTCCGCAGAAACTGCCGCGGAGGTTTCAGTCACAGCGGTTTCTTTTGAGGGCGCCTCGGCATACCTCAGCTCAGCTCTCGAAACTACCGGGCCCGGACCGCCTTCGTAAATCCCCTGCTGTTTCAGGGTTTCAAAGAAGGCCTCTGATTTGTACGGCGGTGTGGGGACTTCGGGCAGATAAGGGATGACCTGCCGGCGTCTGCCGGTATTGCCGTCGATGGTTCTTCCTGTCGTAAAAGTCGCGCCTGATTCCGTCAGGATTGACGCCTGATCCGGCTGTTTAAACCAGAAGGTTGTCAGGGTTCCCCCGTTTTCCACATTTTCATAAGTGTCAAAGGCCTGCTGGTAAAGCCGCTCCATCCGTTCGCGTTCTTGACCGGGCTGGCTTTTCTCAATGGCTTGCTTGAATATTTCATTTACGGTCGGGATGGCGGCCGGGGAATGAAACTGCAAACGGGGAAAAGCCTTCTGTATCCCTCCCGGATTAATCTGTTCATTCCGCGCGCGTTCCGTGAGGTAAGGAACAAGCAGGTGCACATTGATGACGGCCTTTTGTTCCGGGGTCAGGGTGTTATCCATCAGGTTGATCACAAAACTGCCAAGCTGTGAACCCGAGTAAGACGCGTCATCCAGCACCAGAATTTCCGGAGCCGGCTCATTGGGGTGAGCTGCCGCGTAAGCCGCGAGCCAGGCGCTGAGATTTTTCAATTCCACAACGCCTTCGGGCTGAGGCAGTCCGTTTTCCCGCGCCTGCTGATAAATGAAGAGTTCGCTTTTAATACTGTCCGCGCGGCCTGGCCATTTGTCGGTCACCACCACAAAAGGCTTATCACCGCGGGCTTGCTGAAATTGGGCAATCGCCTGTTTCAAGACGGCTGTGTACTGTTCCTGATCCACGTAGTTCACTTTACTGATAAGGAATTCCACCATTTCGCGGAGTCCGGGCAAATGCGCGTCAATAAACTTCCGGGCCTGCGCCCGGTCAATTGCCGGGTTCAGATCTGCAGGCAGGCCGTCGTCGGTTCTGAGCTCGGCACGGGCGGCAGCAGACCCTGTGTCCTGGCGGCCCGCTTCAATCATGCGCCCTACTTCGGCAATCAAATCTGGAACTTTGTTCAGGTCCTTGGAGTCTTCCCTTGGAAAAAAGTAATTGGAAAATGCAGCCTCTTCACGCACCAGCATCGGGACTCTCATCCAATCCGCCAGATGGGCAAGTCCGGAATTTTCCGCGAGCATGACAACATTGTCCGTCAAACTCATGAGGGCCGCCACGCGGTTTAAATCATTTTCCCCCTCTTGGCTTGTTCCTAATTTAAGGACCCGTTCACTATAAGGGGTAAGGTCACTGTAAATTTTTTCGATCTCGGCGAAGGGCGTGACTTTCGTTTCTTCGTTCACCGTCGTTCTCCAGGCAGGAGGACCTTCATTGATGGCAATGTAAGCATCGGGGTACTGTTCCAGAATCGCTTTCAGCGTGTTAGTGAAAAACTCACGGCCGCCGGTCCTGAATTTCCCTTTGCCGTAAAGAGGATTGACCACAATCACGGGGCTTGTTTCTGTAAAATTGGGATTTTGCAATTTGGCCAGCGCAATCAGTTTTTCTCTTTGCGCCGTGACGGCATCACTCAACTGCTCTTTCTTCAAGTGGTCCGGCTCGTTCGGAATAAGGTCCGCGGGAACACCTAGCGCCGCTAATCCTTCGGAAACAGCCAGATAATAGGGCCTTTCTTCGGTGCCCCTCGAGTAGAGGGTCTCGCCCTTGCTGCTCAAGGCCACGCCCTGGGTACTCACAAACAGGACCGGGTATTTTCCCATGATCAGTTCTTCGCCCGGCCGCTCAAGAGAAATCACTAACACTTTTTCGTCGGCCTTGATATCGACAGGAAAGGCGTCAGTCATTTCATAACGGTCGCCGGGATTGGTGATTTGCAGGAGTTTGGATTGGACCTGGATACGTGTTTTGGGATTTGAGAAAATTTCCCGGATTCTTCCCGGAAACAGCATCCATGACCGCAAAAGAGGATGGCTCAATCCCGATCCATTCCCAATCACAACAACACGGTCATATTGCTGAAGCGACTCGGCCGAGAAAAACGGTTTGTCCCAAACCTCGCCGGCAGACCAGGCCGGACGCGCGACGGCGTAGTCCGCCAAACGGGTCACAACCTCATGATTCGATGTGAAAGATTTTTTCACAACGTCCGCATTGCCGACAATAAAAGATTTTTCAAACAGCTGGGGAGCATCGGCCCTCATCGCTTTTTCCATGTCGGCCCCAAGGTCTATATTTTCCAATTCTTCATTCATAAAAACCACATCCGTACCCTGCAGCGAAGTAACCACCTGGGCGTGGCTCTCACCCGACCAGGGAATGACGCTGAAACGGCTTCTTGCAAGGCCTGGATCAGCATTGAGCTGACCCAGCAGGCTGCGGACTTCGTTTTCATCTCTTTTGATTTTTTGCGGGGTCTTAAAATATTGCGGAGTGATGCGGCGCAGGGGCCGCGTGCCTTCGATTAAACTCTGTTTGGCTTTTTCTGCATAGCCGGGATCCGGTTCTACGCCGACGATCGAAATATCCCAATCCTTAAGGAAGCCCCAGTTCCGGCCATTTTTACTGAATTCCTGCATAAGGACCCAAAGGACCGATGGCAGCATTTCTCCGGACAACGCGTTCAGGACCGTGATCTTCAGCTGTTTTGAACCTTCCGCCTGCTTTTGTTTGATGAGCCGCGGGAGAATTTGAGTTCTGAATTCCTGCAGCTGGTCGCGGTATTTACTAAGATAACTATCGGTCTGCGTGATTTCCGCGACTTCAAAAGGGGCCGAAGAGGCCGTAGCTGCGGCAGGCGGGGCGGCATCCTCACTCCGGAGTTCAGAACGGGGAAGCTGTTCTAAAAATCCCGTCATGGCTTCGCTGAGAATGGTCGCGACCTTGATCCTGTTTTCCGGATCTTCCAGATATAGTAAAAGATCAAGCATATCTTCCAGCGTTTGTGTGTCGTGCCTGAGACTCATAGAGAGTTCGCCGGTTTGAAGTGTCGCTTTGACGATATCCATGGCTTCTTTAAACACGAGTGCGGCCAAAGCTGGTGAGGGATACCTTTCCACGTAACCCCGCAGATAGGTTGACATCATTCCATTGGCAGCATTTTGGACCGGATCCCGAACGGCCTGCAAATCAACGTGATGGGCAAAGACATAATCCTTGATTTGCCGGGTGATATTTCCCACCAGGCGGGGATCGATGGGTTTTTCCTGTGTTTCTTCGTCAGCGCGGAGTTCCGCGCGGGTTCCGCTCAGTTCGTTTTCCAAGCGGGTGATAATTTTGTCGACTTGCTCAGGCGTTAAAGGGTTCGAAAACGCTACCATGGCATCCCGGGGGCCGGTGTAATAACGCATGCCTCCACTGAACAGGTCAAAAACCGATGCATTCTGGATATAGAAAGGATTAAAAAATTCCGCCATGTAGGCTTCATGAATCCCGGCCTCTCTCTGCAAACGCTCAAACAGCGGAAACAGCTGCTGGAGAGTATTGGCTTCTTTGCTTAAGTCAACGCGCAGAGTTTGAAGAAGGGCGAGAATCTGTCCTTTAACCTCCCGTTCAATCCTCTGCTGGCGCTCCATTTCTTCAAACACCTGAAGCGGCGGCTTCAACTGTCCGGAGTCATCTTCCATAATTACGGTGCGTTTAATCAGCGGCACTAAACCCCTTCCCGTGGCCGGGTCTTTGACAAACTGGCTGAGAAAAACGCCGCCGTCCAGCCACACCTCAAGGGTTCCGGCCACGTATTTTTCACGGATCAGATTGAAATCGACTTCGTGGACCGCAAAGCGCCCGCTGGTCTCCGCATAGTTTTGAGCAGTTTCCCCTCCGTGCGTGCCGTAAGAGTAAGCTTCGAGCGGATTGCGCGTGATGGAAAGCGCCTGCGGATTATCGTTTTCGCGGGAGCCGCGGTACGCGGAACTTTCAATGCTCAAAGAAGTGATGATCTCTCCGGCCTCGCTGGCCTGATATAAGGAAGGAAGAAGCTGGACCGCGTCCCCGGCGGAAACAGGGCGCCCGATTCTTGTAAAATAATCCGCAAGGTCTTGGGTCGTCATACGGACCTTCATCATTTCATAAGTACTTGCCCCGCCGGCATTGCCATAAGCGTTGATGTTAAGGCTCTTGAATTCTGTGGAGTTTAAGCCGAACTCATCTTCGACTTTGAAAAGATTTCCTGCTTTGACTCTTTGCGAAAGAGGAAACACTTGTTCAATAAGGAGGTATTTGAGCTGGTTGAAAAGGTAAGCCTTCGCGAGAGATGCGTTTGGAAGGCTTACGGCACGGGCATCCTGAAGAAGCGCGGTCATGCCCTCTTCCGACAGGCTCAAGACGCGCAAGGCGTTAAACCGCACAGGTTCTTCAAGGCTTTCATCAAACACGGCTTCGATTAACTGCTTTTGAAGCGGCTCAGTGAGTTCTTTCTGCACATCTTTCAAATAGACCTGATCGACCCCCATATTGAGGGCATCGATTCTTTTGATCCAAAAGGAAAGTTTTTTGAGGAATTCGTCACGGCTCAGGGGCTGGGGCAGTGTTTCATCCGTCCTGAGTTCAGGGCGGGAGGCCGCAAGCGCGGCAAGGACGCGCTGAACAGCCTCTTCGGGATAGCCGGTAGAAATCAGGCTCAAATTGACGAGTTGTCTGAAGTCTCCATTCTCACCGATAAAATCAGAGAGCGCATTGAGGGCTTCGGCGGATTCTGGCTGCAAGACCGCCTCCCGGGTCAATTCTTCGGCACGAATGGCCGCTTTAATGGCGGCTTCCACCCCAGATTCTAAGTCTTTTTCGGTGTTCTGAACCATCTCCATGATGTCTTTGAGATGGGAAGGAACACCTGCGCGTCCAAAGGCCTCCCGAATATGAATCATGGCGTCTGCGGTCACAATCGGAAAATGAATTTGATCAAGCGGCACGCCGGTTTGCGCGAGCGCTATCTGAAACAAAACAGGATCCACCTGCATCTTGATGTCAGGCCTGTAATCCATTCTGTCTTTGTGCTTTTGATAGTAATCCGCCGCTTTTTCAAGAACCAAAAAAGCATGCTTGGCTTTCTCTTCAGGAATGGTACTTCTTGAAAAAAGCGCAGCCACGCCTAGAAGCGTCGTGAATTCAAACATGCGGAAATCTCTCATGGCCGGACTATTGTCAGCAGCCATTTCATCCTCGGTGGCGCGCGAGCGCACGATCTGGGCAAGCTTGTCATAAAGCGATTTCAGGCTTGCGAGATCCCGGGTGAGATAAGTGCTGCCGACTTTCACGCCTTCAAGATCAATTCCCCGCTGCTTCAGAATCGCGAGCCTCTCTGGAGGTGTTTGAAAACGGAAGACATTAATCTTTCCCGTGACTTTTCCATCCGCATTTATTTCAAAACCGAACTGGGGAAACTGACTGTCCACCAGACTGATATAGAACCGCGTACCGTCCGGTGCAGCAATTTCCGTCCAGAAATGCCGCGCCCTTTTGCCGCCGATCGCCGTGACAGATTCCTCTGTTGCGACAAAAGCTTCCCCCGTGCTGATGGAAGCATCGAAACCAAGGTCCCGCGTGACAAAGTCATTCGCAAGCCGGTTTAAAATAGAGGTGGAATGAGGGCAGAGTTTGCAGGCGTCCTGCTGGACTTCGACAGATTTAGACTTGAGGCCAAGCGATATTCCCAGCAGGTTATAAACAATGCCTTTGATTCCTTCCGCATAAACCTTCAGGTTGCTTTCAAACAAATCAAGGGAGGATATTTCCGCGGAAGGCTTTTCGCCGCTCACCGCATCAGAAGGAATCGCATGCTGGAGGACGCGGAAAAGTACACGCTCAGACGGATTCAGCTTTGCTTCTCCGCTTTTCAGCTGCTGATAGACAGCCTGGAATCCCGCATTGTTTTGCCCCGATGCCCTGAGAGTTTGAAGTTTCTGGATAAGAAGCATCCGGACCGACTGCGCGTTCCCGGCCTGTGTTAAGTCCACATCTCCGGCCGCGGTCACAGCCCTGTTCAGAGGGGTTTTGGGGAGAAAGGCTTCGTCAATCTGGTTCAGGACAATTTCTGCAGCCCTTCGGCCGAGATTACCCCGCAGAATACCGGCCAAGGCGGCGACATCATCATAGATAATCACCGTGTCATCATCCGCAGATCTCAATTCTGACCTTGGCAGCGTAATGACGAATTTCGCGCCCTGCGAAGCGTCCGCAGCATTGACAAACTCCGCGCGAATGGTGCCGCCCGCAAGAGTGATCGTCCGGTCGACAATCCAAAGGCCAAGCCCCGTAGAGCCCGAAGCACTTTCGCCCTTGGAAAACAACTTTTGCTTTCCGGCTGCATCTGTTTGAAGAAGAGGTGAAACACCTTGATCATTGACAGGAAAGCCGGGTCCATTATCCCAAATCGTGATGACAACATTCCCGTCCTGTTCTTCAACTCTTAAATTTAATTCGGGGAGAAAGCCCGGCGTTTTTTTCTGATTCAATGCCCGAAAGGAATTGCTCACGATATTGCTCAGCGCAGCAACCAAATGATCAGGGTCAATGCTTGCGGGAAATTCTTTTCCCGACGGATCCTGCGGCACAACAACCTTGATATTGCCCGCTTCGATACCCTCAAAGCGGACCATCGTGGTCTTAACGCTCTGCGAGACATTGATGGCGGCCGGTTCCCCCAGAAAATCACCGGTCTCGATATACTTGCGGAACGATTTCAGCCGCGCCAAATAATAGTTTCTCTGTTCACCCCAATTCCATGAATCAAGGTTGAAAGCATTTTTGACACCCGCAAAGTCCATCCCTTCAAGGACTCCTTCCAGATTCTTGAGCGCAGCCACAAAATCATTCACGGCAGCTGTCCGGTCAGCGGCGGGCGTATCTTTTTTAAAATTGCCGTAAAGAGCTCCGATCTTGTTGTCTGCAGAATTTACCTGTTGTCCTTTTGCTTTATCCACCATAAAGAGGATGTTGTAAAACTGATGCATCACGACCTCATGACCATAAATGTTTCTCGAGGCCCGGATTCTTTCAAACGCCTCATCGGCGGAAGTGCCTGTCTCCGGCGCTGTCCGTAATTCTGACCTTGCGATTTGGGCCCGGAAGGCTTCAATATCTTCAGTCCGCTGCTTCCTGGCCTTGATGAAGCCATCGGTGTACTGCCGGACCCTCGCTTCATAATCAGCACGGGATTCCGAAGGGGTCCTGCGAAAGGCATTCAAAAAATCTTCCATGCTCACTTCCTGATTCGTGACTTCCGCGATAAAAATGCGCGTCTGGGCCGCGTTGTAACCAAGCTTGTCGAGCGTCTCAAGTGCCTGAACACCGCTTCGGGTCTGGCTCCAGGCAGTACGCAGTGAACTCTGCGGGAAAATTTTTCCTCTATAAGCGGTCACCAGGTTCAAGAAAGCCAGTTTCCAGCGGAGGCCATCGAGAAAATTCTTTCCTGCCTCTGTTTTTCCATGTTCACGAAATTGCGCGTTGGCCTCATCTAAGAGAGCCGGCAGACCGGAATGGCCGTCCTGATAAACGAGCCTGCTTAAATCGCGATGAGCAGCTTCATGGACGACGGCATAGCGGCCGTCCAGTGAAACAGCTTGAAACGATTGGACGTCCACCCCCCGGGAGCCCGCGGAATGCTCACCTCCCAAAAACACCGAAAACCTAAGGAGGTTGAGGGGGTTCGATGGCAGAAGCCTGTGAATGGCTTTAGCCGCAAAAAGCAGCATCGGGATGAAAATTGCATAACCTGTGATAGACGACAGATAGAAAACCGGCGAGAAAAATACAAAGGCAGCAAACGCAACATAAAAGCCGGCGAGCAGCATCCCCGCCGTGATCAGCGATATTCCCGATGGATCATGCAAAACAATGACGTTGTGTGATTCGTCGAACTCTGCTTTTCTCAGGACACCGTCGATCCGGGAAACGGGATACTCCGTTCCTCTCCGGGTACTTAGAGCAAAGTCATCATTGAGAAAAAGATGCTTAGTGAGAAGGACAAAACGCAGAAACGCCTCGCTCTTCTGTCTTTCCTGAGTCCCCGCTTTGGCGTTAAGCCCTTTCAAGGCCGAGTGACTTCTTGCACCTACGGCATCGCGGAGCGGACTCAGATATTCGAAAGCCCCGGCTTCACTCAGCCCCAGATGTTCTTGCACGTACTGCATGGAGTCTCTGTAAATCGCCTGCCAGGCCGTTTGAAATCCTTTCTCTTCATCAAAAGCTATTTTCAGATCCAGTTCCGAACGGCCTTGGGGTACGACCGTTTCTTCCGAGGAAATGTACCGGCTCACAAAATCCAGGAAGGCTTGAAACTCCGCGGGAGTCAATGCGCTCAAAAGCTGGTAAACATAACCATCATAGGGGTACTCGCGTGCCAGAAACAAAACATCTTTATAGAGTTCTTCATGGGACTGATACCCCAGGGAGCTATAAAAACCCGAGGAAGCTTCAGGAACAAGAGCCTCGTCGTAAGCCATTCGTTTCATGGCATCAAAACCTGATCGCGCGGCCGAAGCTTTGCTGCTTTCAGCCAATTCCAGAGCCTGGATGAACGGCTCCAGATGTTTTGTTTCCGTGCGCAGAATCAATTGCTGAAGCCGGCCCTGCCGAATGCCGGTGTTTCTGAGAATGCGGTAACCTTTTTCAATGGAGCTTTTCTCAGGAATCGGTGCCACCAGCTCCTGGTAACGGACGTTCACCTGAGTCCTGTCAAGACGTCCTGCCGCAACTGCGGCCCGGGATTCGGCCAAGAGCGCGGTGAGCTTGTCCCTGACTTCGAGAAACTGCGCTTCTCCGAATTTCACATGACGCTTGGCGACACGGCTGAAAAGAGTGAGGATTTCGATCCGTTTTTCGAGCGCACTCAAAAATATGTCGTCCGTTACTGAGGCTCCCAAAGGAAGAGGGGTTTCGATTTTCAGGTCAGACTTGGACGCTTCAAACGGGATCCTCAAGAGAGCATTGGAGAAATCTCTCTGCGCCTGAAAAGGTTTGCCCGATTTTCGAAGTTCTTCAGAAAAATTTTCGTAGACTGCAATCTGTTTCTGCTTTTCCGTCTCTTCCAGAGGCCCCTGCTTCCGGACCAAAACAAGCTTCTCCGAAAAGCGCTGAAAAACTGCCGGAGGAACCACGCTTTCCGGCGTTCCCTGAAAGGCGATCACCAGATAGTCCTCCCGGAATAAACCGGCCTCGGAAAGATTTTGGAAGGCCTTACCGCCTTCAGAGACCCAGGCGGGGCCGATGGTCCCATGGTTCGCGAAGTAGCTGACGCGAAACCCTTCGTCCTTGGTCTCCACGGAAAGTGTCTGCGCATAAGAGCCGGGATCCCAATGTTCTATCTTGGGAATCGATGCCAGCACAATGTTTTCAGAACCGCCGAGGTACTGGCGCAGCTCTTCCTCATTTTTGAATGCGCCGTGAATCGCTATCTGCCCCGGTCCCGCGGGAGGTGTTTTTTTGGCCTGAAGCGCCTGCTCCCGGAAACGGGCCATCGCGATCCGGCTTTCACGATTAAAAACACCTGCGCCGAATAGCTGCTTGAAATAAAACAGGCCGTAGTAAGCCTCCAGCTTTTCCTCGTTGGAGGTTTCCTGCGCCACAAGTTTTCTGGCTAACCCTGCCGCAGCGTCAATCGCTTCGGCTTCGGTTTGAATTGCGGAAAAATCGAGGCCGCTGATTACCGCCTCTGGTGCTCTCGGCTGAGGCGCCGGCTCTTCGTCATCGAAATTCACGGTGCGAAGCTCCGAACGGGACTTGGAAAGTTCGAGAATCGTGGTCTGAGAAGCGGTAACCCCATCCCAGGGAATTGAAATAAGCGTTTTGTTTTCGGGATTGTCCCGCGGCGGCGGGCGGTAGCTGTGCGCGATCTGGACACCGCTGTTTGTGACCACCATCGCGACACCGGCCCTTTTTTCGTTTCCCTCATCCGTGACTTCCGTCAGGACAAGTGAGGTCTTGCCGCCGCTGATTTTCTGAACGGTTTGAGACAGAAGTTGTTTCGCAGCCTCCAGAGCGGCCGGGAAATTTTTGGCGTCCTCGGTCCTCACGGTGGAGTGATAAAAGACTCCGCTCGCGCCCTTCACTTCGCCGATGGTTTCCAATTCTTTTGCAAAATCCTCCGAGTCTCTTTTCAGGGTGTCCATATACTGAGTCCTCATCGTTTGATGATGAGCGATGGCGTAGCGGGTGGAGCCGTCCGCCATGTCGAGTTTGAGAGAAACCGCGCAGCAGGTAATCACCTCATTCGTCGCAAGACCTTCCCCTGTTTTGAGGTCCTGCGCGATGATATGCCCGCCTTCTTCAATGTCGTAAATAGCACCCTGCCCTGTTTTCACGGCCGGAAGACTCGTGGGATGGGATTCGGTTCCATACTGGTCTTTGGACAGGACCTGAAAGCGTTCCGGATTTTCCAGCGGCGTATTGACGAAAGGACCGCCCAGGTAAGTCTGAAGCTCTTCGGTACCCTGCCTTAATTCGGAACGGGGCTGCCAATTGTTCAAAGATTCGATAGGAAGAAGCCGGACATTTTCAAGGCCGGCCTGATTTAAACGCGCGCGGAGTTCCTCCATTTTTTCCTGCGGCACATACACGACATCGATCCTGCTGCTTCCGCGGATCAAAAACTCCCCCTTAGGCGTCGGGCGATGCCTGTTGCCGGCATCAGTCTCGATAACATTTTCTTCCCCGGAGAATATCGCCCGTCCGAAAACGACCGGGAAATCACCGTCTTTTTTTGCCCAATCCACGGCAATCTGGGCGGATGAAGGAAGGACAAAAGAGATGTGATCAGGGCTGTAACTTTTCCGGGCCAGAGCGGGCCGTCCCGTACTTTCAAGATAAGCATCGTAAGCATTACTCGATAAGAGCTGAAAGAGGGCGGGGTTTCTCTGCTGTTCAACTTCCTGTATCATGCGGTTCAAAGTCAAAGCGCTTGAACCGTGCAAGTGCAGGTTCGGAAGAACCGCGGCTTCGGCCTCATGAAATTGCACGGCGCGCTGTCCAATACTCATTTTGTTGAATTCATAATCTTCGCTATAGCGGGCAATCATCGCACCCAAAGAGTTCAAAATGCTCCACTCGTGGGCCGATTCTTCGGGGCTTATCACCGGAGCGGGCACCAGGACTTCGGATTCGCTTTCGACATCGGCCACAAGCATGCCCTCAACCCCATCATCGGGGACAACGTCCTTAGCGTCAAAAAAGCCTTCAGCGTCGATATCAATCACTTCAGCGTCAATGATGTCCTCGGGAGCGACCGCGGCCGCAAGCGCGGCCTGAATCAGCAGGGACGGGCTTAAAAGACCGGCCACATTCTGCGGTGTAAGCTGTCCTTTTTGATCTAGGCCCTTCATCCCGGCCATGAATTTCTTAACGCTCTCGATCATCGCGAGCGTTAAATCGTCTTCGTCTTTTGTTTCAACGGCTTCGTCAATGTAGCGCGTGTACTTTGAAGCCTCGGCAACGCGGCCCTGGCTGGAAAGGTCGCGGATGATCTGGTCGCGCCAGGCCTTCAGCGTGCGTCCCTTGAATTCTCCCATCCCCGAATCCCTGAGCGCCGAAAGAATCCTGTCGCGGGTTCCCCGGACAAAGGCTGAGTAAAGATCAATCTTTCCGTCGTCCACTTTAATGTATTCTTTCCAGCTGACCGCGCCCTTCATCTGGGCTTCGTAATGATTTTCTTCCGGCATCCTCCCGATCTCCGGCATAAGGACTGCATACGAAATTCCATTTTCACGAAAAAGCTGCGTCAACCCTTCCGCGTGAAACCCGCCCGCCACCATCACGGACGCTTTCACTTTTTCACCCGCTGAATTTTTCGCACGGGTCAGCTTGTCAAAAAGAACTTTGTCGCGCTTCTTGGCATTCAGGTAAAACGCGTATTGAAAACTAAACTTCTCAGGCGGCACATCAAGGCTGCGCTCGCTTTTACTGCGCATCCAGACACGGACCTTTTTCCAATCCGACTGATCCAGCTGAAGCCGGGCAAACCGTTCAAGAAGATCACGCTCCTCGGTTTTCAAATCAAGGACCCGCTGCTCTTCGGTTTTGATAAGGCCCGCTTTGACTTCCCGCGCGTATTCACGGAACTCGCGTAGAAACCAGGCGCCTTCGATGGTTTTAAGGCGCTTTGTGATCTGCATGGAACCGATGAGCCGGTCGGAAACCTGAACAGGAATTTTCAGGGAAGCGGCCAGCTGACTCATGTAAAGCGCGAATTCCGAACCGCTGAGCTGGGAAGTCTGAAACTGCTGGCGTTTCATTTGAAATTCTTTGTAGATGTCGCGCGGCATGCGGCTTGAAACCTGAGGGCGGTCAAAAATCTCCGCGATTTTTTTGACTTCAATGCTGTTGTCCTCTTCGCGCTTGGCGCCGTCCATGGATTCATCAAGAATGAGCCTGAGCTGGCTTCCCTCACGGGGCATTTGAGTCTTGGCAAGAATTTTCAGAACCGACAGAAGGTCCTCGCGTTCATCCCGGAAAGCGGACAGTGCCGCATCGGTTTCCAGCAGTTCCGGAGAGTAGGCTTCTTTTTTCGAGGCTTCGATTTCCTGGTCGATCCCCTGCAGTACTTTCAAAAGTTCCGGCTGAAGTTTTTGCGAGAGCAGGTAATAGCGGAGCCCGTCCTGATAAAAATCCCAATCTTCAAGGCCGGCGTAAGTGCTTTGAAAGGGATTAAAAATCGCAGACGCGGTTCCGGCGGTCAGCTCCCCTTTTTCCAAATACCCGCGAAGCACTTCGCGCAGGACATCCTGCTGGGGAAAGCTTTTGAAAATCTGGGGATCAAGCCGGTTGGCGGCACCTTCCAAACCGACAAACTGAATGCCGTAGTTTTTCTGGAAATGCCCGATCAGGCGCTGGATGCTTTTCTGCGCATCCGGAATCGCGTGGGCGTCCTGAATAAGAATTACGGTCTGATCCTGACTGCCTTGGAACGACTCTTCCACTTTTCCAAGCGCGCGGGATAAATTCAAATGTTCAACATCCATGGCGGGAAAGACAGCCTCGGAAGACGCGGGAACTTTTGTGTCCGCGTAGACAGGCGGAAGGCTTTGCTGCGTGACTCCAAAACAGCAAACCATAAACAAGGCCGTCATCTTCTTCAAACTTATTCGCATCCTAGAGATAGCGCACTCTCCCAGGGTTCAGGCAGACTTATAGAACCACTGCCTAAAAGATACCCCTCGCGAAAGAACAATTAAATCTATTCGCATTCTTAAAATGTCATTTGCTAGCAATAGCTATCTTTATTTAGTGTTATGGAGAAGATAATGAGTGGGAAACTGCTGTAAGTGGAAGGGGTTGGAGACTGAAAGCTAAACACGCCCCCAAACTTGTCCCGCGGAGGTGCGCGGCAAGGGGTAGGAGTTTTTAACAAACGCGAGGTTTTTGAAAAAATCGAGAATCGTGGAAACCACACGGCGGCGGTATTCTTCGTAGACTCCGTGAGCGGCTCCAGGAACAATCAAAAGGCGGGATTCTGCGATGCGCGCGGCCATTTCGTGGAAAAGGGGTTCCGGAAAAAAACGGTCATGCGTGCCGCCGACAATCAGCGCCGGGGCATGAATTTTCGGAAGAATATCCCAGGAGTCATGCAGCATCCCCGCTTGCCCAGCGATAATAAAATCCGCGGGGTTCTTAAGACGCGGAAGAAGGATGCGTTTTAAAACCGATTTCAGGGCGCGGTAAGGAAGACCTTTTTGCTGACGCATGTAGGTGATCGTCATGGTTTCTTCGTAAATCTCTTTCCATTTTCCGGCGCGCGCCCAGGGAATCCAGCGGCGTGCGATCTGCAGTCCGAGAGGCCCCATCTGGTATGCCGCGGCCACAGCCACCAGCTTTTGAACAAGCGACGGCTCCTGCGCGGCAAAATGCTGGGCAATCATGCCGCCCAAAGAAACCCCCATCAGGTGCGCGCGCCCGGTTTCACGGCGCAGCACGGGGACATACTCTTCCGCCATGTCCAAAGTGCTCATGCCGACGGAAAGATTTCTTCTGCGGCTGATCAATGTCACGGTAAAGTCACGGGTAAATTCATGGAACAAGGCGTAGAAATACCACGGAAATTCGCGGACCGAAAAAAGCGCATCATGAAGAGGCGGGAAAATGACAAGCGGCTCCGGCCCTTTTCCGAATTGAACAAAAGGGAATCCGCCTTGAAATTCTCCGGTGACGATTTTGGGAATCATGCTTGTGAAAATCCTGAATTACGGGGGGAAAAAAGACTCGGGTTCAATGGAGGCATTGTACCGTGCTTTTAAAAAAATCTGAATAGATTTTATGCGGGGCAAGAAGGAGCCCCCGCCCCTCTAAAGAACCGTCTTTTTAAGGCGCTCAAGCTGGGGGGGATCAAAGATATTGAGCCTGTGCTCTTTTAAAAACTGAATCGCTTCCTCAAGACCGCCGCGGTTCGGATAGATTCTTTTCTCGGAAATATTTTCGCCTTTCTCAAGAAGTTCCAGAGCTCCCCGGTGAACGGCACGCTGTTTTTCAGGAAATTTTGGATAGGCCCGGATCGAGGCCTGGACCGTCAAAAGGGCGGCGCAAAGAACCGCGGACACCCAAAGCGGCCCGATCAGCCTGTAAAACAAACGGTTTTTCAGGGTGCTGGAAAAACTCAGCAGGAGCGCGGCCAAAAGGTAGCAGCTAATCCATAAAGGATACGACAGCGTCACATAACGGGAAGTCATTGCCTGCCAGGCACTAAACCCGGAACGCCCGACAGCGCAGGCCGCGGCCGTCATCAGCGCCATCACTCCGGGCATCATGGCCGCCGCCAAGAGCCGCCGCGAACACCCGCCGGTGCAGAACAAGAAAACGCTCGCTGCCCCGAAAAAGAGGAACCCTAAAAGACCCAGCAGTCCCGCCAGCTCATAATGGTCCGTAAATGCCCCGCCCAAAAAGTTAAAAAAATACCGGAGCCATAAGGAGGGATCGTGGAAACCAAAATTCAGATCGGGGTGATACGAGGGTTTCACATAGCCGTTCAAAAAACAAGCCGTCGTCACAAAACCCGCGGCCAGCCACGCGGACAAACAGATCCTGCGTTTTTGCGGCGGCGGCATTTCACGCATCAGGAGGGCAAGGCCGCCCGCGGGCCAGATAAAAAGCCCGGGCAAAAAAGTTCCGCTTCCCACAACACCCAGGACGCCCGCGATCCAGAGGTTCCTCTGCCGCAGTACAGGGGCTGTTAACAAATAGAGGGCCGCCGCTGAAGCCATCCCGTAAAGAAAATAGGCGTTTGAAATGGCGCTCATCCAGTTGTCATATTGCCGCCAGGAAAAAACAAACAGCGAGAAAAAAAGAGGGGCACTCCACAAAGCAGGCCGGGGGAAAAAAGACTTGTCGCGAAAAACGGTCAGAGAATACGTCAGCCACGTTCCGCCGGCAAAAAGGAGACTGCATGCCACTTCATAACGGAGGTCCCAGTGCGTCCAGGGGATCAGGCAAAGCATCAAAATCCGGGGAAAAATCAGGCGGTGTTCATTTTGCTGCCACATCAGGTCCCGAAGCGTCAGGGTTCCAGAGAGGAATTCCTTAATCAGCGATATGTTGGCCCAATGGTCCCAGTAAATCACGTGATACATAAAACGCATGGTGACTACGGCTGTGGCCGCGGCCGGAACAACGGCCAGCAGGAGAAGAGCCGGGCCTAAAATCTGTAATGCGGGTTTTGATTTCATACCGGTAATTCGGGGGCTTGGGCGGGCCTCTCCACGGCTTTTCGGAATCTGGCTTGGTGGGCTGGGTCAAAGATATTGAAACGCAGGTCTTTCAAGGTTTCGAGCATCCATTCCAGTTCAATCCTTTTGGGATAAAGGTTGTCATAGCTGATCCAGGGCTGATTCAGCACAATTTCTTTTCCGGCCAGATGGACGGAGGCCTGCAAAGATTTAATGCCCTGATAGCTTTTCTGAGAAGTCCAGGCAGCGTGGCCAGCCACCAGCGCGCAGAGGCACAAAGGCAGGAGCTGCCCCGCTCCCCTTACACGATTCCCGGAAAAATTTTTTTCACATTCCCGCGCGGCCAAAGCAAGCAGGAGAAGCAGGCTCACCCAAAAAAAACAGGAAATCGTCACATAACGTTCCGCCATGGCCTGTCTGTCGGAAAAACCTGAACGGCTAAGCGCGGTCAAGACCGCTGTGAGAAGAACGAAGATACCGGGAGCCGCAGCCGCGGCCAAAACCCTTTTCGGAAGGCCGCGAAAAAAAAGAAAAAGAAACACTGTAACAAAAGCGAAAGTTCCTGAAGCCCCTGCAGCAAAGGCCCGGGAAGGGTGCGCTGAAATCAAAGAACCAAGGTACTTGAAGACATACGAAAAGAACACACCCGGGTGCTGAAACCCGTAAGACAGTGAAGGGTGGAGGGGCGGTTTCACATAGCCATAAAAATAAATCCCCGTCACGGCAGCGCCCGCGAAAAGCCAGGTCAGGACACTGCGGATTTTCTCCCGGCGTTCCGTTTCACGGAGAGAGAGCACAAAAAGCCCGGCCGGCCAGATGAGAAGACCGGCACCGAAAGATGTGCTCGCCGCGGTTCCGAATAAAACCGCGGCAGCGAGACCGCGCCCGTTCAGGACTGGACTTGAAAGCTGGTAGAGCCCCGCCAGAACCGCGAAAACCGCCATGAAGATCACCATCTCAATGCCCCAAATCCAATTCTCACCCTGACGCAGGGAAAAAACCAGAATGGAAAGGGCCGCGGGAAGCCAAATTAAATTCCTCTCTCCAAGAAATTGTTTTTCTCTGCGGACAAGGGAAAGAAGGATCCCGAAAGAGCCAAGAGCCAGCAAAAGATTGACCGCGACCTCGAAGCGGAGGTCCCAGCGGCTGAGAAGAGCCATGGGGACGAGGACAAGACGGGGGAAAAAAATCCGGTGTTCATTGTGCTGTGCCCAAAAATCGCTGAGCCCGGCGGTCCCGGCATGCGCTTTGGCAATCAAAGGCAGTTCAGACCATTCATCAGAACGCGGAATTTCGAGGCAGAAATGAAACGCGGTGAAAACAGTCACAACCACAGGCACTACGGCAGCTAAAAAAAAGAAGCCTTGAATCAGGGGGATATTTTTTTTCAAATTGCCTGTTTCTCTTTTTACAAAAATCCTTACCGGAATTAATTCTTAAACACTCATCGCATGAAAAAAATAATGAGGCACTGCGCGCAGATAACGCGAAGGAGCATCACCACCGGATAAACCGAAGCATACGCCACAACCTGCGCGCTGGAGGGAACCATTTGATTGGCAAAGGCCAGCGCGGGAGGGTCCGTCATGCTTCCCGCGAGCAGTCCGCACAGGGTCAGGTAATTCATTTTCAGTTTGAGCCGGGCCCAGAAAGCCGCGGCAAGAAGAGGAACAAGGGTGATTGCGGTCCCCGCAGCCATCCAGTAAAGGCCGTCTCCCTGCACTAAGGTTTTCACAAACTGATCCCCAGCCTTTAATCCGACACACGCGAGAAAAAGGGTAATCCCGACTTCACGAAGCATAATGTTGGCCGCGGCCGGCATATACCAGACAAGCGGGCCGAGACGGCCAAGACGGCTGAGCAGAATAGCCACGACAAGCGGGCCGCCCGCGAGACCGAGTTTCACCGCCGAAGGAATACCCGGAATGTGAAAGGGAAAAGTTCCAAGCAAAACCCCCAGAACAATACCGAGAAACACAGGGATCAATTGAGGATGATTAAGTTCTTTGGGAGAATCCCCCATTTCGGCCGCGAATTTTCGCACAGCATCCTCATCGCCCACCGCCATGAGGGTGTCCGCGAAATTCACCGTAATATCAGGGGTCACGGGCAGTTCCATATCCGAACGCGTTAAACGGGTGATGGTGACTCCGTAACGCTGGCGGGCGTCTAGTTCCGCAATGGTCTTCCCCGACATCGCGGTACGGGACACGATGACGCGCCGGGCTATCGTATGCCCCTTGGTGCCCCGGAGGTCAAGCTGGGTTTCCGTGCCAATGATCACTCGCAGATCGTTGAGTTTATCGCGGGGGCCAACCGCGCGGATGATATCGCCTAAATGGATTGTGGTCGCCGGCAGCGCGGCCTGAAGAACGCCTTCATGATAAACCCGCGAAATCACAACGCCGGAATCATTCAGGGACGGAATGTTTTTGAGTTGAAGGCCATGCAGGTTGGAATTTTCCACGCGCAGATCAATGACTTCCAGCTTGGGGTTCATGCGGGCATGCATTTCGGCGTATGTCGAGGCATCCTGGGAAGGATTGATCCGGAGCAGGAAACGAATCAAGAGCATGGTGATAATAATGCCCACGATGCCAAAGGGATACGCCACCGCATAACCCAAGGCCGGAAGCTTGCCCGCTTCAGGCATCAGACCGGGAATATCTTTGAGTGCCTGTTGGGCCGCGGCAAGGCTTGGCGTGTTGGTCGTGGCCCCTGAAAAAAGACCGGCCGCCGCGGGAAGCGGGATACCGCCCCAAAGGGCGAAAGCCGCCGCGATCAGGGCGCCGCAAATCACAATAAAAACAGCGAGTAAATTTAAGGTTAGTCCGTCACGCTTGAAGGAAGAGAAAAATCCTGGTCCCACCTGAAGACCGATCGTATAAACAAAAAGGATCAGCCCGAACTCGCGGGCAAAATCAAGAATCTCGTGATCAATGGCAATTCCGAAATGCCCGAACAGCAGGCCGGAAAAAAGAACCCCGGCGACGCCCAGGCTGATGCCCTTGAAACGAAGGCTTCCCAGCAAAAGTCCCAGACAGGCCACAAGCCCGAAAATAAAAAGAGTGTGCGCGATTGTTGTGGAAGTAAAAAGGTCGGTAATAAAGGCCATAGGAATTCCCCTGGTTATCAATCGGCGGGGGGATTGCGATTATGAGCGTTTACTGATCGGAATGTAGGACTGCTTATTGGGTCCCGTATACACCTGGCGGGGCCTGTTGATTTTAAGGGCCGGAGATCCGAGCATTTCTTTCCACTGGGCAATCCAGCCCGGAAGGCGGCCGATCGCAAACATGACCGTGAACATATTCAGCGGAATCCCCAGAGCGCGCAAAATAATGCCGCTGTAAAAATCGACATTGGGGTAGAGCTTTCTCTCGATAAAATAGCTGTCGCGCAAAGCCACTTCCTCAAGCTGCTTCGCAATTTCAAGCTGACGGCTCTGAATTCCCATCTTGGAAAGAAGGTCATCCGCGGCTTTTTTCAAAATCTTGGCCCGCGGATCAAAGTTTTTATACACGCGGTGGCCAAACCCCATCAGACGGTCATCGGAGTTTTTGTCTTTAACCTTGGCCACGAACTTGGCGACATCCAGATTTTCTTTTTCAATATGCGCCAGCATTTCAATCACGGCCTGGTTCGCGCCGCCATGCAGAGGCCCCCAAAGAGCGCAGATGCCCGCGGAAACGCAGGCGTAGAGATTCGCGAGGCTGGACCCCACAATACGCACCGTGGATGTGCTGCAATTCTGTTCGTGGTCCGCGTGAAGCACCAGCACCATTTCCAAAGCCCTCACCCCGACCGGATCCAGCTGATAAGGTTCCGCGGGAACGGAAAACATCATGTTCAGGAAATTTTCAACATACGTGAGTTTGTTGAGCGGGCCGACAAAAGGCTGACCAATGGACTTCTTATAAGAAAACGCGGCGATCGTGCTGATCTTGGAAAGAATGCGGTAAATGTTAAGGTCCATGGCTTCCGGGGAATTATGCATGCAATCCGGATAGTAACTGGAAAGCGAACACACCATGGAAGAGAGAATGGACATCGGGTGCGCGGTTGCGGGATACCCGTTAAAAAAACGCTTCATGTCTTCATGCAGCATGGAGTGGCGCGTGATGTGCTCCATGAAGACTTCCAGTTCATTTTTGTTGGGAAGTTTTCCATAAATGAGCAGGTATGAGGTCTCAAGAAATGTGGAGTGCTCGGCCATCTCGTCGATCGGAATACCGCGGTAGCGGAGAATCCCCTTCTCGCCGTCAATGTAGGTGATGGAACTTGCGCAGGATCCGGTGTTGACATACCCGGGGTCAAGCGTGATGCAGCCGGTTTCGGAACGGAGCTTGGCGATGTCAATTCCAACCTCGCCCTCGCTTCCTTCATACAAGGGAAGCTTGACGGTCTTGTCGAGGATGCGTAATTCGGCTTCGCCTTTTGACTTAATCCCGCTCATAGGAATTCTGCTCCCTTACCTGCTGACAGTTTATGAATGTTATTCCTGATGGTTACCGGAAACGCTTTGAAGACCATCATGTTAATCTTTGATTTGCGTTCAATCAATGAGGAAATTCCAACTGTCTATAAGTTTACCTCTTTTTTACCTGACCGCTGTCTTTTTTTTACACAAACCTGTTAAGATACTCCCCTATGAAAAAGCGATTCCGTGTTTCTTTGCTCTTCCTCCTTTTCACCCTCTTGGGCGGGGTTCTGACCCTGCCGGTTTCCGGCACCGCCGGAACGGAAGAGTTCCACCGGCCGCGCCTGGTGGTTCTCGTCGTTGTCGACGGGCTTTCCTGGGAGGAATGGCGGGACATTCAGCCGCTGCTGGGGAAAAGCGGGTTTCGCCGGCTTGAAAAACGCGGCGCCCGTCTGAGCCGCGCCAATTATGATTATGCGTCAACTGTCACGGCGGCCGGACACGCAACTCTCGTCACCGGGGCCTCCCCCGCCCGGCATGGGGTCATCGCCAACGAATGGATGGACGCCGCAAGCCGGGAGGAGATGTATTGCACCGAAGATTCCGCGCACCGGTTCCTGCCGCCGGAAGTCACAAAGAAGCATGACGGAACATCGCCCCGGAACCTCAAAGTATCCACCCTAGGCGACGAACTCCTGAGGCAAACCCAAAACAAGGCGCGTGTTTTTGCTTTTTCCGGAAAAGACCGCGCGGCCATCCTGACCGCCGGAAAAAACGGAACCGCCTATTTTTACAACCGCCGGTCGGGGAGATTTGTCACCAGTGATTATTACCGGAAGGAATATCCCAAGTGGTGGTTAAAATTTCACGAAGACCTGCCTCAGGACAAGTGGTTTGGAAAAGCATGGACACCTGTTCTCGCGCTTGAACGCTACAAGCATCCTGAGACAGCGAACCGGAAATATGCTTCGGACTTCAAAGGCCTGGGAGGTCCATTCCCCCAGAGAATCACCGGCGGCCTTAATGCGCCCGGCCCCGATTATTACCGGGCCTTAAGCAAAACACCTTACTCGGATGATTACCTTGCCGCTTTTGCCAAAGCCGCGATCATGGGCGAAGGCATCGGCCGAAACCCTTCGGGATCTACGGACTTTCTGACCCTCAGTTTTTCAAGCCATGACCTCGTGAACCATTCCTTCGGCCCTGAAAGCGTGCAGTCCCAGGACAGCCTGCTGCGTTTGGATAAAACTCTCGCCCGCTTTTTCCATTTTCTTGATACCTGGGTTCCGGAAAAGCAGCGGGTGATTATTTTCACCGCGGATCATGGGTTTGAAAAGACCCCGGAATACCTCGCGGCTCAAGGGCTTTCCACGGGACGTCTCAACATGGAGGAGTTAAAGGATTCCTTGAACAAACACCTGAGCGGGCTTTTCGGAGAAGGCGGCTACGTTCTAAGCTGGTACCTGCCTACTTTTTATCTTGATCCCAGGGTGATTCAGGAAAAGAAACTGAAGGCGTCCGGCGTGGAAAAAGCAGCGGCAGACTTTCTCGCAAAAGAAGAGGGCATCGCAGAAGTATTTACGCGCACAGAGTTCGAGGAAGGGCGGCTGCCTCAGGACGATGCCGCACGGATGGCCGCGAAATCCTGGGACAGCCAGAGAAGCGGGGACCTTTTTCTGATCCCCAAAGAAGGCTGGTACTTCTACGAACCGCCTCACCGCGTGATCGCCACCCATGGCAGTCCCTACCCGGCTGACACGCATGTGCCGCTTATCTTCTGGGGGCCGATGTTTGAAAAAGGCGTCTTTGAACAGGCGGCCGCAATCGAAGATGTGGTGACGACTCTTGCGAAGGTCTTAAAAATCGAACCGCCGGAAACCGCGGAAGGAGAAGTTCTCGATTTTATACTGCGCCCGGCATCGGCGGGGCATCGGAGTCAAAAAAAAGCTCCAGGTCCTGCAGACGGTTCTCAACATTAATTCCAACGCTCTTTTCGTCGTCCTCCGTCCAGGCCCCCAAAGCTTCAAGAACCTCCACGTCGGTCAGCAATTCTGAGTCCCCCTGCGCAGAAGGCTGAGGCGTCTCCCGCCTGACCGCGCGGTTTTCCGGAGCCCCTGCCGCAGATTCCTGCGGAACGGTTTGCACCGCCGGCGGGGCCTCTTTTGAAACCGCGGGCTGCCGGAGACGGAGTGCCAGCATCCCTCCCGCGCCTAAAAGCATGAGCAAGGCCACCGTCAAGGCCAGCGCAGGCAAAGGAAAACCCGCAAACGCCGGGCGTTCTCCGGATTCAAGAATTCTTTTTTCCACCGATTCACGAAACCCTTTCAAAACTTCCCGGGGAACTTCGCGCGGACGGATGGAATCCATGCGCTTCCTGAAAAACTCATCCTGTTTTTCAAATGTCTCATCGTTCATGACCGCACCTCCCTTGACTCCACATACTCGGACAAACGCGCTTTCATTTTTTCCCCCGCCTGCCAAAGGTTGGCTTTGACGGCGCCCTCGGTAATGTTCAGGGCATCGGCAATTTCCTGAAGCGTCAGTCCGTCAAAATAACGCAGTGAAAAAACCACCCGCTGTCTTTCCGGAAGCTGCTGCAAGTCTGACCGGATCCGCTTTTCCAGTTCCCGGTTCATCAAATCAGAAAGGGGATCAGGTGAACGGCTGGGAATTTTTTCCTCAAGGCTGCTTGTCTCTTCGCCCTCGGCTTGAGGCACCGCGGCCGACAAATGAACCCTTACATTTTTTTTCCTCTGAAAATCCCGGCATTGGTTCACCAGAATCCGGTAGAACCAGGTTGAGAAACGGCTCTCTGCCTTGAACCTGGGAAGCGCCTGATAGGCTTTCACAAAAGCTTCCTGCGCGTTGTCCCGGGCGTCTTCCCAATTTCCAAGAAGGGAATAAGCCATCCGGATGGAACGTTCTTCATAAAGCGCCACAAGCGCGCTGAAGGCCTTCGTGCTGCCTCCGCGCGCTCCGGCGATCCACTTCTGCTCTTCAGAAATCTCAGCGGCCGTGTCCATGCCCCTGCCGGTTCCTTCCCTGCCCCCCTTGCGGACGAGGCGAAAAATTGCGGTCGCGGACATCTTCGCGACGGTCTCTCACGTCTTCCTTGCGGTCCCGAACATCCTCACGCCGGTCGGCAATGTCTTCACGGCGGTCACGCCATCCGCCGTCATGCCGGGCATCCCGGACATCTTCGCGGCGGTCCGCGATGTCTTCTTTCCGGTCGCGGACATCTTCACGGCGGTCCTTTACGTCTTCGCGGCGGTCTCTCGAAGCCATGCGCTCCGCTGCTTTGGGATGTTCCTGAAGAAACTTCTGGCGTTCTTCAGGGCTCATCTGTTTGAACTGTTCCCGCTTTTCCTGAAACTGCTCGCGGCGCTCCTGCTTCAGCTCCTGAAATTTTTCAGGATTTTCTTTTTTGAGCTGCTGCATTTTTTCCCGGCGCTCCATATGCTCCTGCCTTTTATCCCAATTCTGCGCCACTTTCGGGTGCTCTTTCATGAAGTTCTCGAACTTCTCAGGGTTATTCTTCTGCATCTCTTCCAGATGCTGCATGCGTTCCTTCATTTTCTTCTGAAATTCTTCCGGATTTTTCTCACGCAGATCTTTCATGCGCTCCTTGCGCTTCTCCTGCATCCGGCCTTTGACCTTTTCAAACTTTTCAGGATCCGTCTCTTTCAGATTTTGAAGCTTCTCCTTCACGCGTGCCTTTTTTTCCTGAACGGCTTTTTCATAGGCTTCGGGGTTTTCTTCACGGAGGGCCTTGAGTTTTTCAATTTTTTCCTGACGGGACAACGAAGAATCTCCGCCGGAAGTCTCCGTCTGCGCGGTTTCTTCCGAGGGGGTATCCCCCGCCGCATCCTCGGCCCAGGCCGGCATGCTCCCTGAAATAAGACTTAAGATTAAAAGAGCCAGCCATGCCATCCTGCCGGCCTTCGAGTTTTTCATTGGTGTTTCCATTTTGAGCCTCCTCAAGAAAGTAGTTTGAAACCAGGTGCTGCTTTCACCTTGTTAGACGCCTTTCCCTGGGAGAAGGTTTAATGCATTTAAATCGTTTTTGGGTAATGACTTAGGCAGGTTACGACTTGCGAATCGCTTTTTCCAGTAGTGCGGCAGCCCGCACCAGCTGGGGGTCTTTCTCAGACCGGCAAAGCCGGACCCAATACCGGGCCATGGCCAGAAACTTGGCCCTCTTTTCCGGAAGGGTCACAATACTGTCCTGCAGATTATCGTAGAGGTCCGCGGCTTTGATCAATTTGACGGCGGCCGGTGCTCTTTTAAGCTGCGCAAGGTAAACGGATTCACGCAGTTTTTCCGGCAGCCGGTTGTCCTTGGACAGCAGCGCGACAAAAACAGCGGCCTCCGCGCCGAATTTTTCTTCCACATCCTCAAAGTCGCGGAGGGTATCTTCAAAAACATCGTGCAGGACCGCGGCAACCAGCGTGCACTCATCCGTCACGCCAAAAAGATGCCGAAGGGTAAAAGCCACACGGAAGGGATGGCTGATGTAGGGGGTTTTACCGTCCCTGCGAAGCTGGCCCTGATGCGCGCGGGCAGCAAAAGAAACGGCTTCGGAAAAAAGAGAGCTGGGTTCCTTGACCTTAGACGGAGGTTTTAATTTCTTTTTTCGGACAGCCATCACACTCCGGAGAATTTCTTGAGTTACGACTGGTTTCCAGACAACGGCTTGGCGGCTTCATCGATAATGGACTGCTGAGGAACGGCGGGAAGAGGCTTGCCGGAAGCCAAACTCCGGACTTCTTCGAGAAGATCTTCTTCGAGATCCATGCCCAGCTCCGCCGCTTTTTCAAGGTCCTTCAAGGCGCTTTTGTAGTCTTTGGAATGGTAATAAAGAATTCCCCGGTTGTAATAATTCAGCGGGTCTGAGGGTTCGGTATCCATGGCTTTGGTGAATTTATTAATGCTCTCCTTGATATCACGGAACATGGAAACCTCTTCGTAAATTTCCTGTTCCACTTCCTCACCCAGCGATTTGGCCATATCAAAATCATAGAGCGATTCTTTAAAGTCACCTTTGTAGTAATGGGCCATGCCGCGGTTATAAAACGCGGTCCCCATGCCGGGGTTCAGCTCGATGGCTTTATCCAGCTGGGCCAGAGAGCCGTCCAGGTTGCCTTCAGAAAAAAGGATCATCGATTTCCCGACATAGGCTTCTGCCATTTTGGAATCAATGGAAATGGCCTTTTCAAAATCAGCCAAAGCCATCTTGTTCTGGCCTTGTTTGCTGAGAAGAAGTCCGCGGTGAAGATAGGCCGGGGCAAATTTGGGGTCAATCGTGGTGATCAGGTTGAGCTGTTCAGCCGCTTTTGCGAAATCATTCTTTTGAATGTACTGGAGCGCCTTATCCAGCTGTTCCTGGGAAGTTTCCGCCCGTGCAAAACCTGCGAAAAAAAACAGAAGACTCATCGTTAGTAAAAGAGAGAAACGAACCTTTTTCATTTCAACACCTTGGGTTTCGCCGGGCCATCCGGTTTTGCGCCGGCCGAATGACCTGGGTACGGTTTTGCAGCCTCCCTGAATGGCCGCTAGTATAACAAAGCCTTTAGGGGTTGGGGGACGTTTTTTTGTTCATGGATTCCCGGAATTTCTCCAGTTCCTGGTTCAAGGTCGCCAGTAAGTCCTGGGTCGCGGTTTCAATATCCTTCCCGCTCTTGGCGGCCTGTTCGTTAATGACCACCATCGCTTCGCCCGCGATTTTCTGGAGCTGCTCGGAAGTTTTCTCCGCCTGCTGATTCAATACCTGATACGACTCCTGCGTGCGGCTTTGCAAATCCTTGGCCGCGGCCCCCGCTTTTTCACCCACCGATTCCACCCTTGAGGCCTCGCACGTTTTCAAGTCTCTGGCGCTTTGAGTGAATTCCTGAAGGATTTCCGTCTGCCGCTGGCTGGATTTGAGATAGGCCTGAAAAGAAAGAACGTTTGTCACCGCCAGGCTGATACAAAGAATGGATAAAACCACGACAAGGCTTTTCTGCATACATCCCCCGTTATTTAAAATTCCTTAAAGAGAAGTTTCCTTATTCCCTGCGGCCCGCACCAGAACCCCTTTAAAAAGAAGCGAGCAAGCCGCCATCTGTACGACGTGATAAAGGTCATTATGATTCAAAGGTCCTAGGAAAAGCGGGCTTTGCTGAACTCCGGCCGCGGCAAAAGAAAGCAGCAGCCCTGCCGAGGTCCAGGCCGGGCCATTTCCGGGACGAATCCCTTCTTTGACGGAAAGAGCCAGCACAGCCGCCATGGAAAAGAGATAATCCACAATGACAAAAAGAAAGCGGTCGGAGCGGGCCATGACCCACGCAAAAACAAAGAACTTTAAAAGCGCAGCCCCCATCAGAAAGCGGCCCGTGGAACCCGCGCCGGGAAAAGCTGAACGGATCCCTGCCCCAAGCATTCCCAAACTCGCGAGGCCGATTGAAAAAACAGCGGTCTTCCAAACCCAGAATTTAACCGGTTCTGAAAGGTACGGTTTGAACCCATGGGACACAGCCCCGGCCAAGGCCCCCAAAGCGACCATGAAAAAGGTCAGCGCCCAGAAAAAAATAAATCCTCCGCAGCGGCCGGGAAACTCTCTGGATAGCCTGGAAAAAAAGCCGAGGCAAAGCGCGGCAAGAAGAACATCCGTCAGTACGGTGAGAGGTTCCTGCAAGGTCATAGGTTTTGGCAAATAAAGAGCCGGCGATTACGCGTTTGTCGGCGAAACCGCCGGCTCCGGGTGTCCGGATTACTTCGCGGGAGGATCACACGGCTTGGGTGCAAACCGATTCATCTGTTTAATCACAATAAAAATCGAAAAAGCCACGATCAAGAAATTCACAATCGTGTTGATAAAGAGCCCGTAATTGAGGGTCGGAGCGCCGGCAGCCTGGGCTTCGGCAAGGGTCGCGTAAAACTTCCCGTTCAGACTGATAAACAGCCCGGCAAAATCAGCTTTACCCAGAAGAAGACCCAAAGGCGGCATGATGATGTCGTTGACAAGCGATGTCACAATCTTGCCAAACGCGCCGCCAATGATCACGCCTACGGCCATATCCACGACATTACCTTTCATTGCGAATGTCTGAAACTCTTTCAAAATCGTCATAGCTCATCCTCTTTCACGGCTTATTCAGATCGGTTAGTGGGGGGAAATCTTGCTGATTATGCCGCTTTCTGATAATAAATGACAAGATTTTTAAATCCGGAGCCGCTATGAGTGATGCTTCAAACCTGTCTGCGCCCAAATGGAAAGTGATGGCCGCCTACGGTGCTGTCTATCTGCTGTGGGGGTCCACCTATCTGGCCATCCGGATGGCGATTGAAACCCTGCCGCCTTTTCTGATGGCTGGAATACGGTTTGTGATTGCGGGAACACTTCTTTACGGCTGGGCTCGGTTGCGAGGGGCCCCTCGCCCGCTCAAGATTCACTGGCGTTCCGCGGCCATTGTCGGAGCGCTTCTTCTTTTAGGCGGAAACGGCGGAGTCGTCTGGTCAGAACAGTTCGTCTCTTCCGGAATCGCGGCGCTTCTGGTGGCAACCGTTCCTTTGTGGATGTCGCTTCTTCAAATTTTGTGGAAGCAGGAAGCCCGGCCTTCTTTTCAATCCCTCGCGGGTATTTTTCTGGGTTTTGCCGGGATCTGGTTTTTGGCCGCACCCAATCCTTCAGACGTTCATAGCGTGCCGGTTTGGGCCGCCTTAGTTTTAACGCTCGCCGCCTTGTCCTGGGCCATTGGGTCGCTATTGACCCGGCATCTGCCTTTGCCGGATTCCTCCCCCGCGGCCACCGGTATGGAAATGATTTCAGGAGGCCTCTGTCTCTTGATTGCCAGTATTTTAACCGGGGAACCTCTGCATGTTGATTTTGCGGCCGTGTCTTGCCGCTCCTGGCTTGCGCTGGGCTACCTCGTGGTTTTCGGGGCCCTGGTCGGTTTCAGCTGTTACATCTGGATTGTCAAAGTCACACCGCCCGCGCTTTCTTCAACTTATGCGTACATCAATCCCGTGGTGGCTGTTTTTCTGGGCTGGCTAATTTTAGGAGAACCCCTGACCCTGAGAATTTTGGCCGGAGCTTCGGTGATCATCGCGGCCGTCTTTTTGATCACCACCGCGGGCCGGACAGGAAAACCAAAAACACCGGCCCCTTCCCGCTGAATTAAGCCCCGATCGAGAAAGAGACATTCACAACCGCCGTCACTTTCTTTTCAAGCGACGAGGTGTCATTCACTCCCCAATCCGAGACTTCGAGTGAATTAACCGGGGTAATCTGAAAAACACCCATACGGGCGGAACGCATCAGCCCGATCTTGTTTCCCGTGGATTTTGCCATCTGGTCCGCACGGAGCTTGGCGTTTTCCGTGGCCTTGGCCAGCATCTCTACCTTCAAATCCGCGAGTTTGGTGTAAAAATATTCCGGCGTCTGCGATGTGAACTGAATCCCCTGGTCAATCAGCTCCGTGGAAGTCCGGGCAGTCTCCGCCACCTTCAAAATATCAGTGCTCCGGACTTCGATCGACTGGCTGATCTGATAGCCCTCGATTTCATTGGTATCGTTTCCCTTTTCGTTCTTTTTATAAAGGACCGAGGTGGACACCTGGGAAGCCGAAAGGTCGGCCTCCCGGACGCCTTTGGCAATCAGGTATTCCCGGACTTTTTTCAAATCCTCTTTTGCGGCGGCAAAAGCCGAGGTCATCAGCGGGTCCCGGCGCCAGAACTCGCCGCGCCAAACCGCGTAGTCAGAAGTGATGTTCTGCTCGGCGGATCCGGTGACGGATATGATTTCCTGGCTAAAACGTTTCATCTGAATCAGGGTCTTGGAAAGAATCACCGTTGAGAGCACGGTCGCGGCGGCAATTGAGAATCCAAGAATGATGATTTGGGAATTTTTGAAAGGGTTTGTGTTTTCCATGGGTTTCTCCTGATCATTTTAAAGGTGGCGGGGCAGAAATTATCGTCACTTCAAGACAAAGCCTAAGCCTTATTTAGGGTTTTTTTATTCGAGGCCGTCAAAATATACGGGATACAGAAAAAGGCCTGCTCTTACGATATATAAAGGACTTGTTCCGGCGGAATCTTTTCACACGGCCGGGCTTTGGGACGCAGTCAACTCCGGGAAAATTCACACCATGCTGACCTTTTTAAAAGAAACCATCACTTTTGCCACAGACCGTTTTCTGTCCTCCTCTGGAAAATTCCAGAATGTGGACATGCTCCGGCGTTCCAAATTGGTCATCAGCCTGGCCATTTCCTACACGGCCTGCGGACTGATCTTGATCCCCTTTTATTTTGTGCTCGGGTCTCCCATGGGAGGCTTCGCCATCCTCTTGTCAAACATCCTGATTTTTCTGACGGTTTACCTGATCAAGTTCACCGGTTCACCGGTTTTGGCAGGCAACTGGGTGGTCGCGAATGTGTATGTGCTGCTGGCATTTCTGACTTTTATCAGCGGCGGCTATGACGGTCCGATGCTGGCCTGGCTGGTTTCCCTGCCGGTCGTAGCAACCATTTTGGCGAAAAAAGATTCCGGGCGCATCTGGGTCGGCTTTGTCATCCTTCAGGTCATGTTCTTCTATTACCTGCAAATCTCAGGCTATACTTTCCCGAGTCAATTCAGTGAGAAGGCCCTGACGATGATCCGGGCCCTTTCGCTGATCTGCCTCACGATCCTGATCTGGCTGTTTGCGTCACTCTATGAACTTTTTCACCAGGAAGCGCTCAAAATCATCGCCTCTCTTTCGGTTACGGATGAAAACACACAGCTCTACAACTCCCAGGGATTTCACACGCTGTCCAAGCAGCAGATCCGCCTTGCGGCGAGAAGCGCGAAACCTGTGATCCTGATTCATATGGATCTGCACCGCCTGCAATGGATCAATGAAACTTACGGACAAGCCGCGGGGGACAAAGCTTTGGCCATGGCCGCGCAGATTTTGAGAAGCACGCTCCGGGAATCGGACATTATTGCCCGCCTGGCGGACGATAAGTTTGTTTTTACAGCGATCCCCAATAACGAGGCGGACGTGGATATTATCCTGGGACGGTTAATCCTTAATCTCAAACATTTCAACGATCAGAAAAAATTTCCTTTTCCGATCCTGCTCAGTTTTGGGTCGGCCATGGCGGATCCCCAGAAAGCCGAGGGACGGCTCTCTCTTGAAGAACTTCTGAATCTCGCAAGCCAGAACCGGGAAAAGCAAAAAGGAAAAAAGCCCGCGGAGTAACCCGCAGGCTTTTCTCTCACTTCTCAACTTTCCCTCTGACTTAAAATTTTCAGTTCTTCGCGGCCGCTTCGTCTTCCTTCTCAGGAACAGCGTTAAAAAAGGCCTGCAGGGTTTCATTCACCGCAGAGAGACTTTCCACCACAGAATCCTTGGCCGCCCGTGATTCCTTCAAACGCATATCAAAGACAACGGCTGGGTCTTCGCCCATCTCAGCCCTGAGTGTTGCGACAAACTCACGCAGGTCGGACAGAGGAATGTCTGTCTTGATGTCACCCGAAAGAGTCATGCGCGGAAGCGCCGCAAGCCCGGCCTGACCGATCATATCCGCCAGTCCCTTCTTAAGATCCCCGTTCTCATCAAAAAAATCAGGGTGCCGCTCGGCGATCAATCCCGGGTTCAAAGTCTCAATAGCTTCGGAAGCCGTTTTCATTAAACGAAAATAATCATGCGCCTGCAGAAGGTACGCGGCCTGATCGGTGGGTGTCCCGGCAAGAAGCGCTTCAAGGTTTTCGCGGCTGATCACGGGCTCAACATTACGGACTTCACGCCAAATGGGCGGGATTCCTTTTAGAAAATTTTTCTGGGCAGAAAGTATTTTCTCAATCTCGGCCTTCAGCTCGGCCCTTTCAGCGCCTTCGTCCCCAGACTCCACGGCTGCCAGAGCCCTCAGTGCGTCGGCGCGGTCAAACAGGCCATCCTTATTTAAGTCGGCTAATTTCCCCCGCCTTCCCGCTCGGGAATCCACGGTGACGGTCTCGCTGATCATCAAATCAGCATCCTCAGCATTCAAAATCTTGTCTTCATTGACATCCGACTCAACCAGCATCTGCCGGGTTAAATCATAGGCGGAAAACGATGCGGCCTTTTTCGGCTTACTGTTTCCTTTGTCCGGGTGTTCGGTCTCATACAAAACAAAATCCGTCTTTGACCCGCCGCTCACGGAAAGGAAATGAGCAAAGCCCTGACGGGCCACGCTATATGCGCCAAAAACACTGATCACCTGAGGCGGGCGCAGGAGTTTGACCTCACGGCCCGGGGACTCCTCCCTGGCCGCTCGAACAGCATGCACCGCGCCCTGAATGCCGGGATCCATTTGTCCGTTCCTGAAATCAAAAGCCACTTTCAGTCCCGCGATGACCGCCTCATGGGATTCGGTCACAACAGGAACTGCGTGCGCCCAGGGGAGCAGGACATCACTTTGATTTTCGTAATCAGGCCAGAGTTTCTGGAGATACTCTCTTTTACTCCCTGTGTTCTTCACGTCTCCAAGCACATCCGAGTTCTCAGCCAAAGATTTTTCAACTTCAGCATGGTAAGCGGCATCGCGTTCCTCGATGCTTTTTTCAGTGCCGGCAATCATGTCAGGCAATGCGGCCTTGCGTTCACGCGCTTTCTGGATCAGCTGCCGCACCTCCTTTACCGTACCCTCGAAAGGTTCGAGCGTCTGATAGTCCCGGTACCGCTTAACGGCCGCATCAAGCGTTCCGTCACGGGATTCAAGGCTCTCCTCGAGATTGCCCGCAATCAATCCGAGCGTCATGGCCACTTGCTTATGACGCGCAATTTTCTCCTTGGGTTTTTCTTGCAGCATCCGGCCTTGGTTTTCGCCGTTAAGCCTTTTCAAGACTTCGGAATAGCGGCCTTCCAACTCCTGCTTCTCCGACAACGCCGCGCTCAGTTCTTCATCAAGCCTTTGAATCTGCTTGATCTGAGTTTTGATTTCGGCCGCCGTTTTCACGCCTTCATTCTCTTCTTTCTCCGTAGGCCTTGGACTTACTTGGCCCGGGGGTGAAAGAACGGAAGATTCCCCCATCACCGAGCCTGATGGGATTTTGGAATCGCGCCGCGGTTTATTTTTTTCAAAGGGTTTCATCACCGGCTTCACATTTTCGCCCGGGTTCCCAAACATCGCACCGCCGTCTTCCGCCCACGCGCTGCCAGGGGCTGACCCGAAGGCCAGCGAAACCCCTAAAAAAAGCGCTGTGATTGAGAGACTTTTTCTTTTCATAAATTGGCGGATTCCTCTTCCTGCCGTGATTTCTGAGAGCCTAAAAATATAAAAATATTTAATATCTGTTTGTGCTTAAACCGTACCTTATTAATAAGTGATTTCAAGACTATGAATTGAGTTTGCTGAAAATAGATGCGGGAAGTCTTTTTAAAGGGATGAAAATAACTCGTTTTTGTTTTTCGGGGAAAACGCGTGAAAAACAGCGGGGTAATGCCGGGAAAACAGGGGGTTTTCAGGGTTCCGGCAGGCGCGGAGGCTTACGGTTTCGAGGTTTTTTCCAAGCGCCGGAGTTCGCGCTGAGTGTCCCGGCTGGCAAAAGCCATGCGGGCCTTCATAAGGAAGGGGGAAAAATCATAATAGAGGTCATAAAGATACGGCTCAAGGTAAGAGACAAAAAGCGCGCACTCCACTTTTTCGCGGTTAGTGGCGGTTTGATTCATCAGCTTCTCAGTCCCCCGCGATACGAAAGAGTTTCTCCACTTAGGCATAAACTTGCGTTCTTCCACAAGGGTTTCATGAAGAAAGCTTTCTGTGTGATGAACCGGCGGATTGTTCTTATAGGTCACGGTCAGAGAAAAAGTGGACTTCAGCATGCCTCCGGGTGCGGGCTGAGTCGAGACCCTGTAATCAATCACCGCAAGAAGATAGCGGTTGAGTTCATCATGCCCTAAGTCAGTCAGAATAAAACGGGTCCTGGCTTCATAGCGCGGAACCCAGATGCCTGACTCCTCATTCCCTGCCCTTACAATTTCAAGATTTTCCGTACGGGTTGAAGACTCCTTCCGGAGTGACAGTTCAAGGCCATGAGACCCTGCAAGCTGGGTCAGCGGATAAGGTGAAGGTTTGGGTGCTTTGCGCGTATCCAGTTCACGCGATTTGGCAAGCAGGGCCTGGACCGTTACCGGAAGCTGGGAAACCGTGCTTCGGACATAACGCGCCCCCAGGTTTTCAAGCGCCTCAAGAAAAGAAGGCCCGTAATGAGCTTCATAATCCTGGAAGGCTGTTTGAATTTCAGCCACAAAGCGCGTTTCCAGATCCTGAATGGCCGACTCGTCAAGAATTTCCGAGTGGTTGGGGCGGTACTCGGCGCTTGTTAAAGCACTTTTAAGCGTCCCATCCATCAGGCGGAGAGAAACGGCCACCTCCACAAAGGCATATTCCCCATCGCGGAACTTCAGCGTGGCCCGGGATTCCAAACGCCCCAAGTCAAGCCGCCCGCCTTTCAGTGTTTCATCTTTGGCATAAAGCGCCTGAGGATTTTCAGCCGGCATGGAAACGGTTTCTATTTCCCCATCCGGTTCGGATACGGAAGCACTTTCTTCGCGTCCTGAGTCCGGCGCTTCACTCACCGCTTCATAGGCTCCGGAAGCGCCCCGGAACTCGACCGGCATAAAAGAAGCGCTCTCGGCGGCCAAAGCGCTGCCGGGAAGAATCCCTAAAACGGCTGCTAAAAGTATCCCTGAAAAAATAACCGGTTTCATAAGGCACCCCATAAGTATGAAGACTCACCTTATTTATCGGCAGGGAAAGCAAAAATCAGAGATTAAAAACCATCAAAGGTTTGAAGGTAGGTCGCGAGGTTAACTGTTTTTCCGGCAATATCGAGTTTGCGGCGGATGTGGTTCCGGTGGCTTTCAATCGTTCCCTCGGAAATATTCAGCAGCCGGCCTATTTCACGGGAAGACAGGCCGTTTTTGATCATGGAACAAATCTGGATTTCCTTGGGCGTGAGCCGGTAAAACCGCTCGGCGATTTTCATCCCAAAAGCGCTGGTCAGCTCCCGGAGGCTCTTCTCAATCAGCTCAACATACGGGATCGTGGATGGATAATCGGGGATTTTCAATTTTTCCAGAAGCGGCATGAGCACATTCTGGATATTCGCAGTGACTTGCTTTTTGATCCGCTGCTTATCTTCCTCCACCTGACTGAGGGCTTCTTTAAGCGCGTTATTTCTCTGTTCCAAAAGATCGAGATTCTTTTTAAATTCCGTTTTGTCCTGAAAAAACAAAACCCCGGCGGTGATTTTCCCATCCTCGCCTTTGACGGGCCAGCCCTGAGCAACAAAAAAACTTTCCCGCAGGAAACGTTCAAAGCGATGCGCTTCCCCAAGCAGAATGGCGCGGCAGACAGCCTCGTCCTCGCGGCTGAAAAAAGAGGCCAGAGGCTGTCCCTCAAGACCCGCTCCAAATCCGCTCCTTACGAGCGCACTGCCTCCTGCAAAAGTACACCGGAGTTCAACGTCAAAAACAAAAACAACAGTGTCGGGAATTTGTTTGAACAGAGAGGCTAAAAGGGCAGACTCCCCAGGAGGCAAAAACGGCATGATTCATCCTAAAACAGCTGAAGGAGCGTTATTTTTTGCGAATAGAGGCAACGGCTTTCTTGTGTTCCTCAACCCAAACCCATTGGCGTATTAAGGTCTCTACTCTTCTTGAAAGTCTTTGCATGGGAACCTCCCGTGATGGGATTTCAATTTTGGTTCCGAAAAGACATTATTGTTGCAACAAAGCGCTTTCTTTCCGGACTATCATTCATGACACGGGTATATATGCATAGGCCGTGCCAAGACCATGACGCGGGTGAGAATGTCTTTCTTCGGCGGGATACTTAGCACGAATAGCCCTCATAACCGGTTTTTTCCAGCCGCTGGGCTTTGGCTAAAACTTTCGACTCTATAGATTTCCTATAGGCCGCGAGCGCTTTTCTGAGGCGTTGATTGCCATTCGCAAGGATGGCCGCGGCCAAAAGTCCGGCATTGTGCGAACCATTAATCGCCACGGTGGCAACGGGAATTCCACCCGGCATTTGAACAATCGAAAGGAGCGAATCAAGCCCATTCAAATGGGAAGACTTTACGGGGACGCCAATGACCGGCAGCATCGTAAGGGCTGCCGCCATCCCGGGCAGATGCGCCGCCCCGCCGGCGCCCGCTATCAAAACCCGAAGCCCCCGCGATTCCGCCTTCCGAACGTACTGGTAAAGGCGATCGGGGGTTCGATGCGCGGAAACCAGCGTCAGTTCAAAGGAAACGCCCAGCGTATCCAAAACCTTAGCGGCTTCCTTCATAACTTCCAGGTCAGAATCGCTCCCCATAATAATTCCAACCTCAGGTTTGCTGCTTCTAGTGCGCACCGATTTTGATTTCACGCCGAACCTCCTGCGCTATGGCAATAGCTTTTTTGACATCCGGATGAAGCACCGTCGCATGCCCCATTTTCCGAAAGGGTTTTGTTTCGTTTTTTCCATAAAGATGAAGGTACACACCGCCTCGTCCCAAAACTTGCGGCAGCCCTTCATAAAAAACAGGCCCATTGGCCTGCGGCCGCCCCAAAAGATTGACAGTCGCCGCAGGTGAAATCAGATCCGGCTCTCCGAGGGGCAAGCCCAGAATAGCCCGCAGAAGCTGCTCATATTGTGACGTCCTGTTTGCTTCTATAGTGTGGTGCCCGCTATTATGAGGCCTTGGAGACATTTCATTCACAAGAACTTCATCCGCTTCCGTTACAAACATCTCGACAGCGAGGATACCCGTGAAATCAAGCGCTTCAAGGATTCTTTGAACGATCCCGCAAGCCTTCAAGGCTACGGATTCGCTCACATCCGCGGGCGAAAAAAGATAATCCAAAAGATGATGCACGGGATCTGCAACCGTTTCAGCCAAAGGATAAGTCTTAATTTCTCCGGTAGAGCTTCTTACTCCAATCACGGATATTTCCTTTGTAAACGGAACCTCTTTCTCAATGAAACTGGGTGCATCAAAAGCCTTCTCGAAATCTCCCGCCGTGTTAAGTTTCAAAACTCCCTTTCCATCATATCCGGATTTTCGCAGTTTCTGCACCGCTGGAAGAAAATCAACATGCATCAAGAGATCCTTGCGCTCGTTGACAATAATATATTCAGGCGATGGAATCTTGAGCGTTTGATAAAAACTCTTCTGCGCTGCTTTATCCTGAATCATTTCCAAAATCTGGGGGCGGGGAAAAATCCTGACCCCCTCTTTCTCAAGCCTCTTAAGTCCTTCAATGCTTACATGTTCAAACTCCAGAGTTACGGCATCTAGAGATCTGCCAAAGGCATAGACGTCATCGGGATTTAACGGATCGCCGACAAAAAAATCTCCCGCGAAAGCGCGGCAGGGTGCCGACGCATCGCTATCCATGACACTGCAGATAACGGGGTAGGCGGCCGCGGCCTGAAGCAGCATCCTGCCAAGCTGTCCCCCTTTGATGAGTCCAAGACGTACAGGTTTCAAATCTTCTCCCCCGATTTTTTCACGTAAAGGAGTTTCCGGGCAGGGAGACGTTCCCTTTTGCCGTTGTCGCCCTGAAGGGTTTTCCAGTAATCCTCAATTCTTTCCTCGATCTCTGCGGGCCGCAGATTCTTCTCCCGTTTCTTTTTCATAGATTCCTCCTCAAAACTTTTCGGGACGGATGACTTCAACGTCCGAAACATAAACCACCATGGCATAGTTTTCGTAATAATAATCCACAAGATGCTGGACAATCGCTTTCTTGACGGCATCATCACAAACGACTTCGATACGGATATTCCTGTTCTGATCCCAGTCCGCAGCGCGCTTGCCCCGGGACCCTTCTCCCCGAGCCTCCGTCACGGTATACCCATGAGCACCCAATTTTTTAAAATCCTCCGCCAGAATTTCTTCCAATGCGGACTCTGAAACAATGGTTACGAGTTTTTTTATGACCGTTTTCATCATTCACCTCAGCCAATGGAAAAGAAGCTGCGAAAATTTGGTATAAAGCGGAATGCCCAGCGTTAAATTAAATGGGAAAGTCACTCCCAGAGAGGCCGTCAAATAAAATGATGGGTTGGCTTCAGGAATCGCCACTCGGACAGCGGCCGGTGCTGCAATATAAGAGGCGCTCGCGGCAAGCGTCGCAAGAACAATCGTTCCTCCGAGGGAAAGTCCAAACAGCACCCCGGCCGACGCACCAAGAAAGCCTGAAAGAACCGGCATCATCACAGCAAAACAAGCCAGAAATAACCCCACATTTTTAAGGTCTCTCAGCCTGCGCGAGGTTACAAGCCCCATTTCAAGAAGAAAGAGACCGAGAATGCCTTTAAAAGGATCGATAAACACTTTCCGGAAAGGCTCGGCATGCTGTTCTGAAGCAAGAAATCCTATGAGCATGGCTCCCATAAGAAGGAAAATGCTTTTTCCCAAAAAGACTTCGTGAAGAAGCCGTGGCCAATGAATCCGGTTACCGCTTCCCAGCCATCTCGAAAGAAAAATTCCAACAAGAATGGCTGGAACCTCCATCATGACCATAAGGACCGTCACGATCCCCTCATAGGGAATCTGTGCCTTTTGAAGAGTTCCAAGCACGACCGCAAAAGTAACGGCACTGACCGAGCCGTAATGGGCTCCTATCGCGGCGGAATCCGGCACTGAGAACCGTCCCAGACAGCGAAGGAGAGTGAATGCCAGCACGGGGATCAGAAGGCCCAAAAACAGAGCTGCGGAAACAGGTCCCATGGCTTCGAGGGCCGAAGCTTTCTGAAGCTGAAGACCTCCTTTCAAGCCTATCGCAACAAGAAGATACAGACTTAGGGTTTCATAGAGCGCCTCCGGAATTCTTAATTCTGACTTCAGCAGTCCAGCCGCGAGCCCCAAAGCAAAGAACAAGACAACGGGATCCAGCAAGTGCTCCATCAGACTTCTCCTCCGCCAAAATTCATAGAAATCCTTTCTCTTTAGACCTCTGAAAAAAGCGACTCAAAAACCTCATTTCGGCCTTCAGCAATTCCCTGAATCAAGGCGTCGACTTTTTCCGCTTCGCCCGGGATAACCTGACGAACGCTCTTCCGAAGAAGCGGAAACTCTTCCAGAAATTTCTTGTCCCAATCTGATAGCTTCGCGCCATTCATCGAAACATCTCGAATCACTTTTTCATACACACCCAGCACAAGGTAAGCGTCATCCAGATAACCAAAAAGCCCATGGACTTTTTCCGGAAGAAAGTCGGCCGGGTGATAGAGATACGTCAGAAGAAATCCCCCTAATTTTTTCACTTCGCCTGAAGCTGTCTCGTCTCGCCAATGCCGGTAGATTCTTGAAACAAGCCCGGGCATTAGAAGGATGGTTCTCTTTAATCTTTTCTCAAGCAGCAGGGTAGCTCTTTTCCCCACCCTTTTCCTGATTTTAAGATGAAAACCGTCTTTGGGATCCGCGGCAAGCGTTCTCAGCTGTTCCTTAAATGCTGTCAGCATAGGGCCTCCTTAAATTTCTTCATTCCATGCAGAATACTTATTCATTCTGGTTTAAACCTTTTTACCGCTTAAAGCTCTTAGCTTGCGAACCCGGTCTTTTACGGGCGGATGCGTTGAGAACCAGCTCAAGACGGATTCGTTTGAAAAGTGATTCACAATATAAAGATGGGCGAACGCCGGCTGCATATCCGCCGCGCGGTCTTCCCGCTGGAATTGACGAACCCGGTCCGGGTTAGAAATCTTTTCAAGGGCAGAAGCCAGCGCCTCAGGATCTTCTGCAATCTCAGCTCCGGATTCATCGGCCATATACTCGCGCGTGCGGGATACAGCCATTTGAACAAGCGTCGCAATCACGGGGGCCACCAGAACCGTAAACAACAGGACAATCGGGTTGACGGCCCCATGACGTTCACCGCCGCGCGAATGCCCCGCAGCAGCGCCAAACCATTGCAGCATGTGGGCAAAATACATAACAGCGGAAGCAAAACAGGCCACAATTGTTGAAATGAGGATGTCCCTGTTCTTAATGTGTCCCAATTCATGGGCCAGCACGCCGCGAAGCTCTCTTTCATTGAGCAGCGTTAAAAGCCCCGTGGTTACAGCGACCGCGGAATGGCTGGGATCTCTTCCTGTGGCAAAAGCATTCGGAGCTCCCTCCTCAATTAGATAAACTTTCGGCATCGGAATATCCGCCTTGGCGGCAAGTTCCGAAACCATGACACTGATTCCGTAGGGGTCATTGTTTTGAAGCTGTTTGGCCCCGTGCATGGCAAGAACCACCTTGTCGGAAAACCAGTAGGCCCCCGCATTCATGGCCAAGGACAGCACCAACGCCGTGATCATCCCCGCCTGCCCGCCAAGGGCATTTCCAATCCAAAGAAAAAGAGCACCCATGGCTGTAAGCAGGGCGACCGTTTTGATTTGATTTGAAATGGGTTTCATGGCTCACCTCCGTAGCGTTGACGCCGGAATTATCGCTTTGACAGATGCGAATGAAAAATAGATAATTCAATACTAAAACTTAGGAATAAACTATCAATGATTCCGTTCAACTATCATCACCTTTATTATTTTTACAGCGTTGCCAAGGAGGGTTCTATCTCCAAAGCCGCTAAAACACTCCGGCTCGCTCAGCCGACGCTCAGCGCTCAACTGAAGGTGTTCGAAAACTACTTGGAAAGGCCCCTTTTTTCCAGGGAAGGAAAACGGTTAATCCTGACCGACGATGGCAGGCAGGTTCTATCGTATGCGAAAACTATTTTTGATGTGGGTCAGGAAATGATCGACAACCTTGGCGACCGGAGCGGGCGGAAAGGTTCCTTAAAAATTCAAATCGGCGTCTCCGGTTTTATTCCTAAAACAGTCGTCGACGCACTCCTGCGGTTCATTCTTGAAGCCTCTCCGGAAACTTACCTTACGGTTGTGGAAAAAGAGCCCTCCGCCATGCAGGAAGACCTTGAGACTCATAAACTCGACATGATTTTAAACGACCTTCCCTACCGTGCGGCACCGGAAGAGGGAATTGAAAACTTTCTTTTAGCCAAACTTCCTATTGTCTTCTGCGCGAGCCGGGCAATGGCCGCCAAATACTCCAAAATTCCCAAGTCGCTGCACGGCGCGCCTCTTATTCTTCCAACCGCGCAGAGCCAGACCTTTCACGCCCTTCAGGAATACTTTATGACTCAGGGCGTCCAGCCTAAGGTGCTTGCGGAGATCCAGGACGTTGAAGTGGCAAGACGTCTCGTTCTTTCCGGAAAGGGCATTGCTCCTCTCAATGAGTACTCCGCACGCCATGCCCCTCTTCATGAGAAAATGGTTGTTCTTTCCCCGTCTCTTAAAATCCCCGTGCATGACACGATTTATCTAACGAGAAAAAAGCGCCGCAATCCCCATCCGCTCGTTTCCCTTGTGCTCGAAAAATTCCGCCTCGCGTAATTTCCGCAATTCTTCTTCCTGAAATTACACGGATTTTACTTAACAACGATCTCAAAAGAACGAAACACATGGTAGAACTCCGCATCTGATGTGAACGGCTTAAATATGAGGAGGCCTGCCGCGATGAGAATCGACCTTCACTGCCACACCCGTTTCTCCGGAGAACCTTCGGAATGGATTCTTCAAAAGCTCGGATGCCCCGAGAGTTTCACTCAGCCGAAACGCCTTTATGAAATCCTCCGCGCCAAAGGGATGACCCATGTCACGGTGACGGACCACAACAGCATCGACGGCGCCCTTGAGATCGCCTCTCTTGAAAACACTTTTCTCAGCGAGGAAGTGACGACTTATTTCCCGGAGGACCGGTGCAAGCTTCATGTTCTGGTGTACAACCTCCGCGAAAAACACCACCGTGAAATTCAAAAAATCAGGGCGAATGTTTACGACCTGACGGATTATCTCAACCGGAAGAAACTCTTCCATGCGCTTGCCCACCCGCTTTTCTCCATCAACGGCAAGCTGACCTTCGATCATTTTGAGAAGCTCCTTTTGCTTTTTGAAAATTTTGAACTCAACGGTTCCCGGAACGAGACGCTGAACGAGGCGCTTATTCAAATACGGGATGTGCTGACCGAAGAGGACCTTTTGATGATGGCCGAACGCCATAAAATCACTCCTCCGTTCGGGTTCACTCCGGATAAACAGTTCGTGGGAGGATCCGACGATCACAGTTCCCTGTGTCTTGGAATGCGGTACACCGAAGTGGAAAATGCCCTCAGCCCGGAAGACTTTTTTACCGGAATCCGCCGGGGTGAAGGACTCGTGGCCGGAAAACCCGCAACCCCCAGGGCTTTTGCACGCAATCTCTATGGGATCGCCTACCAGTTTTATAAAAATAAAATGCTCAAAAAGAACAGCCGTTCAGGCGGCGATGTCATTTTTTCGGTTCTCGACCGAATCCTTACAACCGACACGCTGATTGAACAGAAAGGGCCGGGTATTACCGCGAAGGTGAAATATTTCTTTGAAAAACAGGCACGGCTCTGGAAAAAGAATCCGCGGGAATCCGTTTCTTTTTTTGATCAGTTCCGCCAGGAGGTCATGACGCTCGCGGATGATGATCCCGAGGTTAAAAAAGCTTTGAAGGCCGACCCTTCAAAGCCTGAAGAGCTGGACGATTTATGGTTTGATCTTGTTCAGAAAATCACAGGAAGGCTGCTGTCCAGACTCAACACCCAGCAGCTCCGGGGTTTGTTCCAGGCTGATTTCTCCCAGCTCTTTCAAACCCTGGGTTCCACAGGAATGGTATACACGGCGATGGGACCCTATTTTCTGGCCTATTCCCTTTTCAGAAAAGACATCGCCTTCAGCAGGGAAATCGTGCGGCGCTACGCCCAAAGAAAAAAAGCGCAGCACGCTGCCGCCGAGGAGCCTGTCAAAGTGGCTCATTTCACAGACACCTTTCATGAAGTCAACGGCGTGGCCTTAACCCTGAAGCGCCAGGTTCAGTCCGCGTTAAAGACCGGCAAAGATTACACGCTTGTCACCTGCGATTCTGGAAACCATTCTGAACTGGAAGGGGTCAAACATTTCCGGCCGCTCGGGTCCTTCAGGTTTGAAGAATACCGCGATCAGAAATTTTACTACCCTCCCTTTTTCGATATACTGGATTACTGTTATCGTGAAGAATTTACGCACATTCACTCTTCAACGCCGGGCCCCATCGGTCTTGCAGCGCTAGGCGTCGCGAAAAGCCTCAGCCTGCCACTCATCGGGACCTATCACACCGCTTTTCCGCAGTATGTAAAGTATTTCACCGATGATAACGCGATGGAGGGCATGATGTGGCAAGCCATGACCCTTTATTACAGCCAGATGGACTGCGTTTTAGCACCGTCGCAAAGCACCCGGTCCGATCTTATTGAAAGAGGCCTGTCAGAGGCCAAGGTAAAAGTCTATCCGCGGGGCGTTGACACAATTCTATTTTCGCCCTCGAAGCGGAGTGAATTTTATAAAGAGCGGTTCGGAATTCAGGGCGGCCTGAAAATCATTTACGTGGGCCGGATTTCCAAAGAGAAGAACCTTCCCCACCTGACACGGGTCTTCAAATCCCTTCATCAGGAAATCAAGGATCTCCATTTTGTTGTTGTTGGAACCGGTCCCTATCTTGAAGAGATGAAAAGAGACTTGTCGGGCGTGTCGGCGATTTTTACAGGCGATCTCCGGGGGGAAGCTTTGGCGGAAGCCTTCGCGTCCGCGGATCTCTTTGTTTTTCCAAGCACCACGGACACCTTCGGCAATGTTGTGCTGGAAGCCCAGGCCTCGGGGCTGCCCGTGATTGTGACCGATTCGGGCGGGCCGCAGGAAAACATGGTCCCCGGCGAAACTGGATGGGTGGTCCGCGGCAACAGCGATCAAAGCCTTCGCGAAGCGATACGGACCCTGATTTCAAAACCTGAAAAACTGCTGCGCATGGGTAAAGCCGCGCGCCGCTACATGGAAAGCCGGTCGTTCGACAACGCGTTTGAGGAAGCCTGGAAACTTTACAAAACCGCGGGGTCAAAAAATTCTGCCGGGGATTTTGTGGACGATCACGACCCCGGAGAACATGCCGTGGTTGAAAAGCTTGCCTTTTATTACGCGGGAAAAGAAAAGGGTTCCCACACTTGCCGGGAATAATATTACGGGGTTGAAGTTCTTTTGGAAAAGGCCGTGGTCAAAGTCTTCAGGGCTTGAACGATCAGCAGAAAAGCAAGCATCATCAGGGCCGCGGCGGTAAGCGCCACAGCATCCGTCGGAAAACGGCCCTGCTGAAATGCAAAAAACACGGGCTTGACCATTAAGCCAAGCGACCAGAGCGTCATCACAAAAAGAAAAACCATGGGAATCGCGCTGAGCGCCCAAGCCTTACCCGCCTTGGCCAGCCACACCGACAGCGTCATGAGCGTGAGGGCGGCAAGCAGTTGATTTGAAGTCCCAAAAATCGTCCAAAAAACCTTCCACGCAGGAATCACGGAACCATCCGGCCCGGTCACCTTTAAGGAAACACAGAGAAAAGGGATTGCCAGAGTTGCAAGCACGGCCAGAGTGCTTCCCCACTTTCCTTTCCATCCCGTTAATTCCTGAACAATGTAGCGGGCAAGCCGGGTAGCCACGTCGAGCGTGTCATAAATAAAAGTCGTGAATGCGAGAAGGGTAAAAGCACGGGCAAAAGAACTCGGGATTCCCAGGTGCTGGACAAAATTCCCCAAACCTTCCGCGTAGATCCGGTCGGGTGACTGGCCCGCAAGAGCACTTCCTTTGGCTAAAACCATCACGGTGGCAAGCGCAAGAAAAGCCACCAGCCCTTCCAGCAGCATGGCCCCATACCCCACCGCGTGACAATCCGTCTCCTTCGCGATTTGTTTTGAGGTGGTTCCGGAGCAGACAATGCCGTGGAACCCGGAGCAGGCGCCGCAGGCCACGGTCACAAAAAGAAGCGGGAACAACGGGAGCCCTTTTTCGCTGGTGAATCCAATAAAAGCAGGGTAATCAATTTTTTCCCCGCCAAGAAGCAGTCCGATGAAACCGGCCGCAAGCGTGCTGTAGAGGAAAAATCCTCCCAGGTATCCGCGGGGCTGGAGAAGAAGCCAGACAGGAATCACGGAGGCGGCTAGGCAGTAAAGAAGCAGCAGGTAATTCCAGAGCTGCTGAGGGCTCATGCCCGCAAAGGACGGAATCACAAGCGGCATGGCCTGCCCGTACCAGATACTGAGAACGACAAGCGGAAGGAATATAGCGGTCGTGATTCCGAGAGGCCACTTAAAGACCTTCAGCACAATCCCCATGGTCAAACCAAGAAACAAATAAAGCATGGAGGATGTGGCAACTCCCCCGCCCAGTTCGGGATTCACAAAAGAGCCGCTGGTCAAATCGGTGAAAGCGACAATCACATAGATCAAGGACAGCCAGACAAAGGATAAAAAAACAAGGTATCCTTTGCGGCCGAATTGTTCTCCGACGATTTCAACAATTGATTTGGCCCCATGGCGGACAGACCCGACCATGCTTGAAAAATCATGCATGGCACCGAAAAAAATAGCGCCGCCCACAATCCAGATTAAAACGGGAAGCCAGCCAAACCAAAGCGCGGCCAGGATAGGCCCGACAATAGGACCCGCGGCGGCGATGGCGGAGAAATGCTGCCCTAAAAGGAATTTCTTTTCGGTGGGAACAAAATCAATGCCGTCATTGACTTCGCAGGCGGGTGTTTTTGTGTCTTCGCTGAGATCCAAATGACGGGCCAGGAAACGGCCGTAGGAAAAATACGCGGCCCCGAAAATAGCAGCCACCAACAGGGCGAGTACAAAAAGACTCAAGGCTGACTCCGCTCCTTACGCCTGCTTGATAATTTCAAGCTCTTCCTGGGATTTTGCGACATCTTTCAGAACAAGGAAGATAAGCGCTGCGGCGGCAACCGCTGCGGCCCAAAATACAGGAACCGAACTTTCATATTTCACCACCAGCGGAATCGCCAGAAGAGCGACCATATTCATGACTTTAATCAAAGGGTTCAGTGCCGGGCCCGCCGTGTCCTTAAGCGGGTCTCCCACGGTGTCACCGGTCACAGAGGCCTTATGGGCCTCGGAACCTTTACCGCCAAAAACACCGTCCTCAATCAGTTTTTTCGCATTGTCCCAGCCGCCGCCGGCATTTGACATAAAAACAGCCAGGAGCTGCCCGGACAAAATCATTCCTGCAAGAAAACCGCCAAGGGCTTCTTTCTTGAGGAGAAACCCGACGATCAAAGGTGCCGCAATGGCCAGCACTCCGGGACGGATCAGTTCTTTCTGAGCGGCCGTTGTGCAGATCGCAACCACACGCGCATAGTCCGGAAGCTTGCGGCCTTCCCAAATGTCTTTGTCTTTCAGCTGCTCACGCACCTCTTTCACAATCAGAAAAGCCGCGCGTCCCACGGCCTTGATGGTCAGGGAGCTGAACAAAAAGGGAATGGCGCCGCCGATCAAAAGCCCGATGAAGACGTTGGGATAGGAAATCGAAAGGGTCGAAGCCACGATATCATACGCTTGATGCGTAATCGTGCTGATGTCGGTGATGTACGCGTTAAAAAGAGAAATCGCGGCCACCACAGCGGAAGCAATCGCAATCCCTTTCGTGATCGCCTTGGTCGTGTTTCCAACCGCGTCAAGGTCCGCAAGAATCTGGCGGGCTTCTTTCGGAAGATGCGCCATTTCCCCGATGCCGTTGGCGTTATCCGCCACAGGACCAAAGACGTCCATGGAAATATTGTCCCCCGTCAGGGTCAGCATACCGATACCGCACATCGCGACGCCGTAGGCCACGAACGTCGGATCCGAACCGGAATAAATCAGAACTGAAAAAGCAATCGCGCTCGCAATGACAAGAATGGCCCAAACCGAGCTTTCGAGCCCCACAGCAAGCCCTGTAATAATGGCTGTCGCGTGGCCGGTTTGGCAGGATTCGGCGATGGACTTCACGGGTTTATGGGCCGTGTGCGTGAAGTACTGCGTGAGACGCTGAATCGCAAGCGCAAGAAAAATACCGACAAGACAGGCCCAAACCGGACGCATATCAAGGCCATGCACCCCAAGACCGGCCCAGCCTGGAAGCAAGTCCACATCCGGCCGGCGGAGATAAAAAAATCCGATAATCACAAAGCCCGTCACCGACACGGCCGCGGAAATCAGAAAACCATTGGTGATGGCTTTCATGGCATCCCGGATATCTTCGGTGGTCCTGACCATGTAAGTCCCGACCATGGAGGCAATGACCCCGATGGCACGCACAAGAAGCGGGAAAATGACCCCCTGATGCCCATAGGACGCCCAGCCCAGAATCATGGCCGCAACAATCGTCACTTCATAAGATTCGAAAATATCCGCAGCCATTCCAGCGCAGTCCCCAACGTTATCGCCGACGTTGTCCGCAATCGTTGCGGCGTTACGGGGATCATCTTCGGGAAGATCCTTTTCAATTTTACCGACAATATCCGCGCCCACGTCCGCGGCCTTGGTAAAAATACCGCCGCCGACACGCATAAAAAGCGCCAGAAGGGTTCCGCCGAAACCAAACCCGAGAAGAACTTCGTAGGCCTTTTCACCATAGACCATAAAAATAAGGGTTCCGCCAAACAGCCCAAGGCCGTCCGTCAGCATCCCGGTAATCGTTCCTGTGCGGTAAGCAATCTTCAGGGCATCGCTGAAGCTTCTGCGGTTTGCCGCAGCCGCCACGCGGACATTCCCGCGGACCGCAAGGTTCATCCCCACGAATCCGATAAAACCGGAAAAGATAGAGCCCATCAGAAACGCACAGGCGCGTCCCACGGCAAGGTTGTGCGAACCGGCCGTAAAATACAAAGCCGCGGTCACGAGGAGAATTAAAAAGGCGATGGTCTTGAACTGGCGGTAGAGATACGCATTTGATCCGACCAGGATCGCATTGCTGATCTTCTGCATCTCAGCGGTGCCTTTATCCTGAGAAAGCACTTGAACGCCGAGAAATACCGCGTAAAGCAGCCCGAGAACTGCTGTTCCTAAAACACACCACAGAGCCGTCACTTCGATGTGAGAAAATCCTGAGAGATTAAACAAGGGAAGTCTCCGTATGTTCTTTACTGCCGGTTTATAAGTTTAAATTAATGCTTGGGTTTTTCAGGCCGCAGGATGGACAGTGTAATCGACGCAGTGAGAACCACCGCAATTACGCCCAAGGCCACGGCCACAGGGATTTTAAAAAAATGTTCGCCCACCATTTTCACCCCGACAAAAATCAGGATGACTCCCAGCCCATAGTTCAGGTAATGGAACATCTTCATCAGTCCTGAAAGGGCAAAATAAAGCGCCCGAAGGCCAAGAATGGCAAACGCATTCGACGTATAAACAATGAACGAATTGGTTGTAATCGCCAAAATCGCAGGAATGGAATCCATTGCGAAAATGACATCCGTTGTTTCAATCACTATAAGTACGACCAAAAGGGGCGTGGCATAAAGCTTATGATTCACATGGGCAAAAAATTTATTCCCATGGTAGTGCGGGGTTACGGGCATGATCTTCCGAAAAGCCTTCACAATCGGGTTCTTTTCGGGGTCGACCTGCCTTTCGCCTCCGGAAAACAGCTTGAATCCCGTAAAAATCAGCAAACCTCCAAAAACATAGACAATCCAATGGAACCTTTCCAAAAGGGCTATGCCTGTAAATATAAAGAGGGCGCGCATGATTAAGGCGCCGAGAATCCCCCAAAATAAGACATTATGCTGAAGGCTGGAAGGAACCTTGAAGTAGGTAAAAATGAGGAGGAAGACAAAAAGGTTATCGACGCTGAGGGATTTTTCAAGCACATACCCGGTCAAAAAGGTCATGGCCTTTTCCGGGCCCCAATACTGATGAATGCCCGCGCAGAATAAAAGCGCAAGAACAATCCAGACAGCACTCCAGATTAAGGCCTCTCGGATCTTAACTTCATGATCCTTGCGGTGGAAGACAAGAATGTCTACCAGAAGCATCGCAATAATGAAGAGATTGAAAAATACCCAAATCATGGGGGCCCTCTATTAATTCCGGGTCAATGAACTGTCAAAGTGCTCTCATTCTATTCATAAATATGGAAATGAAAAGCAAAAGATAACAAAAAGAGGAGATCAGGCGAGACGTTTTTGGAATTTTTTGATGCTGATCGAAAGAATCACGACTGCCATTGTGAAAAGCGGCAGAATTTGCGGCAAAAGATCACGGAAACCAAGGCCTTTGAGAATAATTCCCCGGATAATCGTGACAAAGTAGGTGAGCGGAATGAAATGACTGATCCAATAAATCGGGAGCGGCATGCCTTCACGCGGGAAAATATACCCGGAAAGCAAAATGGAGGGCGGAACAATAAACATGACCAGCTGAGCGGCCTGCTGCTGGTTCTCCGCGATCGTCGAAGCTAAAATTCCGATCCCGAGACAGACCGTGAGGAATAAAAAGGTCAGCAGAAAAAGAGTGACGGGATTTCCGCGGATCGGAACATGAAAAAGAACCCGGGCTGCCATAATGATGCAGAAAGAAATAAGCATTCCGATTCCGATATAAGGAATGATTTTCCCGAGGATAAGCTCGTAGGATTTAATGGGCGTGACAAGGAGCTGTTCAATATTCCCCCGCTCTTTCTCCCGGACAATGGCCGTTGCCGTGATCATGGGGATAAGCACTTGCAGAAGAAGCCCCACGAGCCCAGGCACCATAAAGAAAGGCGTTTTCAGATCCGGGTTGTACCACATGCGCGGGCGGAAATCGATGGGCAGCGTCTGAACAGTCACAAGCCTTTCCTTCTGCATAAAGGCCTGCACAATCGCGCGGCTCGTATTCAGCGCCGTATTCGCGGGACTTGAATCGGAGCCGTCAATCGCCAGCTGAAGAGGCGCGCTCCTTCCCGCAAGGAGATCCTTCGCAAATTCCGGAGGAATATGAAGTCCTGCCTTGGCCTCTCCGCGGTCCAGGACACGGCGGAAGTCCGCCGGGGTATGAACCTGTTTCACCACGTCAAAATAAGACGACTGCTCAAAGGATTCGATAAGCCGGCGGCTGAGAGGGGTCTGATCTTCATTGTGGACCACGGTCGCGAGATGTTTCACATCGCTGTTGATCCCATAGCCGTAAATAATGAGCTGAAAAAGCGGCATGGTCACAATCATCATCAGGGTTCTTCGGTCACGGATAATGTGCAGCCATTCTTTCCGGGCCACGGCGCTAATGCGTCCCACGGTTGTCCTCCTCGGAAAGGGTCGCGAACACGTCCTCCAGAGAGGCCGGAATTTCTTTGACCGATGTTACCTGAATGCCTTCTGCCCGCGCAAGCTCCTGAATTTGCTCGCGCGCTGAACCCATCTGCTCCACGTTCAGATGAAGGGTTGTGCCATACGCGGTCATTTCAATAAGTCCGGGAATTTTTGTAAAAACACGGGAGGCCTTCATCAGGGGCTGGCACTCGACTTCCAGAAAATGCCCCGGTGTTTGTTCCTTTAAATCCGCGGGCCGGCCGATTTTCAGGATTTTTCCCTGGCTGATAAAAGCGATTTGATTGCAGCGCTCGGCCTCTTCCATGTAATGCGTGGTGACAAAAAGCGCGACACCGCGGTCCGAAAGCTCATAAAGCATTTCCCAAAGCGCGCGGCGGGAAACAGGATCCACACCCGCGGTGGGTTCATCCAGAAATAAAATCCGGGGTTCATGAAGGATGGCGTTTCCCACGGCAAGACGCTGTTTCCATCCGCCGGAAAGTTCGCCGGCAAGCCGGGACTTCCAAACACCCAAGCCGGTGAGGTCATACACTTTTTGAATCCGGTCACGCAGGGTCGTTTCTGACAGCTTGTAAATACGCCCGTAAAATTCCAAATTTTCTTCCACGCTTAAATCTGTGTAAAGACTGAATTTTTGCGAGACATACCCAATGGCTTCCTTGATTTTTTCAGGATCGCGGGACACGTCAAAACCCGCCACACGGGCCGACCCGCTTGTCGGCGCAAGAATCCCGCAGAGCATGCGGATTGTGGTGCTTTTTCCCGCGCCATTCGAGCCGAGAAAGCCAAAAATATCCCCGTATTGGATTTCAAAACTCACGCGGTCCACGGCCGTAAACTTTCCGAAGCGCCGGGTCAGTTCTTCCGCCTTGATTGCGGGTTTCGTCACAACACCCCCCGGCTTCCATGCAAGGTTACGTCAGCAGCAATCCCGGGACGTAAAACTTCATCCGCATCATCCACCATGACTTTCACGGCAATGGTCTGAGTCACCCGTTCTTCGGAGGTTTGAACATTCCGGGGCGTGAACTCCGCCTGCGGCGAAACATAGCTGACATGGCCGTGATATGTTTTACCCAGTCCGTCAAAACGCAGGGTGGCCTTTTGCCCAAGCTGGACATGATTGATCTGCCCCTCGGGAACATACAAGCGGACCCAAAGCCTTGAACGGTCTCCAATCACAAGAATGGGCGCGCCGGGACTTACCACTTCCCCGGTTTCGTGGACCTTCACAAGCACCACACCGTCGACAGGAGAAAGGACCTTCTGATCTTCCACCGCGAGCGCGGCCAGCTCCACGGACTGATCCGAGGTGCCGCCTGCTTCCTGAAGCGCCCGCAGACGTTCATAATCTTTTTGCGTCTGATCATGCCTGTCCAATACCGCAAGGAGTTCATCACGCTTGACCGAGCCGCCTTCATCCGTATTCAGCCGGACAATGCGTCCCCCGGCCCTGGCGCCCACATTGTGTTCGGTCATTTCCAGGGTCCCGGAGAATTTGAGTTTCTCTCCAAAAGGAAAACGCCCGCAGCTGAGTGAAATGACAATGACCGCCGCTAAAATCAGTCCAAGTCTTTTTGAAATCTTAAACATGCCTCTCCTCCTGAGCGCTGTTCATCAAGGCTTCCATCTGCCCCAAAGCATGCGCAAGCTGAATCTGGGAAAGCCCGTAAACCGCAAAGGCTTCGCTTCTCCGGTCGCGAGCCAGGGCTTCCCCGGCAAGAGCATCCAGCCTTTCCTGCTGGGTGCCCAGCCCTTTTTGATAACGTTCTCTGGCAATACGCCATTTTTTCAAAGCCGTCCGGTGCGCCTGGCGCGTGGTTTCTAAAAGCCCCGCGGCCTGGCGGATATTTTCAATCGCGCTTAAACTCCCCGCTTGAGACTGCCGGAGCGCGTCTTCTTTTTTGGCTTCGTTTTCCCGGATCAGGCTGCGGGCCTGCTTCAGCGAGAAAATCTTTTTTCCGCCTTCAAGAACCGACCAGTTCAATTTCGCGCCCACCGTGTAAGTGCTTTCCTGATTGGAAGGCGATGAGCCGCTGGGGCCGTAATCCATAAGCCCGGAAACCCTGGGTAAAAAGTCCGCGTAGACCGCGCGCTTTTCCGCCTTGAGCTCTTTAAGATTGGCTTCCGCGACACGGACGCCCGGATGATTTTGGGCCTGCTCAACCGCCTCTTCGCGGGTCGGGACATAAATTTCAAGCGGCTTTTCCTGAAAAGGAAACCGGACTTTCGTCACCGGGTCCAGTCCAAGCAATGCCAGCAGATCAAGTTTCTTCTCTTCGGCCTGGGCGCGGGCTTCCGCAAGCCTTTGGCGGCCTTCCAGAACCCGGGTGGAAACATCTTCTTCTTCAATTTCCGAACCCAGTCCGCTTTGAGAACGGCTTTCAATGGATTTCTGATCCTGGAGATCACGGGCCAGCATTTTTTCCGCGGCCCTTATCGATTCCGCGGCCCTTTTTGCTTCAAAATAAAGCGAGGCCGATAAAGCCAAAACATCCTCGCGGGTTTTCAGCAGTTGTTCCTCCGAAAGCTTTTTGCCGGCCCGCGCGGCCCGGAGTCTTTCCACGGCGCTCCAGTCAAAGAGGGTTTGATTCAAACTGATGCGCGCATCAAAGGAATTAAAAGGGCCGACCAAAGGGTCCGTGGTCCCAAACGAAGGGATCCCCATGGCCTCAAGGTTCCGGGTTTGACGGCTTTGCGAAAGGCTGAAGCCAGCATGAGGCAGAAGCTCTGAGGCCGATTGCCCGATTTTAGCCACGGCCTGCTGAATTCTTTCGCGGGAAACAATCACTTGCACGCTCTGATTCGAAGCGGTTTCAAGAACTCCCGGAAGGTTCAGGTCGAGAACCGCAGGGTCTTCGGCAAAAACAAATGCCTGCGGCGGCACGAGAAGAAGCCCCGCGGCTAAAAGCAGCGCCCGGGCATTCACCGGGATTCTCCGCGCAGGTGTCCCTGGATTTTAGACAGCATCCCATGAAAAACAGCGCGCTCTTTACCGGTGAGCACGGTAAGAACAGCGGCCCATCTTTCCGCGACCACTTCCTGAAATTCGCGGATAAAGGATTCGCCTTTCGCGGTCACCTGAACCATAACCTGGCGCCGGTCGTTTGCTTTAGGGACACGCTGGATGTATCCCGTGCGGACCAGACGGGCCACCACCCCTGTCGCCGTAGGCATGGCCACTTTCATGCGCCGCGCGATCTCGCCCATGGTGCACCCGCCGTAAGAACGGATCGCAAGAAGCATCATGAATTGTGTTTGAGTAATCGAGCGGCCGGCAAAAAAATCAAACTGAACGCCCCGGATGATTTCAGGAATAATCGAGGCGATCATGCGGCTGAGGGTTTTTTGATTCATGCGGAAAGGGCCCTTTAATTATTTAGCGAAAGCTAAATATTAGCCTTTATGAAATAAAAGTCAAGCCTGCTGTTTCCGGGGAGGGAAAGGGATGATTTCCAAAACACTCCAACAGAGGGTCTTGAAATCAGGCGAGGTAGGCCTCAGCGGCAGCTTCTTTAGAAAGCCTCTGAAGTTCGGGTTCCACACAGCAGACATCCCCGGCTCCGGGAAAGGACTTCTCCCAATAGGTGCCGCAATGCGTGCACCGGTAAAGCTCATTCCAGGAATGCTTTTGGCTGTTCATTTTCTCTAAATGCTTTTCGATTTCCTGCTCCGCGGAAACGCCGCTCTTTCGCCGGATCCCTTCGCAAACACAGGGAGGAACAGAATCCTGTTTCACAATCCCCCGCTTTTTTCAGAAAGGTCCGCATGTAGTGAAACCAGAAACGAAAAAACACTTTCCGCCAAGGCCCGGCCTTTGAAGGTCAGCCGGATTCTGGATTCCCTGCTTTCCAAAAGCCCTGCCTCTTCAAGTTCGCGGAAGCCTGAAGCAAGCGCGTCCCGCAGCCCCGGAATCCGGTGAAGATCAATCCCCCGGTCCAGACGCAGGCCGGTCAGCAGGGTTTCCATCTCTTTTTGCTCATCGGTTAAAACATCCAGCACATCAGGCGTCCAGTCACCGGTTTCGCATTTTTTCAAATACTGCGGGACATCCTTCGCAAACTGATACCGGACCCCGTTCATATAGGAAAACGCACCGGGTCCCAGTCCAAGGTATTCCTGATTGTCCCAATAAAGCTGGTTATGCCGCGACTCAAACCCCGGTTTTGCAAAACTGAGTAGCTCATAATGACGGTAGCCTGCGGATTCCAGAGTCTTCACCGCGAGCTCAAACATTCTAAAATGCAGTTCCTCATCCGGAAGCGCCAGACACCCTTCTTTTTGTAAAATTCCAAAGCGGGTCTTTTCGTGAACCTCAAGATCATAGAGAGTCACTTGTGCCGGAGAGAGCGCAAGCGCGTCATGCAATGACGCTTGAAAATCCTCAAGGGTTTGCCCCGGAAGACGGAAGATTAAATCCAGGCTTATATTTTCAAACCCCTGCTCCCGGAGGAGCGAGAAAGTTTGTCCGATGGCCTCGGCGCGGTGCGGCCGCCCCATTTTTTCAAGAAGAGAATCCTGAAAGGCCTGCGCCCCAACGCTGGCGCGGTTAACGCCTAAATTCCGGCAGGCCGTGATCTTTTCTTTGCTTACATCGCCGGGATTCATTTCCAGCGTGATTTCCGGGGTTTCTGAAAACTGGAACAGTTCCCGGATTTTGAGAAAAATTCTTTTCATTTCCTCCGCCCGCAAAACCGAGGGTGTCCCCCCGCCCCAGTAAAAAGTCTCGAATTGAAGTTTCCCGAAACGGCGGCTCGCCTCGGCAGCTTCAAACTCCAAAGCGGCAAAAAACCGCTCGCGCATGCGCTCAGACTGATCCAGGGTGATCACAAAGTTACAGTAATGGCATTTAACCTGGCAAAAAGGAATGTGGAGGTAAAGGCCTTTGGGCGAGGACGTCTTCGGGGAAGATGGAAGGGTGAAAGTCATGGTTTACTGGGCTGAAGAAAAAACGTCTTTGAGAAGCTGGGTCACCTGGGCGGACGGGTCACTCCGGATTTTTTTCTCCTGCTCCGCCAGAACAAAAAACAACCCGTCAAGAGAACGTCCGACCACATAGTCTTCGACATCCGGAATTTTCAGCATTCCGGACATGGGGAGGGATTTAAATTTCGTTTCCACGGCCTGATACTGACGGGCGACATCGTATTCCTGCATGGTTTTTGCCACGATCGGCCGGTAGACCTGTGAAAGTTTTCCGCTCGTTTTTGATTTAAGATAATCCGTGGCGGCAGTGTTCCCGCCTTTGTAAATTTTTTCAACGTCCTCAAAACTCATGCTGGCAATAGCCTCGATAAATAAATCGCGGGCATAGGGCGCGGCTTTTTCCGCCGCGCGGTTCATACTGAGCACCAGCTCATCAACCTTAGGGCCGAAGCCGGCTTTCCGCAAAAGGGGTTCTAGACGCTGAATTTTTTCAGGCATGGGAATTTTGATCTGATTGTTTTTAAGATACCCATCGGTCCGGCCTGTTACCTCAACGGTTTTATCAATACCCACACGCAAGGCCTCCTTGAGGCCCGCCCCGATCTGGGTATCATTCAGCGTGGTTTTCTTGCTGATTCCAATTTTCCCGAGAAGATCTCCGAATCCTGCCGAAGCGGCCAAGGGAAACGCCGTAATTAAAAAGACAAACCATCCTGCCTTGCGCATCATACCTTGGCCTTTTAATTTTTTAGGGGATTCAAAACAAAGGGGCTTCTTTAAAAAAGAAAAAAGCCTGCCCCGCTTCCGGTATACCGGAGGCGGGGCAGGCTAAAAAACTTTTACTTCTGTTTCACCTGAATCACAGGCACCGGCTTGGCATTCACCTGCGCGGTAAAACTCGACGCGCTCTGGCTGCAAACCGTTCCTGAATTATCATCCACCGAAAGCATGACTTTATAGAAGCCGCTTTTGGCATAGGCATGACGGGTTTGGGCATCCTTCGAAGTATTGCCGTCTCCGAATTCCCAGTGGTAGCTCAGGGTGTCTCCATCCGGATCCGTTGAGGCGCTGCCGTCAAAAGCCGAACTCTGTTCCTGACAGCAGGTCAGGTTAGGTCCGGCATTGGCCTGCGGCGGTGTGTTGATCTTCACGGTCACGGCATCGGAGGACTTGGAGCATTCCCCGCCTTTACCGTCATCCACAGAAACCGTCACGCGGTAAGTGCCGCCCTTGCGGTACTGATAGCTGGCCTTGGACTTGCCCTCCATCACCGTGCCATCCCCGAAATCCCAGGTGTATTTCAAAGAATCACCATCGGGATCGCTGGATTGAGAAGCGTCAAAGACAAGCGCGTCAGAGACGCAGGCTTTTTCAACACCGCTCAAAACCGCTGAAGGACGGCTGTTAATGGTCACGGCAGTCATTGAGGCGGACTTGGAAACACCCGTGTTCTTGCCATCATCCACCACAAGCCCGACCTGATAATTACCGCCCTTTTCATAGGTGTGTTCAACACGGGCGCCGCTGGCGGTCTTTCCGTCTCCAAAATTCCAGCTGTAGGAAAGATTTTCACCTTCCTCGCCAAAGGATTTGGAACCGTCAAATGCCACGGTCTGGCCCTGACAGGCATACTGCGGTTTTCCCGCGTCCGCCACAGGGGCCTTGTTAAGATTAATATTCACTGACGCGGCCGAGGTATCGCAGCCGGCGCCGGTGTTGTCATTCACAAAAAGTTTGGCCTGATAAGCGCCGCCCGTTTTGTAAACGTGATCAACGCGCGCACCTTCACCGCGTTCCCCATCGCCAAAATCCCAGCTGTAGCTCAGGGAATTTTTATCGGCGTCGTGGGATTTGGAACCATCAAACGCCACCTTGTAAGCTTCCTGCGGGCTCTTGAGGTTCAAGGTGATGTCTTTGCCTGCATCGGCAACCGGCGGCGTGTTTACGCGAACCACTTCTTTAATCACATCGCGGGAACAAGCGGTTCCGGAATTATCATCCACAAGCAGCGTCACATCATAAACGCCGCCCTTGTCAAAAGTCTTCTTCACAGAAGCCCCTGTGGCCTGAGTGCCGTCGCCAAAGGTCCATGTGTAAGAAAGATTGGCCGGCTGATCATCCTGGGTCGCGCTGGCATCAAAAACAAGTTCATTGCCGACACAGCTGATTTTAGGTCCTGCGAAAGCGGCCTTGGGAGGCGTATTCACATCGACCTGCTGAGTGGTGATCGCGGTGTTACATTCAAGACCTGAGTTGTCAGTCACTTTCAGCGTTACCTTGTAGGCTCCACCCTTATCATAAACATGCGTCACCGTAGCCTGATCACTGGTGGCGCCATCGCCAAATTCCCAGAGGTAAGTGAGCTTGTCATTGTTGTCATCGTAAGACTGGGTCGCATCAAACACAAAACGGTTGCAAGCCGAAAGCTTCTCCGGGGCTTTGGGAGCTTCCACAACCTTTTTGGGTTCCGGCTTCGGCTCTTCCTTTTGAACAACCGGCGCGGCTTTGGGTTTAGGCGCGTTTCCGCGTTTAAAATAAATTGGAAGTATGTTGCCCTTATCGTCCTTAAATTGAAGCCCGGCATGTCCGCGGTCCTGATCCGTCGTGGTCACGCGGTATTCAAGACGCCGGGTGTCCTCGGTGGTCACAGGGATTTCGGTCTCAGCCCACTGCCCGCTGACAGACTCGTTCACATTGAAAACCTGGCCGGTCTGAGGGTCACGAAGTTTGCTGACGCCTCCGTCTTCATCCAGGTCAAAATTGCGCACGATGATTTTCTGAATTCCCGCCGGAATTTCCGGGTAGAAATACATTTTGTCGCCGCGGTTCGGAAGAAGCACAAAGGTGAACTTCTCGGCAAAGGCTTCCGCGTATTTCGGGGTAATGCGGACATTGAAAAGGTTCAAATCGTCGCCGGAAAGGGCTTTGGCCGTCAGTGTGAAACGGTACTTATCGCCCACAGCCTTACCCTGTTCCTTTTTAAACGGACCAAATTCCACAAGTTCGGCATCGGGGCTTCCGGGGCCAAAGGTCTTCTTGTCTAAAAGGGCTGACCCGGAAACCGAGAATTCCATTTCCGTATTGTACGGATAGGGACCAGCATCAAGGGCTCCGCCTGTGTCTGCGTCATAAACCTTAATGACCACATCGTCCGCGGCATCTTGAGGGACATCCACATAAAGGGTAAATTCATCGCTTTCTTTTCCGTGCAAGGGGTTGCCTTGCGGACCAAAAAGATAAAAGTACTTGGTTTTGGCATCCTGGCGCGGAAGTTCGTAAGCATAGCCAATGCCAACGGAAACCATAAGGGCCAAGAGGACGCTGCCGAGCATCGTCCTCGATACATTTTTAAACATAAAAAATAACCTCACACTTAGGGGGTTGCGGTTGAATGTCTGAAGGTTTGTACCGGGGAAGTAGGTACGATGATTCCTCTATGTATTTATGAAATCATTATAAGCTTTTGTGCGGGCATGATCAAGGTATGGTTTCACCTGCTCATGATCACGTGAGTAAGAAGGGCGATGAGATTTTAAATTTCACTCTGCCGCTTGAGAAGGCCCATCGGAAAGAGCCGAATAACTCACTTCATAACAAGGAACTTCTTCCGCCAGTGCGGCGTGGGCGGCGCCTCCGGCCATCAAAATAGCCGCTAAAGAGGCGGCCAGCAAAGCCTGACTATTATTTTGCTTCACGGAATCTTTCATAAAGCCTCCGGCCGTTTACGGATCTTCAGCAGCCCCGAAACATCCCAATCAAAAGCAAGAGCGGGAGTGGAACACCCACCAGCCACAAAAGGATATACGGACCAAGTTTACCTTCTTCATTTAAAAGTGGGAATTTTCTAAAGAATTGCATGATGCCTCCTCTGCCTGCGGTTTAAATTTTTGAATTCATTTCCGGTCAATCATTCAATTGAGATTCCGGAAGTATCGCTAAAAGCTCCCGAAATTTTTAAAATCACGATAAAAAGAGCTGTCTGCAGCAGCCATGCAACGGCACACACGCCGATAGCCCGGCCCGTCGAACGGTAATCGAGCGCCTGCCGGATGGCCACGACCATTGCCGCAACCATCCAGATCGACGTCACCAAAAAGACGATGTCACGCAAGGGCGCAACCGCCGCAAAAATTCTCAACAAACCGGGAGCGCTCGCAAATCCTAGAACCCTTAGCATTTCTCCAAGGTCTGAAGAAGTTTGGGGCTCAGGCATGAGCCGGGTTCCGATCAATGAAATCATCCAAGCCCAAAAAAGCCAGCCGATCAACGCGGCACACATCCCCCAAAAAAACACTTCGAGACTTCCTCTGAAGGACAGCAGGCCAGCGCCTGCCGCGACACTTGAAAGAATGACTGCAAGCGCGGCCTGTCCTAGCGAACCCTTGTCCGCTTCCACTTCTTCATAAACGCCCCTTTCAAGCTGGGCGGCACGAATGAGCCGTTCTGCAAACTGTTTCATGAAAACCTCCTTCAAAAATGCCGGGAAATAAACCGGGGCAGCTTGGCCTGCTTTGAAGAATCCCCGCGGGGTGCCGGCCCCTCCCCCAGAAAGTCCGGCATACTGCAAACCCGCG
>CAYSSX010000005.1:0-248032 GCA_964434115.1 uncultured bacterium
GATCACGCCCAAGGTCATCTCCCCGTCCGTGTAATAAGAATCCCCGTTTCCATTTTTGCCCTTTAGCTGCGGCCCAATCCCTGAAACCTGATAAATTTTCACAAGCTGGCCTGCTGCGCTCAAGTCCTCAATCAGGGTATCGCGTTCTTTATCAATGTCGGGCGCGATGTGATGCGTAATTTGCCCGGTCCTACGGCTGATCCCCACACTTTGATCAAAAGTCGCGGAGCCCACCCACAGCAGCCGCTTTTCTTGATCTGAAATTTCCGTTTTCCAAAAACGCACATGATGCCGCTGCCTCGCACTGCCCCCCACCTGTTTTTCGAAAGCCAAATCCTGAGACCGGTTGAATAAAAAGAGCTTACTGACCGGGGCATCCGGATAGGACTCGTGCAAGAGAACACTTTCCGCAATTTTAAAATCGGCAGCGATCTTGAGGCTGTCGGCAGGTTGCCAGCCCGACAATTTCATCGCCTTAATGATTTCCTCTTCAGAACCCACAAGGCCCGTGTTGAGAGGATCTCCGAACAGCCCTTCGGAAGTAAAACTTGTTTTAGGGAACCCTTCCAGTTCCGGATGCGGCGCGTAATGCTTCCAAAAATCCGGAATCAGCAAATACGCTGTGGTCAGGTACAGCAGTAAAGAAATCAAAAGAAGGTTGATGAACCCGGACACGCAGGGATGATTTTTTCTTTTCATTATTTTGAAAATATTCCCTTCAGGCCCCCTGAGTTCAGGGACGCGATATCCGCCAAAACTCTGGGCACTGAAAACCCGCCCGGTAAGGCAATGTATTTCGGTCTCCAGACAGGCCCGAACTTTTCCTTATAATCCCTCAACCCTTCAAAGTTGTAAAAGTGTTCTCCTCTCGAAAAAATAAAGGCTCCGAATTTATTCCAGAGCGGAGCAAACTCCCGGTTTTCAAGGCCTGAAAGCGGGGCCATGCCGAGATTAAACCACTCATACCCCTCCTTTTGTCCCCATAAAATGAGCTGCGTAAAAAGATAGTCCATTGCGCCATTGGGAGATGTTCTGGGGTCGTAACGCATCAGGTCGATGGACATCTCCTCTTTTTCTGCCCCTAAAAGCATATTCGCAAAGGCCACCATTCTTCCTTGATGCTTCATGATCGCAATAGGAAAATGCTTCAGGTAGTCCTCGCTGAAAAACCCCAAAGAAAACCCTTTCTCTTGGGTATTTTTCTTTTCAAGCCAGGCATCTGAGATGCTCTTCAGCTCGGCAAAATACAAAAGGGTTTTTTCTTGGCTGATCACTTCAAAAGACACGCCCTCTTTTTCCAGACGCCTTTGGCTGTTCCGGAAATCCTTCCGGCTGCTTCCTTCCAGAGTGAAGTTTTTTATCGAAACCCTGGCTTCCTCCCCGATTTTGATAAGGGCAAAACCGACATCGAGATAAAGCGGGAGATGTTCAGACAGAACTTCATAAAGAACCGGTATCCCGCCATGCCTGTCCACCAGGGAACGAAACCGCGTCACAAGGTCCAGCCAGCAGGCTTCATCCCCGATAGGATCGCCAAGCACGACCCAGCTTTTGCCGTGAACAGCATACATAATGAACGCTTTCCCATTGTCACTAAATAAAAAATTCTTATCTCCCATCAAGGCAAAATAGGCATTGATGTCTTTGGAAGCCAAAATCAGGGGGCCTGCTTTATCCAGATCCTCTGCGGTCGGGAGCTGGACTTTGGCGCTTGCCGTACGCAGTAAATTCGACATTGCGAAAATAGCAGAGAAAACAACCATTCCCACCACCGCGCGCATGAAGCGTGAGGCATCCCCTTTCAGGCTGAAGTCCCACCATAAATCATGCGAATAATTGATGTGCTTAAAAGCAAAGAACCCCAGCCATATCGAAGCGCTGACCACCATCAAGATGGAGAAAATCCATGTGGAAGAAAACGCTTCGCCAAACAAGGAAGCCTTCCGGTAAAAAAAAGCGCGGCACGGAACAATCAGAAGAAACATGACAAACAGAATAACCGCTTCCTCATAATCGAACCCTTTGAGAATGGAAAAGATCATCCCAAAAACAAGCAGAATGAGCGTGAGGTAGTAAGCAGCGTCCAAACGTCTCTGAATCCCTCGGGCCAAGAACAGCAGGAGGACGCCGACAAGACTCCCAAGAAAATGCGAGAACTCAATGGCCGGAAGCGGTAAGAATTTATCAAGCAATGCGAGCCGGGACCCCACAGCAGGCGTTGCGCCTGAAAATAACAGCACCGCGCCCGCAATAAAAACAGAAAAGGAAAGAATGTGCGGCGCGAAAGATGTCAGAGCCTGACCTAGCGTACTTCCGGCGGCCTTCAAATGCTTTCTTAGGTTTTGAAATTCAAACACGCCTAAAAAAAGAAGCGCCATGAACAGCGGCAAAAGATAGTAAATGAGGCGGTAGTATAAAAGCGAAACAAAGAGCTGATCCACGGGGACGCTTTTGGAAAGTGACGCCATAAGAACAGCTTCAAAAACACCAAGACCCGCAGGGACCTGACTGACCATTCCCAGGATTTGCCCCACGAGAAATAAACTCAAGAACACGGGGTAAGACATTCCGTGCCCCGTCGGCAGCAGCACATAAAGCACCCCGGAAGCCAGCATCCAATCCATAAGCGAAAAACCCGCCTGGCCGCACGCTGTTTTCAAAGACGGAAGCTGAAAGCACCACCCCTTAAACTCGAACGGTTTTTTAAAAAAGTGGCAGGAAGCGGCATAGGCCATGGCCGCGGCGGCGAAAAGAATGCCAAGCCCATGGGCAGCTTCCGCGTTGAAGGGTAAAAAGCTCAAGACTTGGGCTGGCGCAAACAAGAATGCCGTCCCAAGAATAAGCACTAATCCAACGCAAAAACTGACGCTGTAAAAGGCAATGATTTGCGCGGTTTCAAATGCGGAAAGCCCCCACGATGAATACATCCGGTAACGAATAGCGGCCCCGGAGAAAGCAACAGCACCGACATTATTTCCAAGTGCATTCGCAATGAACGAGGCAAAGAGAATGCTCCGGTATTTCAGAGGCTTTTTAAGATAGCGCAATCCAAGCCACTCATAGCCTGTAAGAACAAAATAATTAAGCGCGGTGCATAATGCCGCTAAAAGAAGCGGCGCTTTAGGAAAGGCGGAGAAATGCCTCTTAACATCCTGGAAGTGATGCCCGCCCAGTTCACGGTAAAGAACCCAAATCCCGGCAAGAAAAAAGACAAACCCCAGACAATGAACCATCCGGGAAAACCACTTTTGAAGCATCTTGCTTCTCCTCACACATCAATGGTGATTTCTTAGCGCCAAACCCACCCGCTCAACACCCCTAAAACAAGCCCTATCATATGCGCTAAATCGGCGTGTTTCTTCACAAGAGTATTTTCGCCAGCTCTGGGCGGCATTAGAAATGCGGCCGTTAATCCCGTAAAAATTAAGGCACCCGCCCACCACTGCCAGGGTAACGGGATTAAGGACACAAGAAAACCCAGGCAGCCAAAATAGCCGGCAGAAGGCCCCACGTCCCGGACAAGCGCCAATTCTGCTCCAAAAGAAATTTTAAGTCTATGCAAAGGGAGAACAATAAAAAGCGATAAAATAATAAGGGTCAGGGTATGCACCCCCCAGAAAGTCAAAACCGTCCGCCAGGTTCCCGCCGTCCGCTCGGACAAGCCCACAAGGACCAGCGTCATGCCTAAAGCCTGAATAAAAGACTTCCGGCTATCGGTAAAGAAGGTCGAGAACAGAACCCTCTCTAAACGTCCAGACCATAAGTCGTTGGGGGCAAAGCCGATTTTTTCCATCCAGGAATTCGGCAAGTCCCCGCGATGGATCTTGGTCCAAAAGCCCGCGAGGGCCACGGATCCCAATAGAATGAGGGTAAATGGCAGCATTCCTTTACTTCGCTTTTCCCAAAAGATCATTTCCACATTTTCTTAAAAGAAATTCGGCGCCCCGCGTTTTCGCTTCGTACATTACTTGATCTGCAGTCTCAATTATTTCAGAAATTGATTCCGGCATTGATGAAAAAACAGCACCCCCCACACTGGCGGATAGCCCGTGGGGTAATCTGGTTCTTAAAATGGCTGACAGCTTTTGTCCGCAGGATTCCGCACCGGACTGATCCGTTTCCGGGAGCAGCACGCAAAACTCATCGCCTCCGGCCCTCACAAGAAAATCCGTTTCCCTAAGAACTGATTGAGCAAAAAACACTGTTTCCTTTAACGCGGTGTCGCCGGCAGCATGACCCAAGACATCATTTACCCCCTTAAAATGATTCAAATCAAAATAAATCAGAGACAACGGATGCCCATAACGCTTCGAACGCAGCCATTCCTCTTTTAATTTTTCTTCAAAGACCCTCCGGTTCCAGGCGCCCGTAAGGGGATCCTTCCTTGCCATCATTTGAACTGTCCTCTGCTTTTGTTTTAACAAAATCGACATCATAACAACAAAAAAGAATGTCAGAAAAGTAACTGCCGAATTCCAAGCCGTAATAGCCCACAAGTGGTTACTCTCTTCTTTAAGGTATTCATTGAACCAAAGCGCCCAACTGATCAGTAAAGCCAGGACTACTTTTCTTATGCCGAGACACCAGGCGGCAATCATTAAAACGGGGAAATAAAAAACATAAAAGCGGAGCGATTCATGGCTTAAATAGTCAATGGAGTAAACGAACGCCAATGTAAAAAGAACCGCCAGCAGAATTTTCTGCTCCGCATTCTTTTTCTGCGTTTCATTATGTTTCATAGAAACCTCACAACATACTCATTTAATCATCCCCCCGCAGCCCTGCCGGCCCCCTGCCGGCAAAGCTGCAAGCCGAGGAGACACACACACTTTCCGCGTCAACCCCTTCAGCGGGAAGACGATTGCGATAGATTCACGGGCTGAGAGGCTTCATGTTTTTTGACGACTCTTTTCTTCGCCGCCGTCGGCTTATGAGTATACGCATGCGTCCTTGAGGGTGTCACTTTTGTTTGGGTCTTCTGAGGAAGCTGTGCGGTTTCACTTGCCGCATAGCCATTGCCGATTGCCGCTGCCACAACCAGAATCCCTGCCATTACGATCGACTTTTTCATTGTATGCTCCTTGAGGTTGAGAGTTCTGTTATCGATGATTTAATGCTAAGTCCCGCATAGATTTCCTTTCACCTCCGGGTTAAACACATTCTAAAATTTGACGGATTTTATTTAGAAGGACTTCCGTGCCTTGCGACTTGTCAAAATAACCGCCGGCCTTTTTGATCCAGCGTTGCTGCAGGCTCACCGGGTACACGCTTGCGACAATCACCTTAAGCCGATCGTCGTACTCTTCAAGCACCTCACGCATCGTGACGCCGTTAATGTCAGGCATGTTGATGTCGAGAAGCACCAAATCGACAGTTTTTCGAATCAGAAACTCTGTGGCTTCTTCCGCGCTTTTGGCTGAATCCACCGAGAACCCTTCGCTCGACAGCAGTTCTTCATAAACTCTCCGGATATTCGGGTCATCATCCACGATGAGAATGCGTTTCATGCCCGCCCCCTTTCTAAAGCTGCCGTTTGCTGTGATTAGGATGATACGGGAACAAAGATGAGTAGAAGATTAGCTGGAGATTAGAAGATTCTAATCTTAGGCGGCTAAGAACGGAGGCGGGGAAGAGTGACTGTAAAGGTACTGCCCTGGTTTGGCTGGGTTTGCACGCGGATATCTCCCTGATGCGCCTTGGCAATCAAGAGCGCGATGCTAAGCCCTAACCCATGCCCGATCGTTTCGGGGTTAACGGTTCTTTCCCTGTGAAAGAATTTGTCGAAGATCCTCGGCAGGTCGCTTTCGGGAATACCCGGTCCCGAGTCGGCAACTTCCACTTCCAACATTTGACCATGGGAAGTAACACGGAGGCCGACCTTTTCATTGTGACGGCTGAACTTAACGGCATTCTCAATTAAATTGAGGAAAAGCCTTCTCAGGTGCGTTGAGTCTCCGGAGATCCATAAGGGATTTTCGGGCATCATCAAACTCACGTGAATGTTCTTCGGCCGGGCTAGAATTTTAGCGCTCTCCGCGAGTTCTCCTATAAATTCCCCGAACTCGACCCGCTCAAACTGAAGTGCCTGGGGGTCGTAATCCAAAGTCGTGAGCAGCAGCATGTCATCAATCACACGGATCATGCGCTGAATTTCCTTCAGATTATTGCTAAGGACCTTCTTATAATCGCCCACTTCACGGTCCTTGCGGATAGCAAGTTCTGTTTCCCCGCGCATAACGGCAAGAGGCGTTTTAAGTTCATGGGCCACATGCGAACTAAATTCTGAAATCGCCGCAAATGATTTTTCGAGGCGGGTGATCATTTCATTGAAAGCGCCTATGAGCGAAACCATCTCTTCATCTACGGCGTTGACCTTGACCCTTGCCGCTAAATCTTCATGCGTAATCTTGCGGGCCGCATCCGTGACAATCGTGATCGGATTAAGAATTTGAGCTGCAAAGAGATTCCCTAAAAAGCTCGCCAGCCCTAAAAAAATAACAATCGCCACAACCACAAAAAAAGACCACTCTTGTAATAATTTATCAATCAAATGAGTCGAGGTCGCCGCCTGAAAGCTGTAAAACTCTCCATCCCTTGACCGAAGAGGAACGAGGATAGAGCGAAACCCCGCTATCGTCTTGTACTCCTGCCTCGATTTTTTTCCTTGAACAAAGCTAATGCTCCATTGTTTTAGAAGCGCTTCCAGAGAGTCCGTGGATGGGCTCACCGGAGCGGATTGAGCAACTACCGTTCCGTTTTCATCCCTCAAGCAGACAAAGTCGCTGCTAAGGTCATACTTGTCCACAATCTCATAAAGACGTTTTTCAATCGTGATCGTCGCGCCAGGAGATGACAATTCGGCCTTTTTAAAATGAATCACCTCTTGGGCCCCGGCAATAAAGGCGCCGCTCTTTTGGCCCATAGTGTCAGCATAAACATTGATAATGCTGATAATTTCCTGTGCTTTTCCGTTGAGTTCGATATCCAGATTACGCCGGAGGAGGTAGTGGGCTGAAAAATAAAGGGCGCCGCTGAACAGCGTGAGGATCAAAGCAAGAAGAAGCACGTACAAAAAACCGATTTTGAATCTTATCGATTTGACTTTAATCAAGGTCAGCCCATGAGCCTATAGCCGGAGCCGCGCAGAGTGTGAATCAGCGGCTGCTTGGAGTCTTTGTCGATTTTAGTCCGTAGATAATTGATATACACGTCAATGACATTGGTAAACGTATCGAAACTTTCATTCCAGACATGCTCAGAAATCATCGTGCGGGTAACGACCGTATTCTGATTAAGCATGAGGTATTCAAGCAAGGCGTATTCTTTACTCGTAAGCTCAATTTTCTTTCCCGCACGCTTGACTTCATGGGTGAGCTGGTCAAGCTCAAGGTCAGCGATCTTTAATTTTGTCGTCTTATCGAATCTCTCCCGGCGCAAAAGAGCGGCCACCCGGGCAAGCAGTTCCTCAAAGGCGAAAGGTTTGACAAGATAATCATCCGCCCCGGAATTAAGCCCAAGCACCCGGTCTTTCACGGCAGCCCGTGAAGTCAGCATTAAAATGGGGAGTTCTATTTTTTTTGTGCGCAGCTCTTTGCAGACAGTCATACCATCTTTTCCGGGAAGCACGAGGTCAAGCACAATGAGGTCGTAAGGATTAATCTGGGCCATCGTAAGCGCCTTTTCCCCATCCTCGGCCACATCCACAGCGTAGTGCTCTTCTTCAAGCCCGCGGCGGACAAAACTAGCTAATTTTTTCTCATCTTCAACAAGCAGAATACGCATCCCTGGCGCCCCTTACTTCTTTGTCTTTTCCGGGAAAAGGAGAGAGTGACACTGAGCTGAAGCCTACGAGCAACAGACTAGAAGGGATAGGTGGAATAGTCAAGAGAGCGGCCGGAAAATTCTTCAAGAGCGGCAAGCTTCTTGGGGGGCTTCTTTAATACAGTAAAGAGGATGGTCTTTTCGCTCTTTTTTCCTCATACATCATCTGATCACTTTGGCAGGAGACCCAGCTCCGGCTCACGTCCTCCTTTTTCCCATAATTCACAGGCTTTTAGCGTAATACATTCCTGGTCATTTTTTTGATGGCAATTGTGCTCGCCCATTTTGAGTCTCCCCTTCTAAAACGGCTCTTTTTTCAGACAGCCGGATCCCTCCGGTTTTAAAAATGACTGTTTTGTTCCGGTTCAGGATAGTCCGAAAGCGATGATGAGACTACGGGGTGAACACCCGTGGAGCTAAGAGAAGCGTTTCACGGAAGATCGCGCGTCTATTGAAGGGAGCAGCTCAATTTTGAAGGTTTTTTAAAATCAGGATTTCAGCATCAAGAAGACTGCGATCAGCCAAAAAATGAAGGCTGAAAAGCTGAGGTATTTAAAGCACCGTAAATATTGTTTTGCTTTGGGGTCTTTGGCTGCCCAATCAGGCCGTGTGAAAAGCCACTTGCGGAGGATCACGTTTCTTGCTTTGCAGCCTTCCCAAATAGATCCGCTCCGGGTAAAGAGAAAGAAACCCCAGGGACATCCATCCCGCTTCCACTCTTCTGGATAATCTTTGCATTGCTTGCGAAGCAGCGCATCAAAGCAAAGGAAGCTCAGCACCAGCGCCGCAAAAAAAAGAAACATGAAAATCATGGGAGTTCCTGGATTGATTTGTCAGATAGAGTGGAAATCAAACCTTTTAAAATCGGTACCCGAGATTGAACCACACAGCAGGCCTTTGGATTTGGACCGGCATTCCTGCTGTGCTAAAATTCTTTCCCAGGAAAAATCCTATGCTCAAAAAACCAGTTTTCTTTTTTTTAATGCTTATTCTCCTGACTTCATCTTCAGCCTATGCGGCCCAGGACTGCTACCGTGACTGCATGAGCGCGAGCGGCTGCTGGAACAGCATGGGAGAAAGCGAAAACCGTTCTTTTTGCAGCGGGATGACCGCCACCTGCTCCACCCAATGCAGAAGCTCCGGCACTAAAGCCTACGGCGCCATTGCCTACAGTAAGAAGACTGAAGGCTACGGATACTCCGACCACTGGAATGACCAGAAGAAAGCCGAAAAAATGGCCCTCCAATACTGCTCTGAAAGGGGGCCCGGTTGTAAAGTGATGGTCTGGTTTTATGACAGCTGCGGAGCGGTTGCTGCGGACGGTAAAAAAACCGGCTGGGGACAGGATTTCTCGGAAGGCGCGGCCCGGAAAAATGCTTTGGAATCCTGCCAAAAATCCGGCGGCAAAAACTGTGCAGTGGCTGTCTCCCACTGCTCGAAATAAAAAGATGCCCCTAGAAAGCCAGGAGAAAAACCTTTCGCCTTAAGCGGCGCTGGCAACGGCTTTTCTGATGGCATTGGTCTGTGCAAGACGATTAAAGAACTCAGCGAGCACCGTTAAAGTACCGGGCGTGACAACACGGAAAGCCTCTCTCCCCTGAGTATCAGGTTCGAGTATTTTCCAGAGATATTCCGATTGATGGACTAGCCCCATGAGGCGGACAAACGACGACGGATCGAGCCTGGATAAATCAATGACGGCAGCTTCCGTTAAAATTCCGTATCCCTGAAAACCGGTCGAGACCACGGGGACATCAGCGCTAAAAAGCAGCGATGCTTCAAGGTAGCTGTTCGACATCCGGTTGGCAATGCGGTTCAGGTCAACAGGGTCATTATCCCCATAGCGCAGGGAATCCAAGCCCGGTTCATAAATTTCCCTGATAATATCACCCCGCATACGCTGAGGAAACGCCGCCGCCACCCGGGTGTTGTCTTGAAGCTGATTCTTTATCAAGTCTCTCAATTGCCCGGTCTTTTGTTCTTTAAAAGCACTTTCAAACAGCGCCAGATCGATGACTGAGGCGATGACCGTCGGGGCATGCGCTTCCGTGGAAAAAAGCTTTCCGGGCGCTTCAGTCCCAAAACGTTCCAAGTGCCATTTTTTGAACCCTTCTTCTTGAAAGGCTTCCTCAAGAACAGCCTGAAGGGCCTGCGGATTTTTCTGATAAGCGGCAAAAAGGACTCCGAAGGTTGGATCAAAGGCCGCTTTAACTCCCGTTTGCGCAAGCTCCGCGGAGGAAACACCTGTTCCCAAGCCCAAGACCGAGGCCCTTGCCACAGTACCTTCAACAACATCGCGCAGTAAAGGCATCTCGAGTAAAGTGCCTTGAAAGTTCAGGTCTTCACGCAATTGTTTCAAGGCCTCATCAATGAGGGTCTCAAGCTGTGCGCGCGTGCCGCCGGTGCTTCGCAGCGTTTCTGCAGCTTCCGCAATGCGGGCAAGGGCCTGCTCAAGAATGGCAGAGACCTCGGATCTTCTTGAATCCGCCCGATCGTATAGTTTTCCGATGAAAGTTTCGATCTCCTTTCCCGCTTTCGCAAACGCCTCTTCAGCGGCGGGCCCATCTAAACTTAAGAAAAGATCCAATTCATTTCTTGATGGCGTCCGCACCGCAGGCGCCTGCGTCAAAGCCGCCTTCATCTGTTGGACAAGCGACTGGACAACGGCTTCTTTTCCGCCAGGCGCCTCTGTCCGTAATTCTGATCGCTCCATAAAATATCCCTTGACTGCATCCCGAGGCAGGATGGGAACAAAACCGGGAGAAACTGACGTCGGCGTTTGCGGGGTCAGCGGGCTTTCGGTTACATCGCGATCAAGGTCCATTACGGCAAATCGGACCAGGGTCATCTGTACAAATTCGAAAAAATTTTCATGGGTCCACGCCTCATTTTTAATCACTTCAAGCGCCTGCGTGAAAAGCTGTTCATAAGACGCTGCGCCTGCATATCCTCCATCGATAAATTCCCGGATAATCCACAACTGCGCACGCGCTGCTTCGTGTTCTTCATCGCTCAAATGTCCCCTGCCGATGGCAAGGTCGTGGTTGTCTTTGGCTCTTAAGGTGGTCATGTAATCACGCACACTCCAGTTCATTTTCTTGGCCAGAGAAAAGGCCAGAAGATCCGCCATGAACTCGTGGATGGAAGCACGGTCAAGCCCCCGAGCGTGAAAGTTATAGTCGGTATCGAGCACATTATGCATCCACTCATGGACCAGAATCATCAAAAGTTCGCGGCCCGTCACCTTGCCCATCAACGAAGTTCCCATTTCAAAATCTGAATTTGCCCCATGCTGCGAACGCAGAACAGTCGTACGCATAGCCTTCTGCATGCCGGACATTAAGGCCGCGTCCGTACTCATTAGAGAGACATTGAGATTGTTGCGCCCCCAAACAAGGGTCGCCAGCACATAGGTTTTCATTTCCTCGCGGGATAAAAGACCCGAAAAAATTTCAGCCGTAATCGTTTTGTTGGTTTCAAGACTCCCGACTTTTCTAATGAGTTTTGTGACTTCGCTCTGAAATTCCGCTTCCGGATAGGTCACTTCCTGATGGTGCTCCGCGAGCAGTCCAAGAGCATAGAGACGGATCTGAATGCTTAGGCCGCTTTGGTTAATGGTCTGCTGCAGCAAAGTTTTATCAGTTGAGTACCGCTTCAGAATCATATAAGCAAGCGGCCTGCTAGTATCACCAATCATTGAAAAAAACGAACCCGCCGACGCCCTAATCTGCTCGGGGCTTTGCTGCCCCTGAAAAAGGCCGTTCAGCTGCTGCTGGATATCCCGGACGTTTTCTGTCGACGCAAGAACGGCAATCCAGTTGGACGTCAACTCTAACATTTCCCTGTTTCCTTCCCCTTCTGCCTGCTTATGGATTTCGATAAGCGCATCGGCTGCAGCCCCTCGGATATCCATGTCTGCATTTTTATTACGGGCTATCCGCGCCAGCCTTCCCAGGCCGAATTTCCATTGAGGATGAAGACCTGACAAGGCAAATTGTCGAAGCGCCGAAAAAAAGAGAGGCGCGAGTTCATAATCAATGATCGTCGCTGATGGAGAAGTAATGATTTTCTCGATGTCCGGGGCAAGCCCCTCAAAGGCTTGCTGGGCCAGCCGGTTCCTCTGCCTCATCAGCTGTGTTAAAATCCCCAATTCTTTCTGCTGGTCCAAGAAAAGAGCGCTGGGGTCCCTCAAAACCTTGGCCGCATTCTCTACCTCCTTATTTCCTCTCTGGATTTCCTGGTACATATCTTCATACGCTTCGGAAAAGGATATGAACTTCTGCTGGAGAGAAACACTTTTCATCTGCACGATCCGGGCAGCGTCCGCCGGCACGCCGTTTTGCAAATTAAATTCCCTGAATAAAAGATAAAATTTCATCATCTCATTCTTAACGCCGGCTGAATCCAAAACATTCAGGCCTTCCCGGATTTCATGGCCAAGCCGGGGGTCGAGCTTGCTCGAGCCAGGCTCAGTCAAAACCCGTTCCAGAATCGTCTCAATGTCTCCCCGGCTCGGCGAGGGAGTCCCTACAATCTTTTTAGCATCGTGGAATCGGTCGATCGCGGCCTGCAGGCGGATCTGAAGCGCTTTATTGAAAGGCAAGAGGCCTTGCATAACCTTTGCGCTGTCTTTCTTCATTTCTTCGAAGCCTTCCTGGATCAACAGCCGGATAAGCACGGGAGAGTCGATGCCTGCACTCACGAGCATCTGATTTGCCTTCTGAATGGACTCATCAAATTGAAGCGGTGCAATCCCAAAACGCTTCCTGAGCTGGTTCGCGGGGCTGTAAAGCAGGTTTGAAAGCGTTTCTATTTCTAAAGGGATCTGTGCCCGGAGTTCGGAACGGCTCGAAGGAGTTTGTAAAGGTCCCGTTTTCGGACGAATTGCGGATTCAACCGGCAATCCGTCTTGAGGGATGATATTTTTCAAATACCAGTCTTTCAAAAATGCTTCGCCGGACTTTTCAACGTTGGCTGTTACAGCCATGTGGGGTACAGCCTGCCCAAGAGCTTCCGGCTTCACCCCGCCAGTCCTCTCGATGAGCTTTTCGATGTTTCCCGCATTGAGCTCACTGCGGCTGTTCAAAAGCCGGAGTCCATCGGCGAAGTCCTTGAATTGGTTTTCAAAACGCTTCCAAAGGCGCTCCGACTCTCCATCTGAAAACTGCTTTAACTCCTTGTTTATTTGCTGGGTCAAATCTGCGCTGCCCGCCGAGGCTGTTCGGGTCTCATATTTATCCCGGTAATCCTTAAAGAGCAGATCAATATAACGCGTGTAGTTCCCGGCCTCTGCAACCCGGCCCTCTGATGAAAGCTTCCGGATGATTTCGTCGCGCCAAAGCTTAATATTCTTTTTGAAACTCTGCTCGTCCATCTCTTGCATCAGCCTTATTGAAGACGCCTTCGCAAATCCATCATAGAAACTCGTTTCCAGATATTTTTTGTAAGACAGATTTCCTTCCATGACTTCAAAATAGGCTTCATGCCCTGCCAAAGAATTGATTTTGGGAGTGATGACAGAATAGGAATACCCGTTCTCTTTTAAATTGGCCTCAATGCCCGAAGCGTGGAAACCACCCGCAAGCACAATCGCTGAACGCGCCTTTTTTTCTTCAATAAGTCCTTGCAGGTTTTTGTAAAAAACATGATCTCGTTTTTGAGCCGTTTCATAAAAAGCAAGGGCTGGCCTGATCAAATCCATGCGGCTTCCCAAAAGAGCCAAATACGTTTCGGGCTCTGCCTGGTAGTCCATAAACTGTTCCCGGACGAGCTCAAGAGAGGCCAGATCTTTCAGCAGGCGGATTTGGCTGTACTTCCTGGAAATTTCTTTCTCGCCTGGGTTTCGCAGCATCCCGGATTCCGTTTCCCGGAGCAGTTCTCTCAGCTCATCAAAGACTTTTGTTCCCTTGATCATGGACAGGGTTTCGGCTTGCCCCAGAAGCTCTCGCATGCCGGAAGACAGATTGGCTTTTAGCCCTTTGGATTCAGCCAATTGGACAAGGTGCTTGAGAAAGTTTCCGGAATCCATCCGGCCTGTCAGAAGGCTTTGATGGTTTTCGTTAAAATCCATAAGTTCTTTTTTATTCAGTTTCTGCGAAAACTTTTTCTGAAAAGCTTCCGCCATCTTCCGGATCGAAACATCCAAATTTTCCTTGCCGGAACTACCGGGTTCTCCAATCGCACGCAAAAGCGGGGTCAAATGAGGATACTTCGAAGTTTGATCCTTAAAATCAGGATTAAGGGAATTGAGGTATTTAAGGAGCTGGCTCAGCGGCTCTCTTTCTTCTTCGAAGGCATCCACCTGTTGATGAAAACCGTTGAGTTCCGGTGAGTATGCCTGTTCGCGCTCGCGGTCAAGCGCCTCTTTCACATGACGCAAACTTGAGAGGATTTCCTTCTTGTTTTCAGAAGCTTTGAGAAATGCCGCAAAGTTTTCCCGGTACAAATCCCAGTCTTCGATCCCGTAGTACTCAGCTTCATGGGGATTAAAAAAAGCGGCCATTTCAATGCCGGTAAGCTCACCTCTTTCAAGATACTCATTCATGACTTTCTTTTTAATAAAACCGTCGGGGAAAGTCCGCAAAAGTGTGGGGTCAAGTTTCCCTTTACCCCCTTCGAAAGTAATGAGGTCTACTCCATATTCTTTTTGCAGCAGTTCAATGAGCTCCCGGATATTGTTCTGCGCGTCCAAAACGGCATGCGCGTCTTGGATCACTATAACGAATGGTTTTGATTCGGAGGCATTGTACTGGGTCTGAATGCTCCCTATTTCTGAAGGAATCGAGATCTTCGTGATGACAGGAGGGTCCCCACGCGAAAGCATGCGCGGCGGAAGGGAAGAAACAGGCTGCCCATAAGCGGTGTTATTTAGAAAAAATACGGCGGCCGTGATCCAAACACAGGCACGTTTTCTACAGCTTACCTTTTTTATCGGATCATGATCATTAGGCACAGCTCTCTCCCGGATCGCGTTATTTCAACCTCTTATAAAGTATCGCATTTAAAAAGCATAAAAACAGTCAAGGAAACGCTTTATTGTTAATTTTTGATCATTTTTGCTATAAGACTTCGCCCTGATTATCTTTCTTAACTCTTTGTCTTGAGACTGCTTAGTGCGAAAATCGGTGTCTAAAATTCACAAACAATGGGGTTTTGAGGATTGACATCACCGCCGCGCCAAAGCGGCGCACGTCTCCTGGAAATCCGGCAGTAATCTAAGAGGGTTTTCGCAGGGGATTTTGCCAAAGCGAGCAAAGCCAAAAGACCTCTAAAAACACAAACAACAGTCGCCCGGTCGGAAAGTCCAGAAAGTAGGACGGGGCAATCCCGATAACACTGGTACAAACGCCAAATTCCCACCCCAGAAAAAGCCGGTGGGGGATGGTGTCTGAAAAAAGAATGGCTCCCACTGCGGGTACAATCAGAAAGGAAAACACGAGCAGAACCCCGGCGATGTGAACCGAGCTGGTCACCACAAGCCCGAAGCTCAGGTAAAACAAGGATGTCCCACAGCTTGATCTTGATCCCCTGCCGATAAGCCTCTTCAGGATTTGTGGAAAGAAGAAAAAAGCGCTTGCGGAAAACCCAGTGAAATAAATCCTCAAGCCACACCGTTTGGAAGATTACCGGGAGTTTTTTAAAGATGTCCGGTAAAATCCGGCGCTGCCGTGAAGTTGTCATGACGGCCGTCCACGTAACGCACAGGTGCACGGGCCAGCACCTCTGGATCCAGGTCATCCAAGGCGGCCAGACTCACCACCTTGCGCACACCGTCCGCGCCCCGGCCGAAAAGTTTGATTCCGCAATACTTGCAGAAATAATGAAGCCTCTGCTGGCCATACACTGTCAGATCTTCCTCGCCGGAAAGAAGACGAAAGGTGTCCGGCACAACAACCGCGCCCCAAAACCGGTACTTCCAGCAGATCTTGCAATTGCACTTAAACGTGCCGGCCGCGAGGTCAAGCCCGGCTTCAAAACGTACTTTTCCGCAGTCGCAGCTTCCGTGATAGATTTGGGTGCTCACTTTTGATTTTCCTTTTTGGAGATTCCATGCCGGGGAGACCAGTCCCCTTTCGCTAATTAATTCTCCAGATTTCGAAATTCAGAAAAGCCGCAAAGCCTACCCACGTCAAGTAGGGCACGAGCAAGTATCCGGCAGCGCGGTCGATTTTCCAGAACGATTTTGCGGTCAAAAAAATTGCGGCCCAAAGCACCACAACTTCAATCAACGCTCCCAAAAGCATGTGGGCGCGAAAAAAAATAAGCGACCAGCACAGATTCAAAAACAGCTGCACCCCAAAAAGGGCCAGAGGGAAACGAACATTCACCTCTTTGCGCTTTTTCCAAATCCTTGAGGCCGCAATTCCCATCAGAACATAAAGCGTGGTCCAGACCGGTCCAAAAATCCAGTTCGGAGGGTTCCAGAGAGGCTTCTGGATTTCCTGATACCACCCTGCAATTTCCGGCAAGGTCGCCCAAGAGCCCGCAAAACCAACAGACAAACAAAGTCCGATCCACAAAAGAATATTGATCATTACTTTCCTCTACTTCCCGTTTTTTATAACGCTGAAGAAATCAGGGGGTTCTTACGGGAACAGACTAGAAGGAACTCGCCGGAGAGTCAAGGGGGGCTGCCTGTCCCCTATTTGGGTGCCTGGCACCTTTAATCACAACTTCAATCTGACGTTTAATTCCGGCTGTCTGCGCCTGCTGTCGAATACTGAGGCGTGCAGCTTGAGCTTCCAACCGCTTCGCAGGACGGCGCCGGGTTAACAGGCGTGCCCGCTTGTAAGGGAGGATGATAGTGGGCATAACTTTTAAGGAGATCAAAAACAGAAGTGACGGGCACAGACGTGTCGAGGGCCCTGAGTTTCAGCAGCTGAAAATAAGGCACATGCGGCCACCGGTGATGTTCATAGTGCACCCAAATCTTGTGCGGCGCAAAAAGCTGCCGGTACCAAAAGGGAAGATGAACCCGGTAAGTTCCCGCGGTTCCGTGATGTTCGTGATAAACACGCACGCGGAAGAACGCCCAAAAAGAAGTCGGCATGGCGGCAAACCAGAAAGCCAGAACCCAAAGCGCCTGCATCTTATAAAGACAAAAGCCAACAACAGAAAAAAGCACCAGAGGCGCAATCCAATCAATCTTCTTCGCCGGTTTCGTGCTTTCAATCAAATAAATCACGGCTTTCGCGCTCAGACCGCACAAGTCCTTCACGAAATACCACAACATCCGTTTTCTTGTGATCGGTAAATTCCAGTCCGGATTCTCTTTAGCTTTAATATGAAGCTCTGTATCAAGCGCTGTTCCGGTATGCTGATGATGTTGAAAGTGAAATCTCCGGTAACCGTGAATACCGACTCCGAGGGGCCACCAGCAAAGCAGGCAGGCAAGAGCATCGTTCAACCAGCGGTTTTTAGTAATGGCATAATGCGCACCGTCATGACCGAGGACACTCAGCGCATGCTGACGGTTTCCAATGACAAGCACGGCGAGAACATAGGCGAACCGGTTCCGGGAAGCATAGGCCGCGGCCATCGCGGAACCAATGAGGGTCCAATCCAGGAGCACGGCAAAGAGCCACCGCCCCAGGCTTCTTTCCGCATCAACAACATCAAGATTATGTTTGGGATTCATACCTGAACATTCGTTTTTTCCGGCAAGGCTTGATACGCGCATTCCGCGCCTGAGCAAGTTCGGACCGCAGGCAAGTTCAACTTCCTAAAATAAACGGCATTAAAAGGCAAAACTGCAGATTAATTTTGGAACATCTGGGGAAACTTCTTTATCTCTTCGTTTGAACCTGGAACGTTTGGAAACGGTACGGGAATAACGGAAGAATTTAGAAGCAAGCGGATTTAAACAGTGTGTTTTTTGTAAGCTTTTTCGATCATTCGCTTGTGAGCAATGTAATTCCAAAATCCGTAAAAGCCGAGTAGGCCGCCCGCGGGCAACAGCACAAGGCCAAACCAATAAATAATATGCCCGCCAAAAAATTTAATGAGTGTAAGCCCGGAAATGACAAGGGCCAAAGAGGCATTAAAAAAGGTGAGAAGTGTTCGTTGATTTGCCAAGACTGTTCTCTGGATAGCGAGCTCATCCCTTACATCCACTACCGCCTCCCGGGTATTCGTAAAAAAGATTCTTCAGGATTATCCTCCGCAGCAAGTACACGAAGACAGACTAGACGGGAAACCATAATAATTCAATGGGGTTTCTCGCTTGGGGTTTCCTAATTCTTCGAAGATATTTCCTCAGGACAAATAACATCGGGTACGGTTACTAACTAACTGCAGACCATACTGACGCCTCTGACACAGCCGGCATGCGGATTCGTTGAAGACGGGGTGTGGACACAGTTGCCGCACTGATTCAGCGAATAAAGAAAGGGATCTTTTCTGCAGCGCAGATTGCTCTCCGAAAAGGGCAGAGCCGCTCCGTTCATGATGGAATAACCTTTGGGACAGTTCCAAAGATGTCCGCCATCCGCCGCTGTTCCGCCCGAAACAGCGGGCACGGTCTCAGGTGCGTTGGCGTAAGCCTGGGCCGCCGGATCGACCACGGCTGCCGCGGCCGGTGCTGAAACAGGCACTCCGCGCTTTTCAACATTCTGCTGAACCGCGGCCTGCCCCGCGCTAATGGCCGTATTTGGCGCGGCGGCCGCCGTGTTCTTGGCAGGTTTGTCCGCGGCAAAAACAACCCCCTGGGAAAGTCCCGCGAATAAAATAAAAAGAACGCTTTTCCTGATGACCTGATTCATGGTTTCCTTATCCTTTCAGATTGACGCGTTTTCGGGCGTAAACAGAGGCGGCTCGCATGAATCTACGCCTGGCAGAAACATTCAGCAAGAAGAAATCTCGCCCCTGCTTCAGCCCTTCCCGGGCGGGCAGCCTCCTCTCTTGGGCGGTTACTTTTGTTTAAACCTTTTTCTCTGCGATCCGTCTAAGCATTACGGAGGTGCTTTATGAAAAGACTCGGACTTGTTATCACGGTTTTAGGGGGGGTGGCTTTTCTGTTTCCCGCCAAACTGCCGGCTTATGAAGGGCAGGCTCTTCTGGATCACGCGAAACATGAACGGGCCCAGCGCGTCAGGTTCGCGGATCAGCAGGGCGCGGAAGTTCGTCTTACCGAAGATGGAAAGAGTTTTCTGGTTGAGTGGCTTCCGCGATCGGCCCGGGCGGACGAATCTCCCTACATCGTGGTCACCATCGGCGGACATAGCACCTTCGCGTTTGATGATTTCTTTGTCTGGCATCCTTTTTTAAAGAACCGGAAGTTTGGCTTTCTGGCGCTTCAGTGGTGGCTTGGGGAAAACCAGCAGACAGCCGGTTACCTGACACCGGAACAGATGTACGCCATCCTTTCCACGGAATTCAAAAGACTGAATATCCAGCCCGGGCACGTCCTGCTTCACGGCTTCAGCCGGGGATCCGCAAACACTTACGCGCTGGCAGCGCTGGATCGGAAGAGCGGACAGAATTACTTCGGAATGATCATTGCCAACGCCGGCGGAATGACTTCGAATTATCCGCCGAACCGGGAAATTGACGCGGGCGCTTACGGAGAGCTGCCTCTTGAGGGAACGCGCTGGATCACGTTTGCCGGAGCAAAAGACCCCCAGCCAGAACAAAGCGGCATACCCGCAATGCGCGAAACGGCAAAGTGGATCGAAAAGCACGGAGGAAGCGTTGTCCTCGCGATTGAAGATTCGAAGAGCGGTCACGGCGGGTTTCACATGAATCCGAAAAACGCGGCGCAGGCTTTGGATCTATTCGAGACCAATACCTGATTGTTCACACCCTGCCGAATGGACATCGCCGCTTATCGCGTGCCATTTTAGAAGTGCCGGTTCGAAATTAAAAAGCGAGACATGAGGTCTCAAACTTCAGGGAGCCTGTTGAAAGTTAGAATCTTTCGGCGGGGGTACTTGGTGCCATTCAACAAACTGCTATGTCGCGTTACATCTTGCTCGGTTGACCTGCCCCACCGGGGTCAGACCCCTTTATTGTTACAGCCTCCTCCGCCTTCCCATCTTTATAGAGTCTTATTTTCTCAAGCAGCGTTTCGGAGGAACTGATAATTTCATCGAGAGCCCGTTCCCGGGATTTCTTGTCTTTAAACGCATGCTTTGCATTCTCTGACTGCACTTGCTCCATACTGCGAAGGACAACCCCTATGAGCAGATTAAGTAAAATCATAGTCCCAATAAAAATGAAACTCAGAAAAAAAAGCACCGCGCCCCATCCGTGCTTTTGGAATTGGGGCCGGAAAATCTCCGCCCAGCCCTCCAGTGTAATAATTTGGAAAAGCGATAGAAGAGAAAGACCCAAATCCCCAAAATGAACGGGATCTGTTTGTTCAAAAAGATGGACTCCCAAGACCCCGTAAACATAAACAACCAAAAATAATAGAATGCCTACATATCCCATTGAGGGTAACGTCTTCAAAAGCGCTCCCACTAAGATTTGAAGATCGGGGATGGCCGAGAACAGTCTCAAAACTCTAAAAATACGGAATAATCGAAAGACAGCTAACGCGGGAGACGCTGCGGGAAGCAGCGTGACGGCTACAATCAAAAAATCAAAAACATTCCAAGGGCATTTAAAAAACAATTGGGTTTTCCGCCCATAGGCTGCCATACGGCTTATAATTTCAATTGTGAACCAACCCAAAATAACCCGGTCCATCATTTTAAGTACTTCGCCGTATTGGGCCATGAGGGAATCCACCGTCTCAACCCCGATAAGTATGGAGGAGAAAAGAATCATTCCCAAACTCAGGCGGCTAAAGAAAGCGGAATTGACCACGCGTTGAATAATGTCTGTATAACTCACGGTTCTTCCTTAACAGGTTACGTGCGCAGCTTTGCGTCTTGTTTTTTACTAATGAGTTTCATAATCGCTGTGATAAAAACCCCGGTTAAGAGCAGATTGAAAGCTAAACTTAAGGCCGCAACCGTTACAGGAAAACCTGTCATACCATAACCGATGCTGACCAAAAGAACTCCCGCGCCGACCTCACCGCGCGGAAACATCGCAATGCTCAGGGCAATTCTTTCACGAAGCGAGGCCTCTTTCTTGTAGCAAAAGGATGCGTAACATTTTCCGGCATTCGAAATGATAGTTAATGCCAGAATATGCGCAGCGACGATTTGCCAGGAAACACCTTCCAGTTGAATTTTCGGAAGTGACATCCCTACAAGAAACATAAACAGACATTTGATACCACGATCAAGGTTTGATTCCCACTTGGAAACAGCATGATCCTCCAGAGCTTCTTGATGTGAAAAATAGATGACGCATCCCAAAACAAAAGCAGGGAGAAGAACTTCAAGATGCACATGCGTTGTGCGGTAAAACAGCTCGCAAATGAGCGCGATTGAAGCCCCATAAATCAATAACCACGCTTTACCGGTAGGCACACGCAAAACATGGAGCCATTTATAGGCTGCGATCAGAAGGAGGAAAATAATGACGACAACAAGTCCAAGCTCGGGCTTGAGTCCGACAATCATCATCTTGAGAGGGATCATAAAAAGCACGGTATCCAGGTCATCAAAAATCGCAAGGATCCGGGCCTTTTTAAAAACCCAGGTTGAAGCAAGCCCAGCAGCTGCCAGCATCGTAAAAAGGACCCCTGCTGAAGTCGGAGCGGCAAACCGCCCAACCAGCATCGCTTCTTTCCAGTCACTGCCGAAGACCCATACAAAATAGCCCGCACAAAAAACCCAGGGGAAGGCCGCCGCGGTTGCCGCGACGAGATAATCAGTCCCGTAACTTTTCAACCTCTTCTTATCAATCGTAAATTCAAGACCGACTTCGATCATGATGTAAGCAAGGCACACCATGGTCAGTGTGGTCAAAGAGGCGCGGAAAGAACTCACATCAAGTATTTGAGACCCAAAAATTCCGGCAATAAGAAGGACGCTGTAGACAAGAACCTGATGCATCATAGACCTCGTTTACTTTTAAGATGTGATTGAAAATAAATCACTGCCATGGTCAAAACAGTAATCGGCATCACAAACAACATCATAACGGAACTCATCATCGGGAGCTGATCATGCTGTGAAGATTTCAAAACCAAGTAAGTCGTATAGGCCACATAATAAAGAACAAACACGCCCCCTTCCCAGCGCGAGATGGTCCTTCCGGTAAAGAATATGGGAAGGCAGGCCACGGCAACAGCCAGCATGATGGGCATATCAAAATCCAAAACCCCCGGAGAAACCGGCAGCCCGCCCTTTGCGCAAAGACTCGAGACTCCAAGAATCGCCAGAATATTGTAGATGTTACTGCCAACGACATTACCCACAGCGATATCACGCTCTTTGCGAATGGAAGCCATAATCGATGTCGCAACTTCGGGCATGGAAGTACCCGCGGCAACAATGGTAAGAGCAATCACGAGTTCGCTGATGCCGAAACTGCGAGCGATACCAATAGCCCCATCCACAAACCAGCGTGCTCCAAGAATAAGAACTCCGAGCCCTGCTGCGATTAAAAAAATATCCACCATCCACGATTTCAATTTTTGGGCTGCGCCATATTCCGATTCGTATTCCTTAATAACCTCTTTTTTCTTTTCCTTCTTGCCAACATAAATAACAACCCACGTGTATAAAATGATGCCCGTTAAAAGAGCAATGCCGTCCGCTTTTCCAAGAATTCCGTCCAAAGAAAGAATAAAAACAAGGACGGACACACCGATCATAATTGGAACATCAATCCTTACAAGCTGCTGGGAAACCGTCAGAGGACAAATAAGCGCTGAGATGCCCAGTATGAATAGAACATTAAAAATATTACTTCCGATGACGTTGCCGATAGCAATATCCGGACTACCCGCCAGAGCAGCTTTAGCGCTTACGATAAGTTCTGGAGAACTGGTTCCATAGGCAACAATCGTAAGCCCGATCACGAGCGAGGAGATCCCAAGCCGGGCCGCAAAAGATGCCCCGCCCCTCACAAGCATCTCGGCGCCAAAAATCAAAAGAACTAATCCGACGGATAACAAAAGCCAGTCCATATCCCCTCCCGTTATTAAAAGCGGGCTAAAAGCTCCTTAAGATCTGTCCCGCTCAAGGTCTCTTTTTCAATTAACTCTCTGGAAATTCCCATGAGCGCAGCACGCTTTTGAATTAAAAGATTCTTAACTGTAGCATGCTGCTGGTCAATAATTCTTTTGACCTCATTATCAATGCTCTGCGCGGTCTCTTCACTATAGTTTTTTTCTTCATAGACTCCTGAAAAAAGAAACCGGGAGCTGCTGATATTGCCATACGTTAAATGGCCCATCTTTTCACTCATCCCGTATTGGGTCACCATGCTGCGGGCAATTCTCGTAGCCCTCTGCAAATCGTCTGAAGCTCCCGTTGAAACAACTCCTTCATAACAAAGCTCCTCGGCCACCCTCCCCCCCAAAAGCACAGCGATCTGATCTTCCAGTTCAGGCTGGGTCATTAAATATTTTTCTTTTTCCGGCAACTGGAGGGTGTGTCCCAAAGCCCCAATACCACGAGGAATAATAGTCACACGATGTACGGGGTGCGCATGCTTGACGGATAAAGCAACTAGCGTATGCCCGACTTCATGGTACGCGACTCTTTCCTTTTCTTCCTGGCTCATAACACGGCTTTTTTTCTCAAGACCGAGCATGACACGGTCAACTGCTTCTTCCAGATCCTGCATTTCAATTTGTGCAGCATCCCGGCGCACGGCTAAGAGGGCCGCTTCATTTATAAGGTTAGCCAGATCTGCTCCCACCATTCCAGGGGTTCTGGATGCAATCACTTTTAAATCCGCACTAAGCGAAAGCTTTGCCTTTTGCGCATGGACGTTAAGAATCGCAAGACGTCCCTCCAGATCCGGACGGTCGACAACCACCTGACGGTCAAATCTTCCCGCTCTCAACAGTGCGGCATCCAGAACTTCTGGAGTATTGGTGGCTCCCATCATGATAACTCCTGAGGAAGAATCAAAACCGTCCATTTCGACAAGCAGCTGATTTAATGTCTGTTCTCTTTCGTCGTGCCCCCCGAAAGCACCCCGCCCCGAAGCCCTGGACTTGCCAATCGCATCAAGCTCATCAATAAAAATGATGCAGGGTGCCTTTGTCTTGGCCTGTTGAAAAAGGTCTCGCATACGGGCAGCCCCCAGGCCTACAAACATTTCGATAAACTCAGAACCTGAAATGGAAAAGAAGTGAACCTGGGCTTCTCCCGCCACCGCCTTTGCAAGAAGCGTTTTTCCTGTTCCGGGAGGCCCGACAAGAAGAACTCCTTTGGGAATCCTGCCGCCCAGGCGTTGATACTTCTGCGGATTCCTTAAGAAATCAACAATTTCGACAAGCTCCGCTTTCGCTTCTTCAATGCCGGCAACATCCTTGAATCTTACTTTCAACTCGCTCGACTGATCATAGATCTTTGCCTTATTTTTTCCGAAAGTCAGCGCGCCCGCCCCCGCCTGCCCCATTTTTCTAAAAATAAAACCCCACAATCCAAAAATAAAAAGAAAGGGCAAAGCCCATGAAAGAATTTCCATCCACCAGGTTCTTTGAACTATTTTTCCGGAAAACTTTACATTCTGGTTCAAGAGATCCTGAACGATGGCTTTCTCATCAATGCCGGGAAGCCGGGTTGTCCTGATCAACTCGTTTCTTTTATTTGCATAGGCCTCTTTAAGGCTCGCGACAAACTCGCTTTGGCTTAAACTAACTTCTTTAATTGCGCCGGTTCTCAGCTTATCCAAAAATTCATTGTATGTAACTTGCTTCGGCTGGGCGGCCGCCATCAGTCCATGCAATATATAAACAAGAAGCACCCCTGGAAAAATGTAGGACAGCGTGAACTTTTTTTGCTGCTTTGTCGGTTTGATCATTTCAATCTCTCTTTTTCTTTTCGGGGAGCATCTCTTGCGCTTTTTTGATTGAACCATACGGCTTTTCAATCGGCGGAAAACTCCAAACTTCAGCCTGCTTCACTGCCAGCCAGGGTTTTATACGGGCTTTTTTTTGCCAAAGAGTGCACGATACGTTGTTTGATCCCCCTCAAAAAGTTCGCCAAGCATTTGCTTTATCTGGATCGCTTCATCTTGGATCACCCTTTGGGCTTTACGCCTGAGCCCAATCACTTTTTTCACGAGATTGACGTCTTCCCTTCGAATCTTTGTTTGTCTCGAATCTTGAATCTCTTCAATCATGAGTTCGTAGAAAAGTGTAGCAAGGTAAGCATCATCAAGATACCCGAACAGGCCATTTCGGGCATTTTCAGGAATAAAATCGTCTGGCTGGTACATGTAAGTTAAAAAGTGACTCCCTGCATTCTTAACTTTGGACGTCGTCGGCAGCCGGACATAAAGAGCGAAAATTCTTTTTTCAATCAAGGGAAGAAGCCGGATGAACTCTTGAAGATCCTTGATCAAGCCCCGGGAAGGCTTTTTACCCAGCCGTTGACTAACCTGGAACTCAAATCGGTTATCGGGATCTATCACCAAGGCATCGAGTTTTTTCTGAAAGGCGTTTAACATGGCGGCTCCTTTTTTCTAATACGGGATTGTCGCCTCGCCCAGACTCATTTAAAAATAGATAATTAATTTTTATTTCATCTATTTAATCTATATTCAGAAACACTCGGTTAAAACGCCTCGATAATTAATTTGAATTCCTTCAAGTGGCGGTCAAACGCAATAATCAATCCCGAATCCCGGCGGGTCGTATCCGTGAGGCTGCAGGTATTGCTTAATTTCCAAAAGCTCCGGGTTCAAAATAGAAAGCGAACTCGGAGATCCGCTTCAGACATGCTTATCTTTATTTTATATAATCGGAGGTGGCGGCTACGTGCGTATACTGAAGCATCAAGCTTCAGCACTTGGCCTTGTGGCCAAGCACGCTACGTCAGGCTTTTAGACAGCCAGTACGTCGCAGAGAGCCTGCTGGAATCCGAATGATTCCAGCGCCGGTCAGGCGGTGCCTCCCTGCGCAGCCCCACCTAAATACCACTCGGGCTCGGCGCCTGTGCGAAGACGAAAGCATCAAGCTTTCGCGAGCCTGCTGAAACCATTGAGGTTTCGGCGCCACTCCGGCGCCACCCGCACCTCAAACAGGACATTGAGTCCTGTTTGAAAGCGGTGCTCCTTTCGAGCCCGAGTGGGGGCAGACATAAAAATAGCGGAGTCTTCGGGCTCGACTACTGCGCTCAGACGGAGCTTCGCTGCGTAGTCTCCCCTCACTCGCTGACGGCCGCCCTTCGGGATCGGCCTCATCCTCCCTAGGGTCGGCGCTCGTTCGCTTCGAGCCCACTGAAAAAAGGCATAAAAAAAGCCGAGGCCCTTTAGGACCTCGGCTTTTTTAATGGCTCCACGCTCGTAAATTTAATACGAAATTTATGAGGGCGGAGCTCCTCATTTGTAATATCAAAAATTTAACAGAACAACGGTTTCTTTTGGCTGACGAGTTAATAGCTTATCAAGAAAATCTCAGAAATTCCAGACCTAAGAAAGCCCGCTATGCAAACCCATTGAGAACAGCTGAGCGATACGAATCCATGTTGAAAACAAACCCATCTCTCAACAAATCAGCTCTGGCAAAGAAGTTGGGCACCTCTCGGGTGCGCGTCACGCAGATCATGGGACTGCTTCGCTTGCCATCATCGCTCCGAGAGAAAATCCGCCAGATGCGGGGCGTTACTGAACACGCGCTCCGCCCCTTAATTCAAATTCAAAACCCAGATGCCTTGGAAATGGAATTTGCCCAGCTTTCAAAGCGGTATATGGCGTAAGTTTCGTCCGCCCATAATCAGCCATTGATTTGATCCTCTAAGAGGATTTCACATCTAAAACCTTGTCGGATTTGTCGTTAGTGTCGTAACCCGTTAGATTGGGGTATAATTTGGCATGCCCTACGACCTGTCCAAGTTCTTAGTTATAGGCATTTCTTCCAGAGCCCTTTTTGATTTATCCAAAGAAAATGCAATTTTTCAAAAAGAAGGGCTCGATGCTTATCGTAAATATCAGAAAAGTCACGAGCGAAAAATCCTAAAACCTGGAGCAGCATTCCCGCTTGTTAAATCTATCCTCCATTTAAACCGATTGATCCCAGGGAAGCGGAAAGCTGAAGTTATTATCATGTCTCGGAATGCGGCCGGGACGAGTCTTAGAATATTTAATTCGATAAAACATTACGGCTTAGACATAACAAGAGCGGCTTTAGCTGGCGGAGCTTCTTTAGTTCCTTACCTTCATCCTTTCAAGGTGGATTTATTTCTTTCCTTGGATGAAAAGGATGTTCAAGAGGGCGTCAATGCGGGGATCGCTTCGGCCTTGGTTTATGATATGCCTAAAGATCTCAATAAAGAATTAGATCAAATCCGTATCGCTTTTGACGGAGATGCGGTTATTTTTTCTGACGAATCAGAAAAAATTTATCAAACCAAGGGCATCAAGGCTTTCGTTGAGCACGAAAAAAGCAAAGCCCGGAAACCTCTTGCCGAAGGGCCGTTCGCAAAACTGTTAAAGACGTTATCCGTCATACAGTCAGACATCAAAAGAGATCCACCCCCCATAAGAACAGCGCTGGTTACGGCGAGAAACAGCCCCGCACACGAGCGCGTCATAAGAACACTCGAAGCTTGGAATGTCAGAATCGACGAAGCCTTTTTTCTCGGTGGGATTTCTAAAGATAAAATTCTTAAGGCTTTCAGACCGCACATTTATTTCGATGATCAGGATACGCATTGCCATCCTGCGTCTAAGGTTGTGCCTACTGCGAAAGTCCCTTACATCGAACGTAAAAAATCATAATAAAATCTCAATTTTGAGTATGCGCGGACATCTGGAAGCTTTTCAGCTGTTTGCCGGAAATAAGCAAATATCCGTTTGGTTTCCGCGTAGGCAAAAGGCGACCGTTGCTGACCCACCGCTGTATCGTTCGGTGTGAGACGCCGAGAAACTTTGCCGCCTCTTGAGGCGTGTAGTCCTCTTTAACCGGCTGCACTGGTTGCGGAGCCTCCTTTGCCTGCCTTTCCATTTCCAAAAGATAGATACCTTTGTAAAGAAGCTCCCCAACACGCGCCCAGCGCTCTTGGGGCGTCATGTCAAAACGGGGTTTCATTAGTCTGCCTCCTTACAAAAAGATAGGCAGGTTGTGAAACCTGCCTATCGGTAAGTTTATCGTTTTGAAATGTAGTAGCCTTCGCGGAACGGATGCTCTTCCCAATTCTGTGCAATAAACTCATTGAAGCCCAGGCGATAAGCAATCTCATCGACGAGTTTCAATGTCGCACTCGCGGCATATTCGGTCTGACCGCACCGGAAGACCGGATAGGATTGATCCAGCATATCTGCATAGCGTTCCTCCAGATGTTCTTCCGATACTTCCTGCCGTTCTAGTGTTTGCTGATTTGATTGTCCGTTTCTCATTTTGAAGCTCCTTTTGGTTGGTGAAGTTTTATTTTTCACCGAACCCGCGCGGGCTTCGTCTTCAGGGAGACATAGAAAATCAACCGAAGGATGAGGGGTGACAAAAAATTTAAGCGAAGCGGCGAAATAAATTATTTGGAATGATTTGCGTAGTCGCCCGCCTAGGAAGGCGAAGGGAGAAAATAAAACTTGCTGACCAACTGTTTAAACGGAGCGTATGAGAAACACAAAGCAAAAAAACGGCAGACAGCTCAAAGAGCCATCTGCCGTTCTCGGCTTAGTCTTCGTTTGGAAACATGACGGTGATAACGGGCTCAAGGGTATCTCCCGGATGGCACTTGGCGTAAAGCTTATACGGTTTCGGATCTTGATGCTCATGCGCGTTAAAGAGCGGCGCAAAGTAAACAAGCTCTCCGGTTTTGGATTTCTTGATTTCGAAGCGTAGCACCATGAGTAAATCCCAAGCGCGGCCTTCAAAGCTCTGGCCGGCCTGGGCAGTGTCATTCAAAAGTTCAAATACAGTTCGGGTAACAGCAACTGGAAACTTAAAGCCAGCTTCTCGCGCCAGCTCTGAAATATCCACAAGCACACCGTCTTCAATCGCTTGAGACCGCGTATACGAATACACGACATCGGCTTGATCGAAGGCAATGAAGTCATGCGGATTTTCGACATTGCGATATTGTTTGAGACGGGAATCAACGAAATAGGATTTCCCGTTCATCGTAACAACCGGCAACTGAACCGGCATTGAGTTTTGATTGTTTTGATTTTCGTTTTTCATTGTTTAGCTCCTTCAGGTTGGTAAGTTTTAATTTTTCACCAATCCCGCAAGGGTTTCGTCTTAGGGCGGCATAGGAAATCAACCGAAGGATGAGGGGTAACAAAAAATTTAAGCGAAGCGGCGTAGTAAATTATTTGGGATGATTTGTGTAGCCGACCGGCAAAAAGACGAAAGGGGAAAATAAAACTTACTGCTTCAACCGCTGGAAGGAGCTAATGAAGAGATAAAACTAAGCTGGGACAGTTTCCGGTTCGAGAAGGGCTTCCAAACCCGGGATGCTGGGTAATTCGTCCCAAGTCCTGCCATCCAGAATCCGTCCCGCTGCTTTTTTTGTTTTGCGTTGTCCCTGGTCGTTGTATGCGCCCCATTGCTTGAAGAAAAACGGGACTTTGCTTTTCCTGCATTGATCTCTGAGATTTTTTGCCCATTCTGGATTCATGGGTCTTGCTCCGGGGCCGCTCTCGCCTCCGACAATTACCCAATGTATCCCGCGCAATCTTTGGGCTGTCAAATTAACCGGTCCAAGCAAGGGCTCGACTGAAAGGAAGCGCACTTCGGCTGGCACCTTCTTTAAATAATCAATACGCCCGGCGTATGCTTCACTTTCAACGGAGGCTCCCAGCCAAATATGTTTCGGCACTTTCTTTCCGCCAAACAAATTTGAGTTTGCCGAGTAATGCTTTTCAAACCAAGCCAGCATTCTCTCGGGTCTTTTAGTCAGAACTTGAAAGACATGCTGCCTCGCTTCATACATGACAGCGAATACGCCCAAGACAAATTCATCTGGAACGTCTTTGTGGAACAAATCCGACATGGAATTCACGAAAATCATGCGGGGCTTTTTCCATTCCAATGGATACCGCAAGCGATCTGGCCACAGCCGCAAATCAAATCCCTGTTCGTAGGGATGATTGGGTGTGCCGCGCCAGCGCTCGGCGAACCGTTCCGCGTAACAATTTTTACAGCCCGGGCTTATCTTTGTGCAGCCCGTGACCGGATTCCATGTGGAGTCAGTCCACTCAATCGCAGATTTATCACTCATAAGATCAGAACATCTCCATTTGGCCTTTTTCATCCTTAGCGGTAATCTTCTTCCAGAAATCAAGACCCCTTGGATGCTTTGAGGCAAAGAACAGGAAATACATAGGCGCGCTTTTAGAATTTGTAACGACAATATCACTGAATTCTACAGTGCGATATCCAAGTCCGCTAATTTGCTCCTTATAGACCGTGAGAACGTCTCTCGGGTCTTTTAATTTCTTCCTGAAATCTCCACCCAAGAAAAGCTCAAGAGCATTACCTTCTGTCTTTAGGTAATGCTGGAAGTTACGTTTGATATCCATTCCGAACTGGATATTCATCAACAAATCGACGTTTCCGTGCCCGGAGAGAGTTTTGATGGTTTCAAAGTGCACATCAATCCCTGTCGGATCAATGAACGCCAGCGACAAGCCCTGGGGAAGAATTTTCCCAACCTCTTTATTGCAGTCACCTTTAAGAAAGTGCATTTGATTATATTTGGGTGAAGTCGAACACCGCTTTTTCAAAGCTTCAAAGTCTTCGCTGTCCTGCTCAATAAAGATGTAATGCGTGAAATCGAACCCCATCACTATTAGCGGAGAGCCGTCCAGTTCTTCCTTGGTGGATTCAATCACGCACTTGCCCGGCCCGGAAAACAGATCAATAAAAGTTCGCTGGGGCCATTTATTTTTCATTCCCTTTGAAAAAATGTCAGCGTATCTTCGGAGATAAAAATGTTTTTTCCGAATCCAAGGGCCGCTAGGTCGGACGTTCAAACCATCAACCGCAGAATAAAGTCTTTCCTTGGGTTTCGCCATGTCAGACACCTCTTCCAGACTTCTTGGATTCGAGAAATTTCTTCCTGAAAAAATTTATCCACTTGAGAAAGCTTATCGCCGGTGCCAAAACGAGAAGGGCAAGTGCAAGCAGAATCCAGTAATCCAGAACCTTAGGGCCGATCTGGATTGCTTTATCAGGGCCGAAGAAATACGCCGTGACAGCGGCCACGGCTATAAGCACAACAAAAAATTGAATCATTTAGATACCCCGTTAGGGATGATGATATTTTTCGGATTGATCGAAAGACGGTATTGCTTCCGCCCGTTCGATTCAATCAAGTCCTTTGGATTTTTCTTCAACAAATATCCTCCCAGCGCACTCCGCAGACGGCTAAACGGCTGATACCCATCTGAGCGAATAATTCCATTAGACTGCAAATCCTGAATATAAACCCAGCCCGCTTCCGTTTGCTTCATTTCATGCGCCAGATGGTAAAGCAATTTGTAAAGAGCATCCGGCAGCATCAGCTTGTCGCCATTGATGCTGACATTGGGTTCTCCCGGAAGGGCATGAGCGAAGAACGCCATCGTGTCTTTGCACTTGTATTTTTCAACGTGATATTCTACCTCTGCCTCGGCAATCTGGGAGAATGATTTTTTCTCGAAAAAGTCATGGATCGTAACCACATGAGCCCTGGTATTCGGCACCCGGGAATGCTTTAGCACCAGCTTCAAGTCCGCCTTGTCTTGTAGGATCTCCAAGTCTTCCAGGCTATCGCCGTAACTTTTTTGGATCGCCTGAATTATCTTTTCATTGACCCCCAAATTTCTTAACAAGGCAGTATCCATCACACTGACCTCCTCTTTTAGCCAGGAGATCCGCTTCGGGGTAGCGTCTCTCAAAATGAGAGGGGCTGTTTCCACTGGATCGTTCCACAGGTGTTCATTTATAAATTCGCACGAATGACTCCGCAAACCTTTCCGACAACCGCAAAGTTCTGATGCGGTTTGACGGTAATCGTTTTAAATGCGTCGTTCTCCGGTTTAAGCTCGATGTGTCCACGGCGCTTGTAAAACCGTTTTACGGTAGCTTCGTCTTCGATCATGCAGACCGCGATTTCTCCGTTATGGCATTCCCTCTGCGGAGCCACAACTACCATGTCGCCATCTAAAATATGCGCATTGACCATACTGTTGCCTTTGACGCGCAATAAAAAGGCATCTTTCGCCTTTGCGAAAGACCGGTCAACGTGCAAATAACCTTCTCGGTTTTCTTCCGCGAGGATGGGGCTACCCGCTGCTACCTGGCCGATAATGGGTAACCGGATCGTTTCGCAGTTATCAACCTCGATTCCTGCCTGATCCAGAACCTCGATATCCCTGGCTTTTGGACTTCTTTTGATATAACCCTTTTTCTGTAAGACACTTAGGTAGTCTTGAACCGTGCCTATGGCCTTAAAATCAAAATGTTCCTGGATCTCCTGAAGGGAAGGAGCCCCGCCCCTTTTGGATTTTGTTTTGATAATAAAGCCCAGCACGTCTTTTTGATTAGATGTTAATTCGGGTTTCAACATAAACAGAAAGATACCATAAAAATTTATGGTATTCAATTAATTTTTGCTAAAGTAGCTTTTTCCTCCCTGCAAGGCCTCCAAAGTCTTGTGATCTCCGATGTCATACCAGTTCCCGAGGATTGGATATGCACGGACAAACATATTTTCCGAAAGCCATTTCACAAAATATCCAATCTGATCCATCGGAAGATTTTGCTCTTTGTATTTTGAAATCATTTTTTGGTGTTCAAGTGGGAGATAGTAAAGCCCAATGCTGGCAAGCGTGCTTTGTGGCTCCTTGGGCTTTTCTTCAAACCACATCACCTTCCCGTGATCACTCACATCCACAATGCCGTATTGCGAAGCAAGTGTTTTGCTGCCGACATTGTGAACAGCGATCACTGGTTCCCGCTGAAGGCTGCTGAAAAGAACAAAATAGCTGAGGTTGAAATCAAAATAGTTGTCTCCCGCGATGATCAACAAATCATCCGGTTCGGGATCGGAATCGAGCGCAAAGAAAAGATCCCCAATCGCCCCGCGCCGATCCTTTTCATTTTTTGAACCGTCATTCAGAATTTCAATGAACTGCTCATAACCATACCAGGCCCGCCACTGCAAAAAATCCTCGTAGAACTTGTCATTGGTAACAATTTGGATTTTGAAGACCGATGGCAGCGTCACAAGCTGATCAACGAGGTGTTCAACAATGGGCTTCCCTTTGACCTCCAGAAGAGGTTTTGCCTTGTGGAGCGTCAGAGGATAGAGACGGGTGGCGTAGCCTGCGCAAAGAATGATGACCTTCATGGTGCCTCCTGTGTGGGATGTGGGATTAAAAAAGAATTCGAGTTACGATTTTCTGAAGGAGATTGCGTTTCTTGCCCGAATGAATCACTGCGTAGGCCTTCATGCCGGGAGTGAGTGAAACATCACCCTGGATTTCCAAAGTGATTCTGACCACATTCTTTTTCAGCCAGATTCGCTCCACCTCTTCTTCGACTTTGGAATCCATTTTTAAAACGCGGGCTTTATAGGTTTTAAGCGGGCTGGAGTAAAACCTGATTCTGGCACCGGCTCCCGGCCAAACATGAGCCGCCTGATCTTCAGTGACCAGAATCTCGACGCTCAAATCCTTACTGGCGAGCTTGATCAGCTCCGCCCCTTCGAGAAGCATTTTTCCGAGCTTGTCCTTCAAGCCGGACAAGATGAATCCATCTGCCGGAGCGGTGATCAAATTTTTCGCCCGAAGGTTTTTAAGGTAATCGATTTTTGACGAGACCTTTTCCTTTTCTTTCAGAAGAATCGCCAGATGCTGTTGCGCAAGCGTCAGTTTTTCTTCCGCCTCATTCTTTTCAGAAAGAGCGATGCTCCCGACCTCATAATAAAGTCTGCTTTTTTCCGCTTTGGCCGTCTGAGCTTTCAACTCGGCCTCTGCACCCAAAATTTTCGTGGAAACAATTTCCTGTTCTTTTTCAAATTGCTCCAGCTCAGAAGAAAGTTTTTCGCTTTTGATTTTTAAAATGGCGTCACCTGCTTTAACCGCCATGCCTTCCGATGAGTAAATCTCCTCGATCTTGCTTTCAAAAGGCGCGTCCACGGCGTATACAACTGCCGGGACAGTCTTCCCGGACGCCTTAACCGTCACGCTCATAGGAAAGAAAAGAACCAAAAATGATGCGCCGACAAAAAGTCCGTTCAGAGTCCAAACCTTCCGGCAGGACATTTTTTTGATTTCTTTTTCAGTGAAAAGATTGGGCGGGACACTCGGTCTGCCGTAATGCGCTTTGGGTTTCTGCTTTTGATCTGTATTTTGCATTGAATCCTCCTAGATGAGCCAAGACTTGCCAGCGGGTTTTGCCGTCCAATAAACGACCGGGATTGACAGTGTGAAACTTAAAAGCAGCGGGAACGAGAGAAGAAGCCATTCATTTGAAAGTTTAAGCCCATAGAAAATCCCGATGATTCCAAGCGCTGTTGTCGGCCAGAGGTTTTCAGCTACCTGCCTGAAAGTAACCGTGCTAAACGGATCTTTTTTCATAGGTTTCCAGACAAGCCCCTCGAACGGCAGCGACAAAATATCAACCGTCTGGTAATAGACGTTATTAAGGGAAATCAGCGTTGAGAACACCAGCTCGATCAGAATGTCTTTCAATTTGAACCGTTTCAGCAGGACAAACTTGTGCCCGTAAATCGCCAGCATGGTCAGGATCAATCCAATGAGAAGTTCCTGCCGCATATAAGGCGACAAGAATAAAGTGTTATTGGATTTGAAAATCAAGTGATGCGTAGCGCGGATGTCCGCAAGAAATGCGTTCAGCACCAGCCACAGACCAAGCACAAGATGAGAAATGTAAACGTAGATTCCGTAGAAAACAAAAAGCCGTGTCTCAGGAGAAACCCCGCGTTTAAATATCAAAGGCCATGACTGAAGCGTGCCCTTGGCCCATCTCTTATCCCGGGCCCGCGCCTCAAGATAATTTGCCGGTGCTTCGTCCCAGGTTTTTACGTCATGGCAAAAAGCAATCCGCTTGCCCATTACATCAAGGTAAGTCGTATCCCAAATGTCATGGCTCATAATGCCCTTGGGAATTTTGACGCGAATGAAGTCTTTGGAGCGGATCAGGCAGAGATGCCCAAAAGAAATCTGCCGTCCGAAGAGTTCTTGAAGCGTCTTGAAATAAAGCTCTTGGGAAAGTCTCGCGCCAATAGATTGAATCTTGGCGAAGCGAGTCTTGGCATGTGTGATTTTGATAAACGTCTGAAAAAGAGAAATATCCCGATTTTCAGGATGCTCGGCTTTTTTAAGAAGTTTCAGCAATGTCCCTTTCGGAGCCATGCTGTCCGCGTCACAAACCATGAAGTATTTGTAATAGAGATGTTCGACCAGCCAGCTTAGGACGTTTCCTTGCTTGCGTTCGGTAGGTTTAGGCCGGTTGCGATAAAAAACTCGCTCTGAACCAAACTTACTTCGCAAGTCGGCGACAAGCTTCTGTTCCATTTCCAAAAAATCTTTGTCCGTATCGCTCAGTATCCACAGATCCACGCCGGGCAGATTATTGTTCCCGAATGTGTAGGAGATTCTTTCGAACATTCCGACCGTCTCATTTTTGAGCGGATAAATGATGGCGGTCTTTGGAATATACGGGACATAGGTTTCCTTAAGCGGCTTCGGATCAAGGATCAGATAAAAAGCACTGGCCAGAAACATATAGATCACGTTGAAGATCAAAAACGAGAATCCTGTCAGCCATAACCACGCAACCCAGGAGCTGCTTAGCTGGAAGGCAATCGCATCAAAGGCCGTGTAAACAGCGATGGCCCAAATTCCAAAAAGCAGGCCGAAATAAATCCTCCGAAGAAAAGGTTTATTCATTGCCGGTCTCCGCCCCTACCGACTCGGCAAGACGCTGGGTTTCCGCCTGAATAATCCAGTAATCGCAGACCGCTTTTGCAACCTCCGTCTGGGCTTGAAGCAGCTGAATCTTTGCTTCGTTTATGGCGAGGTCTGAAACATCGCCCTGCATGTGCTTTGCCTTGGCGTTTTTAAAGTTTTCTTCCGCCATCTTCAGCGTCTGCTGTGAAATGGAGATCGTCTTCGCTCTTACAGAGAGCGCGTTGAAGGATTTTTTAAGTTCAAGCTTCGCGGTTTTAATTTCGGAGTCCTTCTTAAGCTGTTGCTCAGTCAAAATGGAGCGTTTTTCCCGGATGTCATTTGAAGTCTGGCTAAAATCCCAGACATTGAACTGCACCATGACACCGGCCTCCAGAGCATTTTTCTCATAAAAAGACTCTTCTTCCCGACGATAGCGGGAGACCAGAAAAGCTTTGGGCCAGCGGCGGGATTTTGCGATTCTCAAATCCTGTTCGGCGGCGGCTATTTCACGATCCAACTTCCTGACAAGAGGATGATTTTGGATCTCGCTTGATGAGAGGTTCGTTTCAGGCAGGGCTTCAGGCAGATCCTCCAAAACATAAGAAGGCTGAGAATCAATGCCGGTGATTTGAATCAAGAAATCATAGAGATACTGAAGATGCTGCTCTTTCTCGATAAGAGCCTTTTCCTTTTCCGCCGCATCAGCCACTCTCTTCAGCAAGATAGACTGCGTCTGGTAATCTTTCTCCGTGAGTTTTTGCTCAACATCTCTGAGCTTTTTGGCATGAATCAATTCTTCTTCGAGGAGTTTTACTTCAACTTCCGCCTTCTTGATTTCAAAGAACACCCGCTTTACGGCATAAACAACGTCCGTCCTCTTCAAATCGCTCTCGCTTGAAGCGATCCCTTCCTGCGCTTCCGACTTCCTTTTGCGAGCCAGCAGTTCACCGCCAAGAAACAAGGGCTGCATAGCCTTCACATCAAACGTAAACACCGGTTGATCTGTTGAAAGAGCACCATAAGCAGAGCTTGAAAGCGATGGAAGCATGGCTCCCTTTGCGAAATTCTTTTTGAATCTCGACTGATCAATATGCAGCGCTGAAATTTTTAAAGACGAGTTGTGTTCAAGAGCCGATTCAACGCATTTGTCCAGGGTGAGAATGGCCACGGTTTCTGCGCTGGCTTGAGAGGCAAGCATCATCAGGAGGGTAAATATGCAGGCGAGTTTACGAACGCGGGGAGATTTACGGATGGGCTTGATGATAATTTCGAACGGATTGTCCGTATTCTGGTTAAGCCGCTCAAAGAACTTGTTCACATTCCTGCAATTCGGAAAATTCATCAGAAAGAATCCTGAATGCAGAAGATTCATCATCCATTGCTTGTTGCTGTCTCCGCCCCAGACCATATTGACCTTGAATTTCCGCATAGCTGCCTCCGTATTTTTTCATGTTCGTTAGCAGCTCTGGGCTGTCGCGGTAATTTCATCTATCAGCAGAACCCCTTCTTTTGGAACGCTGAAAACATCATCAAAAGAAAGCGTTATTTCCCGAATATCTGACCAGTCCCGGATTCTGTTGAATCGCTTGATGGGGATTTCAAACCGCTTCCAGCTTTTTCCGATTCCAGACAGAATGTAAGAGGATCGGCGGCGTTGTCCGTCCGTGATCTGAAGAGTGACATTTTTAGACCCGCCTGCCAGCGGGTCCGCCTTGATGAAGAACTGAAGAGTCTGAAATGACGAAAAATCTTTTTGATCCGGTAAAAACCAAAAGTCCACGCGAGCAGATTCAGCAGAATCGACATCATAAATCAACATGAGGGAACGCCCATGCTGTTGGCTCAATGCGTCATCCTGTGAAAGTTCTGCACGGATGTCTTGCCCGTCATCCATGACATTTTTAACTGAAACTCCCGACCGCCCTGAAAGCGGCTGGTCAAAGTTCTCGATAACGACCTCTTTGACACAGGAATTGCTTGCGAATGCTTCTCCGAATCCAAAGACAAGCCAAAAGCCCAACAAAAAAACACACACCATGCGCGGGTTATCCTGTTTGGAGGATTAAAGCTTCTGGAGCTTTGAGGGATTAAACGTTATCCAGCAAAAGAATGAGAATCGGCGTATAGGCTTCCACGCTGATAGACTTCTCAATCTTAACTCGATTCAATGCTTCTTGCGCATCGTCCGCGAGATTACGGGATGCGTTCAAACGCAGTTCGTCTTCCAGCGAAATGGGCCCGCTGCGCCGGGTTCCTAAGACAAGAGAAGCGCCTGATAAAAGCATCTCTCCGCTGGCTTTTAAGATAGATCTGTCGTATTGCTTATCCACCTTTCCTTTGACTCCGCCCGAACCGTCCAGGCTTAAAGCCATTGCCCGAATTCGGGATTCTTTGCCGTCCGGCATGACCATCACAGAGAATTTGATATTCACTCGGTCTCTGCTTTGGACAATCCCGGCTTCACCAATGAACTGCGTTCCTTTGGGAATAACGGTTATTCCATCCCGGACAAAATCTTCATCGGTTACAGCAATTACAGGACTGGTTACGTTAAAAGAAAATATGGCGTTGGCTAGGTGTGCTTTGATTTTCACACCGGTTGGAACCCCCAGCTCTCGGCTTTTCTTCGTATTCGCCTTGGCGCTATCTTCTTTTTCTTCTTCTTTCACATACACAGCAATTTCTGCGTTCAGCTTTCTTTTCGGTGCCTGTGTTTTCAGATCATGCTTCACGATTTCCTGTTTTCCGACTTCCAGCAGCTGCTCTTTAATGATGCTCTCGATCTCCGCCTTCGAATACACCCCTTTTGACTCTGCGGCCTGTGTCTTTACAACACTTTCTTTTCTTCTAGCCGCGTTATCAAGACTGACAAAAAGAAAGGCCAGCAAACAAAAAAGCGCCGCCCCGGCCAGAAAGATTTTTTTATTCTTGCCCGGCAACGGCTCTTTCTTTTGGAAGAAAGCTTTCGGTTCTTCGCTCATGATTACTGCGCCTCCACGGGAATATCCTTGAGGATCAAGGAGCGGTTATTTCCTTTTTCATAGACCTTAATGACAAAGCGCTCATTTTTCTTGAGATACTGCTTTTCAAAGCTGATCAGCCCGTAATGGTAGCTGTTCTTTAAGAACCTGCTGTCCGCGTTGACCGAAATATCCACCGGCACAAAGCTTTCTTGCCGCATGGCAAGGCCGCTGCGCCGCAACGTCTCTTTTCCGGCCACAACCCTCTCAAGCTCATAATCCTTGTCCGAATAATTCAGGACGCTAAACCGCAAGTAACTGACCCCGCCGATTTCTGTCAAAGAAAGCAGGTTCACCTGGATGCCATTATCTTTCTCAGAGATTTTGAGACGTTTTGTTAAAGCGCCTTTCTTGATTTCCTCTTCAAATTTTTCATGTGTGAGTTTCTTAACCGTTTCCGTCTGCTTTTCTTCCTTTTCCTGAAATTGTTCCTGGAGCTCGGATTTCTTTGCTTCAAGTTTCGCTTTGAATTCGTTCTGCACCATTGCCTCATCACTCGGGAACCGGAAGTCCAAAACAAAGTCCGCCGTTTCGGGAGATCCGACCGTCACATCAAAGCTCAAGCGGCTCGATTGCGTGTAGATCGTGAGATTGCTTCGGGCATCCGTGTAGTCCGTCGCGGGTTTGATAACGACTTGAGATCCGTAGACTTCCACCTTGAAAAGTTCCGCATCACCGATAAAGACTTTTAGCGCCTCTTCGGGCAGATCAATAGTTGTGATGTAACCAATAGCGGTTTGAAGACGATAGGCCACGCCCGTCTTGGTTGTGAGCTTGTAGATATTGGCCGTAGTCCGGGCCAGCTTGTTTTGCTTCTGCCGTTCGATCATGGCCGCATTTTCTTCAGCCTGGGCAGAGCCCGCTTGAACGCAAAAAATAAGAAGCGCAAGTATCCATTGAAGAACCATAAGGAGACCTCCTATTTATCAATCTGTTTGACCAGAACTTCCCGGTATTCATCTACGAGAAGTCCGTGAGGGTTTGCCATCGTGCGGGGAACCTTTTTTAGAATGACATCGCCTTTGAATAGGCTTTCCTCTTTGAAGTCCCGGTTTTGATAACTCGAAATTGTCCGCAGTCCCAAGAGGGACAGCACCGCGTAACTCTCATCCTCCCGCTCGACCTTGATCTCCCGGATTTCAACATTGGTGTTGATGGAGGCCTGACTGATTTTTGAGATCAGATTGGAATCAATGACCTCTCGCTTTGCCACTTTCTGAAAGTTCGCTGTCATTAAGCCGAAGGATTCAGGAATTTCTGATGAAACCGTGTAGGAGTTGTAGCCCGTAAACTTTTTCACAAAGAATTTTGCAAAAAAGAAAAGCTCCGGCTGCGTGACCGCATTGTTGATGCGGTAATCGGGAACAGGTTCCGCGTTGCCAATGTCGGAAACCCGGATAACCACCGGCGGCCTCAAGCTGCTTAGGTAAATAAAGCAAAGTGAAACCGCCAGAAGAGAGAAGCAGGCAATCAGAAGAGTTTTAAGGGTATTATTTTGCGCTTCGAGATCGCCCCAGACTTCAAAGTATTTGCGTTTGATATTTTCCATGTTTCCTCACTGAATGGAGTTCGTTTGATCCTGCAAGGCCTGCCGGTTTTTCAGGTTTTCAATCGCTTTCCCGGGCTGGACTTTGCGAAGCAGCGTATAAGTCGCAGACGTTGCGACGCCGATCATGGTAGAGCCGATATTCCCAATGCTTCCTTCGGACAAAAGACTTGCGGTAATCGCCGGAGTAAAAACAAACAGAAGAACAAAAAGCACATTCGCCGTGATAATTGAAATGGTGTTGACGTGCTCAATGTTGTAGATCGCCGTAAGATTCATGTAGCTGGCAATGCGAACCAGAAGAGAAAGCGTCACGACCCAGGCTGAGACTTGGAATAAGGATTTCAGCCATGCGTTTAAGGCGCCGGATGTCTTGTAATAAATACCGAACACGATCAAGATAGGGCCGGAGATATAGATCAGTGAAAGAAGCATGAAGCGCAGCCAAATCAGAACCGTGTAGGCAATGTAAGTCAGCACATAAGTGACGTAAGTAATACTGTTAAGCAAAGCGCCTTTGAACAAATTGAAGACGCCAAAATCTTTATTTTCTTTGATCTCTGTGAAGATTGTCTTCAAGACATTCTGAAACTCTTCTTCCGGCATGATCGTTTTGCTCAAAAGATCAGTGCCGTAAGTCACCACCACAAAGAACCTGTCATAAATAATCAAAAGCCCGAGAATCATTAACACCCGGACAAACAGGCCGGTGTAATTGCCGCGATCTTCGATCTGCATGAAGTTTTCATGCACCATTGCGATTACCATCACCGGCAGAACCAGAATAAAGGCCGTCTGACGCAAGGACAGAAAAAGCGTTTCAAAGAGAGACGGGATTTGAAGAGCGTTTGTGAATAATGTCATGGTTCACCTCGAAGGAAGAGCGTCAAGAAGCCGATTGAATTCCCGCATGAATTTCAGTCTTTCCCGTTCCATGTATTTTTCTTCGCGGGAAACCTGCTCAATCTGTGTAGCTCCAATCTCAATCAACTTGGATTGGTTTTGTTGAATCTGTGCCTGGGTAACAAGAATTTTTCCAAGCGCGTCTGCCGTAAGTCTCGCTGCCCCTTTCGGGGAAGCGGTCTGCGCGGCTCTGGAAATGTCTTCACCTGCGTCAACGGTTGAATCAACGACTTTTCGGACTTCACTTGCCCAGCGGTATCCGTCTGCTGCAAAAACTTCCTCCTGTGTGATGTAAGGCTTTGTCGCGGAACGCGGATCTTCACCGAAAATTTCATTCAAATGCGCCCGGTAGTCCGAATCACTTCCAAGCGGCCCGCCGTTTACAAGCGCATAAAAATCCCGTTGTGCCTGACTCAGCTCATAACCCAAATTCGTAAGATTGAAAGACCCGTAACGGGAGATCAGCCGCTTGTAGTCGCCGACAAATAAACCCCGGATTTCATCAAATCCGCTGTTGAATCTTTGAAGTTCATCAAAGGTGCGGCGGAGTTCAAAGAGTTGATCCAAAGCATTCTTGATGTCTTCAAGGTGATAAACCTCCATCAACGTATTTCTGATCTGGTTGTAGAGCCCATTTACCGGATCATGCACAACAAGGGTGGCCTGAGCGGAGGCCGTGAGAGCCGTCACGGTGATGAACACCATCACAAAATGCCTTAAAGCTCTCATGGTAGGAGGCCTCCATATCTCAGGGTTAAAAGGAGCATTGCCAGTAAAGTGGCTGCCATGCAAAGGACGGCAAGGACGGGGTTGTCATCTTGCCGGGGCATGGCTCACTGCTCCTTTGGGGAAGTTTTCTGCCAGATACTTCAACAAACCGAACGCATCCAGATTGGGGTTTTTGCGCCGCGCATCCTGTTCCAATGCGTAGTCACCCGGATCGGTTGTGGCGATCCAGTATTCAAGCGGTGTGGGTTCAATCCTTCCGACCGTTGAATCATTTCCGTATTTGATAAGAGCTTCCGAAAACATTCCCGGCCTTGAGACCAAAGATTTCACCGCGTCAATTTCGGTGTCGCTCAGCTCGAATCGGGAAAGAAGCTCGTGCCCTTTGTTGAGCTTAAGAACATACTTCGTGAACGAATTGCTGATGACGGCATTGGCCGCTTTAGTGTTCAGAAAATCTTCCGGGCTTTGCGAGATGCTCAAGACAAGCCCATTAAACTTTCTGGCTGTCCTGTAAAGGTCTTCAATGAGCCGGGCGCTTGTTTCATCATTGAAAAAGCGCCAGCCTTCATCAATCACGATCACTTTTTTATTCGCTTTCTGGTAGAGCTTGCCGGCAATAGCAGAACGGATGATGAAAAAGATCAGCGATTGCAAATCGGGGTAGCTGTCAAGCTTGCCTAATTCAAAAACGATGAGGCGGTTATTCGCGTTGATATTCCCGTGCCGGTTCAGCAACTTTCCATAACGTCCTTCCGCCCAAATGCTCAAATTTTTTCCAAACTCCAGTGCCTTTTGTTTCTCCGCAGCATCTTCAAAAGAGTGCGTCCTGAAAACCTGAAGCAAATCCGTCAGCAGCGGCGCACTTTTCGTTTCATAAACCTTAAGCAGCGCTTTTTCGATCAGCCTTTTGTGGGCATTCGTTAAGACTTCTTCAGCGTGACCCCGCACAAGTTTTTCGGTGATCAGCGCTAGGTAAGCCAGGTTGTCGTTATTAATTTCTCCATTGGCGATAACCGCTTCCTTGGGGAGCAGCGGATTGATCGCATAGTTTTCACCCAGATCAATGTCGAAGTAGGCGCCCTTAAAAAACGAAGTCAGACGGCGGTAAGAATTTCCAACGTCAATAATCACAAGCTGGTTGTATCTGTTTTCGAGGAGATAATTCATCAGCAGATAATTCGTTGCGAAAGACTTGCCTGATCCGGTCGCTCCCATGATGATTCCGTGCTTTGCCGGAAGCCCGTTCTCAAAAAGATCCAGTTTCAACAACTCCTGCTTGCGGGATTTCAGCAAAAAGCCTGCTTTTTCCGTGCCTCTCCAGTCGCTCTGAATGGGCACGAGGTTCGCAAGCGCATCGCTCTGGATGAGATACCTTCTCGGGTTCATCCAAGCCTGCCCGGGCAAAAAGGAAAGGAACAGCCGGTCATGATTCATGTGATCTGCTATCCCTTCAGAGCTGGCGAGCGCCGGGAAAGCGTCCACGATCTGATCCTGCTTGCGCTTGAGGAAATAGAAGTTCCGGTCGCGCACAAGAAACGAAAGTGAGTAATACACAAGCTTTTGGGAAGACGATTTAATTTCGGTAATCAGCGAATCAATTTCGCTGTATTTCTGAGCGGAGTCATAGTTTTTGGAGCTTCCTAAAAAGCTAAACGTCTTTGATACATTCGCCCGCGTCTTCAAAGACTCGATTTCGGCCTCGTTGTCCGGCACATAAATCGAAAGCATGAAGTCATAGGGAACCGTGATCTTCTCAAGCATCCTGCCCAAGCCCTGAATTTCAGTGTGTTCAGGCGGCAGTAGCAAATTGATCCCTTGGAAAAAATACCCGTCCTGGTAAATGTGCTCATGTTCCACAATCGGCGGAGAAAAGAGCAGAGACGAACGCAGCGTAATGCTCTGCGCTGGATTTTCCTCTGAATTGACTAAAGGGGCTTTACTCGCCCTGGCCGGGTTGAGGTGAAAGTAAAAGAATGTTTTATATTCTTTTTCTTTCAAGGGCGTCATTTTTACCTTGAGATTGCCGAAGGCATTTTCAAGGTAGGTTTTTGCAGAAAGCAGCTCCTGCTTTCTGGCAAGAAACGCCTCTTTATTGATTTCAACTGCTTTTTTCCGAAAGACTTCCAGCCCGGAAGTCAGTTTGTGTTTTTCTTCATGAAATTTGGTGATGAAGAGATAAAGTTCGCTGTTAAAAAGCGCATCTTTCCGCAACGCCACTTCTTTTGTCTCGATCAGTGCCGTTGAAAAAGCATCCGCCGTCCGAATTGACCGGCGGTAATCAAAAAGCGCCCGTCCCGGGCCCGGCTTATGCTTCAGAATGAACTGAAACTGTGTCTTCTCGGGAAGATGTCCAAGCGCCTGACGTAGAAACTCCACCACCGAAATGATTTCCTGTTTGGATTTGAACATCAAATTGATACCTTCAAACGTAAAACCCAGCGTAAGATTGCCTGTCGCGCCGATCAAAACATCATCTTCAATCGCAAGCAAATCAATCTGGTTGTAAAAAGGGACTTCCCGGCGAGCCTGGAGAATGTCCCGGATGCGAATCGGTGAAATCATTGTTCTTCTCTCCCCGTTAAAGTGTAAAACTTAGGCGTAAGCAGAAACCGGACGAGCATCGTCGTGTATTTAGGCGGTTTGCCTTTTTTGTAAATTCGCAAAAGGCAGTAAACCGCTGTTACCGCTGCCAGATTCAGAAAAATGTTGGCTGAAAGCATGAAAACCAGCGCATACACAACCGCGATGATCAGAAAATCGAGGACTTCCAGTCCGAAGACCTTCTCGTTTTTCTCAAGGGACGTATGTGTTTTGACCGGTTTCATTTCAAAACCCCGTAAGCCGTTGAATGAGATCCAGAATTGCCCGCGCCATCATGATGATTGCACCGCCGAGTGCGGCAAAGACGCCCCGTCGAAGCCCCATTTCATTGCCAGTTGCCATGCTGATGCCTCCGATACAAACTCCGATCACAAGAATTCCGGGCCCGATGATTCGAATCAAAAAATCCGCAATCCCTTCTAAGAACTCTTCAAGCTGGCTTTCAGAATCAGAGAAAGCCCAGGCACACGCCGCCCGCATCAGGACAAAGCAAATAATCAAAAGCCACATTTTCTTGCGCATCATCGAAAACTCCTCTCGTATACAAAGGTGCACTTTCAGGGGTTTTTATAGCCGTCACTTAAAAAATTCTTCAGTTTCTTCTTCCCGGATTGAATGTGCTGAAAAACCGTGGGCTGGCTCAGCTTGAACATGGCCGAAATTTCAGTCTCCGAATAGCCGTCAATATGTTTCAGGGAAAAACAAAGCCGCTGGCGTTCGGTCAGGGTGCTCAAAGCCGCGTCCATGTCCATCCAGAAGACCAGAGCATCCCACTCCCGCACGGAAAGAATCCTCTCCCGGATAGAGGTCTCGAATTTTGACAAGTGTTTACCGTTCTCGACGTTGTGGAAATCAACGCTGATCAGTTTTTTCCGTCTTTTCTTCATGGCTATCCTTTCCTGAAAATAAAAAAGCCCGAAAGAGATAACTCCTTCGGGCCTCTATGGGTCTCTGGTTGTAAAAAAAACAGGGCTACATGATTTCTACCTGGGGAATATGGCCTATGTAATCAAGCTGGATCACATCAATCACAAACGGCTGCTTGATAATCACAGCCGCTTCGCCCCGCGCCAGCTCGCGGATAAGATTAGGATTCAGCCGGAACTCTTCAACCTCCCGGACACTCACCATGCCGGTAGGGTTTTTGTCGATCCAGTCCTCTTTCGTCTGGATGGTGTCCTTGAAGGTCTTCTCCGTTCCTGAAATCCGCGAGTAAGTCTCGATAGATGCCGGATCATCCTGCCGCATGACGATTTTGATGTTACAGTTTTCAAGCACTTGCTTAAGGAAATGATCTCCCGCCTTTTGAAGGTCTCCTAGAGATTGGTGAGCAATCGTAATTGCCAGATGCGCACCACGCGCCTTATTCAAAAATTCCACAAAGGGCTCATAGGCGAAATTAGAGAATTCATCCACAAAGATCGGGAAGAAGAAGCGCTTATCTTCGGGAAGGTAAGCCTGAATGTAATTTGAAATCGTCTTCAAATCCTGAAGAACAATCCGGCCAAACCGCCGGGCGGTTTCCTCATAGCCCTGGGCATTGAGCTGAAAATAAACGATTTTTCGATTTAAATAGGCATCCAGCAGGTCAATTTTTGGTTTTTCATCCCGGAGAAGGCTGGCGAACTCGCTTTCTGAAATCATCCCCAGATCAGCAGTCATTCCGGCCAGGTCTTTTTGAAAGACCGTGTATTTTTTGAGGATATTTACGACCATTTCCTTGAGATGGGGATCGGTAATTCCTTTTGCCAGCTCGGACAGCTTCCGCTCATTGGATAAAAGATCATAAAGCTTCTCGAAGGTGATGACTTGCTTTGCCTCGCAAAGGCTTTTCATCAGCAAGAGCAGGGTTTCTTCCGCCTTCTTTTTGTAAAACTCTTCCGTCCAGATATTGGCGCTTATGATTTTGTCCTTAAGCTCAGTCGGATTCCCCCTTAAAAGCGGATTATAGGTATGGGACTTTTCTGGATACGCAAGGGAGAAGAAGAGAAAATCCTTTTCACGCCCCAGAGCTTTGACATGGTAGTAAATTTTATTCAGAGTTTCGCGGTCGCCCTTGGCGTCCATGATCAGAGCTCCCGTGGCCCGCGAGATATCCTGGGCAAAAATCGGGAGGATAAGCGATTCTGTTTTCCCCGCGCCGGTAGAACCCACAACGTGGGTGTGCATCTTGCGCATCTCCCGAGTCAGGCGCAAATCCCGTTTGGACTTCATACTCCGCCCGAGAAAAACCGCATCTTCCTCTGTCTTCTTTCTGGATAAAGCCATGCTGTCTGCTGAAAAGCGATATTTCTTGGCTGGCTTCAAACCCTTCGTGAATTGCTCCTGCTTGAAAAAACTAAATGTCAGAAAAACAGGCAGCGTGACCACGATATATCCAGCGTAAAAAATCAACCCGAGCGGCAAGACCTCATGAGCGGTGATCGTTTTCCCAGCAGAGCCGGGATCACGGCTGATTCTGTCCAGCGCGGCCAGGATCAGTGCCGAAAACAGGCATGAGCCTCCCAAAGCCCAATAAAATCCTGTTTTCAGACTGCTCACAATAACCCGGCTGAGAATCATAGGTATCTGGATGAAAATATTTTCCAGAAAATCCATCAAGAGCCTCATTCGCGGATCTCCAGAAGCTCATGCACGGAGCTTTTTTCAAAAACCCCCTGAAGGTGAGCATTCATTTGATTCGTTTGCAGTTCCTGAAGCGTCAGAAAGTGCAGCTTCCCGCAGGTAGCCGCCTCGCCCTTCAGCTTTTCCACAAGCGAAGGAGTATCCGCGATGTAGATCACCTGGCTGATATGATCATCCATCTCATAATCGAAGAAAATATCCCGGTAACGCTCCTTGGATTTTTGTGACGATTCATATTCCACCGCGACATACTTCCCCCGGTTATAAATCATCCCGTCCGGCAGTCTGCGCAGCTGATAGAGCTTCGATAAAACCCTTTCAGACAGCCAGTCCGTATAGCCCCAGCTGTTAAAAATAATCCGAATGTCCGTCACCGCCACATCATGCTTGTAATGGGAATAATCCACATCCGCCAGCTCACACAAACCCCGATGCCGTCCGAACGACTTTAACTCCCTCAGCCCATTTGCCGTCACCATATAGAGCACATGCTTATAAAACCCGTATTTGCTCCTCTTTAAAAACCCCGCTTTCATCAGTTCATAAAGCCTTCTGTAATCCTCCGTGCTTTTTTCCGAAATATCCTTCCAAAAGACTTTTCTTACCTGCTCCCTCGTCATAAACTTTTGTTCCAACATCCACCCCATGATCTCAATATCCCTTGCTGTAATTTTCATTTCCAATTTCCTCCTGTTTTCGCTTTCCTCCCGTTTACCTGACCACGATATCTCATCGTAGAGAGAGCGTGGTCAGGCAATGCGCGCTTTGTAAGCGCAAGGGAGGAAAGCGGTTGTGAATGAATACCGCCCCACCGGATTTGTGTGGTGTCAGTGCTCCCTAAAATTCGATGATTTGTTTGCATTTTGTGCATTTGATGAAGAGCTTCTTTTTGTTCCGGTTGGCGTCCTTGCCTTCCTCGGTGTCAAAATAATCATCCGGCACCTCGGCAAGTTTTTTATTACAGTTCGGGCATCGCAAATCTTTCATGGCGGTTTCTCCTTCACTCCATTGATTCGAAAAACGAAAAGAAAAAGGAATGTCAGATTTGTGAAAACTCCTCCGCGAGGGTTCTGACATGAGCCAGCCGCTTGTTGATGAAAGCTTTGCTGCGTTTAAGCAGGGCGGAAATTTCTAGCCGGGTTTTTCCTTCGGAAAGAAGTTTGCAGATAGATCGTTCGCACTGATTAAGCAAACTGAAAAAATCTTCCTGAGCATCCTGCGGATCGGATTGAGCAAAGTCATGCCCTTCGGCGAGCATTTGCTCCAAAGACAACGCCTCAACGCGTCTTTTCTGGGCGCAGGCCTGTTTGATGAGATCCGTCAGATGAAGGTTCAAGCACCGGCCCATAGCGCCTTGCCAGCGCTCGGGCTGAATCCAGCCTCTCCGCCTTGTTTCAATCCAGAAACAGAAGAGTTCCTGCCGGACGTCTTCAAGTTCCCAGCAATGATTCCAACGCATTTTGCGAAGGAATTTTCCGGCAACACGGTTGATGATTTCGATTTCTTCCTGGGTGATGATCGCTTCTGTCATGGGACACACTCCTGTTTTTTGTGTCCCAAAATAAAAGTCAGAGCGATGTCAGAAAATGCCGGAGGACTGCCGGAGCCCTCCATGAGGATGGGGATACCTATAAAAGGAGGTGAAAGTGCCGCTTTATATAATGAAGGAGAAAATCATAGCCGGATTTAATTTCGGTAGTATAATCTGGTAAAAAATGGACACTCAAGAGGTCGCTATAAAATGACTGCCAAATGGCTTACCATTGAACAAATCGCGGACTATCTCCAGGTTTCAAAGGAGAAGGTTTATAAACTCTGTCAACGCGGCCGCATGCCAGCATCAAAAGTCGGCGGGCAATGGCGTTTCGATAAAAAAGAGGTTGATGCGTGGGTAAGAAAACAGAGGCCAAAGAAGCAAACAGCATGAAATCGCCGATATTAAACTCCCCATATAAAGAACCAGCGCTTCATTTCAAGTCTGACGAACGTGGTGTTACAGAAGAAATCATTGAATCCCGCCGCCCCAGCAGTTTCTACATCCCTGTCCCAAGAGCTAAGACCAAAGAAAAACAGCTTGAGTTAAATGTTGCCGAAGGCGCTTTCGGAAGTGAGCTCCAAAAAGAAAATGAATTCATCAATAAAATTCGAGAAAAAGTATCCGAATGGCGTAAAGCCGGTTATCAAGGACTTACAAAAAATTCCAGAGACCTCTTAGCCTATTGGCAGGACGAAACGCGGGAGAATAAATTGTTCTTCTGCCAGATCGAGGCGATGGAGACCTTGATGTATCTGACAGAAGTGGCTGAAAAATCTGGTGAAGCTGGAACCATTAACCAGATCAAACAGGCAAACGAAGGTGCAAACCCTGGGCTTTTCCGTTTGGCGTTTAAAATGGCAACCGGATCGGGAAAGACAGTAGTGATGGCAATGATTATTGCTTATCACACTCTGAATAAAATTCGGTATCCAATGGACGCCCGTTTCACGGATGCTTTTGCGATTATTACCCCAGGCATTACCATTCGGGATCGCCTGAATGTCCTTCAACCCAATGATCCCAATAACTACTACCTCAAGCGGGACATTGTTTCTTATCAAGATTTTGAACTGCTCCAGCAAGCCGTTGTTCTGGTTACGAACTTTCATCAGCTAGAGTTGCGTCAGAACCCTAGGTTTCAGTTAGGCGCGGTCATAAAAGCCGCTGGGCTAATGAAGGAAGAAGCTGTCAAAGAAACCCCAAGCACAATGGTTAACCGGGCTTTCCGCAGCCTTCTGAGCAAACCCCGTGTCCTTGTTATCAATGATGAAGCTCACCATTGCTATCGGGAGAAACCCGAAACCATCAAGCTGACGGGCGAAGACCGGAAAGAGGCGGATGAAAACAACGAAGCCGCCCGTGTGTGGATCAGCGGACTTGAAGCGCTTTCTCAAAAAATGAGCGTTAATGCGATTATTGATCTTTCTGCTACGCCGTATTTCCTTCGGGGATCGGGCTATTCTGAGGGAACGATATTCCCCTGGGCTATTTTTGATTTTTCACTGCTGGATGCTTTGGAATGCGGCGTTGTAAAAATCCCTCGCCTGCCGATTGAAGCGGATAACATCACGCATGGCGATATTCCTGAGTTCAGAAATCTTTGGATTCATGTTCGGGATGATCTGCCAAAGAAGGGGTTAAAGACCGGCGGCAAAGATTACATTTCCGCCCATGTGCTTCCAACGAAGCTGCAAGAAGCTTTGGAATCGCTCTACGGAAGCTACGAAAAGTATCACAAGGAATACGAAAAGCAAAAGAAGCAGAATCCAGCGGTGATGCCTCCTGTGATGATTGTGGTCTGCAACAATACAGCGGTTTCCGAGCTTGTTTATCATTGGATCGCAGGTTTTGACCGCGAAACCGCAAGCGGTAAAATTAAGATTGAAAAAGGCAACCTCGAAATTTTCAGGAACGAGGATGGAGTCCGCTTTTTGGATCGTCCTAATACTCTTCTGATTGACAGCGCACAGCTTGAAAGCGGCAAAAAAATAAATCCCGAATTTAAAAAGATCTTCGCCAAGGAAATTGAAGACTTCCACAAAGAATATCGCCGCCGTTTTCCCGGACGCACGGAACCGGAAGATGAAGAGCTTTTGCGTGAAGTCATGAACACTGTGGGAAAACCCGGCAAGCTCGGAGAAAACATCAAATGCGTGGTGTCGGTTTCCATGCTTACCGAAGGGTGGGACGTTAACTCTGTGACGCACATTCTCGGCATACGGGCATTTTCAACGCAATTGCTTTGCGAACAGGTTGTGGGTAGAGCGCTCCGCCGGGTGGATTATAACGTCGGCCCTGACGGGTTAATGACGCCAGAATATGCCGAGGTCTATGGAGTTCCCTTTAGTTTCCTTAAAGTTGAAGGCGGGACAACCCCGCAACCACCCAAAGTCATTCATCGTGTCCATGCCTTACCTGAGCGTGAGAAGTATGAGATCACCTTCCCGCGATTGGAAGGCTACCGCTATGAACTAAACGAGACGAAGTTAGCGGCTCATTTCACCGAAGAATCAAAAATTGTTATCGAAAATGAACCCACGGAAGTTACTTCTGACGGTGTTATCGGTGAAGAAACCACAGAACGCCTTGAAAAGATCAAAGAACGCCGTGAAGGTGAAGTGGTTATCCGCCTCACCCAGGGGCTTTTGAAGCGCTATTTTACGGACGGCTATGGATCAGAAAAGTATTGGCTCACGCCGCAGCTTCAGCGGATTGCTTCGGAATATGTCAAAAAACAAGTGATTCTGAAAGACCGCATGGTGATTGGATACCTGACGGTTGGAACCTACTTCACCGGTGCTTTGACTAAAATTCATCAATCGATTGTGGCTGAAAACTTGGCGCACCAGAAAGACAAGAAGGTTCTTCCTATTCTAGCCCCTTACGATCCGGTTGGATCAACCCGGTATGTTGATTTCTTGACGACGAAACCGGTTCAAGAAACTGTTAAGAGCCATCTGAATTACGTTGTCGCGGACACGGAAGAATGGGAGCAAGGCGTTGCAAAGAGACTTGAGCAAATGCCCGAAGTTTTGTCCTATGTCAAAAACCAAAATTTGGGATTTACAATTCCCTATGAGCATCAAGGTCATGGACACCATTACTGGCCGGACTTTATCGTTAAGATCGAGATGAAAGACAAAACCACCCTGAACCTGCTCGTTGAGGTCACTGGAAAAAAAGATGATCGCAAGGCCATGAAGATTCGCACAGCCCGTGATTTTTGGGTTCCAGCGGTCAATAATATTGAAAAGTTCAGAAAGTGGGCGCTCATTGAAATTCAAGACATTCATGAAACCCAAGGGCTCATTCGGGCTGGATTAGCCAAGGGATTCGATAATCTGACAAAGGAACTGCCATGCCTCGATCAAAAGTAAAATCTCCTACAAACGCTGCGCCGGTCGCATCGTATAAACACGAGAACAAGCGCGCTCGAATTCCCACTCAAGAGGAATCCGAAAAACTCAGCCCAAGGGACAAACAGCCCGTTAAAAAGCGCTATGACTATGATCCCTCCCTTGATCCACAGCTTATCTGGTCTGGGAAAAAAGAAGCTGGCGCTCAATTTGAAGTAGCAACTGTTCCCATTTACGTCCAGGAAAAAATTGCGCCCGAGGCCATCATTGCTCGCCTTAAAGCTGGGCATACTGAAAACACGCAGATGCTTCTCTTTGGAGAGACCGCGCACGAACAGTTTACAAAAGCGGTTGATTTTTATAAACACGAGGATAACTGGCAGAACCGCATGATTCTCGGCGATAGCCTTCTTGTAATGAATAGCCTTTTGGAGAAAGAAGGCATGCGTGGCAAGGTGCAGACCATTTACATGGACCCACCGTATGGAATTAAGTTTGGCTCGAATTGGCAGGTTTCGACTCGTAAGCGTGAAGTTAAAGATAATAAGTTAACTGATTTTGTTCGCCAACCAGAGCAAGTAAAGGCGTTTCGAGATACTTGGGAACTTGGAATCCATTCTTATCTTTCGTATTTGAGGGATCGTCTACTTGTCTCACGAGAGCTTCTGACTGAAAGCGGCAGTTGTTTTGTTCAAATTAATATCGAGAATGTTCATATAGTGCGGAACTTAATGGAAGAAATTTTTGGCGCAAGAAATTTTGTGAGCATGATAAGTTTCTATAAAACAAGCGGTTTTTCTGGGAAGCATCTCGATTCTGTTTCAGACTATTTAATTTGGTATGCCAAAGATATCGATCATCTAAAATATCGTCAGTTATACACTCCAAAGGAACCTCCAGTTAATGATGCGAATTTTCGGTTTGTCCTTTTGGCTGACGGAACGGTAAGAAAAATGACAGACGAAGAAAGGCAAGCCCCTCTTTCAATTCCATCAGGCGCTCGCATTTTTAGATATGATAATTTAACTTCTGATGGCGCTAGCGCAGACCCACAAGAATTTTTATTCAAAGGGAAAAAGTATCTTCCTGGATCGGGATTACATTGGAAAACAACGATTGATGGATTAAAACGTCTTTCAGTTCTGGGTCGTATAGAGAAAGTTGGTGCCCAGTTGGCTTATGTTCGTTTTTGGGACGATTTTCCATTCACGCCTCGTGTAAATAGCTGGGATGATACGGCCACGGGAGGTTTTGGGGATGAAAAATACTATGTGGTGCAGACTACGGTCAAAACCATAGCTCGTTGTGTTTTAATGACAACAGACCCCGGTGATTTAGTGCTTGATCCAACCTGCGGTTCAGGCACAACAGCTTACGTTGCTGAACAATGGGGAAGACGTTGGATAACTACGGACACATCTCGGGTTGCATTGGCGTTAGCGCGAACTCGCCTCATGACAGCTAAATACCCATTTTATAAGTTAAAGGAAGTGAAAAATCTTCGAGAAGGTTTTGAATGCAACGGGATTCCTCATATCACACTAAAATCCCTCGCTAAAAACGAAGAACCAGATCAGGAGATTATGTATGATCAGCCAGTGGAAGAAAAAAATATCGTTCGAGTAGCAGGCCCATTTACCGTGGAATCTTTATCTCCACATAGAATTTCTGATGCGCAGGAAATGGTTTCCTCGGAACGATTTATAGAAACGATTGTTTCTAACTTACTCAAGGCGGGCGTTCAAACCGGCGAAAAAGGTGCTCGTGTCGAGTTTGTAAACCTTGATATTCTTCCGGGCGGCCCGGAAATTCAAGCCGCCGGTGAATACAAAACCGAGAATGGTCTAAAAAAGGTAGCCGTTTCAATCGGCCCCGAGTTTGGTAGCGTTGACGATGATTTTATTAAAGACGCGGCCAAGATCGCCAAGAAGTTTGCCGATTTGCTTGTGGTGGCCGCAACATCATTCGATGCGTCTGCATTTTCCGTTCCTGCGGACATGAACGGATTGCGGATTATGCGCGTTAAAATCAACCCCGATCTCTCGATGGGAGACCTTCTCAAGAAAACGGGTTCGGGCAATCTATTTTTGGCTTTTGGAGAACCCGAAGTCAAAGTTAAGGAAACAAAAGAAGGTGTTGTTGTTGAAGTCGTCGGCGTGGATGTCTACGACCCGGTGAAGAGCGAAATTCGTTCCAGCGGATCAGGTGACCCCGAACACGACATTGCAGCCTGGTTCATCGATACCAATTACAACGGAGAAGCTTTCTTCGTCACGCACGCATATTTTTTGGGCGCAGATAAGCCCTACGAAAAATTAAAGAAGGCGTTGAAGGCAGATATTAATGAAGCCGCGTGGGATGAACTTTACTCTATTGTCTCCCGCCCCTTCCCTAAGCCCAAAACCGGCAAGATTGCGATCAAAGTCATCAATCACTACGGCGACGAAGTGATGAAGATTGTGGATATTTCATAAATATCGCTCTTAATAACATGGCAGAGGAGAGTTGAGATTGAGCACTCATGATCCAAGAAAAGTAGTTGAAGATTTACGCAACCATCTTGCCGCCCACGACAAACCCTTAATATTTCTTTTTGGCGCAGGAACGTCTAGTTCGATCAATATAGCTCCTCCACCTCCCGCTGGCACAAAACGAGACTATAAGCCGCTTGTGCCAGCTATTAAAATTTTGACCGACCGCTGTAAAGCCGCCGTGAAAAATTTAGGCGATGCTTTTGAAAAAGCTTGGGGTATTTTGGAATCAGAATGCAGCGATTGCAAAAGGCCGATCAACATTGAGAATATTTTATCGAGAGTTCATTTTAAAATTGATGCGATAGGTAAAAGCGAAAAATTGCTTGGCCTTGAGAAGGCCGATCTTGAAAAATTAGAGACAACGATATTAAAAACAATCGCTGGGGCTGTTAGCCCCAAAGCAACTGACATACCTAGCAATATACCGCATGATGACTTTGCCACATGGATTAAGCGTGCAGCGAGAACCGCCCCTTTGGAAATTTTTACAACCAATTATGACATCCTGATTGAAAAATCGCTAGAAGCAGCGCACATTCCGGTATTCGATGGGTTTGTTGGTTCAAGTGAACCGTTTTTTTATGCTGATAGCTTGGATCGACCTGAAATCATTCCTCCATCTGGTTGGGTTCGTCTTTGGAAGATTCACGGATCGATTAATTGGAAAATCGTAAAAAATAATCTGGATCAAAAAATCGTCCGGCATTCTGAACCGGTGCCGTCAGGAGAAATGATTCTTCCATCTCATAGGAAATATGATGAGTCGCGGAAGCAACCATACCTTGCATTATTAGACAGGTTATCCAACGTTATGAATCGTGAGCATGCTCTCTTAATTACATGCGGATATAGCTTTGGCGATGACCATATTAACGCGATTATTTTCAATAATCTCGACAACAGACCAACAACCCATGTTATTTCGCTTCAATACGAAGATTTATCAGTGAATGGAACGATTGTGGAGTGGGCCAAAAAAAGATCCAATTTCACAATTCTAGGCCCCAATTCAGGGGTTATTTCAGGCCGATTCGGAACCTGGAGATTGATTCAGCCCGTGGATGATAAAAGCAGCTCTTTTATGGATTTTGCTTTTGACAGTAAAGCTTCTATGGAAGCTGGAACGTCAGCTGCTACGCCAACGGTTTCCGCAGACCATTTCTCAGGCGCTCTCCGATTGGGCGATTTCAATTGGCTTTGCAAATTTCTGAACACAATGGGACGAAAGACCGAGTGAGTTAATGGCTGGAAAGAACCCCACTTTAATTGGCCACGTTGATTCTGTAAATGGTGGCGTCGTTACAGTCCAACTTCTTGACCATATGCCCACCCTTGTTATGGTTAAGGGCCAGTCATATCGAATTGGCCAAATAGGCGCATTCGTTCGTATTCCTTTGGGCTACACACAGCTTTACGCTGTCTGCACCTTGGTAGGAGCTGCTGCTGCCCCTCAGAAAGATTCCCCTTTGCCCAATCACGGTCACAGATGGATTTCTGTCACTCTTTTTGGAGAATCAGTCGGAGATTCATTTGAAAGAGGCGTTAGCCAATATCCGACAATTCAGGATGAAGTTCATATTGTTACGCCTGATGATGTCAAAATAATTTATGGTTCAACCCTCCATGATAAAGCTATTACTGTTGGTCACATTGCTGCATCATCAGGAATCGAAGGCAGATTAGATTTGGCAAGACTGGTTGCGCGCCATTCTGCTATTGTTGGTTCAACCGGATCGGGAAAATCAAACTTCGTTGCGGTGCTCTTAGAGGCTCTAGCTACGCAAGGGCTTAGCGCTTCTCGTGTTCTAGTCATAGATCCGCACGGAGAATATGCATCTTCCGTTGGCAAATACGGCTACACTTTTCGTGTAAATCCAGACAGGGCTAAGGGAGAAAAACCACTTCATGTCCCGTTCTGGGCTTTACCGTTCGATGAGCTTCGAGATATTGCATTAGGAGAAATGCAACCCGCAAGTGATTCGGCAATTAGGGATGAGATTAAGGAAAGAAAAAAAACCACGGCATTAACGCTGACCCCCAGGCCACCGGAGACCGCAATCACGGCAGACTCACCTATACCATTTAATATCAGAAAGCTTTGGTTTGATTTTGATGATTTCGAGCGACAGACGTTCAATCAAAACCAAGGAAAAGATTTGTGCACGCCTACCACGCGAGGTGACGCTGAAAAGCTTATATCCAATATTTATCCTAAAATTGGATTGGGCAGCACGGCGCCATTCGCAAATCCAAGCCCGAGAAGAATAATGAAGCAATTGGAACTTCTCAAAAGCCGATTGCAAGATACCAGATTTAACTTTTTGTTTAATCCCGGGCCCGATTACACTCCAAACGCTGATGGCAAAACATTAAAAGACCTTGATGCGCTTGTTCAAACTTGGATCGGTCATGACAAGCCCATAACGGTTCTGGACGTATCAGGAATGCCTTCAGAAATATTGTCTACGGTTGTGGGCACGATGTTGCGAATCGTTTACGACATTCTGTTTTGGGCAGCCGACCTTCCGGTTGGCGGGCGTAAGCAACCTTTGCTGATTGTTTTGGAAGAAGCGCATCTTTTTTTACCTGAAGGAAAAGACAGCCCAGCACATAGAACTGTCACAAAAATAGCTAAAGAAGGGCGTAAATACGGAGTGGGATTGAGCATTGTTACGCAACGTCCTACGGAAGTAGAGAGCACAACTTTGAGTCAGTGTGGAACTGTTATTGCGCTAAGGATTACAAATCCAAAAGATCGTGAAAAAGTCGCTTCGGCTATGCCTGATGATTTAGGTGCATTAGCAGGTATGTTGCCCTCATTGAGGACTGGTGAGGGCTTAGTTATTGGGGAAGCCATGCCGATCCCTTCACGTATTCAATTTTATCGAGCAAACAACAAGCCCGTTGGAGGTGATCCGGATGTAATGGCGGCTTGGACTGCGCCTCGGCCGGACGGAAAGGACTATAAAAAGGCGCTTGAAAATTGGCGCCGGCAATCAACATTCAAAACAGGAGAAACAGAAAATGGTTGATATGCATTTTGTGGATTCATCTAATATCGAGGCCATAGGCTACGATCCAGCTTCGCAGGAACTGCACGTTCGCTTTTTGTCGGGAACAGAATATGTTTATCATGGTGTGCCACAGGAGGTTTATGACGAGTTGATGGCGGCTCCCTCAAAAGGAAGTTTTTTGAATAGAGCGGTTAAATCTAATTATCAATACTCTCAGAAGTGATGAAGAATGTCTCAATATTATAATGGAAAGCGATCACGTAATTTATTCGCACCAAAAAGCACGGAGCCTTTTAAATTAAGCCGTACAAAAGTCGATCTGTTTCTGTCATGCCCGAGATGTTTTTATCTTGACCGCCGTTTGGGTGTAGGTCAGCCTCCGGGATTCCCATTTAGCCTTAATTCCGCAGTAGACACGCTTCTAAAAAAAGAATTTGATGCATATAGGGTGCGTCAAGAAACGCATCCTTTAATGAAAACATATGGGATTAACGCTGTCCCATTCCGGCATGAAAAAATTGAGGAATGGCGCGACGCCTTGCGAAGAGGGATTTCTTATTTGCATAAGCCGACAAACTTTATTGTGACCGGCGCAGTTGATGATGTCTGGATAACTCCGAACGGAGATTTGTTAATTGTTGATTATAAGAGCACCTCCAAAAAGGAGGCCGTTAGTTTGGATGCCGAGTGGCAAATATCTTACAAGAGGCAAATGGAATTTTATCAGTGGCTATTCCGAAGAAATGAATTCAAAGTTTGGCCTACCGGTTACTTTGTCTATTGCAACGGTTTAACTGATAAAGACAGTTTTGATAAGAAGCTTGAGTTTGACGTTAAAATTATTCCTTACGAGGGCAATGATAGCTGGGTAGAACCTGCACTGCTTGATGCACGCAAGTGTTTAGATGCGGATCAGATCCCCCAACCGCACTCCGATTGTGATTATTGCAGATATTTTGCTTTGGTGAAAGACGCAGAAACGCAAAACAAAGCATAGTAATCTGGGAATAAATTTCCGCCATTGTTGTTCCGCTGCCACCTTAAGAGCATTTTTGAATGAGAATTTTCTTTGAAAAAAGTTCATTTAATAATACAATTGCTCAATTACAAGACTGATAAGAATATGAAAAAAGCCTACATCTACGCCAGAGTATCGACCGCCGAGCAGAACAAGGGCGATATTACGTCCATAGAGAACCAGATTGAGACCTGTAAGCACTTTATAGCCATTAAACAGGCCGAGGGGTGGCAGCATGTTAAAACGATCACAGACCCCGGTTTCTCGGGTAAAGATCTGGATCGCCCCGGCATTAAAGAGCTGATGGCCGAGGTTGCCCAGGGGAACGTGGATGTGGTCGTCACCTACAAAGTAGACCGGGTTAGCCGGTCGCTGATCAAGTTTTACGAGTTCAATAAGCTTCTCGAATCCCACAAGGTTGAATTCGCTTCCGCCACCCAAAGCTTTGATACCTCCAGCTCGTCTGGTCGCCTGATGCTCAATATCCTGCTGAGTTTCGCGGAGTATGAACGCGAACTTATCAGCGAGCGAACAGCCGACAAAATGCAGGCTAATTTCGAGCGCGGAAAATGGGGCGGCGGATATGTGCCCTACGGTTATGAGCTTGATCCGGCAATAAAAGATTTAAAAGTTCATCCCAAAGAATCCAAAGCGGTTCGCTTAATGTTTGAATCCGTAGCCGCAGGTTTGACATTGGCGAGAACGGCGGACATTCTTCATGAAAAAGGACACCTTACGAAATCCCGGATTGTGAAACGTCAAAACGGGAAAGAAGTAAACATGGGCGGAAGAAAATTCCGTGAGGACATTATCTTTCGGATGATCCGCAATCCGTTTTATTGTGGTTTTATGACGCACAACGGCAAGCTCGGAAAACATCGCTATGAAAGTATTATTCCGAAAACTCTTTATGATAAAGCCAACGCTTCCATGAAGAAAAAATCGCCTGACAATAACGGCGTTAAGATCAAGCCGAATGCAGACCGGCACACCCACCTTCTGAAAGGCATTCTGAAGTGCGATGACTGTGGCTGTTCTATGACGCCGGTGCCCAGCGGGAAGCGGGATAAAGACGGCAATCAATACCTATACTACGTCTGCACCGAGGTAAATCACTATAAGGACGCTAAGACCTGCAAGGTGCGGACTCTTCCAGCCCGGTTAATCGAAAACACCATGATTCACTATTTGAGGGATTTAGGGCAGAAACCCGAACTTCTGGCAGAGGTTATCAGAGCTTCAAACAAGGCGGCGGGTGGCGAGGTTAAGAACCTCAAGAAGGAAGAGGAACGGCTCAATAAAGCGGTTTTAGCCGCCACCGAAGAGATTAAGAACCTTATTCAGGTGATTAAGGCCAGTAAGAAAATCTCCCCGGAGATACAGGCGGAAACCGATGCTTTATCAGCCAAGAGGGATCAGCTGTCAGGTGAGCTTGAAAAGGTCAGAGTGGATTTAAACATTCACGCTTCCAAGCAGCTTGAAATGGAAACGATTCGAAAGAACCTGCTCCATTTCACAGACGTTGTGGATAAGCTCTCTTTGGAAGAAAAGAAGGAACTGATGTCCCTCATTTTGAAGGAAGTGAAAGTCTCGCGTGTTAACCACGAAAAAGGAAAGGCGCCAGCCGAAGCTGGCGCCTTCAATACAATGATACGAACTTCGTGGTTTCGCATTGTCGTGACAATTTACGCAATGCCTTCATTGCCTGTCACTTATGACGAACTCACTCAAAAGTTCGTATTTACTTCTAAATGGCTCCCCCGCGTGGGCTCGAACCACGGACAAGGTGATTAACAGTCACCTGCTCTACCAACTGAGCTACAGGGGAATAATTCTAATTGTATGAAGCCTTACTAACTGCTTGCTCTACCCTCTACTGCCTTCAACTGCCAAAAAGCAGGTACAGGGGATCGAAGGGAGAAAATGTTCGATAATTATAAGGATTCAGCGTCTCAGGTCAACCGATGATTGCAGGTCTTACAACTCGGTTTGAGCGGGCTGAGGTGCTGAGTTCTGGCCCTGGGCCATGTAAATATCACGGGGTTTTGCCCCTTGCGCGGGGCCGATAAGACCCTCGGCTTCCATCTGGTCAATGATGCGGGCCGCACGGGTATACCCCAAACGCAGACGGCGCTGAAGGTTGGACGTGGAGGCCTGGCCGGTTTCAAGGACCACGGCCACAGCTTCATCAAAGAGTTCGTCTTTTTCGCCGGCCCCTTCCGCGGTTGCGCGGCCTTCCTGGGCTGAGGCGATTTCGGGGTGATATTCGGGCTTGCCCTGGTTGGCCCAGAAATCCACAACCCCATTGATTTCTTCATCGGTCACAAAGGGCGCCTGGCCACGGATCAATTTTTCCATACCGGGCTTCAGGAAAAGCATGTCGCCTTTTCCAAGAAGTTTGTCGGCACCGCCCTGATCAAGGATGGTGCGCGAATCCACTTTGGATGCGACCTTAAAAGAAATACGCGCCGGAAAATTGGCCTTGATGATACCGGTGATCACGTCCACCGACGGGCGCTGCGTCGCGACAATCAAGTGAATACCGACCGCGCGGGCAAGCTGCGCGAGACGCGCGATCGCGCCTTCGACTTTGTCCTGCGCAACCATCATCAAATCTGCAAGTTCATCAATGATGACCACAATGTACGGGAGTTTCGCGGGAATCACATTCTCAGAAGTCTTGCCTTCAATTTCCGCGAGCGCTTCTTCACTCATGGGCCGTGAGTTAAAGGCCTGAATATTGCGGACACCGACTGTCGCGAGAAGTTTGTAACGGTTTTCCATTTCGTTCACAACCCAGTTCAGGGTGTGCGCGGCTTTCTTAACATTCGTGACTACGGGTGTGAGCATATGCGGCACGCGGTTATAGACCGCCATTTCCACCATCTTAGGATCAATCATGACAAGCTTCAGCTGGTCCGGCGTGGCGTGATAAAGAAGGCTGACAATAATCGAATTCACGCACACGGTTTTACCGCTGCCGGTGGTACCCGCGATAATGATATGCGGCATGCCGGCAAGGTCCGCGATCAAGGTCTTGCCGCTGGTGTCTTTGCCAAGCACAAGCGGCAGTTCGGATTTCTTGGATTTAAAAAGCGGCGAATCGATCAGTTCCCGAAGTGAAACGACGCTTGAAACAGAATTGGGCACTTCTATACCTATCGCAGACTTGCCCGGAATCGGAACAATCAGCCGTATGCTCATGGCCTTCAGCGCAAGCGCGATATCATCCTGAAGCGAGGTGATGGAATTGACCTTCACACCCGGCGCGGGCAAAAGCTCGTAACGCGTAATCACAGGGCCTTGCTCGATTTCAACGACCTTGACCTGAATACCAAAACGGGCCAGGGTCTCTTCGAGAATCCGGGAATTGGCGGTGAGATCATCCCCTGCTCCGGCAACACCCGGCGCGGCTTTCTTGAGAAGATCCAGCGGCGGAAATTGATACTCGATGGACGAGGGTTTTGAACCAATCACGCCGTCATGCGCGCCCTCTTCAGCGTCTTCAAGCTTGTCTGCTTTCGAAATCGCGGAAAGCGCGGCAGCCACTTGAGGCGAAGGCGTACGGTTTTTCTCCGCGGGCTTTTCGGTTTCCCTTTTCGCAGGAAGATTTTTCTGACTCTCGGCCAACACGGCTTTCTTCAACTCTTCTGCGGCATCAAGGCTTTCTTCAGGAAGTTCCGGACGGTACTTGGTGACCTTGAGCGGAACATCGGGCATCTTCGGAAGTTCGACCGCCTTCGTCTTCTCTTTTTCTTTTTCCTTGGGCTTCTGCGGCACAATTTTTTCTTTCACAACCGCGTTAGCTTTGGGCTCTCTGGCTTTCAGAAAAGAAAAGAGTTTTGAGAAACCGCGGGTTAATGACGTGACGCCTTCGAAGAAATCAGAAAAGCCCTGGTGAAGTTTTTCGAGCGTACCTTTGACCATGGGATAAATAAGAAAATCCGTGGCCAGAAGAAGCGAAAGAAGAAGGCATGAGGTCGCGACAATATAACTTCCGACAAGACCGAAATAGCGCAGAAGATGCGTTCCCGCCAGATAACCGATGGCACCGCCTTCATTGAAGCGGGATTCCGGAGAAACGGAAATCGCGACAAGCGTCGCGGTTGAAACCAGAGAAATGCCGAGGCCGAAAAATTTGAAGATCTTTTTTTCGGGAACGCGCTGCAGAAAAAAGCAGCCGGCCCAAAGAAGAAAAAGAAGCGGGATCAAATACGCGCTGATTCCAAACGTGATGAAAAGGCCGAAGGCAAGGTAAGCGCCGATCAGGCCCGTGTAATTATGAACCGGAGAAAAAGGGTGTGAGGTGTAAAAAGGAATATCATTAAGCTGGAAGAAGAACAGGGCGGCCAGGGTAAAGAGCCCCAGCAGCAGCGCAAAAACTCCCCAGATTTCGTTCAATCTCTCTTGACGCATTGTGCAAACCCGCGGGTGTCATTTGTGGAACGCGCTTCTTAACATTATATAAGGACAAACGAACTGCGCGTTATGAAATACCGGTATGTCCAAAGCCCCCGCTGCCGCGGGATGTAGCGCTTAAATTATCGGCCAAAACCAGCTGGGCCTTGACCACTTCCGCGATCACCATTTGAGCGATTCTCATACCCCTAGTAATCGTAAAGGGTTCCCGCCCCAGATTCGCCATAATCACCTGGACTTCGCCCCTGTAATCGGCGTCAATCGTCCCTGGAGAATTTAACAGGGTAATGCCGTGTTTAAGGGCAAGACCGCTGCGGGGACGGATCTGGGCTTCATAACCTTCTGGGAGAGAGATCGAAAGGCCGGTTGGAACCAAAATGCGTTCGCCGGGATTGATCGGGATATCCCCGGCGCAAGCGGCCATGAGATCCAGGCCGCTTGCGTGGGGTGTTTGATACTGGGGAAGTTCCAGCCCTTCGAAGTGTGGAAGTTTTTTAACAACAACTTCGCAGGACTTCATAGCGCTCGCTTACCTGCGAGGCCGGCGATCGCGGTCTCCGCGTCCGCCCCGGTCACCGCCGCGGGCAGGAGCTGCTTCAATCACATCGCGTTCAGCGCCTTCAGGAAGTTTGGGCCAGCCGCCTTCTTTGGCCTGCTTGATGCTGAGGTTGATCTTGCCTCTTTCATCAACACCGACCACCTTCACGGGCACCACATCGCCGACGCGAAGATATTCCGTGACATCTTTCACATAGCCTTCAGAAATTTCAGACACGTGGCAAAGACCGTCCTGGCCGGGAAGAATTTCGCAGAACGCGCCAAAAGGCATCAGTTTGCGGACCGTCGCCTGATAAAGCGCGCCGATTTCCGCTTCCGCGGTAATCCCCTTCACACGGGCAATCGCGGCATCAGAAGCAGCGGCGTCCGTAGAAGCAATCAACACGCGGCCGCTGTCATCAATGTCAATCTTGACGCCAGTTTCTTCACAGATGCTGCGGATAACTTTACCGCCGGGACCGATGAGCGCGCCGATTTTTTCAGGATTGATTTGAAGAGCGGTGATGCGGGGAGCGAAGCTTGAAAGATTTTCACGGGGAGCAGCGATCACTTCCGCGATTTTGTCCAGGATCTTGAAGCGGGCTTCTTTGGCCTGATCAAAGGCTTCGAGAAGAATCGCATCCGTCACGCCGGAAATTTTAAGATCCATCTGGAGCGCGGTAAGACCCTTGCGGGTTCCCGCGGCCTTGAAATCCATGTCACCGAGATGATCTTCAATGCCCGCGATGTCGGTCAAAACTTTCCAATCATTGCCTTCAGTCACAAGACCCAGGGCGATACCGGCCACAGGCGCCTTGAGCGGAACGCCCGCGTCCATCAGGGACAACGTGCCGCCGCAGACAGAAGCCATGGAGCTGGAACCGTTGGATTCAAGAATGTCTGACACCACGCGCACCACATACGGGAACTGGTCCGGGTCTGCGGGGATCACGGGTTTCAGCGCGCGTTCAGCAAGAGCACCGTGGCCGATTTCGCGGCGGCCTGTACCGCCGTAACGGCCGGTTTCACCCACGCTGAAGGCCGGGAAATTGTAGTGAAGCATAAAACGCTTGGAGATATCGCCTTCAAGGGCGTCGATGCGCTGTTCATCATCCCCGGTGCCGAGCGTTGTCACGCAAAGCGCCTGAGTCTGGCCGCGCGTAAAGATCGCGGAACCATGCGTTCTCGGAAGCACGCTGACTTCACTGGTGATATTGCGGATCTCGCGGTTCTGACGGCCGTCCGGGCGCTTGCCTTTGCGGACAATCAACTCGCGGACATATTTCTTTTCAAATTTTTCGAACACGGCTTTCACGGAACCTTCACAGAAGTCTTCCGCTTTGGCATCAAACGCGCCAAGGACTTTTTCCTTGTAGAGTTTCTTTACGCCTTCTTCGCGGTCTTCCTTGGAACCGCCGCCGAAAATCTTGTCAAACTCGCCGGCAATGATTCCCGCGACTTTGGATTCAAGCGCCGCATCCGCTTCTTTGCGGACGATTTCACGCTTTTTCTTTCCGATTTTCGCGCGCAGCTCGGCCTGAAGTTCCGCGAGCTCCTTGATGGCCTTGTGCCCGAAGTGAAGGGCTTCCATCATTTTCTCTTCGGAAATTTCGTTGGCGCCGGCTTCGATCATCACGATCTTGTCCTTGGTTCCCGTGACCACAAGATCAAGGTCACTGGTTTCCATTTCAGCAATCGTGGGGTTGATAATGAGTTCACCATTCACAAGACCCACGCGAACCGTACCCAGCGCGTCATCAAAGGGAATATCGGAAACAAGAAGGGCTGCGGAAGCGCCGTTCATGCCCAGGATATCCGCGGGATTTTCGCAGTCAGAGGAAAGAACGGTCACGATGACTTGCGTGTCATTCGTGTAATCGTCATCAAACACAGAACGGATCGGACGGTCAATCAGACGGGAAACCAGGGTTTCACGTTCGGTCGGACGGCCTTCACGTTTGAAATACCCGCCCGGGATTTTCCCTGCGGCATAAGCCTTTTCACGGTATTCCACGGTCAGCGGAAAAAAATCTTTGGTTTCATCCGCTTCTTTTTCAGAAACCGCTGCGGCCAGAATAACGGTGCCGCCGTACTGAACGGTCACGGCTCCGTGCGCCTGCTTGGCCACGCGTCCTGTTTCGATAATAAAATCGCGATTGCCGATTTTGCGGGAAATTTTCTCAATGGTCATAGGATTGTCCTTGCTTGGATTTCGATTCAATGCGGAAGGCAGATTATTTTCTCAGATTCAAACGAGCGATGATTTCCTTGTAACGGGGAAGCTCATTCGTTTTGAGATACGTCAGAAGTTTTTTTCTGCGGCTGACCATCTTAATAAGACCGTAACGGGAATGATGATCGACTTTGTTAGCCTTGAAGTGCTCTTCGAGCCCGTTGATGCGCTCGGTGAGGAGAGCAATTTGAACTTCAGCTGAACCGGTGTCTTCTTTCGTGCGCCGGTAATCCGTGATGACTTTTTTCTTTTTCTCTTTAGCGAGTGGCATGTGAATCTTTCTAACTCCTTAACATGGTTTTATTTAGATTTTTAGACCGCGCAGTATACCCAAATCACTAGGCCTTGTAAAGGCTTTCTTCCCGTCCGGCAAGCACCTGACGGGCCCTCTGAATATCGGTCTGAATCTGGTTTTTTAAAGCGGAAATATCCGGAAAGGTCATTTCCGCCCGGAGCCTCGGGTAAAACCGGATTTCCAGGTTCTTTCCGTACATATCTCCATTAAAATCAAAGAGATGCGCTTCGGGGACAGCCTTCTTAACTGCCTCGTCAAAGGTCGGCCGGTACCCGTAATTCAAGACTCCGGAAAGCCAGGGGCCGGCCTTAAGAGGGTCTTCGGATGCCCCGGTTTCCGCCGTCAGCTCCCGGACCTGGACCGGATAAACCCCAAGCGGCGGCAGGATCTCGCTGGCCACCTCCAGGTTCACCGTGGGAAACCCGATTTTAGAACCCCTGCCCGCGCCTTTGACCACATTCCCGAAAACACTGAATTTCCGGCCCAGACAAATTTCAGCTTCTTCGAGCTTTCCTTCGCGGACCAGGGTCCGGATTCGGGAACTTGAAACCATGTCCCCCGCGGCCTGAACCGGTTCAAGCTGATAGAAAGCAAATCCCAGTTCGCGGCCGAGGCGGCGCATCAGGTCCGCATCGCCTTCACGGTTGCGGCCGAAACGGGCATTGTGTCCGAGATAAACTTCTTTGACCTCAAGCTGGCGGACGAGAACATCGCGGACAAAAGTCTCGGGGTCCATGGAAGAAAATTCCGTCGTGAATGCGAGCAGAAAGCAGAGTTCCACGCCGTTTTCTTTTAAAAGAAAAAGTTTGTGCTCAAGCGAAGTCAAAAGCGGCGGCTTGGAAGTCGGGTGGAGCACATGCTGAGGGTGCTCGCGGAAAGTCATCACCGCGGCAATTCCGTTTTGAGAGCGGGCGCTTTCTGTCACACGCGCCAGAAGGCTTTGATGGCCTAAATGAACGCCGTCAAAGTTACCAAGGGCGAGAACAAGCGGACGGGCATTTTTCGGGGCAAACTTAAAATCACTGAGTATTCGCATAATTTAAAGCCCTCAACGGAAGCACCTTGCGGCGGAGCTCTTCCGGCGTCATATTTTTCAGGGCCTCAATCGTCACACCGCCGGGTTCCAGCGTAAAAGTTCCGCTGCGCAAACGGCGAAGCTCGGCAAGCGTGGCGGAACAGCCAAGCGCTTTTCCCAAATCATGGACAAGCGTGCGGACATACGTGCCTTTGGAGACGCTTGAAAAAAAGGAAACGAACTTCCCTTCCTGTTTGCGGATGTCAAAAACCTGCACATTCACTTCGCGGCCTTCGCGGGGAACTTCCTGTCCCTGCCGGGCCAGCTTGTACAAGCGGACTCCCTTGTGCTTCAAAGCGGAGACCATGGGCGGCACCTGGATAATATTGCCGGTAAAAATCTTGGCCTTTTCGCGGACCATTTCAAGAGTCACGCCTGAGGGATCTGATTCCAAAAGCACTTTGCCGCAGCGGTCATGGGAATCGGTTTCAACACCGAGCTCCATCACGCCTTCATAATCCTTGTCGCACGCCGTGAGGTTCGCGGATTGTTTTGTGGCGCTGCCGAGAAGAAGAACAAGCAGCCCTGTGGCCAGCGGATCAAGAGTTCCGGCATGGCCGACCTTTTTAATGTTGAATCTTTTTTTCACAAACGCGCAGACATCATGGGAAGTCCATTCACGGGGTTTGTCGACAAGCAGAATGCCGTCGATGAAAAATTCGCGTCTCAGATTCTGCGTGGTCATGCGGAGTGTCTCCCCGGTTTAAAATGAAACGAACTCAAGATGCGTTTGACGATCTGGCGTTCCGCTTCGGCAACCGATGCGCGGATCGTACACCCGGAGGCCTTCTTGTGGCCGCCGCCGTTAAAAAAGGTCGCCACGCGGTTCACATCATAAGGGCCCTTGGCGCGGAACGAAACCCTCACCGATTTCCCGTCGGAAAGCTCGGTCAGAAAAAAAGAAACCTTGGAACCTTTCAAGTAGCGCACAAAATCAATAAAGCCTTCGGCGTCTTCATAACCCGCGCCGGTTTCTTTCAGATCGCGCCGGCTCATGGCCGACCACGCGAGCGCGCCGCCAGCCGCGGTTTTGACGCGCCCGAGAAGACGGCTGTAAAGTTTCATGGTCTTCAGTGAATACGCGCCGTGAAGCTCGTCATTGATTTTTTCAATATCCAGCCCCGTGGCAATCAGCTTGGCCGCCATGACATGCGACTCCGCCCGCGTGTTGCTGTATTTGAAAGATCCGGTGTCCGTTGCGAGGCCCACATAAAGGTTCTTGGCCTCATCGCGCGTCAGCTTAAGCTTCAGGTAATTAAAAATATCCAGCACGACTTCCGCGGAGGCCGCGGCCTCGGGGCGGATGAAATTGTAATTTCCGAAACGGTCATTGCTGATGTGGTGATCAATATTAAAAATAGCGATGTCTTTAGGAAGAATGCTGCGCACATCCCCGATGCGGGCAAGTGTCGGGCAATCCGTTAGAACAAGGGCGTCAAAACCGGGATTGTTCTTTTTTAATTCCGAGGTCCGCATCCATTTACGATTGGAAAGACAGGAGAGGCGTTCCGGAAAAGGGTCCTGACAAACCACCTGGGTTTTTTTACCCATGCGTCTTAGAAGGGATTCCATGGCCAGCATACTGCCAATCGCGTCCCCTTCGGGCGTCACGTGGCAGGAAAGAAGAAAGCGTTTGTGCTTTTTTAAACCTTGAACGAGTTTGATGAGGTCGCGTTTGTTTGCGGTTTTCATTCGGCCGCGGCTCCGCCTTCGGGATTTTCCTTGATCTGGATGTCGCGGAGAATTTTGTCGATCTCAAGCCCCTTTTCGATCGAGGCATCAAGCCGGAAAATAAGGCGCGGCGTGTTACGCATTTTGAGAACAGCGCCGATTTCACGCTGAAGAAATCCTGCCGCCTTTTCGAGCGCGATCTGAGTACCCTTCTTCGCTTCTTCGGTCCCGAGCACACTGTAAAAAACACAGGCGGATTTCAGGTCCGGTGAAACGTCCACGTGCGTCACGGTCACAAAACCAAGGCGCGGGTCTTTGACTTTAAAAAGAATCAGCTGACTGAGTTCCATCTGCATGAGATGGCCGACCCGGTCCGTACGTTTACCTTGCAAGAGAATCCTCCGTATAAGCGATATGCGCCCCGGAAATTCGGGGGAAATTGCGGGACAAAACTTCGAAGAAACGCGGGAAAAATCTTTTAATGCAGCTTCGTGGCGGTCTTATCCACCCGGTAGGACTCGATGATATCGCCTTCGCGGATATCGTCAAATCCGTGGAGTGAAATACCGCACTCGTAGCCCTCGGCCACTTCTCGGGCATCATCTTTAAACCGTTTCAAAGCGGCGATTTTTCCTTCAAAAACAATGATGTTATCACGAATGACGCGGACAGGATTATTCCGGAGAACCTTCCCCTTGGTCACCATGCCGCCGCCGATATTGCCGATCTTGGAAGACTTGAAAATCTTGCGAAGCTCAATATGCCCCTCAATGACTTCTTCAAGGGTTGGCGCAAGAAGACCTTCCATAGCTTTGGTGATGCTCTCGACCGCTTCGTAAATGATATGGTAAAAACGGATATCCACACCTTCTTTGTCGCTAAGCTGTTCAGCCTTCACATCGGCCTTCACATGAAAACCGATAATGATCGCGTCGGAAGCCGCGGCCAGCATGACGTCAGACTCATTGATGCCGCCGACGCCGCCGTGAATCACGCGCACATGGCACTGGTCGTTCGTCAGTTTTTCAAGAGACGTCTTTAAGGCTTCGGCCGAACCCTGCACGTCAGACTTGATGATGAGTTTCAGCTCTCTAAAATTGCCTTCTGAAATCTTCTGATACAAATTTTCAAGCGAAAGGTGTTTGGAGGACGAGTTCATTTCCCGTTCGCGTTTTTCTAGCGTCCGGCGTTCCGTAATTTCACGCGCCTTCTTTTCATTCTCAACCACCACAAAAGTTTCACCGGCTTCCGGCACGCCGCCGAGACCGCTTATCTGCACCGCGTAAGCAGGGCCGGCTTCTTTCACGGTCTTTCCAAGATCCGAACGAAGGGCGCGGACTTTACCCATATGCGTGCCGCAGACCACCACATCGCCGACGCGCAAGGTGCCGCGCTGGACAATCACCGTAGCGACCGGTCCGGAACCCTTGGAGATACGGGCTTCCACGACAGTCCCCGCGGCCGGGCAAAAACGGTTGGCTTTCAGTTCAAGGATTTCAGATTCCAAAAGCAGCAATTCCAGAAGTTCTTCAAGGCCCAAACCTGTTTTCGCGGACACGTTCACGCAGATCGTTTTTCCGCCCCAGGCCTCGGGAGTCAGGTCATGCTTCTGAAGTTCACCCATGACTTTTTCAGGGTTGGCCGACGGAAGATCGCATTTGTTGATCGCGACCACAATCGGACAGCCTGCTTCACGCGCATGGTCAACAGCTTCAATGGTCTGGGGCATAATGCCGTCATCGGCCGCAACCACAAGCACGACAACGTCGGTGATGTTCGCGCCGCGGGCGCGCATGGCCGTGAAGGCTTCGTGACCCGGGGTATCCAGAAAGGTCACAAACCCTTTGCCCGGAATGGAGACGTTATAAGCGCCGATGTGCTGGGTAATCGCACCATGTTCACGCGAGGCAACATTGGTTTTACGGATGGCGTCCAAAAGACTGGTCTTGCCGTGGTCAACGTGGCCCATCATGGTCACAACCGGTGAACGGGTTTCAAGTTTGGCCGGGTCTTCAACCGCAACGGACAACGCGTCGGCTTCCGCTTCTTTAAGAGACTCTACCGGAATGCCTAGCTTTTCAGAAACCGCAAGGCCGATGTCTTCATTCAAGAGCTGGTTCACATTCGCGAAAATTCCAATTTCCATCAAGGCCTTGATGAGCGCCGGGATGCGGACATTCAGCTGAGTCGAAAGATTTCCAACCGTCACTGGAAACCGGATAGAAAGAGCGGGCTTTGCTGTGCTGACCGCTTGCGGCGCGGGGGACGGCGCAGCCGCCTGCTGGGGCGCTTCCTGCAGAGGCGCGTCATGTTTCACTTCGGATTTTGCTTCAGCGGGTTTTGCGGACTTGGGAGAACCCTGTGCGGCTTTGTCGCCGGACTCTTCTCCCTTGGCGGGAGAAAGCGACTTTCCGCTGAGAATCATGCTCAGCTTGCCTTGAATAAGGCTCAGCAATTCTTCATCCACAACAGCCATGTGACTCTTGACGTCACCGCCCAATTCGGCGATGCGCGCCATGAGGTCTTTGCTGGGGATCCCTAATTCTTTGGCAAGTTCGTGAACTCTCATGCGTTTCCTGAAATAGTATTCAATTTTTAAAGCAAAAAACTACGTGTTAATTGCCTTTTTCTAAAATGGCCTTGTGAGCCGCGGTGATAATTTTTTCGGCTGTCTTCTCGCCGATGCCCGGGATTTTCTGAAGGTCTTCTGCGGTCGTCTTCAAAATATCCTTGATCGAAACAATGCCGGCGCCCTTCAAGATCTCTTCCGTTTTTTCGCCGATACCTTCAAGCGATGCGAGCGGAATTTTCTGATGAACACTGCGCACATCCAGGTTCCAGCCAAGCAGCTTGGAAGCGAGGCGTACATTCTGCCCCTTCTTACCAATCGCCAGCGACAGCTGATCATCTTCCACAAGGACTTCCGCGGACTTTTGATCACGGTGCAATTTAATCTCGGCAAGCTGGGCCGGGGCCATCGCATTGCGGATATAAGTTTCCGTGTCATCGCTGAAACGGATAATATCGATTTTCTCTCCGCCCAATTCCCGCACGATATTTTTGACGCGCTGGCCGCGGACACCGACGCAGGAACCCACGCAGTCAATTTTGTCATCCGTGGAATGGACCGCGATTTTAGTCCTGGAACCGGCTTCGCGCGCGGCCCCCAGAACTTTTACGATACCGTCATGGATTTCCGGCACTTCAAGCTCAAAAAGACGGCGGACAAGCCCGTCGTGAGCACGCGACAAAATGATTTCCGGCCCTTTGGAAGTCTTCTTAACTTCCAGAACATACGCGCGAACAAGGTTTCCCTGCTGAAATTCATCGACAGGCGACTGCTCGCGGGCGGGAAGAATTCCTTCCGTCTTTCCAAAATCCACGAAAATGGCTTTCTTCTCAACACGATGAACGGTCCCGGAAACAATGTCCCCGACCTGATGATTGAACTCATCGTAGATAGAATCGCGTTCCGCTTCACGGATTTTCTGGATAATGACCTGCTTGGCAGTTTGAGCAGCAATACGGCCAAAGGAGGCATCATTAATAGGACGGCCTTCCTTAAGAAGCTCAATCCGGTAGGTAATCGGATCAATATTGATCTGAATATCTTCTGTTTCCGGGTAGGTTTTACGGCAAGCGGAGAGAAGCGCCTGTTTAAGCGCTTCAATAAGGACTTCCTTGCGGACGCCCTTCTCTTTTTCGATATATTCAAGTGAAGTCAAAAGTTCCTGATTCACGACAAAACCCTCTCTTGTCTCCTAAAATAAAAAAGTGGGCGTTGACTCGGCCCACTTTTCTCGCACACGTCTGCTAAATGAGATGGTTTATTATATGCAAAAAGTGTTTTCTGTCAATCGTCTCTTCATCATTGGACAAGCGCTATTTTATGATAGTTTTTAATTTCTTATGATTATTTATGATTTTTATTGCTATTTAAATAAACGCAAAATCCTGTATTTTCCCCCTGGATCAGGCACTCTGAACGAGTGAACCCGTTAAAAAGATATGGTACTTAGGCCGAAAATCTACTACCATAATCAAAATTTTTTCCGCGGAAAGCAGTCCTTTTCCCGCAAAATCCCAATGGAGGTTTTCTTTCGTGTCCCAATCTACTCTTGAGCAGGAGTCTTGTGTCTCCGCTTCGGCACCAACCCCTTACCAGTTTCAGTGGAAGGACGTTTACTGGACCCCTTTTATTTTCATCGTCGCCGTGCATCTTATTGCGCTGGCAGGATTTTTCACTTTCACCTGGCCGGCTTTCTGGCTGTGCGTTGTGATGCATTGGGTGACCGGCGGCATCGGCATCACCCTCACTTACCACCGGCTTTTAACGCACCGGAGTTTCACCCTTCCAAAGCCTTTGGAATATTTTTTGGCAACAGTGGCTACGTTAGCGGGTCAAGGCGGCCCCATTTCCTGGGTCGCGGCACACCGCGTTCACCACACAAAATCCGATCTTGAAGGCGATCCGCACAGCCCTCTGCGCGGTTTCTTCTGGGCGCATATGCTGTGGTGCATGACCAAAAGCGAAACCCTGGATCATTTTGAATCTTACTCCAAACACGCGCCGGACCTGGCCAAAGACCGCTACTATGTCTTCCTGGACCGTTTTCACATGCTCCCGACAGCGCTTCTTGCTTTGGGGTTTTACGCTTTGGGCGGCTGGTCTTTTGTAATCTGGGGCGTCTTTGTGCGCCTGGTCCTTGTGTATCACTCCACCTGGCTTGTGAACTCCGCGGCCCATGTCTGGGGTTACAAAACTTATGACAGCCGTGATGCTTCGCGCAATCTTTGGTGGGTGGCTCTCATCACCTACGGTGAAGGCTGGCACAATAACCACCATGCGTTTCAGCATTCCGCGCGGCATGGTTTGGCTTGGTGGGAATTTGATACCACGTATTTGACGATACGCTTTTTGGAAATCCTGGGATTGGCCAAAGCGGTCAAGCTTCCCGCTCCGGAACTTCTGCAGAAAAAAGCCACCCGCTGATTTTAAAGAAATCAACGCGGTTTAAAAATTAAAAAGGCGCCCCGGTTTTGGGGCGCCTTTGTTTTGAAGAAAAGATTCTGATGGGATTTATCAAGACATGGAGCGGGCGGTGGGAATCGAACCCACATGACCAGCTTGGAAGGCTGGGACTTTACCATTAAGCTACGCCCGCTTAAAAGAGCGGACATTATAGGCAGTCCCAAAACCCTCTGTCAATTGATGGTTTAACCGTTTTCATCTTAAAGAAAACTCACAACGAAAGGCTCTCAAATGCCGCAGCTCATTCTCCTTCGCCACGGACAATCTCAATGGAATCTTGAAAACCGTTTCACCGGCTGGGTCGATGTGGAACTCTCCGCCAAAGGGCGTGAAGAGGCCACGGAAGCCGGAAAGAAACTCGCACCTTTCAAGATCGACAAGGCTTACACTTCGATTCTGAAACGCGCGATGAACACCTGCGATATCGCGCTTCAGAACGCCGGCAAAACAGGGATTCCCATCACACGTGACATCGCACTCAATGAACGCCACTATGGCGCGCTTCAGGGACTCGACAAAGCCGAGACCGCAAAGAAATACGGCGATGATCAGGTGCATATTTGGCGCCGCAGCTACGACATTCCGCCGCCCAAAGAGAAAACCGAAATGAATCCGGAAGGCATCAGCGAAAGCCTGAAAGACACGGCCGCCAGAACGCTTCCCTATTTTGATGCGAACATCATGAAGGATTTAAAAGCCGGCAAGAATGTTCTTGTCGCCGCGCACGGCAACAGCCTGCGGTCCATCGTCATGCATCTGGATAAAATGACCGAAGCCCAGGTGCTTGAGCTGAATATTCCGACGGGCACGCCGCTTGTTTATGAATTGGATTCCAACCTGAAGGTTCTTTCGAAGAAATACCTGTAGAAAAATCCCAGACCCGCGGTCTTTCAAAAGGCCGCGGGGTCCTGCGGACCACTGGCTAGGCGCCCGGAACGCTGATCCCCATCCGCTTAAGCGTTTCCCAGATGATAATGTCCATCACCCCGCGAAGACCCGCCACGTCCCTGAAAATGGAATGCTGCATGCCCAGGTTGTAACTCTTTTGAAGCGGGTTCGGCCCTGTAAGGTCTGTTGAGGTCGCCTGCCCAAGGCTTAAAATCAGCTGTTCCACACCAAACTGCGGTTTGATCTCCGCAACAAAACGCCCGGCCCCGGTTTCTCCCGTATTTTTAAATTTGGGCTTCATCACCGAAAGGGCATAGAGATTAAGCCCGTTGCCCGGAACATTCAGAACCCGGATCTCGCCCACATTCACTTCCAGGGTCCGGAGCATGATTTTTCCGCGAAGCAGGGCCTCGGGTTTAAAGTCGAGGAAAAGTTTGGGGATGAAAATCATACCGCCGTCAGGGAAAACCAAGGGGTTCTGAATGACCACCCCGTTGTATTTGGCCTGGGCATTCACAAAATCAAGCTTCACTTCCTCCACAGACACCTGGGTCCCGAACTCTTTTTGAAGATAGACCGTCAAAAGCCACTTGGCGCCGTACGCGCGCAGAAAAAAACCCACAAGAGCCAAAAGGACAGCGAGTTTGATCAGGCTCCAGAGAAAACGCATAGGGTTCCTTTCTAAAAAACGACAGGTTTCCAGGATTGAAAGCGCCCCATTGTAACGGCCTCTTGCTTACCCTGCAACATCGAAGGCAAAAAGCCGTTTTTTGTTTGACATTTCAGGGGTGTTCCGTGATAATAGCGCCCTTAAATTTCCCTAAGTCCCGGCTGGCATTAGGGTTTTGTTTTTTCGCTCGAGAAACGGTCCGCAATCAGACGTTTCTCTGTTTTCCAGGTCTTTCCTCAGGAAAGTTCAGCGAGAACATCCTTGACTGCTCAAAAAAGTAACCCTTATAAATCGATCTGGATGGCGGGCCTCGCGCTCACGCTCCCGATGATTCTTTTGAGCGGGCCGGTGACAGGTTATTTTTTGAGCGTTGCCTGGCTTCATTATAAGAAGGGTCCAGGTTACATCATGCCGCTGTTTATGATGATCGGTCTTGCGGCATCAGGCATTCAAACTTACAGGCTTATTAACAAGCTGCGCCAACAACTGAAGAGCATGGATTCATGAACGAGCACGAGATCGCGCACACCACCGCCCACGCTTCCGCAGCGCATGCTCATGATGCCCACGAGCTGCCGAATTTCCTCAAAGTTTTAAGCGGCCACTTTCCCGACTCCGGAATCTTGAAGTTTTTAGGACAGTGGGAAAATGCCCTTTTCACGGCCCTTATTCTGGGGCTTCTTTGTTTCACCGCAATCCGCGCGTCACGCACCGGCAGCCTCATCCCTCAAAGCCTTCAGAATTTCTGGGAAGTCCTCGTGGAAGCCATTTACACTTTCGTCTGCGGTATCCTTGGCCCCAAACACGGCCCTAAACACGTGGCCTTTCTGGGAACGCTTTTCTTTTATGTTCTCCTCATGAATTGGGCAGGCATGATTCCTTTAATGAAGTCACCGACCGCGGCCTGGAGCACAACAATCACGCTGGGTTTTATCACGATGTTTTATGTGCAGGGCACAGGGCTTCGTGAGCAGGGCCTTGGAAATTACCTGAAACACATCGCGGGAAACCCGCAGGGTTTTCTCGGACTGGCGCTCGTGGTCCTGATGCTTCCCTTGAATATCATTCTTGAATTCCTGGCCGCTCCGTTCAGCCTGTCGCTCCGTCTTTTTGCGAATGTCTCGAGTGAAGACCGCTTGCTGCTGAATTTCGCCAATCTGACTTTGAATTCCCCTTACCGCATCGGTTTCCTGTTCCAGCTTTTTGCCAATATCCTGACCGTTGTGTTCAGCTTCATTCAGGCTTTTGTTTTTATGTTATTATCCACGGTCTACATTTCCCTTGTCTTACCTCATGACGAACACGGGGAGGAAGAGCACAGCGATTCCGCCCCAGCAGCTCACTTAACACCAAAAGGAGAACATTAAAATGGATTATCAAGCAGCTTTAGCACTCGCACTTCCCCTGAGTCTCGGAATCGCAGCCGCCGGTTCAGGCATTGGTCTTGGACGCGCCGTTGCCGGAGCCATGGATGCTACAGGCCGTCAGCCGGAAGCTTCCACCAAGATTCTCGTCAACATGATGGCCGGATGCGCCCTGATCGAAGCCTTGACGCTTTACGCTCTTGTCTTCGGTTTCTCTCTCATGGGCAAAATCGGAGCTTAATTTAAACGCTTATGGAATTCTTTAAAGCCAACATTATTCCCAGCGAAGTCATCGTACAGCTGATCGCCTTTCTCATCGTGTTTTTCGCGTTGAGAAAGATGGCTTGGAAACCTGTGCTGGATACTCTGGAAGCCCGCCGGTCGAAAATTCGCAGCGAATTTGAATCCATTGAAGCCGCGAAGAAAGAGATCGAATCCCTGAAAGCCGAGTATGCCGCAAGTCTTCAGAAGATCGAAGACCAGGCGCGCGCGAAGCTTCAGGAGGCCATCGATGAAGGCCGCCGGATTTCCCGCGAAATGCAGGAGCAGGCCAGGCTGGATTCTCAAGCCACTTTTGAGAAAGCCAAGGAGAACCTGGCCATTGAAGTCGCAAAGGCCAGAATCAGCCTTCGCCGCGACGTTGCGGAGCTTGCCCTTGACGCTTCCGAAAAGGTGTTGAAGGAAAAGATGTCCGATGACAAGAAGCAGCAGGAAAAAATCATGGCCATCATTGAAGACATGGAGAAGGCATTGTGAAAGATCTCCGGGCTTCCAACCGCTATGCGGACGCGCTCTTCAGCCTTGCCGAAGAACGGAACGAGCTTCCGAAAGTCGAGCAGGATCTCGCGGCCGTAAGCCGCGTTCTCGAGGAGCACCCGCAGATCACGCGCATTGTGTGGAACTCCACCATTTCCACGCAGGATAAGGAAGCCGCGCTGGAGAAAATCTTTGGGCAGATGGTCTCTCCTATTGTTTTGAATTTTTTGAAACTGCTTATCAAGAAAAACCGCTTTTCCGAAATTGCTTCGATTCAAAAGTCGTTCCACGCGCGTTTTGAGGCCAAAAAGAAAATCCGTGAAGTGACGGTGCTTGTTTCCCGCTCGCTGACCGAAGAGGCTGAGAAAAAACTGCGCACGCTTCTCAACAAGAAACTGGCTTCTGAAATACGCCTCGCGGTGAAAACCGATCCGAGCTTAATCGGCGGCCTGGTCCTTCGTTTTGACGGCCGCGAGATCGACGCCAGCTACAAGAATCGGCTTCGGGAGATCCGGCAAAAACTGCTGGTTTCCTGATTTTTTTTCTGACGCAAGAGTGATTGAAAAACTGAAGAGGGTTCGGGCATGTTGAAACCTGAAGAAGTCGTACAAGCAATCCAGACTGAAATTAAAAAGTACGAAACCAAACTTAAAATGGAATCTGTCGGCTACGTGCTGCAGGTCGGTGACGGCATTGCCCGTGTTTACGGCCTTGATGAAGTCATGGCCGGAGAAATCGTCAGTTTTCAGGACGGTACGATGGGGCTGGTTCTTAATTTGGAACCGGGAAATGTCGGGGTCGTTATTCTGGGTTCCGACACGGCTATTAAAGAAGGACACCAGGTCAAGCGCACGGAGCGCATCGCGGATGTTCCCGTAGGGAACGCGCTCCTCGGCCGTGTGGTGAATCCCCTTGGCATTCCGATGGATGGAAAAGGCCCGATTGCATCAACCAAGCGCCGCCCGCTCGAAACCGTTCCTCCCTCAGTCATTGAACGCCAGCCCGTAAAAGAACCTCTGCAGACCGGAATCAAGGCCATTGATGCCATGATCCCGATCGGCCGCGGCCAGCGCGAACTGATTATCGGCGACCGCCAGACCGGTAAGACCGCCATTCTGATCGACACCATCGTGAATCAGAAGCATACGGGTGTGAAATGCATTTACGTGGCCATTGGGCAAAAGCTTTCGAGCGTCGTCGCGCTTGCGAAAACACTGGAAGAATACGGCGCCATGGAATACACGACCATTGTTTCCGCTTCTTCCGATGATCCCGCTCCTTTGCAGTACCTCGCGCCTTACGCGGGCTGTGCCATCGGGGAAGAATACATGCATACCGGTCAGCACGCGCTTGTGGTTTATGACGATTTGTCGAAGCACGCCGTCGCCTACCGCGAACTCTCCCTTCTCCTTCAGCGGCCGCCGGGACGTGAAGCTTATCCGGGCGATGTTTTCTATCTTCACTCCCGTCTTCTGGAAAGAGCGGCCAAACTGCGCGATGATCTCGGCGCCGGTTCTTTGACAGCTCTTCCGGTCATTGAAACCCAGATGGGCGACGTTTCCGCGTACATTCCGACGAACGTAATTTCGATTACGGACGGTCAGATTTACCTGGAAAGCGACCTCTTTTACGCCGGTGTTCGTCCGGCCGTGAACGTCGGTCTTTCCGTGTCGCGCGTCGGCGGTAACGCCCAGACCAAGGCCATGAAGCAGGTGGCCGGCCAGCTCCGCCTCGCGCTCGCGCAGTACCGCGAACTCGCGGCCTTCGCCCAGCTGTCAACCGACCTCGACAAAGCCACCAAGGATCAGCTGACACGCGGTGAACGGATGGTAGAAATCCTGAAGCAGGACATTCTCCAGCCGATTCCGTTTGAGCGTCAGGTTGCGGTGATCTTCGCCGGCAACGAAGGCCATCTTGATGATGTTCCTCTTGACCGCTTGAAGGATTTCGAAACCCAGCTTCTTGTTTTCCTGGATAAGAACTATCCTGATGTCTTTCACAACATCCGTGAAAAGAAAGCGATCAGCGATGATCTGAAAGCAAAGCTCGCGGACGGCGTGAAGAAATTCAAAAGTCAGTTTTTAGCGAAAGCTTAAGCGCCTTTAACGGAGTTTGTTGTGTCAGGTCAGCTCAGAGAACTTAAAAACCGCATTCGCAGCGTTGAGAGCACGAAAAAAATCACGCGCGCGATGGAAATGGTGGCAGCCGCGAAGCTCCACCGTTTTCAAGGCATGATGAACAGCGCCCGTCCTTATACGGAAGCGCTTGAAAATCAGGTGAAACGGCTTTTCCAGACCCAAGGCTCCTCGGCCGGGGGCGATGTTCTTCACCCGTTCTTTCAGGAGCGCGCGCCGAAAAGAATCGCGGTCGTGATCATGACTTCGGACACCGGCCTTTGCGGTTCATACAACAATGACCTCGCCAACCTGGCAAAAAGTTTTCTGCAGGAACAGTCCGCGGCCAGCGAACCGGTGTTTATCGGCGTGGGAAAGTCCGGGATCTCCGCGCTTCAGCGTGAGGGTTATGATTTTACGGCAACCTTTACGGACCTTCGCGCCAGCCGGGTAGAAGAAGTGCTCAAAGGTTTCAAGGAAACGCTTGAAGAACTCTACGTTTCCAAAAAGGTGGATGCGATCTACGTTGTTTACGATCACTTCCTGACCCTCAGCACTTATGAGGGCGTCGTGGAAAAAATCCTGCCCCTTGAGAAGCCAAAAGGCGGCAGCGCGGGACCTGAGGTGCCATATATTTTTGAACCGGATCCGGCCGCGATTTTCAGCCGCATCGTCCCCCTCTATTTTGAAGCCAAGACGCGCATGATTCTGCTTGAGGCCCTGGTTTCTGAACAGGTGGCCCGCATGCAGGCCATGCATTTGGCCACGGAAAATGCGAAGGAAATGATCGATTCTCTTGTGCTTCTGCGCAACAAGGCGCGTCAGGCATCGATCACCAAAGAAATTATCGAAATCGTTTCGGGCTCATTGGCCCTGAAAGTAAAATAACTTTGCTTACGGGTTTTAAATAAACCCTTTGAGTGAATTGAGATTGACGGAGGTTTTATGGCGTTCGGTAAAGTCGTTCAGGTAGTCGGTCCCAGTGTGGACATTCAGTTTAATAATGACGCGCTTCCCCAGATTTTGAACGCGGTTGAAATTGAAACCGTGTCGGATGGGAAGAAAAAGGTTCTGGTCCTTGAAGTCGCGCAGCATGTCGGTAACGACACCGTCCGCTGCATCGCCCTCGCGGCCACCGAAGGTCTTGTCCGCGGCATGCAGGCCCGCGACACCGGCGCTCCGATTTCTGTTCCCGTCGGTGATCAGACGCTCGGCCGCATTTTCAACCTTCTCGGCAATACGATTGACGGCGGCGCTCCGGTGAAAGATCCGAACAAAAAGTATCCGATTCACCGCCCGGCCCCTTCTTATGAAGAACTGCTTCCCGTCTCATCCGTTCTTGAAACCGGTATCAAGGTCGTGGATCTTCTCGCGCCTTACCCGAAGGGCGGCAAGGTCGGTCTGTTCGGCGGCGCCGGCGTGGGTAAAACCGTTATTGTGCAGGAACTCATTCACAACATCGCGACACAGCACGGCGGCGTCTCGGTTTTCTGCGGCGTTGGTGAACGTACCCGCGAAGGAAACGATCTTTATCTGGAACTGACGGAATCCGGCGTTATCAAAAAGACCGCTATGGTGTTTGGTCAGATGAATGAACCCCCGGGCGCCCGTCTCCGTGTGGCCTTGACCGGTCTTTCCATGGCTGAATATTTCCGTGATGAAGCACACCAGGACGTGCTGGTTTTCATCGATAATATTTTCCGTTTCACGCAGGCCGGTTCGGAAGTGTCAACGCTTCTTGGCCGCATGCCTTCCGCCGTCGGTTACCAGCCGAACCTTTCGACCGAAATGGCCGCTCTTCAGGAACGTATCGCTTCCACGAAGTCGGGTTCCATCACTTCCGTGCAGGCCATTTACGTGCCTGCCGACGACTTGACGGATCCGGCGCCTGCCACGGCCTTTTCCCATTTGGACGGCGTTACCGTGCTTTCCCGCCAGATCGCTGAACTTGGAATTTATCCGGCCGTGGATCCGCTGGGTTCCACATCGCGAATGCTGGATCCCCGCGTGGTCGGCGAGGAGCATTACAAGACCGCGCGTGAAGTACAACGCATTCTTCAGCGTTATAAAGACCTGCGTGACATCATCGCGATTCTCGGTATCAATGAACTTTCCCAGGACGATAAAGAAATCGTGATGCGCGCCCGCAAACTGGAACGTTTCCTTTCCCAGCCGTTCTCGGTGGCTGAAGCCTTCACGGGCCGGAAAGGGAAATACGTTCCTCTGCCGGAAACGATTAAGAGTTTTCAGCGCATTGTCTCCGGGGAACTGGACCATATTCCGGAACAAAGTTTTTATATGTGCGGAAGTGTTGAAGACGTCATCGAAAATTTTGAAAAAACCAAGGCCGCGGTTTAAGCGGCTTTAAGAGACCCTGTTTATGGCCAGCACCTATCAACTGCAAGTCATCACTCCTCAGGGCGTCGCCTATGAGGGCGCTGTGGTTCACGCGCGGGTACCCGGTGAGAATGGTTTTGTCGGGGTTCTGGCCAATCACGCCCCTCTCATTACATCTTCTAAGGGCGGGCGTCTTGAACTTCGTGAAAAAAACGGAACTGAAAAAGTATTCGAAGTCGGTGCAGGCTTTTTTGAAGTCAAACGTAACCAGGCTGTCTTCATAACTCAAATGTTTGCCCCCGCCAGCTCAAACTGATCGTTTGGTTCTATGGAAGCTGTTCTGTTCTATTTTTCTTCGGCCTTGGCGATTATAAGTTCGCTACTGGTCATCTTTTTGCCTAAGCCTACCCGCGCGCTTCTCGCGCTGATCGTGGCCATGACCGCGATTTCCGTTCTGCACCTTCTGTTGGGCGCCTATTTCCTGGCCATAGCGCAGATCATTGTCTATGCCGGCGCCGTGCTTGTTCTCTTCCTCTTCGTGATCATGCTGCAGGGCATTGCGGCAAAAGACATGCCCTTATGGAAGCGCTTTGGGCCCGTTTTTCCGGTGGCCTCCGCACTGACCGTGCTGATGCTGCTGGCCTTTATCACAAGAATTACGGGCGGCTTTTCAGCGCCTGCTGTTCAAGGGGTTCTCGGAGACATCCGCTCGGTCGGAATCTCCCTTTTCAGAAATTTCCTGCTGCCCTTTGAGTTAACTTCCATTCTTCTTCTGCTCAGCATCTTTGCCGCCGTGACCCTGGCCAAAAAGGATGATCTATGATTCCTATCACCCATTACCTTGCCGTGGGCGCCATTCTTTTTGTCATTGGTCTTTTGGGCCTGCTTTTGCGGCGCAACCTCCTCTTGATCCTTTTATCTATCGAACTCATGCTGAACGCGGCGAATCTTAATTTTATTGCGGGCGCGGCGCTTCACGGAGATGTCGGAGGGCAGGTCACGGCTTTCTTTGTCATGGTTCTTGCGGCGGCGGAAATCACCATTGGTTTGGCCATCGCGGTCCTTCTTTTCAGAAAGCAGGATTCGGTCGACACGCAGGAAATTTCGTTCCTTAAAGGCTGATTTTTAAACCGATTCACCGGAGAATTTTTAACGCTTCATGATTCTTACTTTGACGTGGATTATTTTCTTTCTGCCTTTTGTGATGGCCCTGATTTTGGGCTATGGCCTGCCTAAATCCTCCAAGCTCGCGGGCGCTCTTGGAACCGGCGCGATGTTTGCGGCCTTTCTTCTTTCCTGCGCGCTCCTGCCTCAGTACGACGCGCTGAAGCACCAAGGCCAGACGCTTCTGGAATCTTCCCTGCCGTGGATCCATGCGGGGAACCTGTCCATTGACTTCGGAATCTATGTCAACGGCCTGACGCTTCTGATGCTTCTTGTGGTTACCGGCATCGGCACCCTGGTTTTTTTGTTTTCCACTTCTTATATGGCAGGCGACCCCGGCTACAACCGTTACTTTGCCTGCCTTTCCCTGTTCAGCTTTTCCATGCTTGGGATCGTGCTCGCAAACAACCTGATCCAGATTTTCATCTTCTGGGAATTGGTCGGTCTCAGCTCTTACCTGCTCATCGGATTTTGGTATGAGAAAAAAGAAGCCAGCACCGCGGGTAAAAAAGCCTTTATGACCACGCGCGTCGGGGATGTCGGAATGATGCTGGGCATTCTCGGGCTCTACGGATTTCTTGCGGCTAAAGGGGTTGAGAGTTTCAATTTCACGGTCATTGCTTCTCACCTCCCCTCGCTCGGAATTTCTTCTTTCTGGATGACCCTGATTACGGCCGGGCTTTTTCTCGGTGCTGTCGGCAAATCCGCGCAAGTGCCGCTTCACGTCTGGCTTCCGGATGCCATGGAAGGCCCGACACCGGTCAGCGCTCTCATCCACGCGGCGACCATGGTCGCGGCCGGTATCTTCATGATTGTCCGGCTTTATTTTATTTTTGAGCTGTCCCCGGAAACACTCCGGATCATTGCCTGGACCGGAGGCCTTACAGCCTTTCTCGCGGCGACGATTGCCTTGGTGCAAACCGACATCAAAAAGGTGCTCGCCTACTCCACCCTGAGTCAGCTGGGTTACATGGTGCTTGCGCTCGGGCTTGCCAGTCCCGAAGCGGGAATGTTTCATCTCACCACCCATGCCTTTTTCAAGGCTTTGCTTTTTCTTGGCGCCGGGTCCTTGATTCACGCGCTTCACACCCAGGACATCCGGGAAATGGGCAGCAAGATTGACGCTGAAGGCGGCCGCTTTCAGCTCTTCAAAAAAATGCCCTGGACCAGCCTGACTTTTTTAATCGGTACCCTTGCGCTGATTGGCATTCCGCCGCTCAGCGGTTTTTACAGCAAGGAAGAAATTCTGACCGCGGCCTCTCATGGCCCCAAAATCCTTTTCATGCTTTCCCTGACCACCGTTTTTCTGACCGCGTTTTACAACGGACGTCTTTTTACCCTTGTCTTTCTTCCCGCGCGCCGTGATGCCGGCCATGCCGCGGCCGCGCACGCTCACGGGATACACGAAAGTGACCTGAGAATGCTTGTGCCGCTTCTGACTTTGGCCGTTCTCACCGTGATCGGCGGGTTTCTTCCCATCCGCACTTTACTCAATCTGCCCCACGCGGGCGAGCATGCCGCGCATGGGTTCGGAAGCTTGGCCGTTACTTCCATTGCCCTTGCGGCCGCGGGCTTTCTGCTGGCTTTGGGTCTTTACTTCAAACGTTCAAAAAGCCTTCGCACCGCGGCCGGGTTTCTCGCCGCACCAGCCTCCGTGCTGGACCGGAAATACTTTTTCGATGATGCTTACGATGCGCTGGTCCGGTATGGCCAGAATTCGGCCGGGCGTTTGGCCGACCTCATTGAGCGTTACGCCTTTGTGGAGTGGTCCCTGAACGGTTTAGGCCGTTTGATCCGCACCATGGGGGATACGGTCCGGAAGCTCCAAACCGGCGCGGTTCAGTTTTACGCTTTTGTTTTCACGATTGGCGTGACAGTCATTGTTTATTTTTTTATTGCGGCAAAAATTTAATTTTTCAAATCGGGAAATTTTTTAGGTTCTAAAATGATTCTGACACTTCCCTGGATTTCCATGCTGGCGGCTTTCGCGATGCTCTTTATCCCGAAAGAAAATGAACGCCTGCTAAAATCCCTGACCCTTGCAAGCTGCACAGTCTCATCGCTGATCGTGCTGGCTTTGACTTTTCAATTTGTCCCGGCGCAAGCGGGTTATCAGTTCGTTCACCGCTTTGAATGGCTCCCGTCCCTTGGTATTCATTATCAGGTGGGGCTCGACGGCCTTAACCTGACGATGTGCCTTCTGAATGCGATTGTCTCGCTGGCCGGCGCTTTCCTTTCCTGCTCATCCAAAGACCGGCTCAAAACTTATCTGATCTTCTACCTGATTCTCACGGGAGCGCTTTATGGAGTACTCACATCCCTGAATATTTTTTTCCTTTATTTGTTCTATGAAACCACGGTGATCGCGGTTTACCCCTTGATCGCGGTTTGGGGCAGCGGCAAGAAAGAATACGCGGCCCTTAACATGGCCATCTTTACGGCTACGGGTGCCGTGATCGCGCTTTACGGTCTTCTTATGCTCTATCATCAGGCCGGGTCTCAAATCTTCGACCTTGTCTGGCTTCGTGAGAACGCGGCGTCCCTTCACCTTTCGGGAGATCTTCAAAAGCATGTGATTCCCTTTTTAATCATTGGCTTCGGAATTATCTCCTCCCTTTGGCCTTTTCACAGCTGGGCGCCTTCAGGGTATGCCTCGGCCCCCGCTTCCGCGGCCATGCTGCACGCGGGCGTGAAGGTCGGCCCTTATCTCATCCTGCGCTTTGTAATCCCCTTTCTTCCTGAAGGCTTCAAGGCGTCAGCAGAGTGTCTTGCGGTTCTGGCCGTGATCGGAATTTTGTACGCAGGCTACGCGGCCCTTCACCAGAAAGAGACCGGATGGATGCTTGGGTTCTCCGGGGTCTCTCATTTGGGTTATGTTTTTCTGGGCCTTTCGGCTTTAAACGCCACGGCTGTTTCGGGCGCTGTCCTTTTAATTTTCTCGCATGGTCTCTTGACCGCGTGCCTTTTCGGTCTTAACGGGATTCTCTATGAACAAACCCATAAGCGCGGCATTTCGGACTATGGCGGCCTTGCCAAAACCGCCCCTTTCCTGAGTGTCTGCCTGATTATGGCTTCCATGGCCTCGCTCGGCATGCCGGGCTTCGCGAATTTCGCCTCCGAGGTTTTGATTTTCATCGGAACCTGGCGCACCTTTCCCCTGCTTACGGGACTGGCTGTCTTTGGCCTTCTGGTCACATCCCTTTATCTTCTGCGCATGATTCAAAACATCTGTTACGGACCCGTCAATCCTGCGTTAGCCAAATTTAAAGATGCTTCAACCTGGACAGAGCGTTTCCCTTTTCTCCTTCTCTTGGCGGGCCTGCTTCTTTTTGGATTGTGGCCGCACGGGCTTTTGCAATTCATTGAACCGGCCGTAGGAGCCATCCTGTCATGAACTTCTCTCTGATGATTCCCGAGTTTTCAGTGCTGGCCGTCCTTCTCGTCCTCTTGGTTGGAGAGTTATTTGTAAAGGATTTTTCAAAGCGCTTTTCAGCGCTTGCCGCGATGGGCGGAGCGTTTTTTGTTCTGGCTTCTATTTTGTTGAGCGCGGGAAATCAAGGGACCACTTTTGGCGGGACTTTCCGGAGTGATGCCTTCAGCATTTTCTTCAAAACCTTTTTCATTCTGGCCATTATCCCGGTCATTCAGATGAGCGTGGATTTTTTCGGCGCCAGGCTCAAACACCCGGGGGAGTTTTTCCTGATCCTCTGGAGCTCGCTTTTCGGTTTCTTCTTCCTCGCTTCGGCCCATGATTTCCTTTTGCTTTTCATCGCGTTGGAAATCGTCACCCTTTCTTTTTACATCATGGCCGCGTATCTCAAGAAGGACCTCTTTTCCATTGAAGCGGGTTTGAAATACCTGATTCTCGGCTCGTTGTCCTCGGCCTTCTTTATTTATGGCATCAGCCTTCTTTATTTCGCGTCAGGCTCCACCTCTTTCGCGGGAGTCCATCAGTTCTTTCAAGCTGCCCCGGGCAGCAAAATGATGCTCCTGGGCCTCATCATGATCCTTGCGGGCGCGGGTTTCAAAGCCGCGGCAGCTCCCTTTCAGCTTTGGGTCGCGGATGTCTACGAAGGCGCGCCGGCTCCGGTCGTTTCCTTTCTTTCCGTTGCCTCCAAAGCCGCGGGATTCGTGATCGCGCTGAAAGTTTTGTTTTTAGTGTTTCCGGCGTTTGACGTGGGGCGCACGATTTTGTTTTCCGTGCTCGCGGCTCTGACCCTCGTTTATGGAAACCTTGGGGCCGTGCTTCAAACCAACGTCAAACGCCTCTTCGGTTACTCAAGCATCAGTCATGCGGGATATCTTTTGATGGGCCTTGCGGCAGGAAGCATCCGAGGAACAGAGTCCCTGATTTTTTATCTCATGGCCTATGGCGTCAGCAATCTCGCGGCCTTCATGGCCATTACGATTGCCGGTCAAGCCCTTGGGTCAGACCGGATCGATGCTTACCGCGGGCTTGCAAAGCGTTCCCCTTTTCTCGCGGGCGTTCTTTTCTTGTCTCTTTTCTCGCTGGCAGGGATTCCTCCGCTGGCCGGATTCTTCGGAAAGTTTCTGATCCTGCTCTCGGCCATGGAAAAAGATTTAACGGCATTGACCCTGCTTGCCGCACTGGCTGTGGCCGTGTCTTTGTTTTATTACCTCAATATTGTACGGAAAATGTACGCGGAAGAATCTTTCGTGGAAACACCGATTCAAATCTCCAGAACCTCGCAGCTCATGATGGCCGCCCTCTCGGCCGGAATCATTATCCTCGGCTTGTGGCAGGCGCCTTTCCTCGGCTTTGCCCACCAGGCCGTCAGCACGCTGTTCTAAAAATTTTCTTTCCTGCACCGGAATTCAGCTCAAATACTTTCACGCATAGACAGACGAATCCCTTTTTCTTTTTAATCAAAACCGGATGGTTTTAGTTTGATCCGGGCGGAGGGACTTGCGAATACTGCGGATTGGGGTTCAAAAGTTCCCGGATGTCGAGAACCATCTGCTTGCGGCTATAGGCGGAAGTATCAATGATCTGAGTGTCCATGCGGATGGCATCTTCGGGACAGGCTTCAACACAAAATCCGCAGTAAACACATTTCCCCAGATCAATGTCAAAACTGGCCGGACGTTTTTCAATCGTCGGATCCGGATGCTCTTCGGCCACAATCGTAATACATCGGGCGGGACAAACGGTCTCGCACATCATGCAGGCCACACATCGCGTAGAGCCATCAGCACGCTTCATCAAACGGTGCCGGGTCCTGGAACGCTTGGCCATGGGACGGCGGTGCTCAGGATACATAATCGTGACCGCGGCCTGGATTCCCTTAAAGAGTCCCAGCGTATGCATGGTGTGGAAGAAAAGATTCCGCCAAAAATGGCCGCCGGTAATAAGGACGCCCTTAAATACTTCCGACAGGTACATCTTCTGCCAGAAATTAAGTTTGGGCCTTTCCATGATTTTGGTTTTAATAGGCATGGCTTTGTTTTCCTTTAAAAAGAGGCTGTACTATAGCCCTTTTCAGGGCTTTTTTCAATCCGGCTTCTTGGAGACCAGGTAGTCACCGATCGCAAGATACTTAAGGCCGCTGCCTTCAAACATCCGCAGGGCATCGGCCGGAGAACAGACCATCGGCTCGCCTCTGCGGTTAAGCGATGTGTTAATGACCAGCGGGACCCCGGAAAGTTTATAAAATTTAGTGATCAATTCATGGAAGCGCGGATTGTGCTCGCGGCTGACGTACTGAGGCCGGGCCGTTCCGTCTACGTGAACGATTTCAGGAACCTTGGTTTTCCACTCTTCGCGGACGTTGAAACAAAAGGTCATGAAGGGTGAGTTGTGCCGGGTATCCATAATTTTATCGCCGTGCTCTTCCAGAACGGAAGGGCAAAAGGGACGCCAGTTTTCGCGGAACTTGATGATTTCATTGATGCGGTCGGCCGTGCCTTTAACAGTCGGGTTTCCCAAAATACTCCGGTTGCCCAGGGCACGCGGACCCCATTCCATGGGTCCCTGAAACCAGGCCACGATCTCTCCCTTATCCAGAATCCGGCTCGCGGTATCCGTGATCGATTCCTCGCGGGTAAAAGAATGCCCGCTTTTACTAAAAACGGTTTCGATTTCCTGCGCCGAATAACTCGGCCCGTAATACGCATGCCGCATGGGCTGGATCTTGTCGCCCGCCTGATGCGCCACCCATGCCGCAGCGCCAATGGGAAGGCCGGCATCGCTCGAAGCGGGCTGAACCCAAAGCTCTGAGACCTTGGGGTGCGCGATGATCCGCTGATTCAATTTCACATTCAGGGCGCAGCCTCCTGCGAAACAAAGCCTTCCGCCGGCCCGCTCAAGCGCTTCGCTCAGATAATCATCGATCAGCCGGAGCGTGATATCTTCAAATTTTTTCTGTGTGGCCGCGGCAATATGAATGTAGGGTTCGTTCAGCTCATCACCTTCACGCGGCGGTCCGAAGCGCTCCACCATGGCTTTTGAAAACCACTTCTCCGGTTGATACCGGTTGCGGCGGATGGCGTAAATGTAGTCATCGTTCACACGGTAGGTCTTGTTTTTATAGCTCACCAGGTCATCCAGATTAAATTTTGACGGGTCGCCGTAAGGCGCCATGCCCATGACCTTATACTCGCCGTCATCATGCTCAAACCCCAGGTAGTCGGTCATGGTCGCGTAAAAAAATCCGAGCGAATCGGGAACACAGAATTCTTTCAAGATGTGAATTTTTCCCTGCTTGTCAAAATACCCGAGCATCGTTGCTGTAAATTCACCGGAACCGTCCATCGTGATGAACGCGGATTCCGGGAATCCCGAAAAATAAAAGGCCGACGCCGCATGCGCGACATGGTGCTCAACGTCATGGATCTGGACTTTATCAGGCTCAATACCCGCGCTTTTCAAAACCTTGCGCGGGACTTCGCGGAAGTTTTCATTCCGGCTTTTGGATTTCACGAGGGCTTTCAAGGCTTGGGCCGGCCGGCTCTGGAAGGACCGCAGAAAATAACCCCATTTGTGCCGGTCATAGGCCGCGGGCGAGGACGGATGGGCCACGGTCTGAATGTCTGACAGCCGGAGACCGGCCTGCTTGAGGCAGAAACGGATCGCATTAACCGGATACTCCCCGGTGGCGTGCTTATTCCGGCTAAAGCGCTCTTCTTCGGCCGCGGCAATAAGCTTCCCATCAACCATAATGCAGGCTGCGGGGTCATGATGCAGGTTACCAATACCTAAAACGATCAAAAAAAATCTCCTCTAAAAGGGGGGCGGAAAAGGCGCTATTGTATCGTTTTTCAGGTCGGATGACGAGCCTAAACCTTCGCCGCGGCTTTATTTGAAGGGGGTCTTAAAATTCCGGAGCCAGGCGCAGTATTCGCAGGTGGTTTTTGACGGCGGAAGGGGTTCTGACAGCTGTTTAACGGCCTGCCTCATAAGATCTCGGGCACGCCCGGTATCAATCGGAATCTTAATGGGCTGGACCTCAAAACGGATTTGCCGGACCTCTAAAAGATCCTTGGGTGAAAAATAAAGCAAATACCCAAACCCGGCCGTCTCAAGCCCCTGGGCCTCCAAAATAAGCGCGTAACAATCCAGCTGGTTTTGATAGTACTTGATGGCCGATTCTTCGGTTGCCGGCGAGCCTTTAGTCTTGTAATCAAAGGGAACATAGCGGCCCTCAAAGGTCATCAGGTCATCCAAGGCTCCGGAAAGAACCGTTCCATCCGTGTCGCGGAATTCCGGACCGGTTTTCCAGCTCCGCCACAAATCCAATTGCTTCTGATCCTGAAAAAGAGCAAGCCCCGCCAGTTCGGGACGGTCAAGGCCTGGCGGAAGCGAGGCTTTGGCGCGGTGTTGATCAAAATAAGTTTTGATCACCCGGTCCATGCCGCTGGGAAGAGAAGGAAAAATACCGCGCGGTCTTTTGATGTTTTTGTTTTTTTCGAGCCAAAAGCAGCGCGGGCAATCCACAAAAAGATTTAACGCTGAGGGTGAAAGTTTGAGACTGCTCATCACTACTTCTCCGCCCGCCCAGCCTGAAGGGCGTAAACAATTTTCGGAATAAGCCAGCGCGGCGACAAGCGGGTGGAAAAAGCGAGAATTTTATTGAGCAAGCCTGGAATGATCACGCGTTTTCCTTTTTTCATCCCGTGAACTCCCGCCTTGGCGACCTTCAAGGGATCCATACTGAAACGCTTGAATAGCTCGACATGGCCCATCCCCGCCCGCTCCTGAAACTCCGAATGCGTCGGTCCTGGACAGAGCGTTGAAACCTTAACTCCAGAGCCGCGCAACTCCTCCGCAACAGCTTCGCTGAACATAAGCACATAGGCCTTGGACGCGTAATAAGCCGCCATCAGCGGACCCGGCTGAAACGCGGCGGTGGAGGCCACGTTCAAAATCCGGCCGTACCCGGCCGAGCGCATGCCCGGGATAAAAAATCTCGTTAATTCCGTCAGGGATTCGATGTTCAGACGGAGCATGCCCGTAATTCGAGCGGGATCCATTTCATCAAAGCGACCATGCAGACCGTGTCCCGCATTGTTGATCAGCCAGCTGACCGGGTACCCTTGGCTCACCACTTCCTCATAAAGGCTTTTCGCGGACCCGGGCAGTGAAAGGTCCCGGACCAGAATATGGATCTTCACGCCTTCTTTTTCAAGTTCCCGGGCGACTTCATTCAGTTTCTCCACGGATCGCGCCACCAGAACAAGGTCATGACCTTCGCGGGCCAGAACACGGGCCATTTCAAGTCCGATTCCAAACGAAGCGCCTGTCACCAGCGCGGTTTCTTTTATTTTTGTCTTTGCCTTCACACGGACCCCTTACAATTTTAAGATAAAAAGCGTTTCACTCTTGGCTTCACTCGCGGGTTTCAAAATACCCTTTTCAACTTTTTCCGCCCACGCCGCATCGGATTCATAGTCGACGCCGATTTTTTCCTCTTTGAGGTCTTTCTTGATCGCCTCTTCAAGCTTCAGGACGGCCCAGCGGACAAAAAGCGCGCGTTTCGCATGAAGGATTTTTTTCTCTTCCTGGGGAAGCTTTTTGAACCACCGGACACGGAAATAGCGGACCAGAAACTCCTCCGTAAAATAGACAAGCCTCATCTCACAGCGGTTTAAGGGGCCGCGTACATCAAAAATAATTTCAAACGCGGAATCGTTGGGAGGATCTTCCCGGAAATCGGTAATTTCAAGTTCAAAGGTTCCGTAAACACCCATGGTTTCCTCCCGGGGTTTAATGTCCTGTCAAATCCGAAGGCATCATAAGTTTTCCGGGGGCTTTTGGCAACCCTTCCCAGAGATTCCGGTTTAAAAACCCCCGCACTCAGCTTAGAATAGGACCCATGTCTCCAAAATCAAATCGCAGCAGAAACTTTTTTCTCACTGAAAGACCGCGGAGGAACCGCCGCAGCCCGGCCATCCGCTCGCTGGCCCGTGAGACCCGCCTCACCCCTGAAAATCTGATTCTCCCCCTTTTTCTGATTCCCGGGAAAAGTACAAAAACAGCCATCACGTCCATGCCGGGTATTTTCCGCTGGAGCCGGGATCTTCTGCTCAAAGAAGCGAGGAAGGCGGCGGCACTGGGGATTCCAGCCGTGGCCCTTTTTCCCGCGCTTCCGGACAAGCTCAAGGACAAAACAGCCTCGGAGTCGCGCAACCCCAAAGGCCTGCTTCAGGAAACAGTCAAAGCCCTGAAAGATCAATGCCCGGAGATTGCCGTGATTACGGACGTGGCCATGGATCCTTATTCAAGCGACGGGCATGATGGGCTTGTTCGAAACGGCAAAATCGTCAACGATGAAACCCTTGCGATTCTTGCCGCCATGGCTCTTTCACAGGCCCAGGCCGGAGCTGATTTTGTCGCTCCCTCGGACATGATGGACGGGCGCATTGGAACGATCCGGAAAACCTTGGACGCGGGCGGTTTTGAAGAAACCGGAATTCTAGCTTACTCCGCCAAATACGCTTCCGCCTTTTACGGTCCGTTTCGCGAGGCTTTGGATTCAGCCCCGCGTTCCGGCGACAAGAAAACGTATCAGATGGATCCCGCGAATATCCGCGAGGCGCTCCGTGAAGTGAAGCTCGATATTGCGGAGGGCGCAGACATTGTCATGGTAAAACCCGCGCTGGCTTACCTGGATGTGATCACTCAAGTCCGGAAAGTTTCAACAGTCCCTGTCGCCGCCTACAGTGTTAGCGGAGAATACGCCATGATTATGGCCGCATCCCAAAAAGGCTGGATCTCCGGAAAAGACGCCATGATGGAAGCCCTGGTATCCATCAAGCGCGCGGGCGCGGACATGATTCTGACCTATGCGGCCCTTGAAGCTGCGCGGCTTTTGAACGCCTGAAAATCTCACCCAGCCTGAAAATAAAAAGGGCCCCGGTTTAAGGGGCCCTTTTTTATTTCTCTTCTAAAACCGCTTCTTACATTTCAAGAACGTATGCAAACACCAGAGGCGCGACAATCGTCGCGTCGGATTCAATGATGAAGCGGGGCGTGTTTCCATCCAGCTTGCCCCATGTGATCTTCTCATTCGGAACCGCGCCGCTGTAAGACCCATAAGAAGTGGTGCTGTCGGAAATCTGGCAGAAATACCCCCACAGCTTGCAGTCTCCCTTGAGGTCCTGATTGATCAAGGGCACCACGCAGATCGGAAAGTCGCCGGCAATGCCGCCCGCGATCTGAAAAAAACCAATGTTGCCCGCGCCGGCCGTGTTCGTCAGGTACCAGTCAATCAAGCTGTCCATCAGCTCAAGACCCGACTTCACGACATTCAGCGTCGAAACGTTTTTCTTGCGGACCTGCCCGACAAACATATTGCCGAGCGTGGAATCTTCCCAGCCAGGCGTGAAAATCGGAAGGTTCTTTTCGCAGGCCGCGAGGATCCAGGAATTTTTTGGATCAATTTCATAGTACTTCTCAAGACGGCCGCTTTTCAAAAGCTGATACATGTATTCGTACGGGAAGTAACGCTTGCCTTCCTTGTCCGCCTTCTGCCAGAAGTGAAGCACTTCGCTCTCGATGCGGCGCATGGCGGTGTCTTCCGGGATGCAGGTGTCCGTCACACGGTTCAGCCCGCGGTCATGAAGCGCGACTTCTTCTTCCGCCGTCAAGTGCCGGTAGTGGGGAACGCGTTCGTATTCGCTGTGCGCGACGAGGTTAAAAACATCCTCTTCAAGGTTGGCTCCCGTAGTGCAGATCGCATGAACTTTGTCCTGACGGATCATTTCGGCAAGCGTGATGCCGAGTTCCGCAGTGCTCATCGCGCCGCCCATGGTGAGCAGCATTTTGTTGCCGCCGTTCAGATGATCGACCCACGCCTGTGCGGCATCCACGATCACCGCGGCATTAAAATGGCGGTAATTGTTCTTGATGAAGTTTTTAATCGTCGCTTCTTTGGCCACAGCCACTCCTGCTTCTTTCATATTGTCATCCCTCACTTTTAAAATCCATCCCGCGGTTTGGCCGCAGGGGCGGGTACTGTAAAATCACGGCTTCGGAATCGGCGCCTTGCGACGGGGTGCTTGGGCCGGGCGAGCAAATTCTCGCAAAATTAACCGGCAGCGTCAACCCGTCATTCCGGGTTTTTTATACATTTCCCGGGATCGGTTACCGAAGGCTCTGAAGAGGTATGGATTCCTCGACCAGCATCACGGGAATCCCTTCACGGATGGGGTACAAAACCTGGCCGTCACGCCGCACCAAGCCGGCTTCAATTTTTTCGGCCACCTTCTGATTGCCGCGGTTGAGAAGATTCCCGCCCGTAATGGCGGCGTTCACACGCGCCAGGGTTTGGGCGTCCGCGGCCTGAAGGGTTTGCTTGGTTTCCGGACAAGCCAGAATTTTGAGAAACTCTGAATCAATCATGCAGCCTTTTCCTTGGTCTTAATTACTTCTTTTCCTTGAATGCCACATGCTTGCGCAGGGTCGGATCGTACTTGCGAAGTTCAAGACGTTCCGCGTTGTTACGTTTATTTTTGGAGACGTAGTAAGAAAAGCTGCTTTCTGTGCTGCGCAGCTGAACATTGACGCGTGCTCCTTCTTTTTTTGCCATGATGAGTTCCTCCTTTCCTGTGGCTTACGCCAGAAGTTTTTTTAACAGTTCCGAATGCTTCCGGACTACTGGAAGTTTCGGGAATTCTTTTACAATCACGGGCGGCGGGTTAAAAAGGATCCCCTCATCCGCGGCGTGAATCATTGTCAAATCATTGTAAGAATCACCGGCCGCCTTCACATGAAAGTTGAGTTTCTTAAGCGCGCGGACCGCGTGTTCTTTCCCGTTCTTCAAACGAAGGTGATAATCCGAGACAAACCCTTTTTTATCAACACTCAGGTAATTACAGAAAAGGGTCGGCCAGCCGAGCTGCCGCATCAAGGGCCGGGCGAATTCATAAAACGTATCGGAAAGAATAATCACTTCCCGCTGACTTCTCAGTTCATCCAGGAATTTTTTGGCTCCCGGAAGGGGCTTGATCGTCGCAATCACGCCCTGAATATCTTTCAGTGTGATTTTCCAGTCGCGCAGAATAGCGATTCGGTATTTCATCAATTTGTCGTAATCGCGGATCTCCCGGGTTGTAAGCCGGAGATCCTTGATGCGGGTCTTTTCCGCCACCTTGATCCAGATTTCCGGGACCAGGACGCCTTCGAGGTCGAGACAGCAGACTTTCATGCCTTCGTTGAACCTTTCAAATATTCGCGGTTCATTTTGGCAATGAAGTCGACACTGATCTCTTTCGGACACGCGGCTTCACATTCGTAATGGTTGGTGCAATTGCCAAAATTTTCATTATCCATCGTACGGATCATGTTTTTCACGCGTTCGGCGGCTTCCACCTTCCCTTGAGGAAGAAGCGCCAGATGTGAAACCTTGGCCGCGACAAAAAGCATGGCCGAGGCATTGGGACAAGCCGCCACACAGGCCCCGCAGCCGATGCAGGCCGCGGCGTCCATGGCTTTGTCCGAGTCCGGTTTAGAAATCAGGATCGCGTTCGCGTCCGGAACTCCGCCCGTAGACGCAGAGGTAAAGCCGCCCGATTGAACAATGCGGTCAAACGCGCCGCGGTTCACCATCAAATCCTTCAGCACGGGAAACGCCTTGGCGCGCCAAGGTTCAATGTAAATGTCGTCGCCATTCTTGAATCGCCGCATGTGAAGCTGGCACACGGTCGTGCCGCCGTCCGGACCATGCGGCCGGCCGTTAATCACAAGCGAGCACGCGCCGCAAATGCCTTCGCGGCAGTCATGGTCAAAAACGACGGGGTCTTCCCCTTTGGCCGTCAATTCTTCGTTTAAAGTATCCAGCATTTCAAGAAACGACATATGGTCGTTGATCCCTTTGACGGAATACTTCACCATACGCCCTTGGTCTTCACCGTTTTTTTGGCGCCACACATGGAGAGTCAGGTCCATTACTTGTAACTCCTTTGCGCGAGCTTCACGCTTTCATAGGCCAGCGGCTCCTTATGAAGCACCGGTGCCTGACCGTACTTGGTATATTCCCAGGCGGCGACATAACAATAGTCGTCGTCATTGCGAAGCGCTTCGCCGTCCTCGGTCTGATGCTCGGTACGGAAATGGCCGCCGCAGGATTCCTTGCGGTGAAGCGCGTCATAGCACATGAGTTCACCGAACTCGAGGAAATCCGCCACGCGGCCCGCGCGTTCCAGCGCCTGATTGACTTCTTCACCTTCGCCCAGGACCTTGACGTTCTTCCAGAATTCTTCGCGGATTTCAGGGATCTTCTTAAGGGCCTGCTTGAGGCCGGCTTCATCACGGGCCATACCGCATTTGTCCCACAGCAGCTTCCCAAGCTCGCGGTGAAAATCATCCACGCTGCGCGTGCCCTTGATGGAAAGAAGTTTTTTAATTTTGTCCGAAGCCTCGGTTTCGCTCTTCTTGAATTCCGCGTGGTCTGTTTTTACGGCGCCCGGCTTTGTCTTGGCAAGATAATCGGCAATGGTAAAAGGGAGAACGAAATAGCCGTCGGCAAGCCCCTGCATGAGCGCGCTCGCGCCAAGACGGTTCGCGCCGTGGTCGGAAAAGTTGGCCTCGCCGATCACAAAAAGGCCGGGCACATTGCTCATCAGATTGTAATCCACCCAAAGGCCGCCCATGGTGTAGTGAATCGCGGGATAAATTCTCATCGGCGCTTTGTAGGGGTCTTCGCCCGTGATCTTGGCATACATGTGGAAAAGGTTGCCGTAACGCTCGCGGATCACATTCTCGCCAAGGCGCTTAATGGCGTCGGCAAAATCAAGGTAAACACCCTGCCCGCCGGGACCGACACCGCGGCCATCATCACAGGCTTCCTTGGCCGCCCGCGAAGAAATGTCACGCGGGGCGAGGTTGCCGTAGCTCGGATATTTGCGTTCCAGATAATAATCGCGCTCGCTGTCCGGAATTTCGTGCGGCAAACGCTGGTCGCCTTTTTTCAAAGGCACCCAAATGCGGCCGTCATTGCGAAGGGACTCTGACATCAGCGTGAGCTTTGATTGATAGTCGCCGCTGACCGGAATGCAGGTCGGATGAATCTGCGTAAAACACGGATTAGCAAGCAGCGCACCTTTTTTGTGGGCGCGGTAAATCGCGGTCACGTTGCAGCCCTTGGCATTCGTCGAAAGGTAAAACACATTGCCGTAGCCTCCGGTCGCGAGTACGACCGCGTCGCCTGCATGCGCCGAAATTTTTCCAGTCACCAGATCGCGCACGATAATGCCCTTGGCCTGACCGTCCACAACGACAAGGTCGAGCATTTCTGTGCGCGGATGCATCTTCACAGCGCCGAGACCAATCTGGCGTGAAAGGGCCTGATACGCGCCAAGAAGCAGCTGCTGCCCTGTCTGCCCGCGCGCATAAAAAGTACGCGACACCTGCGCACCGCCGAAAGAGCGGTTGGACAAATAACCGCTGTATTCGCGGGCAAACGGAACACCCTGCGCAACACATTGGTCAATAATGCTCGAGCTGACCTGCGCAAGGCGGTACACATTGGCTTCACGCGCGCGGAAATCGCCGCCCTTAATGGTGTCATAGAAAAGACGCTTCACGCTGTCGCCGTCGTTCTGGTAATTTTTGGCCGCGTTAATACCGCCCTGAGCCGCAATACTATGGGCGCGGCGCGGGCTGTCCTGAAAACAAAAGGACTCCACCTGATACCCCTGCTCTGCCAGCGTTGCCGCCGCCGAAGCGCCTGCTAAACCTGTTCCGACAACAAGCACCTTGTATTTGCGCTTGTTGGACGGACTCACCAGCTTCATGTCAAAGCAGTGTTTCTCCCATTTTAATTCGAGCGGTCCGGAAGGAATTTTGGAATCGAGTTTAATCGTCATAGGAGTCTCAGTGAACAAGCCCGAAAAGAATCGACAGTGGAATGGAAATGAAACCGGCAAAAAGCAGGGCCGCGAACCCGCGCGCCGCGCATTGCAGCTTCGCGCGGCAGCACTCGCTCTTCAATACACCGAGCGTTTGAAGAAGACTGGAAAGCCCATGCGCCAAATGCATGGCCAGCAGGATCTGGGCCACAACATACGCCAGAACAATAAAGGGGTTTTGGAAACTCTTCACCACCATCCCGTAAACATCGTGACGCCCAAGAGAATCCATGCCATGAGAAATATCGGGATTCGTAACTTTAAGCGTAAAGTGGAGGATGTGATAAATGATAAAAGCGAGAATAATCAAGCCGGACATGGCCATGGTGCGCGCCGCATAAGTTGTGCGGACGGGTTCATAAGATTTATAAGCCACGGGTCTTGCGGCACGGTTCTCAAGGGTCAGCTGAACTGCCGTCACAATATGCGTGATCACCGTAGTCAAAAGGACAATGCGCGCGACCCAGAGAAGAGGTCCCAGGTTCCTCAAATGCTCTGCGTAGCTATTCATGGCATTGGGTCCCAGATAGATCAAAAGATTGCCCAGAAGATGGGCAATAAGAAATCCCACTAAGAGGAAACCTGAAAACGCCATCAGAAATTTTTTGCCGACCGAAGTACGGAAAAGGCAAGAACTGGCATCTGTCATAAAGATGCGGAAATCCTTCTTTGATTTTTGTGGTTAAGTACTCTTTGAGGAAAAACTTAGGTAGTGTATCACGGAACTCAAAAACCGTCATCCAGAGATACAAAAAAAACTAAGCGGAAGGGCCCGGGGCCAGAAATAAGAGGGTGGGGCGGATAAACCCGCCTGCAGGAGCCCTCAAACCAAGCTTGTCCCCAGCCTGAACAGACTCTAAGTTACCGGCTCTAACCTCAAGCACAGCATGAGTTTGGCGTGGAGCGCCTACAGCTTTCCAGGGAGCTTCCCCCGCCCTCACCGCGAGGACGACACCCGCCTTATCGAGGAAAACGAGATCCAGGGAAAATCGCATAAAACAGGTGTGAATGGCGCCGCAAGGCACAAGCAAAAGACCCTGGCCTTTGGGAAGATCCCGTCTCAGCTGAAGCCCGGCAAAACGCGCCCAGAAGGAATCTGCGGTCCGGAGTTCCTGGACAACAACCTCGGCGGTTCGGGTATTGATTAATTCATACCGTAATTTTTGTTTTCCCATCGCAATGCGGATCATACCTGATCCCGGGCTTTATGCCCAGAGCATAAACCTTATCAGACCTTTTTTGTCTGCTTATTTCTAGACATCAATTTTCAGTGTGTTAGAATGGTCGCCCCGCTGGAACTTGGATTTCAACGCCCCGGTTTTTCAGCTGTCTTTTTACAACTTAATCACAGGAGGATGTACCCATGGTCAAGATCGGCGAAAAAGTAACGGATTTTCAGGCAAAGGCTTATCACGGCGACGACATCAAAACGGTAAAACTTTCCGACTACAAAGGCAAATGGGTCGTCATGGTTTTTTATCCGGCCGACTTCACGTTTATCTGCCCGACCGAACTCGAAGAACTCGCCCTCAATTATGAGGCTTTCCAGAAGCTTGGAGCAGAGATTCTTTCCGTCAGCACCGACACAGTTTTCACGCACAAAGCATGGCATGATGTGTCACCGGCCATCAAGAAGATCAAGTACCCGATGCTGGCCGATGCGAGTCAGGCTCTTTGCCGCGAATTCGGAACGCTCATTGAAGGCGAAGGCCTTTCGCTCAGGGGTTCTTTCATCATTGATCCGGACGGCGTTCTGAAATGCATTGAAATCCACGACAATTCGATTGGCCGCAGCGCGGAAGAACTTCTGCGCAAGGTCCAGGCTGCGAAATTCGTGCGCGAGAACAAAGGCGAAGTTTGTCCCGCCAACTGGAAGCCCGGCAAGAACACGCTGAAGCCTGGCCTGAATCTCGTCGGCAAAATCTAAACTTTACCTCCCCCGAAAACGGGACAGCTAAGACTGCCGCCGCAAATAAAGCGGGCAGTCCCAGCCCAACAAGAGGAGAAACTTTATGGCTTTCAAACTGCCTGAACTGCCTTACGCGATGGATGCCCTGGCGCCTCATATTTCCAAAGAGACGCTGGAATTTCATTACGGCAAGCATCATCAGACGTACGTGACAAAACTCAATAGCTTGATTGAAACCGGTGAACTCGCGAAGGCTTCCCTGGAAGAAATCGTCCGGAAGTCCCAGCAAGGCCCTGTGTTCAACAACGCGGCCCAGGTGTGGAACCACACGTTTTACTGGAACTGCCTGTCGCCCAACGGCGGCGGCGCACCTCAGGGCGCGCTCGGCGATGCGATCAAGAAATCCTTTGAGTCCTTTGAGAAATTTCAGGAAGCGTTCACCAACGCTTCTGTGAACCTTTTTGGTTCAGGCTGGGCCTGGCTCGTGAAAAAACCGGATGGCTCTCTTGCGCTGGAATCTACCTCCAATGCGGGAACGCCGATCACCGGCGCGAACAAACCGCTTCTCACCTGCGATGTTTGGGAACACGCGTATTACATTGATTACCGCAATGCGCGCCCTAAATACGTGGAAGCGTTTTGGAAGCTCGTGAACTGGGAATTTGTGGAAAGCCAGCTTCAGGGTACGAAAGCAGCGGTCACGGTTTAAACAAAAAGTTTTAAGGAATACAGCGGGGCGGGAGAAATCCTGTCCCGCTTTTTTTATGCCCGGGAACGGAGTTTCTTGATAACAGGAAGGGCCGTCTTTACAAATTCGCGGTCTTTGGGGTGGGTCAAATGTTTCGCCACGTCCTCGGGCTCAAACCATTTCAGGCCTGCAATGCTTCGGTCTTTCGGTTTTGTTTTTTTCTCGGACGTAAAAAAAAGAAAGATGTGCATGGTTTTAAGTTCGGCTAAATCGTCCTTGCCGTCTTTGCCGATTTTGTAACGCTTGTAACTGCCGAGTTCTTTCTTGAGTTCAAGCTTTGTAATTCCCGCCTCTTCATAAATCTCGCGGAGAGCAGCTTCCAGAGGAGTTTCTTTTCCCTCAAGATGGCCTTTGGGAAGCGACCAGACATTGCGCCGCTGTTCGACAAGAAGAACCTTGCCTTCATCATTCAGAATAATGCCGCCCGCGCTCTGTGTTTTCTTCATTTCAGGACTGCTCCTTAAAGGAGAGATAGATTTTATGCTCTTCCAGCCACTTGCGAAAAACCGCCTCATGGTTCAGCAAAACGGTTGCTGTAATTTTATCTTGCGGCTGAAAAACGGTATTGCCATGCGGGATGATTGTTTCGCCATTCCGCAAAATCATATTTAAAACTACCCCCTCGGGAATCACAAGCTGCCGAAGCTCCTTTCCAGCCAAAGAAGACCGCCCCGACACACGAAAGCGAACCGTAAGAACTTTTCCGTCGCGGTGGTGTTCCATGCGGCTAAACAGTTCTTCACGTTTGACGGCAAGATTTGCAACGGCTCGGAAAACATCTTCCGACTTAAGAACACCTAGGGGTATCCCGTGTTTTTCCGGACTCATCACTGGAAGAACATCGAGCTCCTGGATTTTCATCAAATGAACCGCGTCCCCAAGGGAATCGTCAGGGTAACAGCTTTCATAAATTGGACTCGCGAGATCCTCCACGATCACATGACTCATATTTTCTCCGGAAACCAGCACCTTCTCAAATATCTCAGGTGTTAGAATTCCGGTCACAGCGCCCTGTGCATTGACAGAAAAAAATGTCTTTCCCTGCAGCTGTGAAATTTTTTCCAGCACTTCCTTTGCGGTCATCTGGTTTGAAAACTTTTCAAACCTGAGGCTCATGGCATCCGCAACCCTCAAGACACTCAGGAAAGATGTGCTGTCAACCGAATCAACATCGATCCCCTGTCTTTTCAGCTTTACTGTGTCGATCGGTTCGGGCTGGAATTTTTGGGAAAGTGCCGCGGCAATCACTGTTGCGGCCATGAGCGGAAGGATCATCCGGTAGTCCCCCGTCATCTCAAAAACAAGAAGAATTGCCGTCACGGGGGCATGAAAGGCCCCGGCAAAAACACTGGCCATTCCCACCAGAGCATAGGCCCCTGGAGTTCCGGTAGGAAACGGCATATGGCCTTGAATCAAAAAACCAAAAGCCCCCCCTAGTGCGCCGCCGATAAAAAGCGCAGGTGCAAAGGTCCCTCCGGTACAGCCGGAACCCATGGAAATTGATGTCGCCAAAGCCTTCACTATAAGAACTGCCAAAAGAGTTTCAAGCACAAGCCGGCCATGGAGCATGCTTTCCATAGTGCTGAATCCCATGCTGGAAATTCCCGGAAGGTAAAACGCCATTCCGCCGACCACGAGACCTCCGATGGCGGGCTTGGTCCAGAAAGGCACTTTTATTTTTTCAAAAAATCGGTCGATGCGGTCAAAAACAAAAATAAAAGCGCAGGCCGAAAAGGCTGAAAGAACACCCAGCAGACAATACAGAGGTATTTCAAAAGGATCCGCAAGGCTGTGAATGGGAATTGTGAATGCCGGAGACTGTCCTAAGAAAATGCGGCTGACGATACTGGACGAAACGGAAGCAATGACAATGGTGCTTAGTGCTTTTGCACCAAAATCACGGAAAATAATTTCAAGACAAAACATCACGGCTGTGATTGGCGCATTAAAAACGGCCGCAATTCCCGCCGCCGCACCGCAAGCCACAAGATTTTTAACTCTTACGGAATTCAAACCCAAAGTCCGGCCGATCTTTGACCCGATTCCGGCCCCGATGTGTACCGCAGGTCCTTCACGTCCCGTTGAAAAACCTGCTCCAAGAGAAAGAATCGAAGTAAGAGCGCGGACGACTGTCGCGCGAAATGAGAGGTAGCCTCCCTTGAGTGCGAGTGCCTGAAGAACATCAGGGACGCCTTGAGCCTTACTCTCTGGAATGAAAAGACAAGTCAAGAGGCCAACGATAATCCCGCCAAAAGCGGTTACCAGGGCAAAGGAAACAGGGCTAGAAAAAAAGTGCTGGAAGGGGCCCTGTAGATTCTTGAAAAAATCCAACGCACCATTAACGCCCCGGACATAACCCACAACCGCGAGGCCTGTCAAACCTCCAACAATCATCGCAAGCGTCAAAGGCACCGCAAGCCGGGAACTATGCAGGGAGGCCCCAAGATTACGCTTCCAGACTTCAAAGAAAGAAGTCTTTGTTTTCAATTCCACCCCCTTTTGTAAATCGGGACAAAGCCATTGAAAAATGAACTCAAAGAAACAGGAAAATCTAGGGACGAAGGATGAGAAGCACCGCGGCCGTTAAAACGAGGTTCGCGAGTGCGATAGGAAAGATGCCTTTCCAGCCAAGCTCCATCAGCTGGTCATAGCGGAAACGCGGCAAGGTCCAGCGGACGGTCATGAACAGCCAGCAGAAAGAAACCACTTTGAAAGCAAAAGACCCGATTTGAAGAGCCACCACACCCAAATGTGGCACCTGGCAAACCGCGCCCCATGGGAAATGGAAACCATCCGCGAAAAGATACGGGACCTGCCAGCCGCCGAAGAAAAGCGCGGTGGTAAGGGCCGCGATCAAAATGGTCTCAATAAAATCCGCGAAAAAAAACATGCCGAATTTCATGCCGCTGTATTCCGTAAAATACCCGACAATTTCCGATTCCGCTTCCGGCATGTCATAGGGAATGCGTTTGGTTTCAGCGATCCCCGCGGCCATAAAAAGAAAAAATCCGACCGGCTGGACAAACACGCCCCATTTGGGAAGCCATCCCCAGAGAAGCTGACCCTGCCCGCGCGCAATGGCTTGAAGATCCGTGGATCCGTAAATCATCACAACGCCGAGGATCGTAAGGCCGAGCGTGATTTCGTAGGCCAGCATCTGGCTTGACGCGCGCAGCCCGCCAAGGAACGCGTAATTGCTGTTGGAGGCATACCCCGCAAGGATCACGCCATACACCCCCATGGAGGTCATGGCAAACACATACAGAATGCCGACGTTCACGGGCGCTACCTGCAGATTAATTGTCTGCGACCCCAGAATCAAAACGTCGCCGAAAGGAATCACGGCAAACCCCATAAGGGAAAAAGACAGTGAAAGGATCGGGGCCAGGGTGTGCAGGAATTTATCGCCATACGGAGGGATGTAATCCTCTTTCATAAACATCTTGATGGCATCGGCGATGGGATGAAAAAGGCCAAGCTTATTAACGGGGGCGAGAAGAAAATTAAGCGGGGCCGCCCATTTTCCGGGAATGGTCACGCGCGCGCGGTTGGCCCCCACGCGGTCCTGCATCACGGCGCTCTGTTTGCGTTCAATCCAGGTGTGCAGGGCGGCGAAATTGATCACCATGAAGAGCACGAGCCCGGCAAGAATAATCGTGACCAGCATTCAGAAAGCTCCTAAAAATTTAGAGAATGTTATCGTATTGCTCAAGCGCCGGAATCGTCGGCGCGGCCATGGAACGGATATCTTCACCGCCGGTATCCAGTTTTTCGTACGTGAGATCCTTGAAAAAAGGCACCTTGAGAGAAAGTTCTTCGAAAATATCCCCGGCACATTCATAGGTCATGTGCAGGCCCAAACCGCGTCCCAAGGCTTCAAGGATTTGCCATTCGGCACGGGCTTCACCCGCGGGTTCAAGCACCTTGTCGAACTTCTGAATCACACCCTCGAAGTTGGTAAAGGTTCCTTCTTTTTCAATATGCGTGGCCGCCGGAAGCACATACGCCGCGGTCTCGGAAGTCAGGTTATGATTGGACCCGATAAAAAGCGTCCATGCCGCTTTCCCCATCGCTTTTTTCAATTTGGCTTCATCCAAACGCGCATTCAAATCCTGGCCAAAGACAATCAGGCCTTCCACGTCTCCCTCTGCCGCTTTCTCAAGCACTGCGTCCGCGCCGCCGGGCCGGAAGCCAAGTTCCTCGGCGCCTCGGGTATTCGGATTTTTATCCGCACGGATCAGGATGTCGTCCTGAAAGCCGTCGGCATTCGGAGACAGCAAAGCAATGTTTTCAAGTTTCAGATGTTCCTTGAAAATTTTGCGGGACAAATAAAGCTCTTCATTGGAGAGCTGCGGAGAAAGAAGCACACTGATCTTTTTTCCTGCCGTGGTCATTTTCGCAATCAGCTCGGTCATCACCTCATCCCAGGAGGTTTCCTGAAGACGCTTGTCGATAAACCTCGCGGGTGACGGAATACGGTTCGCGTCATGGTATTTGTACCCGTACCGTCCGTCATCGCACATCCACCATTTGTTGACTCTCGCATTGAAACGGGGCTTTAAACGCTTGACCCTCTCCCCTTTCCCATGATGCGGGCGGTCCAGGTTGTAGTGAACCTGAATATTGCAGCCGCGGGAACAACCCTGACAAATCGAGTTGCCTTCCTTGAGGTACCAGACGCGGATTTTAAAACGAAAATCACGGTCCGTCAGCGCGCCCACAGGGCAAATATCCACCGTGTTACCGGAATACTTGTTGTCGAGCTGGCGGCCCGGAGCAACGGAAATTTCCGTATGATCGCCGCGGTTGATGAAACCCAGCTCGGAAGTTTTCGAAACTTCATCGCAGAAACGGATACAGCGTGAACAGAGGATACAGCGCTCGGCATCCAGCATGACCGTAGGCCCGAGCGGAACGGCCTTGGGTTTTTTCAGCTTGTCTTCATTGAGGCGGCTGTCATAAAGGCCGTGCTTCATATAATAGTCCTGAAGCCAGCATTCCCCGGCCTGGTCACAGACCGGGCAATCCACAGGGTGATTCAAAAGAAGGAATTCCAGAACATGCTGGCGGGTCTTCAGGACTTTTTCGGTTTTGGTGTGAACCACCATGCCGTCCTGCGCCTCAATGTGGCAGGAGATTTGAAGCTTTGGCGTTTTTTCAACATCTACAAGACACATGCGGCAGTTGCCCGCGATGGAAAGCCCCGGGTGATAGCAATAATAAGGGACGTCACTGCCCGCCTTTTTCGCGGCCTCAATGAGGCGCGTCCCTTTCGGGACTTCCACTTCCATTCCGTCAATCGTCAGCTTTGGCATAAAAGGTTTTAAACTTTTTGAAATTCGCGTTGTCCGCCGCGCGACCGTTCGGCATCTCCGTGATGGAGTTCCGACAGCACAGCGGGGTTGGATTTTCTTTCGGCAATATAAGATTCAAATTCGGCGCGGAATTTCTGAGGATAACTGCGGAGCGGCATGGCCGCGCCATCCGCAAGCGCGCAAATCGTCGTACCGCCCATGAACGAACAAATATCGAGCAGATTATCGATGTCCTGCTTGCGGCCTTCTCCCCCGACCACGCGGGTCAGGATTTTATTCACCCAGCCTGTTCCTTCGCGGCAGGGCGAGCACTGGCCGCAGGATTCATGCGCGTAAAACCGCATGGTCACCATCAGGGCTTCCACCATGGAAGTGGTTTCATCCATCACAATCACGCCGCCGGATCCGGCCATCGTGCCTTTGGCGCGCAGCTGATCAAAATCAAGCCCCACATCAATTTCATCCGCGGTAAGAATCGCGGCCGACAATCCGCCCGGGACAACGGCTTTGAGTTTCCGGTTTTCGCGGATACCGCCCGCATGGGTGTAAATGACTTCACGAAGGGAAATACCCAATGGAAGCTCATAAACGCCCGGCTTCTTCACATGCCCGCTCACGCACAGAAGCCGCATACCACCGTTCTTTTCAGAACCCAGTTTCGCGAACCATTCCGCGCCGCCTTTGAGAATAAAGGGAAGATAAGAAAGCGTTTCCACGTTGTTAATCACGGTCGGGCATCCAAAAAGACCGACCACGGCCGGGAAAGGCGGCTTCAGACGGGGATAAGCGCGCTTGCCTTCGAGGGATTCCAGAAGCCCGGTTTCTTCACCGCAGATGTAGGCGCCTGAACCGCGGTGAACGACAACTTCCAGATCAAAGTCGCGGCCGAAAATTTTCTTTCCGAGATAGCCTTTTTTCTTCGCCTCTTCCACCGCGCGGTCAAGGATGTCGGCGGGACCGGAGTATTCTCCGCGGATATAAACGTAAGCTTTATGCACGTTGTTGGCATACGCGGCAATAATAATCCCTTCAAGAAGCGCGTGCGGCACATGGCGGATAATATACTTGTCCTTAAAGGTCCCCGGCTCCCCTTCGTCGGCATTCACCGCAAGGTAAACAGGCTTGCCCGTGTTCTGCGCGACAAAACTCCATTTCATGCCGCACGGAAAACCCGCGCCGCCCAAACCGCGAAGGTTCGACTTTTTCACCTCTTCGATCAGAGCTTCCCGCGTGAAACGGTCAAACACCGTGCGCGCCTGTTCATAGCCGCCGGTCTTTTCATACTCGTCGATCCAGAATGTTTTTTCCGGAACAAAAAAGTTGGAGAGGATTTTTTCCATAATTATTTCGCGTTCATCCGGTGGGTTTTTTTGAAAGCGTCCAGCTTGCCCATTTTCGCGTCTTCAATCAGCTGCGCCATTTTTTCAGGCGTAAGCGGCCCGTAAAACTCTCCGTCATTGACCTGCAGCATAGGCCCGATCTCACAGGCCCCAAGGCATTCCACTTGATCCACGGAAAAAGCACCGTCCTTGGTCGACTCACCGCATTTGATTCCCAAACGTTCTTCCGCGCATTTCACGACTTTATCCGCGCCGAGCAGCGCGCAGGTCAGAGTGCGGCAGATATGAAATTCGGTTTTGGCGCGGGGCTTGGTGTGGAACAGCGTATAAAAGGTCACCACTTCATGAACGTCGATTTCGGGAAGCCCCAGATACTGAGCAACAGCCTTTTCGGCTTCCGGGCTGATATACCCGTGATGATCCTGGACCATGCGCAGAACCATGAGGATCGGAGCCCGTTTGTTTTCATATTTCGCCACGACTTCATCCGCTTTTTTACGGAGGTCGGGAGGAAAAATTTTATCCACCGAGTTCTGATTCTGGGCGGGCGCGGTTACGGGTGTCATCGGTCAAGTTCTCCGCCAATCATGTTCACGGAACCAAACGTCGAAATAATATCAGCCACTGTATCCCCTTTAAGCAAAACGGGCAATGCCGCCATAATCACAAAGCACGGCGGACGCACGCGCACGCGGTACGGTTTGTCCGTGCCGTCGCTGACCACATAAAAACCAAGCTCACCGTTCGCGCCTTCCACGGGGAAATAGGCTTCCCCTTTCGGAGGACGGATGCCGTGGCCCATCATAATGCCTTTAAAGTGGTTCATCAGCCCTTCAATGTTTCCATACGTGTCTTCCTTCGCCGGAAGCACAATGCGTTTTTTGTCCGCGGTCTGGAGTTCCTTGAAATGTTCCTTGTTGTTGCCGTCCAGCGTGGGGTCAAACTGCGCGACCACTCCGCAATGACCGCCCGTGCGTCCCATTTTCGATTCATCAATCAGGAACTCCGCGGGCACTTCCTTGCCTTCGGTATCCAGAAGCACGGGACCTCCGGGAATCTGGTCCAGCGCCTGTTCCACAATACGCATGCTCTGCTCGCATTCTTCCATGCGGCAAAGGTAGCGGTCATAGTTGTCGCCCGTGGAGCCCACAGGAATTTCAAAATTGAACCGGTCATAAACAAGGTAAGGGGAAGCGCGCCGCACATCATAATCAATGCCCGTGGAACGGAGAAACGGTCCGGTGATTCCATAGCCCGCGGCCGTTTCTTTTGTCAGGATCCCGATGTCTTTCATGCGGTCGACAAAAATCCGGTTCTTGGTCAAAAGCGCGTGGCACTCCAGAAGTACCTTGCGGGTTTCCTTCATGATGTCGCGGCATCGCGCATTAAAATTCTCCGGAAGATCGCCCTTCACCCCGCCGATGCGGCAGTAAGAAATAGTAAGACGCGCGCCGGTGATTTCTTCCACCAGCTGATACAGCCACTCGCGGGCCTTGATCATATAAAGAAAAGCCGTAAAAGCGCCAAGCTCCATGGCCGTGGCACCGACGCAGGTCAAATGATCCGTCACGCGCGAAAGTTCGCTGACAATCACACGGATGTATTGGGCGCGCTCCGTGACTTTAAGATCAAAAAGTTTTTCCACCGCGAGGCAGTAGCCCACGTTGTTAATCAAAGGGGAAACGTAATTCAAACGGTCGGTGTAAGGAATGACTTGGAGGTAACCGCCCTGTTCCGCGGATTTTTCAAACGCGCGGTGAAGGTAACCGATTTCCACATCCGTGTTCACCACAGTTTCGCCGTCGAGCTCGGTGATGAGGCGCACGATCCCGTGCATGGCCGGATGCGCGGGACCGATGTTGAGAAGCATCGATTCCTTGCGGAGTTTGACGGGTCCTTCTGCGGTGAATTCCATAGTTAGTTCTTTGGTCCGATCAACGGCTGACGTTTGCTGTAGGGATAATCCTTGCGAAGCGCGTGCCCGGTAAATTCCGGATACATCAAAATGCGCCTCAGATCCGGATGGTCTTCAAAGCTGATGCCGAACATGTCCCAGGCTTCGCGCTCAAACCAGTTGGCAATGGGCCAAAGGCCGGTCAAGGTGGGCATGACCGCGTCTTTTTCTTCCACGCGGACTTTGATACGAAGACGATGGTTTTTCGCAAGCGACATTAAGTGATAGACCGCTTCAAAGCGCGGTTTCCAGCCCATCCCAAGACCGTCCACGGCCGTAAGGTCCATCAGCACATTGAAGTCAAACGCGGGGTCGGTCTTAAGAAACAGCATGATCTCAAGAAAAGACTCGCGCTTGACCACCGCGGTGGCGTCTCCGTGCGAGGCATGGGTTTCAAGCACCGCTTCCGGAAACTTTTCTTTTAGAAGTTCCTGCAATTCAGGCATCTTGAACTTTCGTTTACGGGTTTGAAATTCAGGCTTGTGAAGGCTGGAAGTGTTTATTCCTGCTTTTGGCGCTGAATTTTTTCCTGGAGTTTCATGAGTCCATCCAGGACGTTTTCGGGGCGCGGGGGACACCCTGGGATATAAACATCCACCGGTATAAGCGTATCAATGCCCTGAACCGTGGCGTAATTGTCGTAAAACCCGCCGGTGCAGGTGCAAACCCCGAAGGCCACGACCCATTTGGGGTCCGCCATCTGATCATAAATCATTTTCAGAACCGGCGCCATTTTGTGGGAAATCGTTCCCACGACAAAAAGCACATCCGACTGACGCGGGGAAAAACGCGGGAGCCCTGCTCCGAAGCGGTCGACATCGTAATGGGAACAGGCGGTCGACATATACTCCATGCCGCAGCAGGCCGTCACAAACGGGTACTGAAAGATAGAGAACTTGCGCGCCCAGCCAATCATTTCATTGAGGCGCGAGGTCATGTACCCACCCTGGGAACTCTGCACTGCGGGTTCTGTCATGTCCATTGAAGAGCTCCCTTTTTCCATGCGTACACAAACCCAAGCTCAAAGAGTGTGAGAAAAAATAAAACCGCGAAAAAAACGGAAACGCCAAGATCCTGAAAAGCCACGGCCCAGGGAAAAAGGAAAATAATTTCGATATCGAAAATGACAAACAGAATACCGACCAGATAAAACTTCACCGCGTGACGCCCGGTCGGCTGTTCAAAGGGAACGATTCCGCATTCGTAGGGGGTGTCCTTGGCCTTGTTGGGTTTTTTCGGACCGAGTTTTTCGGCAAGAAAAATAAAAAGCCCGGAAACACCCAGCGCCATGACAAGAAGTGCCAAAATACCGAAGTAATCGCGAAGCATAACCTTTAAGTCCCCTTGAAAGAAGGGGTTATGATACAACAACAAATCCCTTTCGCCAAATCATTCTTGCCTTGTTTTCAGGCCTCTAATGAACCCCTGAAAAAAAATCACTTATCTTGAGAAACGGCCGCTAGTTAGCATCCACTTTGAAACTCCGGGCAAAAAAAAGAGGGGGCTTTTCAGCCCCCTCTTTCAACTCATCAAATCAGCGGATAAAAAACTAACCCGCCAGATTTACGCCGCCGTCCGGAATTGACATTTCTCCGGGAATCGGGAACGTCACCAAATTAAAAGCTCCGCCAACCGTTGACATCAAGCCATCCACCAGGCCTTTTCCAACACCGGCCCATGGATTTTTCTTCTGCTGCTGATAGTCAAGCGGAACAGAAACAAGCTTGGTCCAGCCCAACAGAGTGTTGGTAAGACCATTCTGAAGTTTATGGCTTACACTGTCCGCATAAGTATCCGCCGCAAAAGCCGTTGCCGGAATCAAAAGCAGTGATAATACAAACGCGAGACCTAGTGTTTTCTTCATGTTGCCTCCCTCGGGGGTTAAAAAAACGGCTTGATGCCGTCTCCTTAATTTTACTACCCTAGTATTATCGGCAGGGTACCAGGCTTTCATTGAGTTCAACTTTCCTGTAGAAAATTACAGGGTTCCAAGGGCGGCTTAAATTACACATTTCATCGAAAAAGGATTTGCTTTGTTCGTCTTGTTTTATTAGGATTTCCCGCAAGGCCATTCCCCCAAACTTGTAACGCGGACCGGAGACCTAACGGCTCTTCCGCACAGGTTAAAAAAGGCTGTGCAAATCATGTCCTCTTGGAAAGACCTCTCTTTTTTACAAAAGCCGCTAAAGCCGCTTCATTTTTCCCGTTTTTCCAAAATTTTCTTCGCGCCTTTTCTGATTCTGACCCTGACTTTTTCCGGATGTCTGAAGTTGAATCCACCCGTTCTGCATTCCAACGCTGATTCTGCTTCGCTGAACAACACGGCACCCCTGCCCAGTTATTTTACACCTACTGACCAGTATGAAAGTTATGAACTGGAAACCGTGCTTCCCGGAAGCTCTTCAACTTTTGATCCCTTTACTTATGGAAGAACCGGCAGCCCTTTTGGCCCGGGCCGGCTTTTCGCCGCGGGCATTCAGGGTTCGCGGTGCGGGCCCATGGAACTGCCTATGTCTCCGCAGTTCGCGGATCCGGGTGACACGCAGGCTGTTATCCTGATCGCGGGTAATGGGCTTGAGTGCGTCGCGGATATTGATCATGACAAACCCGGCGCTGCCATCACTTTTGCGGTTGTCGCGGGGATCTTCATCAATCCTCCGTGGAGGATCGTTACGCTCACTGCAACCGCCGTCACCATTTCCAACGGAGTGGTCACGCTTCGCTTTACCTACAGGATCACAACCGCAACAACTTTCATCACGAAAGTGGAGTACCTGTAATCATGAGAAAAAAGAGCGCCCCCCTCGCCGCGCTGGTCTTGAGTCTGCTGTTCCTGCAGTCTCCGGTAAAAACAGAGGCGGGACAGGAATTCCGGAGTTTTGAAACCATCCCTTCACCCGCGGCCGAAGAAAGAACCGCCGAAGACCTTGCCGCGGAAGGTTATCAGCGCGTTTCCACCGCGCAGAACATTTCCACTCCCATGGTCGAGAAAATGGTGTATGACCTTTTTGAATCGTGGAACTCTCACACGCTCGACCAGAAGCTGTCGCGGGACTTTCCGAATAAAAACCGTCTCAAGGAAGCGATTCAAACCGGCGTTCCCCGCCACGTAAAGCTTCAGGTGCTGTCTGTTCAAAATCCCCGCATCGTGGAACAGTATGTGCGTCCGCATCCGTCCGGTGACGGCACGTACCAGCTCCTCAGCAAAGTTTCCGTGCGTGTTCATTCGCAGATCGCGGCAAGCTCCAGCATCCGGAGACAATTTCAGCGCGTCGACGGCGTCAGTGACTACCTTTTCCATGTGACCCAAAAGGTTAAAGCCGCATGAGGAAACGCTCTCTCGTTCTAGCTATGGCCTTGCTTCCGCTGGGAATTCCCTTTGCGCAAGCCTCACAGGCCGGGGACCTGGTAGACTCCTCGCTGGATTCCCTTACCGACTGGCACATCGCCGGGCAGAACACCACCCGTTATGATCTGTATGATGAGAACGGCTACAAGCCTTCTTCGGTTTACCCCTATGATGCCAGCCAGGTTTACAATGAAACCCGTTTGTCTTTTGACCGGCAGCTGTCTCAGTATGAGTCCCTGACTTTTTCCTCCGCCGGGCTTCTGAACGGCTCTCAATACCGCAGTTCGGAACAAGGCTGGCTTTTTGAAGATATTCGCGCAAGCTGGCAAAAGGGAGACGGCTTTGTTCCTTTTCGCGCGGACCTCGGCGATTTCACCGCCAACTTCAGCTACCGCACCATTCAGCAGAACATCAAAGGAACCCAGATTGAAATTCAGCCGGACCTTAAGATCGGCAATCTGGAACAGCGGCACTCCCTCATCGGGTTTGCCGGCAGTCAGCAGCAGGATTACCGGGACTATCAGCTGGACCGCAATACTTTCAGCGGCGGCTCATGGCTTGTGGACCTTGCCAAGTACGGCGTCTGGGCCTTTCACTTCGTGGATAACTTCCGGGAAAAGGACAACACCAACGGCTATTTAAAGGCCCGTCATCAGAACACCATGGGCCTGACCTTTGAGAAAATTTTCAATCTCGCTAATCAGAGAATCGGCGTTGAAAGCGAAGTCGACCGCTTCGGCGGGGATTATGATTCCTTCACGGACCCTTCAGGCGTTGAGCAGGACAAATCAGGCATGGGGTATTTCTTTAAATTAAACGGCGCGAGCGGAGACCTTTTTGATTACGGCTTCCGTTTTGAAGATTACGCCGATCACTTTCGTCCGAATGGCGGCGTGATCAGTTCCAACCGGCGCACCGTGGCTTTCAAACTCGGCGGCAATGTCTACAAACAGCTCCGGCTCGACACGCGCTACGAGGCCTTCCGCGACAATCTTTATTCCTTCAATCACGTGGACACAAGTTCAGGCGGCCTCTCGCTCGCCGGTCCGATTGAAAACAAATACCTCCGCGATCTGAACATTTATCTGGATGTTTTTCGCGAGAGCATCGACAGCGAAGACCGCTTTTATAATGTACGCACCTGGTCCTACGTGGGGCATATTAATTCCGCGATTTACAAACAGTGGAACGGCCACATTGGCGGCAATTTCCGGAACGCGGACGATGATGTTTATCAGTACACCTCCATCACGCGCGAATACACGGTGGATGCGGGACACCCCTTCTCTTACAAGGGCGTCATGGGAGATGCCCGGGGCGGTATCGTCTACCGGGGCATGGGCGGCCCGAATGAAGGTTTTCAGGTCGGCCCCTTCTCTTCCGTTTCGGCCACAAAAAACCGCCACAGCGTCAACCTCAACACCAAGCTTCTTGTGGATGACAGCCGCTCCGAGTTCGGGCAGGACGTTTCTTCTTTCAGTTTCAGCGGCGGCTATTCTTACACTTACGGTCCGCACCGCTTGGCTTTTGACTTCGATATGTTCAACCGGAATCCTTATGAGTACGCGGGCGCAACGGAGGATTACCGGCTTGGTTTTACCTATACCTTCAGCTTCGACAAACCCGTGGGTACCAACATCCGCGACTTCTCACTCCGGCGCGGCTACAGCGCCCCGGATTCCGTTGTGGAAAGAATCTGGGCGGAGACAGCCCCCCGGGAAATTCTTTTCCTCGAAGGCACGGCCCCGGGCAAGACCTTGCTGGAGGCAAAAGCTTTTCTGGAATCGCAGGGCCTCAAATCCTCGACGGCCCAAGGCCAGCTTCTTATCTATGAGGTCCGGATTTTTCACGATGTGGATTGGCGCCAGCGCCTTGTGATTGAGCATGATGGCGAGCACGTGCTGCACACGGCCGTGCTTTTGGATCTGGATCCGGGTCTGAATCCATCACGTTCTGAAGAAGCTTATGAGCGGGTGCGCGGGTTCCTGCTTAAGCGCTACGCGAACCCGTCGACGGAAATCCGCGAAGGCGAATTTGGCCCGGATTATTCGAGCCTGATTAATTCCGGGCGTCTTGTCCGTGTTACGGAATGGACCACTCCGGCTGGCAAACTCCGCTTCGGTCTTCCTCATCGTTTTGGCCAGGCTGCCCGCATGGAAATTCATTACGCTCCGGAATTGCCCGAACCCCGCGAATCGCGCTGGGGTCTTGAAGCTGTTTAAGGGCTTGGTAATTACGCGGAAGCGGCAAAGGCGAACTGGTTGAGGTAGCTCGCCGCAAGATCTGCAAGAAAAGGTTTCACCTCGTAAAACACTCCCCGCTTTTCAATCCCGCTTTGAAAGAGAATCTGATCCGGATCATAAGACAGCGCCACGGCAAATGTTCCCGGACGGTCTTCTGAAACTGCAAAAAAACGGATCGTCTCCAGCGCGCTGGCGCTGAAGGAAGTCAAATCCCGGTCCCTTCTTGCAAAGGCCACAATCCCGTTTTCCCGGAATTGCGGGCCCAGTGACCGGAAAACGTCTTCTCCCCCGGCCTGCGTCCAGACAACATTCGGGAAGGATTTAAAAAGATCCTTAAGCGCGAGCACGCGTTCGTGTTCGGGCATAACATTGTGAATCACAAACCGGACATCACTGCGCTGGCTCACCGTAATCGCCGCTTCACGGACCTCTTCCGTTGTAAATGTCACGAGGTCACGGAAATCAATCATGGCCGCGCCCGGTTTTTTCACCGGTTTATAAAAACTTTCCAGGGAATTGTCCTGAAACCTCAGTTCGGACCGCGCCGGGAGAAAAGGCGCGATCCGGGGGTCATCAACAATAGAACTCAGCGTCGGTTTCGCCCTTCCCTTGGGCCACCCGAATTTCATGCCCAGCTGGTTAGGACTTGTGATCCCTCCGCCGGCCAGAGCGCGGTAGCGCGCCGCAAACTCCGGCGCTATTCCAAGACCCCAGAGAACTTCCGAAATCGAAAAAACTTTTTCCTGAAGGTACGCGTGATTCTGAAAGGCTTTATTCTTCAGCCCGTTCAGATTCGTCCATCCGGCCGCATCCAGCCACGCGAGAATTTCCTGCTTTTTTCCTTCCGGATTTTTTGCATCCAGAACTTTTAGAAGACCGCCTGCCGGAATTTCGATTTTTGAAAAATCAACCTTTGCGGACTGCGCCATTCTTTTATAAGCCGGCGTTGTCACGCCTAGGCCTTCGGCCGCGTAATCAAGATGCCCAAGATGCGCGGCATAAGACTCCTCAATTTTCTTCTTCGCCTCTTCCTGAATGCCCAGAAGTTTGACCAGTTCATCGTAACCGCGCGTCACCACCCAGGAAACTTCCGGATGCGCATCTGTAAATTTCTTCAAATTCCAGGCATATGTTTCTTCAAGCTCCTGAAGGACTTCTTCCTTCGTCATCGCAAGCGCTTTCAAAAGGTCAAAGGCCGAAGCTGTCTCAGGCTGTTTCTTTTTAAATTGCGCCAGCTCCTTCAGGATCCGTTCAATGTTCGCTTTGGCGGAGGGCGTGTCGAAACCAAAGGATTCTCCGACGCGAATCATAAGACCGCCGTATTTCGCTTTTCGATCCGACGCCTCATAAAGAAAATCCTCCGCGAGGTTAAGCCCCCACAGCAGCCGCGCGTAAGAGAAGCCCGGGCTTTTGAGAAATTGAAACCCCGGCTTCGCGGCAAGAAATTTTCTGAACTCCACAAGATTGAAGGTTGTCCCGTTCTTTTCTTCGGCAAAGACCGCATAGAGTTCCTTGCGGATCGTTTGCGCGGGTTTCTGCCCGGTTTTTTCAAGCCTTTGAAGCAGGGTGCCCGGAGGAATTTCTATTTTTTCGAAATCAATCCCAAGGCTGGCCGTTTGATGATCATAGGTCTTTGGCGGAAGCCCCATCAAGCGGGCAGCTTCCCTTTTTCTTCCCACGGACTGCTGATAAGCCTGAATATAGGGGGACCTGATTTTATTCGCCCCTTCCTCGAGGCGTTTACCGCGCGCCTGGGCCGCCATCCGCACCGAGACATCCAGGGACCTAAGCGCTTCGGCATTCCACGCATTCAACAGACGAAAGGTCTTCATGTCTTTCTTAAGGATCCATGCCGCGATCAAATACTCTGACGCCTGATCAAAGAGAATTCCGAGATCGCGGTAAACCGACTGCGCGGTTGACTCGCCCATTTCCCTCCGGAGAATTTCCCGGATATTTTCAAAATCAAGAATCATGCTCTCAAGGAGTTCCATTTTCCTTATTTTCTTCTGCGCCTCGCTGCCGGACCCGGGCATCTTCTCAGTGCCGTGCAAACGGTCAAGGTCACGGTAGATGTCTGCGGGGGCCGCCCATTCCTTTGCCCTCAGTTCAGAACGGAACGAAGGGTGATACTTTTGAATCTTCAAATCCTGAAATCCTTCGCCCATGACATCCACGCCCACAAGGACAAGTCCCGGGTTTTCAATTGCTGACCTTTTAAGCTTCAAGATCACGGATTGTCTTTCAGGTTCTTGCATCCACGCCCACACATTGTTAAAACTGATAATCCCCGCTCCGGAAAATAATTTCTGCAGTTCTGCGGACTCGGCATTTCCTGTCACGACACGGATGGCGGCCGAAAAATCCTGCGGGCGGGCTTGCGATGCTTGCATCAGTTCAAAAGCAGAACGCATCACCTCTGCCGGGGCACCCCGGCTTGCGGCAACAACATCAAGGATATCCAGTCCTCCGCCCGAAACCTTGCTCCTGGACCTTTGGGCCATTTCCTCAAATTTTTCATAGCCCACAATTTCATAGGTCAGATCACTGTAGCCGGGTACCCTCTTTATTCTTTGGAGAATCCAGGCCCAGAAGAAAAGCTCCTGCCCAAAAGACGGCCCCATCACAACCACAGCAAGATGCTTTGTCTTGAGCGCATCAATCTGCCGGAGGACGAGGTTGAGGTACCAGGACTCATGCGACATGAACCGGTTTGCCAGCTCAGAGTAGGCGTTGAATTTCTTATAAGCAGCCCCTAGATCCTGCCGGCGGGTATAGCGGAACATCGCGAGCAGAAGCTCGTCTCCGCGAAGCAGGTCCGAAACCACTCCTGTGAAGCTTCCCCGGTATTGATCCCGGAAAAGACGCGTCACCGAAAAATGCGTCATAAAATCGAAAAATTCTTCGCCGCTGACTTTTCCTCCCGCGGCTTTTTCAAGAACCTTATAAATCGCAGAAAAGTCCTTCATATATGAACCGATATGATCCTCAAAAAGAAGCACCTCGGGAATTCCCGGTTTTCGCCACTCCTCCGCGGCCCGCAAGTCCCACTCGCTCTCAGCCCTAAGCTCGGCCCGCTGCCCCGGCTCAGCGGCAGCCGCCGATTTTTTCAGAAGTACTTTCCAGCCGATCAAAAAAGGCGTCTGCTCCGGCTGAGGGACTTCAAAACGCTCTAATTCTAAAACCGTGAAGCCGTGGGTCTCGAAAAGGGTTTTTAATTTTTCTTTCTCCGGATCTCCGAAAGCAGCCGCGTGTTCGAGGTAATATTTAAAAAGGCTTATATGGCTGCTGATGTCGCCGCGCATCTCTTCAAGGGCGGGAATGGCTTTTTCTCCAGCAATCAAGATCAGTTCCATCTGATCGATGACCTCCTGAACGGTATCGGTCTCCTTTCCGCTTGCGCTGCGAACAGTTTCTTGAAGCGCGCTATGAGCCGCGAGAACCCTTTCAGAAGTCTCAGGACCCGGGTCCAGGGTATAGTCCAGAAGGGCTTGAACAACCCCCGATTTCTGAATTTCCTCCATCTCCCACAGCCTTTCGCGGACGGATTCCGCGATAATGGAGCCGCTGTGGTGAATCACCAGGGCCGCGGGCGCGCCCGGCTTCAAAACCTTATTAAGGGCTTCAAGGGCACGGCCGGGATCCTGCACATACTCCAGTCCATAAGAGGCTGTTGCGGCATCAAAAAACTCCGGCGGGAAAGCTTCTGCAGTATTTTCAATTCGGGTCTGATGAAAATAAATTCCCTGTCCGGCGGGAATGAAGGAAGGATCCAGAGGAGCGCTGTCCACTCCATGAAATTCGGCTGAGCTCCCGGAAATTTTCAGGGCCTCGGCGGCTCCGATCCTGGGAACAAACAGGCGGCCCGTGCCGAGATCCAGAAACTTTGAACCCGGTTTGTTCTGAAGCACACCGGAAAAAAATTCTCCGAAAAACTTTTCAACCGCGGCCCTTTCCTCTTCAAAGCCTTCCCCAAGAATTGAAATCTGCCCTTCTTCGCGCCACTGCTCAGGCCAGACATTTCCGGACTCACTCTCGGTGCTCCTCAATTCTGAGCGGTGATTTTTTTTGAAATAGTCTTTGGCCGGTGCTTTGGCAGTCTCGTCCGAGCCCGGTGCGGAAACCCGGTTTTGGATCGCCGTCAGGATGAAGGATTCTACGTCCTGGATTTCAACCGGCGAAATCAAAGAGCGGACCCGGACCTCGTCGCTTGCCGCATCTTTCCACATCAAAGCTTGCCAGCCCTTATGAACAGCGGACTCAATACCAAACCAGTCGTGGAGATTCGTATCCAGATTCTCAAGCGTTGTCCTTAAAATCACGGGTTGAGCCCCACCTAAAACATCAAGCTGCAGGGCAAACGCCCCTTCATGGGGCCGCAGGTGAACAGCGCGAATAGTTTTAAGATCCGGAATCTCAGGTTGTGAAATACCGCTGTCTTCAGGGATCTCAAGTTTAAAGATGAGTTTTTTCAAAGACGGCGAGAACGGCTGGCTGATGGCGACCAGGTTGTAGCCCTCGTCTTTCAAAAGCAGCTGCGTGTGCAAATCCTGTTCATCCACAGGAATCACAATTGAAGTGAGGCTGTCCTCTTCCGCAATTTCTCGAAGCTGCTGGAGCAAACGTCTGTCAACACCCCGAAAGTTCAACGCTGGAAGAATTCCCATACGCTCCACCATAAGACGCTGTCCTATCTGGTGATAAGCCAAATAGCCAGCGGAATTATGTTCATGTTCCGCGGTCAAAACACGGCCCTGTTCATTTTGCACAAAATCAAGAAATGCACTGAACGTCCAGGGCTCTTTCCGATCCACGCGCGCTGTTTCAATTTTGGATTCGAACAGATGAAAATCTTCGACCTTATGATCCCGGACAGTGACTTCAAGCTGGCTGTAATCCCCGCCTTTGAGGCGAAGCCCGAGAAGGCCAGCAACTGCTTCAACTTTTTCCGCAGGGAGTCCAGAAGTTTTTGAAAATGCAAAGGCCGTCAAAGGCAGCTCGCGCCCTGATCCTTCAGGGAGAAGTTCCAGCATTCTCTCCTTTAGTTTTTGCTCGCGGATGGGCATGAGAATGTGATCGGCATCGTAGGCCGGAATTTCCGGATAACGTGCAACCGCTTCGGCTGTCACCAGCTTTTCAAGCGGCTGCCGGAGAGCCCAGGCATGCATCTGATTACGCGGGTCCCTGACCCTGTCATGGCGGGCGGTTTCTTCAAAATCGATTTCTTCCGGATCTTGCCGGTATTCGAAAAGATACGCATCCTCCCCTGTGTCTTCGAAATAGTCCCGGCTGACTTGCACAGCCGAAAAACCCTGAGAGCGCCAGAAAATCTGGGCGCGCAAATCGCTTTCACGGACGACCACGCGCAGCCAATTACGCTGCTGGGCGGAAAGCTTTCCTTTTAACTTCTCAACCATTTCATGCCCAATTTTCCGGCCGCGGGTTTCCGGCTCTACTGCAAAATTTAAAATCTCGAGGCCCTTGCGATGAAGTGAATAGACCATGAACCCCTTCACAAAGTCGCCAATCTCCGCGACCATTCCGATGACGTTGCGCTGCCGAAGGGCCCGAAGAAAATCTTCGTCCGTCCAGGGCATCGAGAAACTTTTCCCTTCAATGTCAAGGACCTCAGGCATGTCCCGCCGGATCATCCAGCGGATATGAAGCCCCTTAACGGGATCACGGCTGACATAAGGTCCTTCTTCTGGGAGTGTCCGGCTGGGAGCCGCGGGTTTCTCTGTCACAAGTGAAACTCCGTAATAGGCGAGTATCTTTTCAGCCTCTTTCGGGTTTAAACCAAATTCCTCGGCCTGGCTGATAAATGCCGTCATAGTTACCGGGGTGCGCTCCAGGCTTTGAGCCCATCGGCGGAAGTGTTTTTCACCTTCGGGAATTTTACGGATTGTTTTCTCCAGCAAGTAAAGGCTTTTACCGTCCTTCAACTCATACTCATCCAAAAACTTAAATCCGGCACGGGTACGAAAATTTCTTCCGCCGTCCGCGAAGTCTTCAACGGGAAGTTCCCACAACATCCGGTTAGGAGAAGCTGTTTTCGCTGCGTCTTGATCTTGAAGGTGTTCAGTGAACCGCCGAAGCATGGCGCCGGGAACAGTTCGCGCCGAAAAGGCGGCATCCAGAATCTCATACGTTTCTCCGCTTTCAGAATAAGCCAAATATCCGGTCAGCCGGCCGTAAGAACGAGCTTCCAGAATTTTTCCTCCACGATTCAGAAAATCCCTGAAGGCCTCACGGGTCCATTCAAACCGCGATTGCTCTTTCGCAAAACTTGCAAGATCTTCGACTGAAGAGAGATCCGCCGCGCGAATCCGGGTTTTATAAGCTGGCTGTTTCACTGTTTTCGAGTCTCTCGTCCACGGGCTGACTTCCTTGCGCTTAAGGCTTTCCAGAACGCCTTTCGGGCTCGCGGCCATCTTGAGCTCCCGCTGCTCTTCCATGTACTTTTTCATTTCACGGAGTTTGCGAAGAAATCTTGCGGCCTGTTCCTTGGATTGAAGCAGGTTCGCATCGATTTCCGGATGCCAAAAAACAAATTCGGTCACAGACTTTTTCTGCCAGCTTTCATCCTGCTCCGAAAGCGAAACAAACCCTGCTTTCTTGAAAAACTCGCTCACGGGTTCGTTTTGCACGGGCACGTCTGCGGAAACAAATGAAAGGTTTTCCTTGTTCATGATCCACTTAATATGTTCCAGCATCTGGCTGCCGATGTAAGAGAAGCGGTGCGCGGGATCGACGGCCATTTTCTGAATGTCGATGCGCTCTTCAAAAATCTGATACACGATATAACCCACCACACGGCCTTCTTCATCCACAGCCACAGTTTTAAAACGGTTAAAGCCTTCTTCCACTTCATCCATGAGTCCCCCGCCGGAGTCCTCGCGAGTCTCATCTTCTTTGGGTTTTTCCTGAAATCCCCAAGGCGACCAGCGGTCAGGAACCCGAAAGGCTGCGCTTTCAATCCGCATCACATCATCAAGGTCTTCATCGTTCATATCCCGTATCAAAAGGGCCTCGGCCGGATAACCGCCGCGCGGCTTGAGATTATGCTCTCCGAGAATGCGCCGGACCATCAGAGCACTGAGCCCGGGATATTTTCCCCGGATGTCTTCAAAATTAAGGGAAAGCTCTGCTCCGGGCGTCTGGCGCAAAGCCCAGGCCCGAAGAAAAGTCATGGGTGATGGAACATACTCTTCGGGAATTTCTCCGCCTTCTTCAGGACGCCCGCCCCAAAGCGGTGAGTAATAATCGAGTGTGTAAAAATCTTTCTTTCCAGAAGACCTCGATTTTTGGACATGCTGATGCTTGGACTTTCCGAAATACTTTAAATCGCGGAAAGCAGCTTCGAGAGTCAGCACTTCTTTGCCGTCGTCACGGAGTTTTTTCTGGGCCATGCGCCAAAGCACCCGCAAGAGCATTCGCGGGCCTTGGGCAGGATCAACAGCATATTTCAAGACTTGCATGCCGGACTCTGTAGGCTGATACACAAGATAGGCTGCGATGGAACCGTTTCTAAGCGCAACGATCGCCCGCGCCCCGTAGGCCGTCTCCAGATGTTCCCAAAACGTTTCGCCCCAGGGATTTTTCAGGCGTGCATCAAAATCAAAAAACGTTTTCAACTGTCCTTCAGGAAGTTCCCGGATCTCATAATTCTGTCCCCGGGCTGTCACGGCATGCGTTCTCGTGACCTCATAATTTTCATGCGTGCCTTGATTGGCCCAGTAAGGCCATGTTTTGCCGCCGTCCAGGGAGTACTGAAAAGTCAGTGTTCCGGAAAAATCACTTGGCAGCGTTACGCCAACCCTATATGTGCCGTTTTCAAAATTGTCGTACAGCGTCATCTCAAGGTCATTTTTCCACTCCACGTCTTTTTCGGTTTTGTAATGAACACGGGCCTTAATCCATTTCTCAGGATTTTCGAGAATGCGGTCGGTGTGGATATTGAAATAAAACGCCACCGGGGTCTTGTCTGTGGCTTCGATTTTCCGGCCTTGAACTTCCTGCGCTCCGGCCATGACGGCAAATTCGCCATACCCCTTCCCTGCAGGATGAACAGGCCCTTCTTCGAGCGGGGCCCTCAATTCGCTGCGGCCCTTATCCTGATCTCTGGGATCAAGAGACCGGAATTTCGTCACAAGCAATTTGGGAGAATCAGCAGGAGACTGCCCGGTAATTTGGTTGTACGTCTGCGCGGTTGAAACCCCTGAAATGCTATGGACGGGCTGCTGCCGCGAATAAGGGGGAACTGTTTTCGTCAAAGCGCCTCGATCATGGACGGTGATCATCACGACGTCCTGATCCCCAGAGGGCAGGGAGCCGAGACCGATTTCAACATCAAATGTTTTTTCCGGATACGCAAAGGCCAGATAATCCGCCGCCGCCTCAAGAGCTTCGTCCGCACCCTCTTCTGTTTTTACATAATAGATTTCATCTGCCTTCACATCCGGATGCGCACGGACAGCGATGGCTCCGGCAGGACCCGGCGTGTGCACGGTGGTTAAATTCATACCCTGTGTTCCCTGCTGAAGAAAACGCGTGACCATGATCGGTTTCCGGGGATCAGGCTGAGAGCCCTCAATCAGCGACCGCGCTTTTGAGAGAGTCTCTTCCCGCCCAAGGTTCTCTACAGGGGAAACTTCCGGATAAGGGACATACTGTTCCAGGGAATGCTCCATGCCCCGCAGTTCGCTGCGGACCCCGTGCTCGCCGTTCAAAGGAAGAACATGGGTTTCTTTGAATTCGCGGAAAACATCCGCCCCGCCGGACGTGATGAAGGAATTTTCCAGCACCTCCTGCACTAAACGGAATCCATCGCGGACCTGCGCGAGATAGCCTTCCGGTTCACGTCTGTACATGGCATGTTCAAGGCCCATCAAGTAACGCTGCCACGCGTGGTCAATCACATTCAGCTGGCGCTCGCGGGTCCATAGTCTCTCCTGCTTTGTCAGCTCAAGGAAAAGATCGCGGGCTTCATAAAAAACACGCCGGTAGGGATCCAGCTCGTCGTCATAAAAAAGAATCTGCCTGCGGCTTTGCCGGAGGATCTCTTCGCTGCGGGCCTGGTCCCCGAAAAGACGGAACGATTCGTCTTCCTCTGATAAAAACCAGTAAACCTCACCTGGATCGCCGCGCCGTGCCGCACGCAGCTTTGCCTGGTCATCAATCCTCCGCGAACGGCTTTTACGCGTCATGATCACGGCAAGGCCGCCGAGCGCGCGGACATCGTCTTCGATTTTAATATTCACGCCACGGCCCGCGACGCTGGTCGCGATTGTAATCTGGCCTTTTTTACCGGCATTCGCGACCGCCAGAACTTCTTCTTCCAGATCCAGCCCGTCGATCACGGCCGCATCCAGAGATTCCTCTTCAAGCGCCCGGGCAAGAGCGCGCGCGTCCGAAATGCGTTTGACAAAAACAAGCACGGGCCTGCCGGCCGCGTGAAGTTCCGCGATTTTTCCGGCGATCAAACGGTCTTTCTCGTTTTTCGTGCGCGTCACGACCGGCGGATGTTCTACCAGCAGAGTCGGCGACTGCTTGGGAATGCTGATATAAGTCAGTCCGTAGGTTTTTTCAATTTCCGCGGCGTCATTGCCCATGGTTCCCGTGATAATGGAAAATCGGCTCCGCCGCTGCATCATGCGGTAGTAATTCTGGTACGTAATCAATCCGTTGTGAAAGGTGGGCTCAAGCAGTTCAGCCTCGTTTCCATGATAGGTTTCTTTCGCCGCGATAAACTGATGCCGGTGATTGCCGAGCACATGATGGGATTTAACTCTTCCCGTGAATTCATCCACCAGTTCAATTTTTCCGTTTCTCAAAATATAATCGCCGTCCCGTTCATTAAAATGCTTGGTCAGAAGCGCCTGGCGGAGCAGGTTTCCCAGTTCATGCTCACGCATCAGTTCAGTGAGCTTGAGCGTGTCAAACTGCAGGTATTTTAAATAGTGGATCGCGGCCAGAAGCCCGTGCCGGTGAAGCTCCACCGATTCTTTTACGGGATCAATCTCGTAATCCGTGTCTTTGGAAAGGGCAAGCGCTGTTTGATAAAGCATGAGGTAATCAACCTTTCTCAAACGGGCGGCTGAAAGAGCGTCAGGAGAAGCCAGAATCAGTGGATAACCCGATTCATCCAGAAGGGTCGCGTCCCCCTCATCAAGAATCACAATGGAGGGACCTCCGGGAGGCTGCACCTTCTGATCCAGCCGCTGTTTTCTCTGATCATAAAGAAAATCAAAAACAAACAAGTCTTTGACTCCATAAACAATGTCGCTGCGGTAAACGTCTTTCTTTTGAACTGGCTGACGATGGCCTTGGTTATCTTTGTAAGAGGAGGATAAATGCTTCTTTCCGGGACGCCTGGAGCCGCTTGACGCGGGATCAAAAAGATAAGGCTGGTCGGCTTCCGTCATAACACCGACGCGCATGCCAAGAAGGTCGAAGACAGGCCCCATTTCCTGGGCATCACGCCCGGCAAGGTAACTGTTAAACGTGTGAATGTGCGCAGCCCGGCCGCTCAGCGCGTTAATATACGCCGCCATCGCGATAGAAAGCGTCTTGCCTTCTCCGGGCTCTTTCTCAACAGCGCTGCCGCGGTGAATCGCGATAGCCGCGGCCACTTGTTCATCCGACGGATACTGTCCGATCCTGAAACGCGCAGCCGACTTAAAGACAGCGGCGGCCTCTGAAAAAATCGAATCCACAGTTTCACCGGCCGAGAGTCTTTCTCTGAAAGCTTCTGTCGCGGCCCGGAAATCCGCTTCTTTTTGAAAGCGCCCTTCACGGCGGTCTTCGTTTTCACGCTGAGTAATTTTAGCGGCAAGGTGCCAGATTTCAGCACGGCCATCCGGCGCGACACCCAAAACTCTTTTAAGGTTTTTAAGGATTTCCGTATCCCGGACAAGATCAAAACGTGCTCCCAGGATATTCCTGATTTCTTCCGGGCTGAAGGCGAGCTTCACCTCTTCAGCAAACTTTCTGAGAAGCACTTCGGGAGTTTCTCCGCGAAGCATTTCAAATTCAGATTCCTCAACAAGATCATGCATAGTCCTGTAAGCAATCCCCGTTTTCCGGGTCGTTTCGCGCTGGTTACCCGCATGCAAAATGAGTGCTGAGATCGCATAGGCACGTTTTAGCTTTGCGAGAGTCGTCAATTTGAAGTCCCGTGGGAGCTCATGGCTGAATGAATCCTGAGGCAAACGGGCTTTGAGATACCGGGACAGCTTGGAACGGCTGATCCCGAGAATTTTCACCGCGTCCGTCTGAACTCCGCGCGCATAGGTCATTACATCCCGGATATAATCTTTCTCCCTTTCGGCCCAGCTCCGGATAACCTGTTCGTCCGAAATACCGGAGCGAAGTTCGGAGCGTACAGCTTCGCTTTGAGGATCGTCGCCGGTAATAACGGTCCACATGCCGGATTCTTCCTGAACTTTGTCCGCGAACTCTTCGAACTCGCGCCGGACTTGCGATTTGATTTGAAAAATATCGATCCACAGAACTGCGGCCGTACCCCATGCCAAAAACTCAATGAGCAAGCCGATCCTTCCCGCAGCCGGACCGAAAAGAAGGCTGAGTGCGGCTGTAAGAAGCGCCAGCACTGCGGTCTTTTTGTACGAAATCGAAAACCTTGCATGCTTGGCAAGCCATGGCCAGCGCTTAAAAAGATCGTTAACCCCTTTGAGCTCCGAAAGAAAATCCGCGGCAAGGGTCTGATCAATCACTGCCGTCAAGTAAGGGAAAGTACGTGCGTCGGAACGGGGGTTAGAAATCGTCACCCGGACCTGATGATTCCACGGCACAACAAAATCAAGGCCCGCGTACTGTCCGGAAATTTCAAAGGCATTCCGGCTGTCTTCCGGTGACCAGGAGCGCACAGTTTCGCTCTTCCGGTAGCCGCGCACAATGAGACGGGTGCGCGAAAGAATTCTCTCCAAAGCCTCTCTGGCGAACTCTTCGCGGAAAAGATTCTGGTAAACGGCAGTCATGGCAAGAAAATGATCCCGGACATGGACTTTTGAAACTTCGGGAAAGTCTTCTTCCCAAACCTGCCAGGACCGCAAAACACCCCGCTCGAGATTTTCTTTGATTTTCGCCCAGCTCTGCGTAACGCCGCTGTCAGAGGCAATCCAGTCCCTGAGAATCAAGCCTCCATTTTCGACATGAAAAGATGTTTCAAAAACATCGAGAAAGGCTTCGACGTTTCGGAAGCCCTCTTCCCGGGACACGTTCATTGCACTTCTCAAAATTTTCCAGACGGCTTCATTTTCTTTCGCAGCCGCTTCATAACGTGCTTCAGCCTGCCGGGCCGTTTCATGATAGAGACGCGGTTCCTGCTTCCTGAGCGACTCCGTCAAATAGTCTTCCGCGTAACCGCTGAAATCACGGAGTTCTGAGCGATCAAACGTCTCACCGCCTGCGGCCGCTTCGGGGAATGATTCGATTTCTGCAAGCAGGAGTTCGGGAAAGTTCAGCGGGTGCCCCTGAACTTTCTCGCTGCGAAGGGGCTTCCAGTGAGTTTTCACGATAAGCTGAATGCGTGTTTTGGGTTCCGTTTCCTCGCGGTAGCGGGCCAGTATTTCCCGCGCACGTTCCGATATCGCTGCCGCCGCCAGGGTTTCTTCATAATCAAGAGCGCCCGGAACATCCTCTTCCGAAAGGGCCTGAATAAAAGCCGCTGCGATCATGCTTTCATATTTTCCAAACTTGGGAAGCAGACCGTCTGAATCAGAAAAACCGACCACGAGATCGATATCCGAATCACGCCCCAGTTCAGGAGACACAAGCTGCTTGAGGGAGGCGCCCTGAACTCGTCCTCCGACCCACACCGCCTGAACCGGGTAAACCGGAAGCCCGGCCCCGCGCGCGGAATCCGCGTAAAGCTGAAGAGCCTTTGCGGACACGCGCCGAATCCCCCGGAATGTTCTTTTGTAGTTTTCCGCTTTCTCAGGCGTGATGGCGCCCGCGCTAAGGGCTTCCTCCACCCGCCGTTCATTCACGCTCACCACATCTTCATATGTTCTGATTTCCCGGTAGCGCCCAAAAGGCTCGTTGGTGCGCAGTTCGGAGCGGCTTTCTGAAATCCGATTGTCTTCAACAAGGGCAACCTTCTGCCCCTCCGTTGAAAAAAGGCGGCGGACAAGTTCTGCTTTTTTCCATTCACGGGGAACCAGCCGAACTTCCTGAACAGCCCAATCCCTGGGAATGGCCATCCCGCGGTAAGTTTTGTGTTCAAGATCAATCACCCAGATCTTGCTCCTGTGAATATCCACAGCAGCATAAATTTGCCCATACAGCCACCGGACGTTCTGAAGCCACTCTCCCAACTGAGCCGGGCGGGAGACGCCGGGCATTCCGTTCAGAGTGATTTCGCGCACGGGCTCAAATTTGCTGTCAAAGACCTGGAACTTTCCATCGCGTGTACTGGTCACCAAATAGTGGTTGTTCCCGATTTTTCTAAATCCATGCGGGCTTGAAAAACCGCTTAGGACTTTCAAGGTTTTCCCTGAGGCTTTGTCAACCACAAGGGTTTCGCCCCGATGGAAAAGAGAAATCAAAATCGTGTTGGAATCAAGAGCCATCGCGCTGTTCAAATGCACCGCTCTTTGACGCGTAGGAATGCCGAATTCCCCCCAGGTGGAAGGGTCTTTAACCCAAATAACCTCTCTGTGTTCCGCTTCAAGCTTCCGGGCTTCTTCTTGTGAACGGGTTAAAAAATTTCCAAACATCGACTGGTTGTAACCATGTTCCCAGGCGTTCCATTCCCAAACCACACGGTCACGATAGGTGTCAATTTCATAAACCGCATCAAAGCCGGTTGAAGCAGCGAGAAGGTATCGTCCGTCCGGAGAAAATTGAACCGTATGAATGTGTGCAAACCAGGGGTAAGTGTAAATTTTTGTGCGGCCCGTTTTGCGATTCAAAAGAGTAATCGTGTTGTTGCCCCCGACCGCCATCCGTGAACCGGAAAAATCCACATCGTGCGGCTCAAGAGCACGCTCTGACCAGAACGAACTTGCTTCGTCCATGCTGTCATTTTTCAGAGAAACGGCGAGGATCCGGCCCTCTTTGTAAGGCCTCGACGCTGCCCCTCCTATCACTTGAGGTCCGGGTTGAAGCATGGATTGCAAGGCCCGCTCATCCGTTGCGGACTGTTCCATGCCCTTAACCGTCACAATAACGTTTTCATCCCGCGCAAGGCCGTTGTCGTATTGAAAACCGGAAAGCTGTTCTGGAATACCCGCCCGGAGCTCTGAGCGGACAGAATCATCCTCTTCCCCGTCATAAATTTTAAGAGCTGAGACGGGGAGATCAGGTTGTTCGGACACTCTCTCCGGCTCCTCTCCGGGAATAAAAAGCTGGGGCTTTTTTGGGGAATGTTCTTTCCATTTTTGAACCACTCTTTCGGCTCCGCTCATCAGAAGCCCTGCCGTAACAGCGATTAATCCGGCGCCTATTTCCTGCGCCAGGCTTAAAGACTTTCCCGCTGCGACTTGCGCGGCGGAAGCAAAAGTTAAAAAGGCCGCGGCATTAAGAAGGAAAAAACCTGCGCGCTTGATTCTTCCTTCAGCAACGGCAATCACAAAAAAGGCGCTCATCAAAAGCTGCATGCCGGCAATAAACTCTTGATGCTTTGCGGGCAGAAACTGCGCGAACACTTGCCCGGCTTTTAAAGCCGTGAACGCGGCTCCTCCCTGCACCAGGAACCGCACCGTTTCCTGAAAACCGCTTTCTTCCTCATCGCCGGGTTCTTCCGGAGCGGTTCTCAGTTCCGAACGGACGCGGGGAATCAACAGCTTCACTTTTAATCCCTGCTTGTGCTTGATTTTTGAAACGCCTGTTTCCATCCACGGACGCCCAATAATTTCACCTTCAATTCCAAAAATAGGCAGTGCAAAATGTTCACGCGTCCAGCGGTTGAGACTGCGGACCCAAACCAGAGAAGCAAACCAGCCCGAAAAGTACCTTTCACTTTTCTTGTCATACTGCACAATAACTTCCCCGCCGAGAATCCGCCGGATCACCGCGTCAATCGCATTGTGATAACCGTGTTTGCGGACCCTGCCAAATTCATCAGGATATTCTTCGCCCATGATCGACCGCCGCACACCTTCCGCCCGGGAGGTCAACGCGCCGCCGTCCCGGATAATGAATTGAACATTCTTAGGATCATCATCCAGCCGGTAAAAAAACATGGCGCCCATGGGGTCCACGTGCCGGATATTGGCAATCAGCTCCGAGAAAACCGGCGTCAGCTGGCCCGCCTTAAAAGAATCGCCCGGCCGGACAGAAAAATCGGGGACGTCCGATCCATACCGCTCGCGGAAGATTTTTTTCCCTTCTTTTGTGACAAGCTCTCCTTCAATCCCGGCATGATAAATAAACAGGTCTGTTGTGAGAGTTTTCAACTGGCTGAGCCGTTCCGACTCGGCAGCCACCGCTTCGTCGAGAATGGCGAGCAGCCCTTGATCAAACTCCGCGGCGGCTTTCATGTAGTTCGGCGTTCCCATCGGATGAGCCCTCAGCGTGCGGTCTTTTAAAGCTTCGATAGCGGGGCCCATGCTGTGCGTCTTGCTTCGGTACCAGTGTTTCAAGAGCTTGGACACGATTTTGTCCGCACGCCTTTCGGGACTGGGCTCTTCCGTTTCTTCAAAGGGTGATTCATCCATTTCCGCGTCCGGATCAACGCGGAGTGCGGAGTGGGCCTGCTTACCCAAAGCGGCGTCATGAAGTTCGCGGCTAAAAGCACCCGAACGGATTTTTTCATCAATGTCTCTCAACACTTCAATATTTGTGCTAAACCATCCGTAAACATTGCCATTACGGTCAATAATCGCCAGGGACTGCTCCAGCGGATCCACGGCCGATAAATCATAAAGATGGCGTTCCGACAGTTTTTCCGGGCGCACCATCCAGGTCATCATGTCAAGGACATGGCGTCTTGCCATTTCAGGAATGGCCTGGATCTCTTCTTCCGTGAGCGCCTGGTTTTTTTGATACCGCTCGACTTCCTGCCGGAGTCCCTGAAGATTGAATGTCCGGTCGTCCGTTGTGATTTTAAAAATGCCTTTGAAAAAATCATAAATGCGGACTTCTTTTCGAAGATGGTCCCAGTCAAACACGGCCTTAACCTGGTCCCCTTCATACGTCATGTTCCCGGGATGGAAATCGCCATGAACCAGAGTCTGAGGAAGACGGGCATAAACAGGCGGCGGAAGATTGAGATTTAAAAGGGAGATCTGTTCAAGGAGAAAGCTGGCGTTCTGCAGAAAAAATCTTTCCCCGCGCGTCAACACAGCGCTGGGATCGGCCTGTTTTTGAACCAGCCTTGCCTGAAGCTGCTTGATGCGTTCTTTCTGGTTTTCAAAATCCAGAATGGAAGGGCGGGTACGCTTTCCCGTTACTTGAAAATCCCGCAGGGTTTTATGCATCGCAGCTAAGACGTCGATGGAATTTTCAAACTGCTTCGTGTTCAAGGTCTCAGGCGTAAGATTTTGGCCTTCAACAAAATGATAAAGCAGGTAGATTTTCCCGTTTGCGGCTTCTACAAAATAGCGGTCTTCATCAAATTCCCCTGCGGGTTTTGTCGTCGGCACCAAGTCCGCGGCCGGAATCCCTTTGCGCACCAGTTCCCGCACCACGGACACTTCAAAACGAGCGCCTTCTGTCAGCTCGGGATAAAGCACACGGGTCAGCGGTTTAAGAATGTACTTGCCCTTGCTTGTGGTGACCTGAAGAGATTTGCCGTGCTCCCCGATCCCCCCGGCTGTGGGGCTTATTTTCTGAACTTCTCCGAGGGCATACTGCTTCAGGACTTCTGGCGCAGCTTCCAGATCTGCGCGGGCCATCTCGGCCTGCCAGCGCGCGCTTCGCACATCTTCCCTGTCCGGATCTTCTGCCGTTTCTTCCATTCGAAGCTCGGCCCTGGCCGCTGTTTGACCGGAGTCATTTTTTCTCGTCTTACGGAACCGGAGATCCGCTTCACGAGCCATTTCGGGCAGATCGCCGGATAAATTCCGGACAATTCCGCTCAGGCTGTTCATTTCTTCCGCAATCCGTTGACGCACCTCGGGTCGGCCTGAATTTTCCATTTCAAACAACGTGATAAGGCGGGCCATGCCCGAAGCAATACCCGAAGCAAAAATGCCTGACCCTGCGGCCATGCCCTGCCGGTAATATTCCTGGTGTCTTTCATCAAGGTGCGTGACCCGGGGCACGGCCACGGCATAACCCATACCCAGGTTTTCCAGAATGCTCCGGATGCGGTCCGAATGAAATCCTCCATACACCAGCACCGCGGTTTTCTCATCCGGAATTTTTGAGAATTCTTCCACAGCTTCACGGATTTTTTCGTCGCGTCTCATCGCGGTCTCATAAAAACCGCGCGCGCACTGAAGGCTTTCTTCCCACCGGCGCGGCAGCACAATCGTTTTCTTTCCTTCGCGCGCCAAAAAGGCGGCAAGGTCCTGAGTCTTGAAAGCGTCGAGGGTTTCCTTCGAGGCCTGGTATTCGGCGGGAGTGACTTCGAGTTTGTTCAAACGGTGAAAAAGGCGGACGGCTTTGAAATACTCATACAGTTGTTTTTCCCGAGGACTCTCAAGCAGGGCTTCGGCAAGGCCGTCTTCGAGCCGTTTCATTTCCAGAAGAAGCTCTGAGGCCCCCCGCTGATTCACGCGGTCTAAAAGATCGGCTTGCTTGGTGTCCAGCGCCCGCAGCATTTCAGCAGAGGCGGGGTATAAAATTTCAAATTGTCCCCCTGCCGGCGAAGCAAGGTAAAGGCGGCAGACCTCCCTCAGATAAACCGCGAAGTCTGTTTTGGTTTCTTCAAAACGTTTCTTCGCACGCAGAAAATCCTGAAGCTTTTTCAAACCGAGAGAGCGTGTAAGATTCTCCAGCTCTCTTTCCACAGCCAGGAAATCCTCTTCCACATCTCCTTGAACACGCACCGCTTTGGAATACCAATCCACGTTTTCGAAATGGTCCTGAAGGCTGTCGGCACCGATCAGGCGGAAATCCCGGCTTCTATTAATATGCGCGTATTCCGCACCGCCGATTTTTAATTGATCCAGAAAATAATAGGCCGTCTTGCGTTTCACTTCGGGGTCAGAAATGTTTTTGAACAAGGCGTCCGTGGGAACCGGCCCTTCATAGCCTTCTTCGTAAACGGTTTTGACGCTCTGGTTTTCGACCAGGTGGGTGATCATGGCCGCGATATTTTCCTGCGCCTGCAGGACATCATGCGCGTCCTGGATAAAAATAACCGTTTTGCCGGTGCTGCCAGGGTGAAATTCTTCAATGTTTCCGAATTCAGATGGAAGGCTGATCGAGGCGGGAATGGGAATCCCGGACGCTTCGGGCACCGCCGCGTCCGCGGCAGAGCCTGTGAGCAGGCAGACCGAGAGCATAAGCGAAATGACCTTATGCGCCCAGTTGGGGGGCTCTACAAAATTTCTCTTATCAAACATAAACGGGGGCAGCGTCTCACTTTCCAAAAAGCTGACTGGAGGTAAAAATTACATGGCAAAAGGCATGTTTTCAAACCGGCGGGAAAAATTTAAGAGAAGGTTAACGGGGGTGTTAGCGGATGATCGCTTTTGCAAATAGCGGCACTGGGAAAAAACGTCCCGCTTTTGACGCCCGCTTCAATCTTTCGATTGAAGCGTTTTCTTATTCGGATGCTGCTATCTTGCCAAAAAAACTGGGAAACTTTTTCAAACACTCGATGGCGTAGTCCACAAACTGAACCGCGACGCCCGTGCCGTCACAGCGGACAACCCAGCCGCTGACCTCAAGGACGGGCGCATCTTTAAAAACATCGCCCAAAGCGAGACGGCATACACACCGCGCACCCGTGGGGAATTGCTCGGCGCAAAGAATATAAGCACCCTTGACGCTGATATCACGGGTCCAGCCGCTGATCTGGCGCTCACCCGCTGCCACAACCTTTGTCTCAAGGCGGATCACCGCGCGGGAAAACTCGCGCCGTTCCCGTTTGTGATCACGGGGAAATTCCCTGCGGTCTTTATCATTATCAGAGGGTGTTGTCATTGTTCACACTCCTGTGCTGGCTGAAAATTTCCGGTTAAACAGCCCGGGTGTAATTAATTTCCATCACCTTATACTCCTGACCTTCGGGAGTATAGGAGTAGCTGGCGTAAGTGTTGTGGTCCGCATCCGTGACCGTCCAGTCGGAACGGCCTTTGCGGTCTTTTTCCCCGGTTAATGGGCAGGAGTTTTCGCCCGACAAGGAAAGTTTTTTGCGGTCGGGATTGTAATCACCCGCGGCCGTCATAATGCCCGTGGCCATGCTGTCGATCCAGATTGAAATGTACTCGCCCTTGATGTTGTCATACCCGGTGAACCCAAGGCCGTTGAATGTCTGCCCCATCCATGGGCCTTCAAATTCCTGTTTCAGAAACCGGCCGCCGTAAATCATCTCGTTAACGGCGGTGCCCGTCATTTCCTGAGCTTCGCTGTCCGGGGTCATCCAGAATTTTCCGGTGTACGTCCACTTGCCGGTAAAGGCCTCAAGCGCCTTATGGGCTTCTCCGGGAGACATCAGGGCCTGCATTTTCTGCATCGCGGCAGGATCCGCGGCCGGAACTTCGGCTTCAGCGGCTTGAACCGTGGAACCTAAAAGCAGCACCATCGAAAACACCATCATCATTTGAAGCGGTTTCATACTCTCGTTCCCCTTGTTCTAAGTGCCCGCGGATGAGGCCTGGTTTTAAAGACGGTGTTTATTCTAATCATTTTCCGGTTTTTTCAAAACCAAACTACACGGAAAATCAAAATTTATTCCCTCAAAATGCTGGGTTCCTGTGAGCGGGGGCCTGAAAAACCATTTCCCCGTCCCGCCTTGGTGATAACCTCCGAGAGCGCCTGCGCTGTTTTTTCCACCTGCTTAAGGTAATACCCGGTGAATTTATTCACCGGACCCGCGCGTCCTGCCGCAAGCGCAACCCCATACATAATCACAAGAAGCATCCCGGTCCACCGCAGAAACCTAAACATTCCAGGCCCCCGGCCTTCCGGTTTTCCCAGCCCTTGCTTTCATTCCCCCGCCCGCTGGGGCATCCTTTAAATAAGGGAAAGTGAAGGCTGTTATGAGCAAAAAAATCCTTATCGCGGACGATGAAGACGATCTCCGGCTTCTGCTCAAGGATATGTTCAAGGGACTCCCCTATGAAATCACGTTCGTGAGAAATGGCGAAGAAGCCATCAAGATGCTCAATAAACTAAAACTGGATTTGGCGATTCTGGACATTTCTATGCCCAAACTCGGCGGTTATGAAGTCTGCCGCCACATGAAAAGCGACTCCATCTTAAAACATATTCCGATCATTATTCTCAGCGCCTTCACCCGTGACAAGCAAGGCAGTAAAGCGGACATTGCGGAGTGCTACATGCACAAACCCTTTGAGCAGGACACCCTGCTGGCCGAAGTCCATAAACTGCTGGGAGACCCGTAACCCGACCGGGCCGTACAAAGTTTTTTCACTTGCCTGCTGGAATAGGATTTTCGGCAAAAACCTGGGAAATCATCAGAAATTATCGGTTTTGCGGGGAGAGGCTTTCCGGAACGGAAATGCAGCGAAGGAAATCTAGCCGCCGTCTCTTCCGGAATAAACGGCGCCCTTGGTCATATCGGAGGGTTGTCCTGTGGCCTCAAGGACTGAGGTCCACAATTCACTTGCGGTATCCACATAACGCCTGCCGGAGCAAATGAGTTTCATCGGAAGATAAACATACTGATTGTTTCTGCGCGCCACGACAAATTCGGTAAGCCCGGCCATGGCTCCATGCACCGCGTTATGCGCAAGCCGGAGACAAAAATAACTATCCTGTGAGGAAGCGGGAACTCCCCTCACCATGTAGCTGGGATCAATGTATTTCAGGTTGATTTCCATGCCGGCCCGCTGAAAGTGTTCCTTGATCTTGCGCTGAAGAAGAAGCCCGATATCCTTGAAGATAAGATTGCCCGACGCATCGGCCGACGCAGCTTCCTGATCAAAGAGATGCTGTCCCGCGCCTTCCGCGACAAGGATCACGGCATGCTGGCGTTTTTCAAGGCGGCGGCGGAGATTTTCAAGAAATCCATTCTCGCCCTCCAGATCAAAGGGGACTTCGGGAATGAGAACAAAGTTCACATCGCTCTGCGCAAGGGCCGCATAACAGGCAATAAAACCCGAATGACGCCCCATGATTTTAACCAGCCCGATTCCATTCGGTGTTGAACGGCTTTCATTGTGAGCAATGGCAATCGCCTTCACCGCTTCCGAAAAAGCGGTCTGGAATCCAAACGATTTATCAATATGCAGAATATCATTATCAATCGTCTTGGGAATTCCCACGAAACTGATCTTGAGGTTGCGCTTTCGCGCGCATTCGGAAAGCTGAAGAGCGCCTTTCATGGTGCCGTCACCGCCGATGATAAAAAGCACCTGGATGTTATGGGTCTCAAGAAAATCCACCATACGCTCCGTGTCCTGCCCGCCCCGTGACATCGAAAGGATGGAACCGCCGCGCTGATAAATCTGAGAGACCCGTTCGGGCGTCAGGTCCATGACCTTAAGTCCATACTCCGGAATAAATCCCCGGAACCCTTGGGGAATTCCAAGAATGGTTTTCACTCCGTAGCGGGGTTGAAGCGTCAGGACAATCGAACGGATCACATCGTTGATGCCGGGGCACAAACCGCCGCAGGTCACAATCGCGCAGCGCGTCTCCGCGGGATTAAAATAAATTTTCTGCCGCGGGCCGGCCAGGTCCGCCATCGGCGGTTCTTCCCCGCGCTGCTGGTAATGACGGATTTCCGAAAGCCGCGTATAAAAATAAGCGCGGTCACCGGACACAAAACGGGCCGCTGTTCCCTGCTTTTGCATAAGCTCATCCAGCGGGGAATCGAACTGAGGCACGCCCAAGTTTGGAATTATCAAGTCCTGCTGTTGAATCATAACCTCTCCCCGCGTTGTAAAAACTGGTGCTATGGTATCTCAATTAGGGGATAAAGACATCATGCCCATGTAAAAAGAAGGTAAAAAAATGCCGGGGAAGGCAGCTTGGCTAAGGGGGACAGAAAGAAAGGCCGGTTTTCTGCAAGTTAAAGCAGAGGGATGGCGGGAAGCTCACTTTGTTTTCACGGCCCAGCGCAAAATGGCGCTTTTGGCCCGGGGATTATCGTAGCACTCTTCATAATCCGGCCTTATCGGATCGGTATTAAACCCGGAATAAATCCCAGACGCCAATCCTTCCGTCAGGAATTTCATGACGCGGTTATCTTCTCCCGAATGAAACGTCAAAACCGCGGCCCGTCCGCCGGGCTTAAGACACACGGGCAAATTCCTCATGAACTGCTCAAGCGCTGAGAACTCATCGTTGACCGCAATCCTCAAAGCCTGAAAAGTCCTGCGGATGGATTTTGTCATTTCATTTTCCGGGTTGGGGTTTTTGCGAAGAACGGGGGTCAGGGTTTTCCGGATCGTATCTGCGAGCGCCGTGGTTGTGGTGATTTCATTGCGCTTCTCATGAATTGCCTTGGCAAGGATTTTTGCGCGGGGTTCATCCGAATTCGTCCAAAGTATTTTCTCAAGCGCGCTTTCAGTCACGCCCTTGATCAGCGCGGCCGCGCTTTGCCCTCTTTGAGGATTCAGCCTGAGGTCCAGCGGCCCTTCCCATTTAAAAGTAAAGCCGCGCGCGGGATTATCGAGCTGCATGGAAGAAACGCCGAGGTCCGCGAGAATAAAATCAAATCCGCCTTCCGCTTCCCCAAGAAGTTTGGGAATGCCGGCAAAGTTCATACGCCGGATCACGAGTTCCTTTTCAGAAAAACCAAGGGCCCGGAGCCGCGTTTCGGTTTTGACGATTTCAACAGGGTCCACATCCAAGGCAAAAAGGCGCCCGCCCGGAGTAAGACACCGGAGTAATGCCTGCGTGTGCCCGCCGTACCCTAATGTCGCGTCCACTCCGGTCTGTCCGGGCTTTGGGGCAAGCACTTCAAGTACGGCTTTGACCAGAATCGGACGGTGCATGCCCGCGGGTGTCTGACCGCTCTTCAAAATTTTTTCAACATCAGCCGCGTACTTCTCAGGATTGTGTTCCTTGTACTTTTCCTCAAACCTTCGCGGGTGGGTTCCGGAGTACCGGACACGGCGTTTTCTTTTCGGCGCTTCGGGATTGAAAGGGGTTTCTTCCATGGATTGATGATGCTCTAGGCCCTAGCCGCTGCCGGCAGGTCAGGCATTCCAGCTCTGGGGAACTTTCTGGATTTTGGAAATGTCATAACCTTCGCGGGCAAGAAACACCAGGATGCGCTTGAAATCCGCTTCCGGAATCGAGGGGTTTTTCGACATGATCCAGACATAGTCGCGTTTCTGGCGTCCGATCACGGTCTGGGTGTAATCTTCATTTAAATACACAATTCGGAAATCGCCTTTAAACGGCCAGACAAAACGCATGCCCCAAATGGCATTGGATTCTTTGTCACGCACAAAACCCTTGGGCGTATGCCGCTTGAGCTTGCCGTTAAAACCGCCTTTGCGGAACGTAAAGGTCGTGGCGATCGTGCCGTCCGGGTTCAGCCTGTAAGACTCCACCGCGTTATACGCCTTCTTTTCGACAAAGGTCGGAATATTCGCGATCACGTACCAGTCACCCATAAAACGCGGAAGGTCCACATGCGGCACGGTGGTAATGGCGGGGTATGAAGCGCATCCGGCAGACACGGCCAGTAAAAATAAGAAGATAGGAATTTTCTTGTTCATGCCTTTTTCTCCGCTTCTTTTTCCCGGGCCTGACGGATCAGTTGAAGCATTTGACCCGCGGGGGCATAGCCGGGATTCTCTTTCATCAGCTGGGTAAGGATAGCTTCCGCTTCATCATAACGCTGTGCCGCGGAATAAGCCTCCGCCAGCCGGGCCTTGCGTTCAGGGTTTTGAGGGTCTGTGTCAGCCGCCATTTTGAAATACTCAATCGCCCGGGACGCGTCGCCCATTTCCATATATTCCGCGGCCAAATTTCCCATCACCTTGGCAGAAGCGGCGCTCATTTTTCCGGCCATCGCAAAATTCTGCTCCGAGGATTTGAAGTCACCCTGTTTAGCGTAAAGAAGGCCCAGCGCCTGGTAGCCAAAAGCTATGTCCGGTGCAACCGCAACGGCTTTATGAAAAGCATCTTCGGCCTTTGCGGGCTGGCTATTCTCTTCATAAACAAGTCCAAGACCAATAAACCCCCGGGGATCTGGTTTCGCGGCAAGACGTTCTTCCATTTTTGAAACCAGTTCTTCGTAGCCCGAAGTCTGTGTGGCCTGCATCATCGTGGCGGTCATTTCCTGTTTGTTTCCCAGAATCGCGGACAAGGACCGCATAGCGCGCGCTTCGGAAAGGTCTTGAAAGCCGAGCAAAATCATGGCGCAAGCAATCATGAACACTGCGGGTTTTCCAGTCACACAATCTCCCATTTGCTTAAACTTCACGTTTCCTTTTCAATGCGGATCATAGGTCAATCAGGCGCCTAAATAAATACATAATTTCGGCCGCCCCCGCGCGGATCGGTCAGCTACAAAAGCCCCTCAAAGCCAGCCTGGTAATACTGCTGGATAGAGCCTAAAGCCTTGGCAAATAAGGCGCTTAAAAAATAACTCAAAACAGCAATGACCACCGTCCAGATGATTTTCGATTTCCGGCTGTAACGGGGATTCAGCCAGAGCAGCGGGAAGGCAAGCGGGCCCACCGCCAGAATGGCGGCAATTAAAATCGAAGTCTTAAAATACCACGGTCCTTTTGGGGGGCGTGAGGATTCGAGAAGAAACTCCCCGCAGTGCTTACACTTCACGGCTTCAACCTGGATTTCTTCTGCGCAGAACGGGCATTTTTTCATAGGCTCCAGGGGGCGCGCTACTTGGCGGCGTGTTTTTTGAGTGCGGATAAACTGCAATGTTCAAGCGCGGACACATGCGTGGCTTCAAGGTCCACGGGCGGCGCAACGCCGGCCTCATAAGCTTCCTGCCAGCGCGCCGCGCAAAGGCACCAGCGGTCTCCGGGTTTAAGGCCTGGGAAATCAAAATCCGGCTGAGGCGTTGAAAGGTCATTGCCGCGCGACATTGAAAACTCGAGAAATTCCGCGGTCATTTCCGCGCAGACCACGTGCACGCCTAAATCTTCGGATCCTGTGGTGCATTTTCCATCCCTGTAAAAACCCGTTACCGGGGAAGAGCAGCAGCTTTTCAATTCTCCGCCTAAAATATTTTTTCCGCTCATGGAAAATCCTCCGCATTTCATCAACAGACCTAAGGCTTATTCCTGGGCATTTTACGCCCCAAAAAACAAAAAAGCCACCGGGGGTTTACCCGATGGCTTTAGTAAGCTCTTTGCCGTTTTTCTTAAGTCTTGGCGGCGCCTTCTCCCGCCTGCAGGAGGTACTCGGCCACGAGCTTGAGTTTTTCTTCCCCGAGATACGACTGCGAGGGCATTTGAACCATGTTCTCACGCTTTTTTCCAGGAGCCTTGGCCCAAGCAACAATACCTGCCGGATTTCCTTTGTAAAGAGCTGCTATTTCGGATACTGAGGGCCCGACAAGAACCTTGTCCAAGGCGTGACACATGGAACAGCTTTCTGCGTAAACAGTTTTTCCCGCAGGCTCTGAGTCCTTTACAACCGCATCGAGCCCCGCCTGCTTGCGGATTTCAATGGCATATTCCATAGCCCTAAACTCATCCGTGTGACGCCGGATATACTGTTTTTGCTCTGCCAGACAAGCTTCCCGGTACATGTGCCGGCCCGTGCCCATCATCAGCACAATAGCCGAAAATAGAATAACTACCGGCCAATAAAAACGTCCTATTTTGCTGTCATGGGCTGTGATCTCCATAAATAACACAACGAGCACCAAAAGAGCGGCCATGACCCCGCCGCCGATCGTCCAGAGTAATTCAGAGGATAGACCATGTGTTGGGAGGGTTATGAGCACCACCGGCCCAAGAAAAAACTGCGCCAGTGTTACATAAAAAGCTACCCCGTAAAAAAGACGCCTGATCTCGGGCCTGCTAAACTCGGGGAGTTCGTCCTGCACGGGATAGCCCGGCCGGCCAAGCCATCCTGTAAGAAACAACCCTGTAATGGCATTGCAGGCCGCAAGAAAATGCAAATACCTGGGCAGTACATTCCCGATTTTCAGTGAAGAAAGAAAGCCCTTCACTTCGGACCATTTGTCGGGAAAAAGCATCAGATTGATGTTGGATAAAAATATCACTGGAATGAGCAGAAAGAAGAGACAGGCCAAAGCACCCACCGCGAGATGCTGCGGCTTTTTTGAGCCGGCCCATTTTTCCCAGGTGTATTTATGCAGGTAAGTCAGCAAAAAAGCCGTGATCACCAAGGGAACAAGAGCTGCCCAGGCATGGCCTGTCATCACATTCGCCGCATAAAACTGGGCCGTATACAAAAGATTGATACAGAGCAGCGGGCCAATCCCCATCACAACCGCGAGGCTTTTATTCACCGTAACGGTTTCGGCAATTTTTCTCGCCAAACGGTCATACTTGGGATTCCTTAACCCTAGTATTTCAAAAATGATTGTCTGAAGCGACCCGCCAACCATCAGATTGACGAAAAAAATATGCAGCAGAAAAAATACAACGAGCAAAAATTTAAGATGCGCCTCCGGCAGCGGCAAAGGCAGCATGAGATCCCTTGGAACCGGGATCGAAGCAAACACTAACAAACTTTCCATATGGGTACTCTCCCGAATTTAAAATGTTAACGTTCAAACCATTCCTTTGGTGATGTCCTTTTGATCCTCGCTGAGCGGTGCCGCGGACAGTCCAGTATCCTGGACGCCGGGAACCTTACGCGGGTTTTCTTTCAGGTCTTCCAGGAAAGCAATGAGGGCTTCGGCCTCTTCCCGGGTACCCGGAAAGGGCGGCATGTACGGATGTGATTTGCCCATGTTCTGGATAAAAATCCCCATGCCGTCACGGTTCCATTCCTTCCCATACATACGGTTAAATTTATTCACAAGCCCGTTCATTCCGGATGAGGTGTGACAACGGGAACAGGCAATCATGAAAACATCGCCGCCGGCCTCAATTTTGTTCTGTTCGGTAACCTTATGATGTTTGACATAGGTGGCATGTGTCAGCATGCCGTCGCGCTGTAAAACAGGAAGTTCCGTTATGCGGATGCCATTGGCATACATGTAGCCGGAAATGATGTAGGGTTTGCGCAAAAATTCGCGAACCCTCTCAAAATGACCAAGGACCCACAAACCGAAGAAAAAAGGGACAATCAGAGCCGCAGCCGGAAACTTTCTGGGTTTGAAGGAAGCCCACAAGGCTGTCACAAAAACGCTCACGATTAGACCAGCATCCACAAAAAAAAGTTTCTGGTGCCATCTTGAGAATGCTGCTCCAAACATCGCAATATCAACGTTGGCCTTCATATATCCGGGAACGACATTCCAGTACCAAAGGGCTGCTGAAACAAAAAAGGGCAGCCAGAAAAGAATCCACCAGGAAATCCTGCGAATCGTTTCGGTTCTTAAGTCCGAGTCCTTTTTTGTAAAAAAAGACAAGAGGAACCATACGAGAAGGCCTCCGGTAACCATGGAATAAGTTGTCCTGAATGCCAGCTGCGGCAAGTAGATCGGGTTAAACACAGCAGCTGCAAGGTCAACGCCACCTACGATGCCGCTGTCTTTCCACCGTCCCGGATTCATCATGAAGCCCAGAATGGCGGTAATAATCGCCATGGTAATCCATGAGAACATGCTCAGCAGAAACCCGAGGAAAATGTGCATCCCTTTTTTGAGTCCAGATGTCCATTTTTTCCAGGTAAGGTAATATGCGAGGATCAATACAAGCTCGATGATAAAAACAATCCACTCAATCGCCCAGGCCACAAAAAAAACTCTCAGCAGACTTCCAATCGCAAAAGGCGCGATAAGGGCGGAGGTCAGCCAAATTCCGACACCAGTCAAGGCGCCGATGGTCGTGGTGACAATAAAGAAAACAAAGGTGATGTTGTGCGTGAGGTCATCCACGTCCTTGTTTTTTGTCAGATGTCCCCACCGCTCAAGCAGCACCAAAAGCGGGTACCCTCCGACCGCAAAGGGATGATTCACAAGAACGTGCAAGATCGCAACAACAGCCATCATCAGGCGGTTGCCGACATGATCGATAAAAAATAATGGGAAATCCAAGGTTCCCTCCCGTTTTATTTGAAGTTTCCCAAACAAGAGCCGGGGAGCCGCCGAAAGCCGTGACGGAGGACGGCAGCCGGGTTCTACTGCTCTGCGGAAATAAGTGAAACTGCCCCGGAAATGAGACGCGTCCAGGCCAGTCAGCGGATGGTTTGAAAACGGCAGCTAGAAGGTTCTTGGAGGAGGATCGGGAGGAACAAAAGCCAGTCCTTTAAAGACGGGGGGGAATGGCTTTAAAGAAAAAGAGGTTTCAGGTGAGAACAAGGAAGAACCTGTCCTTTCGGGGAGATCAAAGGGGTGAACGGACAGTGAAAACCCGCCGTAGACAAGCTGCGGGTGACTCGAATATTTCTCAAGCGATGTTTTTTTTCCAGTGCTGGATGCAGCGCTTTCCAGCACCTCACCTTTCCAGCAGGTTGTGCGGCTTTTGACAGCCCCTTCTGGGGCGTGAATGTTGGAGCACATCAAAGTTAGGATCACTCCCATGGCTCCGACCCGGAAAATGTTCATACCTCACGCCTCAACTCGGCTCTACGCATTAAAACCTTCGCATCTTGAATGATAAGCTCCATCTGCTGCGGATCCTCTGAATCATAATAGCCTCGAATGTGGCCCTGATCATCGACCAAAGCAAACCGGGTGCTATGAATCTGCGGGTTATCGGGTGTGGCCACCTTAAATGCAATTGCAACCTTTGTCACTTGCGCTTTATCACCTGTTAAAAATTGCCAATTTTCTGGTCCGGGATGCGACTTCATGTACTCTGTAAGTTTTTCGGGCTTATCGTAGTCTGGGTCAGCCGTAAAGGAAACAAAGGTCATTTCGGGCAGCTTTTTGGACAATCCCGCCAGCTTTCCCACCATCAATGGGCATTGGCTTTGGCAACGCGTAAAAATAAATGATGCAATCCAGGGGCTTCCGTTAAGGGCTTTGGAATCAAACTCGGCGGCTGAGGCGTCCACAAGGCGGAAATCCGGAAGAGGTCCATAGTCGAGTAAAACTTCCGAATGACGGGATTTCTGAAGAAACGGGCCCAGGGTAAAAAGACCTGTCAGGATAAGCGCTATTGATCCGAGGACGGCAATAATAAGACCGCTATTGGTTTTCTGGAAATTACGCATTGGCTATTTTGGGGTTACGAATTAATTGAATTTTTGGGATTATATCATTTTCTTTTAAATCCTGCTTTTTCTTGCGCCCGGCAGGGAAATGCCGGGAAAAATAGCGCTTTTACGGCAGTTCGTTTTGAGGAATCGCTTGAAACGATGCTTTCCGGGGCCTTGTGCGCATGGCCCACAAAAAAAGCGACGGTACTGCAATTAAAATCAGGGAACTCTTCACCAATGCGGTCATGGCCCATGACCCAAGCGGCATCGGCAGCATCAAGACCGCGTACGCGAGAACCAGAACCGCGGAAATCATCATGATTAATCCCGCGGCATACACCCAGGGTTTCAGACCCAGCGTCAATCCCGCCTGAGGGGAATGCTTCGCGATCAAATGAAGCGCAGCCAGAACAAAGGGCGAGTAATCTTTGGAACGGTCTTCACACATCCCGAAGTTTTTGAAGTGAACATTGTCGATTTCAAGAGAAGAGCCGTTCCGGTAATGCACCTGAAAATAATGCCGCCAGGTCTGCGACCGCGTGGGCGAAAAAACCAGCCGCGCGTGAAGGACTTCGGCCCACGGCAAACGCCGTTCACTGCCCGCCGGCGATTTTTCCACCAGCACATCGGGCTGAAGGATCCACTCCCACTCCGCTTTTTCAAAAAAGTTCTTTTTTTTCCGGTAAATGTCCGGCATCGGATCCCAAATTATTTTTAAATTAAAGCGTTCTGATGACGCGCGCGGGATTTCCTCCGGCGATCACACCGGGCGGAATGTCCTTAGTCACCACGGAACCTGCCCCAATCACACTCCCGGCACCGATAGTAACGCCCGGGCAAAGGACCGAAGCCCCGCCCAGCCAGACATGATCTTCGACCGTCACCGGCTGCCCCAGTTCCAGCCCCCGGCTGCGCTCCATCGCGTCCAGGGGATGCGACGCGCTGTAAATCTGCACATTCGGACCGGCCATAACATTGTTTCCGATCTTGACCGGCGCGACATCCAGAATCACGCAGTTAAAATTAAAGTAAACATTGTTTCCCAGCGTGATATTTCGCCCGTAATCGCAGAAAAACGGCGGCTGAAGCCAAAGGTTTTTTCCCATGGATCCAAAGAGCATCTTGCATAGCGCGTAGGACTCGTGATTTTCGCGAAGGTCTTCCAGATTCAAATTGATCCTCGCAAGCAGCTCGCGCGCCTCTTTCCGCATCCGGACAAGTTCGGGATCAAGCGCGTTATAGAGCTGTCCTGAAATCATTTTTTGATATTCACTCATGGGGGCCTCTAATGGTATTCCACGGTTTCGGGCGGAAGTTCTTCAACAGCAGGGGCGGCGGCAAGGACAGGACGGTATTGAATGGAATTTTTAATGCTTTCCCATTTTTCAACTCCGGAATGAACCCCGTCCACACCCGCCACTCCGGCGTAGGTGTAAAAAGGCACTTGATGAACATCCAGGAATTCTTTTTTCTCAGCAGGGCTCACGGTTATGGCCCAGTTCAGGGTTTCGCCGGCCTTCACCACGGGGATCGTAATCCCGCTGCGGTGGAGAGAATTATTTCCCTCGGTCACAAAGCTGGCCTCCACAATCACGTTCTTCAAATCCGCGGGGAGAGGATTGAAAATTTTCCCTTTGATGAAAAGGGTGGCCGCGGTTCTTTCCTCCGACAGGTCCTGAAGCTCAAGGCTGAATTTCGCGCTCTTTCCGTCGAGGCCCGGTTCCGCCCGCTCAATCGAATAGGGGGCTTTGTCTTTGAGCGGGTCGGCGAAAGCGGCCGCGGCCGCGCAAACCGCCAAAATCAAAAACAAACAAAACAGCTTAGGTGTCCTCATAAATCCTCCGTCTGCATTATTCTACTGTTTTACACGAGCAAAAGCCTGGGGAAAATAGCGCCTTCGGCAAAGCTCTCCCGGGTTTGCCTGAGCAAGTGATCAATATCCAGGCCCTGGTAAACCGGCCTGTACTTCTCAAGGTAACCGCGGGCGGTTTCCAAAATTTTTTCGCCTCCCCCAGGAGTTCCTTTTTGCAGATGTACAAACACGGCGGCAATTTGAATCAGCCCCTGGTAAAAATCCCTTGGCTCCCCTTTTTCCCGGCGCCACAAAAGTTCAAGCGTCTCATGCGCTTCGAAAAATTTCTGCTGGTTAAATAAATCCACAAATTCTCGAATTTCCTCCGGCGAGGTCATGATTTTCTTTCATGCGGAGCGCCGCCATGAGCCGGAAATGAAAAGTCAGCGGCCACAGGCAGATGATCCGAGGCGGTACGCTCCAATGACGTTCGCGCGAGAAGGACCGGTTCCGCGGAAAAATTTCCCTTCTTTAAAATGTAATCAAGGCGGCGGACCGGCCATTGGCTGATCCAGGTTCGCCCGGGAATCCCCAAATCCCGGTGAACGTCTTCCCATCCGGCCAGTTTTTTGTAAAACTCAGACCCCGGACTGAAATTAAAATCCCCGCAAAAAATAACCGGCCCTTCTTCGCCTGCCTGAGACAGTCCTTTGGGTCCTAAAAGCGACGCCATCTGACGCTTGAGTTCAGGCACCCAAATGCTTAAATGCGTGGTCAGCACCTGAACCGGCCGGCCGTTAAAATCGACTTCCACCCAGAGAACGCCCCGGGGCTCAAAAAGCACCGTCTTGGCCAACGCCGGAAGGTGCCAGGCCTGAATTTTTTTCACGGGATAACGGCTCAGGATCGCGTTGCCGAAGGCCTCGGTTTCTTCCCCGCAGACCGGGTGAAAGTGAAATTGCATTTCAAGTTCCCGGGCAATCGCGGCGGCCTGGTCGCACCCCAGGATCCTGCGTCCCGCGTCCAGCTCTTGAAGCGCAACCACATCCGGGTTTGCTTTCGCGATCACGCGGGCAATCCTCGGCACAGAGAGCAATCCATCGGTTCCCACGCAGCTGTGCACATTGTAAGAAAGCACGCGCAGTTTTGACAGATCGCGGGACACGGTTTGAAAAGTGCCTGAGGCCTTGTCTCTCTTTTTGACCTTCCCCAAAACAATCTGCGCGCTCAAACGCAGATCGCTGGCGCGAATCACGTCGTCTTCCTCAGGATCAAGCGGGGTGTCACTGGGCAGTAAGGCAAAGGCCTGCGTCTCGCGGGACGTGAGACCCGCGTGAGATCCGTTCTCGTTTGAAAAAGACACGGGGGCCGCTCCGGCGCACCATCCAAAAAGCATCAGATCTCCCCGGCTTTCATGACTCAGCAGGGAAACTAAATCCCGTGCCACCTTTTTCAAATACGGGTGTTCCGCCCCCAGCAGGGCTTCCGCGTCTTCGGGTAAGCGGCGCGTGCCGCCGTGCGTTTCAAAAAGGATTTCCCCGTTTTTCAGCGGAACCGCGATGAGCGGAAGGGCGGGGTATTTTTGAAGAAGCGCCGCGGCAAAACTTTTTTTATCCTCATCCGCAAGCGGCTCGGGAAAATAGATCTGGCTGATCGGTCCCAAAGTTGTGACCACGGGCCTGGCGGCATCCTCATTTTTTTCAGTGTTCGCGGAGTAGGCCGTACCCATCACGGTATCGCCCCAGGCTCTCCGGCCCCGCGAAGGGCGGTAAGGTTCATGCCCTTTCATGCTGGCCTGGGTCTCCTCAAAAAGTTTCTGAACCGCGTCCTGGATACGCAGGCCCGCGGCCTTTTCAAACGGTGTGACCTTGACCTGCCCATGGTCCGAATAAATCCAGACATCATAGGAACCCCTTTGGGAACTCATCGCGGCTTTCCAGATTTTCCGGATCGCCCGGTCAATACCGCTCAAGCTCCAGTAAGCAAAACGCGTGGAAGGCCCGCGGCGGTGCGCCTGCTCGTCATAACCTAAAAAATTAACCTGCACCACCGGCAAGCCCCGGTAAATATCCATGCGGGCATGGGCTGTGGCGAGTTCCCGCATGAGAATCGAGCCAAGGACGCGCATAAAAATAAACGACCACTCCATAAGAACGTCCTGCCCCTTCACGGCGCCGCGGACAAAATCAAAAAAGGCCAGCACTGCTTCAATTCCGCACAGCAGCACGGCGCGCACCAGGGCAAAAGGACTCATAATCCAGGTCACCAGAAGCGCGTACGGGTTCCAGGCTTTCAGCAGACTGACCCAATCCGCGGTCGATGCGCAGATGTGGGATTCGGCCGCGCCTCCTGAAAAAATATTGCCGTAGGCGCTGCCGCCCGCCATCAGGCCTTCCCCCTCAAGAAGCAGGCGTTTTTCCATTTCCCCCGCGCTGGCGTGTTCGAACATCGTGAAAACTTTTTGAGTTTTACGGTCACGGAATTGAAACGCGGGAACGCATTGGGCTTTTCCGAAAAAAAACTCTCCCTGAAAAGCGGGCGTATTGGAAGGAATGCCAGAATACACGGGGTGCAGCCGGTAATGCTCGCGCCTTAGCAGCCAGGAAAGAAACGGCATGTGTCCTTTTTTCAAGGCTGCCTGAAGGTCCGGATTGGAGAGTCCGTCAATCTGAAGAAGCACGAGGCCGCGCCCGGCGCGCGGGGTTTCTGAAACCTTAAGCCCCAGCAGGCGCATCTGCCATTCGCGTAAAGAAAAACGAGCGCCTTGTTTTTTAAAATAGCCGCGAAGGTTCATATCAGCGGGCAGGTTCTTTTTTATCCGCCGGGATCAGAGCTTCCTCCGGCGCGGGCGGAGTGCCGTTAATTTTCTCAAATTCTTTCTGAAGCTCGCTGTGCGCGCCGGCCATAAATTTCTCAAACTCATCACAACCGCTGAGCACTTTACGGTTGAGTTCCGCAAGATCACTCTCATAGTTCCGTATCTTTTGCGTCACGACCTCGGACACCGCGTCCAGCTTGACGCGCTCTTCCTCCGAAATGTCCTTGGATTCCCTGCGGATTTTCAGGAGCTTCTCCATCCACTCGGAGCGGAGTTTATCGATCTGCTTTTGGTAAGCCTGTGTAAGCACCTCTTTGGGATTCTTTTCAGAAACCGCGGTTTTGACAAGCGCGGAACCCGCGGCCCGGCCCAGATTGAGGAGCATGCCCAGCTCCGTCTTAAAGCGCCCGACCAGCCCGCCAAAGTGGTTTCCCTTGTCTTTTGTCTCCGCCTTGTATTCCCGGATCACCTGCGCGTAAATCTTCAGGGCTTTTTCCGCGCAGACATCTACGGAAAATTCTTTTGCGGTTTCAAGCGCCTCTTTCTGGATAAGCGTCCATTGCGGGCCCGTGCGGCTCGCGCACCAATCAAGCGCCGCGGAAAACCGCTTCCGCGATTCCGTCATCAGCAGCCTTCCGTTTTTCTTGTCACGCACCACTTCGCGGACTCCGGGAGCGTCAAGGCCCACCACCGGCAGCCCCGCGGCCATGGCTTCCGCGAGCACAATCCCCTGCGTCTCGCTTTTGGAGGCAAAGGCAAAAACATTCATGGAGTGATAGGCCGCCACCAGCGCCCGGCCTTTTTGCACGCCTGCAAAGTGAACGCGGCTCAGCACACCCCAGGAACGGAAGATTTTTTTCATATCGCGCTCGCTCGGACCCCGGCCCACCACAAGAAAATGCGCCTTTTTGTTGCGCTTCAGGAATTCCGCAGCCGCCTCGGTAAGAAAGGGCAGGTTTTTTTCCGGAGCCAGCCGGCCGACGTGCCCCGCCACAAAAGCATTCTTGGGAATTCCATGGAGCCGGCGGAACGTGTCCGGAGCTTCGGCAAAATGTTTCACATCAATACCGGTCGGCACAACCGCGATCGGACCTTTCACTTTGCGTTCTTCAAGAATACGGCCCACGCTTTCGCTCGGCACAATCACCTGGTCTGCCATTTTCGCGTACCCCGTGGCCAGCTCCACGACAAATTGCTGCATGGCCTGCTTGTCCATTGCGAAGTGATCGGTGTAATGCTCAAACATCGTGTGATAAGTAAACACGAGCGGGATTTTCTTTTGCCCGCACAAACGCAAAGCAAGATCCCCCATCAAAAAAGGATGGTGGGAGTGCACAATGTCCGGCTTAAAATCCTCTACCGTACTCTGGAGAAGTTCCGGCAGCGGCAGGGTGATAGAAAAATCCGTGCTGACGAATTTCTCGATGGAAGGAACGCGGATGACGTCTCTTTCATTCTCAGGCATCTTGGGAAAAACAGGGGCCACAATTTTAACCTGATGGCCGCGCGCACGGAATGCGTCGCTGAAAGTCTGGATGGATTTTTCAAGCCCTCCGACAATCGGCGTGTAGGTGTTCGTCATCATTAAAATCTTCATGCCTTCGTCCCCTTGGTTAGCAAAACTTCTTTTTGATGAGCGGCCGCCGTCACGGGGAGGTGTCCCGGCAGCCGGATTTCGATATTTACGGGAACCCCTGGACCTTCCAGTTCCCACGCAACATGAACCTGTTCGTTCTCCTGACTCACGCTCACTTCGATAAGCCCCCAGGGGGTCATGGTTTTTCCAAAAAACGCAGCCTTCCCCGGCGCGTACCATTCCGGAAGCACTCCGGAGCAAAGAATCAAACATCCGTTTTCTTCCCGCACAAAACAGGCGCGGATCATAAGGATCCATTCCGCGGCCGCCCAAACATGCTGGCCGTCCCCCATGCACCCGCCCAAGGTCTGGGGATGGATCGCCTCCGGCCACTGGCCCGTGGGTGAAGCGAGCTTTTGAATAGCCCGCACGATATCCGCGTACCGCGGATCGCCGCACCTGAGAAGTATTTGCGCAATGCCGAGCGTCAGATAAGGATTAATTCCGGAGTGGCTCATCTCATGGAAAAATCCTCCCTTGATAAAATGCCGGCTCAGAAGGTATTCCGTGGTTTTCAAAACGCGCGCGTCATCCGCGGCCCACAGCGTCAGCGGATAACCCACGGCCAGCGACCCCACAGAACCCGTGTCCAAACGCCGGTAGGGGGAAGCAGGCATCGCGGAAGTTTTCAAACGCGCCGCGGCCCGCACAAGGCTTTCCTCAATGCAGCCCATAAAACGGGCAGCCGTTTCGTCATGCCGCGCGGCCTCTTCCGTTTCTCCGTACAAACGCATCAGAGCAGCCGCGGACCGGAGTCCCTCAACACCCCAGAAATCATCCCAGTAATAAAAATCATTAGGGCCAAGATGTTCGGCGCTGAATCCCGCGGGAAAAAGACCGGCGTGTTCCTCGTTTACTTTTTCCGAGATTCTTTTTTGTTCGATCCAGCGGGCGCCTTTACGGATCGCATCCTTCCAGACATCCTTGGGCTTTGACCCGGTGAGTTCGCAATAACGCCTGAAAATCCACAGCGCCTGCCCGTTGGAATCCCATTCCCCGTCCTGTGACCGGAAGTGTCCGCCAAAAACCTGCCTCGCGGGGAAATGATCGAGGATTTTTTCCGCGCGCTGAGGAAGATTCGCGGCGAGCAGCGCGTGAAGAATAAACACCGAGTCACGGAACCAAAAATGCTTGTAGGTATAAGGGCCGGGAAAGGCCTCCGTCCCCGGCGTATGCAGAATCAGGGTTTTAACGGCCGCATTATAAAGGTAGGCCGTTGCTGGATCGGCCGTACTTAGACGGCAATGCGCCGCGAGGGCTTTTTTCCAGCTCTGTTCCGCGCTTTCCGTATCAGGAGTTTCGGACGCTGAAGCCTCGGGCAGAACTTTGGGCTGCAAGGGAATGTGCGCCTTCACCTGGCGCGGGACACCCGGCATTAAACGAAACACCGCGGCGGCCGTGGCCATTCCGGCCTGGCACTCCATTTCCGGATGAAGGGAAAGCGCGTCTGAGAGCGGCGGATGATGCTGGATTTTTTGATAAACGTCGCCTTCGCGGTAATTGGAAAAAAATTGCCCTTCCGGCGCCGGATCAAAACGGACATGATGCTTTTTATTGATTTCCCATCCGGTTCCATTTCCGGTCAGGGCGATGCGCTCCACTTCACTCACACCTTCAGAATTAAACGGGCGCAGGGCCACGGCAAGCCAGGCTTCCTGATCCGACAACGCTTCGATCTCCTGAACACAACTGAGGTCCGCGCCGTTCCGGTGCACGGAAACCCGCGAAACCACACTCATGCCGCCGCGCTCAAACCGCGTGCGAAGCACAAGGTTGCTCGTGTCTTCCCACCTCTGAAGAATCTCTGGCGCCTGAGAAGGGAGAAGTGCGGCACCCTCCTTGGGAATCACCCAGACATCAAGCGACCAGCCGTCATAAAACGGCGTCAAAAGACCGCGCGGATCGATCAAGGGATAATGCTGGCTTCCGGGAACGCCGACAGCCGTCCAATTCCGGTTTGTTAAATTTATATGGGTCAGGGAAAACGCGCGCGGGATAAACGAAACGTCCACAGGGTTGAACTGCCTCACCACCCAGTAGGGCCAGACCCAGTCAAGGTTGTGCTGAATGGCCTGGACATTCACGAGGCCCCGGGCCTGCAGAACCGTCGCAAGCCGGAGAAGTTCAATCGGCGCAGCCACCTCAGAGGGCTGGGCAAAACGCTGAATCTTGGACAGGAGAGCAATCGGGTCAAGAAAACCCTGCCGGAGGGCAATCTTCTTGATGATCTTTCTCCAGGGAAACCACTTCCTCCACATATTTCCTCCTACGCGGGAGCAGCATTTGGATGGCTTTCAGAGGGAGTTGTCAGTCATTTTAAGAGAACCCCTATGAAATCCCTAGGGAAATGTTGCGGTCTTGAGTGCTGGGGTAGAGAAGATGCCGCGGGCCATGCCGGCATCCGCGGCCTTAATCCAAAAAAAATGCCGGGCCTGGTAAGAAGGACCCGGCATTTTCATTTTCACTTTTACTTTTGATCAGCGGGTAGGAAGCTGTTCACTGCACAGCGAGTAACGGCAGTTGGGGTCAGATGCCGTCATGGTCGCAGAAGTGTTGCCTCCAAAATCCCATTTGCACACATAACCCGGGTAACCCTGACAGTGATATCCCGGAGGGCACTGATAACCGGCGCCGCGGAAAACAGGCCTCTGCTGATCACCGCTAAATTCGAAATCAGGACATGACGGCTGAGGCGGCGGCTGGACCGTCACGGACCCCTGCAATTTATTTCCCTCAGCCACAGCCGGCGGAGCGCTTCCAGTAACCGGCGGATTAAAAGCCGGGTCCGTTCCGGGCAAAGGCTTCCCGTATTTGTCATAACCCTTTTTGGGTGCCTCTGCGGCGTAAGAAAAAGATGCGGAAGTAAAAACGAGTGTGAGGAGAAGCGGCAAGACTTTCGTGAGGGGGCGCATAAAACTCCATCCGTGTGAAAAAGCCAATGCGTTTGGGGGATTCTTGAACTGGGAAAAGCCTAACAAAAAAGGCCAGCCCGCGCAATCCGATTCTGGCGTCAAATAGAGCCTTACAGAGCTCTCCCTTCCATGGGTCGCGAAGACTTCCGGCAGACCTTAAACCCCGGCATATTTAGGCTTTAAGAAAGGCCAGAAGATCCGCATTAAGCTTATCCTTGTGCGTGTCCGTCAAACCGTGCGGCGCGCCGGAATAGACAATCCATTTTGAATTTTTTACCAGTTTTGATGACGCGAGACCGGCTGGCACCGATCGGAACAATCTGATCGTCATCGCCGTGAACAATCAGGGTAGGAACATCAAACTTTTTCAGGTCTTCCGTAAAATCCGTTTCGGAAAAGGCCTTGATGCAACAGAAGGCGCCAAGTACAGGCCGTGCTTGGCGCCTTGTCTTCTTCTGTTTCTTAACTGACCTTAACGGTGTGAATGTTTCCAATCAATCCAAACCCCTGCAGCAGCCATAGGGCCACCACAATCACAACCACAATGTTGAGCATGCTTTTGATCTTGGCATCCATGGGAATGTAATTGTTAATTCCCCAAAGCAGAACACCCACCACGATAAGTGTGACAACCACTGTAATCAAATCCATAGAAACTCCTTTAGTTGGGATTCCCGGATTTTTCTCGGGAATCGAAGGACAGAGGGAGTATAGGTTTTGCGGAAGGGGGCGGCTATGGGGTGTTACCCTAAGGCAGGGTTCTGCGGATGTTCTGAATGACCTGATCCAGACTGTGGAGAAAGCGCGAGCGGTCCTGTTTTTGAAACGCCGGCGGGCCGCCTGTCAAACTTCCGGCATCCCGGAGTTCCCGCATCAAGTCGCGCGTGGCCAGGATTTCTCCGATGTTCGCTTCTGAAAAAATTCGCCCCGTAAAATCCAAAGCTCGCGCGCCTGCCTTGACAGCCCTGTAGGCCAAAGGAATATCCGCGGTCAGTACAATGTCGTTTGGAGAAAGATGCTCCACGATCCAGTTGTCCGCGGCATCCGCTTGTCCTTCCACAACCACAAGTTTGGCCCCTTCCTGCTCCGGAATGCGCATACCGGAATTTGAAACATACGTCACGTTCAGCTCGCAGCGTTTCGCGACACGCGCGGCTTCCTCTTTAACAGGGCAGGCATCGGCATCGACATAAATTTCAAGCAAAGGAAAGTTTCCTTAATAAGGCCGGGAGGTCTTGTTTTTTCAGCCGCTTAATGCTGGCGGAATTACTGTTTACTTTTTAGAAGCTCCTCAATATCTTTCCTGAAATTCTGCCGGGCAAGACTCAGGGCCGTCTCACCATCCGGCGACTGATACGCGGGATCAGCGCCTTGACTGATCAATAACTCGACAAGGGCCGTATACCCGTACTGCGAGGCTTCCATCAGGGCCGTGTAATTTTCACTCGAAACGGCATCGATTCTCGCCCCGTCTTTAAGCGCGGTTTTCAAGGCCTCAAGGTCCCCGTTTTGAGAAGCCGCGATCAAGGCATCATCCGCTGAAGATTCTCCAGTTTCAAGCGGTAGTTCGGCCCCGCCATCGGAAACAACTTTGAGATCCGCCGGCAGTTCTTGCTGATCTTCTTTCGAGACCGCACCCAAATGGAACGTGACGGCCGGCTTTCCCGTGTTCAAAAGGAGGTTCTGCTCACGGGTCTCTGTGACCGTTGTTTGATTTCCCGACGAGGAAATGCTAAAAGTCCTTTTCACTTTCGCGCCTTGGGTGAAGCCCTTCCCCGAGCCTTCATCTTTGCCCAATTTTCCGGTCGCGGCTAAAAACCAAACATAAGGCCGGATCAGACAAGCCACTGCAGCCGCACTCACCACAACCGCCAAGGCGCGGGGGTCATTACTGGAACTTTGTCCGGCTTTTCTGCTTTGGCGCCACTCTCCCGCGTAAAGAAAACTGCTGACAAGCACGACCACCAAAACACCGGCAACCGCCTGAACAATAATTTCACGGCTTTTTGTGAAGGCATAAGGAATGATTCCGAGCGGCCAGAAAACCAGCATTAATAAGACATGCAGGACCTTCCACCCAAAACTCATTGGATTTTTAACACAGCAGTAAAGGGCATACAGAGGGAAGAAGGCGATGAGCATGGACAAAATTGAAAGCAGCGGCGCCAGCATAAAATATAATTCCTTCATAAACTCCCCTCCTCCTTTTCAAAAGTTCCTCTTAAAGCAGCGTTTTCAGAATTTATTTATCGGCGATTTTCGGAATTGCCCCAATAAAAAAAGCCGCCGCTTTTAAACGGTGGCCGTGTGTCACTTGTTCCGCAAACGCGGTTTAATAACGCCGTGCGGTTTTTGATTTTTTTTCAGCCGCGGGGGTGGGGATATGTTTTTTAGCCAGCCAAATCCAGTGATGTCCCCCGGCCTTTTGTCCCGAGCGCGCGCTGACCGGAATTTCCTTCACCGTAAACCCTGCCGCATGCAGACGCCGCGTAAAATCACGCGCCGGCACCGCGGACCAAACCGCTAAAACACCCCGGTTCTGCAAAGCCATGTACGCGGTGCGAAGGCCGTCCTTGTTGTAAAGCCGGTCATTGCCTCTCTGAAACAAACTCTCGGGGCCATTGTCCACATCCAGGAGAATCGCGCTGTACGACTCTTTGGCTTCCTGAATCTTCCTCGCAACATCAGTCTCATAAATCTTCACGCGCCGGTCCGTGAGCGGCTTGCGGGCCAAATGCGCGAGAACTCCCTGGTTCCATTTCACGACTTCAGGAACAAGCTCCGCCACCACGACCTGGGATTTCACGGGAAGCACATCCAGCGCGGCGCGGAGCGTGAACCCCATACCCAGCCCGCCGATCAGAACTTTCGGGTCCGGAAATTTTTTAATTTCTTCGCAGGCAAGGCGGGCCAGCGCTTCTTCCGAGCCATGCATGCGGCTGTTCATCAATTCCGCGCTGTTAACCTTGATTGAAAAATCAGCGTCGTGTTTGTACAGCCGCAATTCTTTGCCGTCGGAAATTTTCGCGCTGTCCAGAAGGACCAGGGGTTTCATAACATCAGCTTCTTGATTTCATCCGCGAGCGCGGCCGGGTCGAGCTCGGTGCCGATGAGGTGGGAATTCCAGTCCGTGCCTACAAGATAACCCGCGTCTTCAAGGTGCGGCAAAAGGCCGTTCAGGAATTCGTTCAGAGAAAAAACCTTGGGCGTGTAATCAATCCAGTCATCTTTCGCGCATTGCGCGGCATACTCTTCTTCCGACCAAAAGGGCACGACCATGGCCCCTTCGTGTTCCGCTTTCGAGCATTGGCTCGCGGCAAGGGTTTCGCCTTCCTTGTCCAAGGCCCAAACCCGCTGGGTCTCGATCACCCTTCTCACAAATCTCTCGTGTCGTTCCTTTACTGCAATGGGACTATCGGGCATAAGATTCCTTTAAGGGGTCGCGGGGACCCTTGCGAATTCCGCAGAGAATAACACTTTCTGGGTATTTCAGACAGGCCGAATTTCCAGCAGGGCATTCAGGAAGGTGGTTCGGAAAACTTTAAAGCGCCCGGTGGCTTCCGTCGCAGAAAGGTTTGTTCTTGGATTCACGGCAGCCGCACCAGGCGACTTTTTTGGCTTCTGTAATTTCCACAATCACAGGAGACTTCCCGGCAGCCCTGGTTTTATGGCTGCCGTCACAATAAGGCTGATTGGCGGATTCCCCGCAGGAACACCAGGCTTTGCGCCCGGGGGTTTCTTCTCTTACATACGGTGATTTCTGAATTCCACTCATGGAAGCTCCTTCTGTTCAACTGCGGGGGAAGGGTGCATTTCCGACTCTTTGATTTATCCGATAATAATCTGGTTTTTTCCGGATCGCTTGGCGGTCAAAAGGACGGCATCGATTTTTTCAAGAAAGAGCTTCTTGTTAGCGCGGCACGTCTCGTCAAAAGCAACCAGCCCTATGCTGGCCGTGAGGGATCCCAATTCAGCCATCACCTGGTGTTGATAATGAATCACACTGCTGCGGATACGCTCAGCCACGGATTGCGCCTCATCCAGTGATGTTTCGGGAAGGATCAAAAGAAACTCATCACCGCCGTAGCGGCCGAGAATATCAATACCGCGGATGCTGTCTTCAAGAATACGCGCAAAAGTCTGCACCACCTGGTCGCCCACAATGTGCCCGTAGGTGTCATTGATTTTCTTGAAGTCGTCAATGTCAATCATCATGCCGGACAAAGGCCTGCCGTAACGGACCGCACGCTCCACTTCACGTTCCAGCTCGATAAAAATATGCCGTCTGTTGTAGAGCCCGGTCAGATCATCGGTGCGTGACTGGCGCTCAAGAGCGGCTTTTTCATTCAGAATATTTTCATCATTCCTTCTGCGGACGGTGATGTCCTGCCAGACGCCCACATAATGCGTGATCTCACCCGCGTCATTTTTAATCGGATTAATCACAATGGATTCCCAGTACTCTCCGCCGCTTTTCCGGCGGTTGCACAGCTCACCGCGCCAGGGCTTTCCCGCAGAGATGGTGTTCCACAAATCCTGATGAATCAAAAGCGGGGTGTTGGGTGACTTGAAAACGCGGGGGGTCTGGCCTTTCAACTCGTCGAGTGAATAACCTGTAAGCGTGGAAAACACAGGGTTCACATACAGAATTTCCCCCTGTCGGTTTGTAATCAGGAAAGGACAGGAACTGGCCCGGACTCCGTGGGCAATAAGAGGAAGCAGGGCATCGTCGATTTTGTGCGCATGATGAGAGGAACCGCTCATAAGATCTATTCTCCACCTTTCAAAACATTTCGGTAACTGATTACTTGAAATGATCCTTTAACTGCTCAAACTCACTCTGCATTTGCGCCATGGACGCAAACGCACTGCCGGGGAGAACCGGCAAAAGCACGCTTATCCCGCTCGAAAATTAACCCCGCACTTTTATTTTATTTATCACCGGTCTTAACAGCTTCAGCCGCAGCTTTTGCGTCAGAAGGTGCTTCAATACCTCTCTCCGGGGCATTTGAATTCTTGAACGTCCGGTAATCCTTGCGGTCCAAAATCTCCTGATACGCCTGACTCCTGCCAACAGAAAGCCCTGGACCTTCCGGCTGCTGGGAAACCTTCTTCGGTATCTGGGTCATAACTGTCAGCGGCACAAAAACAGCCGCGGCCGCCAAAACCACGAGCCATTTTCTGTTCTTCATGGGAACCTCCTTTTTTACCTGCTTTTCTCGTACTATTCCCATGAATAGCCTAGACCTTTCCCCGTTCCCAAAGCGTGACCAAAATCACTAGCAGAAATGCTTTTCATTTCTGCAATAGGTGAAAGTTAGTCACACGCTTCTAGGGACTAACTTTCATCGTAGCAGCGGAAACCACTTTCTTGTTTCCGCAAAAGGAGAAAGTTAGTCACATGCTTCTGGAGACTAACTTTCTCCGCGCAAGTCCTCATTCTGAATCAAACACAGCACTTTTGGAAGGGGTACGCAATTTAAATGCTCATTTATTCCAAAATTGCTTTACGCCTTCATTGTCTTTAAATAAAAGGAAATCTTTCTCATTGAGCAAAATGCCTTGATATGCTCGCCGAGCAAGTTGCTCACATTGATAAGCTCGCAGCTGCTGAATACTTGTGTAGCTCTCTTTTAGTCCATGCAAATGATCAAAATCACATCGCATATCATAAATTTCTCCAAGAATTTTTTGAGAATCCCCAATAAATACTTTTGGGTTGATGTCTTTTGACCACCATTTTGCCACCCGTGATTTGAACTGGTTAGCCGTTTTGCCTTGTTCTGGAAGAATAAGAGCCTCCAGAGATCGGACAAAAAAAGGCAGGCGATATTCCAAATAATATTCACTGCATGCTTTTTCAAAACTTCTCAAACCTAACCAGACTCTTAAATATTCATTGTCTTTACGACGACTTTGAAGAAATCTCATCGTCTTATATAAGGCCCGCCATTGTTTCAGGCGGGATTCATCAATTTTTTCAATAATTCCAACCTGCCCCTCATGATGTTCGTCATAGCCTGGCAAATACCATTTCGCTAAATCTTCATAATGATTTACGCGCAATTTTTCTTCAATTGTATATCCACAGGTTTTGAAAGAACGCTCAGTGTGAACTGGTGCCGTTAACTTCAAGGCAACCCATGCAGTTTGTAACTTGTTCAATAGTTCTTCGCTTTCATGATCCTGGATTTCCGAGGTCGCGCTAGTGCGCTTTATTTCCAATACAGCATTGGACCTTTTGAGCGATTCCCATTCGATACTTCCGACCCATTCTTTCCAGACCGATTCTTCCAGCTTGTCTATCAGTTTATTCTCATTCCGTGCGAGCATTAAATTCGCATCTTCATCAAAAGAAAACTCATAATCGTTTTCAAATGAATGAGAGAGGCCTTCGATAAATAAGTGCGCAACTTTCAACTTCTCTGTTTTTACAATCAAGTTAAATTTCTCCTAAGCGCATCGCTTCCAGAACATGTTTTTCCATTTGAAGAAACGAGCTTTATCGCTTGGGTTTATTTGTGACGTCAAATGGTACCGTTTATCTAAGGGACACGTAAGATTTTCACCACGGTATTGTAACCCCACCCTCAACAGCCGACTCTGCCAATGATTTCTTCAGGCGGACAAAGGCCTGGGCATTGCCTTTCCAAAAATCGCGGGTGAAAATGAGTTCAACACCCAGCGGCTCACCGCTTCGCCCCGTAAGCTGGGCGGAACAGGTCATGTCTTTTGTGAACTCATACTCGGCCCCAAAACGAAGCACGCTTTTCTTTCGTTTTCCGGATTCAACCTCAAACACGAGGCCCAGTCTGTCTGAGAACTTCCACTTTCCAAACAGCGTAAGCGTGCGTGATTTCCCAAACCGGCCTTCAAGTGAGGCGCCAAGCTGGTAACGAATCTCCCCTTTTTTCGCGAGAATGCTCTTGGTTTGAAACGCGCCGCTCAAGCGAAAGGTTTCGCCGCTTGCGCCTTCAAGGGTGTAAGTAAGCCGGTGATCTTCGGAAAGGCCCCAGAAACCCTTGAAAATCAGGGTGCTCAGGCCGGTTCCTTTTCTTTTGCGCCAGGCATAGATAATTTCGTTGGATGCGCCGACTTTCCACGCACCTTGAAACGTGAGCACATCGTTGGCGCCAGACTCGCGCTCAATCTCAAATTCGATCTGTTTTTTTTCATTCAAACGCCACGAGCCGCCAAGGCGCGCCGTGCGCGTAACGCGTTTACCGTTTTTTTGTTTTTCAGAAACCGCGAGTACCAAAGCATCGGGGTCCGCGGCAATCAGGGAGGTTTGAAATTCGAGGGCTTCGAGCTTCGCGTCTTCATCTCGGCGGTAAGCAAGCGTGTGGCCCGGGCCAAGCTCCCACCGGCCTTTGACAAGCCTGCCGTTTTTCTTCAATTCATTGAGGGTTCTTATCAGGGGGACTTCCCTCTCATTTAATGAGGGAGAGTATAAGGAATGTCCCGTGAGTGGGCAACTTTAATGACAATTATCTATGTTTATGAACTTGTCCCGGACAAGGCCTTTGCGGCTTCGGATACGGCTTCATCCAGGTTGGGGTATTGATGGATCACCACACCCTCTGCATCAAGGATAAAAATCGTGTTCTGATGAATGAACATTCCGTTCGCGGCTTCTTTGAAATTAAAATCCAAGGCCGCGGAGAGCTCCTGAACCGTATTTTTGTTTGAGGTCAGAAGCAGCCAGTTTTCTTTTCCAAGGGCATGCGCTTTTGCAAAATCCTTCAGCGACTTCGGGGTGTCCCGTTTGGGGTCCATTGAAAAAAGAACAAAACCTACCTTGCCCGACTTTTCCGGGGGCAATTGCCGCTCAATTTTTTTAATGGATTCGACAATCAGCGGGCAAGCGCTGCTGCAGTGAGTGTATATCATGGCCGCAACCCAAACCTTCCCCTGCAGCGATTCGAGGGTCTGCTTTTTTCCGTCCTGACGGGTCCACTCCTGTTTAAGCTGGTACAGGGATTTTTCCGGGAAATCGGCAGCGAAAGCACGGCCCGTGATTCCGAGAAAAATAAGCCCCGACAACAAAATTATATTTTTCATGCATTCCCTTTGGCGCATCGAAAGCCTAAATCCTTGATCGTGTAACTTCCCTTTAAACTGCTTCGAAAGGCAAATCTCATAAATGCGGCATAGTCAGACGGGTCGCCCGATATTCCTGCGCCGCCCGCGCAGAACAAATTCTCCGGGAACTTGGTTCCGCTCGCACGGCCGTCTGTTTTCGGTATGGACTTAAAATCAAAAACCCATTCCCAAATAAGGCCATGCATATCATAAACGCCGTAAAAATTAGGCGCGCTTTTCCCAACCTCTGACAAAACATCTTGAGAGGGTCTGGAATACCAGCTTAAAATCCGGGACTTGTCCTCGTCTTGGCTTTTGCTGTTCGCGGCTGGCCCGCCCGCACGCGCGGCATATTCCCATTCCTCCAAGGTGGGCAGCCGCTCGCCTTTTGATTCGCAATAGGCCTTGGCTGCAAACCAGGACACATAAGTCACGGGAGCTTTTTCAGCCTGAACCTGATCGTCGCCCTTCCAGTTTTTTAAATAATCCGAATCGGCTAGGAGGCGTTTAACCTGAGACCGCCGCCAGGACGAATTCGCTCTTACAAAACCAAGGTACTGGGCCTGGGTAACGGGAAAAGCATCGAGCTTAAAAGACCGCATTTTGACGGGTTTTTTTTCTGCCTCAAAAAAAGGCACATACTCCCCTTTGGGAATATGTGCCTTCCGGATGCTGTCTGCACTCTGGCAAGACGCAGAAAAAAGCAGGAGAACAAAGACACCGCACAGCTTTCGAAACATTTTTATTTAAGCTCAATCTTGCCCAGTTTTTTAGCTTCCGCTACTTTTTCAGGTGTAATCTCCTGCCCAGAATTTCCCCACGTGTTGTACACATAGGTAAGAATGTTTGCGATTTCCTCATCGCTCAGCTGCAGGGCGGGCATAACGCCATTGTAAGGTTCTCCATTTACTTTCAAGCCTCCGCTTAAACCATGCGCAACAACCCGCATCGCGCGGTTTGCATCTGCATTTAGAAAATCAGAACCGGCCAGCGGGGGGAAGGCTGACGGAATTCCCTGGCCGTTCGACTGGTGGCAGGCCATACAATTTCTTTTGTATGCGGTTTCTCCGGCTTTAATCCTTTCCTCCTTCGTGCTTGCCGCCGGTGCCGGAGAAGACGATTCTGCGGCAATGCTTTGAAGGGCGGATCCTTCCGGAAGATAAACTTCGTCACCGATTTTTCCAGAATAAATTTCCTTGTTCTCGGGCCCGCTGACTTTAAGCTGGCCGACCGCACCTTTATTGAAGGCGCGAAAAATGGAGTGGTCCACAAGGATGTAAGTACCCGGAACCTGCACCTTGAATTCCGTAATCGCAGAGCCGCCCGCGGGGATCAGTGTGGTCTGAACATTGCTGCTTTCCGCTGAGCCGCCTTCGGAAAAAACCTTGTCAAATATTTCTCCAATCACGTGAAAAGACGATACAAGATTCGGCCCGCCGTTGCCAACATACAAACGCACCGATTCTCCGACTTTTGCCTGCAAGGCAGAATCTCCGGTCAATGCCCCGACCGATCCGTTAAAAACAACATAATCCGGCTGCTCCTTGAGAGCTTTTTCCATATCAAACGGCTGAAGGCCCGCGGTGCCGTATTTGTCTTTAGTGTAAAACTCGCTCTGCATCACGTAATACTCGTGATCAACTTTTGAAAGACCCGCGGCAGGCTCAACCAGAATCAAGCCGTACATGCCGTTGGCAACGTGCATACCCACAGGCGCGGTGGCGCAGTGATAAACGTATAAGCCAGGGTTGATCGCCTTGAACGAGAAAACCGAAGTGTGTCCTGGAGCTGTAAAGGTTGAGGCCGCTCCGCCGCCGGGTCCAGTGACCGAGTGCAGATCGATGTTGTGCGGCATTTTGTTATCCGGATGATTGCTCAGATGCACTTCCACGAGATCGCCCTCACGAACGCGGACAAAGGGGCCGGGAACATGGCCGCCGAATGTCCAGAAGGTGTACTCCACGCCGTCAGCCAGCCGGCTCACAAGTTCCCGGGTTTCAATTTTCACAATCACCTTAGCGGGTTTCTTGCGTGTAATCGGCGGCGGCACTTCAGGTGCATGCGTTAATACCGCAATTTCCTCCCCTTTGATTTCTTCCGCCCTGCCCAGCGCAGGAAAAGACAAGAAGACAACGGTACTTATAAAAAGCACGGCTGGAAATCGCATAAAAACTCCTCTGTTTTTAACCTCACGCTTTAAAAATCTTAAGGCCATGCAAGCTGCAAAGGAACTCTCTCTCGGGAGGGCTCATTTCCCACGCCCCGTCTTGAAAGTTTTTAGTGATGCCCGCCGCAGCAAGTCTGATAGCGCTCAACCGGAATGCTTTCCATGGCTAAAAACATCTCAGCAACTTCTTCTTCCGTAAGCAGCTGATCCATGGCGGGGTAAAGCACCTGCTCTTCTTTTTGGTTGTGCGCTGTTAGAATCTCAACCAATTGAGCTTCCTCAACGTCGCTAGAAGGGTCGGCCCTGCGCACTTTATTGTGAAGCTCTTCCAGAAGGGCGCCGATGCGCCGATGCTCTTCACGCATGACAAAAGTGGGGCCGCTGTCTTTCATTCCGGTTTTCTCCTCAAAGGCGGGAAACAAGACATCCTCTTCCCAGACAATATGCCGCTTGAGACCGTTGTTAAAAATTTTGAAATACGGTTTAGCCTGGGCTGTCGAAAATTCCTTTTTCCGCTGAAACTGCTTAAAAACCATGTCGAGCCTGTCATGATCTGCTTCAAAGTATTCCGTAATCAATTTCATTTTTTCCATAAACGCTTCCCTCTGAATGATTTTATCCCGGACGCTCACATACTGATCAGGCGGGCGGATTAAAGTTTGAGTGCTATCTGCGTATAAAGAAAGTTGGCGCCGTCATTGCCTCCTGTATCCTGAGCAAAGGGACCGGCAAAAAAATGAGAGTATCCAACCAGAGCGGAAAGGTATTTGTTAATCGCGTAAGTTGAGTACAGATCAAGCTCTTCGCCAAGCTGTGTGCTGGCATTGGCATTTGCCGCACGAAACACAGCGCCGGATGCGTTAAACCAGGGTGATTCCTTGGCGTCCAGAAAGAACCAGTGAAATTCCGAGGCTATCTGAAACTTTCCCGCCGGCTTGACGCTGGTTCCCAGCATGATGTCATTTATGTTTTTCAGAGAGACAAAATCGATCAAGCCATATTTGTTATGATTGGTCGGGAACAAATTATCAAACGTGCTGACCACGCCGTCCGTTGGATTACGGTCGCCGGAGGCATGGTTGTATTCGGCGTAAACACGGGGCGTCCAAAACTGCTTTGAAAAGGTGTAGCCGAGATCCTGGTGAAACGCCCAGGCTTCAATATCATCCTGAGCCCGGCGCCCAAATTGCAAAGCATATTCGGTGCCGTAATCCACGGCGCCCTTTTTACCCTTCAAGCGGTTCCCAAAAGTGTATTCGCGAAGATCACCGCGCTCCCCGCCTTTTTCTCCCACAAGAGAGTCATCACGGTTGTTCCGGATGAAAAGAAAACTGTCGACGGTATGATCTTTTATCTTTTTATACGCAGCATAGAGCCCATAAGAATTGTCATCATGCATGGTTTTATCTGCTGTCTTGGTTTCATTGCGAACCACTTGTGAGAAAAAAGCATCCAGCTGAAGCCATGGGTAAGGACTATAAACCGTTTTCACAGCATCAAAAACACGGGCCGTGTTGCTCCAGTTGAGGGGGCCGACAAAGCGCTCATCGCCATAGGAAAGTTCCTGCCTCCCGGCCTTGATCGTGACCGGGATCTCACGAAAGGGCTTGTCGGCTTCAACAAACAACTGACGAAGGTCAATCTCATTGACAAAAAGATTGGTTTTATTTAACCCGCTTTCGGCAAAGCTCTGCGCCGCCTGCGCTTCCGCAAAAACACGGTAAGTACTTTTGCTGTCCTGGGGTTTTATTTTCAGATCGGCATTCAGCCGGTTGCGGAACAAATTAACAGCGTCATCTTCGTAGCGTGCGTCAATCAGGCTAAAATCATCCCGGTACTCAAAACGATAACGCGATTCCACGCCCCATTTCAGCGTAATTTCATCGCCTTTTAAATGCATGGGTGCAGCGGCGCGGTCCATCCATGAGGCCATGGCTTCTGTGGACTGTTGCTTGTTTTCCTGTGCTGACGGCAGGGCTTTTCCGGCGGCCGCCTCTGCTGCCCAAGAAGCTCCCGCACCACCCCAAAAAATTGCTGCTGCTGCACTCAAACAGAAAAATGCACGGCAGGTTCTCATCGACTACTCCTCTGTTACAGAACGCAGGCTTTTCCAGCGGCTCACCATGAAATAGAGCACAGGCAAAGTACCGCCCAAAACAAAAACCAAATCGCCCACGACCCTTGCCCAGGTAAACCCCTGAAAAAAGACAGAGTTGATCGTGGCGCTTGAGCGCGCATACCAGAAACCGTATTTGAAGCTTTGCACGAGCTGATAAATTCCGGCAGGGAAAATACTGATGGCCAGCATGGCGAGAAGTCCTATATTAATGCACCAAAAAGAAACCGCCCAGACTTTGTGGTTCCACTTTTCAGGCTTAATCGTGACGCGTGCGCAAAACGCCATCGCTGCAAGCGCAAGGTTTCCGTAAACTCCCATCAATGCGCCGTGCCCGTGGTTAGAGGTCAGATACGTTGCGTGCTCGTAGTAACTGACGATGGGTAAATTGATCAGGAATCCAAAAATGCCTGCACCGAGAAAATTCCAGAAACCCACGGCCATGAGGTACATCACCGCCCACTTATGGGGGAACTCTTCCGGGTTAACGCTGATGACGCTTTTATCGTACTTCAGCCGGATGAAATCCCAGGCCTCCAAGGTCAGCAGCACGAGAGGCACGACTTCCGCCGCCGAGAAAACAGCGCCCAGCGCAAGGTTGATTGCGGGCTGCGCTGTCCAGTAATAGTGATGGGCCGTGCCGATCATCCCGCTTCCGAGATAGAGAATAATATCGAGATAGACCACGCGCTGGGCCGCTGCCGGCCGTACAATGCCTAGCAATACAAGAATGTGGGCAACCACAATGGTCGTAAAGAGCTCGAAAAATCCCTCGACCCATAGGTGCACAATCCACCAGCGCCAAAAATCAGCGACCGCGAAATTCGTGCTCGGCTTGTACATCATGCCGAAGGAATACATCAATGGAATGGCCAGGATGGAATAAAGAAGAAGGTAAGGCATGCTCCCGGCATCCTGCCCTTTCAGGGTCGGCTTGATGGCACGAAAGACAATAAAGGCCCAGAGCAGCATCCCGATAGTCAGCAGAATTTGCCAAACACGACCAAGCTCCAGATATTCCCAGCCCTGGTGCCCGAACCAGAACCACAGTGTTCCGAGCATATTGTTAATTCCAAGCCATTCTCCAAAAATACTTCCGACAGCAACGAGCAGCACTGCCGCAAACAGAATATTCACTAACAAGGCTTGGCGTTTGGGTTCCTTGCCGCTGACCATTGGCCCCACAAATATCCCGGTTGCAAGCCATGCTGTGGCAATCCAGAAAATGGAAAGCTGAAGATGCCAGCTTCGGGTAATTGAAATCGGAATGATTTTCCGGATATCAAACCCATAAAACCCGCCCGACTCTACAAAGTAATGCGCCGTGATAACGCCCATCAATGTTTGAAAAGCAAAAAGCGCGGCAACGACCACAAAAAATTTGTAAGTGGCTTTCTGACTCCCTGTCAGCGGCATTTTCAAAATAGAGGGCGTCACAACATCTGTGGGCTTTCCATGTCCCCAGCCAAGAAAATCAAAACGGCCGAAGAAAAGCAGAACTAGACCGATGGCGCCCAGAAGCGAAATTAGGCTTAGCGCGCTCCAGATAAAAACCGCAGTCGATGGGCGATTCCCGACAGAATCATCGGGCGGCCAGTTGTTGGTGAACGAGTAGTCTTTGCCAGGACGCGGTGTCGAGGCGGCCCAGGATGACCAGGCAAAAAAAGCAGTCAGGTTTTTAATATCTCCCTTGTCAGCAATATAATGGGCAGGCAGCGGATTTTCTGCGTCCGCATTCGCGAAGTAATCCTGATAATGCTGCACAATCTTTTCATGTGCAAATGCCTGGGCAGGGTTCAGTTTGAGCTGATTTGAAGAGGGCTCATACCGATTCTGTTTAATCTCAGCAATCACCTGCCGGTCAATGGCAGCTCTTTTATCCTGGTCAATCTGCTCATAGGCAGACCGGAAATTCTGCTCTGCGTAAAATTCCCGCATCAGCGCACCTTGCCGGTGCAGATAGTCGGCCGTAAAGTCAGGGCCCCGATAGGCCCCATGCCCAAAAATACTTCCATAGTCCATCAGCCCGTACTTTTGAAACACGGACTGCCCTGCGAGAATTTCCTCCCCCGTATAAACCGTAATACCCCCGTCCACCACAGCCTTTCCGGAAATGGGCGGCGCTCCTTCATAAGTTGTCTTTCCCATAAACATAAGTCCCGTGATTCCGACAATAATGGTCAGAACCGCGCCATGCTTCCACCAAGGGGAAATCTTTTCGTCGTAACTGCCCTGCTGATTCATCGCCGATTCCTTTTTTTGATTTTTCCAGTCCGTTTTTGAACCGATTTGGATAAATTTGAAACTGTGCGCGACGTGAGTTCCTGGATCATAATGGCCTTCAGGTTCATCCATGTGAAATGAAGAGCACAGGGGCTTTGGCTGCTGCAGGAAGGAAGCCCAAGCACACACTTTGAAAAGTGCGCTTTACCTTCGACGGCTTCAATCACATCAAGCACACTCGTTTTTTTCGGATCGCGCACCAGCGAGTATCCGCCTCCTGGTCCTGTCACGGCTTTTAGAAACCCGTTTTGAACAAGTGCTTGAAAGGTTTTCCGGGAATACGCCTCGGGAATTCCGGCTTTCCGGCAAATATCACGCGCTGAAAAGTTTCCTACGTTATTCTCCATTGAAATTTCCGCAAGCGCACGTATGGCGTATTCACAGCCCTTTGAATAAAGACAAAACATATATCGGCCTCCTATTGTGGATATTTATATCCATAATTATTTTTCTGTCAAATCAAACTTTAAAATATGCTGCCGGACTGCGGGGAACTTCTCGAATTAGCCGCCGCCCTTCTTTAAAAATCATGGGGAGAGCTACGACGCTGCCACTTCCGGGGGAACAAGGCCAAGGTTGGCGTAAATGGGGCGTACAGCTTTACGGATTTCGGGGAGCTGCCGGAAAAACCAGACCGCGCCGCCAATACAAATAAAGCCGCAGATCAAAAGCGCGTTGGGCGCGCCAATCCGCTGTGAGAGAAATCCTGCGAACAGGCTTCCGAAAGGCGCGGTGCCCATGACAGACATAATATAGAGGCTCATGATGCGGCCGCGTTTGTCGTCATCCACAATGGTTTGTAAGATCGTATTGCTTGAAGCCATTTGAAGCATGAATCCCCCGCCCGCCGCAACCAGAAAGAACATCGAAAGCCAGAGGGTTTTGGAAAAAGAAAAGGCGATCAGGGCCAGCCCAAAAAATCCGGAAGCAAAAGAAATCACACGCCCAAGACCCAGCACGCTTTTGCGTGAGGCCAGCCAAAGCGCGGCCAGAAGCGCGCCCGCACCTATGGAAGTCATAAGAAAACCCAGTGTGTGCGGCCCGCCTTTTAAAATCGAACCCGCAAAAATCGGGAGCAGAACGGTGTAGGAAACCCCGAAGAGACTTACAAGCGCAAGCAGGGTCACAATAAAAAGAATGGGCTTTGAGGCCAGGATGTATTGCCAGCCTTCTTTAAAATGCTTGAGAAAGCTGCCGGTTTGGTTGGGAAGCTCGCGCGGTTTAAGGTGCATGGCAAGCAGCGCTGCGATCACGGCAAGATAACTCACGCCGTCGATAAAAAAACACCAGCCTTCCCCCACCGAAGTGATAATTAAACCGCCGATGGTCGGACCCACAAGACGCGCGGCATTGAACATCGATGAGTTAAGGGCAATGGCATTGCCCAGGTCTTTTTTATTTTCCACAAGTTCGACAACAAAGGCCTGACGGCAGGTCATGTCAAAGGCGTTCAGAACACCCTGCATGGCGCTGAGAACAAGGAGCCACGGAATTGTGATTTGATGCGTGAGCGTCAGCGCGGCAAGGGCAAAAGACTGCAGCATGGAAACAGTCTGGGTCGTGACAAGGATGCGGTGTTTGTTTCTTTTATCTGCCACGTAGCCGGCAAAAGGGAGCAGAAGAAAGGCGGGCAGCTGCGTACAAAAACCCACCAGGCCGAGCATGACAGCAGAGCCTGTCAGACGGTAGACCAGCCACGCCGTGGCGGTATTGGTGATCCATGTGCCGGTCAGGGAAACAATCTGGCCGCTGAAGAAAAGGCGGTAATTACGCGACCGGAAAGCCCGCAGCATAAAAGCCGCGGGATGCGTCTTGGTGAATCGTGTGACAGGAATTTTTTCCATGATTTTTTAACGCTAGTTAAACAACCCCTGCAGGCGGGAGAGGGCACGGCGGGCCAGAGTGTAATCCGGATTGTCCTTCACGGCATCCTGGTAATGGGTCATGGCTTTCTGCCAATCACCCTTTTTTTCCCAGGCACGGCCGAGATTGTAGAGGGGGTAACAATAGGATTCATAACGTTTGGCCTGGATAGCTTTCTCAAACCAGGGAATGGCATCATCAAGTTTGTTGAGTTCAATAAGGTACGCGCCAATATCGTTGTAAGGGTTGCCGTAATCAGGGTCAATCGAAATGGCTTTGCGGCATTCCGCAATGGCCTCGTCGTAATGGCCTTTGAAACTATAGGCCCAGCCCAGAAAGGTATGCGCTTCGGCCGTGGCAAAAGTGCTGATCGATTTCTGGTAAAGCTCGATCGCTTCTTCCACATCACCCTGGGTTTGTTTTTGATAGCCTTCCTGGAAGATGCGGAAGGCCTCTTCGCGGGAAACGTATTCGTTCTTTTCACTCATGAGTTCAATTATACCCTCCGAATCACACGCGCGTCAAAAGCGCGGCCATTTCAATGTGTTTGGTCCTGGGAAACATATCAAACGGGATCACTTCCCTGACCTCAAAACGGCCCTTGGCCAGAATTTTTCCAAGGTCGCGGGTCAGGGTTCCGAGATGACAGGATAAATACGCGATAGTTTGAATAGACGGCTCGCCCCCGAGAAATTCCGCGAGTTCACTCGACATGCCGGTGCGCGGCGGATCCACAAACACAAAGACCTTGTCGCGCGGTTTGCGCTTCAGGTAGCGGGGAAAAGATTTTTCCGCAAGACCTTCGATCACATCCGCCTGAAGATTGCGGGCCTTGAAATTTTCACGGAGCGCGGTCAGGCTGTGCGGGTTTTCTTCAAGGCACATGAGGTCGGGCACGCCGCCGGCCGCAAGAAGGGTGAACGTTCCCGCGCCCGCGTAAAGATCCGCGAAAAGACGGGGGCCGGCGCCAGCCACCCAGCCCTTGACCACCTCACCAATCTGACGCGTGGCTTCAAGGTTGTTCTGGAAAAAACCCTTACTGCTGGTGAGGATGGATTCACTGCCCACTTTCATGGAAAAAATCTGTTCCTCGCGGCCGGAATAAATCGTGCCGCTTTCCCCCACACGAAGCGAAATGCGGGCCTCGCCTTTTCTGAGCAGGCGTTTTTCCGTGAACGCGTTTTTCAGGCGCGGGTCGGCAATCAAACAGTTCTCCAGTGTGAACACGGTGCGGTTGTCGCGGCCCACATACCCGAAGTCCTGCTGTTTGGCAGACTGCGTGGTCTCGTGCAAAGTCACACTGTTACGGTAGCCGTAAGGCGATTCGCCGTGGCGGATGGGCTTAATAATATCGCCGCTGATTTTAAGGAACCTTTGCAAATGCTCGCGCACCTGAATTTCTTTCCAGCGCAGTTCCTCTTCATAAGTCACATGCTGGTACTGGCAGCCGCCGCATTCACGCACATAAGGACAGGGCGGTTCCATGCGGGTTGGCGCAGGGGTCAGGATTTCAAGAAGCCGGCCTTTGGAATAATTGGATTTCTCCTGGGTCAGGCGGACCCGCACTTTTTCGCCAGGCAGCGCGCCCTCGACAAAGCAGACTTTGCCGTCAAGAAAGCCCAGGCCTTCCCCGCCATAAGCCAACTTGTCGATTTGAAGCTCTTTTTCTTCGTTCATAACCGCCTTTGATTAAAGGGTGCCTGGGCCCCATCTATGCAAGGGGTACCGGGTTCCGCTGGGGACATGTTACGCAAGTTACGTGTCCCTTAGGTACCCGGTACCTTTAAGGAAATTTGAAAAAACTGCCGATAGAAATTATACTTTAGGTTATCATTCCAACAGCTTCCGGGAGGAATTTATCATGGATGACAAAAATAAGAACTTCATTAAAGAAGACCCGGGCATGGGAATGGGTGCCATGATTCTTTTGGTTCTTGCTGCAATTCTTGTCTTTGGCGGACTCGGCTGGGTCCTGATTCATTTCGGAAGTTCGCTCGCGCTTCCCAAAGGCGGCTAAACGCGGTTTCAATTTGGCTTTTTTTCCCGCTCCGGGGTCAAATCCGGGGCGGGTTTTTTTTTCCCAATTCCTCTTCTGCCTGCTTCGCGTCTTTCCACACAAAAAATTGAATCACGGCCCACAGCACACAGGCCAGTACCGCGCGGCCCGCCAGCTGTTTCCCGGGAATCAGAAAATAAAGGACAGGCGCTGCGGCCAGCGCAGCCACTCCCATTTGGGCCGCGGCTTTCACACCCTTGGCTTTTTCTACAAGTTCGGAACGGCGGTAGGCCTCAAACTCTTCGCCCGCTTCTTGAAGCTGGCGGATGGCTTCGGCGGCATCCGATGCGGGCGCTCCCGCGGCTGGCTGCGCGGAAGCGCCTTCAAGACAGGCCCGGGCCTGCGCTTCGTCCTCTTCCAGCACCATAAGGCTGAAAGGCAAGGCCGGGTCTTCGGAATCGGACGTAATCATGGCGCGGATACCTTCGGAATCAAGACAGTTTTTGGAAAGTTCGGCCTCAAAACGGCTTGCGAAATTTCCCAGACTGATAAATTTTTGGGCCACGGAATCTCCTTACTTAAAAATAAAATCCCGGTTATAGTGAAGAAAACACGGCCGCATTTCGTCCGAGAGAAAGGTCAAACTTTTCCCGAAGCGTCCGATAAAGAAAAAGCCCCCGTCCTTAATTTCAATTTCAAAAGCGAGGTTTCCATGAAAAAAATTGCATTGCTGCTGGCCTTGTTTGCCGCGGTCCCAATGCCTTGGGCCCAGGCCAGCCAGCACATTCTCGACAGCTCCCAAAGGCCTTCGTACCTTTTCGTGCAGACCGCCAAGTCCGGGACTTTTGACGGCATCCAGGTCACGCTGCATGATGTGTCGCCCACGATTTATTTCAGCGACCGGCCGTACCGTGTCGCGGGCCATATTGCAACGCCCCTGTTCGTCACCAACTGGAAGCAAGGCCCGGGTAATTTTGAAGCCGACCCGCCCAACGCCACGCTTTCGGTTTTCAACGAGGACGGAACCGTGAGCAACACCGTGATTGAAGTGACGGAGCCGGTTTTTAAGGACGGCGCCATCCGCTATACCGTGCGCACCTTAAGCGGTGAACTTCCCAAAGACTTCAAGACCGTCACGCTGTTTCTTAATGCCGGAGAGGATTTCGGCGAACTCGGCAACGGCTAAGCAAACGGCATTTTAATTTGCAGCGTTAGATTCCCTTAATTCACTTCATTGACCGCGATGATGCGGTCAAAGAGCGAGCCGATTCTGGATTGCCCGTTCAGCGTCAGGTCTGACACCACGACTTGATTGATGCGGTTCTTGTCATCGGAAGTCATGGAATACCTCTCCGCCCACGTAGAATGAATCACATAAAACTGCCCGTTCACCTCTCCGAGGTAAAGCATCAGATGCATCGGCATTCTGAGAAGCGTCATGCCCGGCGCGCCTGAACGGATGGCTTCGATTTTCGCTTCGGTACCCTGAAAGACCGGAAAGTGCCCGAGCTGGGTTCCCACAAAAGACTGCTGTTTGGAATCGCGCGGCATGTCCACCCCAAGACTCAAAAAAACGTCGTGCGTGAAGCCTGAGCAGTCGCGGCCGTTGTACATGCCGCCCCACCCGTAACGCGCACCCAGAAGTTTGAAGGCCTGCTTGATGATGTTGCGCTGGGTAAAGGCCGGATAGCCTTTGGACACGTCCACCCTGCGGCCCAAATATCCTTTTTCAATCGAGACCTTGCCGCCTTCGCCGCGCACCGGGAGTTCGACCACGCTGGTTCTTTCATTCTGTCCGATCAGCGGAAGGACTGTGCCCATGCTGGCGCGGACCGCGGACTTGGTCAATTGCGCGTCATCAAAAACACTCACGCTCTCCCCCGTGACCACAAGAAATTTGGAGGAGTCGACGTGCTTTTTCAGCGCGGACCGTGACGGAAAGAGCGCGATGTCGCGGGCCTTGACCCAGCCGCGCGTGTAGGGGGCCTGCACGTAATACCACTTGCCATCCGACGAGGTATGGTAAATCGCGACCGGGGTCCAGAGTTTGATCTGCGTGAACTGCAGCACATCAAATTCAATGTCGCCCGGCTTCTCAATAAGTTTCACGTCTGTCGGAATCGCCCGCACAGAAGCCGCGCGCACGGCCGCGCCCCAGCCCATCTGGATTTTGGCCGGAACTTTGTCAAAGGCCATGACGGGTTTCACCTGCTTTTCAAAAAATTCTTTCGTGACCCGCGAATCATCCGCGAACATAAGCCCGGTGCGGCCGCTCAAGGCCTTGTAGACATTCGCGAGGTCTTCTTGCGTGCCTTTGCCGGAACGTGAGGAATCCATTTTAAAAATATCAATCTGTTCGGGAAGCATGGCCCGGATTTCCTGATTGAAATGCTGGAGTTCTTCCGGGGTTTTGATGGGCGCGTCAGGTTCCGGAATTTTGCTGATCCAATAATCCGCGTTGAGCATCTCGGGTGTAACGCTGGTTAAGAGGAGCGGACCGTCCGGAAGGGGCGGAAGGTCTTCGGCAAAAACAGGGTTTGAAAAAACAACAAGGGTGCTGAACAGAAAAATTTTCCACGCGCCGGGTCGGGCCATAACTTTTTTCCTTCTGAAAAAGATTGAGAAAAAGGACGGGAGAGCGAGTGAGATTATACGGGAGCGGCGGCGGATTTTCTACGCCGAAGGGTTACTCCAGGCCTTTTTTCTTGCGGAGAAACCAATCCAGGGAAAGGATGGCCAGAACCAGGGCGTAAAAGGCCGGGTGATGCCAAAGCGGCGCGGAGTGGCGGCGCAGGTGGACCTTGCGGATCTTCTTAAGCGCGGCGTCCAGTTTGGGTTTGGCGAGCTGGATCACCACGCCCTGGCTTTCGGCGGCCAGTTTTTCCAGGGTGGCGGAGGAAACCGCCAAATGCCGGGCCTCCACACGCGACCGGTGAACCGCGAAAGGCTTATCCACGGCAAGCGAGGGCTGGCCTTTACGATAGCAGGTGGCGCGGAGAACATAATCGCCGGGGGCCAGATCTTCAAGCCGCCACGACATTTTACGCTGAGTCGAGAAAGGCATGGCCTCGCGGAAACGCACCCTTTTTTCTTTTTGTAAAATCTCAAGCTGCATGGCGGAGTCGGGGTCCGGGGAGCCTGACAAGCCGGGAAGATAGGCCGTCCATTCCACGGGTTCGTGTTCTTCCGGGTCAAGCGGCGTCATAGAAATATCAAAAGGTGAAAGGCGGCGGCGCAAGCGGTTCTCCGTGAGCCATTTGAAGGCGTTCCGCCAAAAGGACGCGTAAAGCCAGCCGTCTTCCGGCGTTTTCCATTCCTGAAACCACTGGCCCCAGTTGGGCGTGATGTCGGAAGTAAAGGCCAGGACTTTTCCCTGGCCGAAATTCTGCACGGCGAGAATTACGCGCGGTCCGAAAGAGCTGACATCATAGGGATGCTGAAGAATGGCCGTGGCGCCCGGCTTGATGCGGCCCACATAGTTGTAGCCGCCAAGCTCAGGCATGGTTTTCCAAAGCATCTCGTTTTTCTGTTTGTCCCCGGAAAGTTTGAGGAGCGCGTGGTCTTCTTCGCCAGCCACCGGGACGGGGCGGAACGGGTTTTCCACAGTGCCCTTGGCCGCGAGAAACACGTCTTTCTTATAAATATCGCTGATTTCAACGGGCAGCATTTTTTCTACTTCGGAATTGGAGTAGCCGCCGTCGCCAAAAGAGTCCACGCCCCCGACCATGACCAGCGCGCCGCCTTCTTTTTCCACGAGTTCGCGGATCCAGGCAATTTGATCCGCGCTGAGAAGCGTGCGTTTGACGTCGCTCAGCACAATGACATCGTAGGCCAGCATGCCCTCGCGCGTGCGCGGAAGACCGTACAGCGAGTCCTTGATAAAGGGCACGCCCTTTTTCTTGGCAAACCCGATGAGGCTGGAAGCAAAATCCACGTTGAACACGCGGTCTTCCTCAAGCGCCTTTTTGAAAAAATTTTCATCTTTGTAAAAAGATTCGGAGTAAAAAACTTTCAGACGCCTTGGACTGGCCTGGAACCAGGCGCGCGCGTGATTGTCGCTTTCATGAATGTCTTTCTGCGCCGTGCCATCAGCCTCGGAATAAATGTTGAAATCAAGCACATGCGAGCCTTCACCCGGCACGGAAAGCTCAAAAGGAAACCGGCCGGCTTCGGACAAAAGTTCTTTTTCGAGATACGGTTTTCCGTCGAGTTCGACACTGAGCGTGACCGGTGTTCCGGGAGAAAGGGTGGAGGTCCAAACCGCTTCCACGGGAAAGGTCTCGCTGGTAAAGACCTGGTCCTTGAGCACCGGCGCCTTAAGGCTGAGGTTCGGGACTTCGTGAAGGCTTCCGGCCTTGACCGCGATCCAGGGGAAAACAGGGTCCCCGAAAACACCCGGCACATCGTCGGAAACATCCGTGGCCGCGCCGTCGGTGAAAACAATCCATCCGAGCAGGCCCGGGTCATCGCCGTACAAACGGTTGAGTTCGCGGACCGCAAACGCAAGCCGGCTTTCGTCCCCTTCAGCTTGAACTTCGGCCAAAGTCTCCGGGGTCGCGTCTTCGAGAATTTCCCCCACTGTGTAAAAACGGCGGAGATTGTTTTTCCGCAGTTCTTTCCAAAAAGGATCGTCACTGAGGTAACGCTTCACCGCATCCAGGCGGGTCTGACCGTTCACTTCATCATTCACGGCCATGCTGGCGGAAGTGTCGACAAGAACGCCGAGCCATTCGTTTTCGCGTTCCCTCGTCCAGTATGGATCCAGCAGGATAAAGAAAAGAATCAGGACAAGAAGGGCGCGGAGCGCGAAAAGCGCGGCACGCACACTGGGGCGCGCAGCCACTGAAAAACGGTGATACGCGAGGAAAAGATAAACACCGCAGGCAAGAAGCGCGGCCGCGATGACAAACGGCGGCAGGGCATTGAGGAAAACAATGTCAAAAGGCATGCGGAAGGAAACTCACTCTTCCGAAAGGCGCTGGAAATACTGGGAAATCGCGCCGCGGTAGTTTTCGGGAAGCTGCTCTTCCTCGCCCGCTGTCGTGGGAATATCTTTCTTTTCCGGGGTCTCCGGGGTCAGCTTCACAAGTTCGAGTTCGGAAAGCAGGGAGTCATAGGCTTTTCCCGCGGCCTTATAATCCGTGAACTCGCCGCGGTTCAGAAGCGCCAGCAAACGGTTCGCGATTTCAGACAAATGCCGCATCTCAATAAAAAATTCGTCGCGCTTGCCGGTAAATTCAATGCGGCGGCGGATCTGCTTCATTTCGTTCACGAGCTGCTTCTGGCGCATCAGGTAATATTCCCACGGCGGATTCTGATCGTTCGGCTGGCGCACGGGCTTGAATTTTTTAAGCTCATGAAGCAAAAGTTTTTCCTGAAGCAGCCATTCCCGAACAGGGTTCATGTTTTCATTTTCATCCAGCATCTCGCGTTCTTTCTCGGATTCGCGGACATCACTCTTGAGCGGTTCCGCAAGGTCTTCGGAATCATCGGCGCGGCCTTCCTGAAGCGGCTGGACTTCGCCGACAATGGATTCATCGGCATTCGAATTGGAAATGTTTTTCTGACGCGCTTTCTCGGTCTGCTTTTGATTGGACGGCGTGACCGGCCCCTGCATTTGACCGTTGAGGACTTCGTTTGTTTTAGAGATCGCGGTGCTTGCGGCCGTGCTTTGCGGGCCTGTGCCGCTTAACGCGGCCGGCGGTGTGCCCGAGGACGCCTGGGTCTTGGCCTCTTTCTGGGCCGAGGCATTGGCCTGCCCTGACGCTGTGCCGGCGCTCTGACCGCTTGCGGAACCTGAACCGGTTCCTGAGCCTGACGCGGATTCTGCTTTCAAAGAACCGGCAGTGCCCGCCGCTTCTCCGGCTCCTGATCCTGAAGCAGAACCTTCCTGCCCTGAACCTCCGCCTTCCCCGTAGCTCAAACCTTCTCCTGTGCCGGAACCTTGACCCGATGCTGTTTTAAGGCTGCCTGAAGAACCCGCTGTCTTTCCCGCGCCCGCATCGCCCGCGCTGCCAGCACCGGAACCTGCTCCATCACTTTTTCCTGATCCTGCACCCGAACCACTGACTGCCAAATTCTGATTTCCTGATCCGGCTCCCGCGCCGTCACTTTTTTCAGCGCCTGCCCCGGCACCTTCGCCGCTGCCAGAAGCACTGCCGCTTGCGCCCGCGCCTTGGCCAGAAGCGGACTTCACAGCACCCGCAGAGCCTTGGTTTCCGGAACCCGCATTGGCCGCGCTTCCCGCGCCTGCGCCCGAGCCGTCATTTTTTTCGGCCGCTGAACCGCCTGCGGCCTTTGCCAGATTTTCATTTCCTGAACCTGCGCCTGCGCCGCTCGCGGAGCCGCCGGCACCCGCGCCAGCACCTTGACCGGAAGCTGATTTTGTAAGCCCTGATGCTGAGCCTGAAGAAGCGCCCGAGGCCGTGCCTGTGCCTGAAGACGCCGCGGGACCCGCCTGCATGTCGCCGCCATCCCCGGAAGCAGGGGCCGCTCCGCCGCCCTCGCCGTAACTAAGACCTTCATCAGCACCCGCGCCCGAGGCATTGCTTTTGTAACTTCCTCCGCCGCCTTCATAGCCTTCGGCCTCGCCGGAACCAGCACCGCTTTTGCCCTGACCTGCCGGGGCCGCTAAATTATTTTTTGAGCCGCCATTCAAACTTTCACCCGCGCTTTGTCCTGAAAGATCACCCGCGCCGTTTCCGCCCGCGTCTTGGCCGCTGTCTCCAGCTCCTGCGCCCGCGCTTTCAACAGCATCGCCCTGAGCCGTGCCTGAGGCACCGGAACCCGAAGAGGTTTTGTTAAGTCCTGATGAGCCGGAAGCTCCGCCGCTGCCTGCGCCGGAACCTGACGCTGAAGGGCCTGAACCCTCTCCGCTCGCGAAACCTGTGCCTGAGCCCGCGCTTGCTTTCGCGGTGCCTGAAGACCCGGCATTTCCCGCGCCCGCATCCGCAGCTTTTCCTGCCTGCGCGCCCGCTGAGGCAAAACCTGCTCCTGATGGACCTTGAAGTGCTGAAGAAGTTTGAGCGCCCGCAGCGCTGGAAAAAGGCGTTTTCCCCTGAGTGCCGAGGCCTGCGCCTTGTCCGCCGCTCGCGCTGGCGGATTCACCGCTTGAAAATTTTGTGGAGCTTCCGCCGGAAGTTCCGCTGTCTGTTTTGCCTTCGCCGCCTACAAGCACCGGACCGCTTCCCAAACCATCGCCCGCGCCGGAGCCTGAAGACCCGCCTTGTCCGCCCGCGGCTTCACGGCCTTCGGTTTTATTCAGGCCTGAACTGCCGCCTGAAGCCTGGCCGCCTGCCGTACCCGCGCTGCTTGAAAAACCTGCGGCTCCAGACTTGGCTTCTTTCGTGTCACCGCTTTCACCCGCGCCGGCTCCGTCTTTGGAAAGAGCCGCTCCCTGACCGCTTGAAAAAGAAGAGGCTTTGTCGCCTGAAGCTCCGTCACTGCCCGCGCCCGCACCTGAAAGCGCGGCACCCGAGCCTTCGCCCTGCCCCGCGGCGCCTGAAAAGCCTCCGCCCGAAGCACCGGAAGAAACCGCTTTGGAGTCACCCCCGCTTTTGCCGGAGGGGCCTGTACCCTGATCACCGGATTTTGCGGAAGCTGAATTTCCTGATGCTTCCGCCGCCGCAGAGCCTGAACCGTTCTGCGCCCCGCCGCCGCTCACAAATTCACTGGCCGTACCGCCAGCCGCCGCGTTTTCCGAAAGCGCGTATCCGCCGCCGGAAGAGGACTGACTTCCCGCGCCTTGATCCATGGCCGTACCGGAAGAACCTTCAAGACCGTCCGCCGCTCCGGATTTTCCGGAACCTTGCGATGCGCCTGAAACCAGCGCGCCTTTTTCCGAACGCGACGCGCTTGCGCCCCGTGCTGTTTCTGACAAATTTCCCGAGCCCGCGCCCGGACCTTCGCCCGCCGCGCCCAAAGTTTCACCGCTTCCCGCTTGCGCTGAAGATGCGGCTAAATCCACGCGGCCGCCTTCCTGTAATTCACTGCCGCCGCCTCCGGAACCTTCCGAGCTTCCCGCGCCCGCGTTTCCTGAGGCCTGGCCCGAACCGCTGCTGCCGGAAGAATTGCCCGTACTGCCGCCTTCAAGAGCCGCCGATCCTTCGCCTTCATTTCCGGATTGCGCCAGCGTTCCTTTTTCATTTTTCAAAGTTCCGGATTTTTGTTCTCCGGACGCAAAAGCCTCCAAAGCTTTTTCCATCGCCGCCTTGGGCTCTTCCGGATTTTGCTGCCCGCCGTCACCGCCGCCTTCACCGGAGTTTCCGCCTTCGCCCGCCTCGGCACTCTGCTGTTCAAGGCCTTTTGCCGCATCACCTGAGGCCGCGCCCTCGCCCATCTCTTCACCCGCTTTGAGGGCCGCATCGCCGCCCGCGGACGCGCTGCCTGCCCCGCCGCCGTCAGAAGCCAGCCCCATGCCCGCTTCTTTAACATCGCCGCCGGACGCTTCAAGCCCTTTCTGGCTGTGGTCCCTTGCGGAACCTGCCTTCGCGCCGCCGCTGGGGTCCTGGCCTTCCTTGGTTTCCGGATTAGTCTCGGTCTTAAATTCGCTTCCACCCTGGGCCGTCACTTCCGCGCCTTCGGGTTTGGAGCCATGGGTCTTTTCCATTTCCTGCGATTCTTTACGCGATTGAAATGATTTTTTGAGGTCGTGGTCCACGGCTTCCATGTAAGACAGCTCTTCCGCCTTACCGGTCTCCGCTTCGTTCACGGTGTGCGTCACAACAGAAGAAATTTCTCCAAGATTTTCCGCCTCATAAAAAGGTTTTTTGCCGAGCGTCATTTTTTTCTCGCGCGGGTAGCGCACCTGACTGCCTTCTTTTTTCAAAAACGTGCCGATGGGCGGGCTTTTCTTTTCTTCATCGTCACGGAGGAAGTTAATACCTTCCACGAAAACGCCGGCCATTTCGGAAAAAAAATCCGCCTGGTTCTGAAAAGCCGCATTCACATCGCCCTTGGACAATTCCTCGACCGAGGACTCCATGGTTTTCTGGGATTCCTTGATGCGCTCAAACGCCTTTTTATTTTTCTCTACCAGCGCCGGGTAATCCCTCTCCACATTTTTGATGGTGTCGGCCATCTGGCGGTTAAGTTCCTGCTGGCGCTTTTGAAGGCGCTCGACTTCACGGGGAATGGCTTCGGAATTTTGCACACTGGATTGGGCAAAGGCCCCGGGCGCGTTCAGGCCCACGGCGCAGGCCATTAAAAAAGAGAGGATGCGGCGCGTCTTCATGAGCCCGCCTTCTGCGAAGATGCCGCACGTGATTCCGCGGGGCCGTTGTCTTCCCAGCCCTTCGGCGATTCGCCGGGCAAACGTGAAATGTAATCCCACGCTTCGTTCATGATTTTTTCCTGTTCCACGAGCACGCCTTCAAAAAGCATACGCAGCGACGGGCTTTCCGGAAGTTTGGATTTGAGTTTGAAATATTCGACGTAATCGCGGATCAAAAAAGTAAAGAGCGGCGACTGCACGATATGCGCGGGCTCGCCGGGAGAATTATCACGGACTTCGATATAGGCAAACACTAGATCCCGGCTGCGGAGTTTGAAACGTTCCATGTTGAGCACGGGTTTTAAAGTGACCTTGTCCTGCTTGGTGCCTTCGGGAAGCCATTCAATGCGCTCTTCCTTGCCCTGGTAGCGGATCACAAGGGTCACGGACTTGATACCGTAGTCGTCATTCACATTGATTTCAAAAGGGATTTCCTCGGTCGGAAACACGTAGTTGTGAAACTGCGGATCCAGCACTTCCAAATAAGGCAGAAGATCGGGCAGGGTTTGAATCCAGACCGCTGGCGCTCCCATCATGGGCTCGCCTTCACGCGTGCGGACGTCCATGCGCACAAGCTCATCTTTCATGACTGTGAAATCCGTGATCAGCTGGCGGTCGGACTGCGGGGTCATGCGGTATTCGCCGCCGCTGTCGCTCGTCAGCTTGCCGCTGGACACGGAACGGTTCATCGTCAGCTCAAGGCGGATGCGTGTCCCGACAGGAACCGTGATCTTCGGGCCCCAGCCCTGGCGGCTTTCATCCGGAAGGTTCGTGTGTTCTGGGTAATGAATTCTCCACAGGGCTTTTTCCACGGCCAAGGCCTGGGAAAGCTGAATTTGATAGCGGAGCGATTCCTGGTCTTCGGCCTTAATAAAGTAGACGCTCTGTTCAGTAATGTACGTAAGCCGGTATTGAAAAAGATGGTCGCCCGCGGACTCCATGACAAAAATTCTCCATGCCGGGTCGTTCTTCTGCTTCACATAAAGCGTGACCTCACGGGGTTTCTCGCCCGTGATCTTGGCCTGAATAAGAAGGTTGCTGCCTTTCGCGATCTCACAATTGCCGGGAATGATTTCAAAACGAAACCGGTGCGCCGCGTTTTCAAAGGCCTCAAAGCCGGGCCAGCTCGCGGGAGCCGAGGGCATCTGGGTTCCCAGAGAACGGAAGAATTCAGGCTGAAGCGTGGCGTGTACGGCGCCGGAAACAAAAATAACGGCCAAAAGAGCGGCCGGAATCAAAAGCTTTTTGGGAGAGGTCGCGCGGCCGAAACCAAAACGGTCCATCAGCGCGGTCATTTCATCTTCAAGGCTTCTCGCCAAAGCAAGGCTGAACGGGTTCTGATGGAGCTTGCCCGGCGCGCGTGAAAATTCCACGGCCGTTAAAAGTCTTTCCCGGAGCTGGGGGTAAGAATGTTCAATGGTCATGGTAAGGCGCTGGGTATCGCGGTGATGAAGAAAGAAAACAAAGGCCGCGGAAAACACGGGGACGCTCAGCATAACGCCCAGAATAAGCCCAAAGGACACACGGAACGGAACAAAACCCGGGGCCACATAAAGCGCCGCGCAGTAGAGGTAGAAAAGAATGGCCGCGGCCGCCAGTGAAAAGAGAAATCCCTTCGCGGCATTGACGGCGACAATGCCCTGCGTCCTGCGTTTCAGGTTCTCTTCGAACGTTCTTGTTTTCATTTTGTTAAGAGCCTATCCCAATATTAAATTCAGGAGCGAAATTTTGGATTGCGCAGCCGAGCCGAAGCGATCCGAGGTGCGCATACTCAATCAGAGTATGGAAGCCGAGGATCGCAAAGGCGCAGGCCGAAAGCCGAAACTGCAGCCCGAAGTTAATATTGGGGTTGGCTCTACACCCACTCGGGCTTGTAAAAACGGTTGGCAAGCCATGCCTCCGCAAGAAGTAAAACAAGCATCGCGTAAAACAGCGCGCGGTAAAAAAACCGCCTCTGCGCCGATGCCGGCCCCATGGCCGGATTCAAAGTTTTCTGCTGGCCGCTGTCTTCCGCGCTGCCTTGCAGCGCCGCGTACACGGGCGCTGATTCCGCGAGACTGATGTTCACGGCCGACATGCGCCGCTCCATCGCGTCTCCCCTGACACCCACCCATTCATAAATGCCCGCGCTTTCCACCGGGTATGCCGGCGGAGAAACCCCATCATGCCCGAAAAGCGTCATCTGCTCGCCCTGCGGGGTGCGGACCATCACTTGATCAAAAGGTTCACGGCCGGACGCGGAGTCAAACGTCAAGCTGTCTCCCGGCTCAAGACCCGTGCCGGTTTTCCATGCGCCAAAGGCCGCGTATTTTAAAAGTTCAAACACAAACGGCACGTAAAGCGGATCTTTCGGAAACGGCGTCCATTCCTGATTCAGCGAAGTCGTCCAGATAAAGAGTTTGCCCGCGCCCACTTTCTTTTCAATCAGGGCCGGCCACTTGGACTCAAACCACAACAGGACATCCAGGTCTTTCCCGCCCTCCGCGGGCGTAAACGGCATCAGGAGGCGGAAAGGAACCCGCGTCAAATCACCCTGCCGGCCGCCGTCAAAGACATCGAGAAGCGGATGCCTGTAATCGATCCCTTTCAGAAAAAAGCTGGCGTCTTCACCGGCCACATTTTCAGGCGCGCCCAGAGTTCCGCCCAGAAACTTGGCCAAAGCGTCATCGCTTTTTTTCCCTGAAAAACTTTTTCCCGCGGAGAAAATAACCGCGCCGCCGTCTTTCATGTACGTGCGGAGCTGGGAAAGATCCCGCACCGCGAGGCCGGGAATATCCGCAATCAAAATCACGTTGTAATCACCGAGGCGGACATCTTTCAGGCCGCTGACAGGAAGACGCGCCATATCGACCCAGGACTCATGCGTCGATGTTCCCGCAAAACTTTCAAGGGCCTGACTGACATAATAATAAGGATTCTGGAACGGGTAATCGTAAACGCCGTCTTCCACGACCAGCAGTTTCAAAGGCTGGCTGATGGTCACGACCGCGCTCCGCGAGTTATCCCCTTCAAGGTTGTCCGCGGAACTTTCCACGCGCACGGGAGAATGCCCCGCGGCTGGAAACGCCTGTTCAAAAGTCACGATCCCTTTGCCCGTCGGATCGATCTTGACGGTCTTGCTCGAACTTTTCGCGCCCTCGACCCAGAGGTCCAATTTTACTTCCGTGCCTGGCTTCAGCCCCTGGCTTTGATAAAGAACCGGAATTCTTTCCTTCACCTGTTTTAAAAAGGGTCTTGGCGGAAGCGCGATGTCGCGGATCCAGAAATTTTGAAACTCTTTGGGCCTGACGCTCACCCAATGCACCGTGCGCAGGCTGTCGGAGTTCTCACGGAATTTTTCCAAGAGAACCGCATCGCTCGCTTCACGGATTGAAAAATCCGAAAACACCCAAATCTCTTCCGGAAGATCGGGGCGGCGGCCGAACTGCTTGTCGAGAAACTGCGCCAGCACTCCGAAATCACTGCCCGCTTCCGAGACCCGGAGATCACGGATCTTCTGCAAGGCCCGCGAAGAGTCCCTTTCTTCCTGGGCCAATGCCTGCACCTTCCGGCTAAACCCGTAAATCGAAAAAGACGCGCCCTCACCGCCGTTTGAGCGGATCACTTCTTCAGCCTGCGCGCGCGCGTTATCAAAAAGACTTTTCTCGTCTTTTTCGCGGTAGCTCATACCAAGCGACGTGTCCAGAAACACGGCTACCCGTTTCGCGGGCCCGGCCGCAAACAGCGACAAACGGCAGGTCCGGCTTGTAAACGGTAAGGCAAAAGCCATGGCCAGAAGGCCCAAAAACAGCACGCGGACCGCGAGCAAAAGCAAACGCTTCCATTCCATGACCCGCGACGCGTGCTCCGTGATGGAACGCAAAAATTCCACGGAACTGAACTCGGTGGTACGGGTCGCGCTGGCCTTCGTAAAAAGCAGAAGGAACGGAATCAAAAGAGCGGTCAAGCCAAACAAAAAGAGAGGCGCCGCAAATCCCACGGGCGGCCTCAGTTCATCTTCGCGCGCAATTCAAGAAATGTTGAAAGCGCGCGGTCATAGGGAGTCGTTGTTTCAAGCATCTGGTAAGAAACTTTCATCTTCCCGCAGGTGTGCTTGACCTTTTCAAGGTACTGTTTCATCTGGAGCTGGTATTCATGCTGGAGGTGCTCAGGGTGCAGAAGCACCCGTTCACGTGTTTCCAAGTCCTGAAAAAACCCGAATTTCCGGAAGGGAAAAGTCAGCTCTTCCGGCGCCAGGATATGAAACACCATCAGCTCATTGCCTTTGTGCAAAAACATCTTCAGTGTTTTCTCGATCTTCTCGAGCTTGGTCAAAAGGTCGGAAAAAAGAAGGATCATGCCGCGCTTCTTGATGCGGCTTGCCGCGAATTTCGCGGAATCTTCAAAGTTCGAGGCCTCGCCTTCCTGAATGCACTGCAATTCACGGAGGATCAGATTCAATTGGTTGCGGGTCGACGCCGGATGGATCACTTTCCTCAATTTGTCATCAAACTGAATCATGCCCACAAGGTCGCGCTGGTCGAACAGAAGGTAAGACAGCGCCGCGGCCAGGTAAGAGGCGTAGCGCAGTTTGGTCACCTGCGTCTTCGCGCCTGCGTAACCCATGGATTTACTGACATCCATGACAATCCAGGCCTGCAGGTTGGTTTCTTCCTGATACTGCCGCACAAAGTAGCGGTCAGTTTTGCCAAAGAGCTTCCAGTCCACCAGCTTCAGCGGATCGCCGGGGTAATAGTCCCGGTGTTTGTTGTATTCCAGGGAAAAGGCGTTGCGCGGCCCGCGGTGATGGCCGAGAAAAAAGCCGTCCACGATCAGGCGCGCCAGCATCCGGTAGTCGGACAAAAGGGCGACGGTTTTCGGATCAAGAAATTTTCGTCCCTGTTCGGTTTGTGACATAAAAAGATGCGCAGAAATTTCGGACGCGGGGAAAATCAATGCCGCCGGACTGCGAAGCCTGCTCCTTACCTAAAAGTTCCGGTCACTACCGGTGTCTGGATTGTTCAGGAACGGCCGAAAGAACCTTGGCCACAAGGTCATGCGATTTCATGCCTTCCGCTTCCGCGGAAAAATTCATTTTGATTCTGTGGCGGAGCACGGGAACAGCCACAGCCTTGAGGTCTTCGGTGGCCACGCACAAACGGCCCCTCAGAAGCGCGCGGGCTTTTGCCGCAAGCACGAGGTTCAGCGTGGCGCGCGGACCGGCGCCCCATTCCACCCACTGATTCACAAAAGGGTATTTATTGTCTTTGCCCGGCCGCGTCGCGAAAACAAGATCCACCGCGTAGCGCACCAGAGCATCGGAGATGAGCATGCCGCGCACCATGGTCTGGAGTCCGAGCAATTCCTCTGAAGAGATCACTTTGTCGACATCATTTTTCTCATTCTGCGTGAAACGCTGGGCAATCAGCACCTCTTCCTCGTAAGCCGGGTACTGAATTAAGATGTTGAACATGAACCGGTCCAGCTGGGCTTCGGGAAGCGGGTAAACGCCTTCCTGGTCAATCGGGTTCTGCGTGGCCAGCACAAAGAAAGGCTGTTCCAGTTTGTAGGTCGTTCGCCCCACGGAAACTTCACGGTCCTGCATGGCCTGAAGAAGGGCGGATTGGGTCTTGGGCGAAGTGCGGTTGATTTCATCCGCAAGCAGGAAATTGCAAAACACCGGGCCCTGCAAAAATTTTAAAATACGCCGGTCGGTTTCGGGGTCGGTCTGAATGATCTCCGTCCCGATGATGTCCGAAGGCATCAAGTCAGGCGTAAACTGAATATGCTGAAAATTCAGCTCCATGATTTTCGACAAGGTCTTGAACATCAGGGTCTTGCCGAGACCCGGAACGCCTTCAAGAAGCACATGGCCGCGGCAAAGAATGGAAATCATGATCAGCTCCAGGACATCGTGCTGGCCGACAATGACCTTGTTCATCTCCTCTTTCAGGACGTGATAAAACTCTTTCACGCGCTGCAGGGTTTCTTCCCCCGTGGAGTCAGCCGCGATCTGCTGCGGCAAAATACGCAGGCGGGGAGCCTTTGCGCCCGGGCCTTCGAGTTTAGGATCCATGTTTGCTGCCTCCGGAAATAAAGAAAATAACCTTCGACGCTTCCTGGGCATCAGGCAGCGTCTCAAGTTTTAAAGCCTTATTCACAACCGTTTGCGCTCCAGGGGTTGCAAGGAGCGTACCATCCTTATTCTTTATCGGCTCAGAGGCCGTTTTTTCGGCGATTTTTACTAGATCGGCTTCCTCGGCCTTATTTAAAGCGGAAAGATCCACTGCCTTGGCCTTAAGACGCCCGCGGTCTCCGGAAGCCGGCAATGCCTTGGGAGCCTCCAGAGAAGGGTCCGCCGGTTCCGGCAGGGATTCCGGGTCAAAAAGGGTTTCACCCTTGCCATCGCCATCCGCATCCAGATAAGCCAGCTCCGTGGCCTGAAGATGATTATCGCGGTACCAGGCCTGGGCCCTTTGCTGGGATTCCACAAAAACGTCTTTAAAAGAGGTGCCCATCGTCAAGGATCCGGGCTGCAATTCTCCCGACGTGGCCTGAAACATGGCGGGAAAAAGGCGGAGGAACATCCAGGGAATGAAGTCATACTCCCTCAAACCGCTGCCCGCCGCGATCAAGCGCCCGGGTTTTCCCATCTTCTGAATCCACGCCTGTCCCTGAGGAATCGCGAGCGCCAGGACCATGCGCTTCGCGGAGATCGGTTCAATCCACCCCATAAGATCTTTATAGGAAACGTCCTGTTTCGGCAGATGCATCAAAGATTCTTCATCGCGGCCGTTGGCATGGCCCGCAATCCAGATAAAAACATTTTCGTAGTCCCTGCCGGCCAGTTCCTTGAATTTCTGTTCGAGATGTTCTTTATCCGAAACAAAATCATTCGCGCGGGTTCCCGGGCTTTCTGAAAACTGATAAATGTCCGCGTCCCTGTAACCGTTCGCGCGCAGGACCTCGGAGAGTTTTGAAATCGAATCGTTAAAATAACCCTGAAACTGATGGCTGCCGGAAATGCCGGTAATGAGAAGCGCAAGGTTCCGGCCCTGGACAGGCTCTGCAAAAAGAGGCTGAGACGTCCCGGCGGAAAAAAATAAGGCGATCGCGCCAAGGCTCAAAACAGCTCTTACGCGCAGTCTTAAAAAGACTCTTGAAACCACAAACGCTCCTGAAAAAATTTAGACTTTTTTGGAGTTTAAGGTTTACACGATACCCTGCGGAACTTCAAGGGACCGGGGTGTTATTTTTGCATCTGGGGATGGGAGAAAAAAGACGCCCTTATTGTGCCGAATTTACGCACTTTTTACAAGCCCGGCGAGAGGTCAGAATTCCCTGCTGCCAAAATACCCACGAACCCCCAGAAAATGGCTTTTCGCAGTTCAAAACCAAAGGAGCAGGCGATGAGCGACAGGGACACTCTGATTACTAGCATCCGTGATCAAAGAGATATTCTCGATAACCTTCTTTTCACGCTGGAAAGCAGGCCCGGGCTGGGCGCCCGGGAATACGCGCTTTGCGAACAAACAACGGCAGAAGTCGGGAAAGGGCTGGAGCGGGTCAGAAGTTTCTCGATTGAGCGGTTTGTGTCTGAAAAACTCTGGGGATCGGAACTGCGTCCGGCGGTTTAAACCCGGGAGCCGGGAGCCAGATCAAAAAGAGAAACCCGTGGGTTTTTTTCCAGAAAAAAATCCACGGACCAGGGGTTCGGAAAAAAAATCACAGTACGCCCATCTTTGTCTTCGCCCATGTCCGCGCCAAAAGGAAGGACATCACGAACGGCCGCCATGTCCGCATCTTCTCCCACCCACCGCATAATCTTCCAGGGCGCGGGGTCAAAAATAGAATCCGCGTTGTACTCGCTCTGAAGGCGGTATTGAACCACTTCAAACTGCAAAGGCCCGACCGCGGCAAGCACGGGGCCGCGTCCGTCTTTCAAACGAAACGATTGAACAATGCCTTCATTTAAAAGCTGTTCAAGCCCTTTTTGATAGGCCTTGTGTTTGTCCGGTTTCGGGTTGCGGATAAAAGAAAAACACTCGGGCGGGAAGCGCGGAATTTCATGATAGGAAATGGCGGGATCTTCGGTCAGCGTGTCGCCGATCCGGAAAGTGTCATAGCCCACAAGCCCGACAATGTCGCCAGGGTAAGCCTCTTCCACAATCTCGCGGCTCTGCCCAAACAATTTATGCGAGTTCGAAAGCCGGATTTTTTTTCCCGTACCTGAATGCGTGACCATCATGTCGCGTGAAAACTTTCCAGAACACACGCGCAAGAAGGCCACGCGGTCCCGGTGTTTTGGGTCCATATTGGCCTGGATTTTAAAAATAAATCCGGAGAATTCCGGCTTTTCAACGGGAACGGCACCTGTCTCGGAACGCCGCGGCGCGGGCGATGCCGAGTATTTCACAAAGCCGTCCAGCATCAATTGCACGCCGAAGTTGTTGCTCGCGCTGCCAAAAAAAACCGGCGTGGTTTCACCGGCGAGCACGGCCTCGGAATCAAAACCCGCCTGCGCGTGATCAAGGATTTCAATTTCCTCCGAGACCTTGTGGTAGACCGCTTCATCCATTTTTTCACGGACAAACGGATCGGAAAGATCATGGATCGTCACCGGCGCGCGGTACGCGCCGCCGATCGTGCGCTCAAAAAGGTGAACCTGTTTAGCCTGCCGGTCATACACGCCTTTGAAATCCGAACCGCTGCCGAGAGGCCAGTTCATCGGGTAGGCGTGGATTTTAAGCACGCTTTCCAGTTCGTCGATCAGCGCAAGCGGCTCCAGCGAAGGACGGTCGAGTTTGTTCATAAAAGTAAAAATTGGAACGCCTCGTCTTTTGCAGACTTCAAAGAGTTTCCGCGTCTGAGTTTCAATACCTTTGCCCGCGTCAATGACCATCACCGCGGCATCCACGGCCATGAGCACGCGGTAGGTGTCTTCGGAAAAATCTTTGTGACCGGGAGTGTCGAGCAGGTTGATGCGGTAGCCGCTGTAATCAAATTGAAGCACGGTGGAGCTGATGGAGATGCCGCGTTTTTTTTCAAGCTCCATCCAGTCCGATGAGGTGTCGCGCTGATTTTTCCGCGCAGTGACAGAGCCCGCAAGATGAAGCGCGCCTCCGTAAAGCAGGAGTTTTTCGGTAAGCGTGGTCTTTCCCGCGTCCGGGTGTGAAATGATGGCGAAGGTTCTCCGCCTTTTGATTTCCTGGTCTGCGTCCATGCTTTTTTCCCTGTGTCCTTGATCCCGTAAAGACCCGGAGTCTAGCAACTTCTCTTAGGATAAGCAACGCTGATCCTGTACGCCGGGAGCCTCTATGGATAGCTCTAATTCACGCCTTGCCAAGGAGTTAGGAAAATGTGAATAAACCTCCCGCCCCCCCGTCCTACATTGCGGCTTCCTGAAAGTCCTTTGAGGACCTATCCGGAAGTTGGAATAAAACCCCCTAACGGGAGAAAAAGGAGCAATTTCATGAAGAAATATCAGATTTTGTCCATCGTAATGGCAGGTGCTTTTCTGGTGTTCCAGGGCCAGGCTTCAGCGGAACTGATCAGCGGAAAAGTTGACAGTGTCACGGAAGCCAAGGATTCCTTGAAGGTGACCACGGAGAATCCGGTGACCCAAACCGAAGAAGCTGTGAAAGTCGGTCTTGATCAAGCCACGGAATTTACCGGTGTCGCAGCCGCGGAAGAATTAAAAGCGGGTGACGGCGTGGTCGTGGATGCCGAGAAAGACGAAACAACCGGCGAATTGAAAGCCGAAGCGGTAAACGCAACAAAGATCTAAGAAGTTCCGTTCTTTGATTTAGGACAAAAGACTATCGCCGAATTTCCTTATCCTTTCGGAAAACGGGAAGTGCGCGCACCACGGTGAATCTCCTCCGGGAGAAGGGCTACTCTGCGGCCCCAACCAAAGCGCCCGTCTCGCAGGCGTTGCAGAGTCTTTTTTTAATTCTCACAGCTTTTCCAGTTTCCTTCCTCAAACACCCGCTCATAAAATTCTTTTTCGCTGGCCGCGACGCCTGAAAAAACATTTCCTTTCCGGAGATTGTCGATGCACTCTCCGGCAATGCGCAGAAGAAAAGCGGGCGGAAAATGAAGGCTAAATCCGCCCTGCCAGGGTTTATAGGCAGGTTCGTCCGAGTCGCCTCTCCCTTTAACCTGATCATGCAGTTCCGCAGGCCGGTCCGCGGCCATCCGGCAAAAAGCGGTCAGGAGTGACAGGTAGCGCGTCATTTGAAGCGCCGGGACTTCGTCCGCGCGGGCCATTTCTTCCAGCTGATAGAAAAAAGGCTCTGCGGATCCAGTCTCAGCCCCTTCGGTTTTAAGCTGTTTAGTGACCGCGGTGTAAAGCCGGCTTGTTTTCCGTTCGGCATCCGAAAACATCACTTCAAGGTGAAGTTTGAGCTGGGAAAGACTAACGCGGGTTTTGTCGGGCCATGCGGCGCTGGTCTCAAGAAGGCGCGTGACCCGTGAGCGCGGTGTGGCTTCCGGGGTTTTCAGAACCGCCAGGCCTTCGAGGATGCGCGAAAGCCTCACGGTGCGGCAGGCAGTACAGTTCGCGGAGGCTGCTTTTTTAAGTCTTGCTGCGAGAATTTCTTCCAGAGAAGAGGACTTGTCAGACATGATGCGGCCTCAGGTCAAAAGATTTCAGGGTTTTTTCTCAAGAGCGGCGAGCAATTCCTGATTGGTGGGGAATTTTTCCAGGAGTCCGACCAATGTCCGCGCGGCTTCGGGAGGGCTCATGTCCGCGAGGCCGGTGCGCAATTTCCGCGTACCCTCTTTTTCTTCCGGCGTAAAAAGCAGTTCTTCTTTGCGGGTCCCGGTTTCGCCCACATTCACGGCCGGATAAATACGGCGGCCCGCGATGTCGCGCGAAAGCACAATTTCCATATTTCCGGTCCCTTTAAATTCCTGGAAGATAACATCGTCAAGGCGGCTCCCCGTTTCCACGAGCACGGTCGCAAGAATTCCGAGCGATCCTCCGTTTTCAATTTTGCGCGCGGAACCAAAAATACGGCGCGGCACTTCCAGTCCGCGGGCATCCATGCCGCCCGAGAGGGTCCTTCCCTGGCCGCGGATGCCGGTATTGTGCACGCGGGAAAGACGCGTCAGGGAATCCAGCAGAATCATGACATCGCCGCCCGCATCCGCCTCTGCGTAGGCCTGACTCATCAGCTCATCGGCCACGCGCACATGATTTTCGTACGGCTGGTCCACCGAGGACCAGCGCACATCCGCTTTCACAGTCCTCTTAAAATCCGTCACCTCTTCCGGCCGTTCATCGATCAAAAGGCAGTAGACTTTCATGGACGGCTCCGCAGCCGTTATCGCCTGGCAGAGGTGTTTGAGCAAAGTCGTTTTTCCGCACGTCGGCGGCGCCACAATCAATCCCCGCTGTCCGCGCCCGATCGGGCACAAAAGATCCATGGCCCGCATCGTGAGTTCCTTGGAACCGCTTTCAAGCCGGATGCGGGGTGAGGGGTCAATGGAAACCTTTGAAAGAAAACGCCGGGCAGCATCATCCTGACGATGGTCGCGGAATTGCGCGCCAGGCCCGGGAAACCTTGCTCCGGGACGCGGCGGAAAATCCCTGCGGCGGGAATGATGGCGGTCATTTCGATGATTCATGGAAGGCACGGCCCTCTGCCCTTAAACGGGTTCAGGCTTTTTCCTTTTTAGATTTCAAAGTTCAGCGGATTCTGGGCCATTGATAATCGGCCTGCCGGATATTTTCATCACGGTTTTTTTCCCAATCCGACTGACTTGAGAGGCTTTTGTGAAGATACAGTTTTCCTTGAACAACAGACCAAAGTTTGGGGTCGGCTTCGATTTTCTGCGCGCTCGCAATTTCGAGGGCTGAATACCCTTCATACTGGGGCGCATACCGTTCCGGGTACTCAATAAATTTAAGTCTATTTTCTTCCGAGGAAAAACGCCAGACTTTATCGTTCCAGGTGTGAAGAAATTCGTTTTTGCCTTTGACCGGACGTCCCGCCCGGAAATAGGCCACGGTGTCATAGCCTTGAATAACGGGCGGAGGGCCGGAAGGTTCTGCGGGTTTTTCCTTGGGTTTGGACCAAACAGAAGGGCAGATCAAAAAACCCGACATCACCGCCGCCGCCGTAAAAAACAAAAGGCCTCGGCAAATTTTCATGGGTTTAGGCAACGATCAGCTGATCCACAATTTTTTCGCCGCTCTCTTCGCGGACCGTAAACTTGACCGGCATACTTTCACGCAGATCAGCGGCGGCCAGGATCTGTTTGACCGGAGCATCTTCGGGAAGAACAACGCTTTCCTCTTCCCCTTCAAGATTCAGCTCAACCCCATTTTCCGTTTTCTTGGCCTGAAGCACTCTTTTTGGCTGAGCCAGTTCGGCCGCGGGAGCGCCCCCAGCAGGAGAAAGCACAGGCGCTTTCGGTCCCATCATTTCTTCAGGCGGAGGCAGGTCTTCGGCCTCGTGTTCAACCGCTTTATGTGAATCTTTCATGGCTGCGCCAAGATCCGCGCCGCCAGGGGCACCGCCGCCGGCTGCCGGAGCACCCCCGCCAGCCCCTGGAGCGCCCATTGGACCTGCACCGCCACCAGGTAACCCGGCTGGAATCCCGCTGTTCTGGGGAAGGTTCGGAATATTTGGCAACTTGGGTATTTGGGGAACATTAGGGACATCCGGAACATCCGGGATATTGGGCATATTCGGAAGGCCCAGCTGTTTCTTCATAGCATCCGACATATTGCCAAAAGGGTTTTTCATTCCTTTCACGCCTTGAATGCCGGGCCCTCCTGCCCCGGGAATGAAAATGCGCTGGCCTTCTTTCACTTCCTTCGCGGGAATCGTCCCTTCAATCTGGCTGGAGGCATCGACCACGAACACATCGCCCTCAGCGCCCTGAACCGTAAGTTCGTATCGGCCGCCGCCTAAATCCTTGATGGCCTGAATCACACCGGACACAGGTTCTCCGGCACCAAAAGCCAGCGGCCTCAAAACCGCCTCGGACGCGGCAAACATAAGAAGTGTGAATTTAGCTATGGAAGAAAACGCTTTTAAACTTCTGATCATAAAATTCCCCCTTTTCCCCTTCCGGGACGTGTTGTCCCCTATCCTATTTCGCTCCCTGTCCATCGTCTTTTTAAGAAAAGTCTTAACCTCCGCTTAATTAATAGTCGTGCGGCAGGCTTGAGCCGTTCGCGGGTTTTCCGTAAGACTCACGGATAATGGCATCCACACCGACAAAAAAATGCCGCAATTTAGAATTGGGATCCACGGGATCCGCATGAATTCCAAAAGCTGCGGGATTGACCGCTCTTAACAAGGTAAATTGATAGGGCTTGCGGATTCCGCCCGCATACGAGGCTGGAAGAAGTTTAGCATCAATCATGGCTTTCATGTCGGTGGGAAAATTTTTCCGCTGATTGAAATAGGTCACGGCCGCATTATTAAGGATGGCCAAATCCCTCAGGCCTTTAAATTCCAGCACACGGTTGACAGCAAGTCCAGGCGCTTCCCACATTTTCTGGAAAAGGTTCGGCTGAAGCGGTGCGGGCGCGGCGGATTCCCCAGGCAATTCCTGAGGCGCGGAAGGAGCGGGCTGAAGGGCGCGGGTTTCTTCAAGCCGTAAAACTTTTTCTTCTCCTGTTTCCGGATTTTTCAGCGTCACGGTGCCTGGTTCAATCGCGGTGATCTGAAAGGATTCCACCGTATCGCCTTTTTTCAGCGGCTGTCCGTCAATAAGCGCCAGGGATTGTTCCTGGTTCCGGGGATCCATGACGATTCCTTCCAGACGGAAGCCGGCCCCATAAAGGACGGTTTGAAAAACTGTCAGAAAAATCCACGAAAGAAAAACGCTTTTTCTCATCACATCTTTTTCAAGGTAAGGGCCGCAAACGGCCAAAGTAAGGAAGAAGCACTAGGGGGAACCGGATACCTGCCCCATGCAACCTAAAATCTAGCAGATATCCGGACAAAAAACCAAGCCCATGACAGACAAAAAGTAAATGAGTCCGGGGCCAGGTCTTTAGAATGACCCCGCCGGCTTCCTAATAATCGATGCCGGGCTGGGCTAAAAGGCCTTTTTGGTAGGGGTGCTTGACGCAGCGCATCTCGGTCACAACATCCGCCATGCGAATCAGCGCAGGCGGCGCAAAATTTCCGGTGAGAATCACGTGTTTAAAAGGCGGCTTTTTACGGAGCTCGCGCATCACATCGCCAAGGTTTAAAAAGTTGTACTTCAGGGCGTAAAGAATTTCGTCCCAAATCACCACATCGTATTGGGGATCATGAAGAACTTCCACGGATTTTTTCCAGGCTTTGCCCGCGGTTTCCACGTCGCGGTCAAAGAGCCCGGTGTCCCATGTAAAACCTTCTCCCATGACAAAAAACTTCAGCCGGCCGCCGAGAAGCTTTTCTGATTCCCCTTCTCCGGTTTTCCACTTTCCTTTAATAAACTGAACCACCACGGCTTTTCCCCCTCGCCCCATGGCGCGGAGCGCGGTGCCAAAGGCGGCCGTGCTTTTGCCTTTGCCGTCGCCGTAATGGAGAAGGATAAGCCCTTTTTTCTTAAACTTCTTAGCTTTGGGGGCCTTGCGGGGGGCTTTGTCTTTGAGAATTTTCTTTTTCGCTTTTTTCCTTTTCATGATGTTCCTCATTATTCAAAAAGCCACTTGAAGCCGATCACAAATTCGCGCGGCGCGCCCGGAACCACAAAGTTATAGGTCCCTGAGGGATAAATCGCGGTTCCAAAAGAAGTCGCGGTCACTGAACGCGAATAGTACCGCTCATCCAAAAGATTGTTGATTTTAAAGTAAGCTTCTTTTCCGCGCCACGCATACGTCAAAATAAAATTCCAGACCGCATAGGATTTAATGAAATGCCCGGCCCCGCCCACCGCGTTTAAATTAGATTCACTGGCCGATTCATACGTGGTGGGGTGCTGTTTGCCTGTAAAAATCCCATTCACACCCAGCCGCAAACCGGCGGGCACTTCTCCGAATTTCAGAAACGGCTGAACCATGGTGCCGATCGAATACCGGTTCTCCGGAATCTGCCCAAGCGAACGGCCATCCACAAGCGATCCGCCTCCATCGATTTCCCGGACATAAGCCTGGGTCCAGGTATAGTTGCCAAAGAGCGTCCACTCAGGGAGAGGTTTACCTTCAATGCCGGTTTCCAGGCCGCTGCGCCGGCTGCGCCCGATATTAATGTTTCTTCCAAAAGGCGTACCCGCAGTCACGGAAGTGCTGTCATAAACAATTTCATCTTTGAGATCGATCAGGAAATAACTGAATTTGAACTGCGCTTTATCACGCCATCTCAGACGTGTTCCCGCTTCATAGCTGTCGGTTTTTTCAGGTTGCAGCGAGCGGTTCACGGCAGAAGAAAATGGAACAAGTTCGCTGATTGTCGGCACCCGGAAACCTTGCGAATAATTCGCGAAAAAATCCGTCCAGCTCAAAGGCTTTACGGTCACGCCCGTGGACAAACTGCTGTCGCGCCAGCGGCGGTCCAAATTATTGGATGGCGTCAGTGCGTCATCGATGGCAAGACTGTAAAAGTCATGCCGCATTCCGAAATGTCCAATCACTTTTTCCCACAGCGTCGCGCGTTCCTGCCAAAAAAGGCCGAAGTTGTCGGGGTCGGAACTGCGGTCTGTTTCCTGTAATGCGTCCGGCCTCACCTGCCCGCCAAAGGCATCCTGCTGCCGGGCATATTCCTCACCGTCCCGGAACTCCATTCCCATAAGGCTTCTGGAACCCAGCCAATCCCAGGTGTCTTCATAGCCCGCCTGCCAGATGAGGTCCGAGGAATGGCTTTTTTGGGTCACGAAATTCGTGTCTGGATTCGAACCGCTGACAAAATCTGTAAAGGTTCCAAACGTGGAGTAAAAATTCTGCTGGTTAATGCGCCAGTTCGTGAGCAGGGAAATAAAGGCCCGGTTATCCAGAAATTTCTTTTCGCCTTCCAGCTGAATCACCGTGGTTTTATATTTGCGGCCATCCAGCGGCTTGTTCGAGGTCCAGGGGCGGCCCTCAAATTGTTCGCGCGTGAGTTCGCCCGGATTGGAAATAGCATCCGCCGCGTGTTTCAGGCGGAATTCAAATTTGCCGGATTCCTCAGGCAGCAGGTAGCCCGTCTTGATGTCAAAATTCGTCAGACGCGTTTCACCGTTTTCACGGAAGCCGTCGGTCACATCCCTTCCGCCGTTGAAATAATAATAAAATTTCCCTTCCAAGGGTGTGAGTTTGTCTTGAAGCGTTCCGCTCACGCCCTGATAAAAACGGATGCCGTGAAAACTTGTCCATTCCGTGCCTCCAAAAAGGCTGACAGGCTTTTCGCTGGGCCGTCCGGTGGTGATATTCACGACACCGGCAAACGCACCGCTGCCGTAGATCGGAGATGCCGAACCGCGCTCAACTTGTATGGACTCTATGTCTTTCATGGAAAGGAGCGGAAAAGCCAGCGCGTCACCGTCGAGCTCGTTAACACGCAAACCGTCCACAATCATGGTCACGGCGCTGCTCTCCGAAAAACCCCGCATCGCCACGCTCGTATCCACACCGTTACCCACGGTGTCATAAAGATGAATCCCTTCCAGGTTCTGAACAGATTCCTGAAAGGTGTCGGCGTATTTCAAAAGCGGGTCGTCCTTCGTGCGCACGCTGATGTTCGAAGGAATATCCTGGTTCGCGCTCAGAAACCCCGGAATGCGGGAGGCAATGACCAGGACAGGATTGGATTGAAGGTCCTCCTGTTTCAGAGCAGACACGGACACAGGAGTTTCCCTCTCCGCGTGAGGGGGCCGGGCATCAAGCCGCGGGCAAACAAGGGTCAGCAAAGCTGCGGAGAGGAAAATTTTCTGCCAGAGTTTCATGGCGATATCCTTACTATTTTTAAATAAGTGACTGAAAGCTTTCCGGTATTCCAAAAAATTGAACGAGTGATTCCGTTGAAAGAAGGTCTTGGGCCGAACCGTCCCGGACGATGCGTCCTTCGGATAAAAAAACCGCGCGCCGGGCGACATTCCGCGCAAATCCCGGCTGATGGGAGATCATGGCAATCGCGAGGCCTTGTTCCTGGTTGAGTTTTTGAAGCAGCGCAAAAAGTTCGCCCTGCTGGCGGAGGTCAAGAAAGGCCGCGGGTTCATCCAGAAGAAGCAGTTTCGGCTGCTGGCAAAGCGCGCGCGCGATTTCCACGCGCCGTCTTTCACCCCCGCTCAAAGTCTGAACTGAGCGGCCCGCGAAATCACGCACACCGGTCACATCCATGGCCCAGGCGGCCACGGCCGCGTCTTCCTCGCTGTCCCAAAAACCGCCCCCGGAATGCGGAAACCGCCCCATGCGGACCACTTCTTCCGCTGTGAAAGGAAAAAGATAGGTGCTTTCCTGTTCCAGCAAGGCGATCGAACGGGCAATTTCTTGGGGCCGGAAACTTTTTAACGGACGGTCTCGGAGTAAAATTTCCCCGGAATCCGGAGAAAGCAGTCCCAGCGCCAATTTAAAAAGCGTGGTTTTTCCTGCGCCATTAGGCCCAAGGAAAACCGTGAAACTTCCCGGAGAAAGAGAGAAATTAAGCTCTTCAAAACCAAAACCTTTGCCGTAGCCAAAACGGACCTTGCGAAACTCCAAAAGCGCGCTCATGAAGCACCGCCCGAGGATTCACGCCGCTTCAAGAGCCAAAGAAAAAAAGGAACCCCGAGGAAAGAAGTGATCACGCCCGCGGGAAGCTCCTGGGGCCTCAGCAGGGTCCTCGCCAGAAGATCGGAAAGCATGAGAAGGCTTCCTCCGATAAGCGCGCTTGCGGGCAGAAGCTTACGGTAATCCGCGCCGCCGCCAAGCCGCGCAAGATGCGGGGCAATGAGCCCCACGAAACTGATCATGCCGCTCGCGCTGACTGCGGAACCTGTCAAAAGCGCGGCCAGACGGAAAAGCGTGCGCTTGGTGCGCTCCACCGGAACGCCCAAGGCCTGGGCCTGCGCTTCTCCAAGCGACAAAAGGTTCAGTGCCCGCGCTTTCCGCAGAAGGAAAATAAAAACCGGGACAAGGACCGCGCCGGCCACGATCCAGTCTTTTCGGCCCGCGGTACCCATACTGCCCAGAAGCCAGAAAAGCACGCCCGCCATTTCATCCGACTTGGCCATGGACTGGAGAAAAATAATCAGCGCGATGAAAAAGGAATTCACCATCACGCCGGCGAGCAGAAGTGTGTAAATGGAAAGGACCCCGTTTCTTTTGGCCAGGCGGTAAACAAGGCCCAAGGCGGCCAGTGACCCCGCGGCCGAAAGAATAGGCAAAGCCGCAAGCGCTCCGGCCGAAGCCAGCCACCGGCTTCCCAGCACCACGCCCACGGCGCCGCCGGCTGAAATCCCGGTCAGGTGCGGGTCTGCCAGGGGATTCCGGAAAAGGGCTTGCAGCACGGCGCCGGAGAGCCCGAGCGATGCTCCGACGGCAAGCGCGAGGAGCGCGCGCGGCAGGCGAAGTTCCAACAGAATCCAGCGGCCTTCCGAAGATTGAAGGTTTACGTCTGACGCCCCGAAAAAAAGACTGCAGAAAAAAATCAGCACGGTGGTAAAAATAAGCCCGAGAAGCATTCTCATTTCTTTTCTAAAAAGAAAGCCGGTCATAACCCGACTCCTTTCCACCCGGTGCATCGGGGTTTTTCAAAACAGCCGCAATCGCCTGGATCTGCATCACGGTCCGCGGCCCGGGCACAGGAAGAAATTCCCGTCGGATTAAATACACCCGCCCTTCGCGCACCGCGCGCAGGGTTTTATACCCCGCCCAAAAATCCCTCGCCGCCTTCGTTTCCTTTTCATGATCCCCTTCGCGCTCAAAGGCGCTGGCATCGAAAATCACATCCGGGTCCGCGGCCAGAAAAGCCTCTTCGCTCCAGCGCGGATACCTCACAACGCTTTCCTTCACGCTGTTTTTTGCTCCGGAAAGTAAAATCATTTCCTCTTCCATCGTGCCCTTGCCCGCGAGAATCAATGGTGCCCGCCAGGTCACATAGGCCGCGCGCATCGCCCCGGAAGGCGCGGATTGTCTGACTTTTTCAAGGGCGGCCTGCAAATCTGCGCGCAGAGCTTCAGCTTTTTCTTTATGCCCCGAGGCCAGCCCCAGCAGTTCAAAGGACTTGGCAAGGTCCTCAAGGCTGTAAAAGGAAACGGACAGTGCGGGAATGCCCGCGCTTTTCAAACGTTCATAGGTCAGGCGCGACCCGCCGTTCGGCGTCAGCACCACCAGGTCCGGCTTGAGGGCTGCAATCACTTCAAGGTTATGGTTGGTAAAGCCGCCGGCCTTGGGCTTGAGCCGGGCTTCGGGAGGTGTCACGCAATAAGTCGTCACGCCAGCCACCTGATCTCCGGCGCCGAGGGCATAGAGAATTTCGGTTGTGGACGGACTCAAAGAAACAATACGGGCTGCGGGAGGAGCGGCATCCTGCGCCGCGGGAAGTTCCGGGACAAAGAGGAAGAAAGAGGCGAACAGAGCTAAAATTTTTAGACGGGATCTTCCCAAAAACATAAAAACCCTTTTGTCTTGTGCAGAGACAGAAAGGGCTTATCCGGAAAAGGAATTTTCAGGGCGCGCTTTGTCTTTGCTCGAAGACGTTGAAACAATAGAAAAAAATTCAAAAGGCAGGTCTTCTGACTCGGCAAGCTTGTGTGTCCTACTCGCATCCCTTCCCGAAGGACTTCCGTTTTTATGAAGTCCTGCAGTGGTGTTTGATGCTTTCGTTCTTGCCAACAGCGGCGGCACCGTGGAGCCGTTTCTAAACCGAGAAACGCTCACTTCCCTTTTAATCCCGTTCCAAAGCGGAACAGGGACCTTTTGGATTCAAAGAACTGAGTTAACCTATACAGGAATTTAAAAACCGTCAATAGACTATTTTAAAACCTTCTCCGGCTGAGACCTCCGGGCTGCTTTGATGTAGGTTGTCACAGTGCCTGTTTTTTTTTGACACAGCCGGCACATTCCTCTCCACCCGCTCCCGCCCGGGAGAATAAAAAAATCCTTGAAAAATAAAGGGTTACGGCAAGTTCCCTCGCTCAAAAAAATTGGCATGCTCCTTGAAATTATTTTAAACGAGTTTCGAAATAATGCTTTTCAAAAAAACAAGGAGGAATGTGTCATGGAACTGATCAGAAAAAATTACGCTTGGGATCCTTTGGATGTGCTTTCGGATCTGCAGACGGACTTCAACCGCGTCTTCAACCGGTCTTTGAACCGCCGGGAAAACTGGCTGAAGAATTTCTCGCCGGAAGTGGAAGTCCGCGAAGAGGGCGGCCATTATGTCGTTCACGCGGATCTTCCGGGCCTTAAAAAAGAAGACTTCACGCTGAAGGTCCAGGGTTCTACCCTGACCCTTTCGGGCGAGCGCAAAAGCGAAAAGGAAGTGAAAGAAAAAAATTCTTATTACTCCGAGCGTTCTTACGGATCTTTCAGCCGCACGCTCGAATTCCCCACCGATCTTGAGGCCGGCAAGGTCACGGCTGCCTACAAGGACGGCGTTTTGGAAATCACGCTGCCCAAGGCGGAAAATGCCAAGGCCAAAGAAATCAGTGTGGAAGTGAAATAGTTCCCGGGAGAGAACCTTCCGGGGAATTGGGAAAATGAGAACTGTTTGAGGGAAGGGCCGAAAGGCCTTTCCCTTGAGCGGGGTTAAGGAGATGCGTCATGGACGTCATACAGCCGGACAAAAGCGAAAGCAATTCTTCTTCTAAAAAAATTCTTTATGGCGTGATTATTCTTTTGGCCGTTCTTCTCATTCTGCAAACTGCTGGGTTTATATTTTATTTAAACCGCAAGGATCATCGCGAAAATTCACCCTCTCATTCTTCACGCTCTCTTTCTGAAGAGGCACAGCAAGATAACTGGCGCGCGCCGGCCTTTCCTGCATCGCGCTCCCGCACACCTGTGAGTCCGGCCGCATGGGTCACGCAGGATCCCTTTTTTGACGATGCGCTTACGTCTCTAAGCCGTCTTCATGAAAGAATGAGCCGTATGTTTGACACGCCGGACAGTTTCTTTTCTGCCGCGGCCATGATGCCTTCTGTTTCCGTAGACTTCGAAGACCAGGGGGACGCTTATATTTTAAAATCCGATCTTCCCGGGCTTGAGAAAGACGAGATTAATATTTCCGTGAACGGCAATCTTTTAACCCTGCAGGGGATCAAGAAGTCAGAAACCACGGAGGAAGATCATACGGGCGGCTTTTACACCCAGGAGCGCAGTTACGGCTCTTTTTCAAGGACCGTGCCGCTGCCCGGCCCTGTGGATGAAACAAAAATCAGCGCCACATACAAAGAAGGGGTTTTGACAGTCACGCTGCCGAAACTTCAGGATTCAAAATCAACTTCGAAGATTCCAGTGCAGTAACGGTTCTCCAAGCAGGGCTTTTCATGCGCAGGGGGCGGGGCTTTGCTTCGGGATTTTTTCAAGCGCTTCGGCATTGCGGTGCGGGTTTTATTTTCCAAAAAGGCTTTTGAGATACTGTCTGAAGTATTCAATGTTTTTCGCGACAACGTCCTTCCCCTGACGGACTTTGACGAGAATCATGGTGCCCTGCATCAAAGACAAAAAATAGTCCCACATCTCGCGGGGTTCAAAAGGAATTTTTGGCTCGTATTGATGCTTGGCTTTTTCCAATTCCCGACAAAAAAGATTTCCCTTTCCCTCAAAAATTTTCGCGCACAACTCGCGGAGCTCCGGGTAGGTTTCGGAAATTTCCTGCGAAAAAGTTCCGACAAGACAACCCTTGGGCCCCGTTTCTTCAGCAAGGTCGAGAACACAATCCAGGTAGGCGTCAATTCTTTCGAGGGCATCTTCACTGCCGCAGGCATTCATCTTTTCTTCCACGACTTTGGCGCGCGCCGAGGTGTAGCGCTCAAGAAGCTGAAACCCGAGGTCTTCCTTACTTCTGAAATAATGAAAGAAGCTTCCCTTGCTGACGCCGGCCTGCTCACAGACTTCGTCCACGGCCGTTGCCGAGAAACCTTTGGCCATCATGAGGTCGCGGGCCGCGTCGAATAATTTTTCTTTGGTGGGGGATTCTGCTAATGCTTTTCTCATGGTTTAAACCTACCGGTTGGTCTAATCCTACCTTCGCTTGAGGGGAGTGTCAATGCCCGGAGGAAAGCTTCAGGCCGGCCATGCCGGCGACAATGAGAAAAATGCAGAAGAACCGGACCGCTTCTTTGGGTTCGCCAAAGAGAAGCATGCCGAGAAGGGCTGTTCCCACGGCTCCAATCCCCGTCCACACGGCATAGGCGGTGCCAATGGGAATCTGCTTCACGGCCGCGGACAAAAGCACAAAGCTGGCCACAAGGGCGATTAGCGTGACTGCCGCGGGCCAGGGTTTGGTCAAACCTTCCGACTGCTTGAGGCTGACGGCCCAAACCACTTCCAGCACTCCCGAAATCAAAAGATAAATCCAGGCCATGGATTCTCCTTACTCGTCGCGGTGGACGGTGGACGGTGAAAAGGCGGGCAAACAAACGGCTAGGTACTCGGCGCCTTCGGGTTCGGGCGAACTGTATTTCACCCATTCTCCGCGGGAGACCATCACGGCTTGTCCGGCGCGCACATCCATCTCCTCTTCGCGGGAGACCACGCGAAGCATGCCTTTCAAAACAACGGTGTATTCATCAAACTCCGGAGTCTGCCCCGGCTCCACCCACCCTTGGGGGCTCCGCATGTGCGCGATGCTCAAGGCGCTTGTGGAAGAATTCACACGCCCGATATACTCATGAATGATCTTGGGTTTATTACCGGCAGCTTTGATTTCAGACGGGTTCGGGATAAGGCGCGGCATCAGACCTCCAGGCACTTCCGGTTTCGAATCGATTCGGGCGGCATTATAAGGCGCAGCTTCGCGCGTGCAAACGGAAATAAGCGCCGGGACCGGCCTTGCCGGGGCCTCAGGGATGGGTACAGCGGGGAAATGGGGGGCGGCAGGTTTCCTCCTTAAGACAAAGTCTCAAGTCTCTGGTCAGCTCCCCCGAACTCTCCAGAGGCCGCCCCTTTTGGGTTCCGGGGTTTACTTCCCGGAATTTTCATTTTCACCGTTTTCGCTGTGAGACTTGTCGCCTCCGCAAGCGTAAACGGCTGTCGTAAAACCTGATACAAGAACCGCTGAAACCACCAACAGCATCCAAAGCTTCTTCATAACCGCCTCCTTGAAAAATTTTTCTTTAGATTAGGACATGCGTCTAAGACGCGGTGCAGAATAAATTATTCAATCTTTCTTGTGAGAAGTATCGCTGGACGGGAAACAAAATGCAACGGCCGGCTACACGGGGGTACGGCTGGCTTCGGCGGCTTCTTTTGCGGCAATAAGCCGGTCGGTTTCCTCGATAAGCTCCAGGATAGTGTCCATAGGAATGGCCACGGAATAGCCGGAATTTTCAATCTGCCGGAGGTTGAATGGCTGGCGGATTCCATACCACTTGTCGTCAAACGGAATAAATTCGGAGACCATGCCCACAATCGAGTACCTTATGCCGGTGACACCGAGCGACTCCGACTCAACGACCGGCCCGCCGCTGTTTCCGTAAAAAACCGGACAGTCGAGAATCAGCGATTTCTTCTCTTCATTCACGCCCGCGATAATGCCTTTTCTCAAGAGAGGTTTCGCGTAATCAATCTGCGGGTAGGATTCAATGCCAAGCGAAGTGGGGTATCCAAAAATAAAAATTTCGTTGCCGATTCCGATGCTGTCATAAGTTTTAATGACTTCCTTGTTGGCGCCCACAAGGCTGACGTTCCCAGGGTCTTCTCCCGGCTTGGCCACAAGACTCACTCCCGGAGAAAAAACAAGGGCCTTCCCTTTCGCGGTGCTGGTTAATTTTCCCACTTTGACAACGGCCACGTCCCGGCTGGGATGATCCTGGAGGTAACGCCATTCGTAAAGCTTCGGCAGTTCAAGTTGAAGGCGGATCGGATACTTGGCGCCTTTTTCCCGCGGATATGAAATCAGGAGCGCCAGATTGCCCTTCACGCCTGTCCCTTCTCCTTTCGCGGAGTCCAAAAACAAAAGGTGTTTGGCCGTGACAAAGTAGGCCGCGCCATTGTCCTGGGTAATATAAAATCCGCTGCCTGTCCGGCCGTCTTCAAGGGACACCATCACTGGGTATTTGATGTAGTCATCCGGAAGGGCGTTGGAAGCCGCGGCAAAAGGGACTCGGCAAAAAACAGCGGCAAGGACCACGGCCATCATTCCAAGTTTCAGATTTTTTCTCATGGGTCGTTTCCTGGCTCAGTGAGGAAGCAGAAATTGGATTGAAAGAATGAAAACAGACCAGGCGGACAAAAGCAGTTTTGAAATTTTAAGGTCCCTGCCAAAACGGCCCTGGGCTTTAGCGCCTTGCCCGGCGGCAAGCGCGAGCCTTTTGTCCCCTTCCCGGAACTGAAAATAATAAATCGAAAGAAAATAGGCAAAAACAACAAACGGCAAATACGCCTGATTCGCGCCCGGAAGCTGAAAAAGAAGATAAACCGCCAGGATATACACCTGGCAGGAAACCGCGGCCTGCAGGTAAAATCTGCGCTGGTACATTTCCTCAACGGTTTCGGAAATAAAAATCTTCTGTAAAATCCGGTCAAGAAGAAATGCGGGCAGGGTTCCCAGCAGGTCATCCAGCTCGATGATCAGATAAAAAAGATACTTTAAAAGCGTCCTTGGCGTAAGTTTTTTTTGAGGCATATGATTTCCGCGCTTGTATCCCGGGCCTTTTCTTCTAATAATGACGCGTCAAAACTCTAACACACCGGGCGTTATGGAAAAAGAGATTACAAAAAACCACCCTTCAAAAGCCGCCGAGGAACTCGACCCTCAGGCGCTGGAAGCCTGCGTCAAGCTGATGGACAGGCTGTCATCAGAGCCGGAACTTTTTGACAAGCTTCCCAAAGAGAAGCAAATCGCCCTGCTTAAGGCCTCGGGGCGGCTGTCCCGTCCCGAGCCGGGCGAAAGCAAAAAAAGAGTCAAGGCCCGCCGCCGGAGAATGCGTCAGGAAGTGAGAAACGCTGACCAGCAGACGCGGAACAAAACCAAAATCCGCGTGGCCCGCTTCGCGCCTGTTTATCAGGCGCCGAAACCCGTGCTTTTAAAAGACGCGTCCCGCCGCAAACCCGACCGCCTGGAAAATCCGCACAACTGCTACGTCTGCAAAGCCGAGTATCAGGACATGCATTTTTTCTATGACGCCATGTGCCAGGACTGCGGTGATTTCAATTATGCCAAACGTTTTCAAACCGCGTCTCTTGAAGGCAAGACCGCGCTGATCACGGGCGGCCGCGTTAAAATCGGCTATCAATCGTCATTGCTCATGCTCCGCTCAGGCGCGCGCGTGATTGTCACGACCCGGTTTCCGGTCAATGCCGCGGAGCGTTACGCAAGGGAAGAAGATTTTGAAAAATGGAAAGACCGCGTGGAAATTTACGGTCTCGACCTTCGCCACGCGCCGAGTGTCGAAATTCTCGCCCGCTACCTCGTGAACCATGAAAAGCATCTCGATATTCTTGTCAATAACGCGGCCCAAACCGTCCGGCGTCCGCCCGGATTTTTCGCGCATTTACAGGCCGGGGAGTCCATCCGCTTTGAAGATGTTCCCAAAGAACTCCGTCCGCTTTTAAAAAATTATGAGGAATGCCGGCGTGAGCTGGGCGGCGGGAGCCGCCGGGGGGCCAAGGCTTTGCTGGCCAATGAAATGCTCACGTCCTGGCCCGAACATCATCCCGCCATTGGCGTCGAGGCCCCGGCCAAACTGGCCATGATTCCCTATGCTTATGACAACGACACCCAGGCGGGACTTGAGATTTTTCCGGCCGGAAAACTGGATGCGGACCTGCAGCAGGTGGATTTGCGGGACAAAAACAGCTGGCGGCTGACTTTGGCCGAGGTGGCGACGCCGGAAATGCTGGAAGTGCATCTTGTGAACGCCGTGGCCCCGTTTATTCTTTGTTCAAAATTAAAGCCGCTTCTCCTGAAAAGCCCCTGCCCGGACCGCCACATTGTGAACGTATCCGCCATGGAAGGAAAATTCACGCGCTACACCAAGACCGACAAACACCCGCACACCAACATGGCCAAGGCCGCGCTGAACATGATGACCGCGACTTCCGCGCGTGATTATGCCAAGGACAGGATTTATATGAATGCGGTGGATACAGGCTGGGTCACAGATGAAGACCCGGCGGCCATTGCCGCGCGGAAATACGAAGAGCATGATTTTCAGCCGCCGCTGGATATTGTGGACGGTGCGGCCCGCGTCTGCGACCCTTTTCTCAGCGGTTTCTCGACCGGCATTCACGCCTGGGGCAATTTTTTCAAAGACTACAAACCCACCGACTGGTAAAGCTTCCCGGGCTTCCCTTTAACTCAGTTGTATTTCGCATTCGTATGCGCGGGCATCACAATCGAAATGGCGGGCCCGATTTTCCATTCCATTTCCAAAAGCTTGTTCGCGAGGATCATGCCGCTGACCTGATTGTCCTGAAAAGACAAATCATAAGACGCGTAAACTCCCGGGGCGATGGTCTGGGTCCGGTAAGGCTCTTCGGTAATTGCGGAAAGATCCACGGGAAAGGCCTCGCCGCTCTTGGCCTTGAGCCAAAGCTGGTCCGCGAAAGGATTGGTTTGAATCGGCCGGTTCGTGGTGTTCCTCAGCCCGAGACGGATACGGACCGTGGGCGCGAAACCCGGCTTTTGATCCACCGAGAGCGCTGCGTAATGGCCTGAATTGAGGCCGGTCATCCGTGCCTGGGGAAAGCTGACGTTGTATGTGCCCCGGGCAAGGGCCGCGCAGCCCGCGGTCAAAACAACCGCCGAAAGAATAAAAAACTTTCTCATTTTATTCTCCCCTTTTAACACCTCACCAGTTTACAGAACCCGCGGGTGAATGGGAATTCCTATTCCAGCCCCCCGTCCCGCTGTCGGCTTCGTTGACAAGACCCCCTGTTTAGACTATTTTGAACGTCCCATGAAACTGCCTTTTCCTGAACATCCCATACACGCTCTTCTTAAAGAGCGGATTCTGATTCTCGACGGCGCCATGGGCACCATGATCCAGCGCTATGGTCTGGATGAAGCTGCCTACCGGGGCCAGACCTGCCAGCATCACAAATGTGATGTGAAGGGCAATAACGACCTTCTGTCCATCACCCAGCCCCAGATTATTGAGGAAATCCACCGGGAATACCTGGAAGCGGGTGCGGACATTATTGAAACCAATACCTTTAACTCCAATGCCGTCAGCATGGCGGACTATCACATGGAGGACAAGGTTTACGAACTGAACCTCGCGGCCGCGCGCATTGCCAAAAAAGCGGCCGCGGATTACACGGCCAAAAATCCAAAAAAGTCCCGTTTTGTGGCGGGCGCTCTCGGCCCGACCACGCGCACCACTTCCCTGTCGCCGGATGTCAAAGACCCGGGTTACAGGGCCGTCACCTTTGATCAGCTTGTGGCAGCCTACACCGAACAGGTGCGCGGCCTTGTGGACGGCGGCGTGGATCTCTTTCTGGTAGAGACCATTTTCGATACGCTGAACGCCAAGGCCGCTCTTTATGCGATTGATGCTTATATGGAAGGCCGCGGACTCAAAATCCCCATCATGATTTCAGGCACCATCACCGACCAGAGCGGCCGCACGCTTTCCGGTCAGACCGCGGAAGCGTTCTGGCTTTCCGTGAAGCACGCCCGGCCTTTGACGATTGGCTTCAACTGCGCGCTTGGCGCGAGTGAAATGCGCCCCTATATCGCAGAGTTCTCCGAAATCTGCTCAACCTATATTTGCGCGTATCCGAATGCCGGTTTGCCGAATGCGTTCGGGGAATATGACCAGACCCCAGAAATCATGAAGGACCTGGTTCGCGAATTCGCTGAAAGCGGATTTGTAAACATTCTCGGCGGCTGCTGCGGCACCACGCCGGACCATATCAAGGCCATCGCGGACGCCGTGAAAAATATCCGCCCGCGCGCGCTGAAGGAAATTCCGGTGCGCAGCGCCTACAGCGGGCTTGAACCGCTCGTGATCCGCGAAGACACCAACTTCATTAATATCGGGGAACGCACCAACGTCACGGGTTCCAAAAAATTCGCGAAACTCATCCTCGCGGGGCAGTTCGACGAGGCGCTTTCGATTGCCCGCCAGCAGGTTGAAGCCGGCGCCCAGGTCATTGACATCAACATGGATGAAGCCATGCTGGATTCCGAACAATCCATGACCAAGTTCCTGAATCTGATCGCCGCGGAGCCGGACATCTCCAGAGTTCCGATCATGATCGACTCCTCCAAATGGAGCGTGATCGAAGCCGGCCTGAAATGCGTGCAGGGAAAATCCATTGTCAATTCCATCAGCATGAAAGAAGGCGAAGCCGCGTTCAAGGAACAGGCGGTAAAAGTCCGCCGTTACGGCGCGGCAGCCGTGGTCATGGCCTTTGATGAAAAAGGCCAGGCCGATACCGCGGCCCGGAAAATCGAGATCTGCACGCGCGCCTACAAAATCCTCACCGAGGAAGTGGGCCTGCCTCCCGAAGACATTATTTTTGATCCGAATATTTTCGCGATTGCTACCGGCATCGAAGAGCACAACAACTACGCCGTGGATTATTTCGAAGCCACGAAGGTGATCAAGGCCACGCTGCCTCATTGCCGCATCAGCGGCGGGGTCAGCAACGTATCGTTTTCTTTCAGGGGCAATGACCCGATCCGGGAAGCCATGCACTCCGCGTTTCTTTATCACGCGATCCGGGCCGGTATGGACATGGGCATCGTGAACGCGGGCATGATCTCGGTTTATGATGAAATTCCCAAGGAACTGCTCACGCTGATTGAGGACGTAATTTTGAACCGCCGTCCGGATTCCACGGAACGCCTGGTCACATTCGCGGAAAGCTACAAGGCGGGCGCGAAAAAAGTGGTGGAGGACTTGGCCTGGCGGAAAGAACCGGTTGAAAAACGGCTGGCTCACGCGCTCATCAAGGGCATCGTGGATTTCATTGATGAAGACGCGGAGGAAGCGCGCCAGAAAAGCACACGGCCTCTCGATGTCATTGAAGGCCCGCTCATGGACGGCATGAACATTGTCGGTGATCTTTTCGGCGCCGGAAAAATGTTTCTGCCGCAGGTTGTTAAAAGCGCGCGCGTCATGAAAAAGGCCGTGGCTTACCTCACGCCCTTTATCGAAAAGGAAAAAGCAAAAAATGAAAGCCGGAACGCGGGCCGGGTCCTCATGGCCACCGTCAAAGGCGACGTGCACGACATTGGAAAAAATATCGTGGGCGTGGTGCTGGGCTGCAATAATTTTGAAATCATTGACCTGGGGGTCATGGTGCCCTGCGACCAAATCCTGAAAACCGCGATCGAGAAAAATGTCGACATGATCGGCCTGAGCGGCCTGATCACGCCCTCCCTTCATGAGATGGTGCATGTGGCCGAGGAAATGCAGCGGCAGGGCTTCAAGGTTCCCCTGCTTATCGGAGGGGCCACGACTTCGCAGAACCACACGGCCGTTAAAATTGCGCCGGCCTATAAAAACTTTGTGATTCATGTGAAAGATGCCTCGCGCTGCGTCGGGGTGTGCAGAAGTTTGATGGATCCCAAACACAAGCCGGAATTTGTCACAAAAACAAATGAAGGCTATGACCGTCTCCGGGAAGAGCACGCGAGCAAGTCGGCCTCAAGGAAGTATTTAACCATCGAGGAGGCACGCAAACGCCGCTTTGAACCCGATTGGTTCAAGGCCGGAATTAAAAAGCCGTCTTTTCTCGGCACGCGCGCGTTCCGTGATTTTGATCTCAATGAAATCCGCAAAGTGATCGACTGGTCGCCATTTTTCCTGGCCTGGGAGCTGAAAGGAAAATATCCGGACATTCTGACGCATCCGCGTTACGGCGAGGAAGCTTCCAAGCTTTTCGCGGAAGCCAATAAAATGCTGGATGAAATCATCGCGAAGAAGCTTTTGTCCGCCCACGGCGTCATCGGCTTTTTCCCGGCCAACAGCGTCGGCGATGACATTGAGCTTTATACGGATGATTCCCGCACGCGTGTGCTTACCACTTTTTATTCGCTTCGCCAGCAGGTCGATCTTCCGGGCGGAAAGCCCTGCCTTTCCCAGTCGGACTTTATCGCGCCCCGTGAATCCGGTATTTCGGATTACCTCGGGGCATTTGCCGTGACCGGCGGGCTGGGGGCGGAAGCGCTGGCAAAAAAATTCGAAGCCGACCACGATGACTTTAAAAGCATTCTGGTTAAGGCGCTGGCCGACCGTTTGGCGGAAGCCTTTGCCGAACACATGCACCGTCTTGTGCGCACCACCTACTGGGGCTATTCCCCGGATGAAAATCTATCGAATGAAGAATTGATCAAGGGCACTTACCGCGGCATTCGCCCGGCCCCGGGGTATCCGGCCTGCCCTGATCACACCGAAAAGCCCGCGCTCTTTGAGCTTTTGAAGGCCACGGAAAGCACCGGCATTTCACTCACGGAAAGTTACGCGATGACACCGGCCTCGTCGGTGTGCGGGCTTTATTTCGCAAATCCCGAGTCGCGCTACTTTGCCGTGGATTTGGTTCAGGAAGATCAGGTGAAGGATTACGCGCGCCGCAAGGGCGTGGAGCTTTCTGTCATGGAGAAATGGCTTTCCCCGAATTTAGGCTACAACCCCGCCCGCTGATTTCAGCCCTCTCCGGGCCGGTAACCTTCAAGCTCAGCTTTGACTTTTCCCAGCACAGGAACCGCGGTTTCCATTTTAAGCGGAATGCGTCTTTCATCCAGGCTGAGCCAGCCGCGGATCCTGCCTTTTTTGACAAAAATGCCTTCAAACTCAATATTCGGAAGTGCCTCGAGTGCGTTAAAAATTCCGACCCCGTTTATTTTCATGAGCGATGCTTTCTCCAAAATTACTTCCAGTTTCCAGATTTTCCCTTCCGCGTAAACCGGAATGAACACAGAAGTTTCCGGCTTCACCTCAAGAGTCCGGAAATAATACCCGCAGGAAAGCTGGTCCTGGACCCCTTCGCTAAGGGGCGTTTCTTTCAGAATTTCTCCGCTCTCCGAGAGCTGTTGAATTTTTCCATTCACGTAGTCAAACACCTGAATTTCAGAGATACGTTTTTTCCCTTCACGTATTTTTTTCTCATAGCGGAGCGGTTTGAAGTTTTCGGCGTCCATCCATTCCCGGTGTTCGTCGCGGACTTTATAAACCACATCAATCACGGGGTGCGAGCGCACACGGACTTCGATTTTGTAAGCCGGCCGTCCGGCGAATTCCGTTTTCTCAACGATCTCGGCTTCCGCGGTCCCAACCCGCATCCCGAGATAGGAAAGGGCGTAGGTCAGCTTCTCGCCCGGGAATAATTTCTGGGCCGGCGTTTTCACCGCAGGAAAAGGCGGTGTGTCCGCGGCCCGCGCGAATGCCGGAAAGAAACAAAGAACCAGGAGGAGAAAAGACAGGCGGTTTTTTCGCATGCGGGATTGTACTTCGAACCCTGGGGGACAGGTCAAGATTTGTCCGGGAGACGGTTACTGCTGATGATGAAAAAGCGGGGAAGCGCTGCGGTCCGGGATCACAGAAACATTAAATCTAAGCTGAGACACGATGTTATCGCCGCGGAACTTGCCCTGCACCGGCGCGGTCTGCGCGGCAGACGGCGCGGACATGATGGCCGTGTGGCGGTCAAAAACCGCAATCCCATTCATCGGGTCGTACCCGCGCCAGCCCCCGCCTTCAAGGTAAACCTCCACCCAGCTATGAAGCTCTTTGCGGAAAAGCGGTGATTCTTCGCCGTCATAATACCCGCTCACAAATCGAGACGCGATGCCCTGCGCCGCGCAGCAGGCCATAAAAAGAACCGACAGGTCGCGGCACGACCCTGTTCTCATGGACAGGGTTTTGGCCGCGGGCCAGGCCTCGCCTTCATCCCGCCGTACTTTGCGGAAGGTCCGGCTCAGCGTCTGCGTAAGTTTCATTAGAAAAGAAACCGTGTCTCCCCCGGCATCCTTCGCAAACCCGGAAGCAAAAGCAAGAATATCCGGAGGAAAACGTCTTTTCCGGTGATAGGGCTGAAGCGGGCCCGAAACCGCGGGGTCATAGCGGACCGGCAGGCTCATACTTCCAGGGTCCACGATAAAATCAAACGGATTTGCGCGGAGCGTTTCCACCTGGGACACCGCCGACACGGAAAGAAACCGGGAAAGCCCCTGGAACCAAAGCCGGGTTTCCGGATTTCCGCAGGCGTCCGTATTGTGCGCGATAAAATTCGGTTTGGGGTCCACGGACAATTCAAAATCCAAAAGCCTTTGGGAATTATCGGTGCGGGGTTTTAAATAAACGCGATGCGGTTCCAAAAAGACCGGGGCCGAAAATTCATAGGTCAGGGAGTGTTCGATTTTGTAAATCATGCGGTTGAGAAAGTCCGGGACGGCGCGGGGAGTCTTGCCAGGATTTTTTCTGTCCATTCATTCTGGAGTTTGGGAACAGCCTGTCTGAGAAGCTCCTGCCAAAGGCGCGACACCTCGGCAAGGTCGTGTTTCTCGTAGCGCTGAACAATAATTTCATACGTGTCCCGCCGGTAAGCCACGACGTCGATGGGATAGTCGACATCGACCGCGCAGGTAATCGTCGCGTTAAAAGCCAGAAATCCTACTTTCAAGGCGAAGGCGAGATCCGATTCAAACTGCAGTGTGCGGTCCAGAATCGGTTTTCCGTACCCCGATTCCCCGATGATGTAATACGGCGTGGCGTCGCTGACCTCCACCCAGTTGCCCTGCGGATAAATCATGTAGAGTTTGTGTTCCTTGTCTTCCTCCAGCTGGCCTCCCACAAGCGCATGCAGGTTAAAGGGAAGCCCGCTTTCCACGAGCGCTTCCTTGTCTTCTTTCGCGACCTGCCGGATCTGGTCCGCGAAGGCGTTGACGGCCTTGTAAAGTTTTGTGAATACCTCGGTTTCTGTTGTCACATTCTCAAAATAGGTCAGCGCCTTGTCGCGCACAGACCGGAGACCGGAGGTCATAAGAAACATGGAATGATTGCCGTGCTGATGGATGCTGACCTTGCGGGCCGTGATCCTTTCTGTTCCGGAGGTCACGCGCGTGTCCGCGATTCCGATAAGTCCATCCTGCAGTTTCATCCCAAGGCAAAAAGTCATGGCTTCTCCTTCAAGCGGTTTGACGCTGACGCACCGGATAGGGCGCAAAAAAAGTGTTAAAAATACTGCTGTTTACATCCATGAGCTTCATTTGAAGCTCATTTAGAAATTCATGCAGGCCGGTCTGGATGATCTCGGAAGTCTGTTCCGAGGCAAGTTCCACACGCAGCCGGGCGATGCTGCGTTCCGGCGCATTGCTAAAACGGTCGCGCGGGGTCCCTGAAATCACATGCAGGGATTCTTCAGCATTGGCCAGGCAGCTCAGAACCGCACGCGGAAACTCCGCGTTGAGCAGAAGGAAATCCACCACATGCGTGTGATACACCTGATGCCATATTTTCCGGTACATCTCAAGCGCGCTCGCGGACTTTAAAAGCGCGCACCACTGGATGTTGTCAAAAGGGGTCCCGACATATTCGGGAGAAGGCAGCAGCATAAAATATTTCACGTCCAGGATGCGCGATGTTTTGTCCGCCCGTTCCAGCAGAGAACCGAGACGGCCGAAATGCCAGGCTTCATTGTGGGACATGGTGCTGTCCGCGATGCCGTTGAAAAGCTGGCACTGCCTTTTGATGCGGCTGTAAAACTCATAGTTGGAACGCATGTTGCGCCTGTCCTGCGCGGCGCGGCGCACAAACAAGTACGCCATATTGATTTCCTGCCACATCTCGGAAGTAATAATTTCGCGGACGGTGCGGGCGCCTTCGCGCGCCCGCGAAAGACAGCTCAAAATCGAATTGGGATTCTCTAGGTCAAAAGTCAGAAACTCGATCACGTTTTTTTCCGTGGAGTCGCCGTATCGCGCCTTGAAAAGATCTTCGCCGCCGGAAGTCTGGACCAGCGGGTACCACTGCGTCAGGTGATCGTGCGGGACATCCAGACTAAGGTTGAGATTAACGTCGATGATACGCGCCGTGTTTTCAGCCCGTTCACGGTAACGCTGCATCCAGTAAATGGAATCGGCCACGCGGCTCAGCATGATTTCAGGCCTTCCTCGTCACAACCCAGGTGTCTTTACTGCCGCCGCCCTGGGAGGAATTCACAACCAGCGAACCTTTTTTCAAAGCCACACGTGTTAAGCCGCCGGGCATGACAAAAATATCGCGTCCGTAAAGGATATAAGGGCGCAGGTCCACGTGGCGGCCTTCAAACTGGCTGTCAATCAGCGTGGGAACACGGGAAAGCGAAAGCGTGGGCTGGGCAAGAAAGTTTCGCGGAGCCTGTTTTATTTTGGCGGCAAATTCCTCCCGTTCACGCTGGGTGGAGGCCGGCCCGATCAACATGCCGTAACCGCCCGCTTCGTTTGCGGATTTCACCACGAGCTTTTCCATATTTTCGAGAACGTATTGACGCTCTTTTTCCTCACAGCAAAGGTACGTGGGAACGTTGGGCAGAACCGCGTCTTCCCCGAGGTAATAGCGGATCATGTCGGGGACAAATTTATAAACCACCTTGTCGTCGGCAATGCCTGTTCCGGGGGCGTTGGCAAGCGCCACGCGGCCCGCCTGATAAACTTCCATGAGCCCGGGCACACCCAGCATGGAGTCCTGCCGGAAAACCCGGGGATCCAGAAACGTGTCGTCAATGCGCCGGTAAATCACGTCCACGCGTTCGAAACCCCGTGTGGTGCGCATATGCACATACCCGTCTTCCACAACCAGGTCGCTTCCTTCGACAAGCTGCACGCCCATTTGCTGGGCCAGAAAAGAATGTTCGAAATAAGCCGAGTTATAAACACCGGGTGTCAGCACCACGATTTTCCGGTCAAAATCCTGACGCGGTGAAATACACTGCAGCATTTCAAGAAGCTTGGTCGCGTAATCATCCACAGGAAGCACGCGGCCATTTTCAAAAACTTCGGGAAAGGTGCGCTTCATCGTAAGACGGTTTTCAATCACGTAAGAAACGCCCGAGGGGCAGCGCAGATTGTCTTCAAGCACATAGACACGGCCGTCGCCGTCGCGGACAAGGTCGGTTCCCGTGATGTGGCACCAAATCCCCTGCGGAGGGTTCAGCCCCATGCATTCCTTCAAAAAAGATTTCCCGGAAAAAACAATCTCTTTGGGAATAATCCTGTCTTTGAGAATCCGCTGCTCATGATAAATATCATCAATGAAAAGATTGAGCGCATAAATGCGCTGCTTCAGGCCGCGCTCAATCGTGCGCCATTCTTTTTCTTCAATGATGCGGGGAATAATATCGAACGGGAAAATGCGTTCGGTCCCGCCTTCCGCGGCCACGGTAAAGGTGATGCCCATATTGAGCAGAGACAGTTCAGCGGCCTGCTGGCGCTCCGCCAGTTCTTCGCGCGAGAGCTGGTTGAGTTTTTCGATGAGGATGCGCGCGCACGAGCGCGGCTCTCCTTCGGCGGTGAAAAATTCGTCATAAAAAGGTCCGGCATCGTATCCGCCGAACAATTCTTTTTCTGCGAGGTTCATAGTCCCTTTTGATGGCACCGGCTTTAGACACACGGCAACCTTAGCCCGGGGAATGCAGAATCCGTGCCATGTAGGCAAAAACGCCTGAAACGGGGGGTTCGCTTAAGGAGCTTTTCCGAAAAGGCCTTGCGGGACGCGCAAAACAACCGGCCAAAGCACAATTTTGTCGGGGTTTATACAGGAAAGGTCTAGGGGGCCGGCCCTGTTAAAAGGCCGGCCCCGGGAGAGGTTTAAGCGGTCATCACAGCGTCGGCTTCGATTTCGATCAGCATCTCAGGAGCGATCAATTTGCTGACTTCGACCATGGCCGTCGCCGGACGGATGTCTTTGAAAAATTCACCGTGGGCTTTTCCGATTTTTTCCCATTCCGCGATGTTCGTGCAGTAAACACGCGTGCGCACCACGTCTTTCATGGAGGCGCCGATGCCTTTCAAGGCGGTCTCAATATTTTTGAGAGCCTGAAGGGTCTGGGCATATTCATCGCCCGTCACTTTTCCGTCAGCGCCGGAGCCCGTGGTGCCGGAAACAAACACATGCGGTCCGACCTTTACAAGACGCGAATAACCGATGATCGGTTCCCACTTGGAACCTGTTGAAACGTTTTTTCTTTCCATAAAGCCATCCTTTGCTTTGAATTGCCGCGGAAAGGTACCGCTTACCTTCGGGGACAGGTAACATGTTACCTGTACTCACGGTAAACGGTAACTTTGAATTGGGAATTATAGTGGCTCCTTCGCGCCGTGACAAGGAGAGCGGAAAAAAGTACAATCCGCCATGCCTCTCACCACGCCGGTTTTCATCCTCACCTCCGAATATGAAGATGTCCGTGACCGCCACGTCCTGCGCTTCTATGGCAAGTCCCCGGAGCATGGCCCGATTGAGATTGTTATGGAGGATGCGCGCCCCGTTTTCTTCATGCCGCATGAATCCAAGATGCCGGAGCTGTCCTTTCCGGTAACGCGAAGCGCAACCAAGCTGCGATCCATGAGCGGCCTTAAGGCAGACGCCGTTTATTTCCGGACCCAAAAGGAGCTTTATTCCGCGCGCGATAAATTCCGCGATGCCAAGGTCGCGACCTTTGAGCATGATGTTCACCCCTGCGACCGTTTCCTGATGGAGCGGTTTATTCACGGCTGGGCCCAGATCACGGGCGAGCCTGAAAAACTGGGGCACCTGCTCAGGTTCGTGAATCCCAAATGGGCTTTGCCAGAAACACCTCCGGAGCTTTCCCTGCGCATTGTTTCCATCGACATTGAAACCGACAAAAAAGCCGCCAGTGTTTATTCCGTGGCCGTTCACCTTACGGGTCCCGGCCTTGATGAAAAGCGGGTTTTTATGCGCGGCGAACCTCCGGCGCAGGAAACGCCTTCCTTTCTGGAGTATTTTTCCCTTGAGGCAGACCTTCTCAAAGCCCTTCTCGCGTGGTTTGAGGAGCGTGATCCGGATGTGGTGATTGGCTGGAATGTGGTGGGCTTTGACCTGGCGGTTCTGGAACAGCGCTCTCGCGCGCTGTGGATGCCTTTCCTCATCGGACGGGCTAACCGGCCCATGGTTATTAAGAAGCGGAAAAACGGGAGCGAGCTTGCGATTATTCCGGGCCGCGTGATCCTGGACGGCCCGGTGGTGCTTCGGGCGGCTTTTTATCAGTTCGAAGATTTCCGCCTGGAAACCGTTGCCCAGGAGCTGCTGGGCGAAGGCAAAACCATCACGCCCGGTCAGGATAAAATGGCGGAAATTGACCGCATGTTCAAGGATGACAAGCAGAGCCTCGCGGCCTACAACCTTCAGGACGCGGTTTTGGTTTCAAAGATTTTTGAAAAGACCGGACTTGTGGAGCTGGCCATGAAGCGGACGCTGCTCTCCGGCCTGCTCATGGACCAGATCGGGATGTCGGCCGCGGCCTTTGATCACTTCTACCTGCCGCGTCTGCACCGCAAAGGCTATGTCGCGCCCAACACCGACGACATGATCAAGCTGGAACAAAGCACGGGCGGTTATGTGATTTCCCCGCGCCCCGGAATTTACGACCATGTCCTGGTGCTGGATTTTAAAAGCCTGTACCCGACCATTATCCAGACTTTCAAGATCGATCCGCTTTCACGTTTGTGCGCGGAAGTGAATCCGCTCACCACTCCGCGCGGTTACCCTTTTTCCCGGACTGAGCATATCCTGCCGGGATTTATCGATGAACTCATGAAGCAGCGGGCCAAGGCAAAAAAAGAAAAGGATCCGCACCTTTCCCAGGCCATCAAAATTCTCATGAACAGTTTCTACGGCGTCATGGGTTCGCCGGTGAGCCGCTTTTACCATCCGGACCTTCCCACCGCGGTCACATCCACCGGACAATGGCTGCTGGTGCAAAGCCGGGATTATCTGGAACGCAAAGGCCTTGAAGTTCTTTACGGTGACACGGATTCTCTTTTTGTGCGCTTTGAAGAGGATGGCACCATGACGCCTGAAGCGCGCGGCGAAGCGCTGGCGCGGGAACTCAACAAGTACTGGCAGAACCGCCTTGAAACCGAATACTCGCTTAAATCTTATCTCGAAATCGAATTTGAAAGCTATTTTTGGAAATTCCTTTTACCCATGGCACGCAATAAAGAAGGCGGCGCGAAAAAACGCTACGCGGGCATGGTCCTTGAGCATGGAAAAAAATCCCTGCATTTTACGGGCATGGAATTCGTGCGTTCCGATTGGACGCGTTTGGCCAAGGATTTTCAGGAAGAGCTTTACCGGAAACTTTTTGAGGGCGAAAAAATCGAGGGGTGGATCAAGGACTTCGTGAAGGCCGTAAAAGAAGGCCGCATGAAGGACAAAATGGTTTACAAAAAGCGGCTTTTAAAACCCGCTGCAGCTTACACCAAGAATGTGCCGCCGCATGTGAAGGCCGCACTTCTTTTAAAAAAACCGGTGCGTGAAGTTCAGTATGTGATCACTAAACGCGGACCCGTGCCCATCGAGCTTCCTCATGATGATTTGGATGTGGACCATTACATCGAAAAGCAGCTCGAGCCCATTGCGGATTCGATTCTGGGGTTTGTGGGAAAATCTTTTGACCGGCTTTCGGATCCGGCCCAGCTGGTGCTTTTCGAAGATTCCTGAAAATTCAGCTTCGGGGGGCGGTCTCTTCTTCCGCGTAGGCGCTTTTATGGCGGGCAAAACCCAAATGTCCGTCCCAGCAAAGCACGGAACAAAAAATCATGCCGAGACGGGAATTTTTGCACGTGCTGACAGAACAGGTGTAATAAACCGCGCCAAAGGAAATAGGCCTTTTGCAGGTGCTGCATTTCTTCCAGCCAGGAACTTCCCCGGGCTTTTCATTCATGATCGAATCCTTTTCCGTCACGAGCCGGCCTCACTTTTTGCCTTCATAGTTGAAAAGATCCTTAAGCGTATAATTCCCTTCCGGAACGCGCGCATTAAGCGCCTTGAGGATCTTCATTTGAATATTAAAGGTAAGGCGCCGGCCTTTACGGCCCTTGGCCACCATTTTGTGCGAGAGCTGCTCGGTAGAATGCTGTACGAGTTCGCTGTTTTTGACTGCAAGCTTTGTCAAAAGCGCGTCCAGCGGCTGCGGGCCTTTATCCATGTCCTGTTTTGTTTCATCCATTCCGAAATCTTACCATAATCCCTGGCCGCCGCGCCCTTTCTTTAAAACTTTCAGCGCAGCCAGTTCAAATAAAAACGGCAGAACCCGGGTGAGTCCTGCCGCTTTTGAATTCTGAGAATCTGCTCTTTTACTGGTTTTCGTTTCGTTCTGAACGCTGGTGATGATGGCCGTGTCCCTGCCAGCCGTCTCCAGGGTTGCCGCCCCGGTCCCAGCCGGGCTTCCCACGCCAGCCGTCATGACCTTGATCGTGCTTGCCGCCATCCTGGCCCTTCCAGTTTTTACGCCCTCCATCATGATTGTATCCGCGCCCTTCACCGCCGCGCCGGTTTTGTCTATCCTGCTGAATCTGGGCATATTTCTGCTTTTGCTCATCGGTCAAGACCGAGTTGATCTTGTCCTGAATCTGGGCTCTCTCAGCTTTTCTCTGCTCGATGTACGCCTGACGCTGCTGCTCAAAAGTATTTGAGCTGGCGGCCGAAGAGCTTGAAAAAATATCCTTAATCTTTGCCGCCTGATCATCGGACAATCCCAAATCCTGTTTCAAACGATCGGTCATGCCGCTGACATAATTCGATTGATCTCTGCTGGAAACTGCGGCTGTGGAAGTTTCGGCTTCCGCAAAACCCTGAAAACCTGCAAGGGTGATAACGCTTACAGCTAAAAACAAACTGCGACGGCAAAACATAAACTCCTCCTGAGTGGGTTGATAAAGATGAAAGAGTCAAACCATCTTCTCTTTCACTGCTTTAGACGCCGCCGGGGGCTGATTAGTTTAATCTTTTTTGAAATTTAATGGTTTTCCCAACCTCTTTACATGAATATCGTTAGGAGTTTGAGACAAGGCTTAGGAGATTTTTAACAATCTTGGGAGACTTTAGAGGATTCCGGTCAAACTGCGGTTCTGGGGTTGAAAAGTTCCAGCTGGCGGGGATGCTTTTTCCTGGTCATCGTCATTTGGAGCAGGGCAAGAAAACTGAGCACGGCAACAAAGGCGCCTTGCATGTCATCTTTGACATCCATGATGTCAGGCGTGCGGTCGGGTGTAAAAATCTGGGCAGCTTCGGAAACAGCACCGCAGATAAAGGTCAAAAAGAGGGCCAGACAGCATGCGGGAATCAGGTTCATACGGTTAAAGCGGAAATAAAGACAAAGTAAAAAGCAGAAAACCCCATAGGCCACCGCGTGGGCCAGCGGAAAAAAGGAATAGCTTTTCAAAAAGAGAAGGGCCGTTTTGCTTGGCTGAAGCGCCAAAAAAATAAGGGCAATAGCAAAACCTAAAGAGGACCACAGAAGGCTTTTTTTGCGGGTCTTAATACTAAACACGGAAAACAACCTGCTTCCTTATTTATGCGGCTTGTTCACTACTTTTAAAAGTATGCTTGCGGCTCTCAAAAAATGCAAATAAGCAGGCCTTCGATTTCCCAAGTTTCTCTTATTGGACAGGGGTTTTTTTCTGGTATAATCCGCCCCGGTTCAGAAATCTTCCCGCTTGATAAATCCAAGCACTGTTGCATTTTAAGGAAACCCTGATGCTCAAAATTGTCCAGACCATTGCCCGTGAAATTTCCGTCACTGAAAAGCAGGTTGCGGCGGCCGTCCTTTTGCTGGATGAAGGATCCACGGTTCCTTTTATCGCGCGCTACCGCAAGGAAATGACCGGCGGCTTGACCGATGATCATCTCCGTGTGCTTTCCGACCGCCTGGAATACCTCCGCGACCTTGAAAAACGCCGCGAGGCCATTCTTGAAAGCATTCAGGAGCAGGGCAAGCTGACAGACGAGTTAAAAAAATCCATTCTTGCCGCGGAAACCAAGGTTCAGCTCGAAGACCTTTACCTTCCCTACAAGCCCAAACGGAGAACCAAGGCCCAGATCGCCCGTGAGGCGGGGCTGGAACCGCTCGCCGAAATGCTTCTCAAGGACCCTTCCCTGAAACCCGAAGAAGCCGGGCTTTCGTATGTAAATGCGGAAAAAGGCGTGGCGGATCTCAAGGCCGCTCTCGAAGGCGCGCGGGAAATTTTGATGGAGCGCTTTTCCGAAGACGCGGGCCTTTTAGGCCGGCTCCGCGAAAAGCTATGGGAAACAGCCACCCTTTCTTCCAAGGTCATAAAAGGCAAGAATGAAGAAGGCATTAAATTCCTGGACTATTTTGACTACCGCGAGTCGCTGAACAAAATCCCTTCTCACCGGACACTCGCGCTTTTCCGAGGCCGGCAGGAAGGCATTCTCCGCCTCACCATGGAAATCACTCAGCATGACGAAGAGCCTGCTTCAGCGGCCGCGCGTTACACGGCTGAAATTGCCGCTCAGTTCGGAATCGCTGATAAAAAACGCCCTTCCGATGCCTTCCTTTTAGAGGCCGTACGCCATGCCTGGGAATTTAAAATTTTTCTTCATCTTCAGGCGGAACTCATGATACGGATCCGTGAAGCCGCAGAAGAAGAGGCGATCCGTGTGTTTGCGGAGAATTTAAAGAACCTTCTGCTGGCTTCTCCCGCGGGCGCGCGCGTGACCATGGGGCTTGATCCGGGGTTTCGTACCGGCACCAAAATCGCCGTAATCGACAAAACCGGAAAAGTGGTGGCCACGGAAACCATTTACCCGCACCCGCCGCAGAATGAAAAAGAAGAGGCCATGGAAGTGGTGCTGAAGCTGATCAAAAAGCATCAGGTGGAACTCATTGCTATTGGAAACGGAACCGCTTCCCGGGAAACCGACCGCTTTGCCATTGAGACTCTGAAGGAATGCCCTGAACTCAAGGTCCAAAAAATTGTTGTCTCTGAGGCGGGCGCTTCTGTTTATTCTGCATCCGAAATGGCGTCCGCTGAACTTCCAGGCATGGACGTCTCCATACGCGGCGCGGTGTCCATTGCCCGCCGTCTTCAGGATCCCCTGGCCGAACTTGTGAAAATTGACCCTAAGGCAATCGGCGTAGGCCAGTATCAGCATGATGTCAATCAAACACGCCTCGGACAGATGCTTCACAATGTGGTGGAAGACTGCGTGAACGCTGTCGGCGTGGACGCCAACACAGCCTCCGTCTCTCTGCTTTCCTACATTTCAGGACTTTCCCCGCGTGTCGCGAAAAGCATCGTGGATTTCCGCAACGAGAAAGGCTCGTTTAAAAACCGTTCAGAACTTCAAAAAGTATCAAACCTCGGCCCCAAGGCCTTTGAGCAGGCCGCCGGATTTCTGCGCATCACGTCAGGAACCAATCCTCTCGACATGTCGGCTGTTCATCCGGAATCTTATCCGGTTGTGGAGCGCATGCTGAAGCACTTCAAGACCGACATTAAAACCGTGATCGGAAACCGCGACTTCCTGAAAAAAGTAAACCCCAAGGATTTTGTGGATGAAAAAACCGGGATTCCCACGGTGACAGATATTCTCGCGGAGCTTGAAAAACCGGGGCGTGATCCCCGCCCTGAATTCAAGACAGCCTCTTTCAAAGAGGGCGTGGAAACCATGGAAGACCTGAAGCCCGGAATGGTCCTTGAGGGTGTGATTACAAACGTGGCGAATTTCGGGGCTTTTGTGGATATCGGCGTTCACCGCGACGGCCTTGTTCACATTTCAGAACTTGCCAGCCGCTTTGTGAAGGATCCTCATGAGGTCGTAAAAACCGGACAGGTGGTCAAGGTTCGCGTACTCGAAGTCGACAAGGCGCGCCAGAGAATCACGCTTTCCCTTCGTTTGGAAGGCGGGGTTTCACAGCCCCGGCCGCAAAATTCAGGGCCTCAAAGAAATAACAAACCTCAGCCCGTGCCTCCTTCGCGGAACTTCAACTCCATCCGCATTGTCAGCTCACGCTAAGGGGACTTCCTCGTCCACCTTTTCGTAGAACGCTTTTACCTGGTGGTCAGCGCGGATGGAACGAACATCCCAGCCCATCAAGGTGATGCCCTTGGCGGAACGGGCGCGGCTTAAAGCCACATACGCCTGCCCCGGCTCCCACAGCTGTTTCAGACTCACATGCAGTCTCTCAAGAGTCGTGCCCTGGATTTTATGAATCGTGCTCGCGTAAGCGAGATTCACGGGAAAATTCCTCGCGTAGGCCGCTTCCTCGCCTTCATCATCCAGAACCGTAAACGCGAAGGGTTCTATTTCAACCGTGCGGTGTCCGAGATCAATGGTCATGGCGTTGTCCGCGATTTCCTCCACGCGCCCTACGGTCCCATTCACATACCGCTGTTTGGGATCATTCACACGCAGCATCACAAGCGCGCCCTTTTTCAATTCCAGTGAAGGCGGCACCGGGGCGTCACGCATAAGGCGTTCAATATAACGCTCATCACCGCCATACTCGGTTTCGAGTTTAATGAGAGGCTCACCGATTTCATCAAGACGCGCCTTGTTAAACGCGTCGGTTTCCGCGCGGCGGGGAAAAAGATGCGGCACATCGCTTTCGATTTCCTCAGGCTGGGCAAGCTTGTCATTTAAAAAAGCATGCACGCGTTCCGTGACCCGCCCCCAGCGGATGTCCTCCAGAATTTCGAGAAACTCCGCATCGTCCGTACGTTTCACTTCAGTTAAGGTCACGCGTTTAAAGGCGGAGCGGGCCCAGGCATTGCCAAGAAAACACCATTCCTTTTCGGCGTTTTTACTAATCGGCGGAAGCTGGGCAAAATCTCCGACCGCGATGATCCTTATGCCGCCCCAGGGTTTTTCGCTGTCACGCACCTGCCGGGCAATGCATTCCGCGGTGTCCACGGCTTCGCGGGAAAGCATCGAGATTTCATCAATCACAAGCGTGCGCGTGTCCTTGATCCTCTTCCGGAGACGGCCGTTGCGGATGGCGCGGTCCACCACCATGTGAAGGCCGCCCTGCATAATGCCCAAACCGAAAAAGCTGTGAAAAGTCCGGCCCCCGACCAAAATTGCGGCCGCACCCGTGCTGGCAATGACGGGAATTTTTTCCGGCATGAATTTGAGGTATTCGGAAATGAGGTAGCTTTTGCCCGTTCCCGGACCGCCGGTAAGAAAAATATTTTCATCCCCGCCGAGCAGCAGTCGCATGCCGTCCTCCTGGGAAGGCGTCAGCGGAAACCGGGTCAGCATGGGCTAGCCCATCCTGTCGTGCAGGAATTCCTGGAGAGTGGAAACCTGGTAATAGGGATTATATTTTTTCTCTTTTCCAATCGTAGAGACTGTGCTGCCGTCATCGGAATAATTGTGTCCCGGCAGAAGAATGACATCATCGCCCACTTTGGAGAGCGTCTGCAGGCTTTCATACATTTGCGCGGCATTCCCGCCGGGAAGATCGCAGCGTCCGCAGGCATTGATAAAAAGCGTGTCGCCGGACACCAAATGGTTTTCAATCATAAAGCACTGGGATCCCGGCGTGTGCCCGGGGGTATGCAGAAAAGTCACCGTGAAATCCCCGATCCGGATTTTGTCGCCCGCGCCGACCGGCGTCAGTTCTTTCTGCAGGCCCTTAAAATAAGGGATTTCGTTTTTGTTCACATAGACCCGGCCCTGGGTCTTGGCCAGAAAATCGGGTACGCCGTTGCAGTGGTCACCGTGCCCATGTGTCACAAGCGCCCCGGAAACTCTCATCCCCTCTTCTGCCGCCACCTTGAGGACTCCCTCTACATCCCAGGCCGGGTCCACCATCAAACATTCTTTTTTCTCAGAGTCGCCGATGAGATAAATAAAATTCTGCATGGGTCCGACTTCGAGCTGGCGGAGATAAAGTTTAGGCGCGTTCATAGAAGACCACATCGATTCTTGGATTGGCCTCGCGGAGGTTCTGAATTTCGATTTCTTCAAAATCAATGGGAATTTCCGGATAAAAGGCATCGCCTTCATAGTCCGCGTCAATGCGCGTGACATAAAGGCCATGCACCGCATCAAGCGTCTCCCGGTAAAGCTCTGCGCCTCCGATAACATACGCTTCCGGAGTTTTCACTTCCTCGAGCGCGGCCTCAAATGTTTCGAAAAATTTCACATTGCCGCTCGTATCTTCCAGAATTTTTTTTACGGCTTCAGGACTGAACGACGGCAAAAGATCCGCGGGATGATTTTTTAGATGGATTTGACGGCTGAGAATAAAATTCACCCGGTTCGGAAGCGCGCGTCCGATGCTGTCAAAGGTCTTGCGCCCCATAATCACGGTGCTTCCGGTCGTAAGCTGTTTAAAGTGCTTGAGGTCTTCGGGAAAATGCCAGGGAAGTTTATTGTTTTTGCCGATCACGCGGTTCCGGGACATGGCAACCACGTGATAAACCTCCGGAACGCTCATACCGCAACCTGGGCTTTGATCGCGGGGTGCGGGTCATAGCCCTCAAGCGTGAAATCCTCGTATTTGAAATCAAAGAGGTTTTTCACTTCGGGATTCAGACGCATCACGGGAAGCGTTTTGGGTTCACGGGAAAGCTGGAGATTGACCTGTTCCAGGTGATTGAGGTAAATATGCAGGTCGCCGAACGTGTGGATAAACTCTCCGGGCTTCAGTCCCGTCACTTGCGCAAGCATGAGTACCAGAAGCGCGTAAGACGCAATATTAAAAGGCACGCCCAAAAAGGCGTCGGCGCTGCGCTGATAGAGCTGACAGGAGAGCTTGCCCTCCAAAACATAAAATTGAAAAAGGCAATGACAGGGCGGCAGCGCCATCTTGTCGACATCCCCGGGATTCCAGGCGCTGACAATGAGGCGGCGGCTGTCCGGATTTTTCCGGAGCGTTTCCACGACTTGCGTGATCTGATCCACAACACGGCCGTCCGCGGTTTCCCAGGAACGCCATTGCTTGCCGTACACCGGCCCCAGGTTTCCCTCCGCATCCGCCCACTCATTCCAGATCGAGACACCGTTTTCTTTAAGGTAGCGGATGTTGGTATCTCCGGTAAGAAACCACAAAAGCTCATGGATCACGGATTTGGTGTGAACCTTCTTTGTGGTCACAAGCGGAAAACCCTGCGTTAAATCATAGCGGGTCTGATATCCGAAGGTGCTGATGGTCCCCGTGCCGGTACGGTCTTTTTTCTCGCTTCCGTGCTTAAGAATATGACGAAGAAGGTCCTGATATTGCTTCATGATCGACTCCCAGAGGATTTAAAAATGGGGTGTATTATAACCCGCTTTAAGGACTGTCACTACCGCAAAGTCGAAGGTTTTTTAAACCGCCGGGGCTGGTTCTGCAGGGACGGACGCAGGCTCCGCGGGAGGCGTTGGCACAGGGGTTTCCACGGATTCTTCAAGGGCCGCGAACAGGCTCTTAAACAAAGGCTCGGGCAGACTGAAAAGCCGGGGGTCTCCGGCCGCGCGAAAAAGCCTGCGCTCCTCAGCCGCTGTTTCGGAAAATTCCAGCACCCATTTTTTCTCATCCTTGCCATGAATTTCGATTTGATAAGGCGCGGGTTCAGGCAGAGCGCCGTCTTTCACGGCCTGAACTTCGTACTCCATCCCTTTGAGAGTTTCCGCTATTTTTTGCAGACTCTCTTTTTTATCTTCCGTCTGTCCGAGAAAACGCTCCTGGCCCGCGTGGCGCATCAAGACTTCCTGCACATCTTCACTTTCAAGGCCAAAGGGGTTGTCCTTAAAAAAATGATTCTGCCAGACGTTTAGGCGCTTCACATGATAGAGCGCGATTTCAAACACGGCCGGATCTTCGGAGGATTGAAGGTAATAGTTCTTTGTTTCCGTGCCCGATTCACTCACTTTGTATTTCACGGTTCCGTTGCCCTGAAGCGTGAGCGTGATTTCAACCAGCGGTTTATCGAGTCCGTATGCGCCTGCGGGGTCTAAAGCCCTGAGCGCCTGGGTTCCCGCGATCATCTGCAGAAGGTCCTCCGCTTTCTGGGCATCCGCCTCAAAGGGCAGGCCTTCCTGGTCAAAGGCCCAAATTATTTTCTTTTCCTGCCCGGTTCCGGTTTCCTTTTTCACAAGACCGAAACTTGCGCCCTTTGCAGTGCCTGCACGCGCAAACTGAAGGCCTTGAATGGCCTCGACGCTGCCGCCCTTCAATAAGCGGAGGTCATTCCAATAACCCTCTTCCCAGGAAAAGGGCTGGCCTGGAACCGCTTTCGCGCCAAGCGTCTCTAAAAGCGGACGGTCGACCCCATAAACTTCGGAAGATCCGGCTTTACGCACAAAGGAGATGCGCGGGTCCGAAGCGCTTGTCCCTATCAGCAGCTCAAAAACAGGCGCGCTTTCTTTACCGAGGAGTTCTATGCGAATGGCGGCCTCATCCTGAAGCCCGTAATCCGCAAACAGCGCCGAGTCTGACGACCGCATTTCACCGCGCAGGCCGCCGAGCTGTTCGAGTAAAGCGTCGATGCGGCTGCTGTTGGCGCGCGACCCCCATTGTGAGGAAAGGTTCCACACGCCGTCCTTTTTCTGAATTTCTACCGCTTCGGTTCCACGCTTGAAGCGAAGTGTTTCTACCGCGCTTTTATCAAAAGAAAGCTCCAGCGGACGAGTAATTTCAAAGGCAACGTTCCGGGGCTGCTGGATTTTTTTGAAAACAATCACTCCCGCGAGAATGGCCAGAAGGACCGCGAGAAAAATCAGTTTTTTGGGCTGCATGATAAAGCTCCGGCTCAGACCGTAAGGGTTTTAAGGTAGTTCTGTTTGGCGCGGCTCCGAAGCCAGATTCTTGACGTACCGGCGATAACAAGCAGTGCGGGCATAAAGAGTGTTGTAAAAAGACGCCAGCCGAGTTTTTCTTCTGTCGAAACTTTTCCAATCGTGGTGTCCGGCGCCTGCTTGGAACGGATCTCAACAAGTTCATCTCCCAGCGTCAGAACATCCACGGTATTCAGAAAAAAAGCCCCGTGCCCGCCGGCCTGGAGCAGCTGCCTTTGAAAAATCGAGGCCGCGCCCACCAGCACTAATTTTCCCGGGGCCGGTTTTACCGGGGCCGCGGTTTCTTCTTTCTTGACCTCAGTACCTTCGGGGCCTTGCGGAGAAGGCCATGCGGGGACAGGCTTCCCGGCCGTACTGTCAGGAAAAACTCCCTGCGCCAGGACCGCAAGCGGCAAGGGGCCTTTGCGGACCGCTTTTTGAAAATCAAAACTTTCGAGGCTGAAACCGCCCGTCGAAAAGGGCACGGTCCAAGACTCCTGGCTTGAGTGAAAAAGCTCGGTCACGGAAAGTCCGGACGCTTTGATTTTTTCGGCATCGAGTTTCAACGCGCTTCCCCAAAGATAAAACATCGCCGGCAAACGAGCACTAATGGACAGTTCCTGATTCATCTGCTGCGGGGTCACGATAATTTGAATGGGCGCTTTCACGGGAACGGACACCGCAAACGGGCCGAACTGCGCGCCGCCGGGAATACTCACGACCTCGTTCTGTTCATCCGTGAGAACATCGTTGTCGACTTCAAGGCCCCAGCGGGTCAACAGGTCATTGATCTCGGGTTTTTTCTCACGGCCAGTGATGCGCAGCCGCCCCTCGGACGGGTCATAATCAAATTCATAATTTTGAACCGCCATAAGAACGGATCCGCCGGCTGAAAGAAACCGTGCGATTTCATACTTCTGGCGTTCATTAAAATTCTGCGGCTCCAAAACCAAAAGGGTTTTGGTGCCCTCCGGAATGGCGGGGTCACGGTCAAAAGAAATCCGTTCTGTTTGGTAGCCTTCGGACTCAAGCGCCGCGGCAATAAGCTCATAACGGTCATTACGGTACTTATCAGGGAGCTGGCCGCCGCCAATCTGCGCGAGAAGCGCCGCCATTCCCGGGTCCACGGCCGCTTCTTCAAAGGGGGCAGCGATCGCGATCGGCTTCATTTCCGGAAGCGTCATCCGGTAAATCTTGGAAACCACCGTGTATTCGAGATTTGAAAGGCTTTCGGGCATCAGCCTTGGCAAAATGTCTTCCGGTTTTTCCTTATAAGAAATGCTGAGTGAGGCATAAATCAATTTCACTCCCACCTCATCGGATTCAATCGATTGAACCTGAAAAGGATGAATCCCCTTGGCCTGCACCTGTTTTTCAAGCGTTCCGCCGGTCTCAGCGGGCGCGCTTTCATCCAGGGCATTGTCCGCCTCAAGGTGATAGACCTTGTATTGGAATTTTCCCTGTGATGCGATTTTGAATTCCTCGAATTTTCCGGTGATGTCCTGCTCGAGGGTCTTCATTCCGGCCGGCATTTTATCCGCGGAAGAAATGTAAAGCTTCGCGGTGACGGGCGCTTTCAGGTTTGAGAGGATTTTCTTTGTCGCGCTGGAAACCGTGTAGAGCCTGCCTTCGGTCCAGTCGAAGCGCCCCAGCGCCACATCGCCCATGGCCCAGTTGGAGAAGAGAAAGATTCCGGCGCAAAGAAGTGCGGCGGAGGTAAAGAAGGTCTTTGCCCGCGGCCGCATACGTCCTTCCAGCCAGAAGCCATTCAGGAGAAGAAAGAGCGCTGTTCCTAATGTGAAATAAAGAACATCGCGGAGGTCGATCACGCCTTTGGCGAAAGCTTCATAGTGTCCGGCGCATCCGACAAATTTTGACAGAAAGGTTCCAAGCCCGGGGGCCCACCCGTCAATCGGAACACTAAAAAAATCCATCCCTAAAAAATAGAAGGCAAAGCAGATCATCATGGTCGCGATAAAAGCCACGATCTGGTCCTGAACAAGTCCCGAAACAAAAATACCGGCGGCCAGAAAAAAAGCGCCCAGGCAAAGTGCGCCCGCGTATCCGCCCCAGATCACGCCCATATCGGGTGCGGCAAGGGCCTTGAGCATGACCGGCACCGGAAATGTCGCCGCTAGCGCGGTCGCATAAAAAACAAAACTCGCGAAGAATTTCCCAAGCACGAGTTCGTGGGTCGCCATGGGAAACGTCAAAAGAAGTTCCAGGGTGTTGCCCCGTTTTTCTTCCGCCCAAAGCCGCATGGTCGCGGCGGGAAGAAAGACCGCGAGAAGAAAGGGAAGCGTCAAAAACAAGGGCCGCATATCGGCCTGGCCGATGAGAAAAAACTGGCTCATGAAAAGCCCGCCATTCATCAAAACAAAGACAATGATGAATATATAGGCCACGGCGGAGTTGAAATACGCGGCAAGTTCGCGGCGAAAAATCGTCAGAAGATTAGACATGAACTTCCCTCCTTGCGGCCGGGCGGAGAAACCCGATAAAAATATCTTCAAGTGTCGGATTTGTTTTTACTTCCCCCTTCGCGCGAACTCCCTCGGCCAGTTCTTTTTGGGACCCCTGGGCCACAACGCGGCCTTCATTTAAGATCACAATGCGATCGGCCATGGCTTCGACTTCACTTAGAATATGCGTGGAAAAAATAATGGTTTTTTCGCGCGCAAGCTGGCGGATCAAATCACGGATTCCGATAATCTGAAGCGGATCAAGGCCGGAAGTCGGCTCATCCAGAATAAGTACTTTGGGGTCATGGATCAAGGCCTGGGCAAGACCCGCGCGCTGCCGGTACCCTTTGGAAAGTTCGGCAAGCCGGTGTTTCCAAACTCCTTTGATCTGGCAGGCTTCGCGCACCCAATCGAGGCGTTCACCGAGTTTCTTCCCCTTCAAGCCGCGGGCCTCTCCTACAAAACGGAGGTATTCCTCAACCTGCATGTCCGGATAAAGGGGCGCTGTCTCTGGCAGGTAACCCATGAGGCGCCTCACCTTTTCCGCATCTTTTTGAACATCGAGATTTTCAACGGTAACGGTTCCGGCTGTGGGGTAAAGATAGGTGGTCAGAATACGCATGGCCGTTGTTTTGCCTGCGCCGTTAGGGCCGAGAAGTCCCAGAATTTCTTTTTCCCGGACTTCGAACGACACATTGTCCAGCGCCTTGAACGCGCCGTAATTCATGGTGAGGGACTGCACTTGGATCATACTCAGAGGCTCCCTGGTTAGAAGTTAAATTTTAGCATCGTGGTCAAGCCGGCCCGAGAGGGTCAGGAGCCCTGCTTTTTGAGGCTTGAGAAAAAGTCATTTCCCTTGTCGTCACAGACAATAAACGCCGGGAAGTCTTTTACTTTGATTTTGCGGATCGCTTCCATGCCCAGGTCTTCAAAATCCAGAACCTCTACGGCCAGGATGTTTTCCTTGGCAAGAATTGCAGCGGGGCCTCCAATAGAACCCAGATAAAATCCGCCGTATTTTTTACATGCCTCGGAGACCTGCTTCGAGCGGTTTCCCTTAGCCAGCATAATCAGGGATCCTCCATGCGACATAAACTCATCCACATAAACATCCATCCGGCCCGCGGTGGTGGGGCCAAAGCTTCCCGTGACCATCCCCTGCGGTGTTTTTGCGGGCCCCGCGTAATAAACCGGGTAGCTCTTAAAGTAATCCGGCATCGGTTTCCCCTCATCCAGCATCTTTTTAATCCGAGCATGGGCTACATCGCGCGCCACAATCACAGTCCCTGAAAGCAAAAGACGCGTCTTGATAGGGTATTTTGAAAGTTCTTTCAGAATTTCCGGCATTGGTTTATCAAGATTAATGGCCACGGGCGTGGACAAAGAGACGGTTTTTTCATCCGGTATAAACTGCTGCGGGTTTTGCTCAAGCTGCTCAAGAAAGATTCCCTCGGCCGTAATTTTGGCTTTGATATTCCGGTCTGCGCTGCAGCTTACCCCGAGACCCACCGGACACGACGCCGCGTGGCGCACCATGCGGATCACGCGTACATCATGAGCCAGGTATTTTCCGCCAAACTGCGCGCCAATGCCTGTTTCTTGGGCCATGCGGTGAATCCTCTGCTCCCATTCCAAATCGCGGAAAGACTGCCCCAGTTCATTCCCTTTTGTGGGCAGCTCATCGTAATAACCTGTGGAAGCGAGCTTGGTAGCCTTGAGTGTTGCTTCGGCGCTGTTGCCGCCAATCACAACCGCGATATGGTAAGGCGGACAGGCAGAGGTCCCAAGCGTAAAAAGTTTTTCGCGGATAAAGGCTTCAAGTGATTTCTCATTCAAAAGGGATTTTGTTTCCTGATACAGGAAGAACTTATTCGCCGAGCCGCCGCCTTTTGCCAAAAAAAGAAATTGATACTCTGAGCCCGGGACACTGTGAATTTCAATCTGCGCCGGAAGATTTGTGCCTGTGTTTTTTTCTTCAAACATGGAAATCGGCGCCAGCTGGGAATAGCGCAGGTTGCGTTCCTGAAAGCATTCAAAGATTCCCTGCGAAAGATATTTTTCGTCTTTTACTCCGGTCCGGACATCCTCGCCTTTTTTTGCAAACACAACAGCCGTGCCTGTGTCCTGGCAGCTTGGCAGTTCTCCCTTTGCGGCGATGACGGCGTTTTTGAGAAGCGTCATGGCCACAAAGCGGTCGTTCTCAGAGGCTTCCGGATCCTCGAGGATAGCGGCAACTTTTTTGAGGTGGGACGCGCGCAGCAAGAAGGAGACGTCTTTTAAGGCTTCTTTGGTGAGAAGCACCAGCCCTTCGGGATCCACTTTCAGGACGCTTCGGTCTCCCTGTTTTTCCAATGTAACGTACTTCGATGTAAGAAGGCGATAGGTGGTTTTATCCCCTTGAAGAGGGAATGGATCCTGGTATTGGAAGGTTGGCATAATTTTCCTAATTCATTTTGATTAAATAACTTAGGATTATTAAAATAAATCTATTATTATTTATAATAATAAAATTATTGATTTAAACTTAATGCTTTGTTACCTTTCATCACCCAAATGACTGGGAAATTCGATGCAAGGAGAAACACAGATGAAACCAATAACACTTTTCTTTTCATGGGCGGCATTGCTTTTAAGTTCAGCGGCCCCGCTGTCCCATGCCGCTGTCCTGACCCAGACTCTCAACTTCCAGCCTCCCAAGGCGGTTGTCGATCAGACTTCGGGAAACAATCCCGACTTTTCGTACACTCACCTGCTTTCAGGCTGGTCCTCTTCGGATTACTCCGCGCTCAGCGGAACTCTAAAGATCACCCACACCGGAAACGCAAATACGGGTCCGACGCAAGAGCTCTGGTCGGTTTTCAGCGAAACAAATCTGATCGGCGCGCTGGGCACCAGTGACGGCACCACAAGAACAGACTCCTGGGTTCTTCCCGGGGGTGTCCTAGCGGCCATGACGGCGGGAAATCCCTGGCAGCTCAATCTTTATCTTTCTGAGAGAACTTCTTTTAACTCAGAACGGCTGGACCTTCTTCGTTCCGAATTGAACGTGGAGTATGAGACAAAGAACAAACCAGCTCTTCCCGCGCCTTCGGTTCCGGAGCCCGGCACCGGATTTCTGTGTTTTTTCGGAATAGCCGCCGCGCTATTTTCTAACGGCGCCTTCCGAAAAGCCTCAAAAGCAAAAGAAACATATTGATGAAATCCAAGTAAAGCGTAAGCGCACCAAGGATTGCAAGCTGTTCGGAGGCGCCTCCGACATGCAGATGAATCTGCTTGAGCTTCTGGGTGTCATACGCGGTAAGGCCAATGAAGATAGCCAGCCCGGCGTAAGTGAGTATCCAGTAAAACACGGGGGCCTGAAAAAAAAGATTCACAAGGCTCGCGATGACAAATCCTATAAGGGCCATAAACAAAAAACCACCGAGGGAGGTCATGTCTGTTTTAGTGACCCACCCGAAAAGGCTGACAGCGGCAAAAGACCCGGCAGCAATGAAAAACGTGGAGGCGATAGACGCTTGCGTGTAAACCAAAAAGATATACGACATTGTTAACCCATTGAGCCCCGAATACACCAGGAAACCGACAGTCGCCGCGGCGGGTGACAATTTGAGCGCCTGGCTTGAAAGCCAGAACACGACACCAAGTTCAACAAGGCCAAGCACAAGAAAAAGTCCCCCGTGAAGCGCGCGCATTAAAGGCATGTTGCCGGATGCCCAAAAGGCAATAAAACCTGTGAGAGCCAGGCCGGCCGCCATCCATTGATAAACGCGCTGCATATACCCCTGCGTCAGCGCCTGCTGCGAATAAGAGTTAGAACCGTTCATCAGGAACCTCCTTCTGGACTCAGAACAAACGACACGGTTGCGGAAAATCACATCCTGTGATAAACATCCTCTTCTTTTGTAAGACTCTATACTATCACGATGCTGCGCGCGAGGAAACAAGTCCCCTATGCCGGATCCCGAACTGCCGATACCCCCAAAGACCTTTGACTCCTTAGACGCAAACCCCTGCTCGGGCTGCAGCAACTGCTGTGAATATATTGCCCTTGAAATCGACAGGCCCAAAACCCTGCGGGATTTTGACCACATTCTTTGGTATGTCCTGCATAAAGATGTCTGGGTTTATATCGACGACGCCGGGGACTGGTATGTTCAGTTTAATACCCCCTGTGAAAAACTGGAGAAGCGGCGCTGCACGTATTATCCGGACAGACCCCTGATCTGCCGGGACTACTCGCCGAGGGACTGCGTTCGTTATGTGGGGGAAGCTGCGGAAAAATTCCTTTTTAAAAGTGAGTGTGATTTTTTGTCTTACCTGGAAAAAAAACGCCCTTCGATGTACCAGAAGCTGCGGGGAAAACTGACGGCGGGAAAATCCTAGTAGTTGCGGTATTCCATCCGGACTTGCTTCTCTTCAACCTGCTGAACATATTCCCGGAAAGCTTTCTGACGCATGTCTTCGGCTTCAGCCACGGTCAGTTCCCCGCGGTCCACGGCATCCCGCAGCTCATTCACCTTCTCATCATATTCTTTATAGTAGCCGGGAGGCGGTTCTATCGGCGGTTTTGCGGTTGTGCAGGAGGACAGCGCCAAGCCCATCAGGGCAAGACCCCAAACAACTGTTTTCCGGGAGTAGTCTTTTTTCACAATCGTATTCCGTTCAAACGTTACTGGTTAAATGCCTGGCTTTGAATCAAGTGGAGCGCTGAAAAAACCTTGGGGTCAATGAGCTTTCCCGAGGCCTCCATTTGCTGTAACCATATATCGGCAGTTTCCAGCGGCACTTCATGCACAACAATATTTTCACTCTCATCGCCGCCGCCGGGGCCGACTTTCCGGATTTGGCCTGCTCTATAAAAATGAATGATTGCCGAAGACGATCCAGGCGCCGCGGGGCCCTTAAAAAGAAGCTTCATGCTTCCGGCTTCATACCCGGTTTCCTCGAGCAGCTCGCGGCTGGCGGCCTCTTCAAGGCTTTCGTTCATAAAAGCGGGCTGGTCTTCCACAAGTCCGGCCGGAATTTCAATAATAGTCTGTCCTACGGGAATCCGGTATTGCTCGCATAAAACAATTTTCCTGTCCTCTGTAACGGCCACGATAAAAACAACGCCCGTGCAGTCCTTACGTTCCGCATACTCCCAGTTTTTAAAGGAGAGCAGCCGGATGTATTTTCCCTCATAGAGGACTTTTGGTTTCTCAGACATTTAATACCCCGCCGCTTCCCCAATGCCCCTTGGGTCACTGGCACCCTCAAGGCTTCCGTCTTCGTGAAATAAAATCGTCTGCGCATTCCCGATCGCTTCATGCGTGGTAATCTCAAAGCCCCGGGCTTTTAAACTTTCCACGACCCAAGGTTCCTCCGAGAGAGAAAATTCCTCCAGCTCGGCAGGGCCGTCACGGTCAAGGACGCGGGGTTTTGCCATGGCTTTTTGAAGCGGAAGGCCTTCATCAATCACATTCACCAAAACATTCAGAACGGTTCCGATAATTTTGGAGCCGCCCGGTGACCCGGTGATCAAAAAAGGCTTTCCATCTTTAAATACAAGTGTGGGGCTCATGCTGCTGCGCGGCCGCTTCCCGGGGCCAGGCGCGTTGGGCATAAGCTCGCCTTTTGAGTTTCTGGGCGCTGCGTCAAAATCGGTCAACTCGTTGTTTAGAAAAAATCCGCGTCCGGGCACGATCATTCCGGATCCAAAGAGATGCTCGATCGTAGTGGTAAAGGCCGCCATATTTCCCGCTTCATCGGTCACGGAAAGGTGCGATGTATGGGTTCCTTCGGCGATGGGCTCATCGGTTTCGGTGAGGGCTCTTTTTGAATTCCCGGGGTCGATCCGCGCCGCTTGTTTTGCCGCCCTTTCTTTTGAAAGAAAATCAGGAAGCGGAAACTTCATGGCCCTGGGGTCCCCCAGATAACGGTTGCGGTCAATAAAAGCGAGCCGCTGGGCCTGCGCAAAAACAGAAACCCTGTCTTCCGCGGAAAGAGTTTTCCAGTCAAAGTTTTCAAGAATATTAAGCACGGCTTGAACGGTGGGGCCTCCCGAAGAAGGGGGGCTCATACCCCATATTTGATAACCTCGATAACTTCCCCGGACAGGCTCGCGTTCAACCACCTCATAGTCGGCGAGGTCTTCAAGCTTCATAAGACCGGGATGAAACGGCGCTTTGCGGACAGCCTTTACGATATCCTTGGCAATGGCACCTTCATAAAAAACATCAATGCCTTCTCCCGCGATCGTGCGGAAAGTTTTCGCCAAATCTTTTTGAATCAGTCGATCGCCCGCTTTAAGCGGTTTTCCTTCCTTGTCAAAAAGGAGTTTCTGCGTGGCCGGAAAAAGCCGGAGCCTTGCCTCCTCTTTCACAATCGTCTTCGCGACCCTTTCCGGAAGAGGAAATCCTTGTTCAGCGATTTCGATAGCGGGCGAAAAAAGTTTATCAAAGGAGACTTTGCTGCTTCCAAAGCGGGCATGCACAGTCTTCAGAAGTTTGAGCAGGCCGGGAACTCCGACCGGAAGGCCTCCGGTAATGCGTTCCGGCCAGAACGGGTAGGGATTGCCGTTTTTATCCAAAAACATTTCAGGATAGGCTTTTTGCGGCGCCGTTTCACGGCCATCAAAGGCAAAAACTTTTTGGGAAGCCGCTTCATAATAAATAAAAAAACCGCCTCCTCCGATTCCGGAAGACTGCGGTTCCACGACATTCAAAACCCATTGCGCCGCGATGGCCGCGTCAACAGCATTGCCGCCCTTTTTCAAAATCGAAACGGCCGCCTGCGTTGCCCGCGGGTCCGCGGTCGCAACCATGGCTTTTCGGGACAAGTCAGGCGTTTCGGCAGAAACTGCCGCATGAGCGGGAAGCGTAAAAAGGAGAAGGATCCATGCCGTTTTGCGAGTGGTCATTTTGGATTTCGGGAAGGAAAGAGACACGACTCAAGAATCTCCGGTACCGGAGAAGACTCAGCCTTTTTTCAAAACGCGTTGAACGGCTTTGACAACGGACGGTGCGGTTAAACCATATTTTTCCATAACTTCATCCGGGAGTCCGGATTCGGCGTAAGTATCCTGGATCGCCACAAATTCCATCTTGCAAGGATGATTCTGGGAAAGAAAGCGGGCCACCGCGCTCCCAAGTCCGCCCCAGATCTGGTGCTCTTCCGCAATAACGACGTGTCCTGTTTTGCGGGCTTCCTCAAGAAGCATTTGCTCATCAAGAGGTTTCACGGTGTGCATATCAATGACACTGGCCTGAATCCCCTGTTTTTCCAGCTCTTCGGCGGCCGCAAGCGCTTCATACACGAGAAGGCCGTTGGCCACAATCGAAACATCCTTCCCGCTGCGAAGGCGGTTTGCTTTACCAATTTCAAACTTCGAGGAGGCGTCATAAATAAGCGGCGCCTTAGGGCGGCCGGTGCGGATATAAACCCCGCCCGGTATCTCGGCGCTCTGACGGATCAGCGCGCGCGCTGAAAATTCATCCGCGGGAACCATCACGGTCATTCCCGGAAGCGTGGAGGTAAGGGCAAGATCCTCGATCGACATCTGGGAAGCGCCGTCTTCTCCAATCGAGATACCGCCGTGTGAGGCAACGACCTTCACGCCCAGCTCAGAATAAGAAACCCCCATGCGAAGCTGATCATACCCCTTACTGATCAGAAACGTCGCGAAACTGGAGATGTACGGAATTTTTCCGCAGGCCGCAAGACCGGAAGCGACCCCGACAAGATTGGCTTCCATAATCCCGACATTAAAAAAGCGGTCAGGAAAAGTTTCGCCGAATTTCGCGGTCTTTGTGGATTTTGAAAGGTCGGCATCAAGCACCACGATGCTCGGGTTCTCTCTGCCCATTTCAATAATCACTTCCCCGTATGCATCTCGGGTGGCTTTTCCAAGTTTTTTCTGCATTAGGCCAGTTCTTTCAATGCTTTTTGGACTTCTTCTTTGGTCGGCGCAACACCATGGAAATGATTATTGTTTTCCATAAAACTGACGCCTTTACCTTTAATTGTATCCGCGATAATAACCGCGGGCTGGTCCTTCACCTGCTGGGCTTTAAGGATCGCATCATAAACCTGTTTGAAGTCGTGCCCGTCGATGCGCTGAACATGCCAGCGGAAAGAACGCCACTTGTCCACAAGCGGCTCCATATCGCAAATCATCTTTGTCGAATCATCGAGCTGAAACTTGTTGGCATCAAGAATCATGATGAGGTGATCCGTCTTGTGATGCGCCGCCATCGCAGCCGCTTCCCAGGTCTGACCTTCATCCATTTCGCCATCGCTCATGACAACATAAGTATAGTAATCCTTTTTATCCAGCTTACGCGCCAGGGCGTGGCCGATTCCAATCGATAGCCCTTGACCCAAAGACCCCGTGGAAGCCTCAACGCCAGGGAGACGGCGGCGGTCCGGATGTCCCTGCAAGGGGCTGCCCAGTTTACGAAAGGTCGGAAGAAGCGCGCGGTCAAAAAATCCGGCTTCCGCCAGAACAGAATAGAGAAGCGGGGAAGCGTGTCCCTTGCTCAGAATCAGGCGGTCACGGTCTGAAAGCTTGGGGTTCTGCGGGTCATAATTCATCACCGAGAAATAAAGCGTGGTCAGAATCTCCACAGCCGAAAGCGAGCCCCCGGGATGACCGGACTCGGCAAGACCCGTCATTTCAACAATGTCACGGCGGATCTGCTTGGCTCTGGCTTTGAGTTCTTCGATCGAAGGTTTTTTCACGGTCTTAAGTTCTGTGGACATGGAACGAGGAGTTTAGCCTTTTTCATTTCCACCGTCAATGCCAAAGATGGGCTAAACGGCCGTTTTTTCAAGGTTTTTGGAGCTTTCAGGACAGGTTGAATCATTCTGAAAAGTCAGACCTGGACGTAAACATCCTCGCCGTCTTCTTTGACTTTAAAAGTCTTCTGCCTGATGGTGTCGTTAAAATCGCAGGCGCCCGTTGTGACGCTAAATTCCCATCCATGCCATGGGCACATGACTTTGTCGCCGTTTAGTCCGCCTTCTGTAAGAGGGCCCCCGGCATGCGGGCAAACCGGGTCAATCGCGTAGATTTTTCCAGCCACTTTAAAAAGTCCGATTTCGCGGCCTCCTGCGTCTACACACAGGCCGGAGTCTTCGGGAATCTCGCTTTTCTTCGCAACCTTGATGAACTCAGGCATACCTGCTTGGCTCCTAGTCTTTCCTGCAGCGGAAGGTCCGTGTAAAATTCCGGATAGTTCTTGTTTCGGGGGAACGTGCCGATACAATGATACCCAAACCAAAGGATCTCGCAATGAAAAAGCCTGCTGATAAGCGCAATATTTTGATGATCGCCGCAAGTGAACAGGATGCCAACCTCTATTACGCCACTCGATTCACTGCGCCCGACCCCTTTATCTTTTTTCAAATACGAGGAAAAAAAACCCTCCTCATGAGCGACCTTGAAGTCGACCGTGCAAAAAAACAGTCTTCGGTCCATGAGGTCATTTCAACTTCAGCGCTCGCAAAAAAGTTCCGCGATAAATACGGCCGCCGGCCTTCTTATGTCGATCTTGTCGTCGATTTTCTCAAGGCCCGAAAGATCAAACACCTCACGGTCCCCGGAAATTTTTCTATTGAATACGCGGACCCGCTTCGCGCCCGCGGGTTCCAGCTCGATTTTCAAGGTGATCCCTTCTTTCCTGAACGCACGGTGAAAACTTCCGAAGAAGTCCGCCACATCGAGAAGGCCATCCGTCATGTCGAGACCGCCTTCGCTGCGGCGGTCACAGTCCTTCGTAAGTCCACGATTAAAAAAGGAAAAGTCTACTACCGCGGGACTCTCGTGACATCGGAGTTTCTTAAAAAAATCGTAAACGTAAGCTTAATGGAAAATGATTGTATCGCCTCACACACCATTATCTCCTGCGGAAAGCACGCCGTTGATCCGCATGATCAGGGCAGCGGTCCGATCTACGCAAATCAATCCATTATTATGGATATTTTTCCCCGGGATTCGCACAGCCGTTACTTCGCAGACTTTACCCGCACAGTTGTCAAAGGTAAGGCATCTCCCAAATTAAAGAAGATGTACGCGGCCGTCAAAGCCGGTCAGGATATAGCCTTTCGCATGCTTAAGGAAGGCTCCGATGCCGGCGCGGCCCACAGCGCGATTCATAAGAGTTTTGAAGATCTGGGTTTTAAAACCGGGGTTCTTAACGGGCGTATGCAGGGGTTCTTTCACGGTACGGGCCACGGACTGGGCCTCGACATTCACGAAATGCCGCGTGTCAGCGCCATTAAAGAGATCATGAAGGCCGGACATGTGGTGACTGTTGAACCCGGACTTTATTATGAAGATGCGGGCGGGGTTCGTCTTGAAGATGTGGTTGTGATTACCAAAACCGGCTGCCGAAACCTTACGAAGGCCCCGAAGTTTCTTGAAATTCCCTGAGGCGGGCGCTTAGCCTGAAACAAAGTCTAGTTTAATGCGGCGGGGAAGAAGCCCGGCTTCATATCCCCAGTCGAGCAGTTTTTGAAACCCCGAGGCTCCCTTTTCTCCCATCTCTACCGTGTAGTGGTTGACGTACATCCCCACAAACCGGTCGTTGAGCTCATCGGAAATTCCCCGTCCGTACTTCTGGGCAAATTTAAGGGCCGGCGCACGGTGCGAAAGCGCGTATTCAATGCTGGCTTTAAAAAGCCGGGCAAAACTACGGACCCTTTCGTCGCCAAGGTCACGGCGCACGACGTCCACCCCGAGAGGCAGAGGTAACCCGGTTTTTTCATGCCACCACTTCCCCAGATCCACAGCCCTCCAAAAACCCTGCTTTTCAAATGTAATCTGACCTTCGTGAATAATGAGTCCGTAGTCGGCCTTCCCGGCTTTCACCGCATCAAAAATCTGATCAAACGGTATGAAGACGGGCCGGATATCTTTCTGAAAAAGCTGGAGCACAAGAAAGGCTGTGGTCAGCTTTCCGGGAACCGCAATGCTCTTTCCCCGAAAATCTTCCGCCGTAAGCTCGCGGCCAAAAGTGTTTTTTCCGGATGCGACCAGAATCGGTCCGTACTGATCGCCGATGCTGGATCCGGAACGCATGACCACATACTTGTCGGCGAGGTGCGCATACGCATGGCAGGAAACCGCCGTGACTTCCAGCTCCCCTTTCAGGGCGCGCTGGTTTAACGACTCAATGTCCTCAATAACATGTTCCACCTCAAAACCGTCTGAGGGGATTTTGTTTTCGGCAAGGGCATAAAACATGAAGGCATCGTCAGGATCAGGACTATGTCCAAGGCGTATCGGGGTTTTGGTTTGGGCTGGCATGCGGTCAAATATACCGAAAGCGCTGAAACTGTCAATCGGCAATCCGCGGCCATGGAAATAAACCCCGCGCTCCAGTATAATAAACTTCATGACCCATAAAGCCGGTTCTTTCTTTTTGGCCTTATTGTTACTGCTCCCTTCCGGTCCTCAGGCTTACCCCGAACCCGCTGAAGCGCTTTCTATTGAAAAGCTTACAATCCCAAAAAATCTCGGCAAGATTGATGACCGCTTTCAAGGCACAGGATCGCGCTGGGTGATCCAGATTCAGGACGTGCATGCCCATCAAGCGGCTCAGGAAAACATCAATGCCCTTGTCGACCATTTAAATGCGGTCTACGGTCTTACGGTTTTGGGTCTCGAAGGCGGATGGGGAAAAACCTCTTTTGAGAAAAGCTGGGGACTTCCCACTTCCCGGGAAAAACAAATGCTCGCGCAGGGCCTTCTGGAAGAAGACTTGATCACCGGCCCCGCTTACGCAGCGCTCTTTTCACAGACACCGATTTCTCTGATTGGGCTTGAGGACAAATCCCTGTACGAAGAAAACAGGGCCGTCTATTTAAAGCATCTGGCCATCCGAGAAGCATCCCTTGAAAAATTGGCGGCTCTTAAAAAAGATCTTCTGGCAGAAAAAGAGGGGCTTTATAACGCTGCCCTCAAACGTTTTGATGCGGCCCTCATGACTTTTCAGGAAGGCAAAAAGGCGGACAAATTTTTTCCGCTCCTTCTTTCCGAGGCAGACTCGCGGGGCGTTTCTTTTTCTGACCTTCCCCAGATGATGCTCTTCAAAGAGGCGTTCAGCAAAGAAGAGGCCTTGGACAAGATCAAGCTTCAAGCTGAAGCTAAGCGCCTTATGGAAACCTATAAACGGAAGCGCCTAAGCTTTGAGGAGCTTCTTAAAAGCGGGGTCGTTCCGGCCGATCAACTCACCCATTACCCAGCGGCTTCTGCCTATCTTGAGCTGCTTCAGCTGCAGGATAAAATTTCTTTCCGGATTTTTTTTGAGGAGCTGGAAGAAACCGTGCTTCGCCTCAAAGAGAGCCTTTTTGCTTCCGCGGAAGAGCGCGCCCTTGATGACCGCTGGAACCGGTTTTTAACCGCACAGAGTCTGCTTTCTTTTGAAGCCACGCCGAAAGTTCTTAGAATTTTTTCAGCTCTTAAAGGGCCTATCACGGAAGACGTAACGGCTGCGGGTCTTGGTGAAGATTTAAAATTAGCCCTTGATTTTTATGCCCTTGCGGAAAAACGCGACCGGATTTTTTTCAAGAGCCTCACTGAAAACCCGGCGCTCAACTCACAGGATATCGTTCTGGTAACCGGCGGTTTTCATACCGAGGGTTTAAGCGAACTGCTTCGGGAAGCGGGAATTTCCTACCTTGTTATCACCCCAGAACTAGGGGATACCGCGCCCAACGAAAAGCTTTACTTCAAACGCCTTCGCGATAGTGTTACCGATACCCAAACGCTTTCAGAAGTTCAAAACCGATTTTTCACATCTTCCTTTGACGAGGCCTTCGCCCAAGGGGTTCTTTTTTTGAAAACAGACAAAAATATTCCCTTGGCCGTAGCCCATGTCGCGGAAAGCTTTTCGGGCGGTGAAGCAGCCTCCGCCGGACTACCGCCGTCGGCTTTGCCGGCAGCCACGGATTTTTCCTGGGAATCTTTCAAATCCTGGCCGCGGGACCAGCAAAAGGATTGGCTCCGTTCGGCGCTCACGGAAACCCGAGAAAAAAATCTTCGCCTTTATCTGCTTGCTGAAAACAGTGTCCTCCAGGAACTCTTAAAGGACCCGGCGGCTAAGAAAATCTGGGAAAGCGTTCAGGAAGACCGCAACAATACGGTTGTTGTCGCGATTGAAAATATTGCGGATATCAGCTCTGATTTGATTGGCGGAAAATTTAAGCTGGAGCGGCTTCAGGGCGCCTCGCTTGCCGAGGTGGCGGCAACGCCCAAGTTTAAAGGGCGTTTTCAACTGGCCCTGGATCAAAATTTATTTGCGGTCATTCTTACGGACGGAGTTAAGGCCCCTGATGCAAGGATGCTCGGCCTCAAAAATCATCCGGCTTCTCTTCTTTACCGCCTGTTCCTTTCAAAGCCGGAGTTGAGGGATCTCGCGGGGCAGGATGATTTTCTGGATCTGCTTCAAGGCCTTTTGGAGGAAATCGGCGGGGCTTCTCAGTTCTTTAAATCTGCTTAGACTTCCGCTCTTGCCCTCCAGTTTTTTCCTGTGATCTCAAAACTTTCTTCAATTTGCGCCTGAATTTTTTCGGGTTTTATCATCATGGCAATCATGCCGAGCTCCCAGGTCATAGAGACATCCACGACGGTTCCGTCCTGAGTTTCGGAAAACTCCACGATCCGGTTCATCGTCCCGCCAAGAGGAAGAACCGTATAGATCTCGGTCCGCCGCAACGGCTCCCAAAGCAAGAAACTATGTTCCATGGGAATTGGCATATTGTCGACCAGCCCCGTTTCTTTCCAGCACAGCCCTTTGCCCGGCGCGCCCGCGGTAATTTCACTGCTCTGAACACCATGAACCCATTCGGGGGTTCTTTCAACATCCACCCAAATTTCCCAAACTTTTTGAAGCGGGGCCTTGATCGTAATCCGTGTTTTATAGGAACTCACAAAACTCCTCAGAATTTTAATTCTAGTGATGCTGGGCAGTGATCGGAACCAAGCACATCGGGGAGTATGGCAGCACGCTTCACTTTATTAACCAGGTTTTCGGTAATGAAATGATAATCAATACGCCAGCCGACATTGCGCTCACGCGCCGCTGAAATCTGATCCCACCAGGTGTAATGTCCGGGCTCTTGGTTAAGCTCGCGGAAAATATCGACCTGACCCGACCGGATCCAATCATCAAGCCAGGCCCTCTCGACGGGTAAAAATCCGGACGTTTTTTCATTTTCTTTCGGCCGGGCCAAATCAATAGGTTTGTGCGCGGTATTGTAGTCTCCGGAGGTGATGATTTCCTTGCCGGATTTTTTTAACTGATTCACGTACCTCAAGGTCTCCTGGTAAAAATCGAGCTTATACTGAAGCCTCTCCGCGCTTCTTTGGCCGTTCGGGAAATAAATGTTTAAAAGAATGAATTTTTCAAACTCCGCCACAAGCACCCGGCCCTCAGAGTCAAACCGTGAAACCCCAAAACCTTTTTCTACACGCGAGGGTTTCTCTTTGCTGAAAATCGCTACGCCGCTGTAACCTTTTTTTTCTGCGGAATTCCAAAGAGTGTGATAGCTGGGCGGGTTTACAAGCTCAAGGTCGAGCTGGTCGAGGTGGGCTTTTGTTTCTTGAACACAAAGAATGTCTGGCGATTCGCGGTCAAGCCACGAGAGGAACCCCTTGCGCTGTGCCGCCCTGATTCCATTCACATTCCATGTCAAAATTTTCATGAATGTATGGGTTCTCTATATCGAGCTGATTTTTTGCGGAAGCTTCAGGTGAAGATTTCTAACGGGAAAGAATTTCAAGCGCCCGTTCAGGTTGATCCGTTCTAAGCACAAGACAGCCGCACTCCTGCTGACGAATGGCGGTGCAGTAGGCGTATGCAATATTGATATCTGCCTCTGCCAGAGTTTGGCAAATGCGCGCAAGCGCGCCGGCCCGGTTATCCAGTTCGATAACGACGACTTCTTGCTCAAGAACGTAAAGTTCTTCCTGTTCTAACAGCAGCAGTGCTTTTGTGGGATGATCCACAAGGAATCGCACAACGGCATTATCTACTGTGTCGTGTACGGCCATAGCCATAATGTTAACGCCAGAGTCAGATAGGATGGAGCAAGTCCGGGCCAATACACCGGGGCGGTTTGGAAGAAAAACAGAAAGCTGCTTTTGTATAGGCATCTTCACTCCTGCGAATGCGTCGTCGCTACTTTAGTCCGGCGTCCTGCTGATAATGCCCTGCGCCACACCTGCCGCGGTTTTAGGAACTGCGATTCCAATCCCCTTCAAAAAATTGCCGTGTATATCTTTTTTTCCCTGCTCATACACAATGCATTCGATATCCTGCTCTTGGATTCTTGCTTGGAAGAGACGCGCCTCATCAATCGTGGCTGTTTCATAAACCTGCATCCAAACTTCGCGGGGATTGGATTTTGCTTTGAGCAAGTTGCGCGGCTTTGGTGCTGGTGTTTGGGGCGATCCGGGAATGCTCTGCTGCTGACGCTTACCCCAAGCAGAAAGGAGATATAAGACCGTTGCAAATAAGAGAAGATAGACGAAAAAACGAATCATGATTTGTATCCTAATAAGCTTTGGGGCAAGAATCAATGCTTTACTGAATAAACAGCCAAACAGCAAACAAGCCGGAGAGGTTATCTCCGGCTTGTCAACTTTGGGAAACTCAATTGTTTTGAGTTTCTATAAATAAATCTCGGCGATTAGCTACTCTCCCAACGAACTGCTTCGTTAGTACCATCGCCGGTAGAAGGCTTAACTTCCGTATTCGGGATGGGAACGGGTGTTGCCCTTCTCCTATTATCACCGAGAAGCTTTTGTCGCCCTAATGGGCGGCAGATATTACAACGTAATAAGTCTCGACAGATTTATCGAAAATAATGTTAAGCCGAACGACCGATTAGTACAGGTTAGCTGAACACCTTACAGTGCTTACACATCCTGCCTATCAACCTCGTGATCTTCGAGGGGTCTTCTAAACCGAAAACCGGTTGGGAAACCTTATCTTGGAGTCGGCTTGGCGCTTAGATGCTTTCAGCGCTTATCCATTCCAGACATCGCTACCCAGCGCTGCTCCTGGCGGAACAACTGGTAAACGAGCGGTCTGTCACTTTCGGCCCTCTCGTACTAGAAAGTGCTCTCCTCAAGTTTCCTACGCCCACAGCAGATAGGGACCGAACTGTCTCACGACGTTCTGAACCCAGCTCACGTACCGCTTTAA
>CAYSSX010000006.1:0-220764 GCA_964434115.1 uncultured bacterium
TGTTTTCAAAGACCATGTGGATATTTATTTTGCCCGCCAGCTTGTGCTTGAAAGGTTGCAAGCCGCGAAAGAAGAAATCCCGCCAGGGCTGGGAACGCCCACAATGGGTCCGATTGCTACAGGGCTTGGCGAAATTTATCTTTATACCGTCGAAGGTGAAAAGCACGACCCTATTGAGTTGCGGACCATTCAAGATTGGATTATCAAACCACAGCTAAGAACAACGCCTGGTGTAACAGAGGTCAATTCCATCGGTGGTTTTGATAAACAGTTTCAAGTTCTTCCCGATCCCAAAAAACTGCTGGCCTACGGCGTCAATCTCCGCGATCTGTTTGAGGCGCTTGCTCAGAATAATTCAAATGCCGGCGGCTCATATATCGAACATCAAGAGGAGCAGTATTTGGTCCGGGGAGTTGGACTTGTCCAAAGCCTGGAGGATATTCAAAACATCGTGGTTGGTGTGCATGAAAACGTGCCGGTCTATGTCAGAGATTTGGCCGAAGTCAAGGTTGGTCCTGAAATCCGAACCGGCGCGGCCACAAAAGACGGAAAAGAAGTTGTCCTCGGCACAGCGATTATGTTGAAGGGAGAAAATAGCCGCGTGGTTTCAACCCGCGTCCATGACAAGTTGAATGAAATCAAAAAAACTCTTCCTGAAGACGTGAAGATCGAGAGCGTTTATGACCGCACAGCGCTTGTAAATAAAACCATCCATACGGTAAAGAAAAACCTCTTTGAGGGCGGTATTTTTGTTATTGCGGTGCTTCTTTTATTGCTTGGAAATTTCAGAGCCGGATTGATTGTGGCCGCCGCCATTCCCTTGTCTATGCTGTTTGCAATGACCGGCATGGTCGCCACAAAAACTTCGGGCAATCTTATGAGCCTGGGGGCTATTGATTTTGGTTTAATTGTCGATGGCGCGGTTGTCATGGTTGAAAACATTATCCGCAAACTTTCTGAGCGAAAGAAATCCGAAGAAGTTTCAATCACTTCAAAAGCTTATCCTGAACTTGTTTTTCAAGCTGCGCAGGAAGTGGCGCGGCCGGTGGTCTTTGCAGTTTCGATTATCACGATTGTTTATCTGCCAATCTTGACTTTGCAAGGCATTGAAGGAAAAATGTTCCGGCCAATGGCTTTTACAGTTGTTATGGCGTTGGCGGGTTCGCTCCTTTTTACCCTTACTCTGATTCCAGTTCTTTGCTCCTTTTTTCTCGGTAAACACGTTGAAGAAAAGGAAAATAGAATCCTCAAATTCGCCCACGATGTTTACAAGCCGGGGCTTGCCTGGGCAATGGCCAATCCTAAGAAGGTCGTGATCCGGGCATTGGTCGCAGTTCTAATCAGCTTTACGTTATTTCCTTTTTTGGGTTCTGAATTTATCCCGCGCCTCGATGAAGAATCCATCTCCATCCAATCCATAAAGGCCACTGGTATTTCTTTAACTGAATCCGTGAAAATGACGGAAATGCTTGAAAAAATCCTTCTAAAATTCCCAGAGGTTCAAACGGTGTTCAGCCGGACGGGAACGGCAGAAATTGCAACGGACCCAATGGGACCGAACACAACGGACACTTATGTAATGATGAAAGGCAAACTGAAGGACAAAGAAAAACTCATCGAACAAATGAGCGAAGCAATTTCCGTGATTCCCGGCGTGGCCTTTGGATTCTCACAGCCGATTGAACTTCGCGTCAATGAGTTGATTTCGGGAGTGCGGTCCGACATTGCCATCAAACTATATGGCGATGATTTGGAAGTTTTGAAGGAAAAGGCCGATGAAATTCAAAGAGTGGTTTCTCAAGTCAAAGGGGCGCGGGACGCCAAAGTAGAACAGATTTCAGGGCTTCCAGTTCTGCAAATTGAAGTGGACCGGGCAAAGATTGCCCGTTATGGAATCAATGTTTCGGATGTCCTGAGCGTGATCGAAACAGCCGTAGGCGGCAAATCGGCAGGGGAAGTCTTTGAGGGGATTAAACGTTTCAGTCTTGTATTGCGCTTTCCCGAAAAATACCGCAATAGCCCGGAAGTCATCGGCAATCTTTTAATCACAAGTCCAGCCGGAGAGAAAATTCCTTTGGCGCAACTCACGAAGAAAATTGCCATTGAAGAAGGTCCGGCTCAAATAAGCCATGAGCAGGCGCGAAGAAGAATTGGCATTGAAGTAAACGTGCGAGGCCGCGACATTGGCGGCTTTGTGGCCGAGGCGAAACAAGCCATTGAAAACAAAGTGAAACTGCCTGTCGGTTATTCTCTGGAATGGGGCGGGCAATTTCAGAACCTTGAAGAAGCAAAGCAGAGGCTTTTGATTGTGGTTCCTGTTTCGCTTCTTTTGATTTTTATTTTGCTTTTCTCGACCTTTAATTCTGTAAAGCAAGCCGCGCTTGTTTTCACAGGGATTCCGCTTGCGATTACCGGCGGAGTTTTTGCGCTTTTTATCCGGCAGATTCATTTCAGCATATCGGCGGGCGTTGGCTTTATCGCGCTTTTCGGAGTGGCCATGCTGAATGGCGTGGTCATGGTCAGTTATATCAATCAACTCCGAAAGGAAGGACTTGAACTTAAAGAGGCTGTAATGCAGGGGGCTGAAACCCGCCTTCGCCCGGTCCTTATGACGGCATTGGTGGCCAGCCTGGGATTTATTCCAATGGCCTTCGCGCATGGAACGGGGGCGGAAGTCCAGCAGCCGCTTGCAACGGTAGTGATCGGCGGTTTGATTTCATCTACAATACTGACACTGATGGTTTTGCCGGTTTTATACCTTTGGTTTGAAAAAGACGCAAAATAATAGGAGCCAAATGACTGACATACATGACGATCATCCCAAATGTGTTAAGAAGGCACTCCGATTAGAGTGGTTTTTGATTTCTTACAATATCCTTGAAGCTATTGCGTCCATTTTCTTCGGTGTTTCTGCCGGAAGCATTGCATTGGTGGGGTTTGGTCTGGACAGCTTGATTGAAGTGGCAAGCGCGGGCATTTTAATTTGGCGGCTTTCCTGCCACTCTAACGCCGAGGATGAAGAAAAGAGAGAGAAGAAAGCCCTGTTTTTTGTGGGGATTACTTTTTTTCTCTTGGCGGCTTATGTTGGTTTTGAATCCCTGTCAAAATTGTTGAAACACGAAATGCCGCATGAAAGCATGGCGGGAATTATCATTGCTGTTTTGTCCATAATCATCATGCCCTCATTGGGATTGGCGAAACGGAAAATTGCGCGGCAGATTAAAAGCAAAGCCCTTGAAGCAGACGCGATGGAAACAATGATTTGCGCCTACCTTTCGGTTGTCCTGCTTGCGGGTTTGGGGCTTCATGCTCTGTTTGGTTGGTGGTGGGCTGATCCTGTGGCGGGCCTTGTGATGATTTATTTCCTCATCAAAGAAGGGCGCGAAGCCATTTCCGGGGAAGATTGTTGCGGCAATAAGTGCCATTAAGCTATACTAAGCCGCCATACAGGCTGTTCTAAATTCGTCCAGCCAAGCCAGCCAATTAAATTAAAATTTAAGCATTCTCCCACCCTTTTTGTCTGGAAAAAAGAGCCGCACTTCCCGCATCCGCGGAAGTTCCCCCTCACTTTCAAATCAAACCCCGACCGTGATTTTTCTATCATTTCCGGAGAGGTTTCTGCACGCGTCCAACCGGTCTTCCGGAGAGGCTCGCTTATTCATTTTGAAGTATTTAAAAACGGAAAGATTTTTTCGGAAGGATCAGGATTTTCTTTTGAAAAGCGCGTAAGGTCCCCAGGTCTCAACCACGGCGTAATTTTCCAGCACATAATCTTCCAGCCCCAGATAAGGGAGGAGAATATTCGTCCGGAAGGGGCCTTGATCGCGATGGGTAATAATCCACTTGGGAGGATTTCTTAAAATGGCTTCAGTGACCTCTGCCTGCTGTTTCCCGGGGGCCGGGTCAACGTCCCGGACAAACTGGAAGGGAACGTTTGGATAGCTTTCCCGCTGCGTGAGGGAGTAGAGGATGGGGATAGGTGAGAGAACCAAAAAAGAGTCTTCTTTAGGCACAGTGCTTTTGATGGTATCGGCCATGGCGTCCAGGTATCCGCCCATGGCCACACCCGTATGCCAGCCTGTCAAGGGTTCGGACCTGAGAATGTAACTATTCACGCTGTGCGCGTTTTTCTGAAAGGCCACATCGCAGGCATACAGACTGGTCTGAATGATTTGAAAAAGCGCAGAAAAAGCTAAAAGTACGGCGCTTATTTCACGTCTCGTTTCCCGCCCGTCTTTTGACGCCTGAGCATCCCTTAAGAGAAGAAAGGAGAGCGCCGTGCACATTCCCACAAGGGGAATGTGAGAGGCTGTCCGGAATGAAGAAGTGCTGTAGATGAAGATGGTTGCGGCCGTGACTCCCAAGAGAAGTGCCGCACGGCTCCAGATCCGCCGGTCTTTAAGGTCGATACAGGGCAATGCCAAAGCCGCGGGAAGCCAATAACCGTTTGCCAGCAGCACTTGAAAATCCAGCAGGCTGGAGAGTCTTTCTTTTTGGGTGCTGATGTACGTTGTAACGGTAAAAATGAATCTCCCGACATCGTGTTCGAGCGGGATGCAAAGCAGGGCGATGAGCACGCCTCCGCCTAGAAATCCTTTAAAAGAATGCTCACGATAAACGTCAAGGATAAGGACGGCCGCGAAGACCAGGCCGAAGGCCACGCCGATATTGGGTTTGGTCATCACGGCAAGGGCTGCGGAAATTCCGCAGAGAAGCCCCGCCCGAAAAGCCTTCTTTGGATCCGCGAAGGGCAAGGTCCCGGCCAAAGCAAAGATTCCGATAGCGCTGAAGAAAAAAGCGTCATGAGTAAACATCGGAAAAGGGTGGTGAAGATAAAAGCCCGCGGTGGACAGGGCGGTCACAAGAAGGGTCGTGAAGACCGAGAGCTTTTTCCTAACCATGAAAAAAGTTAAAAAAGAAATGCCCGTGGTCATGGCAATGAGGTGGGCTAAAACACCGCCCTTGCCGAATCCGAACAATACGGCAAAAAAAGTCATGGTATAGATGAAAATAGGGGGCATGTGGAAGATAAAGTCCACATAGGGCTTTTGGCCGTGGAAAATACGCCAGACAACATCCAGGAGTCCGCCGTAGTCATTAGGGTCAAATTGGCCCAGCACAGCCTTTTTAAGGAACAGGCTGCTTGTGACGATAAAAAGAGCCAGTCCTGCGAAGGCTATTTTCGAGTTGGGAACGGGGTCTCCAAGGAGAGCTGAGGAGAGTCCTTTTGACCTTTTGGCTTGATCGGGATTAGAACTGGATTTCCACATGCTGAATTTTCCGGGATAAGGTTTGTAAGACAGATTTCCTTAATACTACATGATGTTATGTGTTTTTTCACGGGTTTAAAGCGTTTTCCGGGCCCGGTTTGATAGAACCGCTTTTTAAGCATTCGTACGGACACAAAATGATTATCAGCAGAACCCCTTTTCGGATCTCCTTTTTTGGCGGCGGCACCGATTACCCTGCCTGGTACCGCGAACACGGCGGCAGCGTTCTGGGGATGGCCATCGACAAATACTGCTATATCAGCTGCAGAAAACTCCCGCCTTTTTTTGAATATAAGCACCGGATTGTTTATTCCAAAGTCGAGCACGTAAAGGAAACTTCCGAAATCCAGCATCCCGCCGTGCGTGGTATTTTTGAGGCGTTTAAAGTTCAGGATGGGCTTGAGGTTCACCACGACGGCGATCTTCCCGCCCGGTCCGGGCTTGGATCCAGCTCTTCATTTACAGTGGGCATGATTCAGTGCCTGACCGCACTTCAGGGGTCCATTATCGCTAAGCATGAGCTTGCGGCCAAGGCGGTTTATGTGGAGCAGGAGATCTTGAAAGAATCTGTGGGATCTCAGGATCAGGTCCTTACGACTTACGGAGGACTCAATCAGATCGATTTTAACCGGGACGATAGCTTTGTCGTCACGCCCATTATTATGGACAAGGACCGTGTCGCTTCCCTGCAGAGCCACATGATGCTGTTTTTTACGGGCTTTACGCGGATCGCCTCGGATATCGCCCGCTCCCAGATTGAAAATATGGAGAAAAGAAAAGACGAACTCCGCGCCATGGGGGCCGTGGTTCAAGAGGCCGTCGCTGTTCTTCAGAACCGAAACACCCCCATCGAAGAATTCGGGAAGCTGTTGAAAGAATACTGGCAGTACAAGCGCTCCCTTTCAAAGCTTATCTCCAATGAAAAAATTGATGAAATTTACCAGGCGGGGATGGATGCCGGGGCCCTTGGAGGCAAGCTTTTAGGGGCCGGCGGCGGCGGTTTTATGCTCTTCTTTGCCCGGCCAGAGGATCAGCCCCTGATCCGGGAAAGGCTTAAGCAGCTTGTGTGCGTGAACTTCCGCCTGGATTATGCGGGCAGTAAAATCGTCATTTACGAACCCAACAACTTTCAGTAATACGACAGGGAGAAAGATGAACACCTCAGGCGCTTCCAGGCTTGACTGGCCGCTCATGGAAAACAACATCCAGCGCGAAGACCTGGATGCTGTCATTGATTTTTTAAAAGGCATGCCGCGCCTGACACAATCGGAGCAGGTGGCGCTCTTTGAAAAAGAATGGTCGGATTGGGTTGGGGTCCAGTACAGCGTTTTTGTAAATTCCGGATCTTCGGCGAATCTGATAACGCTGGCGGCGCTTCGTGAGATCACGGGCGGCGGCGAGATTATTGTTCCGACACTCACCTGGGTGTCCGATATCGCGGCCGTTCTCCATTGCGGCTTCAAACCGGTTTTTGTGGATATTGATCCGCGGACTTTGGGCATGGATGCCCGAGAAGTCGAGAAGAAGATCACACCGCAAACCCGCGCTGTTTTTCTGACGCATATCCTCGGATTCAACGCCTTGAATGACCGTCTTGTTTCCCTTCTTGCCGAACGTAAAATCCCTCTTATCGAAGATGCCTGTGAGTCCCATGGGGCGCGTTTTTCAGGGCGCCGCGTAGGTTCCGTCGGATATGCGTCAAACTTTTCTTTTTATTATGCCCACCATCTAAGCACGATTGAGGGAGGGATGGTTTGCACGAATGATGAAAACTTGTATCAGACCCTCCGCATGTTCCGTTCGCATGGCTTGGTGAGGGAAGCTAATCAGAGTTCCTTTCGTGAAGGGTTCCACAAGCGCAGTCCGGATCTTGATCCGCAGTTTATTTTCGCGTTTCCGGCTTACAATGTGCGCAGCACGGAAATTAATGCGGTTTTTGGACGGACACAGTTGAAACGGCTGGATGACCTTATTATGGAACGGAATAAAAACTTCCGGCTTTTTTTAAGCCGCCTGGATCCGGCCCTTTTCCGTACTGACTTTGAATTGGAAGGTGTTAGTAACTATGCCCTGATTCTCATTCTCAAAGAGGCGGATGAGAAACGCTCCGAGCGTGTGATTCAGGCCATGAATGATGCCGGCGTTGAGTTCCGGCGCGGAACCTCAGGCGGCGGCAATCAGCTCCGCCAGCCGTACCTTAAAAAAATATTTGGCGAGCAGTACCGTGATTATCCGCAGGTTGAGCACGTTCATTTTTACGGATTCTATATTGGCAACTACCCAGGGCTTTCTTCTCAAAAGATTGAAAAACTTTGTGATGTCTTGAACAAAGCGGCGCGATGAAAATTAAAAAAGCGTTAATCACCGGGATAGCGGGCTCCGGCGGCAGTTACATGGCGGAATATATTCAAAAACACTACCCGCAGGTGGAGATCCATGGCATTGCCCGCGCGGGAAGCCCGAACGCACAGGAGAATTTGCGTGAAGTAAAAGACAAAATAAAACTTCACGAATGCGATTTGACTCACATGCCGGCGGTACTCAAGGCTTTGGAAACATCCAGCCCGGATGTGATTTTTCACCTGGCCTCGAATGCGAATGTTCGGGCGTCCTTTGATCATCCGCAGGCCGTGCTTTCCAATAACATTCTAGGAACATGCAATTTGTTTGAAGCGGTTCGGCTTTTGAAAATGGACCCCGTGATTCAGCACTGCAGTACGTCGGAGGTTTACGGGCAGGTGGGTGCCGATGAGGTGCCGATCAAAGAAACCGCGCCGATGCGGCCGTCGAGTCCTTATGCCGTGTCCAAAGCCGCACAGGACCATCTGGCATGGACTTATTTCCGAAGCTATGGGATGAAAATTATCCGGACACGGATGTTTGCTTACATCAATCCCAAGCGGACGGACCTTTTTGCCACGGCCTTTGTCCGTCAGGCGGTGCGGATTGAAATGGGTTTGCAGAAAGAATTAGTTCACGGCAATCTCGATTCCATCCGCACCATGATTGATGTGCGTGATGCCATGGAATCCTACTGGGTTGCTGCGGAAAAATGCCGGCCCGGAGAAGCTTACAATATCGGCGGCGAAACCACGATTTCTGTCGGCGAATTTTTGGAGTTAGTGAAAAAAAACAGCCAGGTTCCGATCCCGACGCGTGTGGACCCCGCATTGCTGCGGCCGTCGGACGTAACGCTCCAGGTGCCCTGCGTCAAAAAGTTTCAAGACGAGACAGGCTGGAAGCCGCGCTATAAGTTCCAGGAAAGTGTGGACGATGTATTCCGCTACTGGCGGGAAAGAGCGAGCCGGGAGAATTAACTATGGAAGCCATCGTTTTAGCCGGAGGCCTCGGTACACGTCTCCGGGAAGCGGTCAGCGATCTCCCGAAGCCGATGGCGCCTGTCTCGGGAAGGCCGTTCCTCGAATACCTGTTGGATTACTGGATAAAGCAGGGGGTTCAAGAGTTTGTCCTTTCCGTGGCCTATAAGCATGAAATTATTGAGAAACACTTTGGCTTGAGTTACAAAGGTGTCCCGATCAAGTATGCGGTGGATAAAGGCTGGGGAACCGGCGGTGGTGTGGCTGCGGCCTTGTCTCAGAGAGACACCGTGTCAGCGCCGTTTCTGGTCATAAACGGAGACACCTATTTTGAAGTCCCTCTTGCGGAATTCCGGAAGTTTCACGGGGAAAAAAAAGCGGAGGCATCGTTTGCGCTTCTTGAAGTTCCGGATGCCAGCCGTTTTGGCCGCATCGTAATGACGGGGGATCAAAAAATTTGTTCTTTTGAACCGCCTGCCCCGGGACGTGCATTGATCAACGGGGGTGTTTATCTGTTTGGGCCGGACTTTTTGAAAAACGCTCCGCAGGCAAAGAAGTTTTCTTTAGAAAATGATTTTTTTCCACAGGCGGTTTCTTCCGGACGGGGACTTTACGGTTTTCCCGTGAAGAGCCGCTTCAAAGACATTGGAACACCGGATGATTACCGGGCTTTTTCGGAATTTTTAAATCCCTAGGAGAGTGTATGCATAAGGTTTTGGTGACTGGCGGGGCAGGTTATCTCGGATCCATCCTGGTTCCCGAACTTCTGGAGTCGGGATATGAAGTGACTGTCGTCGATAGCTTTCTGCATGGCGAGAACAGCCTGGCGCATGTCTGCAGCCACCCGCAGTTTTCAGTGGTACGCGGGGATGTGCGTTCCAAAACCTTGATGACGCCGCTCTTGCGTAAAACAGATACCGTGATTCCTTTAGCCGCCCTTGTCGGGGCGCCGCTTTGTGACCGCGACCCTCTGGCGGCTGAAAGTGTGAACCTCGGGGCCATCAAGATGATGTCGAAAATCCTGAGCCGCTCGCAGCGAGTTCTCATGCCGGTGACCAACAGCGGCTACGGGATTGGTAAAAAAGATGCTTATTGCACGGAGCGTTCTCCGTTAAAGCCCGTTTCGCTTTACGGGAGGACAAAAGTCGAGGCGGAAAAAGTTGTTTTGGAGCGTGAGAATTCCGTAAGTTTTCGCTTGGCAACGGTTTTTGGCATGTCTCCCCGGATGCGCCTTGATCTGCTTGTGAATGATTTCGTTTACCGCGCGGTTCGTGACCGTTTTATTGTGTTGTTTGAGGCCCGTTTCCGGCGTAACTTTATCCATGTTCGTGATGTGGCCCGGGCCTTTTTGTTTGGAATGGAAAACTTTGAAACCCTGAAAGGGGAGGCGTATAACGTCGGGTTGTCGGACGCGAATCTGTCCAAGCTTGAGCTTTGCCGGAGAATTCAAAAGCTTGTACCCGATTTTGTTGTTAAAGAGGCCGCCATCGGCCGTGATCCGGACAAGCGGGATTATCTGATTTCAAACGCGAAGATTGAGAACGCGGGGTTTGTGCCAGCATTCTCTTTGGACCGGGGCATTCAGGAGTTGATAATGGGCTACCGTATGCTTCCGCGCGGACGCTTTTCGAACGTCTGAAAATTAAAAGAGGCAGAACCGGCTCCCTGCATCAAGCGGGTGTTTCCGGAAGCCGATAAAAAAAGTACTTTCAGGAGGGTTTTATGGGAAGAAAAGCAGTGATTTTGGCAGGGCGGTTTATTCAGGATCATGAATTTATTTATCCCTTTTACCGGGTTCAGGAAGACGGGTATGAAGTGGATGTCGCGGTACGCGGCAAGCAGGAATGCGTGGGTTCGATTGGCGTCCGCATTATTCCGACCAAGGATATTCCGGAAATCCGAGTAGCGGATTACGACCTTTTAATTCTTCCGGGCGGCGCAAAAGCCATGGAGTATATGCGCCAGGACCAGGAACTTTTAAAGTTCATCGCGGATTTTAATGCTTCGGGAAAGGTCATTGCGAGCATCTGCCACGCGGGCCAGCTTTTGATCTCCGCAAAAATCGTCAAAGGCCGCAAAGTCTCAGGGTATTACAGTATTAAGGATGACATCAATAACGCGGGCGCGACGTATGTCGACGGGCCCGCGGTGGTGGATGGCAATCTGGTCAGCTGCCCCCATTACAAGCATTTGGGGCCTTGGATGAAAGAGGTTTTGGATCAGGTTGAGAAACACGCCAAGGCTGGCGTCGCCTGATTTGATGCATGCCAAAAGCCCAAGCAGTCCTTTTTGATTTTGACGGCGTTCTTGCGAAGACCATGGAAGATAACTTTATGGCCTGGAAATCGGCCCTTTCGGAATACGGCATTCAGATCCAGCCGGATGACTATTATCCGCTGGAAGGGCTCAAGGTGACCGAGGTTCCCGCAAGGCTTTTTGGCCGCTATAATCAGGAAGTCCTGAATCCCGCGGAAGTGGTTCAAAAAAAAGAAGCCTATTACTTGAAGCACCACCGTTTTGAACTTTATCCGGGCGTTCTTGAACTTTTAAGAAAACTCCGGGCAAGAAAAGTTCCGATGGCTGTAGTGACTGCTGCCCTGGCGAAGCGTCTGACCACTTCCTGTCCTCCGGGATTTCTCGAGTCGTTCGATGTTCTGGTGACGGGCGATGAAGGGGGAGAGGGAAAGCCTTCCCCGGTTCCTTACCTGCGCGCGGCTGAAAAGCTTAAAATTTTGCCGCAGGACTGCCTGGTGATTGAAAATGCGCCGCTGGGCGTCGTATCCGCGAAGCGTGCCGGGGCTTACTGCATCGCGCTTTGCACGACGATGGATAAAAAATATCTTTTGGCCGCGGATGAAATCTGGAACTCTTTTACAGATCTCGGCCAGTCTGAGAAAATTACCGAATTATTGAATTGATTTAAGACCTTTTTTGGGGGTGTTATGTACAAGATCCGGGTCAGCCGTACGGTGGAGTTCAGGGCGCCCTTTGATTTTGTCGCAGACTCCGTTGAAGACTGGACCCATTTCAGTCATCTTCACCGGAAATCCATCAGCGGCCTGACCATGCTTTCCAAGCAGGGGCGACGCTCGGTTTTCTTGTACAAGGCCCGCCGTCTTTACCCGCTTCCCATTTATGACTACTACGTGGTCTTTCGTGAAGACCGTCCTGAACAGCATGGCTTTCGGAACGTGTATATCAATTCCAAAACTTTAGCCGCGCATTCTTTGGATGTTAGGACTGAAAAGCACGGTGACCTTGCGGTCGCTGTCGGGGAGCATCTTTTTTCCCTCCCGTCGTATTGGAGTATTCTGCCGAAGATTTTCATGCAGGCTTTTCTGGTTCTCTACAAATGGAGAATGGACAAAATTCTGGACGAAGACTTCGAATGGATTTATGAACGGATGATCAAAGAGGGTGCGGCCGGGCCCAGTCAGTGTGCTCCCGCGGTGCCTCTGAATTTCGATCTTCTGGAGCAGTTCTTTGAAAAAGCGCCCGTCACCCCGGACATTTCTTTTCAGTACCGTGTGGTGGAGAACTTTGATGGAAAAGGACGTTTGAAAATTAAAAAGCCTGCCGTGAAGGGAGCCGCGTGATGAGCGTTGCAAACAAAATTGCTTTTGCCCTCAAATACAAAACCTGGAAGCGTGTTGCTCCCTGCAAGTCCTCGGATTCCGAAATTGCGGTTTATCACAAAGGCCGCGAGATTAAGCTCAAGCGTCTTTGTCCGCATCAGGGACTGCCTTTGGATAAAGGCTATTTTAAGGGGGATTTCTTTGTCTGCCCCTGGCATGGCTGTCATTTCCCGCTTTCGGAAAAGGGCGGCGCGATACGTCCGTTCATGCCGGCTTTTTCTCAGCGTCCTCAGCCGTGATGCGCCCCGGGACGTTGATCAAGAAAGTCTGGCAGCACCCGCTGGCAAAAAACGTTACGGTGGATGGTGCGGATACGATTGAGGTACACCGGAAAATCCTCCGGAATAAGCCGCTTCTTTACAGGAACTACCTCAAATGGTACCGCGAATGCCTGCCGGCTTTTGAAGAAACCCGGGATTTACCCGGTCTTTTGGTGGAGATTGGAAGCGGCGCGGGCTTTCTTGAAGAAGTCATTCCGGGGCTGATCAAAACGGATGTTGTCCAGAACGCCTGCAGTTCCCGGGTCGTGGACGCTATGAAGATGGACTTTGAAGATGCCTCGGTCCGCTGTTTTTTCCTGATCGGTGTTTTGCATCACATTCCGCTGCCGGGGCAATTTCTGAAGGAAGCTGAGAGGTGTCTTGTTCCCGGCGGACGCATTGTGATGCTGGAACCCAATAACAGTTTTCTTCAGCGCTTTTTGACGCGGCATTTGGATCATTACGAATATTTCGATGATACGATTACGGAGTGGACGAACGGAGCCGCCGGAAGAATGACGGACGCCAACCTGGCGCTTCCGTGGGTGATGTTTATCCGGGACCGGGCGCGGCTTGACAGGGAGTTTCCTCTGTTGAAGGTCAAACAAATCCGGTACCACACGTTTCTTTCTTATGTCATTACAGGCGGCATGACTTACCGGGCTTTTCTCCCGTCCTTTGCGGGACCGCTTGTCGATGCGATAGAGTTTGCGGCATCGCCTTTTATGAAGACACTGGGAACCAGCATGACGATTGATGTTGTGAAAGCTGCGGAGTGAAAACGTGAGTCAGATGGAATTTGAAAATGTGGTGGTGAACAAACCGTGGGGCTATGAGTACCTGGTTTACCAGAATGATCATGTCGCGGTTTGGTATCTTTCTCTAAAAGAAGGTGCCGCGACTTCGCTGCATTGCCATCCCAAAAAAAAGACGGGCATTATTCTTCTCAAAGGCGAAGCCCAGATTTCCTTCCTCCAGGATTCCATCACGTTAAAACCCATGAGCAAACTCGTGATCCGTCCGGGGCTCTTTCACTCGACGCGCGCGGTTTCTCCCGGTGGGATTGCCTTGCTTGAGTTTGAAACGCCCGTGGACAAGGAAAATCTGGTGCGCTTTCAGGATCTTTACGGGCGTCAGGGAAAGTCCTATGAAGGCGCGGATCAGATGTCGCCTCTGCCTTCGGATGCGGTGCGTTTCCGGATTCCGGAAGAAGGCGAGGTCCATGAATATCCCATTCACGGGCTGACGCTTAACGTTGAGAAAATCAAAGACATCTCTTCGCTCCGGCACCGTCCGCCGGAAGATGTTGCCGCGGTTCTTGAAGGCGCTCTGATGAGTCAGGGCGGAGAAGTGATTGTGGGCCCGGGCGATGTGGGTTCCCTGGCAAGCCTTGTGCGCGTGGCCGTTGCTTTTCCCGCGCCTGAAGGCCTCAGTATTCTTACGATCAAAAGCGAAGAAGAAACCAAGGCCGCTCAAAAAGAAGCAAAGTCACCGCAAGCCCGCAGGCCGGCCAGTCTCCGGGGAAGAGGCCCTGATCTGGGGATGATTCCGGGCTTGTCCGCGCAGTTTCCCAAAGAAAAGTCGCTCGCGATTTTTCGTCAAACCTGCAAGAACCGTTACTTTGAGCTTGAGACCGCCAAGGCCTTTAATGCCGGGCATATCAAAATGCCGATTTACCTTTCGGTGGGTCAGGAACATATTCCCGCGGCGATAGCGGCAGTTACAAAAGACCTTCTGATTTTCGCTCAGCATCGCGGGCATTCCTATTACCTCTCGTTTGGCGGAGATCCCGTCAAGCTGGTGGATGAACTCCTTCACCGTGACTCCGGCTGTGCAGGCGGCATGGGCGGTTCGGCCTCCATTCATGACCCCTCGATTGGAATGTTCGGCCATAGCGGCCTCATGGGAGACCAGATCCCGATCGCGGTGGGTGCGGCCCTGGGTTCAGGCAAGCGTGTGCTCGCGGTCACGGGAGACGCGTCTGTGGAAGAAGATTATGTTTTAGGCGCGCTGGGTTACGCGGCCACCAAAAAACTCCCCGTTTTTTTTATCTGCGAAGACAACAACCTTTCCATTTTGACCGAGGTCCAGACCCGGAGGACGTGGAATGTTGCGGATACGGCCAAATCATTCGGCATGCAGGCCGCAGACATCACCGATGATCCGTGGCTGATTGCTTATTACACGGAACAGTCGCTGCATCAGCTCCCAGCCTTTTTGAATATCCGGACCTGCCGCCAGCTCTGGCATTCGGGAACCGGTAAAGATGGGGAGCCGGAGTGGAACCGTTTTGAACTGTTCAAGCAGGAGTTTGAAGTCCTGGGGCTTGGAAAACAAGCCCGCAGTATTGAAGAGGAAAGCCGTCAGGAAATGGAGAAGCTATGGCAGTCACGGTTGCAGAAACTATAAAAGCCGCAACACGCAAGCATCTGAAAGAAGATAACGGTCTTCTTTTCGGGCAATGCGTGACCGCTGTCGGGTGGGTGGGCGGAACCATTCCTGAAATGACGGAAGAAGAGGGGATTGTCGAGCTTTCGATGGCCGATGTCGCGGGTGCCGGCATCGCGGTGGGCGCAGCGCTTGTGGGGCGGCGGCCGATTTATGTGATCCGCTATCAGGGTTTTATGTGGTACAACGCGCCGTCTCTGGTGAATTATGCGGCTAAATCCAAGGAAATGTGGAAAGTGCCGTGCCCTATTTTTGTCCGGTCTATTGCCATGGAAGGCGGTGTGGGTCCTGTGGCCACGGGGAGCCAGCACGGCATGGTCATGCGCATGCCGGGGATTCCTGTTTGCGCGCCCATGACTCCGGGCGAATGGCTTCAGGCCTGGAACTGGTTCATGACGCACGATGACCCGCTGTATGTCAGTGAACACCGCAAAAGTTTTCCGGTGAATTACGAAATGGAAAATGTGATTCAGGAAGGTGCCGTGATTACACTTTTCGCGATCAGCGCGACGCGCCTTACTACCCTTGAAGCCGTCAAACAGCTCAGAAGTGAAGGCATTCTCTGCAATCTCTTTCACGTGATGTGGCTCAAGCCTTTTCAAATCACACCCGACATGCTTCGCTCTATGAAACAAACCGGCTTGGGGCTTGTCCTTGATTCTGATTTTGAAGTCTCCGGACCTTCACGGTCGCTTGCCTATGAGCTTATGCTGGCATCTTCTCTTCCTGTCCATGCTCTCGGGCTTGAAGAGCGAAGCGCGGGATTCGCGCCGCGTTTTGATAATGGCACGCCCACCGCAGAACGGATCGCCCAAAAGATCCGCGCTCTGGTCAAGAAATAGACATGTTCTATCAAGGCAAAAACGTACTCGTCCTGCAGGGTGGGAAAATGTTCGGCCATTGCCTGACCCGAAAGCTCCTTGATCAGGGGGCCTTTGTCCGGGCCACGACAGAGCCGCCTTTTGAAGTGGATCTTCAGCACAAAAACCTGGAAGTGATTTCTTCGAGCCTGGAAAATCCGGAGGAAGTGGGGCGGATTTTCAAGGACATCGATATTGCTTTTATGACCGCCAATAAATCCGCGGGCGCGAAAGTCATCAAGGAAAGTCCGCATGTCCTTTTTATGGACAATATCCAGCTTCAGCCCCGGCTGATGCAGGCGGCGGTAAAGGCGGGGGTTGAGCGCGTGGGGTTTATGAGCAGCAGCTACATTTATCCCGACACAGGACAGCCGAATGTCGAGACGGAAGGATTTGTCACAAACCCTCCGAAAATGAATTATGGCATCGGGTGGTGTTACCGCTACCTGGAAACTTTGTGCCGGCACTTTCAAATGACGACCAGGACGCGTTTTGGAATTGTCCGTCCCGCGGCGTATTACGGGCCGTATGATAATTTTGATCCGGAAACGGCCTTTGTGATTCCGGCCTTGATCATGAAAGCCGTGAACCGCATGAATCCGTATGAAGTGTGGGGGAATGGGGAAGACGTCCGCTGTTTTACTTATGTGGATGATTTGATGGAGGGGCTGCTGATGACTGTCGAAAAATATCCGGAAGCGGCGGGAATCAATATTTGCACCAAAGAGGCCTCGACGGTGAAGCAGGTCGTGTCCCTGATTCTTGAAAATTTGAATTTTCAGGCGCAGATCAAATTCAGCACCGACAAACCTTCGGCAATTCCTTATAAGGTTTCAAACCCTTCCAAGGCCGAGCAAATTTTAGGCTGGCGTGCGCGTGTGGGTTTAAAAGAGGGATTACAAAAAACAATGGATTGGTATCTTGCCAAGAAAGCCCGCGAGTCCGCGGCAAAGGCCGTTTCATGACGCAGAATTTATTTGAAAACAAGAAGGTCTTGATTACCGGCGGCAGCGGCATGATCGGGATGGCGCTTTCCGAGCTTTTGATCCCAAAGGGCGCAAAAATCCGGGTTGCCTCCCTGGACCGTGAACCCATTCTCGCGCCCGGCGTTGAATTTCTTTCGCTGGACCTTACAAAATCAGAGGCCTGCCTTGAAGCTTGTCAGGGAATGGATTTTGTTTTTCATCTGGCCGGAATCAAGGGCGGTGTGGGCATCGGCCGCAGTCAAGGCGCGCGCTTCCTTGAAGGCAATGCCTTTATCAACATGCATATGCTGAAAGCCGCGCGCGAATGCGCGGTCAAGAGGTACCTCTTCACCAGTACGATCGGCGTTTACCCGGATGGTGAAATTTTCCGCGAAAATGAAGTCTGGGACAAACCGCCGCACCCTTCGGATTGGTATGGCGCTTGGGCAAAACGTTTTGGGGAACTGCAGTGCGAGGCGTATCTCGAACAGTACGGATTTGAATCCGTGATTGTCCGCCCCGCGAATGTTTACGGACCCTATGACAATTTCAATCCGAAGACAGCGATGGTGGTGGGCGCTCTTATCGCGCGGGTTTTTGAAGGGGAAGATCCTCTTGTGGTCTGGGGCGACGGCACCCCTATCCGGGATTTTATATATTCCAAGGATTGCGCGCGCGGCATGGTGCTGGCCATGGAGCATGCCAAGCCCTGCGATCCGATCAACTTGGGCAGCGGCATAGGGGTTTCGATCAAAGAACTGGTGGAAGCGATTTGCAAATATGCACCCCGAGCGCCGCGCCTGGAATGGGATACCTCTCGCCCTGCGGGCAACCGCAAACGGCTTATGGATATTACGAAGGCCCGGGCGCAAATCGGATTTGAACCGAAATACTCCCTGGAAGCGGGCGTTCAGGAAACCATGGACTGGTATAAGACGCACCGTAACCATCAGGCGCGCCGGTACAGTATTTTTACAGATTAATTGAGCGGAGAGCTATGTTCTACAAGGGAAAAAACGTTCTTGTTGCCGGAGGCGCGGGTTTGGTCGGGCAGTCTCTGATTCCCAAGCTTTTGGAGCAGGGGGCCTATGTACGCGCGACGCAGTATAAAAGCCGCCGCCTTGAGCTGAAGCACAAGAACCTGGAAGTGGTTCCCTGCGACCTTTTGAATCCGGCGGATTCAAGGGCCGCGTTCAAAGGCATGGACATTGTTTTCCTCACTGCGGCCAAAGTCCGCGGCGCCAAAGGCATCAAAGAAGAGGCCTCAAGCCTCATCCTTTATAACCTGGAACTCCATTCCCGATTGATTGCGCTTGCGGCCGAATCGGGGGCCGAGCGGTGCGCGCTGATCAGCAGCAGTTATGTTTATCCCGATACGGGCCGTGCCAATACCGAGGATGAAGCTTTTGCCGGAGACCCTTATATTCCCACCAATTACGGAATCGGCTGGATGCTCCGCTATCTGGAAACGCTGTGCAAACATTTTCACATGACAACCAAGACCCGTTACGCCATTATTCGTCCGACGGCGTATTACGGACCCCATGACAATTTTAATCTTGGGGAATGCCACGTGGTTCCGGCTTTTATCGTGAAAGCGGTGCAGCGGATGAATCCCTTTGAGGTTTGGGGAAAAGGCGAAGAGATCCGTTCTTTTACTCATGTGGATGATTTAACGGAAGGGTTGATGCTCACCGTGGAGAAATACGCGGAAGCAGAAGGCATCAACATCTGTTCAAAAGAGTCCTACCCTGTGAAAAAAGTCCTTGAGACAGTTCTGGAACTTGTGGGATTTCAGCCCGAGCTTCGCTTTGACGCCACAAAGCCGGTGATGATTCCTGTCCGTGTTTCAGATCCTGCCAAAGCCCGTGCCGTTCTGGGCTGGGAATCCAGGATGGGACTCCGTGAAGGACTTAAGCAAACGATTGATTGGTATCTTCAACAGCAAACCGCAGCATCCGGGAGGAACGCGTGAAAGTTTCGATTGTGGTCTATGCGCTCAATGAAGTCGACAGCATGCGGGTGATCATGCCTAAAATTAAAAAAGAGTGGTATGACCAGCTTGTGATCATTGACGGGGGATCCAAAGACGGGACTTTTGAGTGGGCCCAGTCCCAAGGTTATGAGATTTACCGCCAGCAGGAGCCCTCCTGGGTCGGTGCTTATAAAGAAGGCTTCCGTCGTGCGACCGGGGATATCCTGGTTGATTTTTCGCCGGACGGTAATTCGATGCCTGAAAAAATTCCGGAACTGGTCGAGAAAATCAAAGAAGGTTATGACCTTGTGATCGCATCCCGTTATAAAGACGGCGCCAAAAGCGAGGATGACTCGCTCGTGACGGGGTTTGGAAATTTTCTGTTCACAAATCTTGTGAACCTTTGTTTTGGCGGAAACTATACGGACGTACTCGTGATCTTCCGGGCATATCGGAAGGAAGTCATTAAGGACTGCGGCTTGGATAACCTGGTGATGGACACCTTTACCCAGCTGCAGACCATTCGCTGCGCGAAATTCAAAAAGCGCACGGCAGACATTCCCGCAGATGAACCCAAGCGCATCGCCGGTTTTCGAAAACTGCGTATTATTCGTGATGGCTGGGACAACCTGGTCACGGTTTTCCGCGAACTTATTTTTTATAAAGTTCCCGTGGCTGAACCGAGTCCCCGCTGAGTTTTTTCTCTCTGATACGCCTGAACCAAAGGCCGTTCTAGACTATGGACAATAACCGTTTTGATTTTGTGATCGCGGGCGGCGGGGCCGTGGGTCTTACCGCGGCTATGGAACTTAAAAAACGGCGGCCGGGTGCAAGGGTTGCTGTTTTTGAAAAGGAAATCCGCACAGGCCTTCATGCCAGCGGCCGCAACAGCGGTGTTCTTCACTCCGGTATTTATTACCCGCCTTCTTCACTCAAAGCCCAGGTTTGTTCCCGCGGTGCCATGCTGATGAGGCAATTTGCGCTTCAGCATGGAATTCCAATTTCTCAAAAGGGAAAGCTCATCGTTGCCGCGGGGGAACAGGATTTGTCCGGCCTCCGGCTTCTCGCCGAAAATGCGCAGCAGAACAAGGTTCGCTTTGAATGGCTGGATGAAGCCGGGGTGCGTCAATACGAACCGCAGGCCAGAACGCATAAGGCGGCCTTGTATGTTTCTGACACGGCGGTGATTGACAGCGTGCACGCGATGCGGCAATTGACGGCAAGCGCGGAAGCGGGCGGGGTGGAGCTCCGGGTGGGAGAACCCATTCTCGAAGTGCGTCCCGGGACCAAGGAATTTCGAATTCCCCAAGGGATTGGGCAGTATCATTTTTTCCTGAACTGTGCGGGAGCCCATGCGGACCGTATGGCCAAGCCCTTTGGCCTTGGAGAAGACTACAAGCTGGTTCCTTTTAAAGGGCTGTATTACAAATTGCGCCCGGAACGGCAGCACTGGATTCACTCTAATATTTATCCTGTGCCTGACCCGCAAATGCCGTTTCTTGGAATCCACTTCACCCGTCAGCCTTCAGGGGATGTTTATGTCGGCCCGACCGCGATTCCGGCCTTGGGGCGTGAAAATTACGGCCTCTTGAGAGGCATTCAGGTCGGGGAGTCGATCGAAGTGATGTCGATGCTTGCGAAAATGATCGTGTCCAAGGATCCGACTTTCCGGCGCCTGGTGCAGCGGGAGATAGCCAATTATGTTAAGCCGGTTTTTTTTCGCCGCGCAAAGAAGCTGGTTCCAGAACTCGAATACCCTGATCTTGTTTCCTGCTCCAAAGTGGGTATCCGGCCGCAGCTGGTCAATCTCAAGACCGGGAAACTCGAAATGGATTATGTTTTAGAGGAAACTCCCAGCTCCCTGCACGTTCTGAACGCCATCTCACCCGCATTTACAAGCGCGTTTGCTTTTGCCGAAGTTCTTGCGGACAGAATTTTAAAGAACCGGTAAGCCCGGGGAGAAGCCATTTTGCCTCTTTTCCTCAGGGCTTGTGAGGGTTTAAAAAAAAGGTTCCAAAATAAAGGGTTTCTGGTAAAATCTGCCTTCCTTTAAGGGGTCTTAACCTGTTGACGGTCACCGGATTGCGAGGCTTTTATGGAAACAAGATCTCTTTACGAGAAAGCCGAGAAAGCGTTTAATCAGGCTTTTGAAGCCGCAAAACAGTCGGTGAAAACGGTTTCTGAAAAAGCCGGAGAAGCTGCCCAGATTACAAAGCTTTTGATCGAAAAAGCGGCGCTCGAACACAAAGTCACAAAAAAATTTGCACAACTTGGCAGCCGTGTGTACGATGGTGCACGTCAAGGAGGCCAAAGCGTTGATCTGCAGGAGTCGAGTGTCCGTAATATTCTCGATGAAATCCGTCAGTATGAAGCTGAGCTGACGCGGGTGGAAGCGGCCCTTGAAAATGAACAGCGGGCCAAGAAAGCATCTTAACCTCGTTGTGAATTAGCCCAAAAATTTGTATTAATGCGTGCGTGGTGGAATTGGCAGACACACCATCTTGAGGGGGTGGCGCCGCGAGGCATACAGGTTCAAGTCCTGTCGCACGCACTAAATCCTAACTGTAGCTAGGCTCCCAAGGATTTCCAGCCCATGATCCCATCCCATGTTTTTCGTGAATATGACATACGCGGTATCGCGGATACTGAATTCACTGATGACTTTGTTCGTTCCCTGGGCCGTGCTTTTGCAACGCTGATGCTGGCTGAGGGCAAAAAGAAAACTTCCGTCGGCCATGACATGCGGCCTAGCTCCAGCCGCTTGAAGAAGGCCCTTCTGGAAGGCCTGACCGCGGGCGGCCTTGATGTCGTGGATCTCGGCTTAGTCCCCACTCCGGTTCTTTACTTTTCTGTTTCTCACCTGAAGCTTGATGCGGGCATCTGCATCACAGGTTCGCACAATCCCGTGGAATACAATGGTTTCAAAATGCATCTGGCGGAGCGCCCGTTTTTCGGGGCCGAAATTCAGAAGATGCGTGAGATTATTGATAAGGGAGCTTTTTCCAAGGGCGCGGGCAAGGTTGAGCAGGGGAAGATTATTCCCGCTTATCAGGATTACGTGGCTTCTCTTTTTAAGTTCAAACGTAAAATCAAAGTCGTGGTTGATTCCGGACACGGGATGGGCGGCGTTGTGGCCCCTGATTTAATCCGCCGTCTGGGCCACGATGTGATTGAGCTTTATTCCAACCTCGACCCGACCTTCCCGGACCATCACCCAGACCCTTCTGAGCCCCATAACCTTGAAGATGTCCGAAAAAAGGTTCTCGAAACCAAGGCGGACATGGGGATCGCTTTTGACGGAGACGCTGACCGGATCGGACTCATTGATGAAAAGGGCGGCATCATGCCGGGGGATAAGATCCTTCTTTTGTGCGCGCGTGCAATCCTCAAGAAAAAACCGGGCGCCACGATCATTGGTGACGTGAAGTGCTCGCAGACCGTTTACGATGATATCAAGAAACGGGGCGGCAACCCCGTGATGTGGAAGACCGGGCATTCTCTGATCAAGGCCAAAATGAAGGAAACTCACGCCGAACTCGCCGGCGAAATGAGCGGACACATCTTTTTTGTGGACCGCTGGTTTGGCTTTGATGACGCTATTTACGCGGCGTGCCGCGTTCTTGAAATTGCGGATGAAGATCCCCGTCCGCTTTCCCAGCATTTGGCCGATCTCCCTCAGCTTTTCTCGACCCCGGAACTTCGCGTGGACTGCGCGGACAATGTGAAATTTGATCTTGTGCGCCGTGCTGTGGAGCATTTCAAAAAAGAATACAGGGTCATTGATACCGACGGAGCCCGTATCCTTTTTGACGGCGGCTGGGGGCTTGTCCGCGCCTCCAATACTCAGCCGGTGCTTGTGATGCGGTTTGAAGCGGACAGCGAAAAACGGCTTGGTGAAATTCGTTCCCTGGTCGAAGGGACTATTCACAAGCTCGGCAGCCGCTAATGAATTGGGCTGTGATTATGGCCGGCGGCCGCGGAACGCGGTTCTGGCCGGAAAGCCGCAATGCAACCCCCAAGCAATTCCTCTCCCTTTTTGGCTCGAAAACCCTTCTTGAGCAAACGGCCGACCGTCTCTCCGGAGTTGTGACGCGTGACCGGATTGTGGTCGTCACTCAGCAGAGCAAAATGCCGCTTGTCCGGCGTCTTCTTAAGATTTCTTCAGGGCAGGTGATTGGCGAACCTGTGGGCCGGAATACGGCCCCATGCATGATTCTCGCCGCGGAGCAGATTTTTAGAAAAGATCCGGAGGCCGTGATTTCACTCCTTCCCTCCGACCATCACATTGCCGAACCACGTGCGTTTAAGGACTCCATGCAAGCGGCTTATAAAGCCGCCCAGTCCACCGGACTGCCCGTGACCTTTGGGATACGCCCTTCAGGACCGTTTACGGGATACGGTTATCTTGAAATGGGGCCGGTATTGAAAAAAGAAGGCCGCTTTTCCATTCACCGTCTCAAGGCATTTCATGAAAAACCTTCCCGCGAAAAAGCGGTGCGGTTTCTTAAAACCGGACGTTTTCTCTGGAACAGCGGGATGTTTGTCTGGCGCGCGGATCGTCTTCTCGAAGCGGCCCGCGAGTATCTGCCGGAGGCGCATGCATTAGCCGTTCGCATTGCCGGTCGAAATTTCGAAGCCAATATGAAACGGCTTTTCCCGAAAATGCCGAATATTTCCATCGACTATGGCCTCATGGAAAAAATGAAAGGCCGCATCTTGACTCTTCCCGTGGATTTTGGCTGGAGTGATGTGGGCGGGTGGAATGCGCTGTCTGAACTTCTCTCTTCCGACAAGGCGGGGAATGTCTGCATCGGGAAATCCGTGCTGGTGCGCTCGTCCGGAAATTTCGTTAAGTCGCCCAAAAAGCTTGTGGCGCTGGTCGGCATGAAAGATTTTGTGGTGGTCGACACACCCGATGCGCTTCTCGTTTGCCCTAAATCGGAAACGGAATCCATTCGTGATGTCGTCGAGAAGTTAAAAAAATCCGGTGCCGATTACCTCTAACCTTTCTTTAAACTAGGGCGGCATTCGCATGGCCATGATTCGCTGTATCCTTAAGCCGGGCAAAGAAAAACCGGCGCTTGGCCGGCATCCTTGGGTTTTTTCCGGCGCCATCGACGAAATCGATGAAGGTTTTGCCAAGGGCGATCTTGTCCAGGTTTTATCCTCAGACCACACCTTTCTTGGAATCGGGTATCTAAACCCCGAATCGCAAATCACGGTCCGTATTCTTTCCTTTGAAGAAACTGAAATTAACCGCAATTTTTTTCTGCGCCGCATCCGTTCCGCGCTTCAGCTGCGCCAAGAAGCCGGCGTTTTGAACAAAATCACGAATGCCTGCAGGCTCATTCACGCGGAAGGCGATTTTCTCCCCGGATTGATCGTTGACCAGTACGGGGATTATCTCGCGGCCCAGTTTTTGACCGCAGGCATGGACCGCTGGAAAGAAGAAATTACCGAAGCCTTGATGGAAGTGGTCAAACCGAAAGCTGTTTATGAAAACGGGGACTCCGAATTTCGTGAGAGGGAAGGGCTACGCCGCGATTCCCTTTTGCTGGCAGGCAGTCATGAAATTCCCGAGGAAATTGAAATTCTGGAAAACGGAAACAAATTTCTGGTGCATTTGTACGGCGGACAAAAGACGGGCTTTTTTCTTGATCAAAGAGAAAACCGGCGCCTTGCGGGTTCGCTGGTGTCGGGAAAAACGGTTCTGAATGCTTTTTCCTATACGGGGGCTTTCTCCGTTTATGCTGCCCGTGGGGGCGCGTCCTCGGTAGTGTCGGTGGATACTTCAGCCCCGGCCTTGGCCCTGGCGGAGAAACACATGGCTTTGAATGCACCTAATACTCCCCATACGGCCGTGAGACGCGATGTTTTCCAGCATCTCCGAGAAACGTCGAGTACGTTTGACTTTATTATTCTTGACCCGCCTGCCTTTTGTAAAAGTAAGGCCCAGATGGATCCCGCCTGCCGGGGCTACAAAGACATCAACCTTCTGGCATTCCGCATGGTGAAACCCGGGGGATTCCTTTTTACGGCTTCCTGTTCGTCTCATATCACGCCTGATCTCTTTCAGAAAGTCGTTTTCTCAGCGGCCAAGGACTCAGGCCGGGATGTCCGTGTGATCCAGCGCACAGGGCACGCGGCAGACCATCCCGTGAGTATCGGGCACCCCGAAGGCGAGTACCTCAAGGGCCTGCTTTGCCAGGTCCTCTAAAGTTTTTTTTATTTTTCCTGCCTTTTAGTTAAGGATTTCCAGAAAAATTACGATCCATGAAGTATATTTAAGTGGAAGCAACAACAGGAGATGAGCCATGGAAATCCTCGAGAATAAAAATATCAGTGAAGGAAAACGCAAAGCCCTTGAGATGGCGGAGGACTCCCGCGAGCAGGATTGGACTCATCCCAGCTTCGTCGCTGAACTTTTTAAAGGCAAGGTCCGCTGGGATCTTTTAATTCCATTTCCCGGTCAGAATGATGAAGACCGCAAGACCGGTGATGATTTTCTGGTCAAGCTGGAAGCGGTTCTTAAGAAATACATTGATCCGGATAAAGTCGACGAAACAGGCGATATCCCCAAAGAGGCCATCAAGGCCTTGGCTGAAATGAAATGTTTTGCCATGAAGGTTCCGAAAGCTTACGGGGGGCTCGGACTTTCACAGGTCAATTACAACCGCGCCGTGCATCTTGTGGCCAGCTACTGCTCCTCGACCGCTGTTTGGCTTTCCGCTCATCAGTCTATCGGCGTGCCTCAGCCCCTGATCCTTTTTGGAACTGAAGAACAAAAGAAAAAGTACCTTCCTCGTTTTGTAGAGGGAGCTATTTCCGCTTTTGCGCTGACAGAGCCCGATGTGGGGAGTGATCCGGCCAAGATGAGTACTACGGCGACACCCACGCCCGACGGGAAACACTTTATTATTAAGGGAGATAAGCTTTGGTGTACGAATGGACCCGTTGCTGACATTTTGATCGTCATGGCCCAAACGCCTGCCAAGGTCGTGAACGGCCGTGAAAGAAAACAGATCACGGCTTTTATTGTGGAACGTTCCGGCGGAGGAATTGAAGTGCTGCACCGCTGCCAATTTATGGGGTTAAGAGGCATCCAGAACGGACTTCTCCGTTTTAACAACGTCAAGGTTCCGGCCGAGAACATTCTGGGCGGCGAGGGAAAAGGGCTGAAGATCGCTTTGACCACTCTGAATACAGGCCGTCTGACTATGCCGGCGGCTGTGACCGGGGGCTCCAAGTGGTGTCTCAAGATTGCCCGGGAGTGGTCCAACGAACGCGTGCAGTGGGGTTCTGCGATCGGCAAGCATGAAGCGGTGGCACTGAAACTTGCTTCTATGGCCTCAACGATATTTGCGATGGATGCCGTGACCTACATGGCCTCAGCTATGGCCGATCAGAAGAAATTTGATATCCGGCTTGAGGCCGCGATGGCCAAGCTTTGCTGCACTGAAGCCAGCTGGAAGATTGTAGACGGCACGATTCAGATCCGCGGCGGCCGCGGCTACGAAACAGGTCCGTCGCTCAAAGCCCGCGGGGAAAAAGGCTACGCGGTGGAACGCATGATGCGCGACGCCCGAATCAACACCATCATTGAAGGGACAAGCCAGATTATGCGCCTTTTCATTGCGCGCGAAGCCATGGATACGCATGTGGGTATGATTATGCCGCTGATGTCTCCCAAGACCAAAGCCGGAGATAAGCCGGGGCTTATCATGAAAGCTCTGAAGTTTTACGCCTGCTGGTACCCGCGCCAGTTTCTCCCTGAAAGCCAGTTGCCTCAGGGGGTTGAAATTCCTTCCGCGCTTCTGCCCCATATGAAGTACATTGGAAAAACGGCGCGGCGTTTGGCCCGGAATCTTTTTCATGCCATGGGTCTTTATCAGCAGAAGCTGGAAGCCAAGCAGCAGCTGATGGCCCGCCTGGTGAACATCGGGACCGATCTTTTTGCCATGTCGGCCACCTGTTCCCGTGCAATTCAGCTTGCCGGTAAGGGGACTGAAAAGGCTAATTCTGTGGAGCTTGCGGATCTTTTCTGCCGTCAGGCACGCGGACGCATTGAGAAGCAGTTTAGATCCCTTTTTCACAACTCTGATGCCAAGGCCTACCGCCTTGCCCAGGATGTTCTGGCTGATAAATATGCCTGGCTGGAGAACGACATCATCATGCCCTGAGTTTCAGGCGCTAAAAACGGTGCTTTTCCGTCTGACCAGAACCTGTTAATATAGTCGACCTAGCGATCCCTGCCGCATTTGGACTCCGCTTCAAGCATTCATTCCGCGGTTCGCTTATAATTTCATCTGAAAGCAAGGTTTGGAACTTTTATGGAAGAGACAAAAAAATTATCGCCTCTCGAAACGCTTAAGGAAAACAGCCGTTATCTGCGCGGAACCATTGCCAAGAGCCTGGGCGAAGACACCACTCATTTTGATAAGGATGAAAACGTCCTTCTGAAATTTCACGGAAGCTATCAGCAGGATGACCGTGACATCCGCCAGCAGCTTCTCAAAGAAAAGAAAGAGCCTGCTTACTCCCTTATGGTGCGTTCGAAAGTTCCGGGGGGAAAGATGTCGGCTGAACAATACCTGGCGCACAATGAAATTGCCGACCTCTACGGAAACCACACCATTCGCATTACCAACCGCCAGGGATTTCAGTTCCACGGCATTTTGAAAAAGAACATGAAGTCCGTGATTAAGGGCCTGAACGATAAGTTTGTCACCACGTCCGGAGCCTGCGGGGACATTGTCCGCAACGTCATGGGCTGCACGGTTCCTGTGCGAAGCAAGACCCAGCTTAAAATTCATGCTTACGCCAAAGCCGTCTCGGATCAGTTCCTCTCAAAATCAGGGGCTTATCAGGAAGTCTGGCTTAACGGCGAGAAGGTCGAACTCGAAGGTCTTCCCCCGGAAGAAGTCGAGCCGATTTATGGAAAAACCTACCTTCCGCGTAAATTCAAAATCGGGATCTGTTATCCGGATGATAACTCTGTCGATGTTTACGCGCAGGACCTTGGGATTGTGCCTGAGGCCGATGCGTCCGGAAATCTCCTGGGATTCAATATTCTGGTGGGCGGGGGATTTGGGACTACTCATGGCGTAAAAACAACCTACCCGCGTCTCGGTTCACCGCTTTGTTTTGTAAAACCCGAAGACCTTCTTGAGATCTGCAAAGCGGTGGTTTTGGTTCAGCGTGATAACGGCAATCGTGTGGACCGTAAACAGGCGAGAATGAAATACCTCATCGACAAGATGGGACTCGATTGGTTCCGGGCCGAAGTAGAAAAACGGTTCGGCAAAAAGACCGAACCCGCGCATCCGATCAAGATTGCCGGAATTGATAATTACCAGGGCTGGCATGAGCAGCTTGATGGGCGTTTTTTCTACGGTATTTTTGTTGAGAATGGACGCGTCAAGGATCAAGGATCCTTCCGCTTAAAGACGGCCTTGAAAGCGCTCGTTGAGAAGTACCGCCCGGATGTTTATTTGACCGGACAGCAGGATATTGTGCTGAGCGGATTCAAAGCCGGGGACAAAACGGATATTGAAGAGGTTCTTAAAGCCCATGGAGTCAAACTGCCTGAACAAATTTCTAATGTTCGCCGGGATTCCATGGCTTGCCCCGCGCTTCCGACCTGCGGACTTGCTATCTCAGAATCCGAGCGCGCGCTTCCCGGAATTATGGACGAACTTGAAAAGGTGGTCGCCGGGCTTGGGCTTGCAGACCAAAAATTTATTATCCGCATGACCGGCTGCCCCAATGGCTGCGCCCGTCCCTACAATGCGGAAATTGCTTTCATTGGACGCACGGTCGGCACTTACGATGTTCAGATCGGCGGCAATCTTATCGGCGACCGGCTTGCCCAGCTAGCGGCAGAAAAAGTTCCTCAAGCGGATCTTGTCAAACGTTTGACCCCGCTTCTTACGGCTTACCGCGACGGCCGTAAAACGGGCCAGGCTTTTGGGGATTTTTGCACGTCCCTGGGACTGGAACGCGTCCAAAAGCTGCTTACTGTTTCTCCCTCGTGACCGCCTGAAGCCTGCCTTTTTTCAAGGGTTGAAAAATATTTTTTTTGTGCCTTGAGGTTCCTTCCCTTACAAGTTAAGTTTTAGTATGGAATGAGAGTTAGGGAAGGAATTCAAGGTTATGAAACGGCTGCTCCGGCTAAGTTTGCCCTTCTGGTTAGTGTCCTTTATCGTGCCGTCCGCGTTTGCCGCGGAACGAAGCACGGAATCTTTTCTTGCCAGCTTCCCGGCCATTCAGCACACCAAAGCCTTTGAGCAATACCGCGCGCGCCCCGAAAATGAACTCTCCAAAATGCTTTATCTTGTGGATCGTTTCGGCGAAACAGACCTTGAAATCCTTTATGACGGAAAAACCTTTAAATCCGGGATGGTCGCAAGAATTGTCCGGTGGTTTATTAAGACCCATTATAAAAATGAAACGTCTGAATCCTGGATTAACCAGTGGTGTTACCGCACGATTCCTGCCGGGGTTGTGATCTGGGTCAAAGGAAAAGATGGAAACTATTACCCGGCCCGGGAGGTTTTGATGGAAGAGCTTTACCGGCTCGATCAGCTCATGGAAACCCTGAAAACAGGGACCCCTCTTACGGTGGATCTGACCCGCCTTGAAACACAAGTCGCGGCCCCCGAGGCCCAGGCTCAGCCGGTCGATTTGCCCGTACCTTTGCCCCAGCTTCTTGCCGTAGCCACCCAAAATTAAGCCCCTCTCCAAGCGGTTTCATTGACAGGACTCTGACCAGCCTTTAGAATGGCGCCTGCTTTTCCCAAAAACACATAACACAATCAGTTAGATAGAGCGCATGCGAGTTTTGAGCGGCACCCGCCCGACGGGAAAACTGCACCTTGGCAATTTCCTGGGCGCGCTGGAAAATTTTAAGGCCCTTCAGGGCGAAGACGCTTTCTTCATGATTGCGGACTGGCATGCCCTGACGACGGAATACGAGTCGCACACCCAGATTGCGGACAATGTGGTTGAAGTGGTGCTGGACTATCTTTCCAGCGGGCTCGATCCGGAAAAGTGCACGATCTTTGTCCAGAGTGAAGTGCCTGAGCATGTGGAGCTGGCGATGATCCTTTCGATGATCACGCCGCTTGGCTGGCTTGAGCGGAATCCGACCTATAAGGATCAGATCCGTGAGATGAAGGGCAAGGATCTTCACACGCACGGTTTTTTGGGGTATCCGGTTCTTCAGGCTGCGGATATTCTGTTGTATAAAGCGCAAAAAGTGCCGGTGGGGGAAGACCAGCTTCCGCACCTTGAACTTGCGCGTGAAATTCTCAGACGCTTCCATCATCTTTACGGCGTTGAAATTTTTCCGGAGCCGGAAGCCATCATGACAAGGACTCCCAAAGTCCCTGGAACAGACGGCCGGAAGATGAGCAAGAGCTACAATAATTGTATTTATTTGGCAGACACTTCGGCGGTGGTGGAACAAAAAGCCAAGCAGATGCTGACCGACCCGGCCCGTCTCCGCAAAACGGATAAAGGGAACCCGGATGTCTGCCCGGTGTTTGCGCACCACAAGCTTTTTAACGGCGCCGCTGTGGAAACCGTGGCTTCCGAATGCCGCAATGCCCAGCGCGGCTGTGTGGATTGCAAGCTGGAAGTTGCGAAGAAAATGAACGAATTTTTAGAACCTATCCGAACGAGGCGAGAAGAATGGACGAAGAAACCCGAGAAGATTCGAGAAGTCCTGGATCAGGGCTGCCGGAAGGCGAGATCGGTCGCGCAGGTGACGCTGAGCGAAGCGATGAAGGCCGTGGGACTCCGGAAGTAGCCCCCAAGGAAGATCTCGTGCTGGAACTCGCGCCTGCCCAGCCGCAGGCGGAGAGTGTTCTGCCCATTGAGAAGCGCGCGCCTTGGCATGTGAAACTGGCTATTTATGACGGGCCCCTTGACCTTCTGCTGGATCTGATCAAGAAAAACGAGATGGATATCTACAACATCCAGGTCTCGGAAATCACTCGTCAATACCTCGATTATCTGGCCGAACTGCGCCGCTTTGATCTTGAAGTGGCCGGTGAATTCCTTGTGATGGCCGCGACGCTGATCTACATCAAATCCCGCATGCTTCTTCCTCAGGATAATGTGGAGGAGGACGAAGAAGGCGGGGATCCCCGCGCGGAACTTGTGCGCCGGCTTTTGGAATACCAGGCCTTCAAAGAAGCTGCCAAGGAACTCGGGTTTCTTGAAACCGAACGCACCAAGGTATTTACCCGTCAGATCGCGGAGTATTATTTGACCGACCTTGACGCGGAAGATGCCGGCATTGATACCTTCAGTGCAAATCTCTTCGACCTGTTGTCTGCGTTTCAGAAAGTTCTGACCCGCAAAGGCCGTGAAGGAATGCACGAAGTTTATGAGCAGATGATCTCAATTGAGGAAAGAATGGCGGAAATGAAATCCGCGCTGATTGCAAATAAGCGGGTTGTTTTTTCCGCGCTTTTCGAAGGCGTAATTACCCGCAATTATCTGATAGCAACCTTTCTGGCCCTGCTGGAAATTGTGCGTTCCAAGTTTGCTGTGGTGATTCAGGAAGAGCAGTTCGGTGAAATCCTGATCGAACGTAAAGATGAAGTCCCTACGCTTAATCCCTAATGAGACGGAGGATCTCTGGTGAAAAATAAAAATGCCGCGGTCAGCGAAAAGGAAAAAGAGCAGAAACTCAAAGCCCTTCGCAAGGATCTCGAAGAAAAACTGGAAGAACAGCTCGAGGAACAGCTGCCGGAAGAAGGTCACGAGTCCAAGATCCGCGTTGAGGTTGAAAAGATCGACGTCAACGAAAAGCTTGAACCCGCCAAAGCCAAACGGGTGATCGAATCCCTTCTCTTTGCATCCTCGAAGCCCATGACTGTACAAGAAATTAAAAAGGTCATGCGCTCGGCAACGGCCAAAGAAATTCAGGACGCGATCGCGGAATTGAAACAGGAATATACGGATTCCGGCCGCAGCTTTGAAGTGCTGGAAGTTGCGGGAGGTTTTGAGATCGCCACGCGTAAAGAATATGCCCCTTGGATCTGCCGCGCGGACATGCAGAAAAAGGCCAAGCAGGCAACGCAGTCGGCCCTTGAGACCCTGGCGATCCTAGCCTATAAGCAGCCGTTAACCCGCGCTGAAATCGAAGAGCTTCGCGGTGTGGATGTGAGCGGTGTTGTGGCGAACCTTATGGAACGCGGATTCATCAAGATTGTCGGGAAAAAGGAAATCCCCGGCCGCCCGTTTCTTTATGCGACCACTGAAAAATTCCTTGAGCATTTCGGATTGAATACGCTGAAAGACCTTCCGAACATCGAAGAGATCCGGATGCTGGTGGAGAAATCAGTCCGCAAGGATGAACTTCTTGGAACTCAAAAACTTGTCGAGACTGCACCGGAAGGCTCCGCGGAGCAGCCGGATACCGGCGCTGAAAGTGAAGCTGCGGTCGAAACCGAAGAGCAGAGCGTGAATCAGGCTGTGAAGCCTGAGGAGCCGATCTCCGATGAGGTTCAAGAAGAGCTTGATGCCGCGATTGAAAAAGCGCTTCAGGCGGAAGAAGACTTTGAGGAAGAAATGATTGTTGAGGAAACTCCGAAGGAAGAGGCTGAGGATGAGCAAACCGAAGACCGGTGATCTGACGCATCTCCGCGAAAAGATCGATTCTCTGGATTCAAAGATCGTAGACCTTTTGAACGAGAGAACATCACTTGCCGTGGAAATCGGCCGGGCCAAGCAGGCGACAGGGCAGGGGATTTACGCCCCTGAACGCGAAAGCCAGATCTACCAAATGCTTGAAGAGCGGGCCCGCAAGGGACTTCTTCCGAAAGAGGCGTTGAAAGCTATTTACCGCGAGATCATGTCGGCTTCTCTGGCGCTTGAGAAGCCGCTGGCCATAGCGCACTTTGGTCCTGAAGCGAGCTTCACGCACCTTGCGTCGCTTTCCAAATTTGGTTCCAGTGTGCGCTACCTTCCGACCGAGACCATCAATGAAGTGTTCCGTGAAGTGGAAAAGCGCCGCGCTGATTATGGTGTGATTCCGATTGAAAACTCCACGGAGGGCGCGGTCAATCACTCGCTGGACATGTTCATTGATTCCGACCTTAAAATTTGCTCGGAGATTTTATTTGAAATCCAGCATCACCTGATGGCGAACTGTGATTTTAAGTCGATTCGCCGTGTTTATTCCCACCCTCAAGTTTTTGGACAGTGCCGCCGGTGGCTGGACGCCCACCTTCCAAAAGTGGAATTGGTGGAAACCGTCACAACCACGCAGGCCGCGAAGAAAGCGCAAACGGAAGCTGGCACTGCGGCCATAGGCTCCAAGCTCGCGAGCACCCTTTACAAGCTTCCTGTGCTGGCTGAAGGCATTCAGGATTTTGCCAACAACGTGACGCGTTTTCTTGTGATTTCCCAGCAGATTCCGAAACCCACGAAGCGCGACAAAACCTCGATCTTGATTTCGGTGAAAGACAAGGTCGGGGCGCTCTATGACATTTTGCTTCCGATCAAGCGTTCCGGGATCAATATGACCAAGATTGAATCCCGTCCGTCCAAGAAAAAAGCGTGGGAGTATTATTTTTATATTGATGTTGAAGGGCATGTGCAGGATCCCCGCACGCGTAAAATGCTCGATACGATGGAAGAGAAGGTGAAATTCCTCAAGATTCTGGGGTCTTACCCCTCGTCCGTTGTTAAAGAGAGCTGATTTCACTCCATGGAAACCACAATGAAAGAGTTGTACAAAAACTATATTGAGTCCATCCGCCCTTATGAACCGGGCAAGCCGATCCGCGAAGTCGAGCGCGAGCTGGGTCTTCATCACGTCATTAAGCTGGCCTCGAATGAAAACCCTCTGGGCCCTTCACGAAAAGCACTTCGGGCCATGCGTAAGGCCATCCGCGAAATCCACCTTTATCCGGAAGGCTCCTGCTTTTATCTGGTGAAGCGTCTCGCCCAGGAACTTCAAGTGCGGGAAGAACAGCTTATGATCGGGAATGGTTCCAATGAAATCCTGGAGCTTTTAGCCAGGGGGTTTTTATCGCCTGGTGATCAGGTTATTTCCTCGGAAGCTTCGTTTCTGGTTTACCCGCTTTTGGCCAAGACCTGCGGCGCTGATTTTGTAAGCGTGCCGATGAAGGATTACCGCTACGACCTTGAAGGGATCCTCAAAGCCATTAACGAGAAAACAAAAATCATTTTTATTGCCAACCCGAACAATCCCACGGGTACTTATGTGACGGCCCAAGAAGTAGAGAGTTTTCTCAGCCGGGTTCCCAAAGATGTGATTGTTTGCTTTGATGAAGCGTATGTGGATTTTGTGGATGCCCATGATTTTCCCCGGATGATGGATTATGTGCAAAAGGGGTTTCCGAATCTTATTCTCATGCGCACGTTCTCGAAGGCCTATGGGCTTGCGGGCCTGCGTGTCGGCTATGCCGTCGCATCCGAACCGAAGATGATTAATTACCTGCACCGTGTGCGCCAGCCGTTTAACGTGAATTCAATTGCTCAGGCTGCGGCTGCAGCGGCTTTGGACGACCGTTTTTTTCTTTGGCGCACGAAACTGCTGGTGACTTCTGGAAGGAAGTTTTTTTACAAGCGGCTTAAAGAAATGGGACTCCGTTATCTTCCTAGCCAGGGAAATTTTATTTTGATTGATACGGGGATGGACGGTGAAACTGTTTTTCAGGCCCTTCTGAAACAGGGCATGATTGTGCGCTCCATGAAAAGCTACGGCATGGCGAGCTGGATCCGGGTGACGATTGGCCGCCGCAGCCAGAACGCGCAATTTTTCCGGCTTCTGAAAGCGTATCTCCGCAGTAAGGTGTCTGCTTCATGATCATTGTGATGCGTCCGACCGCGACAGCAGCAGAAATTAATCATGTCTGCGAAAAGGTCCGCGAACTGGGTTTGACCCCGCAGCTCAACCGGGGCGTGGGACGCACCGTTGTTGCCGTGATCGGCGAAGAAGAGAAGCTCCTCGTCAAGCCTTTGGAAGCCTTTCCCGGTGTTGATTCCGTTGTGCCTATTCAAAGGGCCTTCAAGCTTGCCAGCCGTGATTTCCGTGCCGAGCCCACAGAAATCGACATGGGAAAAGGCATTGTTATCGGAGGAAAGCGCATCCACATCATGGCCGGTCCTTGCTCGGTTGAAGGGCGTGAGATGCTTTTTAAAACCGCCGAAGCCGTCAGCAAGGCGGGTGCTACTTTTCTTCGCGGCGGCGCGTATAAGCCGCGCACTTCACCCTACGCTTTTCAGGGCCTGGGTGAGGAAGGGCTTAAATACCTGCGGGAAGCGGCGGACACCTACGGACTTCTTGTTGTCACTGAAGTCATGGATCCCCGGAATGTGGAGCAGGTCGCGGCCTACTCGGACATGCTCCAAATTGGGGCGCGTAACATGCAGAACTTTGATTTATTAAAAGAATGCGGGTCTTCCCAGAAGCCGGTTCTTTTGAAGCGCGGGTTAAGCGCGACCATTCAGGAGCTTCTTCTTTCCGCGGAGTACATGCTGTCCAAAGGTAATTTTAAGGTGCTTTTGGGCGAACGCGGTATCCGGACTTTTGAAACAGCCACCCGCAACACCGTAGACATTAATGCGATTCCCGTCATTAAAGGGGAGTCGCATCTTCCGGTGCTGGTAGACCCTTCTCACGGAACAGGCAAACGGGATTATGTGCTTCCCATCGCCCGGGCTTCTGTTGCCGCGGGGGCCGATGCTATTATGATTGAGGTCCATCCCAATCCCGAAGAAGCGAAAAGCGACGGCCCCCAATCCCTTCGCTTTGAGCAGTTTGACGCTTTGATGAAAGAACTGCGAGTGATCGCGGCTGCTGTCGGGCGCGAAATTTAAAGCTCTCTGTTTTCCGTTATTTTATGAAAAACCCTGTAAAAAAAATTGTCATCATAGGACTGGGGCTCATGGGCGGCTCTCTAGCGGCCTCCTTACGCCGGAAGCTTCCCCAGTGTAAAATTGCCGCGGTGAGCCGCAACCCCAAAGCGTTAGCACACGCCTTGCGGAAGGGCTGGATTCATGAAGGCGGTTCTGACCTCCGGGCAGTGATCAAGGGTGCTGATCTTGCGGTGATCTGCACTCCCGTGGATACGGAAAAAGGTTTTTTGCAAGCGCTTGACCGCGCGGCGGAGAAACCTCTTTGGGTGACGGATGTCGGCAGTGTTAAAGGCGAGCTTGTTCGATGGGCACAGAAAACGAGATTCCGTAAAATCTCCTTTATTCCAGCGCACCCCATGGTGGGCTCTCATGAACAAGGTGTCCAAGCGGCGTCAGCGCATCTTTATGACAACGGGCTTGTTTTTTTAATCAAAGCACCGGGGCAAAACAGGAAAGCCTTTTTAAAAGTTCAGAGTTTTTGGAAGCTTCTAACCTCGAGAATTGTGAACACCACAGCCGGGCAGCACGACGTGATTGTGGGCGATATCAGCCATTTGCCGCACGCAGCAGCTTTTTGTCTTGTTGCGGCCGCGGATCCCAAACATTTTCCGTATGCCGCCTCAGGATTCAAAGATACAACAAGGGTGGCTGCGGCCCCGCCTGCGATATGGGAACCTATTTTTCTGGCCAACAGTAAGGTCCTGGACCGGCTCTTGGGCCGGTACGAGAAAGAAATCGGGACGCTCCGGAAAATGGTTCGATCAAAGAATAGCAAAGCCTTGCGCCGTAAGCTTTTACTATCAAGCCGAAGGAGGCAAGAAATTTAACTTTGCAAGGGGACGCTTTATGCTATAATGCGGCTCCAAATTTCACACGCTTTAGGAGGATGTACTCTTTATGAGTTCTTTGTTTGCTGAACTTTTTGAAAAAACCCTGCACGGATTTAAGGAAGGCGAGCTCGTTAAAGGAATTGTGGTCGCTGTCCGGGAAAAAGAATTTGTTGTGGATATCGGTTATAAAGCCGAAGGCGTTATCAGCCTTGATGAATTTAGTAACCCCAAATCGATCCAGCTTGGTTCTGAGCTGGAAGTTCTCTTTGAGTCTTTTGATGATGTTCATGGCTGCGCTATTCTCTCCAAGCGCAAAGCGGATCGTCAGCGTACCTGGAATAACCTTATTGCCAACGCAAGTGAAGGCAGTATTGTCGAAGGAAAAATCTTCAAGAAGGTCCGCGGTGGTTTCATGGTGGATATCGGTATGGAAGCGTTCCTTCCGGCGTCCCTTGTAGACCTTAAGCCTACCCGTAACCTTGATCAGTTCCTCGGAGTTGAAGACAAGTTTGTGATTGCGAAGATTAATCAGAAACGCAAAAACATCGTTGTCTCCCGCAAAGATTATCTCGAAAAGGAAAAGCAGCAGGCCCGTTCCCGCAAGCTCGAGAGCCTCAATAAGAGCGATGTGGTTAAGGGACGCGTCAAGAACATCACGGATTTCGGTGTTTTCATCGACCTGGGTGATCTTGATGGGCTTCTTCACATTACAGACATGAGCTGGGGACGTATTTCCCATCCTTCTGAAATGGTGAAGCTCGGCGACGAGATCGAAGTCATGGTGATCTCGATTGATCAGGAAAACCGCAAGGTTTCCCTGGGGCTTAAGCAGAAGAGCCAGAATCCTTGGGAAAGAATTGAAAGCAAGTACCAGACAGGGACGCAGGCCCGCGGTAAGGTCGTGAATATTCTTCCTTACGGCGCGTTTGTTGAACTTGAACCCGGTGTCGAGGGTTTGGTTCATATCAGCGAACTGTCCTGGACAAAAAGAGTCAGCCACCCGTCCGAACTCCTTAAAATCGGGGATCAGGTTGATGTGATGGTTCTGAACCTTGACAAAGATGGAAAGAAAATTTCCCTCGGCATCAAGCAGGCTCAGGAAAATCCTTGGGCCAAAGTGAAGGATCGTTATCAGGTTGGGGATCGTGTCAAGGGAACTGTCCGTAACCTTACGGATTACGGCGCTTTCGTTGAACTTGAACCCGGCGTTGACGGTCTTGTTCACATCTCGGATCTTTCATGGACGCACAAAGTTAACCGCCCCAGCGAAATTCTCAAAAAGGGCGATCCTGTGGATGTCATGATTCTTGCGATTGATGCTGAGAATCAGAAGATTTCCCTGGGTATCAAGCAGCTTAGCGAAGATCCATGGGAAGACCTTACCAAAGGACTTCTGACAGGGGTTCAGCTCAGCGGTAAAATCACCCGTATTGTGAGCTTCGGTCTTTTTGTCGAGCTTGAAAACGGGCTCGAAGGGCTGGTGCACGTCTCCGAAATTCCGGGAGTGCAGTCCGAAGATCTCGAGAAGCGCTTCCAGGTGGGAGATCCCATCACGGTGAGCATTCTTCACGTGGATCATGAGGCCCGCAAGATTGCTCTGACTTGCAAAAACGAAGTCACGACGGCTTAGCGAAAACCTCGGAATCCAGTGTCTCCGTCAAAATCCACGAACAGGCGCGTTGTCGTTACCGGCATAGGGGCGATTACCTCAATTGGTTTTGGAAAAAACCAATTTTGGGAAAGCCTTAAAGCCGGGAAATCCGGAGTGTCGATGATTGAAGCTTTCGACACCTCGGATTTTACGACCCGTTTTGCCGGCGAAATCAAAAATTTTGACCCCTCGCAGTATATCCACCCCAAGCGCCTTAAGCGGATGGACCGCACTTCTCAGCTTGCAGTTGCCTGCGCAAAAATGGCCATTGAGGATGCGAATGTCGATCCCAAGTGCAATGGCCCGGACAGAACCGGTGTCATTATCGGCACCGCCATGGCGGGACACGGCTACATCCTTGAACAGCATGTGACGCTTCGTGAAAGAGGCCCCATGCGGATTAATCCGTTCACGGCTTTGGCGTCTTTTCCCGATGCCTGTGCAAGCAATGTCTCCATTGAACTTGGCGTAACAGGCCCCAGTTTCTCAATTGCCACCGCTTGTTCTTCCGCGTCTGATGCCTGCGGGTATGCTTTTGCTGCGATTCGAAGCGGAACCGTAGATTTTTTAATTATGGGCGGCGCCGAAGCCTCTATTTATCCCGGTATTCTTGCCGCTTTTTGTGTTGCCCGGGCTCTTTCCACCCGCAATGATGACCCCCAAGCCGCTTCACGGCCTTTTAGCCGCGACCGGGATGGTTTTGTTCTTGGAGAAGGCGCTGGAATGCTGGTGCTGGAGGAGTATGAGCATGCCAAGAAGCGCGGCGCTCATATCTATGCTGAAATTCTTGGCCATGGGATGACTTGCGACGCGTATCACATGACGGTGCCGGACCCGGAAGGCAAGGAAGCTTCGCGGGCCATGCGTCAGGCCCTTGAAACCGCAAAATTGAATCCTGAAGACATCAATTACATCAACGCCCATGGAACGTCGACCGCGCTCAATGATAAAACCGAGACGTTGATCATCAAGAAAGTTTTTGGCGAGCACGCTTATAAGGTTCCGATCAGCTCAGCGAAATCCATGATTGGGCATTTGATCGGAGCTGCCGGGAGTGTTGAACTTGTCTCCACGATTCTGGCTATGGAGCATAGCCTTATCCCGCCCACGATCAACTACTCAAGCCAGGATCCTGAGTGCGATCTTGATTATGTGCCTAATCAAGCACGCGAAGCCAAGGTGAAGTACGCGATGAAAAACTCGTTTGGTTTTGGCGGGAAAAATTCCGTGCTGGTGTTAGGGAAGGTCTAAAAAAGCCTATTTGCGGGCTTTGAGCGTTTCTTCTTCGTCCGAAGTATCTTCAGAAGATGCCCCGTCTAAAATACCCCGTTCTGAATCCTCAATAAACTTAATCAGCTGTGCCGCTTCAGCGCTTTTCAGTTTTTCTTTCATGAGGTTTAAGGCCTGGCTGACATTCAGGCCTGAGCGGTAAAGCAGTTTGTAAGCCTGTTTGATTTCATTCCGGACTTCAGGAGAAAAGCCCGCTCTTCGCATTCCCACGATATTCATGCCCACGACAACTGCAGGCCTGCCGCCGCAAGTCATGAAGGGGGGAATGTCCTTATTGACGGCAGAAAGCGCACTGAGCATGGAGAGCCGCCCCACCCGTGTGAATTGGTGAAGGCCGGTCATGCCTGAGAGAAACGCCTGGTCTTCCACGATGCAATGCCCGGTCAAGGAAGCCTGGTTCACCATAATGACCCGGTTTCCGATTTGGCAGTTATGGGCCACGTGGCAGTAAGCCATGAGGAAATTATCGTCGCCGATAACCGTGGAAGTTCCCGGCTTTGTCCCGCGGTGAATCGTGACAAATTCACGGATCTGGTTGCGGTTTCCGATGCGGGTATAGGAAGGTTCGTTTTTAAACGAGATGTCTTGAGGAATATGGCCGATCACACTGCGCATGTGAATGTCATTGCCATCCCCGATTTCGGTCCCAGCCCCAAGGTAGACTCCAGCGCGGATTTTGTTGTTTTTGCCTAGAATGACCCCGTCTTCAATGATGACAAAGGGACCAATTTCGGTGCCCTCACCGATTCGGACGTTTTGGCCTATAATCGCGCTTGCATGGACGTTTGACATGGCGCGGATTCTAGCACCGGCTTCGGGTTTTGTCCACGCCTCAGGGATGCGTAATTGACGCTCCCCTGGATCCTTGCTAAAATCCAGCCAATCAAGCACTTATCGCAAAGGAAACTTTCGTGTCCCTCGATGTCAAAGCACAGCTCGAAATTCTCAAGGAAGGCCTGACGGAGTTTATTTCCGAAGAAGAACTGGCCAAGAAAATTGAAAAATCCATCCGGCTGAAAAAACCCCTCCGCATTAAATACGGGGCCGACCCCTCATCGCCTGATCTTCATTTGGGCCATACGGTTCCCTTGAGGAAACTTCAGCAGTTTCAGGATTGCGGACACTTAGTGGTGTTTATTATCGGGGACTTCACGGCCCGCATTGGGGATCCTACCCAGCGCAGTGAAACCCGTAAAATGCTTTCGGCTGAAGAGGTGGCGCAAAACGCCAAATCCTACCAGGAACAGGTCTTCAAAATTTTGGATCCTTCCAAAACCGAAACCCGTTACAACTCGGAGTGGCTGGGACGTATGACCCCGGAAGGTTTCCTTCGTTTGACGGCTCAGTACACGGTGGCCCGCCTTCTGGAACGGGATGATTTTAACAAGCGTTACAAATCAGGCAAGCCTATTGCCCTTGTGGAATTTTTATACCCGCTTCTTCAGGGACATGACTCTGTGGTGGTGAAAGCCGACGTTGAGATCGGCGGCAGCGACCAGATGTTCAACCTTCTCGTTGGGCGTGAACTTCTGCGTGAAGCAGGAGAGGAACCTCAAGTGGTGATGACACTGCCCATTATTGAGGGTACGGATGGTGTTCAAAAAATGAGCAAAAGCCTTGGGAATGCTATCGCGATTCAGGATACGCCCAAGGAGATGTTCGGAAAAATGATGTCCATTCCCGATGGGTTGATGGAAAACTACTACCGCTATGTTGCGGCGCTCCCCGTGAAAACAGTCAAAGAGATTCTGGAGAATATCAAATCAGGAAAAACCCATCCCCGCGAAGCCAAGGCCTCGCTGGCGGCGCGGATTGTGGAACTCTTTCACGGCGCGGACAAGGCTGCTCAGGCCCGTCAGGAATTCGATGAAATTTTTAAGAACAAAGGCCTTCCGGATGAAGTTGAAGAGTTTGTTTTTCCAAGGGCTTCGGCAGATATTGTTTCCCTTCTCTTTGAAGCTGGGATGGTGACCAGTAAAGGGGAAGCCCGCCGCATGATTCAGCAGGGCGGTGTGAAAGTAGAAAAGGAAAAGGTCCTTGACGTCAATCACCAGGTCAGTCTTGCGGCCCCGGTTCTTGTGCAATGCGGCAAGCGTAAATTTGTGAGGATCCAGCATCGTGCCTGAAGTGACACCGCCAAAAATTCAAAGCGCTGAAGACCTGCCCGTTTTAGCGAGCCTGGAGGGGGTCTTCAAAGAGTTTGGCAGCGTCCGCGTTCTCAACGGCATTTCTTTTGAACTCCGCAAAGGGGAAATCCTTGGCCTGCTTGGACCTAACGGGGCAGGGAAGACAACCACGCTTCGCATCCTGACAGGTTTTTTCCCCCCGTCCAAAGGGCGTGTTTTGATTCAGGGAGAAGACTTGTTCAAGAAGCCCAAAAAGCTTAAACGGCGCATCGGCTATCTTCCGGAAACAGTTCAACTTTATGGCGACATGAAAGTCCGCGAGTTTCTGGAGTTTGTCGCGGATGTCAGAGGGCTTGGCGGCAAAAAGAAACGCCAGGATGTTGAGGAAAAACTGACACGCTGCGGGCTTTGGGATGTTAAGCACCGCCTCATCAAAAGGCTTTCAAAGGGTTACCGTCAGCGTGCCGGCATCGCGCAGGCCTTGATTGGCGACCCTGAAATTCTTGTGCTGGATGAACCCACGAACGGTCTTGATCCCAAACAGATCATCGAAATCCGGAGTTTGATCCGGGAAATTTCAGCAGAGCGCACCCTGATCCTTTCCACACATATCCTTCCTGAAGTCAGCATGATCTGCGACCGTGTTTTGATTATCAATCAAGGGCGCGTGATTGCCAGCGGCACAACGGACGAACTGGAGTCCGGCCTTCGTGAGCGCCATGAAATCATGGTGACCCTTGGGCCGCCCGCGGAGAAATCCACCGTCATCAAATTACTTGAAGAGATCACGGATATTGAGCGCATCCACATTGCCGAGGAAAAGAACGGTGTCCTTACCCTCAGTCTGGGAACGGCCAAAGGGCATGATGTGAGGGCGGAAATCAGCCGTCTTTTTGTCAGCCAGAATATCCCGCTTCTTGAAATGCGCTCCGGACATCTAAGCCTGGAAGAGATTTTTATGAAGCTCGTAGTCCGTGAAGACGGTCCCATTCCCCGGGAGGGCGTGTGAGAAACGTTTTTGTCGTAGCCTCCAAAGAAACGAGAACTTTTTTTCAGTCCTGGTCAGGAGTCATTGTTTTCTTTTTCTTTTACCTGGTTGCCGGCATTTTCTTTTCCCTCGCGGTTTTGAGTTACGCGCAAATTTCCATGGAGACTCTCAAAGAGGGCTATCAATCAATCGAGGGCCTGGGCCTGACGCGGTTTGTTTTCAGCGGGCTTTTTCTGAATCTGAGTGCCGTCCTTTTGTTCCTTGTTCCGCTGATTACCATGCGGGCCATTGCAGAAGAAAAAAAGCTCCAGACGCTTGAGCTCCTGTACACCTATCCGCTTTCGGATTTTGATATTGTGGCGGGTAAGTTTATCGGGCTGGTCTGGATCTTCGAACTGCTTTTTCTTCCGACTCTGGGTTACTTAGGAATGGTTCATTGGCTGGGCGGTGTTTTCGATTGGGGCCCCATCCTGACGGCCTACCTCGGTTTCTGGCTTCTGGGCAATGCGTTTCTTTCCATGGGCCTTTTTATTTCATCTCTGACAGAAAACCAAGTGGTCAGCGCGGTCGTAACGTTTGCGGGTCTTCTTGTGGTCTGGATGCTGGAATGGGTCGGAGCCGCGGTCGGGGGTTCTGGAGCGGCTTTTCTAAAAGCCCTTTCACCGTTTGCCCATTACCGTGATTTCACGCTTGGCATTCTTGATTTAAGCAATGTTGTGTATTTTCTTCTCTTTCACTTCTTCTTCCTGTTTTTGACGATGCGCTCCGTTGAAACGCGCAACTGGAAAGCCTGATGAAACATTTCTTCATGCGTACTCAGCTGGTGTTTGTCTCGATTCTTTTGTTCGCGACTTTCTCGCTTACGCTTGTCATCGTGATGCGCCACAACAAACGGTGGGATTTTACCAAAGAAAAGATTTATTCCCTGTCAGAACCCACGGGGCAAATGCTGGACAAAATGACAGCTTCCCAGATTGAGGTCTTGGGGTTTTACCCGGAAGACGACCCCGGTAAAAAAGAGTTTGAATTTTTTCTGAAGCAGGCCGCCCTCCGTCATCCGAGATTTAAATATGATTTTTATGATCCGGACCGCGTGCCCCGCCTGGCCAAGGATTATGACGTGAAGGACCTCTATACGGCCGTGATTAAATACAACGGCGTGCAGGAGAGGCTGGTGCGGCCCACGGAAGAAAGTTTTACCAACGCTCTTTTGCGTCTCTCGAACCCAAAGAACTTTCAGGTTTGCTTCGTCACGGGGCATGAAGAGGCGTCAACTTCGCATGAGGACCGCAACGGCCTCAGTTATTTCCGTCAAAGCCTTGAATTTAATAACTATAAGACGTCTGAAATCATTCTCCTTCGCGATGGTATTCCGGATGCCTGCCTTGTGGTGGCCGTCGTGGGTCCTCACCGGGATATGGAACAGTCGGAGTTTGATTTACTCGCCCAATTCTTTGGAAAGGGAAAAGGAATCCTGTTTTTAATCGACCCTATGGATCCGGGCACAGGCGAGGCCTTTCGCGCCTTCATGAAGCGTTTTGGTGTTGCCCTGGGGGCGGATGTTGTGGTGGATAAAATGAGCCGTATGGTCGGAGGGGATTTTCTAGTGCCTCTCGTGAGCCAGTATGTCCTTCAGCACCCCATCACGGCCCAATTCAAGCTCCCGACTTTCTATCCGGTGGCGAGGACCGTTCAGCCCGCAACCGATGGACCCAAGGAATTGGAAGTCACGCCTCTTGCCTTCACGGGTTCCGGCAGCTGGGCCGAGTCCAACCTGGGCTCTTTAGAAAAGGGCGAGACCAATTTTGAAGCAGAGTCGGATGTTTCAGGTCCGTTATCATTGGCCGTGGCCTCTGAGAAGAAAGATGCCTCCGGGCAGCCGGGAGGACGCCTTGTGGTTGTGGGGGATAGTGATTTTGTGACGAATGCCTACCTCGATCTTTCCGGGAACCGGGATCTGGCGCTCGGTATGGTTAACTGGCTTACGAAGGATGAACGGGCGATTACCATTAATCCCCGGCGCCCTGAATTTAAGCCTCTTTTTTTGAAGGACTCTCAGCGGACGCAGCTGCTTTTGATTTCTCTCGGGGCATTTCCGTTTTTCTTTTTGATTGCCGGGGGCCTTGCGCTGGTCTTCCGGAATTCATCCTCATGAAATTTTCTCTCACGCTTGTTTTCTTCTTTCTTTTCCTGGCTGTTGCTGCAGCTTATGTTTACCTTGTCCCGCCTGCCAAAAACGCCTCTCTTCCTGCGGCACCCGGAGTTTCGAGGCTTCTTCCTTTGGAAGAAAATGACGAGATTGTTTCCCTTGAAATCGAGAATGCCGCTGAGAAAGGGAAGATTGTTTTTGTCAGGGAGGAAGGAGAATGGTATTTGCGCGAGCCCGTTCAGGGAGCGGCTGATAAAATTCTGGTCGACGGCCTTTCTGCCGCTCTTACTTTAAGTTCCCGGGCACGGCGCCTGACCCCTGAAAAAGGCTGGGCCGAGTATGGGCTTGAGAAACCCGCGGTCAAAGTGGGAATCCAGACCCTGCAAGGCACGGCGGTTAAGCGCCTTTTCTTTGGTGATAAATCCCCGGTCGGGGATTCCCATTTCGCCCGTTGGGACGGAGAGAAGGACTATTTCCTCTTGGATGAAAATCTCATGAAGGCGTTTCAGCGGAGCGCCTATTCTTTCCGCGAAAAGAAAATATTTCATATGCCGCTCAAGGCTATCGCAAAAGTCAGGATTCAAAACGAATCCGAAGTCTATGAAATTGGCAAACAGGAAAGCGGCTGGGTCTGGATGGAGCCCATTGAACTCATCGGAAAGGGATTGTCCCCGGAAATTCTGGATGAGGTGATTACGTCCATGCGGAATCTTTTTATCAAGGATTTTCTGGGCGCCGAGACCGAGGCTTCAGATAAAGGGCTGGGAGAGCTGGGTCCTGAGACGGTTCTTGAAATAACGGGCGCGGATGGGGAAGACAAGGAAACGCTGCATTTGGGCGATGAGCTTCCTGTCCGGGATGCTTTTTATGCCCGCAAGGATGGCGGAAAAGAGATTTTTTTGGTGGCCCGTGACCGAGTGGGAGAAACTTTTGCTTTGTTTCGGACGCTCGCACTCAAAGAACTTACACCGGCCTCAGCAGAAGGTGCTGCTCCTCCTGCCGAGGAAGCGGCCGTGACTCTCCAAGAGGACGCCGCATGAACGGTTCTATCGCTGAACGTCTGGAAATTCTCCGTGAGGAAGTACGCACTCTTTCTCAGCGTATTCACGGCCGTCCTGATGCCGTGAAAATTGTTCTCGTCTCCAAGTTCGTTGAGCCGGCACGAATTTTAGAGGCCTACGAAGCGGGAGTTCGCGATTTTGGCGAGAACCGCGTTCAGGAGCTGGAGGAAAAAATTGCAAAGCTTCCCCAGGACATACGCTGGCATATGATCGGCCGTCTGCAAACGAATAAAGTGAAGTACCTGATGCAGAATGGCGTTTTCTTGATCCAGTCGCTTGACCGTACGGAGCTCTCTCTTGAAATTGAGCGGCAGGCCGCGAAAAAAAATAGAGGGAAAGTGCCTTGCCTGATTCAGGTCAACTGTTCGGGAGAGTCTCAGAAAGGCGGATTGCCCCCTTCTGAAGTGGAAGGGTTTGTTCAGGGGTTTTCAGAAAACTCAGCAATCGAAATCCAGGGGCTTATGGCCGTGGGACCTGAAACCGAAGACATAGATCTCATCCGGAAATCCTTTCGAGGCGTTAAAGAGCTTGCTCACAGTCTCAGAAAAAAGTTCCCGGAAAAAAACTGGGAAACGCTTTCTATGGGCATGTCTTCGGATTACCGGATTGCGATTGAGGAAGGCGCGACTTTGATCCGTGTCGGAAGCCTTGTCTTTGGAGCCCGGCCGCAGTCGCAAGGCTCACTGAAGGCCTAGATTTTGAAGGAACTTATGCTAAGATACGTTTTTCTCAAAAACCGGATTTATCATGACACTTGAAAATCAATCCCTTGGACTTATTGGCGTTGGGAATATGGGAACTTCCATTGTGGAAGGCCTTATTGGGCGTAAGCTTGCCTCCCCGGAAAAAATTTGGGTTTACGACAAAATGGCGGAAAAGTCCCAGGCTTTTGCGGCTCAGCATCACGTCAATGTTGCAGCTTCAAACGCGGCCCTTGCGGAGTGCTGCGGCATCGTGATTCTTGCCATCAAACCTCAGGATTTGACAGCTGTAGCAGGAGAGTTCCGCGAAAAATTGAAGCCGAGTCAAACCGTGATTTCCATTTTAGCGGGAATGACGCTGGCGAAGCTGGAAGAAGCGTTGGGTCTTAAGGCCTCGGTTGTCCGGGCCATGCCAAACCTGGGGGCTAAGGTTGGGGAGTCTTTGACGGCTTTGACAGGCAAATCGCAGCTGGCGCTTTCTGCGGCGGAGGCTGTTTTTTCAGGCTGCGGTCAAACCGTCCGGCTCGGGGAAGAACACTTTGATTTTTTTACCGCGCTTGCAGGCAGCGGGCCCGCGTATTTTTTTCTGCTGATGGAAACGATTGAGAAAAAGGCCTTGGAGCAGGGATTTCCTAAAGCTGCGGCCAGGCTGGTGGCTGTTCAAACAGCCGTGGGTGCTTCGCTTTTAGCCGGATCTTCCCCCGCAAGTCCGGCGGAACTTCGGGAAATGGTGACCTCTAAAGGGGGGACCACGGAAGCTGCTCTGAAAATTTTAGAATCTAAAAATGCACGTGAAATGTTTTCCGCTGCGTATGATGCGGCAGCGAATCGCGGCCGTGAATTAAGGGGCGGTTAGCCCGCCGGAGGTTTTTTATGTTTGTGTTTGGTGAACTGTTTAAAAGTCTGGCTTTTCTGGTGAATGGTATTTGCCAGCTTCTTTACTGGCTTCTTTTCGCGCGCATTATCATTTCGTGGTTTCCGGTGGATCCCTATCATAGTTTTGTTCAATTTCTTGTCCAGGTGACCGAACCGATTTTGGCGCCATTCCGGCGGATTCCTCTTCGCATCGGGATGCTGGATCTTTCCCCCCTTCTGGCTTTTGTCACGCTGCAGTTTTTAAACACCGTTTTGGTCCGCATCCTGCTCAACATGGCTTATCAGCTTGGGGCCGCCTGAAGGAAAAGTTATGCCCATGAAAATGGCAGCTCCGGCTGCATCAAGCCTGCTGGCCTGTTTGGATGAAACAGAAGCGTTTATTCGCCGGAAGACCGGGCTTCAGCCCAAGGCCGGTATTATTTTGGGAACCGGTCTTGGAAATCTGATCCGGAAAATCAAAGTAGAATGCGAAATACCCTACCAGGAGATTCCGAACTTTCCGGTATCGACCGTTGAATCTCATGCGGGCAAACTGGTTTTCGGCAGTCTTGCGGGAAAGCCTGTGGCCGCGCTTCAGGGTCGTTTTCATCTTTATGAAGGCTACTCGGCCCAGGAGGTCTCATTCCCGGCCCGGGTGCTCGCGCGCCTTGGCGCCAAGGCCTTGATTGTGACGAACGCGGCCGGCGGGCTTAACCTGGGGTATCGCAAGGGGGACTTGGTGCTGATCGAAGATCACATCAATTTGATGGGGGCAGGGCCCTTGACCGGCGCCAACGATGAACGGGTGGGGCCGCGCTTTCCCGATATGTCCCAGCCTTACTCCGCGCGTCTTGCCGGATTGGCCGAGCAGGCGGCCCGCGAACTTAAAATTTCACTCCGCCGGGGTGTTTATGCCGGCGTTTTGGGGCCGAATCTTGAAACTCGTGCCGAATACCGCATGATGCGTTCCTGGGGCGCTGATTTGGTCGGGATGTCAACCATTCCGGAAGTGATCGCCGGAGTCCACATGGGCGTTGAGGTTTTAGCGCTGAGTGTGGTGACGGATGTCTGCGATCCGGATAACCTCGCGCCGGTTGAAATTAAAGAAATCATTCGAACCGCCAATGAGGCCGGCCCGAGGCTGGATGCCCTCATTGAAAAAACAGTCGGAAGTCTTTCTTAAATCGAGGTATTGAGTCCTATGACGCAGGAAAAAAATTACAAAGACACGTTGAATCTTCCGCAGACGGAATTTCCGATGAAGGCCGATCTTGCGCGCCGCGAGCCGGACATGCTCAAGGCCTGGGACAATGAAGGCCTCTATGGAATGATCCGCTCACGCTCCCAAGGGCGGAAGTCTTACACCCTTCACGATGGTCCGCCTTACGCGAACGGACACATTCACATCGGCCATGCCCTAAACAAAATTTTGAAAGACATGATTGTTAAGCATAAGACCATGAGCGGTTTTGATTCCCTTTATGTGCCGGGATGGGATTGCCATGGGCTGCCCATTGAACACCAATGCCTGAAGGACATGGGGAAGAGAAAAGAAGAGGTTGAGCGGGTTCCTTTTCGTAAACAGGCCCGCGCCTACGCGGAAAAATTTGTCAGTATTCAACGCGAAGAGTTTAAGCGTCTCGGTGTGTTTGGTGAGTGGGACAAGCCTTATCTGACCATGAATTTTGAATATCAGGCGGCGATTGCCGCATCGTTTCTCAGGATACATGAAAAAGGTTTTATTGAACAGCGGCTAAAACCCGTGCCCTGGTGCTTTGACTGCGAAACGGCTTTGGCAGACGCGGAACTTGAGTATGAGGATAAACAATCCAAGTCGATCTATGTCAAGTTCCCCGTACCTCCGGAAAATCTTGCCAAGGTTCTGGGGTCGGAAGTTTTGGAAAACTTGAACGGGCGCCCGGTTTACTTCTTGGTTTGGACCACCACACCCTGGACCTTACCCGCGAACGTCGGGGTGGCCCTGAACCCTCAGCTTTCCTATGACGCGCTTTCGGTGGATGGTGAGGTTTGGATTATGGCCTCTTCCCGCGCTTCGGTATTGGAAAAATTCGAAACCCCTGTTTTTGGAAAAGTTTTATGGTCCAAACCGGGCCGGAGTTATGACCGGATGGTTTATCAGCATCCCTTTTTAGAGCGTTCAGGCCGTGCGATCCTTGCGGATTATGTTTCTGCGGAAGACGGAACAGGGATTGTCCATATCGCGCCTGGGCATGGGGAAGAAGACTATGTTGCGGGGTATATCGAAAACAAGCTGGAGATCCTTTCGCCCGTGGATGAAAAAGGGCGCTTTACCGCCCAGTATCCGGCTTCTCAGGGGATTCATGTTTTTAAGGCAAACGATGCCATCATTGAGCTGCTGAAACAGAAGAAACTTCTGCTTGCAGAAGCGCCGCATCAGCATTCCTACCCGCATTGCTGGCGGTGTAAGAAACCGATTATTTTTCGCGCAACACCGCAATGGTTTATGAAAGTGGACCATGATGACCTCCGGAAAAAAATGACAGAGGAGATTCAATCCAAGATCAAGTTCACCCCTGATTGGGGAAAAAACCGTATTGGCTCCATGGTCGAAACGCGGCCGGACTGGTGCCTCTCCCGTCAGCGTTACTGGGGCGTTCCGATTCCGATCATCCACTGCTCGAATTGCGGAAAATCTTTTGTCTCCGAAACGAGAGAAAGCATTGTCCGGGCTTTTCGTGAAAAAGGAGCGGACGTCTGGTTTGAAACAAAGGCGGAAGATTTTTTTCTTAACGAGAGAGCCCCGGAGTGCTGCGGCGCTCAGAATTTGAAAAAAGAAGATGACATCATCGATGTTTGGTTTGATTCCGGCGTCAGCCATCAGGCTGTTCTCCGCCAGTATCCGAACCTTTCCTACCCGGCGGACCTGTATCTTGAAGGCTCGGATCAGCACCGTGGATGGTTTCAGAGCGCTCTCACCACTGCCGTTGCGCTTGAAGGAGGCGCCCCGTTTAAGGGAGTGCTCACGCATGGATTTGTCGTGGATGGGGAAGGCAAGAAGATGTCGAAGTCGGCGGGCAATGTGGTCAGCCCGCAGGAAGTTATCAAAGAGTACGGTGTCGACATTCTTCGTCTTTGGGTATCGTCCTGCGACTACCAATTTGACGTCCGTCTTTCCAAGGATATTATCAAACAGCTGGCCGACGCTTACCGGAAAATCCGCAATACTTTCCGTTACATGCTTGCGAACCTTTATGATTTTGATCCTGTCAAAGACAGGCTTCCATTGGCTCAGCTGCATCCCCTGGACCGCTGGGCCATTCTTCATACCCGCCGCAAGCTTAAAGAGATTCATGATGCTTATGACCACTTTGAGTTTCATAAAATTTACCGCCTCCTCCATGATTTGTGCTCCATGGATTTCAGCTCCTACTATTTTGACATTCTTAAAGACACTCTCTATACCGCGCGGAAAAATTCTTTTATCCGCCGTTCCTGCCAAAGCGCGCTTTTTGAACTGCTGCTGGGCCTGGTGAAAGCGGCCGCGCCTATTTTGCCTTTTACGGCGGATGAGGTGTGGCGGGCTTTCCCGCTCGAAAAAGGCTGCCCCTCAGTTCATGCAAGCGTTTTCGCCCATGACGGGGAGCTTTCGGACCCTGCGCTTTTAACGGAATGGGACCAAATTCGTGCGGTGCGTAACGTGGTGACGCTCAGTCTTGAAAAGCAGCGTGAAGCCAAGCTGATCGGGTCAAGTCTTGACGCCAAAGTCATGATTTATGCGGCGGGGGATCTTTCCCAGCTCCTCAAAAAATATGAGAAGGATCTTGCCCGCATTCTGATTGTTTCTCAATGCCAGCTTACGGGTGAAATCAGGGATGGGATGGAGAAAACAAGCGTGGCTTTCGGAGAAACTTCTGATAAAATAACTGAAATTGCAATTACGGTCGCAAAAGCGGACGGCTTAAAATGTGTTCGCTGCTGGAATTATTCGACCGCGGTCGGCAGTCACCCGGAACACCCGGGACTCTGTGAGAAATGTCTTGATGCACTCTCAGCCCTAAAAAGCTGAGCTAGTTCGTTCGAAGGTTTTTCTTTTTGTTTAAGGTCGTTTCAACCCCCTTTGAAACCATGGGCCTTTATCTAAGGAAAAGAAAACGCTTCTTCAAGCAAGTTCTCGTGGGCACCGCTTTGTTCTTTATAGGCGCGCTCTTTTTTTGGGCTTTGTCATGCCTGCCCGTTCACCCCTGGACCTCGAACCCCACCTTCCTGCTTTTACTCATGACCCTGATCTGCCTTGTGGCGTATAAGCCGATTGATTTTGCGGTGGTGACACTTTTTAAAAACTACTTTAACCGCAAAAAAAGCTTCCGTCATATTACGCTGATGAATCTCACGGAAGAATTAAGCGTCATTTTGGACCTGCAGGAGCTGGCCAACTTGATTGTGAATAGTTTTGGGGAGGTTCTGCAGCTGAAAACAGTCGCTTTGGTCGTTCCAAGCCGTATGCGTAATGATTTTGAAATTGCCTCCGCTTACGGCTGGAACCTTTCGGATTACCGCAAGGTCAGAATTCCCGAGGCCTCTTCTTTGATGAAGGTTGTCCGTGAGGGGGGGCCTCATGTTTTAGTCAGAGAGCGCGCTGTAAGGACTCTTGCCTGGCAGGAAGCCAACAAGCTTACGCAGGATTTTGATTCCCTCCGTTCAAGCTGGGTCATTCCTCTTTTCGTGAAGGATGAGCTGACGGGCCTTATTGCTTTTTCTTCTTACGTTCCGGATGCAGCGTTTGATGAAACCGATTTCCAGTTTTTCCGCGAGTTCGCGCGAAGCGTGGCCAAAAGCATTTTCAACGCGCTGAGTGTTCAGGAGCTCAAGATCGCGAATGGGGAACTTCTGGACATCCAATCGCAGCTTATTCAAAGCACTAAGATCAAGGCGATCGAACAGCTGGCGACCGGGATTGCTCATGAAATCCACAACCCCCTCACCATTATTTCTGGCAAGGCCCAAGTCCTTCTTCTAAAAAAAGACCGTTCAGCGCTTGACCAGCAAGTCGAGGAAGTCCTTAAAACAATCGTGAAGCAAACCAAGCGCGCTGCCGATATTACACGAAAGCTTTTGATGTTTTCTCAAGGTTCCGGCGCCCCGAAAGAACAGCTTCGGCTTGAACAGATCCTCGAAGACACAATAGCACTGGTTTCCTATCAGACTTCTTTGGATGGAATTGAAATCACCAAGTCGATCGGTTCCCGTATCCCGAACCTCTACGCCAATGTTCATGAACTGCGGGAGGTTTTTCTCAATCTCATCCTCAATGCCGTTCAGTCGATCGGCTCCCAGGGGAAAATTCACGTGGATATGAATTATCAGGCGGCGGATGAGATTCTTGAGATTCAGATTTCAGATACCGGTCCGGGTATTGATCAGGACCACATTGATAAATTGTTCAATCCCTTTTTTACCACGCGTCATGATGCGGTAGGGCTAGGACTTTTTGTCACCAAACAGATTGTCCACCGCTACGGCGGTTCGATCCGGGTTGAGAGCCGGAAGGGAAGCGGGAGTCTTTTTATCGTCAGGTTCCCTTACTCCGAAGCTTCTCAGCCTATGACGCCTTCGGAAGAAGCTGTAACGCTCAGCCTTTTTCCCGAGGATTAAGACTTTTACCGTATTCATTTTTGTCAAAGCATCAAACGAGGAGGCCTGTATGAGGAAGTTGCTCGTGGTAGATGATGAGACGGAAATCTGCGATTTTTTGAAGAGTTTCTTCGAAGAACGGGAATTTGAAGTTCAGACCGCGAACTCAGGTCTTGAAGCCTTGAGCACGGTTCAAAGCGGGAACCCGCAAATCGTTCTTCTTGATGTCCATATGCCGGGTATGGACGGGATGTCGGTGCTTAAACAAATTAAAGCGAAATACCCGCGTGTGAAAGTCATTATGGTCACAGCGATTGAGACGCAGGAAAAAATTGAGGAAGCCATGCGCCTCGGAGCGGACAATTACATCACAAAGCCGCTCAGCCTGGAATACCTCGAAAAGGATGTTCAGGAAAAGATAGGGCTTCTTACCGGAAACTTCTAACCGGACCTTATGCCTTCCCGTTCGCCGGTCGACTATCAGGAAATCCTCCGCAATATTTCCCAAAGCATGGTCCGCCTTCACAGGCCGGAAAGACTTCTTAAACTGATCCTCCGCTACCTGGATAAAGACATGGGGATTTCCCATGCCGGAATCATGGTTTTCAAAGAGGGGCAGGAACATTACACCTTTGTGGACTCCCGCGGTAAAGGCCGGATTCCTGCCAGCCTCGTAAAATTTGAAAAGAGCCACCCGCTCGTTGCCTGGTTCAGCTCCCCAAAACGAAGGAAACCTTCGCTTAACGATTATCTTTCTTATGCTGGACTTGAACGGACGCTTGTGGAAGGAAGAAAAAATCTTCCTCCGGGAATCCTTGCGGAGTGGGACCGCGCGGCCTATGTCATGAAAAGCCTTCGTCTTGAGCTTGTGATCCCCGCCTATTTCAAGAAGCAGCTGCTGGGGCTTTTAATTCTTGGCGCCAGGAGGGACAAACGGCCGTTTTCACCGGATGAAATTGCCTTTTTTCAGATTATGACCCAGGACTGTTCCATGGTGGTCAAAACGGCCGAGTATCAAAGGACGCTCTTTGAAAAAAATGCCCAGTTGGAGCAGCAGATTGAAGCGGTCCGTAACCTGCGTGAAAAAGAACAAAGAACGTATTATGAAATCATGCGCTCTCTTGCCAGCGAGGTTTACGCCAAGGATGCTTATACTTTCGGCCATGTGGGGCAGGTCGAAAGGCTGGGAGTTTTGACAGCCAAAGAAATGGGCCTTGATTTGAGTGGGCGCAAAAAGGATATTTTGTCAGCAGGCTTGACGCTTCACGATGTAGGAAAAATCGGGATTCCTGATCATATTTTAAACAAGCCTGACCGGCTCACGGATGAGGAATGGGAAGTGATGAAAACCCATGTCGAAAAAGGCGCGAAAATTCTGGAACCTCTTACGGATTTCCGGGAAGTCCGGGAGATCGTCCGGTGCCATCATGAAAACTATGACGGCACAGGGTATCCGCGGGGTTTGAAAGGCGATGAGATCCCTATGGAAGCCCGCATCGTTTCAGTGGTCGATGCCTTTCATGCGATTGTTTCAACGCGCTGTTATAACAAAGGCAAGCCGCCGGAAGCCGCTTTTGATGAACTGAAACGCTGTTCCGGAAAGCAATTCGATCCCCTTGTTGTCGAGGCTTTTGTAAGGGCTATGCAGCGTGAAATGCGAAAACGGGGGCACCGCCCTCAGGAAGAGGCCTCTCTTTAAGGATTATTCTGGGGGCTGGCAAAATCCCTTTGCTTTTCAGTGTGGGATGAGTATAATCCGCGCACTCCTTTTGAACTCACCCAAAAAAGGAAAACACCGTGGCCAAGAAAAAAATAGACAAAAAGCCGGAAAAGAAAAAAGAGAAAAAAGCTGAAAAGAAAACTGAGGTCAAAGACTTCAGCAAGTACAAGAAGCTTTTAGAAACCCTTCGGGAACAAGTCGCGGGGGATCTCGAACATATTGAAGGCGATGCCCTTAACCGCAGCCAGCGGGATGCTTCCGGGGATCTGTCGGGATACAGCTACCATATGGCGGATATGGCCACGGATAATTTTGACCGCGAGTTTAACCTCGGCCTTGCTTCTAACGAACAGAAAAGTCTGAACCTCATCGAAGCGGCGCTTCGTAAAATCAAGGATGGCAGCTACGGCTTCTGCGAATTTTGCTCAAAAGCCATTCCTCAAAAACGGCTTTTGGCGATGCCCTACGCGCTTTTTTGTATCTCGTGTCAAGAAATCGAAGAGAAGAAGAAACGTTCCGAATAGTCCGCTTTTACGGTCTCGTCCTCCTGGTTGTTTTTCTCGATCAGCTAATCAAATTCTCTGTGCTTCGTGGATTTACGGAAGGGCAGTCTCTGCCCGTAATCCCTGAAATTTTCCACCTGACGCTGGTTTTCAACCGTGGAATTGCCTTCGGACTTTTTCAAGAACACGGCGCCTTCCTTCTGGTATTGATTACCATCAGCCTGATTTTTCTGGTTTCCGCATATCGTTTTCTTTCGGGGCAGGGAACGGCTGTTCGCATTGCCATGGCTCTTATTATTGGGGGAGCCATCGGAAACTGGATCGACCGCCTGCGGGTTCATGCGGTCATTGATTACCTGGACTTCCGGGTTTGGCCAGTCTTCAACTTTGCCGACAGCGCGATTACCCTAGGAGTGGTTCTTTATTTGTGGACCGCTTTTGGGTTTTCTCAAAAGCCGGTTTCCCGGCCTGAACCTCCCTCAGCCGGAAACTAATCCTACTGGAGCTTTCATGTTTCCCATTCTGATTCATTTTGGCGCCTTTCAAATTTATTCCTTCGGAGTGCTGGTGGCTTTGGGGGTTTTGTTTTCCCTTTATCTCATGGGCCGTGAATCCGCCCGTTCGGGGTTTCCCGAAAAGGACGGGGCTTTTGACCTTGTTTTTGTAACCGTTGTGGCCGGGTTTTTAGGGGCCCGGATCCTTTATGTCGTTGAGAATTGGCGTGATTACCAGAATTCACCGCTGGGACTGTTTGCGATTTGGGAAGGCGGACTTATCTTTTATGGAGGCATGGCCGCATCCCTTGCCGCAATGTTTATTTTTTTAAAAATGAGGCATCTTCCCATAGGGAAGTCCTTTGATTTTCTGGTGCCTTACATTGCCCTTACGCATGCCTTTGGCCGCGTAGGCTGTTTTTTGAACGGCTGCTGCACAGGTGACATTTGCGATCTTCCTTGGGCTGTCCATTTTCCAGGGGAGTCTTTTGCCAGGCATCCGGCGCAGCTTTACGAAGCTATTTTAGATGTCCTTCTTTTTCTTTTTTTGCAGAAGCAAAAAAAATCGCAGCCGCTTTCCGGGATCGTGACGTGCCGGTATTTTATGGGGTATGCCTTGATTCGTTTTTGCGTTGAGTTTGTAAGAAACTCAAACCCCGGCGTTTTTGGTTTCACTTATAATCAGTGGATCAGTCTGGCCGCTCTTTTCAGCGCAGGGGCTGCCGAGTGCCTGATCAGGCATTTCAGCTCGAAACCCAAGGTGCGGTGATGAATCAGGAGTTTATCGTTTCAGAAGAGAAAGCGGGGCTCCGGCTGGATGTTTTCTTGACTGAAGAACTGGGGGAACAGGCCTCACGGTCTCAGGTCAAAAAAATGATTGAGCTGGGAAGAATTCAGGTCTCTGGACGCGATTCAACGGCGCACTATAAGGTCAAAAAAGATGACCGGATTTCCGTTTCAATGATTGCTGTGCCGGATTATCAGGCCCGAGCCGAAAACATTCCGGTGCATATTCTGTACGAAGACGAAGAGCTGATTGTTGTCAATAAACCGGCGGGAATGGTGGTTCATCCCGCGCAGGGGAATTACGAACACACACTGGTCAATGCACTGCTTTTTCACACCGGAGGACTCTCCCAATCAGAAAATGCGATGAGGCCCGGTATTGTGCATAGGCTGGATAAAGATACCTCGGGGGTTATGGTGGTGGCCAAAAACGACAGAGCGCACCGGTTTCTGGCCAAACAGTTCAAAGACCATTCGATTGAGCGGGTCTACCATGCCATTGTCCGCGGTGTTATGCAGCATGAAGAAGGGGTTTGTGAGGAACCCGTCGGCCGGGCTTTTTTGAACCGCAAAAAAATCATGATCCGTCCCACAGGCGGCAAGGATGCCCTGACTTTCTTCCGGGTGGCCAAACGCTTTTCTAACGCGACGCTTGTGGAAGTCCGGCCTAAAACCGGAAGGACACATCAGATTCGTGTTCACATGTCCTTTGTCGGACACCCGGTGCTGGGGGATGCTGTTTACGGGATCCCCTCAGCGTATATAAAACGGCAGGCTTTACACGCCAAGGTGCTGGGGTTTCGCCATCCCGTGTCGCGGGAGTGGATGATTTTTGATGCTGAACTGCCTGAGGATATGCGCCGCGCGCTCGCGCACCTTGAATCCGCTGACTAGTTCTCCTATAATGCCCGGCGGAGGCGGCTCTTGCTTTTTGTTTTCATTCTTTCATTTTTAGCCTGGATGGTTCAACTTCGTTTCCAAAAACAACATGCAGCTGTCGAGAACCGGCGTCTTATTACCGGCTGTGAAGCTGCCCGTGCTGTTTTGGATGCGATGGGGCATGCTTCAGCCTCTGTCGAGGTCCTTGAGCCTGTAAACTCCTCTCCGTCTTCCCGCACGAAAGAGCTTCTTCTTCCCGCCGCGGTTTATCATGGAAAGTCCTTGAAGGATTTGGTCCGTTCCGTCCGTGCCGCACTTTTCTTCATAAATCCGAGACCCTGGGTCATCTCCGGAGATTTCCCTGAGGGGGCTGCATCGTGGGTTTCTTACGCGGGGCTTGCCGCTTGGGCAGCGCTTCCTTTTTCGCTGGGTATCGGCGGTGAGTTCCTTGAAAAAGCGTCTTCGGTTTTTCTCATAGGCATGTTTATTCTCGGAATTTTTTCCTTTCTCTCGGAATGGGAGATTGCCGAAACCGCCATGCAGGTCGTTAAAAAAATGCAGGTTCTTGAAGTGGATGAGCAGGTGCGTTTCAAAAAAATAATACACGGCTACCGGTTTGGGGGCCTTTCGGTTTTTTTTCGAGCACCTGCTTATTGGCGTCAGGCTTCCGGAAACAGGGTGGACCGCGCATGAAAAGAGGAGTCGAGAAAATACGTGTTTTCTTTGAGATGATCAAATTCGAGCACTCAATTTTCGCGCTTCCGTTTGCGTATTTGGGGCTTTTTTTGGCGTTGAGGGGCTGGCCTTCCGGGCATCTCTTTTTTTGGGTGACGGCAGCCATGATCAGCTTCCGGAGCATGGCGATGGGAGCCAACCGCATTCTGGACCGCCATATTGACAGCGCCAACCCCCGGACACGGATGCGTGCGCTGCCCGCCGGAAGGCTTAGTCTTCCCGCCGTTTGGGCGCTGACGCTGGGCTTTGGCGCCTTTTTCTTGATCAGTACGGCGGTGCTTGGTCCGCTTTGTCTGAAACTGTCGACGGTACCCATTTTGCTTGCGTGGTTATACCCTGTCACTAAAAGATTTACGTGGCTTTCCCATGGGGTTTTGGGTACGATACTTGGAATTGCGCCCTATGGTGCCTGGCTTGCCGGAGGAGAATCTTTTTCCTGGATTCCGGGGTCCTTGATGCTTGGAATTGCGGCATGGGTTGCCGGTTTTGACATCATTTATGCGCTTCAGGACATGCATTTTGACCGCGAAGCCGGACTCTACTCATTTCCTTCACGGTTTGGGCAGGATGCAAGTCTTAAAATGGCTCTTTTTCTGCATGCCGTTGCCCTGGCGGCCTGGTGTTTTTCGGGCTGGCTTGCGGGACTCGGAATGATTTATTGGGCGGGATTGATCCTTTGCGGGGGATTCCTTCTTCGCGAACATTGGCTTATTCATTCCTTTGGACTGAAAAAAATTCAGGAAGCGTTCTTTACTATGAACGCTGTCATTAGCCTGACGCTGTTTGTCGCTGTTCTTCTTGACCTTTCGATCCGGGGTGTTGAGTGAAACCAGTAGTGGTTGGAATTACAGGTGCGAGCGGGACTATCTACGGGATTCGCCTTGTCCAAGCCCTACTTGAATCAGGCCGTGACGTTCACCTTGTTATTTCCGAGCCCGCAAGACTAGTCATCAAAGAGGAACAGGGCCTAGCTCTCAAAAGCCTCATCAGCGGCGAATGCCTTGCAGAACTTTTTGGAACATTTCCCAACGCACACCTTAGTGCTTTCTCTCACAAAGATTTTACCGCACCAATTGCCAGCGGCTCCTTTCCGGTTGAAGGTATGGTCATCGTTCCGTGCAGCATGGGAACCTTGGGAGCCGTTGCTTCAGGCATGAGCCAAAACCTCATTCACCGGGCAGCAGATTGTACTCTCAAAGAAGGCCGGCGCCTTGTGATTGTGCCCCGGGAAACACCCCTCAGCGCGATTCATTTGGAAAACATGCTGAAGCTGGCAAGACTCGGTGTCCGGGTGGTTCCGGCAATGCCTGCTTTTTACTCAGGCGCGCAGACCCTTGCGGACATGGTTGATTTTCAAGTCGGGAAAATCCTGGATCAGCTTGATATTCCGCACGCCTTGTATCCCCGATGGACGGGGAGCCAGGAAAGGGCGCAGAAATTATGAGCACGCATCTTAAAGCGGCCGCCCGGGTTGGCAAAATTTCCTATATCAACTGCCTTCCGTTTTACCACAAGCTTTTTGAAAACGCCGCCTGGGATCCTTCGCGTTTTGAAATTTATGAAGCCTATCCCACGAAGATCAACCTGGCGATGCGTTCCGGGAAGGTGGACATCGCTCCAGTGTCCTCCTTGGAGTATCTTAACCATCAGGATCACTACAAGGTCCTGCCCGAGCTCGCGATTGGTTCCCGTGACTTTTCCGGCAGTGTGCTCCTTCTGTCCCGCGAGAAAATTGAAAATCTGGATGGAGAAAAGATTATTCTTTCGCGCCAAAGTCTCAGTTCCGCAACCTTGCTGCGAATTTTGATGCGGTTCAAATATAAGTTTAAAAACGAGTTTGTTTCTTCAACCGCGGCACCGGCGGAAATGTTATCCAAGGCCAAAGCGGCGCTTGTCATCGGCGATGACGCCCTTTTTTTTGACTCCGAGCAATTTGTTTATAAATATGATCTCAGCGAACTTTGGTGGAACTGGACCGATAAACCTTTTTGTTTTTCCCTCTGGGCTGTTCGAAAGGATTACGCCAAAACCTATGCCGAGGAAGTCCGGATTTTTTGGCGGGAAGTGTGTGAAAACCGTGACCGAAACCTTGCGGACATTGAAGGGCTTTTGAAGGATGCCCTGAAAACAACTTTTGTGGATCCTAAGTTTTCCAAACTCTACGGATACTTTTTTAATTTGAATTATTATCTTGATGAGGGAACCCTTGAAGGGCTTGAACTTTTTTATCGCTTGGCGAATCGCCTTGGTGTGTCGCCAAAGGCTAAAAAAATAAGCTTTTTTGGAAGTTAAGAGGATTTTTTATGGGGGATATTTACGAAGCGATCTTGAACAAACGTTTGAATGGCGGCCGCCTGACTCTGGAAGACGGCATCCAATTGTACTCCTGCGATCTTCTCCGGCTTGGCCAGGCTGCGCAGACGCTTGTGCGGCGGATGAATCCCGAAGGCCGGGTGACCTTCATTGTGGACCGGAACGTGAGTTACACCAACGCTTGTGTCGTGGACTGCGACTTCTGCGCTTTTTACCGGAAACCCGGTGATCCGGAAGCGTATGTCCTTTCTTATGATGAAATTTTTCAGAAAATTCAGGAGCTTGTGGACCTCGGCGGAACCCAGGTTCTGATTCAAGGCGGGGTGAACCCGGCACTGCCTTTGGATTACTATTTGAATTTGATTCGTGCGGTCCGCGAAAAATTCCCGATGGTCCATGTGCATTCTTTTTCAGTAGTTGAGTTTGAAATGATTTCAAAAAAATTCCGGATGTCCCTTGAAGAAACGTTCCGGGTTTTTAAAGAAGCCGGGCTGAATTCTCTGCCGGGGGGAGGCGCGGAAATCCTTGTGGAACGCGTTCGAAAGCTGATCAGTCCCAAAAAGGCGAGTTCTGAGCGCTGGATCGAAGTGATGAAAACCGCGCACCGGGCAGGCCTGAGGTCCACGGCGACCATGGTCTACGGGCATGTTGAAACCATTGCGGAACGTATTGAGCATATGCTTGTTATTCGTGACGCTCAGGATGAAACGGGCGGTTTCCGGGCGTTTATACCCTGGAGCCTTTCGCCGGAAGGGACGCCGCGCATGAGCAGTTTCAAACCTGCGGGCGGAGAAGATTATCTGAAAACAGTCGCGATCTCGCGGCTGATGCTGGACAATATTGAACATATTCAGAGCGGCTGGCTTACGGAAGGGTTAAAGCTTGGGCAAATCGCCTTATCTTTCGGCTGTGATGATATGGGCGGTACCCTTATTGAAGATAAAGTTCTTGAACCGACGGGCATTCAGGTGCATACGCGCCGTGATGATTTGATCCGTCTGATCCGCGAGGCCGGGTATAAACCTGCCCAGCGCAACACTAACTATGAGATTATTCATGACTTCAACGAGCCTTGCCTCACCCGATAAGACTACGATCCGTGGTTTTTTCGATCAGATTGCATTCCGGTACGATTTTTTAAATTCGCTTTTGAGTTTTCGCCTGGATGACTACTGGCGGGCAAAGTCCAAAAAACTGGTTTTGGAAGGGTTAGAACAATCGGTCCTTGATCTTGGCGTGGGGACCGGCCGTTTTTTAGGGACCTTTCTTTCCGGCAAGACATTCCGCCGGGCCGTAGGCCTTGATTTTTCTTCCAAGATGCTTGAGAAGTCCCGTGAAGAACTGCCTTCCAATGTCCGGTTTGTCAGCGGGGATTTTCATTCCCTGCCTTTTCCGGACGGGACATTTGATTTGGTCATTTCCAGTTTTACACTGCGCAGTGTAAAAAATCTTTCCGTTTTTTTTGACGAAATCTATCGGGTTTTGACTCCTCACGGGAAAACGGCTCTGCTTTGTCTCACCCGTCCCAATGGGGTGTTCCGTTTCTTTTATTACCCGTACCTCCGCTATTACCTCCCGCTTATCGGAAAGCTTTTTTCGGGCCAGGAAGATGCCTATCAGTTTCTCTCGCAGTCGATTCAGACGTTTCAGGATCCCGGATCCACGGTGAGCCTGCTGCGTCAGCGCGGATTTCAGTCGATTCGTGTTTACCGGCTGACTTTCGGGGCCGCGACTCTGATTGTGGCTAAAAAATAGAAAGATCCCCGTGACGCGTTCATCCATTCTAGACAAGTTAAAAGAACTTAATCTTGTTCTTCCGCCGCCTCCGCAGCCTGTTGGAGCTTATGTCCCATTAACCCTTGCAGGCAATATGGCTTTTCTCAGCGGCCAGGTATCCAAAGATGCTTCCGGCAAAATTTTATCCGGCAAAGCGGGGAAAGATTTAAGTCTGGAACAAGCTCAAAAAGCGGCTGAACTCGCGGCTCTCAACGCGCTCAGTTTGATCGATGCCCATCTCGGGTTCGAAAGAGTCGAGCGGGTTCTTCGTCTCGTGGGATACATTCAGACGAGCCCTGAATTTTATGCCATTCCCGATGCGTTGAACGGGGCCTCCAATTTATTTTTGAGTGTGTTTGGAGATGCCGGGAAGCATGCACGCTCCGCGGTCGGTATGGCAAGTCTTCCTTTGAATGCCGCTGTAGAAATTGAATTAACACTGCTCCTAAAAGACAAGTCTTAACCCAAGGTCCTTCCTGTGAAATCCTTTATTAAATTTATTGCCGTGATGCTGGGGATTGTTTTGTTGAGTGCCTTTCTTGCCCCTCTGCTTTTTGATGTGCTGCCCTATAAGTTTGAAAGAATTTTTAACCGGCTTATTATGATTTTTACAATTGCGGCGGTTGTTTTGGCGGTCCGTGCCAAAAAATTTTCTTTTCCGCTTGAAACGCTGGCCTGGAAAGAATCCGGCGTATCGCGTTTTTTGATAGCGTTTGCCGCGGGACTTCTCACGCTGGTGTCTGTTTCAGCCGTTAAGGCGGGCCTGGGGATGGTCCACTGGCAAGTTTCGCTGAGTTCGCCTCAGGAGTGGGCGCAGCGGATAGCGATGAGCCTGCTTTCTGCGCTGGTGATAGGCGTGATTGAAGAAATGTTCTTTCGGGGATTTTTCTTTTCCATGCTCCAAAAAAAACTTTCCTGGCCGATCTTTTCTAGTATCGTTGTGACCAATCTTTTTTATGCCCTTATCCATTTTACGGGAGGGAAGAAGATTTTTATCGGCCCGGATCCCACTTTTTCAGACAGTTTGAGGCTTTTGGCCGCACCTTTCCGAAATCTTACGGATGTGAATGCTGTTTTTCCAGGTGCCTTGGGGCTTTTTATTTTTGGAGTTGTTCTGACGATCCTTTTTCTCAAAACGAGATCTCTTTACCCTTGTATCGGGCTCCACGCGGGCTGTGTTTTCTTCCTTAAAATGGATGGTGTTTTCCTTCAGCATACGGATCGTCAGCCGCATTGGATTTACGGCTCCGGGCAAAACTATGACGGCCTTTTAGGCTGGGCCGCTCTTTTTATTTTGGGGGTTGTTTTGACCTTTTTTTATAAAAGAAAACAGACTTTTTCTGGAAATCTTTCCGCGGCTGTTGTTCTTGCTGTGTTTTCCCTGAGTTTTTTTGTGCCCTCTGTTAAAGCCGCTGAATCCAGCGAGAAAACCTGGGTGTCCTTTAACGATGATTCTCAGGAGAACCCGCCTTCTGGAAGCTGGGAGAGTCCTAAAACGCTTTCCCCGCTTTCTCCGGTGAACGACGAAAGCGTACCCGTGTCTAAAACTTCGTATCCGGTACCGAAAAGAGCGCCAAAACCCGTTTCAGTGGATACCGCGCTTCCCGAAACTTCTGAAAAATTGGGGCTGCCGGCTTCTCTTCCCGAAGTTGTCAAAAAATTGTCCGCAGAGGATGCGGCTGTGGAAGCTCCTTTAAAAGCAGGGGGAAATCCCAAGGTTCCCTTGCCCTCTTTGGAAGAAAGGGAAGCCGTGGAGCAAGTGTCCGCGCCCGTAAAGACTGCCGTAGAGGAAGCCGTTCAGAGGGTTCCTGAAACGCCTGCAAAAGCTGCATCGCTGCCCCGCTCGGTGCCTGTTCGTGAACCTGGGCTTGGCGTCCAAGCCCAAGAAGAGGCCGTGACCCAAAAGATCTCCCCTGAAGAACCCGCTTCGGCCGCTAAGGAAATTGCAAAACCCGTGGTTCAAAAATCAAATGTAAAGCCCGGTGATTCTTCTGAGGAAAAGATTTTGGTTCCGGCGAAGAAGCCTTTGGCCCCGGCTAAAAAAGTCAAGGTTGAAGACCTTCTTCCTCAGGAACCTGCTTACGAGGAGGAGTCGGCGGTACTTCCGGAGCCTTCCGTGAAGCCTGACCTTCAGGAAAGACCTTCCCCTCAAAAGAAAAGTGCTTCGGGTAAGAAAAAAGCAGTGTCTTCCTTGAAAGCAAAGACAGGCGGAGCAGCGTATTTTTTTGCGAGTCATTTAGCGGAAGTTCAGGGCATTTTGACAACCGACAAAGAAGATCTGTTTAATGGCGTTTGGGCTGGGGACCGCCTTGTTTTTCAAGCCGATCCGCCTTTGGAAATCACAGTTAAAAAGCAGATTACCGAAGGCGGGTCTGAACATGAAGGCATTTCTTTTAGGCCGGCACCAGGGACTCAGGTGCGCCTCCATTTTCCGGAGGTTCCGCCCTCCTCGCATTTAACGCTGCATTATGGCTTTGAGCCTTCGGATAAGCCTTCGGCTTCCAAAACGGCCGTGTACGTGAAAGTGTGGCTTGGCGAGCACCCCCTCAAACGGATCAGAGTTTTTAATGAAAAGGGCTGGAAAGAAGAGGTTCTCGACATGGGGCCCGCGGCCTTTTTGAAAACACCGATCATGGTGACTTTCGATATTACTTCAGATGATAAACTCGACCAGGATTTTAATCTCTCCGTTTCAGCGGGATGATTTTTAAGTTTTTTAATAAGACCCTCCAACGTTGCTTCTTTGACTCCTTGCCGCTTTACCATTATCCTTTGAGAAAGAGTAAGGAGCTTAACCTCTGATACCTAAAATGATGCCTAGACGAATCCTTTTTATGATTCTTGCAGGAAGTGTGTTCTTTTTTCCTGGTTTCTTAAGTGCTGAGCCTGGGAAGCAGGATCATGCTTCTCAAAAGGATCCGTCCTTGGAGTCAAGCGATCTCCACTCGAGTATGGTGATCTCAGCGCCTACGCTTCCTTTTGTCCCGCCGATTCTACCGTCTTTTTATAATGATCCTGAGTTTGCCGCGCGTGAGTACGGTGGAAGGTCTTTAAATTCTGCTTTTGCGGTCTGCGGGGATGGCGTCTATGACCCGGGAGAAGACTGCGATGACGGAAACAGGACAGGGGAGGACGGGTGTTCTGACCTCTGCAGGCTTGAAGACCCTTTAAGCTGCGGGGATACCGTGACCGGAGCGGGCGAGACCTGCGACGATGGGAATTCTCTAGACGGCGACGGCTGTTCTGCCACCTGCCAGTCAGAAGGTATTTGTGGAGACGGGTCGCCGGATGTGGGTGAGCAATGCGATGATGGAAATTCTGAGTCTGGAGACGGCTGCAGTAATCGCTGTCAGTTTGAAAGCGCTAAGCAGCGTGAGGTGGATCTCAGAGATCCCTTCACGGAAGTTAAAAAGAAAGAAGAAGCCGGTGAAAAGGATTCGGAAGCGCTCAAAGAAAAAAAGGATGAGAAGCAGAAAGAGCTGCTGCCCGTGAAAGAGATAGACACAGACCCCTTTAAGCCCAAAGACAAGGAAGAAGATGTCGATGTGGATGGTGAAAGAGTGACCCGTTACAGCCCCGGACGTGCGATTGTGACGCCTCCGGGCTGTTCGGCTGTTTGTACCATGGCGGAAGTTTATTACAAAGGAGCCTTGGAACAGCAGTATGAAGTGATCAGCGAGCGCCGCGTTACGGGGGGAACTTATTCGACAGCGTTTGGCGAAGTGAATTGTGCCACGGGACAGATTGTCGGATTGTCTGAAAGTGCCTACTCAAATGCTGCAGAAAACAGAGCGAGTGGAAGTCAAGCCGAAGTCACGGGCTGTTCCCGTTGAAGACCCCGGTTATTCCTTGATCATGTAAGAGCTTTGAATGATTTTTTTAACCTCTTTTTTGACGCTTACCGCAGCACTCATACAGTCAAAATAATCCGCAAAATCCTTTTTGGCCGTTGATACACCCGCGAGGGAAATGGCCAGGAGGGGAAACTGCGCCATCACTTCTTCGCCTGTTTCAGCCAGCCTGCGTCTGTCCATTTGAAGTGTGTATCCGCGTTCAATATCTTCTTTCGGGTAGAGGGCGGCTACCACATCTGTTTCAAACTGTTTGGTGATGAATTCACCCATTTCCACGGCCCTCGAGGGACGCGTAATGATGACAAAGTCATCACCACCCTGATGACCGATGAAGTCCTCTTCGCCGCCTTTTTCCTTCAGGGCTTTACGCAGGAGATCCGCTGTTTTTTTGATCGCTTCGTCACCTTTTGCCAGGCCGAAATGGTCGTTAAAGACTTTGAAACGGTCCAAGTCCGTATGAAAGAGTACGAATTTTTGGCGCTCGTGAATTTTCTTTTTTAAGGCTTGGAAAATTCCCTGGTTGCCGGGCAGCCCTGTCAGGGGGTTGGAATCCTGTGCCTTTTGTTTCATCTCCTTCAGAGAGTCACTCATCTGGTTAAAAGTGGTCGCGAGGGCTTCGATTTCGTCGCCGGTTTCAATATGGACATGCTTCCCGAGATGGCCTTTGAGGATTTCTCGTGTGGCTTCGTCCAGAGTGATCATCGGTTTCACAATAGACTCCGAGAGACGGTAGCCGATTGCAAAGCCCGTAAAAATGATCATGAGAATCATCATGATTAATGTCCAGCGCGAATTGGCTAAGGCTTCCTTCACGTTCCCAAGCGGGAATTCAACCCGCACGATCCAGCCCGGGTCACCTTCTGAGTTGTTAAGCGGAATATAGGCGATCAGTTTGCGTTGTGTTTTTTGAACTTTTACAAGATAGGGCTTCCCTTGCTGCTTTTGGTAAAGACTCGCCTCCGTAGATTTCTCATCAAATCCGCTCCAGGCGCTGCAGCTCTCAGGGATAAGGCCGCGCTCCAAAAGACTATAGAGGCAGATGGTAATACCCTCATGAGCATTTTCAAGCTGCTGCATCAGCATTAAAACCGTGTCGCGGTTCTGGGAAACCTCCGGGTCGCGCAGCGTGATTTCAAGAGTCCTGTTTACGGTTTCAAAAGCAAACCGGCTGCGAATCTGATAAGACTCCCGGATGGTGCGCATTTCGTTCCGGAGCTGGATGGCCGTAAAAGCCACGCTTAAAAATAGGAGGGGGAAGGTCAGCCCGAACATAATCCGGGCAAACAGGGTGGTTTTAGCTTTTTTCCGGTGTTTTGTTTCAGGAGCCATAAAGTGTTCGTTTTACGTCTTAAGGCCGATAAAACTTAATGGGTTCAAGGGGAGCGAAAGGTCATTTGACGCTTCTTATATCATAAGTTATCATTAAAACAAGTAAACATGCAAAAACATTCAAATTTATAATTTTGGAGGACCTATTCCTTGCCAAGGTTAATTCGGCTTTTAAGCCTTGTTGGAGGTCTGATTCTTGTTGTCTTTATAGGCTTCGGACTTTATTCCCACTTCCTTGTTGATTACTCCCTGGAAAGCCTCGAATTCGCTTTGTCGGCCACCGATAAAAAACCGGAAAACGGATCCAAGGTCGGATCGAATGTTTATAGAAATCTTTTGCAGGACCTCGCTTTGGAAGAAGCGGCGGATGAAAAAACAGGAGTCAAAAATTTGGCCATGCTGGAACTGGCCGCGCGTTCCTTTGATGAGTCGACGGAACGAGCGGGTCATCAGCGGGCAAAACTTTATCTGAAGCAAACTGCCGAGTCAAAAGGCCCCGGGAGATCGGAGATCTTAAAATGGCTCGATCAAGGGTACCGTTTTCTCCGCGATTTTTTTTATCAAGCCTTGAAGTTTTTCCGCTACATCCGCCACCAGGTTTCCTCGGATATAGACGAGCCTTTGGATGTCTCAAGCTACCTTTTACTTTCCCAAGCTGAGGAGAAAGAGAAAAAGTGGCGCCTAGATGAAGCGGCTGAACTCTACAGAAAATTTTTGGAGTTTTATCCGGCACATCCTGACCATGATTTTGTGGCAATTTCGCTGTCGAATATCCTCATGAAACAAAAGAAGTACCACGAAGCGGAAAGACTTTTACGCGGGCTTGTTTTGGGGAACACGGGCGTTGAGGAGTATCAAATCGCCACGGCATTGCTGAAAAAAATAGATGCCTATAAAAGGCGGGAAGTGCAAATCCTCAATCTTGAAGCAATGATTCAGGCTCGCCCCCAGGACAAAGGCGTTGATACCTTAAAACTGAAACTGGCGCTTGATTATCTTTACTCGTATTCGATGGATCGCGCTCAAGAATTGCTCCGGGATCTTCAAAAGTCCCAGGATCATAATATCCGGGTCAAAGCCAAGTTTTACCTGGGCTGGATCTATAAGCTGCAAACCCAGTATGACCAAGGAGAAAAAGTGCTTCTTGAGCTCTCGAATGAAAAAGGCCTGGAAGGAGATCTTGGGCTTGGGGTTCAGGCGCAGTTGGCCGATATTTATTATCAGCAGAACGATTCGGTGAAGTCCCTGGAACAGTATCAAAAAATCTCTCAGGAAGCCGGTGCTAAAGATGAAAAAGCCCAAAAGGCTTCCCGGGAGGCGTGGGCCGCGCTTGCTGATTCCGAGCAGGCCGTCATTTACTATTTTGATTTGGGGGACAGGGAAAAAGCCCAGGAAAGTTTAAGCCGTCTGGGCGGTGAAGTTCCTAATTACGCGGAGCTTAGCGATTTGAAGTCAGCGCTTGAGGATTCCGCCAAAATGGATCTTCGGGATCTGGCTTTTTCCCAGCTTAAAAAAGGCCGGGTGTACGAATCCCTGGATCTTTTTAAAAAAAAAATGAAACAGGACTCTGATGATGCCTGGACCCATTCGGGGCTTGCTTCAGTTTATGTTCTTCTGACGGACCTGGTGCTCGCCGAAGCGGAAGCGAGCCGGGGGAACAGTCTGAAAAGCGATCAGTTCACAACTTCTGTTCTAGCGTATGTGCTTTCATACCAAAGCCGTTTTGATGAATCCATAAAGCTCTATCAGGACGCCGTTCAGATGGATCCTGAATACATTCCGGCAAAGTTTAATTTGGCCGGAGTTTATTTGGTCAAAAAAAATTATAAGGAAGCGAAGATCCTTCTCGAAGAGTTGGAAACAGCCTTCAAGGAATACAGGAATATTATGAAAGCCAAAATCCTCAACAATAAAGGGTATGCGGAGTGGTGGCTCGGGGAAGCCCAGAAATCCCGCGAAAGCTTTAAGGCGGCGTTGGACATTAATCCGGAGTTTAAAGATGCCCAAATCAATCTGGAATTGATCCAGAAGGGACAGGGACCTCAAAACGTAACTTTGGGGGAATGATGACGCTGTCTCCGGGAAAAACAGCTGACGCTTTGAGAGCGTTAAGACGGAGGGCCGGGCAGAGCGTTGCCGCGGGAACTATCGCTGTGTTTGTTTTGACGGGCCTTCCGAGCCCTTCATGGGCTGTTGTCGGACAGGCGGAAGAGTATGACCCTTTTAGGGCGCGGGATTTGGAAGAGTTTCATCAAAACCTGCTCGGAGAGGAACAAAAGCACCAGCTCGAGCAAGCCAATGCTTTTCTTAAAGACAGCCCGGCTAAAGTCACTGCGGACAATCAAGATGCTCCTTTAGATGGCAAGGAAGCCGCAATGGCTCAAGATATTGAAAAGATAAAGCGGAATATTTTGAAGATGCCCGCAAGAGACCGTTTCAAGTTTGGTGTTGATGTCCAGCATACCTATGACACGAATCTTCGCCGTCTTCCTCCGCGTCAGGAAAAAGACGAAAACACATTCGATTCCAATAATTTTGTGGAAGTGGACTTGGGCGGAAGAAAAACAGATTTGAGATTGGAAGGCAGGATCGGGAAGCAGTGGAACCTGCATTTCCCTGAGGGCGATTTCTGGCTGGCTGAGGAGAGAATCCGTTACCGGAGGAAGTACTTCAGAAAGATTACACATTCCGTACAATCCCGGATTGCAAGGCAGAGCGAGAAGACTATTGAAATGGATGAAAAGAAAGTCCGCTGGGATTCTCACCAGAACATGGTTTTTAATTACGCTTTTTCCCGTAAGCTGTCGGTGAATACGGAACTTAATACGATGAAACGTCTTTTCACGACAGAGCCGTTTGACCAGGATTCACAATGGGAAGCCAGTATCGCACCGAGCCTTTTTTGGCATCTGACGCCCAAAAGCAGGGTCTCCTTGGGATACACCTTTGGGCCAAGCGTGATCCGGAGCAAGGTCGGAAATTCCAATACGCATGAAATTCATATGGGGTATTTTGGACAAGTCACACGAAAATCTTCATTAAGCTTCGATTTTTCGTTCAGTCATCAGGCGCCTCGCTCGCTGGAAACCCCTTCGATCAATACTTTAAAACTGGGGACTGGATATATTTGGCAGTTTTCTCCGAAAACTCAAATTGTGCTTCAGGCGATTCGATCGATTCAAAACAGCAGTTCCGACCATATTGAGGGTGAGGATGAAAACGCGACAGCGAAAGGCGACAGCCATTTTACGAATGACAACATTGTCATTTCTGTCAACAGCCGCCTGAATAGGAAGCTCACAGCCATCGTCAATGTAGGGATGGCACATTTTAGCAATTCTGTCCCTAAAGGGGGCGATGAGAATACAGAGATCACTCAGTGGACATTTCCGACTTCTTTAACGTTTAATTATATGTTGAAACGGTGGGTTCAGCTGAGGTTCCGCTATACATTTGCTTTCCGGACGGGGTATGAGAAAGCCGATACTTATAGGGCGCATACCTTGACTTCCGGTTTAAATATGACTTTCTGATCAAGGAGATAGATTTTTGTGCTAAAGGCAAAGGTTTATAGGCTGTGTCGAGCCATCATGATGCCAGGGATCCTGGTTTTTCTCTGGGGGCAAGGCATGGCGTTAGCGGATACAGGGGGGAACTCCTCAGCCGCTATAACCGTGGATGAGTCTTACCAGCTGCAGCCCGGAGACAGGCTGAGTATTAAAATCTATCCCGAAGACGAATATTTAAAGGGCGGTGATGTTGAGGTCAGCTCTGACGGGAATATTACACTCCCGCTTGTAGGGAAAATAGCGGTCAGTGGTAAGACTGTTCTTGAGTCCGAGAAGGCCATAGCAGATGTTTTGGAAACGGATTATATTGTCGATCCTCAGGTTGTGATCGAGGTCTTAAAATATCAGGCGGGCTCTTTTGTGCTTTTGGGGCAGGTCTCTAAACCGGGGACTTACAGCTTCCCGCCGGGGGATCTTAAAATTACCCTGCTTCAAGCGGTTTCTATGGCCGGAGGATTTTCGGACATCGCCAATATTAAAAAGATTAAAGTGATGCGGAAAAAGACAGGTGAGGTTTTTCAAGTGAATGCTGAAGAGATTATCAGCGGACAGAAGTCCGATGTCGATATTACAGCGGACGATGTAATCAACGTCAGCGAAAGCCGTTTTTAAAATCAGCGCGGAGCAGCATGACCAATTATAATCGGGCCGCCGGGGTTTACGGCGCCTATGAAACAGAAGATGTCGATAAGCCATTCGACTATAAGTACTATCTGTTTCTCCTCAAGAAAAACTTCTATATCATTCTGACCTTCCTCGTGATCACCATCACGCTGACAGCGATTTATGTTGCCAAGATCCCCGATCAGTATGTGGCGGCAGCGCAAGTCATTATTGAACGGCCGACCAATCTGACGATGGACGAGTCGACCACGACGGATATGCCGGCGCAAAGCTGGTCGGATGATTATTACAAAACCCAGCTGGAAATTATGACAGGCCCGACCGTTCTTCGGCAGGTCGTTTCTGATTTAAAACTCACCAATTACTTTGAAAGTGAAGACGAAGAACATATCGCTGACCGGGTACGGAGCATGCTGACCGTCACCCAGATCAAGCAGAGCCGCCTTTTCAATATTCAGGTGGCATCGAATGATCCCAAGCTTGCGGCAAGTATTGCCAACGCAGTCGCCCGTTCCTATATCCGTAAGAACTTCGAGGATTCCCTTTATTATTCAAAGGAAATGCTTGCCTGGCTGCCTCAGCAGGGCGGGGCTAACTCTGATGTTGTTACGATTGAGGATCCTTTTGGCAATGTGCGTCAAATTACGCGCGAGGATTTGATCGAAAGTCTTCCCACGATTCAAACCGACCCCACAATCCGCAGTCTGAAAGAACGTAAAAACGCGCTTGAGTCAGAGTTGAAGCTGCTTTTGAAGCAGTATCGCGAAAAGCACCCCAAGATCGTGAAGGCGCGCTCAACCTTGAAATTTCTTGATGAGAGTATCGAAGCAGAAAAAAAGAGGATTGTTGACGGGTTAAAGACCCGCATGCAGGGAACCATGCAGACCAGCCATGGACGCGTGATTGAGGAAGCGTCACCTCCGGATAAGCCTGTGGGGCCCAACCGGCTGAAGCTGATCGGGATCGTCGTTTTGGGCGAGCTTTTTCTCAGCCTCCTGCTTATTTTTCTTTTCGATTATTTTGATGACACGATTCATTCCATGGAGGACCTGGAACGGAAGGGCGTCATTCTGCCTTTCCTCGGCCCCGTGGCTCTTTTAAAAGATAAAAAGCCTAATTATGATGATAAGACTCTCGTTGTTTACCATGACCGGAACGCCGAGATCACAGAGTCGTTCCGGTACCTGCGTGTCGCGATCAATTTCTCGGCCCCTCCGGAGTCTCTTAAAAACCTCATTTTGACCAGTTGCTTGCCGCATGAAGGTAAATCATTTATTAATCACAACATTGCGGCATCCCTTGCCCTCGACGGTAATAAAACCTTGCTGGTGGACTGCGATTTGCGCCGTCCGGTTGTTCACCGGCAGTTCAAAATCGATAACAGTACAGGGTTGTCCAACTTTCTAACGAGCAGTGTTGATTTTGAGACGATTCTAAAGCCCTCTTATGTCGAAAACCTCACCATTGTTCCCAGCGGTCCTGTTTCGCCCAACCCCGCTGAAATTCTGGGTTCTGACCGGATGCGTTTTTTCCTGGAAGAGGCGCGTAAGCGATTTGATCGCATTATCATTGATTCTCCTCCACTCACCGGGCTTGGAGACACCTTCGTGGTCGGAAACCTAGTCGGCCATGTGATTCTTGTGGTTGCCGCAGCCCGGACACCCTCCGATCTCATCAAACGTATTCAGGCGCAGCTCGAAAAATCAGGGATCAAAATTATTGGCGTCATCTTGAACCAAGTTGATATGGATAAAGAGCGTCTTGGAGGGTACTCCAAGCATTATTACCACACCTATAACCGTTACTACAGACGGGATGATCAGGCAGAGGAAACGCCTAAATGACGCGCCTCCTGCGAGAAATTCTCAAAGTCTACCTTTGTTCGAGTGCGGTCCTTTTTTTGCTTTCCTTGTCGAGTTTGACTCCGCAAGTTTCTATGCTTTTGCAGGGCTTGACCTTTCCGGCTCTGGCAATGCTTTGCATCCTCAGGGTGTTTTCTCCGCCTAGAATTTCAAGAAGCCTGCTGTTTCCCTGGCTTGTAACTCTTCTGCTTTGGTTTTGTTTTCAGCAGGCTGCCATTATGCTTGCGATTCCTCCTTTTGAAGTGTCTTCCAACTGGCGGACATGGGTTGATTTCTTTTCTCTCTTTATGACGGCTGCGGCCTATGCCTTGGTGGCAGAAGAAATTTTCTCAGACCGGGAGGATCTGTATTCTTTTTTGAAATTCTTCGTTTTTTCATCCGGCTGCTGCGCGGTTTATTTCATTTTTCTTTTTTACACCTGCGGAGTTGCTGTTGAAAAAATTCAGCCCCCTTTCGTTTTGCTTGAGCATTTGGGTCCCCTGGGTGCATTAAGTCTTCAGCCCAATAACCTTGTGGATCTTTTTGTCCCGCCGCTTTTCTTCGGGCTGGCACTTGTTTTTTATCATCACCGCCGAAAACTGCATTTTTCAGACCCCTCCCGGGCTTATACGGAAATTGTTTTGAACCTTTGCTTTGCCTGCGTTCTTTTAGCAGGTGTTTTCTATACAAAGTCACGTGCCGGAATCATCGCCTTTTTGGGAGGATTCGTTTTTTTTGCAGTCCTTTTTGCGCTCGCACAGCGGCGCCGAAAAGGGACCTGGAAAATCGTGGCCCTTGTATTTGTTGCGGGGCTTGTCTTTCTCAGCACGCTGGGGATGAAGGATGTCTTTCATGAATTGATGACGCTGAAAGAAACATTCTCCCGCGAAGCCCAAATTAAAGGGCTTAGGTCTTTGACCATGGGTGCCAGCTGGCAGCTTGTTGTTGAAAAAGGATTTTGGGGAGTGGGGCTTGGCAATTTTCCTATGGGATGGCTGCTCTTCCATAAACATCCTTTTACTGTTTACCCCTATCGGTCTTACAACGATTTACTCTGGTTCTGGGCCGAGACTGGACTTCCCGGGCTTTTTATTCTTTTAGGCCTCTTGCTGAAGGGGTTCGTTTCAGCCTTTAAGAGCATTCTCAGATCGCAGAGTAGTTTTGTCGCCTATTTAGCTTCGGCCTGCCTAGCTTCGATCAGTGTTTTTACTCTTCATGCCGTAGTCGATCCAACACTTTATGTGAATACTCTTTTATGGCAGATTGCGATTGTTTTGGGTGTGATAGGCGCCCTTAGGCATTTGGAAGCAGAAGAAACCCGCGACAAAAGACTGGGAATTCCCAAACATGGGAACCCGCTGCTGAGAGCCACTATGGCAATCGCTCTTTTATTCATGGCAGCTCCCGTGACTTATTTTTCTTGCACCCGTCTTATGGCTTTGAGCATGGTTTCGTCCGAGGAAATCAATGTCGCAAACCTTGAAAAGGTAACACGCCTCGAGATTACGAGTTCATTCTATCCACGTCAGCTGGCCTTAGCTTATGCCCAGCAGTACGCTCAGGATCCTTCTAAAAAAGCGGTGCTGGATCAAGCGGTAAAGGCTATGGATGCTGCGATCGAACGTGATCCGTTTAATGTTTCGCTGTATCGTGGCAGGGCAGAGCTTTTTGGGGCTGCAGGCGACATGAAAAACGCCGAACAATCGCTTCGCATGATGGAAGAGCGGCTCCCCAATTTCTATTTAGGGGCTATTGCTGCCATGGCGTTTTACCTGGATGAATCGCTCAAGGAAAAAGATGCCGTTAAGGCCAACCGGTATAAAGCGCAAGCTCTAAGGCAGTACCTTCGGGCTCTAGAGCTGAACCCGCGATTAATTAAGTACTTTGAGCTTTACCCAAGTCTTTCCGAAGATGCGCAGCAGGCTTTGCAGGCCCTTTTGGAGGAAAAAAGCCTGTCCTGACGGGCTTTTGAAGGCTTTGGGGCCAGGGTGGGACTTCTTGACTTTCCCGTCCACGGACGGCATAATATTCCGCTAATTCCCTCGATCTCGTAACTCATGACCAATTAAATACTTCCGTTTAGGAGTTCTTTTTTTACCCATGTCAAAAAGCTATTATTGTGATTACAACGCTACGACGCCTATTGCCGAAGAAGTTTTCCGCGCGATGGAGCCCTATTTGAGAACTCATTTTGGCAATCCCTCCAGTTTGCATCACTTGGGCCGTGGTCCAGCCAAAGCCATTCGCGAGTCCCGGAAGAAAGTTGCGGAACTCTTGGGGGCGGCCGATGACCGGGAAATCCTGTTTACAAGCTGCGGTACAGAGAGTAACAGCACGGCGGTTTATGCGGCGCTTCAAGCCCTGCCTGAGCGCAAGCGTATTATTACGAGTTCGGTGGAGCACTCCAGCATCCGAAAACTTTTCCGCCATTTAGGGAAAAAAGGGTATGAGGTTTTTGAAATTGGAGTCAGCGCGCAGGGTTTTCTCCTGATGGATGAACTGAAGCGGGTCTTGAATGATCAAACCGCTATTGTGTCGCTGATGCTTGCCAACAATGAAACCGGAGTCCTTTTTCCTGTGGATGAGATTGGTGCTTTGGTCAAATCCAAGGGTGCTTTTTTTCATGTGGACGCGGTTCAGGCTGTTGGAAAGCATAAGCTTAATGTTAAGGCGAGTGCGATTGATTTTCTTTCTGTTTCGGCCCATAAGCTTTACGGTCCCAAAGGGGTCGGTGCTCTCTACCTTAAGCCAGGGACACCGTATCAGTCTTTTCTGATAGGCGGCGGCCAGGAACGCGGGCGGCGAGCAGGGACTGAAAATGTTGCGGGAATTGTCGGGCTTGGGGCTGCTTGCGCACTCGCGTTAAGTGATTTAGATCAAGAGATTGCAAGGCTTCGGAAAGTCCGTCAACTGTTTGAGACCACCGTGTGTGATCAAAATCATGGTGTTACAGTCAACGGGGATATCAACCGCCGTATTCCGACCACCAGCAATCTTCGCTTTTCAGGAATCGACGGGGAAGCCTTCATGATGGCTCTTGACCAGCGAGGGATTTGTGCTTCGAGCGGCTCAGCCTGTTTGAGCGGCTCACCGGAACCATCCCATGTTTTAAAAGCGATGGGCCTCACCGACGAAGAAGCGAACGCCTCTCTTCGTTTCAGTTTCGGCCGGTTCATTACGGAGGAAGACGTTCTTCATGTGGCCGCGGTCATCCGTGAAACCCTTCAATATTTTCGCGATCTTGAAAAAGGACAGGCTGTTCGATCCGCAGGAAAGGCGGTTTCGGGATCATGAGCCTTGACCCCGTGCTGCGAGATCAACTTTTGTCGGCGCTTCGCGGCGTCAAAGATCCTGAACTAAACCGGGACCTTGTGGCTCTCGGAATGGTCAAGGATCTGCAGGCGGAATCGGGCCATGTTTTTGTTCAGCTGGAGCTTCTCGGCGGAGGGAATCCCGCAGCAAAAGAAGCGATCAAGGCCCGCGTTATTGGGGCTCTTAAAGGGATCGCGGGAGTGAGCGAAGTCACCGTGCAGTTTTCTATTCCCGAAAAGAAAAGCGCCTCCTTTCAGACCAAGGCGCCGATCTCCGGTATACGGCATGTGATTGCTGTTGCCAGCGGTAAGGGCGGCGTTGGAAAGACGACAGCGTCTGTGAACCTTGCCCTTGCTTTGGCCGCACAGGGTAACAAAGTGGGGCTGATGGACGGTGACATCTACGGCCCAAACGTTCCGCTGATGCTTGGCGTTTCTGCGGATGCCAGGCCCAAGGTCAGCCCTGAAGGGAAGATCATTCCTATCGAAGCCCAGGGCCTCAAAATGATTTCTATGGGGGTTCTTGTCCCGGCGGATCAACCCATGGTGTGGCGCGGACCCATGCTCCATAGTGCCGTGACTCAGTTTGTTCAAAAGGTGGATTGGGGTGTCTTGGATTTTCTTTTAGTGGATCTTCCTCCGGGAACCGGGGATGTTCAGCTCTCGCTTGTGCAAACCGTTTCTTTGACAGGCGCCGTGATTGTGACAACGCCTCAGGAAGTTGCTTTGATGGATGTTCGTAAAGGAATCCTGATGTTCCAGAAGACAGAAGTACCCATTTTAGGAGTCCTTGAAAACATGACTGGCGAAGTTTTCGGACGCGGAGGCGGCTCGTCCGCAGCGGCGCAGTTTAAAGTGCCTTTTCTGGGGGAAATCCCGCTGGATGCGGTCATCCGTACCGGAGGAGATTCCGGGCGCCCCGTTTTTCTTTCTGCTCCTGAAAGCGCTGCGGCCGAAGCCTTTCGTCACGCAGCAGAGGTCCTTGTTGAAAATCTTGCGAAAGCGATGGTCTAAGACGATGCCCCATACGGACGATGAATTTTCATTACCCACGGATTTTCACGACGTCGAAAAAATCGACAAAATGCAGGGAAATGTCCATGAACTTCTCAGCCTCCTGGGAGAAAATCCGGAAAGGGAAGGCCTGCTTAAAACACCCATTCGCGTGGCCCATTCTCTTTCCTATTTGACGCGCGGCTATTCTCAAGATATCAACGAGGTTTTAAACGGCGCGATCTTTAACGAAGCTTATGACGAAATGGTTGTGGTTAAAGACATCAATCTTTTCTCTCTCTGCGAACATCATCTGCTGCCTTTTTACGGCAAGGCGCACGTCGCTTACATCCCAAACGGAAAAATTATCGGGCTTAGTAAAATTCCCCGTGTTGTGGACGTTTTTGCCAAGCGTCTTCAGGTTCAGGAGCGTCTGACGAGTCAGATTGCGGATTGCCTTATGAAGGCTTTAAACCCGAGAGGGGTGGCTGTGGTGATCGAAGCGCTCCACCTTTGTATGGCCATGCGCGGGGTGGAAAAAACAAACTCTTCTACCGTGACAAGTGCAATGCTTGGAACCTTTCGCGAATGCGAAAGAGCGAGAATGGAATTTCTTAGTTTTATAGGAAAACGAGCGGGTTAATCAGGCTTCGGCGGGTTGATTTCCACGGCTTTCCAGCTCTTGCAGCCGCTTCCTCAATAACTTAATCTCATCAAACATTTCAGCGGAACGAAGCTGCGCAGCAATCTGTCTGCGGGCTTCCGCGTAGGGCCGTGCGGGTTCTCCAAAAACAATTTGTTTCGCAGGAACTTTTTTACCGCTTGGAAAACCTGAACCCGCGCCCACCATCGTCCAGTCGCCGATTTCCACATGATCGCCAAGTCCGACTTTACCGCCCATGGTGACAAAAGCGCCGACTTTTGAACTTCCTGATATACCGGTTTGAGCGGAGATGACCGTGTGGCGGCCGATGCTCACGTTATGGCCGATTTGAACGAGGTTATCAATTTTGGCGCCCTCACAGATACGGGTGCAGCCAATCGTTGCACGGTCAATGGTCGTGCAAGCACCAATTTCAACGCGGTCTTCAATCACCACATACCCCACCTGCGGAACCTTTTCTTGCCCGTTCGGGGTTGTCACATAGCCAAACCCATCCGCTCCAATGACGGATCCGGCATGGATGACGACGTCGTTTCCGACCTGGCAGTGATCATAAATTTTGACACCGGAATGAAGGATGGAGTTTTTGCCGACCTTGGCGTTTTCGCCGATGAAAGTCTGCGCCCGAAGGACCGTGCCATCGCCCACTTCCGCACCCTCTGCGACGTAGACAAAAGCCTCAATCGTAGCGCCCTTACCAATACGAGCGGTAGGCGCAATATAAGCCTGATCAGAAACTTTGCCGGAAAAGGGGATCGGAGGGAAAAACTTCCTGAGTAACTTTGCCCAGGCCAATTTGGGATCTGCGGCCTGAATCAGGGGTTTAGAAGAGGCCGTGATTTTAGGAGAAACGATAAGACAAGCAATATTCGAATCTTCCAGTTTTTTGATAATCGCCGGCGTCAGGGCAAAAGTAATATGTCTCTCGAGGGGAGCTTCACTATTGGTAATCCCCGTAATCTTAAGATCGGGGTCTCCAATAACAGTACCTTGGATGAGTTGAGCGACTTCCTTAAGGGATAATTCCATTGGGCGGTAAGTATAACGGCCTACCTATCCGTTGTCAACGAAAGGGCTTAGAAAGGTCAGGAAGGGGATAAAGAATTGCTAGCTTTTTTGATTAAAAGAGAGTCGTTGGGTATACTTTTTTTAAGTTAAAAAAGAGGCATTACCAACCAAGGAGTCTTTTATGGCTATTGATCAGGCTGAAATGAAGAAATATGAGGAAGAGCTTAAAGGTTTGGTCCAGCGTCAACAGGAGGAGTTGAAGCAAAAAACCAACCCTCTCTTCGCAAAAATGCATGATATGTCCCCAGAAGAGATGAAAGAGCTTAAGGAAGAGCTGCTTAAAGTTTATGAGGTCCAGAAACGGGAGCTCGCCAGCAAGTATGGGGTTCAGGTTTAAGCTTTCTAGAAGAAGTCTTCTGTTGGGCCGTCACCGGCCTTGTCCCAAGGGGAGAGTCCCCTTATAATAAAGAACTTATCCCTTAAGTTTAAGGAAAGGTTCTTTATGCCGACTTATGATTATCGCTGTGAAACCTGCGATTTGACTTTTGAACATGTCCAGCCGATGTCGTCTAAGCCATTGAAGAAGTGTCCCCAATGCGGCAGTAAAGTGGAACGGCTTTTAAGCGGGGGGGCGGGGGTTATTTTTAAAGGTACGGGTTTTTACCAAACGGACTATCGCGCCAGCAAGGAAAAGCCTCAGGCTGCAAAACCCCCTGCCAAGGAAGCGCCTGCTTGCGGTTCCGGTGCGTGCAAACAGCCCGATGTCTGTGCCCCTTCCGGGAACTAATTTTTCCAGAAAAATGGCGCAAGGCATTTCATCGTTTTAGAAGAATTTTTATAAAAGCGGGGAAGCATGAGTCTTGTAAACAGGGCAGGACATAGCACTTTAAGAACAGGCCTGTTTATTTTATTCGCGGCGCTTATAGCCTTGAGTTCAACAGGGTGTTCCAAAAAGAACGGCATTAACCGGAAATATTACCGCCCGGGAAAAGTGATGACCGAGGCTCATTTTGTAGACGGGAAACCTCACGGGAAGACAACCGTTTATTATGAAAACGGGAAAGTGAAAGAGGAAACAGAGTTTGTCCATGGGAAAAAGGAAGGCATCAGTAAAGCTTACTATGACACTGGGACAATCGAGGCCGAGGTTGAGTACCATAACGGAAGAACGCACGGAACCACCCGCCAGTATTATACGAATAAAAAACTGAAGTCCGTGCTTCTCTACAAAGATGGGAAGATGGAAGGTCTGAGCAAATGGTATCACCCTAACGGCAAACTGCAGGCCGAAAGCTATTATCACTTGGGGCTGCGCGAAGGAACCACCAAGGGGTACAACGAAGATACCGGGCAGGTTGTTTTTGTCGAAGAGTATAAAAAAGATAAGAAAATCCTTCGCAAAGAGTATGATTTCGAAAATAAGGTTTCCTCGGCAGAGCATTTCTGATTCAGGAGAAAGCCCCTGTGAAGGACCGCGGTTTTTTACTTTTTACTTTTTTGCTTTCATTTCTTATCGGAGGGGCGGAAGCCTTTTCGGTAAATCCCGCAGATGTTCACCGCACGATCTATCCTTTCATCGAGACGAAGACCGGTCAGGTATTTGAAGCCCATATTGCTTCCGAATCCGAAAAAAACTTTGAAACCCTTTTGACCGGCGATACGACTGTTCTGAGCTCGGGAAATCAGGGACAAAGAACAGGAAACCTGCCCAAGTATTATCTTTTAGGTACGCGGCAGGTGACGGAGATCCGGCCGTATGTCATGAGGTTCTTTCAAGGGTTTTTATTTGTCTGGATGATTTATCTGGTCGTAGGATACCTGGTGAAGCATCTTGTCATCCGGGAGTTTAAACAATCGCTGACGCGTAAGAGAAAACCGAGGAGAAGAAAATGATCCGACTTTCAAGTGCTGGAATTTTTAAGCAGGGCCGCATCCTTTTGTGCGGCCTTTTAATTTCCGCGTTCTTTACGCCTGAGCTTCCCGCTATTGAGTCCGCGGCAGCGCTTCCTGCCGTACTCACCCCCGAAGAAAAAAATGAACTGGCGGGCTTGTATAAGGACACCTGGAATTACATTGCTGATTATGTCGACGAAAATACGGGAATGCCCTATGACGCAAGTTCCCGCCAGCCGCCAACGTCCATGACCAACGTCGGTTTTTATCTTGCCGCGGTTTCTGTTGCTTACCGGACCGGACTGATCTCTGCGGAAGAAGCTGAAAAGCGTGTAGGGCGGACCCTCGACAGCCTGGAAAAGATCGAAAAGTGGCGCGGTTTTCCCAGGCCTTGGGTGATTACCCGGACGCTCAAGCCGACCTATGGTGAAGAGTTTACCTATGGCTCGCACATGTCCGTGCTCATCGGAGGGCTTCTGGTGGCGCAGTCGACTTTTCCCGACATTGTGTTCACAACGCTTGCGCCCCGAATCAAGGACATGCTTAAGAAAATGGATTTCGCCAGTCTTTATGAGCCTAAAAACGGCTGGCTTAAAGGCGGCTACAACGTTACCAAAAACGACTTCTCTGTTTTTCAGTCGTGGGGACATTGGTATTACAAACACTTTGCCTCTGAAATCCGCCTGCTCAGCTATTACATGATTGTGTCGGGGGCGGTTCCCCGCGAACACTGGACACGTCTGATCCGGCCGGTTCAGGAACTTGAAGGAGAAAAGTTTTTTGTTTCAGGCCTGGAAGACGGAGGGTTGTATGTCCAATACCTCACGGGGCTTTTTATTGATGAACGGAATTCCGAAATGGGGACCTCTCAAAAAAGTTATGCCAGTGCGCAGATGAAACATGCGGCCCAGATTCAATCACCTGTTTGGGGCTGGTCGTCGTGCATGACCCCGCAGGGCCGGTACTTGGCCTATGGCGAGCTCCGGGATGACATTGTCGCCCCTTACGCGTCACTTCTTGCCATTCACTATTTCCCCCGGGAGGTCTATACCAATATTAAGAAGCTCGAAGCTCTTGGTGTTCGCCCCGCGGCTTCTGTTGCCAAGAAGCCCTACGGTTTTTTAGATTCGGTGAATTGGAAGACCGGAGAAACGGCACGCCAGTACCTGACTCAGAGTCAGGCGATGGGGTTTCTTTCACTCGCAAACTATTTGTATGATGGAATCGTATGGAAGAGTTTTCAGGAAGCGCTTCCCGCGGGTGCAGGAGCGATCGAGGTTCTGAACTAGAGTTTTTTTGAAATTGAAAAAGGGCAAAAAAAAAGGCCTGACAAAATGTCAGGCCTTTTTTCTTCAAGAGAAAAGTTTACTTTCTCTTCTTGGTCGCTTTCTTCTTAGCAACCTTCTTAACTGCTTTCTTTTTTGTCGCCATTTACGGCTCCTTTTCTTTTGTTAAACAACTACAGAGAATCGTTTCGCAATTCTCTGTAGTTAATCTACGGCTTCTTCTAATGGATTTTTTAGCTTTTTTCAACAAAAAAAATCACAAAACGTAATTTTTTTTAAAATCGGGCTTTTTGAGAAACCGGGATTAAACGCAATTTTTCTTCATTTTTGATTCTCGAAACAGTTTGTTTTTTGCAATTCACGTATTAAACTAAAAAAAAAATCGAAGCGTGAGAGAGCGGATGACAAAGCTAACTGAATTAAAATCTTTCCAGGTTCCCGATACGCGGCACCGCATTGCAGGAGCAAAAGCAGTTTCCAAAAGCGGTAAAACTTTTGAGACTCTCAATCCCGCTACGGGTGAATGCCTGGCTTTGGTTCAGCAGGCTGGAGATTTTGAAGTCGATGCCGCAGTCGCCGCAGCGCGCACAGCTTTTCAAAGCAAAGCCTGGGGATCCCTGAAGGCCCAGGAGCGCGCGGGTATTCTTTATAAAGCCGCTGATCTCTTGGAAGCTGAGTCCGAGTATGCCGCTTCTCTGGAAACTCTGGACACGGGCAAGCCCATCCGTGACAGCCGTGGCGTGGATCTCCCGGCAGCCGTGCAGACCCTCCGCTATTACGCGGGGTGGGCGGACAAACTGTCCGGGGAGACGCTTCCTTTGGACCCGGCCTTTTTCACCTTCACCCTGCGTGAACCTTTGGGTGTTGTCGGGGTGATTACTCCGTGGAACTTTCCTCTTTTGATGGCCGTTCAAAAGACTGCCCCTGCCTTGGTGACAGGAAACACAGTCGTTTTAAAACCTGCTGAGCAAACCCCGTTATCGTCCCTTTATTTGGCGGATGTTTTTGAGCGGGCGGGATTGCCCGGGGGCGTTTTAAATGTGATTTGCGGTTTTGGGGAAGAGGCCGGAGCCGCTCTTGTGCGTCATGCGGAGGTCGACGGCATTGCTTTTACAGGGGAGTATCGTACCGGACAAGCGATCATGCAGAACGCTGCCAAGGGGCTTAAACGGCTTTCTTTTGAGCTTGGCGGTAAATCCCCTGTGATTGTTTTTGCGGACGCAGATCTTGAGAAAGCGGCAGCGTTTGTCTGTGAGGGGATTTTCTTTAACCAAGGGGAAGTTTGCTGCTCCGGTTCACGGCTGTTTGTTGAAGAAAAGATTCAGGATCCATTTATGGCGCTCCTTTTAAAGCACGCTGAAAACTGGCAGCCGGGGGATCCTTTAAATCCAGAGACCCGGATGGGTGCTTTGATTTCAACCGAACATCACCGGAAAGTTTTAAGTTATGTTGAATCCGGAGAACGCGAAGGAGCGCGCCTGGTTCTTGATGGACGCAAATGCGGCTTGAAGGGGGCCTTTCTTGGTCCGACACTTTTTGACCGGGCAACGCCCGGGATGAAAATTGCGCAGGAGGAAATTTTTGGGCCTGTGCTTGTGCAAATGCCTTTCCGGAATCTGGAGGAGGTTCTGGCGGCGGCGAATGATTCGCTTTACGGTCTTGCGGCATCGGTTTGGACACGCGATCTTGAAAAGGCCCATCTTGCCGCGAAGGCCCTTAAAGCTGGAACGGTTTGGGTCAACGCGTACGGAAATTGTGACCCGGCACTTCCCTTTGGAGGCTATAAAATGTCAGGCTTTGGCCGGGAAGGGGGCCTTAGCACTTTTGACTTTTACACACAGTTAAAAACCGTCTGGATTTCTCTCCCCTCATGATTCAAAAGCGATATCAAAGCCTTCTTTTTTGCTGCCTCTTTACAGGAGGCTTTCTTTTATTCCCTGGTTCTCTTTCGTATGCGGCTCCTAAAACGCTTGTCTTAAGCATTGGCGGAGACCCCAAAACTTTTAATTTACTGGTCTCTCAAGACAGCACTTCCAGCGAGATCAGCCGCTTTCTTTTTGACGGCTTGACGGACCTGGATCCAGCAACCGGGGAGATTAAGGGGCTGCTGGCAGAGCGATGGGAGGTTTTTGACCAAGGCCTTCGCTGGGTCTTTCATCTGCGTCCGGGCGTTCATTGGTCAGACGGACAGCCCTTCACAGCGCAGGATGTGGTTTTTACTTTTGAAACCATGTTTAATCCGGCTTTTGTGATTCCTGCTCGTGATATTTTTACTCTGAACGGTAAGCGTGTTGAAGTGAAACGCCTGGATGATCTGACCGTGGAGTTTCTGCTGCCAGAACCCTTTGCTCCGTTTCTTCTGGCACTGGGTCAGCCGATTCTTCCCAGTCACCGGCTTGATGCGGCTGTCAAAAAAGGAAGCCTTGCCAAAACCTGGGGGATTGATGAGAAACCTGAAAACATCACGGGGACCGGCCCTTTCCGGATTAAAAAATACAGCCCGGGAGAGCGAATCGAACTGGAGAAGAACCCCTTTTACTGGAAAACAGGCGCGGATGGCAGCCGTTTACCCCGTATCGAAAGAATCACACTTCTGATTATCCAAAGTCCTGAAGGAAGACTGCTGAAGTTTATGGAAGGCTCGCTGGACGTTTATCCGCTGAGCGGCCGTGATTACCCTGTCTTGAAGCCGCTTGCCGGAAAAAGAAATTTTTCGATCTATCAAAGCGGCCTTGGGCTGGGCTCCAATTTTCTTGTCTTTAATCAAGGAAGTAAGGATGCGGTTAAAAAGGAATGGTTTCGCAGTCAGACCTTTCGTGAAGCCGCCGCTTCTGCTCTTGACCGTCAAAGCATGGTGGAAATTGTTTTGAACCATCTTGGGGGCCTTCAATGCTCTGCCGTAAGCCCCTCAATCCCTTTTTTCTATCACGAAACCCCTTGCCGTGAGTTTGATCCTGAAAAGTCGAGGCAGCTTTTGGAAAAGGAAGGCTTTAAGGACACGGATGGGGATGGCATTCTGGAAGACAAAGACGGGCATCCGCTGGAATTTGTCCTGATGACGAATGCGGAAAACCCGGAGCGCGTTGAGTTGTCGCAAATGATTCGCGAAGACTTGTCACGGACCGGAATGAAGGTCCATCTTTTGGTTGCGGAATTTAATTCGCTTGTTTCCAAACTGGTTGGAAGCGGGGAATGGGACGCTGTTCTTCTGGGGCTTACCGGGGCACCGGACCCTCATTTTGGCGCGAATGTCTGGAAAACCCGTGGAAGCCTCCATTTTTGGGAGCCTAAAGATGCGGCGCTTGTTAGTCCAGGGCAGTTAAGGGTTGATGCAATTTTCGAAACTGCTTCGGGGCTTTTGAATCGCGTGGACCGAAAGCGGCTTTACGACGAATGGCAGGAAATCACGGCAAGGGAGCTTCCGCTGATCTATACAGTCCTTCCTGAAACGATGGTGGCGGTCAGAAACCGGTTTTCTAATTTTAAGCCAACGGTTTTGGGAGGCGTTTTCTCCAACCTTGAAGAAATTGATGTGGCCTCATGAACTCACTCGCCGCCTTTCTTGTAAAACGTTTGGCGGGAGTTCTCCCGGTGCTTTTCTTTCTGCCCTTTATGACTTTTTTCCTGATGCATCTGGTTCCCGGCAATTATTTCGACAGTCTCCGCATGAACCCCCAAATTTCACCGGAGACCATTCAGCGTTACGAAGCGATGTATCACTTAAATGAACCCGTCATTGTTCAATATGGGTATTGGCTGAAAAGCATTGCCCGGCTTGATTTTGGCTACTCGTTTTCTTACCAGCAGCCCGTCTCCAAACTTTTGGCCTCAAGGGTGGTAAACACTCTTTTGCTCACGCTTTCCGCGTTTCTTCTCGCCTGGGCTGCGGCTGTGCCTTTGGGGCTTTGGGCAGGTCTTTCCAGAAACAGTCTGGCGGACAGGGCCGGAAGGATGGTGGCTTATTTCGGACTCTCGATGCCGAATTTTCTTTTGTGCCTTTTAATTTTGTGGGGGATCTCACTCTGGGGCGGTCTTCCGCTCGGCGGCATTACTTCCGTGAATTATGATGATCTTTCCGGCCCCGCTAAGTTTGCAGACAGGGTCGCACACATGGCGGTTCCTGTTTTTGTCCTTTTCTTGTCTTCCTTTGCTTATTTGTTCCGTCTGATGCGGGCTCAGACCCTTGAGGTTGCGAACCGGGATTTCATTTTTTTTCTCCGGGCTTTGAGAGTTCCCGAGTCACGGATTGTTTTCCGGCATATCGCGCGTAACGCGATTAACCCCTTGGTGAGCTTGTTTGGTCTGGAATTGCCGGCGCTTTTCAGCGGTGCGGCGCTGGTTGAGATTTTCACGGGCTGGCCGGGGCTGGGCTCCCTGATGCTGCAGGCGGTTCGCGCTCAGGATCAATTTCTGGTTTTAGGCAACATGCTGATCCTTGCATTTCTTCTGGTCGCGGGAAATCTGCTGGCAGACATTCTTTTGGCAGTTGCGGATCCCCGCATCCGGATTTCGGGAGAGCGGTCATGAAAACGCCTAGAACCGGTGTCCTCTTTCCTTTAGTGTTCCTTGGCGTGCTCGTTATGATGAGTCTTTTTGCGGATTACTTTGCACCGTATGCACCGTCCGAGGAAAACCGCCGCCAGCCTTACCACCCTCCGGTTAAAATTCACTGGGATTTTAAAAGCGGGAGCTTCCTGCCAAGGGCTTTTCTTTACCCGACAGTCATGACGTTCGACGAGAATTACAGGCGGGTTTACCAGGAAGATAAAAGCCGTCCAAGCCGTGTTCATTTTGGGGGACCGCGTTTGATTTCCGTGGAAGCTCCGGCGCATTTTTATCTTCTGGGTTCCGACTCCCGGGGGCGCGATCTTTTCTCCCGTCTTCTCTATGGTGCCCGGATTTCACTGTCAATTGGGATCCTGGGAGCTTTTTTATCTGCGTTTCTGGGTTTCTTCGTGGGCGGACTGTCAGGTTATTACGGCGGAAAGATTGACTTTGTGCTCATGCGCCTTGCGGAGTTTTTTATTATGATTCCGGGGTTCTACTTCCTTCTCGCTTTGCGCGGTGCTTTGCCTCCGACACTTGGATCGACCCAAGTTTACGCCTTAACGATCTCGATTCTCAGTTTGATTGGCTGGGGCGCTGTAGCCCGCGTAATCCGGGGATTGGCCCAGTCGCTCCGGCAAAATGATTTTATCCAGGCTGCCCGGCTTTTGGGACGCTCGGATCTGGAAATACTTACCGGGCATTTTTTCCCGCACATGCTGCCGTACCTTGCCGTGGTGATGAGCGTGTCGATTCCGTCTTTTATTCTTATGGAGTCGGCCTTGAGCCTTTTGGGACTTGGCATTCAGGAACCTCAAGTGAGCTGGGGAAACCTTTTGAGTGATACCCTGTCCGTAGCCCATCTTTCTCTTCATCCCTGGGTGCTCTTTCCGGGAGCGCTTTTGGTTTTAACCGCGCTGTGTTTCAACCGGCTCGGCGATGGACTCCGCGAAGGGGGAAGAAGCGCATGAAAAATTTGATTCGAGCGAAAGACCTGACTCTTATTTATCCCGTCCTTGGAGGAAAGACGACCCAGATCGGTCCCGTGAATTTTTCGATTGCTGAAGGAGAATCCGTCGGCCTTTTAGGAGAGTCCGGTGCCGGCAAAAGTACTTTGGGGTTTGAGATTCTCGGACTTTTGGCGCATAAAGGAGGCCGGAGGCTGAGCGGCCAGCTTGAGTATGAAGGTCTTGAAACCGACGAGATTGCCTTTATTCCTCAAGATCCGCTCTCGGCCCTGGATCCGCTTTTTTCAATCGGCAGTCAGCTTCGCGAAATTGATCCATCAGGGGAGTCCCTCTTTGAAGCCCTTCGAAGAGCTCATCTTCCCCTTGAAACCATCAGTCTGAAAAGTTATCCGCACGAGCTGAGCGGCGGTATGAGACAGCGGCTTGTGATCGCTATGGCCCTCCTGCGCCGTCCCAAGCTCATCATTGCCGATGAACCTACCTCATCTCTGGATATGATCCTTCAGGCCGGTATTCTGGAGCTTTTCCACGAACTCCATAGAAGCGGTATTGCGTTTCTGTTTATTACGCATCACCTGCCCCTTGCCGCCAATTTTTGCAGCCGCATGATGATTCTTAGGGACGGCCAAGTTGTCGAAGAAGGAGCTTCCGGAAAAATCCTTCAAAATCCAGCGCATCCTTACACGCGTCTTCTTGTCGATTCTGTTCCGGTGCTTCCGCTATGAACCCAAGGCCTGTTTTTCAGCTTGAACAGGTTTCCCGCGAGTTTCAGACTCGGCAGGGGGTTTTGACCCATGGGCGTACTTTTGCTGCGTTGAGCCATGTCACGCTGACGCTGGAGGCCGGGTTTTTTTACGGGCTTGTCGGCGGCAGCGGCTCAGGGAAGACAACCCTTGCACGCCTTCTTGCGGGACTGGCTGAACCGACGGAAGGGAAAATTTTTTTTCGCGGGCAGCCTCTGGCAGCGGCCTTGCGAAACCGTAAAGAGCCTTATTGGCGCAAAGTCCAAATGATTTTTCAAAACCCCTATCAATCCTTGGACCCCAAGTGGAAAATCCGGGAAATTCTGGAGGAAGGTCTCCGGGAGTTACCGCGCCTGGTGCGTGTTCAAAGAGCCGCTGAGGCTTTGGAAAAGGTGGGGTTGAAGACAGCTTACCTTGACCGCAAGCCGCAGGCTTTAAGCGGAGGGGAGCGGCAGCGGGTTGCCGTTGCCAGGGCTTTGGCTGTGAAGCCTGATTTTTTAATCCTGGATGAGCCCACGTCCCAGCTTGATGTCTCCGTGCAAGCGCAGATCTTGAAACTGCTTTTGGAATTAAAACACGAACTTCCCGGCGGCATGCTTTTTATTACCCATGATCTTGCACTGGTCGGCCGGCTTGCGGACAGGCTTATTGTTCTTTCTTCGGGCCTTGTGGCGGAAGAAGGGAAGACGCTGGACGTATTGAAAAAGCCGCAGCACGATGCCACCCGGCGTTTGATTGCCGCAATCCCGGCCTGGGGGAAAAGCACGGATCGGAAAACCGGACCATGAGCCACGTTTTCGGCCGGGCTTTTCTCGCGCTCTTTGTGCTGGCCACGGCCAACATTCAGATGGGGGAAGATCCGCCGCATTACGGCCAGGCGTTTTCCCGGATTATTACGACAAGCAGTATGCGCCTTCAGGAAGCAGCGGAAAAAAGGCCGCTGAAGCTCAAAGCGATGAACGACGCACTTGTTTCTCTCGCGGGTGCAGCCAAAGGCATGGCCTCCCAAGGTGAGGAGGAGGGTGTTTTATCTGAACTGAGAAGCGCGCGGCAGCATTACTCCGAAGCCAGTTTTGCCTGGCTGCTGGAAGCTGTTTGGCTAAGCGCGCATGGACGCTCCGCTGAAGCGGATAAGGCCTTTGAATCTTTCCTCCTTTCAAGCCGGACTTATACGGAATTCGACAAGGCCTTTGTGGGCTGGGACGATTTTCACCTGGTTCGCAGGATTGTTTATGAGCTGCTTCAGAGCCGGGGAACTGTTTTTGAGGGCCGTGAAAAACAAATTCAGGTGCGCATTCCCTTTGAAGAACTTTTTCGTTATGTGCAAAGCCCTTCGCCGGAGGACAGGGCTATGAACATCCTTTTTATCTTTGTTCTCTTCGGCGGTTTGTTTTTCTTTTTTTTCGGATATCGAACCGGCCTTGATTTTGAAAGCCCCGTGGTGAAAAAGCTGACCTGGTTTTACGGTGTTTTCTGGTTTGCTTATGGAATCTGGTTCCTGGATCTGGCTTTTGAACTGCCTTTTGGCGGGTCGAGATTCCAATTAGTGCCCGCGGTTTTGAGCGCTGCCGCGATCAGTTTTTTGGCCCAGACCCTTTATGAAATTTGGAAAAGCCGGAGGCAGCTGCTTGAGGCAGGCTATCGCCGGTGTCCTCATTGTTCAGCGGTTATTTTAAAATTGAATGTGGAATGCCCGGAATGCCGCCGGGCGGTTTCTTAGGAGATGCCGTGCGTTCGCTGACGATCATGGTGTTTATATTCTGCACCGTTGTGGTGCTCTTTCAATTACGGTTGTTTCTGGAAAAAGAAACGGCACGTATCCATGCTCTCCGGCCTCCGGAAAGTTCGCTGCCCGCGCCAGACGAAAGCGCTTTTGATAAATTGATGTTACCGATCGTCCGGACCTGGAGCTATGAGGCTTTTAGAGAGGCGCTCGATCCGGAGATTAAGAATCAAATTCCGGAAAATGACCTCAAAATTTTGTTCCAGGGGATCGCTTATAAACTTGGCCCGCTTGTGTATTACAAGGGATCGAAGCGCGTTTCCGGCAGCAAGACCCGTCCATTACTCCGGGCAGAAGCTGTTTTCCTCCAGGGCGAAGCGGTGCTTGAAGTCGAGGCCGTGCAAAGCGCGGAGGCCATTTGGATCCGGAGTTTTGCGGTCGAATCGCCCAAGCTGGAAGGGGTCGAAAGCTTAGCTGAAGCCTCTTTCCAGGAAGGGCATTTTGATGCCGTGGAGTTCCGGCGGGGACTGACGGCTTGAAAAATCCCTTCCCGTTTCGGATGCATTGATTAGAATAGCGGCCGAAAACACTTAAACACAGGAGAAGTTATGAAGTCCGAGCAGAACCCCCTTAGTTTCTATCCGTGGTTTCCTTACGCGCTGATGGTGATGGGGGTTATTCGTGCCGCCTGGGCCGCTTTTGCTTATCCTTCGGGTGCAGCCTTGGATGCCGCCATGTTTTTCAGGGTCGGAATCGGACTCTTTTATTTTTTCAGCGGCCTCCTTCTTTATCTTTTTAAGCCGCCTACCATCTGGGGCGGGGCGATTCTTTTTGCTGCGTTTTTCCTGGAAATGAATCAAATCGGATTTTATTAAAACCGCATGAAACCCGCCCTTGATCAACTTCAGCTTTTTGCCAAGCAAGAGCTCGCCCGGATTTACGGAGAAACCGAGCATCAGGATTTATTTTTGATGCTTTCGGCAAAAGAAAAGCAGGGATTTTCCCGCATCACAGCGGATGCTTTTGGCATGGAGTATCTGACGGCCAAGCTCGCCATGGCCTGTTTGGTTTGGGAGCATGAGTGCGCAGAAGCCGGTATCTTAGAAGAGGCCCATGCCAAAGTGCTCTTCCGGCAGATTATGGACGGCTTTCGTTCCCCCAAAATGATGGGATTGGCCACGGCTTTCAGCGATTACTATTATGCCTGCGGAACAGAACAGGACGATCCTCCTGCGGTTTTACTGGCCAAGCGGTTGTTAGGCCGTTTAGGACTTCAGCAGGGACTCCTTCATCAGGATATGGGCAGCGTGCCTTTTGTTTTTCAGATCCTTCTGGAGACGCTGGAAGGGTTTCGTGCTGCTTTCGAAAACCAATGCCTGGAGTTTTTTGTTGCCGGGACTGACTCGGCTTCTTAGGTGAAACCCTCAAGAAGTCCTTTAAGCGGCGCCGGAATTCCTTTATAATCACGCCAAATCCAACCGGTTTATCCCAAAGACGAGATGTCTCAGCCTATCCTTACAACAGAATCAGAGCCTAAACTTACGCCCATGATGGAGCAGTACCGCTCCATCAAGAAAACCCTACCTCCCAATACCCTTCTTTTTTTCCGCCTCGGCGATTTTTATGAAATGTTTTTTGATGACGCGGTGAAGGCTTCCGAGATACTCAATATTACGCTGACGGGAAGGGAAGGCGGCGAAGCGGGACGCATTCCCATGTGCGGCGTTCCCTACCATTCCAGCCAGGGGTATGTCCGGACGCTGATCGAACACAATCTTAAAGTGGCGATCTGTGACCAGGTGGGGGAAGCCAAGCCGGGCAAGGGGCTTGTGGACCGTCAGATTTCACGGATTATTTCTCCCGCAACTTACCTTGAAGATGAAGAGCGTGGAAGAAGCCCCGATTATTTGACCGCGCTTGTGCGGAAAGGGGATCTTTGGGCGGCGGCTTATCTGGAATTAAGCACCGGAGAATTTTATGTCCGTCAATTTCCGGCGGACAGGGTTTTGGGAGAACTGATGCTTCTCCAGCCGCGCGAAGTGGTTTTGCCTTCAGCTTTGAAAGACGACGCGGCCCTTGTGGATTTTATGAAAAAGGGACTCGGGGCCAGCGTGACTGTTTATGATGACTGGATTTTTGAAAAGCCTGAAGCGATTCGTCTGATTCAGGAAGGCTTCCGGTTTATTTCCGAAAAAAGCATTCCCTTTCACGATCAGGAGCTTGCGGTGATCGCCGCTGGAGCCGTGCTCTATTATCTCCGCGATCATCTTCACCGGGATCTCAGCCACATTCAGCCGCCTATTCTGCTGGATTCTCAGGAAAGCATGTCGCTTGAACGCACGGCGCAAAAGAGCCTTGAGATTGTGACCACGCAGCAAGGCAAAAAAGGTCCTGAGACCCTCTTGGGTACGGTTGATCAAACTTTGACTTCGATGGGTGCCCGGACGCTTTATCAATGGGTTACGCATCCGCTTCTTTCCGTTTCCGCCATCCAAACCCGGCAGAATGCCGTAAGCGAGCTCCTTGAAAAAAATCCGATGACCCATGCGCTCCGCGAGCTTCTCCGCGGGGTGAAGGACGTGGAACGGACTTTGAGCCGCCTTAACTATGGGGTCGCGAATGCTCGTGATCTCGTTAACTTGCGTTTGTTTCTCTCCCGTGTTCCTGATCTTCAAAAAACGCTGTCCCAGGCGTCAAGCCAGGAGATCCAGTCGATCTTGAAAGCGCTCGTGACGTTTCCTGAAATCGAGTCATTGATCGCCCGGGCGATTGTGGATGAACCGCCTTTATCTTTACGTGAAGGCGGGCTTATTCAGAACGGCTATAATCCTGAACTTGATGAGCTTCGGGAAATTTCCCAGAAAGGGAAATCCTGGATTCTGGAGTTTCAGCAGCGGGAAATCGAACGAACCGGCATTAAAAACCTTCGGGTGAAATATTCGCAGGTCTTTGGCTATACGCTGGAAATCAGTAAAGGGAATCTGCAGAACGTACCGGAGGATTATATCCGCAAACAGACCCTTGCGAACGCGGAGCGGTTTATTGTTCCTGAGCTGAAGTCCTGGGATGAGAAAATTTCAGGCGCCCAGGATAAGATCAAGGCCCTTGAGTATCAGCTTTTCAATGAAATCAGGGAACAGATTCTGAAAGAGATTTCGCGGCTTCAGTCCATGTCGCGCGCGGTGGGGCATCTTGACGCTTTGATTTCTCTTGCCATGACGGCGCTGGCCAAGCGCTGGGTCAAGCCGACTATTGTTGAAACCGGCGAACTTATGATCGAAGGGGGCCGCCACCCGGTGGTGGAAGCCATGCTCCCCGCTGGAAAATTTGTTGAGAACGATACCTTTCTGGACACCGCGGATAATCAGCTGGTCATTCTTACAGGGCCGAACATGGCCGGTAAATCGACGTATATCCGGCAGATCGGCCTGATTGTGATTCTGGCTCAAATGGGCTCCTATGTTCCGGCAAGAAGCGCGCGTGTTGGTTTGGTGGACCGCATCTTTACACGCATCGGGGCCAGTGATGACCTTGCGGCTGGAGAAAGCACGTTTATGGTTGAGATGGTGGAAACCGCGAATATTCTGCAGAAGTCGACTTCCCGGAGTTTGTTGATTCTGGATGAGGTGGGCAGAGGAACCTCGACTTTCGATGGTGTCAGTATTGCCTGGGCGATTTGTGAACACTTGATTCAGGGTGCCCATCGTCCGCGGACCTTGTTTGCGACGCACTATCATGAATTAACTCAGCTCGAAGAGCATTTTCCCAGCGTTAAGAATTACACCATCACGGTTAAGGAAACGCGGGACGATATTGTGTTTTTGAGAAAAGTTGTCCGCGGGGGAACGGACCGGAGTTACGGGATTCACGTGGCCCGCCTGGCGGGTCTTCCCAAAGCGGTCACGGAGCGAGCCCGGAAAATTCTGTCGATTCTTGAAAGTGAAAACACAGAAGCGACACAGATTATTGAAGGAAAAAAACAGAATCCGAAAACCGCCAAGGCTGCGGAGCAGCCGTCCCTTTTTGACTTTGCGGCCAAACCGCACCCGATCCTTGATGAGCTCCGGACGCTTTCACTTGACGGGCTCACCCCGCTTCAGGCCTTGAACAAACTTGCAGAGTGGAAAGACCGAGTGGACCCTTCCAAAGGAGATTCTTCATGGGCGTAATCCAGGTGCTTCCGGAGCAATTAGCCAACAAAATCGCGGCCGGAGAAGTGATTGAGCGGCCGAGTTCCATTGTCAAAGAACTCATTGAAAACGCCCTTGATGCCGGAGCCACTTCTGTGGAAGTAGAGATCAATCATGGCGGCCGCAGTTTGATCCGCGTCGCCGACAATGGCAGCGGTATGGCGCCGGATGACGCCGAACTGGCCTTTCGCCGCCACGCAACAAGTAAAATCAAGAAGGATTCTGATCTTGAATCTATTCTCTCTTTTGGGTTTAGAGGAGAAGCCTTACCCAGTATGGCCGCCGTGTCCCGGCTGAGTCTTGTCACACGTACTCAGGATGCGCCTGCCGGTGTTTCTGTGACCATCGAAGGGGGGCACGTTTCGGGGGTTAAGGAAAGCCCCTGCGCTCCAGGGACTTCGATTGAAGTCCGGGATCTTTTTTTTAATACGCCGGCGCGCAGGAAATTTCTCAGGACAGACTCCACAGAGCTTGGGCATGTCATGGATGTTGTGTCTCATTTTGCTCTTGCCAACCCCCAGCTTCGTATCAAGTTCAAATCTTCCGGTAAAACGGTACTGGACCTTTTGCCCGTGCCGGATTTTAAGGCGCGCGCTGAGGCTGTTCTGGGAGCGGAAACAGCGAAACACCTTGTTTATTTTGAAGAGGAGGCCGCCGGACTTAAAGTCGCCGGTCTCGCGGGAAAACCTTTTGTCGCAAGAGCCAACCGCACAGGACAAACTTTTTTTGTGAACCGGCGCTGGGTCAAATCACCAGGACTCGCTTATGCCGTTCAGGCTGGCTATCACGGGCTGCTTATGCACGGCCAATTCCCATTGGCCGTTGTTTTCATCACCGTCGATCCTGAACGGGTGGATGTGAATGTGCACCCTACGAAACAGGAAGTTCGTATTTCGAATGAAGCGGAAATCAAATCCCTGCTTAAAAGGGCCGTGACGCAAGCCCTTCAGAAAGAAGGCGATCTGACACCGTCTTTGAAACCCTTTCGAGAAGCACCGCCCGTTTTTGGAAGCCCGTCAAGCTCAGCAGGTTTTCCGAAAGTAGAGAATCCCTACGATGCCTTTTACAAGCAGACAGGTTCTCCGGCCGCCGTTTCCGAAGGATCTCAGCCTGTGGAAGAAAACCCTCTTCCTTATGCGAAACCGGCCGAAGTGGTACCCCAGGAACTTCCGGTTTCGGCGGGGCACCCTCTGGGTATTACCAAAATTCTGGGTCAGATCCACCACACTTTTATTGCTGCGGAAACCGAAGAGGGCTTCCTTCTGATGGATCAGCATGCGGCGCATGAACGGGTGATGTTCGAAGTGCTGCTGAAAAATTTCAAAAGCGGCCGGCCCGCCAAGCAGTCCCTTCTCATGGACGAAATCCTCGAACTTCACCCAAGACAGGTAGAGCTTCTGAAAAGCGCTTTGCCGGTCCTTCTCAAAATCGGTTTTGAAATTGAGGAGTTCGGTGAGCGTGCTTTTGTGGTCCGTGCGTTTCCTGCGATTTTAGAAGGGGAGAATCCGCTGGAGTTCCTTAAGACCTTTGTGGAAGAACGCGAAGACGGAATGATGGACACCCGCCTTGAACAGCATGAGGAAACAGTGGCTGCCTTGATGGCGTGTAAGCGCCGTTCGGTGAAAGCCCATGACGTTCTGACGATGACTCAAATGCAGGCTTTGATCGAGAGATTGGGGCACTGCGAAAATCCTTACTCATGCCCCCATGGAAGACCCACCTTCTTCAAAAAGACTTTCTTGGAACTCGAAAAGCAGTTCAAAAGAAAGTAGCGGGCCGGACGCGCAGGATTATTTTTTTACAGGGTTGTTGATAATGCCAAGACCTGAGCAAGTCACATCGTGGCGGCCGATGACACCATACAGAACACTCTGATCTTCGTTCATCACGGGAATCGTGTGAATGTTTTTATCGATCATGAGGCTGACGACAACTTCGATCGGCGTGTCCGGGAGGACGCTGTAGAATTTGCGGGTGTAAATTTCTTTCACAGTCATGGTTTTTTTGCTGAACATGAAAGCAGAAAACCAGCTGCCTTTGCCGCCGACCCGGCGGGCAATATTCATAACGTTGAAAAGATCGCTGACGGTGACGATGCCGCACACCCGGTTGCTTTCATCCACTACCGGAACGCCGCCGATTCGTTTTTCGCGGAGTTGAAGGGCAAGATCCGTGACGAGCATTTCTTTCGTCGCGACCATCTCTGTGGCGGTCATCAATTCCTTGGCAAGCATAGGTTCTCCTTTGCTTCTGAAAAAAGACTAAAAGACTACGGTATCAAGACTTCCATTCCCATTCCTGCTTTATAATGTACTTGATAATAATCGGCAGAACAACCCCCGGCCTTAGTGAGAAAAATAATAGTCTTTGAACGTATTTGACAAGGCCCGGGTTCTGCCTCTATTCTTTTGAGGCATCCTTAAACTTTCAGATCTTAAATTCTGCCTGGAGCGGGTATGACTAAGAAGAAAATACTGGTCGCCGACGACGAGAAAATGATCCTGAAGGTGATAGAAAGCCGCCTTAAAGCCAATCATTATGATGTGGTGACCGCAGAGGATGGCGAAATTGCTCTGGAAAAGGTTTTTAAAAGCAAGCCTGACCTCATCATTTTAGACCTGGCCATGCCTAAAAAGAATGGTTATCAGGTCAGTGCTGAACTTCGGAAGAACCCGGAAACGAAAGATATCCCCATTATCATTTTAAGCGCCTGGGTTCGTGATAAAGCCGGCGAGAACACTGCAGTAGCGGATCTTTATATCAATAAACCTTTTGAAGCCGAGCATTTGCTGGCAAGCATTAAAATGCTTCTTGAAACACCTTCAAAGCTGCCCAAACCCAACGTTTCCTGACTTCCATTTCCCCCATAGCCTTAGGAGTTCCAAGTGTTTTCAGATTCTGACCGTAAGCAAATAGAAGCGCATGGCTTGTCTGAGAAAGCTGTTTCCAGTCAGGTTGAAGTTTTTAAAAAAGGATTTCCCTTTATGAAGCTGGTCCGGCCCTGTACTTCCGGGGATGGTATTGAACCATGCCCTGAGAAAGTCCCGGACTCCTGGAAAGCCCGCCTGGAGGAAGCCCGCCAAAAGGGACGCTTCTCTGTTTTTGTTCCGGCTTCGGGAGCGGCCACCCGCATGTTCAAAGCCCCGCTTGCTGTTTATCATCAGGACAAAAATCAAACCGGAAAAGCTCTGCCGCCCTCGGAGGAAGGGCTTTCCGCGGATGAGAAAGACGTTTTTAAAACATTCCTGAGGATTCAGAATTTTGCTTTCTGGGAGTCTCTTGAAAAAGCCCTTTCCGAGCGAGGGGAAAATGTCCCGGAGCTTCTTAAAAACCGGCGGCACGTGCCTCTTTTAGAAACCCTTTTGATGAAACCCGGACTCGGGTACTCTGAACTGCCCAAAGGCCTTCTCTTATTTCACCGGTACCCCGGGGGGAGCCGGACATCTTTTGAGGAACACCTTTGGGAGGCGCTGCTTTATGCGGCAGATCGTAAAGGCACGGTCAAAATGCATTTGACCGTGTCGGTTGAGCACGAGGTCCTTTTTCGCCGTGAGCTTGCGGCTTTTAGCCCGGCTCTCCAGGCGGCAGGGGCCAAACTCGAAGTCAGTTTTTCAAACCAAAAGCCTTCGACCGATACCGTTGCGGTGGACTCTGAGAACCGCTTGTTTCGAGGCGGAGATGGCAAACTTGTCTTTAGGCCCGCGGGACATGGGGCCCTGCTTGAGAACCTTCAGGAGTTCGCTCCTGATATTGTTTTCATCAAAAACATCGACAACATTCAGCCGGACGCCAGAAAAAAGCGTGTGGTGGAGACTCAAGAAATGCTTGCCGGCTTTCTTCTCGAAAAGCAAGAGAGGATCTTTAAAGCCCTGGAACGTCTTGAAGGGGGAGACCGAAGCGATGACTTGATCAAGAGCCTGCAGGAGTTTGTGCGTTCCGAAATCGGGGTTGAGGTTCCCTTGGGTGAAAGCGCTGAAAAAACAAGCAGGGTTTTATTCGATCTTTTGAACAGGCCGATCCGTGTGTGCGGCATGGTGAAAAACGAAGGAGAGCCCGGGGGAGGCCCTTTTTGGGTCTGCGATTCATCCGGTAAGGTCAGCCGGCAAATTGTCGAAAAGTCCCAGGTTAATTTGAAAGACCCTGTTCAGCAGGCCCTTTTGGCAGCCGCGAGTCATTTTAATCCGGTGAATTTGGTCTGCGGAGTCCGGGATTTTAAAGGCCGGCCCTTCAATCTTTCGCGCTATGTGGACCCTGAAACCGGTTTTATTTCTTCCAAATCAAAGGACGGCAAAAAACTGAAAGCGCTGGAACTTCCGGGCTTGTGGAATGGCGCCATGGCGCATTGGATGACCTATTTCGTCGAAACACCGGGGGAGACTTTTGCTCCTGTCAAAGAGTTAAATGATCTTTTGAGGCTTGAGCATCAGCCCTAAAAGTTCGATAATCTTTGAAATGGTCAGGGTTCAGGGTTTCTCCACTCAGTTTCATATGGTAAACTAAAAGTATGAGTTCTCCCAGCAACCTCAAACAGAATTTACTGATGGCCCTTGGCGTTTGTGCTTTTGTCCATCTTTTCGTGACCCGCAGTATCCTGGTTTTTCTCCCTGCTTTTGCTGCAGTCCTATATGTGCTTTGGAAAAAAGGCGGCGGCCGCATGCAGGGTTTCGAAGAAGACGATCCCGCCGATTGGTGGAAAAAAGGCCAGAAATCAGGCGAGCAGTAGGTTTTTGCTGGCTTTTCGGCTTGGCCAATCTCAAAAATTCCCTTATAACTCTTCCCTATGACTGAAACTGAAAATCATTTCCTCTATTTGGCGCGTCTTCTAGATCTTGAAGAGGCTGAGGAAATCGAACAATTCCGCTCGGATTTTCTCCACTTGTCACCTGAGCAGCGTGAAAAAGCCGGAAAGGCTCTGCTTCGTCTGACCCTCACAGAATCGCACTTCAGCCCGGCCGGGCATCGTTTGATGAGTTTTCAGTACACAACGGGCAAGCCGCTTCCGCTGTTTACCTTTGAGATCGGTGATGTTGTCTCCCTTTCACGCGAAGGCCTGGAGCTTTCCAAATACCCCATCGGAACGGTTTTTGAAAAGGATGCTGAAAAGGTCACCGTTGCTTTTGACTGGCTGCATGAAGACTGGCTGGATGAGCAGGGTCTTTACCATCTGAACAAGGCCGGTAACCGGGCGACTTTTAAAAAAATGAGGGAAGCCCTGGAAACGGTCCGCACTGTCCGGCATGGGCGCCTTGCTTTTTTTCGTGATTTGAGCTTGGGTCTTAAACCGCCCGCGCACAGCGACCCCGTTAACTTCGAGAGTTTCCATTTTTTTAATTCACACCTGAATGAATGGCAGAAAAAGGCGGTCATCACGGTTCTTGAATCCGCGGATACGGCGATTGTTCACGGCCCTCCGGGGACCGGAAAAACAACCGTGCTGGTCGAAGTGATCCGTCAGGCGATTCAGGAAGGAAAGTTTGTCTTTGCGACGGCGCCAAGCAACACTGCCTGCGACAACTTGTTGGAGTGTTTGGTCCGGGAAGGGGTGCCGGCGTTAAGGCTGGGGCATCCGGCGCGCATCATGGAGCATCTTCGAGGCCATACCCTGGATTACAAAGCCGCTGAGCATCCTTATGCCGAAGTCATTGACCGCGAGGAAAAGGAAATTGACGCCCTCTACCGTAAGCTGGACCGCCACAAGGAGAGGCGCGCCTTGGATTGGGATGATAAAAGGGAGATTCGGGACCGCATTCGTGAATTGAAGGATGATGTCCGGCGTCTTGAAGATGAAGTGCTTGATCAGGTTCTTGAGCAGGCTCCCGTGATGATCGGAACCCACACCAGTGCCATGGACTTTGTGCTCAGAGACCGTTCGTTTGATCTTCTTGTGATGGACGAGGCGGCTCAGGCCACGGAACCTTCTGCGTGGATTCCTTTGCTGAAGGCCAAAAAGGTCGTACTCGCGGGAGATCATTTTCAGCTGCCTCCCACGGTTCGCTCCAAAGATGCTGAAGCCGCGGGGTTGGCGCGCACTCTTTTTGAACGCCTACATGAGATGATTCCGGACGATTTTAAGGCATTGCTCCGGGTTCAGTACCGGATGCATGAATCCATCATGAATTTTTCTTCCCGCCAGTTTTATCAGGGGAAACTGGTTGCGGACGATTCTGTCAGGAAACACACGCTCTGTGACCTTGAGGGTGTCCAAAAGGCGCCGGAAACAGAAGAAGTTTTTTTGTTTCTCGACACTGCAGGCCGGGGCTTTGAAGAAAAGCAGGAGCCTGGGAGTGAAAGTCGCTACAACCCCGAAGAATCAGCGCTTGTTTTGCGCGAAGTTAAAAAACTTTTGGATCTTGGAGTCCGGGCCGAAGATATTGCGATTATAAGCCCCTATAGCGCGCAAGTTCGATTGTTAACGGCTGGGCGGGCAGACCCCGCGCTGGAGGTCGACAGCGTCGATGGTTTCCAAGGGCGCGAAAAGGAAGTGGTTGTTTTATCCCTGGTGCGTTCCAACATGGAAGGGGAAATGGGGTTTCTTGCCGACACCCGGCGCATGAATGTTGCTATGACACGGGCAAAAAGGAAACTTATCGTGGTGGGAGACAGCGCGACGCTTTCCGCGATTCCGTTTTATCAGAATTTTATTCAATATGCGGAAACTATCGGCGCGTATAGAAGTTCCTGGGAATGCGTGGATTAACCGATCAGCGAAAGAAACGCAGGGGTGTCGCTGAGGTCTGAGAAAAGGTAGTCCGGTTTCAGTGCGGCCAAAGTCTCATGTGTTGTGGAGCCGGTACAGACGGCAATGGTTTTCGCTCCAAAGCTTTTTCCCGCCCGTATGTCATGGATGGTATCGCCAATGACAAAGACTCTCTCAGGAGGAACATCCTCCCCGCAGAAAGCCTTTCCCCGCTCATAACCCATTCTGGTAAGCTCCCGCCTGTCGGCCGCATCACAGGCAAATCCTCCAAACGCAAAAAACTTATTTAATCCGCCTCGTTTAAGTTTTAATTCCGCAGCTTTTTTGAAATTGCCCGTGGCAATGCCCAGAGCTAGTGACGGATCTTTCACCAAAGTTTGAAGCAGGTTTTCAATCCCGGGCATGACCCGGAATTTTTCTACGCGCTCCACCTCGATTTCGAAATGATCGTGGTAACGGCTACAAAGCTGCTCATAGACCTTAGGCGAGAGCGGGGCGCCAAGGCGGGGAGTCAAGATCTCATGAATAATCATCGGATCGGTTTTCCCGTCAGGAACCAGTTGGCCCCAAGAGTCCCGAATGCCAAAAAGCTCTTCCACGGCTTTCTCAAAAGCAATTTTTCCGGCCCCGCCGGTGAGCAGCAGGGTTCCGTCAATATCGAAGAGAAGAATTGTTTTGTTAGACATGGGGAAATTTTATCATGAGCCCTCCTGGAATTCATTCTGTTTGTCTTGATTCTGCGGGTCAACTCCGGGGGGCTTTATGCCGTTATCTGTTTAGCTGTAACAGCTGGAGCGATACGGGCTTCTGAATAGCTCGGCTTTTATAGAGCGGTTATAATTCCCCCGGTATTACGAAAAGCCGCCACACGGACATTTCCGCGAATCTAATTCGAAAAGAGAAGTTTGTGCCGCAAGAAACTCAACAAAGAGGATGGTTGAAATGAAAAAAGTGATTCTTTCAGCAGCTTTTCTTGGGATTTTTTGCGTGGGAGGATTTTTTCCGGCTTTCGCGGGAGACCCTGCCGCCAAAATCTTGGAAGTCGAGGGCCCCGTCAGGATGGAGAGGGCGAATATTATTGGAGATGTCCGGGTTGGAGATGAGCTCGAACCAGGGGATCGCATTACAACGGGGGAAAAAGGCCGTGTTCTTATTCAATCCCTAGCGGATGAGTCCCTTATTAAAATGGCAGTCAATTCTGAACTTAAGATAAGTTCAGTGGAGGATCCCAAGGCCGAAACGCGTATCTTTATGACCCAGGGACTTATGTGGGGAAAAAAGACCAAAAGCGGGCATGTGATTCATATTGAGACTTCGCTCGCCAACCTGGGTGTTCGAGGAACAGAGTATTTTGTGAAGGCCTCCTCACAGTCTTCTGAACTGGTGGTCAAAGAAGGACAGATAAGACTCGAAAAAGAAGGTGTCGAAGCCGGAAAGATGACCCGTGTTGTTTGGGAATCATCACAACTGCCTGTATTTTATGGACTTACAGCAGAAGAGTTGGAAGACTGGACCCAGCCGTTCATCTAATTATGTGTGATTTGTGGCTTTGGTTCATTGACTTCCTGGGATTACGGGCTATCCTCTTTAAAGACGCTAATTAAGCCTCATCAACCAGGGCTGAAAGAGATATGCAGGAAAGAGCCATCCAAATTTTGATTGTTGAGGATGACCACGATGACGTTATCCTTTTAAAGAAAGCCCTCTCTGATAATCCTCATTACCGGTTTGAAATTCACGATGTAGGAACCGTTGCCGGCGCTCTTGAGTACCTCAATAGCCATACCCCTTCAGTGATTCTTTTAGACTTGTCTCTTCCGGATGCTTCTGGAGCGGATTCATTTACCCGGATCCAGGAGAAAAGTCCTGAAGTTCCGATCATTGTTCTTACAGGATCCACGGATGAACAGACCGCATTAGCCGCCGTGCGCGCCGGGGCTCAGGATTATTTGATCAAAGGAGAAATCGAATGCAAGGTTCTGCCGCGTTTTATCCGTCATGCCATTGAGCGGCAGTTTGCGCGCGGGGATCTTGAATTTCAGGTCAGTTTCGAAAAACTGATTGCCACTCAATCGGCACGATTTTTAAGTCTCAACCCTGATCAACTGGAGCAGGCGCTTAATCAATCTGTGCGTGAACTAGGGGAGTTCTTAGGGGCTGACCGGGTTCACCTCAGTCTTTTTTCCCGCAAAGGAAAAGCTGTCAAAGGCGGTTATGAGTGGGAGCGGAAACCGGTCCGCAGTTCGGCGAATGGCCGTGAAAACGGCTCGCTATCCAGCTATCCCTGGCTTTATGAAAAACTGAAAGCCCTTGAAGTGGTGAACCTTCATACCGAGCAACTTCCCGATGACGCTCATATGGAGAAAAACCTTTTCTCCGCAAAGGCCATCCAGTCTTTTGTCCGTGTTCCGCTCAATTACCGGGGCGCCCTTGAAGGCTGCCTGGGGATTGACTTTATAAGAGAGCGCCGGGCATGGCCGGATAAAGTCCTGACGCTTTTCAGACTCGTGGGAGAAATTTTTGTGGTCGCGCATTACAGGACTTTGATGGAGGGCCAGCTGCAGAAGCTTTCACTGGCCGTAGAACAAAGCCCGAGTATTGTGATGATCACGGATGCGGAAGGCAAGATTGAGTATGTGAACCCAAAATTCACGGAAGTTACAGGGTATACCCTGAAAGAAGCTTTTGGGAAAAAACCCAATTTTCTGAAGTCCGGCAAGGTGACCGATGACCAGTTCAAGGAATTGTGGGAGACAATTAAAGACGGTAAAGAATGGCAGGGAGAATTCGTCAACCGCAAGAAAAATGGAGAACTCTATTGGGAACGTGCCGTGATTTCATCCATTAAGAATTCGGACGGAGTCATTACGCACTTTCTGGCGGTGAAGGAAGACATTACGAAACGCAAATGGGCTGAAGAGACCATTCAGCACATGGCCTATTATGACCCGCTTACCGACCTTCCCAACCGTATGCTTTTTAATGACCGGTTAGGTCAGGCATTGGCCCAAGCGAAACGTAAGAATCAATTGTCTGCGGTTTTGTTCTTAGACCTTGACCGTTTTAAAGTCATTAACGATACGCTGGGACACACGCTGGGGGATCTTTTGCTTCGTTCCGTTGCCGGGCGTTTGAAAAAATGTGTTCGTGAAGGGGATACGATTGCCCGTATGGGCGGCGACGAATTTATGCTGTTAATGACAGGTATCGTGCAAGTTGATGAAGCCGTCAAGGCCGCGCAGGGCATGCTGAATGCGCTTAAACCTTCTTTTACTGTCGAAGGCCATGAGGTTCACATCACCCCGAGTATTGGGATCAGCATTTTTCCTTATGACGGGGCGGATGGCGTAACCCTGGTTAAAAATGCCGATGCCGCTTTGAACCGGGCCAAAGAGCAGGGCCGTACGAATTACCAGCTTTACACCCCGGTTATGAATGCGAAGGCGTTTGAGCGGATGACGCTGGAGAACAGCCTTCGAAAAGCTTTGGAGCGCGGTGAGTTTACGCTTTACTACCAACCGCAGGTGAGTTTGAGCAACGGTGACATCGTGGGCATGGAAGCCCTTCTTCGCTGGGAGCATCCTGACCTGGGTCTGGTATCGCCGGCGCAGTTTATCCCAATGGCCGAAGAAACGGGTTTGATTGTGCCGATCGGGGAGTGGGTTCTGAGAACGGCCTGCGAACAGAATAAAAAATGGCAGGAAATGGGATATCGTCCGATGTGCATGGCGGTGAATCTTTCGGCGCGGCAGTTTAACGAACAAAACCTTGTGGGGATGATTTCCGGAATCTTAAAGACAACCGGACTGGAGCCGCAGTGGCTGGATGTGGAAATCACGGAAAGTATCATCATGCAGCATCTGGAGTCGACGATTGCAACTCTGCGCGATTTGCATCATTTGGGCATCCAGATCTCCATTGATGATTTTGGAACAGGCTATTCCTCTCTGACTTATTTGAAAAAATTTCCTGTGCACGCTTTAAAAATTGACCAGTCTTTCATACGCGAAATTACAACGGATCCGGACGACGAAGCTATTACGTCGGCCGTTATCGCCATGGGGCATAGCTTGAAGTTGAATGTGATTGCCGAAGGCGTGGAAACCATGGAACAGCTTCAGATGCTTCGCAGTCTTAAATGTGACCGGATGCAGGGGTACCTGTTTTCACGGCCTGTGCCGGCGCAGACAATCACCCCTCTTCTTATGGAAGGCTGGCGCCTTAAGGCTGCCGAGACCGGATCTTAATTTTTCTTCGCTTCTTCGCAAGTTTTTCGTAATTTGCTATACTCTCCCGCATGCGATCCAAAAATACTGTTTCCCAAGTTCAATTTGATGTTGCCGTCATCGGTTCCGGCGTTGCCGGACTCGGAGCTGCGGCAGCTTTTGCCAAGCGCGGGATGAGAGTCGCGGTTATTTCCCGGACTGGCGTTGGGGGGGAAGCAACTCCTCGGGCTGCGGGTATCCTGGATCCCTTGCTTGAGCAGAATCAGAAAAGCCCGCTGATTCCCGCGGCCATAGAAGCGTTCCGGATTTTTCCCGAATTTCTCAAGGATTTGAAATTCCGGACGGGGTCTGACGCCGATTACAAGCGCACCGGAATGCTCTACATCGCCGTAAATGCCGCTGAAAAAAAAGAACTTCAACGGCGGTTTACCTGGCAAAAAAAATGGATGTCTTCCCTGGAATGGCTGGAAGGCCCTAGGGTTCACCAGCGTTTTCCGGACACCACACCCAAAGCCCTGTGCGGGCTTTTTTATCCCGAAGTCGGAAAAATAAATGCGCCCAAATTTATGAAAGATTACCGGAGGTATGCGAAAAGTTTCGGAGTCCGCTTTTTTAATACGCCGGCCTTTCCGCAGGTCGCGCGGGTGAAAACAGGTGGTTTTAAAATTCAGATTTCAAAAAGAAGTTTGGCCGCACTCAAAGTCATCAATGCTGCTGGCGCCTGGAGTTCCGATAAGCGGCTCTTGGGAAAATCTTTGCGCGTGTCTCCGGCCAGAGGGCAGATGCTCATCCTCAAAGGGAAGAAAGATTTACCGGCCATTTTTCACTCTCTCACGGGCGGGTATCTTGTCCCCTGGGGAAAAGGGGTTCATCTGGCGGGTTCAACAGTAGAGTTTGCGGGTTTTCGTGACTGTGTCACAGGCAAAGGGAGAGCGGCGATTCTTAAAAAGGTGCAGAGTGTTTGCCCGGCTACCGCCGGAATGAAAGTCATCGGCTCTTGGGCCGGACTGAGACCTTATAGTCCTGATAAAATGCCGGTTTTGGGTGAGATTCCGGGGCAGTCTGGCTGTTATGCCGCGACCGGATATTTTAGAAGCGGGATTCTTCTTGGAGACTTTCTCGGGGAACAGCTTGCAGAGTCCATTTTAACCGGCCGTATGAGCCCCCGTCTTCAACCCTTTAATACCCGGCGATTTACCCACGGGTGACAATGAACCCTGAGCGTGGTTTCCGTCCCCAGAGAGCGCTGCAGATTTCCATGGCCGTTTCGCTGGTGCTGGCCGTGGTCAAGATAGCCGCAGGAATTGCTACACACTCGCTCGCTCTTTTTTCTTCTGCGCTCGATTCGCTTGCAGATTTTGGAAATTCGATAGTCAATTATATTGCAGCGCGTGAAGCTTCAAAGCCTCCGGATCAGGAGCATGCTTACGGGCATGAAAAAATCGAAAGCCTTGCCGGTCTGTTTCAAAGCATTGTCATCGCGGGAGGCGGTTTTTTTCTGGTGACCGAGGCGTTCCGGCGTTTTATTCACCCTCAGCCTCTTGAGAATGCATTCGTTGGAGTTGGTGTCATGATTTTTTCCCTGATCGTGACTTACGGGCTTTCCTGTTACCTGCGTCGGCAGTCAAAAGAGCAAGGCTCCACGATTCTTGCCACAGAAGAGCTTCACTATTCTATGGATTTCCTGGCCGGGGGAGGGGTTCTGGCGGCGCTCCTGCTTGTTAAGATGACCGGATTGTCGTTCTGGGACTTTGGCCTGGCGGTTCTGGTTTCTGTTTATGTATTGAAATGCGCGCTTGTGATTTTGAAGAATGCGGTCGCAGAGCTTCTCGACAGCAGTGTGGAACCGGTCACGAAACAGGAAATAGCGGCCCTTATTCAGGCGCACCATCCCAAGATCGTCGGAATTCATGAGTTTAGAAGCCGGAAGGCAGGCGCTAAAATTTTTCTCGATTTTCACATTGAGATACGGGATGAAAAGGATTTCAGAAAAGCGCATGATATTACGGAATCGCTGGTCAAAGAAATAAAGGGCAAGTATGCGGGTGCAGACGTCACCGTTCATTATGACCCGGAAGGAGAAGACTAATGCGTGTTTTGATTGTGGAGGATGAGAAGCGTATGGCTGCTTTTATTCAGCGAGGCCTCAAAGAAGAAGGCTATGCGGTAGACGTCGCGGAGGACGGTGAAAAAGGATGGGAATATGCCGCGGTCAATGAGTATGACGTGCTTATTCTCGATTGGATGCTGCCTAAAATGGATGGGCTCACTTTGTGCTCAAAAATCCGCGAATCAGGGTCCCGTGTTCCTATTTTAATGCTTACGGTCCGCGATACTGTCGAGGATAAAATAAAAGGGCTGGATCAGGGGGCCGATGATTATCTGACAAAACCCTTTGCCTTTGATGAGCTTCTTGCTCGGCTTCGTGCCCTTTCCAGAAGACCCCGTGAACTTCAGACGGAGACGGTGCTCAGGGCCGGAACGATGACTCTTGATCTTGTTACCCACCGTGTAACGATCGGGCAGGAACAGGTTGTCCTTTCGCAGAAAGAATACGCTTTGCTTGAATTCCTTATGCGGCGCAAGGGGCAGGTTGTGACCCGTTCCCAAATCGCTGAGCATGTGTGGGATTTGCATTTTGACCCGATGAGCAACACGATTGATGTCTATATTAATTTTCTCCGTAAAAAAATTGATGGGAGCCGCAAGAAAAGCCGCATTGAAACCCTCCGCGGTTCCGGGTATCGGTTGAGCGAAGTATGATGGCTTTTTTCCGCAGCGTTAAATTCCGCCTCACGCTATGGTATGCTTTCGTCCTCACTATTTTCCTTTCTTTTTTTTCTTTCCTGATGCACGCCGAACTCGCCAAGGCTTTGTACCGTGACGCTGACCGCAGTTTGTACCAGCAGGCGGCAGCGATCGATAAATCCCTGCTTGGCTTTCTTTCGCAGTCCTTACGCGATATTCACAGCCGCGAAATCGCATTTGTTCCAGGGGCCCATAAGGCCTTTTCACCGGAAGTCAGCAGCCTTCTCAAGGAGTCCCTGAAAGAGTGGGAGCATAGTGCCCAGTATCTGCGCCGGGCGACCTTGATGATCCGCATTTTGGCGTTTGACCATTCGGTCATTATTTCGAATCTTAAAGGGTGGGAAAAGGAAATCATTTTTCCTGACTTTGAGCGCGATTCACCTTTTATGGAGACGGGCGCCTCTTTTCAAACCATCCATTTTAGAAAAAATCCTGTAAGGCTTTATTACCAGATGATCCGTTATGCGGATCATCCGCTTTACGTTGTCCAGGTGGGGTATTCGCTCCAGGACGTTGAAAGCACTCTTTCCCGGCTGCTTTTCATCATTCTTCTTTGGATCCCTGTTGCCGTTGTCGCGGCGGGAGCCGCGGGCTGGTTTCTTTCCCGGCGCTCTTTGCGCCCGATTGATTCGATGATTCGCGAGGCGACACAGATTACGGCTGCTTATCTTCAAGGGAGGCTGCCCCGGACGCAAACCGGTGATGAACTCGACCGTCTGGCCGCAACGCTCAATGAAATGATGGACCGCATTGCGTCCTCTACGCAGGCCGTTAGGGAGTTTAGCGTGGATGTTTCTCATGAGCTGAAAACGCCGCTTGCCATTGTTCGAGGGGAAATCGATTTGGCGCTCCGGAAATCCCGTTCGGTGGAAGACTTGGTTCAAACGCTTCGCATCATTGAGGAAGAGGTGAACGGGTTGATTCGTCTCGTGGATGATTTGATGCTCCTTGTCCGAAGCGATTCTCACCAATTAAGGTTTGAAAAAAAACGGGTCAGCCTCAAGGACATTCTTAAAAATGTCGCGCAGCGTTTTCAAGACAGAGCGCAGGGAAAGGGGCTTGAGCTCACGTTGAATGCCCCTCAGGATTTTGAGGTAGAAGGGGATGAGCTTTATCTCAAACGTCTTGTGAGTAACCTCGTTGATAACGGGATTAAATTTACCCAAGCCGGCGGATGGGTCAAACTGGCTCTTTCGGGTACAGAAACGCAGTCAGTGATTGAGGTTTCTGATAACGGTATGGGTATTGAAGCTGAAATTCAGGAAAAGGTTTTCTCGCGTTTTTACCGTTCGGACCGAGCCCGTGCTCATGAGGGATCCGGGCTGGGTCTTAACATCGCTAAGGCTATTGCGGATGCTCACCGTGGAACATTGACGATTAAAAGTTACCCGCATGCAGGAACAACCGTTACCATTCTTCTTCCCCGCTTTAAAAAGAGTACTTAAGTCCACCCATTGAAAAATTAAATTTTTTTAATCTTATTTTAATCTTATTTTAATCTTTTATTTTGTATTATGCACCCGTTCGTTAAGTCACCTTCATGGACATTTGTGGAGCTTACTGAAAATGCAAATCACAAATCAGCTGTTTCAGCCCTTACTTGACCGCATTGATGGCGAATACCGGGACCTCCTTGAAGAGGTGCGGGATCTTTATACTGAAGAAACGTCCGAACTGAAGAGCTTTATTCAGAAAAAACTCCGCCAGCTTGATTTGGTGAGGGTTTCTCTCACTTATATGCAGCAAGAGGCGGGAGATGATCTTCGCGGTGATCCTTTTGATCTTCGCGAAACACTTCGTCAGCATAAGCTTGAGCTGCGATTTGCCCGGCGCCGCTGGAAACGCCAGATGGTGAGCCAGGAACGTGTGCGGCGTAATCTTGAGAGGAGAACTCATGTTCCAACTTTTGCTGCGTGAAAACCGCATTAAGCTTGGCTTGAAGCCTGCTAAGAGCAAAGAGGAAATTTTCAGGGAGCTCTTAAGCGTCTGTGAGGCAGAAAAATTTTCGGATTCTCAAAAAGAAAAATTTATTCATCTTTTAATGGAGCGTGAGCGCCTTGGAACTACAGCAGTGGGCGATCAAACAGCATTGCCGCATGCTTATTCCAAAGACATACAAGAGCCCGTTGTTATCCTGGGAATAAGCAACGAGGGCGTTGATTTCGGCTCTTTGGATGGTGACTTGGTTTATATTTTTTTCCTTGTGCTTCTGCCGGACAATCAGGAAGGCCGGAACATGAAAAAAACGCTTTTGCATGGAGCCTTGGCCTTTTTTTCTGACCGTTTTATGAGACAGCTGCTTCGTCAGGTTCAGGGCGGGGATGAGGCTTTGGAAATTATCCGCCGCGAAGCCAAGGTGCCGCTGGAAGTTGCTGTTACAAAGTAAAGACAATTAGGAACATCTCGGACTTTTGCAGGTCCCGGGGACATTCAGGTCAAAAAGATTGGGGGGTCTTTAGATCAGAATAGAACCGGGACCTTTTCTTTTTTATTTACTTTCCAAACATTCCTGCCGATGAAAATGAGCCTGAATATCCCGCAGTTTGCCCCGTCCAATATGCTATAATCACACGGGTCTTTAATAAGTCCTGGGTCAAGGAAAGGATCTTAGGTATGAGAAAAACCGGATGGTTGGTGTTCCTTTTTACCGTACTGCTTGCTTCGTCAGCCTGGGCGCAGGATCCTAATGCCCTCAAAAGCCAGGCGAACAATCAAGTGGTGACAGCAAGTCAGCTTATGGAAAGAGCCCGCGCTGTTCTTCAGCAGAGTCCCAATCCGGCAGGCCGTAATGCGGCCATTGCAATTCTTGTCGAAGCCGGACAGATGTTTGAACAGTCTGCGGGTATATACCAGGCTCTGATACCCAATTATGCATCACAGCAAGATGTGGACAATGCGCGCAAGGCCATGCAAAGCTGCGTGCAGCAGATTCAACAGTTACAACAGGCCCCATAAGGGTCTAACGCCCCAGGGGGCAGGAGACTAACATGCGTTTTCAGGGAACTCGTTTTGTTTGGGTGCTTATAACGGGAGCATTGATTGGGTCCGGGTCAGCTTTAGCTTTTACGGGGAGTTACGAAGAAACCATTTCCATGGCTGAAAAGCAGGTTGCCAAATTCAAAGTGACGGCAAAGGCCGACTTTGTAAAAACGGAATTTTTAAATGACCAGCAGCCCGAGCTTGTCCTGAAAAATGCGCAAGGAACTTACCGTGTCATTCCGGAGCAGAAGGTCGCGCTTAAGCTTCCGGACCTCGGGGAGAAAGCAAATTTGCTCGATGATCTCGATAATTATCAAGAATTTCTCAAACAGAATCAGGCCAAAGTGATTGGCTCGGAAAAAGTGCAGGAACAAGATACAGAAATTTATGAATTTATCGACCCGATGACGCAGAAGAATGCGCGCGCCTGGGTTTGGAAGGAAAAAAATCTTCCGCTTAAAATTGAAGTTCAAGCCAACGAAGGGCTGCTTTCGGTCGAACTTACCAAGATCGATACCACGACACCTATTGAAGACTCGGTCTTTGATGTTCCCCAAGGGTTTAAGGTTGTGGAACTAAAGCCGGCCCCTCAGCCTGAAGCCGTTCCGATGCAGGAATCGGAAGCGACACCTCCCGCTCCCGCGCAAAACTAAGAAATTTTAGTTTTGCCCGCTGTCAGGAGGGGATAATTTCCGGTAGCTTTTTTGAATGCGCTCTGCTGAAACCGCGAAGGTTTCTTGATTCCCGGAACTCAATCCGCCCACCGTTAACCCCATCAATTTTCCCTGCGCGTTGAAAACGGGTGTGCCGCTGTCTCCCGGATAGACCTTAAAATTGATTCGCAGGACCGCATTCTCTGGCCCGCTGCCGGAAGCATTGGGTTTTTGACCAATACCGGTGATGGCCCCTTCGCTGATCGTTTGGCTCAAGAAAGCGGAGTTTCCAATGGAGTACACGACGCTTCCGAGCTTTGCTTCCCCGGGACCGGCGAGGGAAACCGAATTAAGCGGGACGGCTGATTCAATTTTCAAGAATACGAGATCATCATCTCCTGCAAGGCCAAGAATTTTTGCGGGATACTGTTTTCCGTCTTGAGTGATGACGGCAATTTGTTGTGCGCCTTGGACGGTGTGAGCGTTAGTAACAATCGTACCTGAAGAATCTAAAACAAGACCCGCTCCATTGCGTTCCATTTGAAACAGCTTGGTGCCTTCGGGAGATTTTGCGAGTCCGTTCGCGCGCGTGTAGATTTTAACAACCGCTTTAGATGCGCTAAGAATGTCGGCAATCACAGATTCTGATGCGGATAAAATCGGAATCTGTGAAAAAAGAGATGCCAGTAAGAGCGCGAGTGAAATTTTTTTTAAAAAAGGATTCATAGATGTAGGGGGTTGATTCAAGCTTAACACAAGGAACAGGATTTCCGAAAAAAATAGAAAAAAATGTTCCTTTGCGCTTGCTTTCGCGAGCGGTCTTTGTAAGATAGGCACACGTTTTTTCTTTCTCGGTTGAAAAAACTTTGCCGGACATCTTTTTTAGCCCTCTTAACTTAATTTTGTTTTTGTTGCGGCGATTTTCCTTCCGAGAGCAAATGAAACATTCAACCCCCGGCTGTTTTTTTGAATGGCCTCAAGCAGGGATTTTCTTTTGCCTACATTTGCCCGCGATGAGATTGGAAGCGTTTTAAAGAAGCGCGTTGAAGCCCTCTTGAAAGGCTACCGGCAGAACGTCGGAATCATCGGTTCTCCAGGGCTTGGAAAAACGGACTTTCTCGCCACAACCTACCGGGATTTTTCAAATTCTCCAGGACTTGTCTGCGCTTATGTTCAAGCCGACAGCTTTGACTTTGAGCGTTTGGTAGAGCGTTGGACAGGTGCGGTTTTAACCGGATATCTATTAAGCGAAGGTCTCCCCGCCGCGGGGTACGACTTTGCCGAGCTTGCAGCCGCTTCTGAATCCCGTATTCCTAAAACCCTTCAAAGTATTTTGCATATCCGGCGCCAGCTTCGAAAAGAACCTTCCCCGGCACTTTTGCGCGAGCTTTTTAATTTGAGCGGAATGCTGACTCAGGAATGCGAAAAAAAGATGATTTTGATGCTGGATGAATTTCAGCAGCTTGAAACACTTCCCGACGCCGACCCCTTTGCTTTGCTGGGGCGCGAGATTATGGTTCAGAAGGACACGCTCTATTTAGTGTCCAGTTCGCACCCTGAAAGGGCAAAAGAGATTTTCCGGGAAAAGCTGTCGCTTCTTTTTGGTAATTTTGAAGTCATCGAACTCCGGCCGTTTGAGTTTAAGGAAACAGTTGATTTTGTGGTCCGCCATTTCCCCAAAACGCATTTTACCCGGCAGCAGAAGAAACTTTTGATCACCTTGACCAACGGGGACCCCCTTTATCTTGATCTTCTGATGGATCGTCTCAAGTTCTATCTTTCAGATCAGACGGAACAGTGGGTTTCAGACAGGCTTCTATTTCTTGCCATTCAGGAAGAGTTGTTTGACCGGAAGGGAAGAATCGCTCTTCTTTTTGAAAGAATGCTCGAACCCGTACTCCGCGCTCAAAAAGACCAAGGCCCTTACCTCAGAACTCTTTTGGCGGTAAGTGAAGGCCGCCACCGCATCGCTGAAATTGCAGCGGCAATAGGTTTGAAAGCATCCGAGACACAAAAAATACTTCAGCGGCTCGTCCATGAGGATAGAATCAGTAAGCGGGGCAGTTTTTATGTAATGGAAGACCCTCTTTTTCGTTTTTGGCTGAGGGAAGTTTTCCAGAAGAAGCAGTGCCTTTGTCTTCCCGACCAGAAAAGCGTGGAGGATGCGCTTATGGAGGCTATCCGGGAAAAGATGGAAACTCTTTGCCATGATGAAAAAAAGGAAACCCCTCACCGGATCGAGCGGCTATTCAAGGAGTTTCGAAATGATGCCGTTGAAATGGACGCCCGGAAATTCCGGTGTCCGCATTTCCTGGAAATCGCTTTTCGTCCTGCCCAAGGGCGGTTTTGCTCTCTTGTAGCCAAAAGTCAGCGGGAACGTTGGGTATGCCTGATGGCCGAAGAGGAAGTTCAGGAAGAGGATGTTCTTGGGTATCTTGAGGACTTGAAACGCTTCCGGAAGAAAGTTCAGCAGAAAATTATTGTGACCCTCGGCGGCATTGATCAAAATGCCAAATTGATTGCGCAGTCAGCTCAAATCCAGCTGTGGGGGTTACGGGATTTAAACTCGCTGCTGGCGCTTTATGATCTTCCTAAAATTATTTCTTTTGAAGGACAGGGCTTACATGGATCGGATCTGGGCACCTTGGCGGAAGGCGTATATTCGACCTGATCAAAAGCCCCGCAAAGGGTGTCTTTTTTGCGGGCTCCTGAAGGAAGGAAAAGACCGCCGCAATTATATCCTCGCAAGAACCGAGTATAGTTTTGCCATCCTCAATCTCTACCCGTATAACAATGGACATACGCTGATTATTCCCCGCCGGCACGCAGCCGAGCTTTCCGACTTAAAGCCCGAGGAAAAATTGGATCTTCTTGATCTCTGTGAAAAAGTTCAATCCGCTATTCAGCAGCGCATGAATGCCCAGGGGTTTAACCTGGGAATTAATCTCGGATCTGCTGCCGGAGCCGGTCTTCCGGAACATTTACATCTTCATATTGTCCCAAGGTGGAAAGGGGATGCTAACTTTATGCCCGTCGTGGGCGCGGTAAAAGTGATTTCAGAATCGCTCGACTCGGCCTACCGGGAATTGTCCCGCCAGCTTAAAACAAAAAAGGATTCCCGGCGTTGAACCGGAAAAAAACTCCTTCTCAAAACCGCTCTTCTGCTTTGGCGGATTATGCTGTTCATCCCGAAGCCTCACGCGGCCGCAAACACCCTGAAGCGGAGCATGAAATCCGGTCGTGTTTTCAGCGCGACAGAGACCGGATTCTTTATTCCACGGCATTCCGCCGCCTGCAGTACAAAACCCAGGTTTTTGTCAATCATGAGGGGGATCATTTCCGGACACGGTTGACGCACACTCTTGAAACTTGTCAGATCGGAAGAACCTTGGCAAGGGCCCTTTGCTTGAATGAAGATCTCGTGGAGACCATTGCTTTGGCGCATGACCTTGGGCATGGTCCTTTTGGACATGCTGGAGAGTGGGCGCTCAAGGAAATGATGAAGGCCCACGGGGGGTTTGAACATAATGTGCAGAGCCTTCGGATTGTGGAAGTGTTGGAAGACAGATACCCTGATTTTTGCGGCCTGAACTTAAGTTTTGAAACGCTGGAAGGTCTTAAGAAGCATCCAGAGCGCTTTTATAGAAACCGTGAAAAAAGATTCCGTAGCCTTGAAGGGGATCTTGTGGACTTGGCCGATGAAATCGCTTATTGCAGTCATGATTTGGATGATGGGTTAAGAGCGGGACTGCTGGATGAAGAAATGCTTGCCGGAGTCTCTCTCTGGACTCAAACGAAAGAAGCCTTAAAAAAGAAGAAAGTCCGTTTCACCCAAGCATCCTGCCGGCCTGTTATGATCCGGGGCATCTTGAACCGGATGGTCATGGATGTGGTTGAAAATTCGAGAAAGCATATAAGCTTGTCCGGAGTCCGCTCGGTTCAAGATCTTCAGAAAACTCAAAAGAGACTCGTTGCTTTTTCTTCTGACATGGCCCGCCAGCATATTGAGCTCAAGAAATTTTTGATGAAGAACCTCTATCAACATTACCATGTGGTAAGAATGACCGATAAAGGTCAGCGTTTTATTAAAGCGCTCTTTGAAGCGTATTTGGGAAAACCAAAACTTTTGCCCCCGGATGTGGTCCGCCGCATCGAAAAAGAGGGAAGTCACCGCGCTATCTGTGACTATTTGGCCGGAATGACAGACCGCTTTGCGGTTCAGGAGTATAAGCGCTTGTTTGAGCCGCATGAAATCTTTGCCTAAATCCAACTAGGGCGTGACGTTATCCCTAAGCTGTGTAAAAATGAGGTGTTAGAAGCTGTAGACCATGAAGCAGGGAGGCTGACTTCTTGATGTCGGACGCCAAGAATAAACAAACTGTTATTGAACGATTTTTGCTCCCCAACCCCGATTGGCAGGAGGGCTATAAATCGTTTAATCAGCTATTTGGGCGCCCCCTCGGCTGGCTTTATGTTGTCGATAAAGGGGAACGCAGCCAGCTTATACGGCTTGATCGTAAAGATCACTGCTCTTTTTATGCCGCCTCCAAACCTAACCAGCAAAGTACGGAAGTCTTTCTCCGTAAATACTGCGAAATGCTGGTCGCCCAAAGCGAAACCCTTCCGCCGTTCCCGGCATTCTTCAAAGACGCCTTTGGAAAAACCGGAGTTATTTTTGCCCTTCGCCATCTTGGAAAACTTCGAGCCTTTCTTCTGCTGACTTCTCTTAAAGAGAATAAAGCCAAGTATGACTCCTTTCTGATGCCGTTTAATTATTTCCTGATTTGCCAGCTTGAGCTGGCCTATAAGAATTTCGAATTGAATAATTTTTATGAAACCGTCCACCCGAGAGCCTTGGCGCTCTCGACGATGCATTCCGTCCACCGCGTTATCAGTGCTTCTATCCGTTTGAAGGATCTCCTTCCCAGAATCGGCCGCTTGAGCGCGCAGGTTCTTAAAGCCAGAGGCTGTTCCATTATGCTGATTGATGCTAACCACGAGTACTTACTGCCGGCTTTTTCTGTTGGCGAAAGCAAAAGGTTTGTTCATAAGCAGCGCGTCCGGATAGGCCGGGGGCTTGAGGGGAAAATTGCGGATACCGGAGAATTTCATCTTCACCGCCGTTCCATAGCGGTTCCTTTTATCGAAGAGGATATTGTCGGGGTTCTATGTCTTTGGGATAAAGTAGACAATCAGCCTTTTACAAAAACGGATCTCGAAATTCTAAAATCGCTTTCCGAACAGGCTGTCACGGCCATTAAGAATGCGCAGCTTTTTGAAGAGACCGAACAACTGACTCTGGGAAGCATCAAAACGATCAATGAGCTCCTCGAGCTTAAAGGGGGCGCAGACCGGGCCCACTTGGCGGTTTTGGGTGAAGTGGTGATGGAGATTGGCCGCGAATTGCAGCTTTCCGGGCGTGAACTGATTCATATCCAGAGGGCGATTATGCTTCGGGATGCCGGCGCTTTGGCTTTTCCAGAGGATATTCTGAAGAAAAAAGGAAAATTGACCAAAAAGGAAATTGCGATCATCCGCCGTATCCCGATGCGCGGAGCCAGTCTTTTGAGCTCAATCTCCTCTTTGAAGCCTGTTCTGCCCATTGTGCTGCACCACCGTGAGCGTTATGACGGGAAAGGGTACCCACAGGGGCTCAGGGGCGAAGAAATTCCTATCGGTGCCCGTATTGTTGCGATTGTGGACTCTTTTATTGCCATGATTTCAGAGCGTTCCTACCGGGATTCCATGAATGTTGAGCAGGCACTCAAGGAAATTCAAGCCAATAGCGGCACTCAGTTTGATCCACGTGTTGTGGATTGCTTTCTCAAAGTTGCCAGAAATAAAGAAATTCATGACAAGTTGAAGGCCATCATCCGCGCTCCCAAAAAATCCCGCGAAAACAATTCTCCCGCAGCGCTTTCAGTCTAATCTTTAAAAAGTTTATAAGCTTCAAAGAGAAATGAAAAATTTTTTCATTTTCGTGCTTTTCTTTTCCTTCAAAATGCCTAGAATAACCGTGTTGTATTGCCCTCACGTTTTGACCGGAGAGTCATCCTCATGGAATTTCAGCGCCGCATGTTGGCCATTCGCTTATTTGGAATTCTTGGAGTGTCCCTAGGGTTGACTGTCTCCGGATGCGCATCCGCTTCTCGTGAACCGAAACCCCAGACCGCTTCCCTTCAAGTTCCCCAAACATCTCAAGAGCAAGCCGCTACTATTGTTGCTCTCAATGAAGAAATTGCGAGGCTGAACCGCGAGCTGGATCAGGTCTTCTCTTCCCGGGATGATTTGGCCCGGGCTAAAAGTGATTTGGAAAATCAGCTTCAAGGGCAGGTGGCGTCGGGAGATGCTTCTGTTTCCATGGAAGCCCGGGGACTTGTGGTGACGGTTCTCGACCGTATTCTTTTTGATTCCGGAAAAGCTGAACTGAAACCCGAATCCCAGCAGACGCTGCAAACCGTGGCATCCATTCTTTCGGACAGGGTCCGTGAGAACATGGTTTATGTGGAGGGACACACGGACAATGTTCCGATCCGTTTTTCCAATTGGCGCTCAAACTGGGAATTGTCGACCGCCCGTTCTACGGAAGTGGTTCACATGTTTGTCGAGCAGCTTGCGATTGACCCGCGTCGGATAGCGGCGGTGGGGTATGGAGAGTTTCATCCGATATCCGACAATAACACCTATGACGGCCGTCTGAAAAACAGACGGGTGGAGATTGTCATTTCACCCAACAAAGTGGCATCTTGACCCGCCCGCTTCAAGCGAGATCAACTGTGAAGTCAAAACTGATTTGGGCGGTCTGTGTACTGCTTGTGGCATCGGCAATGCCTGCGGTTACAGGCTATTGGGTTTTTCAGCGTTTAGAACATTCTTTGAATGTTCCCGTAGGCGGGCGTTTTGAGCCCCGTCTTCTTCAAGCCTCCTTTGTTGTTCGCGACGCGGTTTTGATGTGGGATAATAAAATAAGTTTGCAGTCGGGTGATATTACGGTGGATTACAATCTCTGGAGTCTTTTTTCTGAAAAAGGAATCCGGATCAAATTGAGCGGGCAAAAGCTCCCTGTGACGCTTCTTGGCGAATTAGCCCCTCTCGCACCCCAAGCTCAGGTTACGGTAGATGACTTTTTTGCCGATCTTTTATTTGATGGAGAAGGACTTAAAGAAATTTCTGCGCTCCGGGTGAAGTCGCCTGAGCTGCAGTTTCAAATAGGACGAAGCAGCGTCTAAGATTTGGTTGAATCACGCCACCAAGGAGGAAAGCGTGAAACTCGAACAGCTTTTTGAAGGTATTCCTACAGTCAAGAAGTTCAACTGGGCCCCTCACAAGGGCTTCGGTAAAATTACGTCCGATTCACGGGCCGTAGAAAAAGGCGATGTGTTTGTGGCTTGTCATGGCTCCCGCATGGATGGGCACGATTTCTTGACGCAGGCGATTTATGCTAACGCTTCAGTTCTGGTTTTTGAGAACTCCCCGGCTTTTGTGATTCCTCCGGCAGTTACAGGGATTCAGGTTCCTAACTCCCAGGCAGCACTTTCGGAGCTCCTCAAACGCTTCTATGGTAATCCGGACCATTCCGTAAAGCTGGTGGGGGTCACAGGAACGAACGGAAAAACAACGATTGCTTATCTTTTGCATAAACTCATTGGAAAAACCATGAGTGCTGCTTATATAGGAACTCTTTGGTATGAACTGCCCGCTCAGAAAATTGCCGCGATTAATACGACTCCGGGGGCGGAGGTTCTGGTTCCCCTTTTAAATGATATGCGGAAGGCGGATGTCCGCTATTGCGTGATGGAAGCATCGTCCCACGCGCTCGATCAGCGCCGTATCCATGGTTTAGAATTCGAACTGGCTCTTTTTACACAGCTTACCCAAGACCACCTTGATTATCACAAGAACCTTGAAAATTATTTTCTCGCGAAGCGCCAGCTTTTCAGCGTTTCGCCCAGGCCGAAACATAGTTTGATCAATAAAGATTGTCCTTATGGACGCCGGCTGCTTGCCGAGTTTCCCGAGACAAAAAGCTACAGCCTTGAAGGCGATGCTGATTATTCGGCTCGAGATATTCAAATCTCGTTTCAAGGCAGCCAGTTCAATCTCTGTTACCGAGGCCGTAAGATTCCTTTTAACATACGTCTCCCGATGAGGCACAACGTTGCCAATCTTTTGTGCGTGTTGGGCGGACTTGATCTTCTCGGGTTTGATCCGGAAGACTATCGTGACGTTCTACGTGAAATTCCTGGAATTCCTGGGCGTCTTGAAAGGGTAGGGCAATCCGGTGACGTTGATGTTTTTGTGGACTATGCGCATACCCCTGATGCGTTTGAGCGCGTCTTAAGCGAGTCAAGGCAGCTTGCGACGAATAAAATTATTACCGTCTTTGGCTGTGGAGGGGACCGCGACAAGGAAAAGCGGCCGCTGATGACACGTTCTGCCGTGCGCTATTCGGATATAGCGATTCTTACGGCGGATAATCCGAGATCGGAAGACCCGGAAGCTATTTTAAAAGACATGAAAAAGGGACTGCTTAAGGAAGAATCGAACTGCAGAATTCTGGAAGACCTTGACCGTGAGTCTGCTATTCAAAAAGCCATTTCACTTGCGGAGCCCGGCGACATCGTCTTGATTCTTGGCAAAGGGCATGAAGATTACCAGATCCTTGGCGACCGCAAGATTCCGTTTGATGACCGCCAGGTCGCACGGGAAGCTCTGAAGAGGAAAACCCGTGTTTTCTCTTCCTGACGCCGCTCAATTCCTCGGCGCCAAACTTGCTCTTGGAGGATCTGATTCTCAGGCCTCCGGTGCATCCATCGATACCCGAACCCTGAAGCCGGGAGACTGTTTTTTTGCCCTTCCCGGGACCCAGGCAGATGGGCATACCTTTCTGTCAGAGGCTTTCAAACGCGGGGCTTCTTCCGCAGTTATTTCCGAATCTTTTTTTCAAGAAGAGATCTCAGGCCAACCGGCCCCTCCAGGTTTCAAAAATCTCCTCCTTGTCGAAAATCCGGAAAAAGCTTTGGCGGACATCGCGGCTTGGCACCGAAGCCGGTTTTCAATTCCTTTTATCGGAATTACAGGCAGCGTGGGTAAAACAAGCACCAAAGAGTTTCTGCAGTATCTTCTTCAAGCCTATGCCGGGGAAGGAACTGTGCTTGCGACCCAGGGGAATTTGAACAATCACCTGGGTCTGCCTCTGACCCTGCTGAATCTCCATGACGGGCATCGTTTTTGTGTCACGGAAATGGGTGCCAATGGCCGTGAAGACATTGCCTTTCTCTGTAAAATCCTAAAGCCTACTGCCGGTATTTTGACGTGCGTTGCTCCGGTTCATCTTAAAGGGTTCGGAAGCCTCGAAGCTATTTATCAAACCAAAACCGATTTGTTTCGGGCATTGCCTGCAGGATCGCCGGCCGTGATCTCTTCGGGAGATTCCCGTCTTGACAGCCTTGTTGATTCCCTGGGGCTCTCAGTCAGCCGCGCAGGCTTGATCACGGGTGTTTCGGGAAAAATTTCGGAAGTTCGAACGGAGAATGGCTGGGTCTCTTTTTGTTTTCGGGACCGCTTTCGGTATGCTTTTCCAGGATTAGCCTCATTTTTGGTCCTGAACGCGGCCATGGCGCTTCTCATGGTCGAAGCTTTGGGTGTTGAGCTATCGCAGTTGCCGCAGCGCTGGGAAGGTTTCAGCCTTCCCGAAGGACGTTTTTCAGTAAAGAGCTTAGGCGGGGGAATCCGGGTGATTTTTGATGGCTACAACTCAAGTCCCCGGGCCTGCGAAAAGGCCATCGAAACCTTTGCTTCTTTGCCGGCTGAAGGACGCCGTGTCGTGGTCTTGTCAGACATGCTGGAACTGGGGGATGACTCGGAGGCTTATCATCGTGCGGCCGGGGAGAAAGCTGCTGAATGCCGTGTTGACGCGGTTTTTGCGTACGGACACGAATCCGTTGCCATCATTCAGGCGTTTAAGGATAAATCAGTCCGGGGTGAGAGCGCCTATTTTGACGGTCCCGAGTCTTTGGCCCGGCATCTCGCGTCGTTTCTCCAGCCAGGAGACTTGATTTTGATGAAAGCTTCCCGCGGAATGAAGGTTGAAAGGGTTCTTCAGAGTCTTGAAGCAGACAGCCGCTTTTCCAAGACAGTCTTAAGGACCTGAGAACCGAAAAGCCCCTTGAATTTTGATTTCAAATGACGATATAAGAGGACACTTTAACCAGAACATTCACCCTCATTTAATTCAGAACGGTTGCCATGCTTTATTTCCTGTATCCCTTTAAAGACGTCTCCATTTTTTTTAATCTTTTCCGTTATATCACTTTCCGGTCGGCCGGAGCCAGCATCACGGCTTTTCTTTTTTGCATTTTTATCGGCCCGTATATTATCGAATGGCTCAAAAGACTGAATGCGACGGCTCACCAGCAGCGGGAACATGCGCAGGCAATTCATGCTTTTTATGCAGGCAAAAAAAATGTTCCTACCATGGGCGGTATTCTGATCGTTGCAAGTGTTCTCACGTCCATGCTGCTTTGGGGAAATTTCACAAACCGGTTTGTCTGGATTTTGATTCTCGTGATGACAGGGTTTGCCGGGGTAGGATTCCTGGATGACTGGATTAAACTCAAATCGAAGAGTTCAAAAGGCCTAAGCTCAAAGACAAAGTTCTATGGGCAGCTGATTATCGGTATGGCCCTCGGCTGTTTTCTCTATTTCGATCCTTCTTTTGACCTGAGGATTTATATTCCTTTTCTGAAACAAGAGACGGTTTCTATCGGTCTTCTTTTTATTCCTTTTGTGGTGCTGGTTCTGGTCGGTTCCTCGAATGCTCTGAACCTTACGGATGGTCTTGACGGGCTCGCTGTGGGGTGCACTTTGTTCTGCATCGGAGCTTTTTCAATCGTCACCTACATTGTGGGACATGCTGAGTTTGCGCATTACCTTTCCATTTCGCATATCCCCGAAGCCGGAGAAGTGACTGTCTTTTGTTCTGCCCTGGTTGGGGCGAGCGCCGGATTCCTCTGGTTTAACTCCTATCCCGCTGAGGTGATTATGGGGGACACGGGGTCTCTTGCTTTAGGGGGCGCTTTGGGGGCCGTCGCTGTGCTTATTAAAAAGGAACTCATGCTTATGATTGTGGGCGGTGTTTTTGTGTGGGAAGCGCTTTCAGTCATTATTCAGGTGACCAGTTTTAAGCTTACGAAAAAGCGTGTTTTTTTGATGTCTCCTTTCCATCATCACCTTCAGCTCAAAGGCTGGCCGGAGTCTAAAGTGACCATTCGTTTATGGATCATTGCCTTGATTCTTGCGGTCGCAGGCCTTAGCACGCTTAAGGTCCGCTGATGCATCCCGGAAAGAAAGTTGCAGTCCTGGGATTGGGTAAAAGCGGCCATCAGGCCGCTCTTTTTCTTAAAGAAAAAGGCTATCAGGTTTTTGCTTCCGAATTTGCCTCGGGGGGTATTGCCCAGGAATTTGCCTCGAAGCTTAAGGACCAGGGTGTCGAGGTGGAAACGGGCGGGCACACGGCGGAAAAAATTCTGGCTGCAGACTGGGTCTTGATTTCTCCCGGAATAGCCCCCAAGACCCCCATTTACCGGCTTCTTCAAGAGAACAACAAACCTATTTTCAGTGAGATTGAGGTCGCCAGCTGGTTTTCCAAAGCGGCCAAGGTTATTGCCGTCACGGGATCTTCTGGAAAAACGACTGTGACAACACTGATTGCCAGATCCCTTGAGGCCTGCGGATATCCCACCGTATGCTGCGGAAATATCGGAAACCCCTGGATCGGTGAACTCGGCCGCGCGGGAGCGGATTCCATGGTTGTGCTGGAACTCAGTTCTTTTCAGCTTCAGCAGTGCTTTGATTTTCGTCCGGATGTGGGCGTTCTTTTGAATATTTCGCCGAATCATCTGGATTGGCACCGGGACATGGAAGAGTATGTTCAGGCGAAGCTGCGGATGTTTAAAAATCAAAACCCCGGGGATTTTGCGGTCATCCGAAAGGCGGATCAAAAGAATATTTTTCCAGCATTTTCTTTTCCCGGACAAACGGTTTTTTTTGATGAGGATTCTTCTGTGAATCCCAATGAAGCTGTGGTCCGGAAGGTGGCGTCTCTTTTGGGACTGAGTCCCGGCAAGGTCGAGGATGTTCTGAAGAGCTTTTCAGGGATTGAGCACCGGCTTGAGAAAGTCGCTGTTATTCAAGGCGTTGCTTATGTGAATGATTCCAAAGCAACCACCACCGCATCGCTCGCTTGGGCGCTTGAAAAGTTTAAAGACGCGTCTGTCCACTTGATCGCCGGAGGAATTGCTAAAAGCCGGGATTATGATACGATTCGGGAACTGATTGCCCGGAAAGTCAAAAAGGCCTATTTGATAGGCGAAGCCGCACCGGTTTTGAAAGAAGCTTGGAAGGGCAAGACCGAACTTTTTTCGGCCGAGGGGTTTCGTCAAGCCTTTGAAGCCGCGGCCTCTCAGGCAGTGCCGGGAGATACGGTTCTTCTCTCCCCGGCATGCTCCAGTTTTGATATGTTTAAGAACTACCAGGAGCGGGGTCTTCGGTTTAAGGAGTTAACCCGAGGGCTTACCTCGGAGAAAACACAGGCCGAATCCACTCCGCAATCTTTTTCTAACGCATCTTAGCGCAGGCTTATGTCACTTCCTTCAAGAATTCTTTTTGTTGCTGTTTTCCTGCTGGTCTCGGTCGGCATCGTTATGACTTATAGCGCCAGCGCTGTGTACGCCGAGCAGGTTTACGGGAACTCCATGTATTTTCTTATCCGCCAGCTGATCTTTGTGATCGTCGGTATTTTTTTTATGATCATCACGGCGATGACGCCGGTTCCTTTCTGGAAGCGGCATTCCCGGGAAGTCATTTTATTTGCCATTCTTCTGATGATTTTGGTTTTTTTACCTGGGATCGGCCGTTCCGCGGGCGGCGCCCGCCGGTGGGTCCGGTTAGGACCCGTCAACTTTCAGCCCGTTGAATTTGCCAAAATAGCCGCCTGCATCTACCTGAGCGATTACATGACAAGGAAAATTAAGATTATTAAGCAGGGAAGCCTGCCCATTTTTATTCCGCCCATGCTTTTGATCGGCACGGTGTGCGCATTGTCACTTCTCCAGCCTGACCTCGGATCCTGCTTTATTATTTTTCTTGTAACCTCCCTTCTGATCTTTATCGCGGGCATACGGATTCAGTATGTGGCCCTTGTGCTGGCAGGCCTTATTCCGATTTTCTATCTCCTGGTGGCACGTGTTCCGTACCGTTTAAGCCGCGTGACGGCCTATCTCAACCCCTGGGACGATCCGCAGGGGAGCGGGTTTCAGATTATCCAGTCTTTTCTGGCGTTTGGGCTTGGGGGGATTAAAGGCGTAGGTCTCGGGCAAAGCACCCAGAAGCTTTTTTACCTGCCCTCCAGCTATAACGACTTTATCTTCTCAGTCATAGGCGAGGAGCTGGGCCTGATCGGTATGCTGGGGGTCATGTTCCTCTATGCGGTGATTTTCCTTTGCGGGATCCGTCTTGCAGAAAAAGCCCGGAATGATTATGAAAAGCTGCTGGTGGCATCCCTTGTACTCCTTATTGTCTTGCAGGCCCTCATCAACATGCTGGTCGCGACCGGCTTAATCCCGACAAAAGGATTAGCTATGCCGTTCGTCAGCTACGGCGGAACTTCGATTGTTTTCAATCTTATGGCCGTAGGGTTTATCCTAAGCCTCGATCGTTCGATTCATCAGCGGCGTTCAGTTTAATCCTTTAGTGATCATGCCTAAACAAACACTGACTTTTGCCGTATTTGCAGGACCCTCCGGCGGGCATCTATTCCCAGCTTTGGCTTTCTCCGAAAGCCTTAAAAAGAGACTTCCTTCGGCACGGATTTTTTTCGTCACAAGCCATAAAGGCAAGCCCTTGACGGAACGTTTCCCCAGCGGAATTTTTGAGGAAATAATTTTTATCGAAAACTTTCCGTCTTCCCCGGGAATTTCCTTGCGCACGCTGACCTTTTTGTTAAAATTGGCTCGCGCCTTCAATGAGTCTTTCCGTTTTCTTTCCCGGATGCAACCTGATATGAGTATTGGCTTTGGAAGCTATGTGTCATACCCCGGTGTTTTGCTTAGCGCCTGGAAAAAAATTCCCACGCTGATTCATGAACAGAATCAGGTTCCGGGCAAGGCCAATGTGTGGCTGGCGGACAAGGTGGATGCCGTAGCTGAAAGTTTTGAAGGCAGCTTTTGGGGCCGGCGTGTGAACCGGGTTTTCAAGACAGGGCTCCCGATCCGGAGAAAGCTTGTGAATGCTGCTTTGGAAATCGAACGAAGAGGGTCCGGTGGGACTGCTTGCAAGGGCCAAAAGTTCCGTTTACTCGCGGTGGGTGGTTCGCAAGGGGCAGGATTTCTGAATCGTGTGATTTTACAGGCTTTTTCGCATCTTTCGTCTGAAGAAAAAAGGGAAATCGCCGTTACTCATATAACGGGAAAAACAGATTTTGAATCGGTTTCTTCGGAGTACCGGAAAATCGGTGTTGAAGCCAGTGTTTTTCCTTTCTTTGAGAACATGGAAGCCCTTTACGCGGAGTCGGATCTCGCGGTTTGCCGGGCCGGTGCCAATACGCTTTTTGAACTGGCTCTTTTCAGGCTGCCGGCTATTGTGATTCCGTATCCTCACGCGGGGGGGCACCAGTTTGAAAATGCGACCCCTTTTGTGAACAAACAGGCGGTCCTTTGCGAGCCTGAAAGCTCACTGACAGACGAACGGCTGCTGTCGCTGATCCGGATGCTGAAAAATGATAAAGCATTAAGAACCCGGATGGCTTCAGCGATGAAAGATGCCGCCACGCCGGATGCGCCGGAAAGACTTGTAGAGCTGGCCCTCTCCTATTTGAAAGGACAAACAACGTGAACCCCAAAGATCAGGATTTGATTGGAAGCGCTCGAAAGATCTATTTCGTCGGCATTGGCGGAGTCGGTATGAGCGGTCTGGCCCTGGTTCTGAACCATCAGGGGTACGAAGTTTGCGGGTCTGATGCGGCGGAAAGCCGCCAGACTAAGGCTTTGAGAAAAGCCGGCATCCGTGTTTTTACTGAAAATTCTCCCGCCATTGTTGCAGACTGTGACCTTTTGATTTACTCTTCGGCGATTGCACCCCATCATCCCGAGCTTGAAACGGCCCGCCGCTATGGTGTCAGAATTTACCATCGCGCCCAAATTCTTTCCTCTCTTCTGAATCAGGCCCATACGGCCATCGGAGTCACGGGGACTCATGGCAAGACAACAACGTCCTCCATGATCTCGTTTGTTCTTTCTGAGCTTCGAAAGAATCCGACTTGTCTTATTGGAGGAGACTTGCTGAATTTTGAAAGTAATGCGGTTCTCGGAAGCAATGACCTTTGGGTGGCCGAAGTGGATGAAAGTGACAAAACGCATGAACTTTACGCGCTGAACTATGCGGTTATTACGAATCTTGAGCAAGATCACATTGAGAACTACCACACCCGAGATGATTTGAAAGATTCTTTTGAGCGCTTTTTGGCGGGATTGGGCGACCCAGGCCTTGTGATTTATTCAGGGGACGATGCGATGTCCAAAGAGATTATGCAGACAACCGATAAGCCGCGGGTCAGTTTCGGGTTCTCTCCCGAGTACGATTACTCAGCGGATCATATCACCATGACACCCTTTGGATGCGAGTTTGATCTTTCGGAAGTTGGTTTTTTTGTCACCCGCGTGAAGCTTTCTGTTCCAGGCAAGCACAATGTTGCCAATGCTTTGGCCTGCATCGCGGTTTTAACCCAGATGGGACTCGATGTTTATGAGGTTTGCCGCGCTCTTACAGGATTCCGGGGCGCCCGCCGCCGCTTGGAACTCAAAGCGGATTGCGGCAATTGTGTGGTCGTGGATGATTATGCGCACCACCCGACCGAAGTGCTGGCGTCTCTCAGGGCTCTTCAGTCCATGGGGAAGAGGGTGGTGATGATTTTTCAACCGCACCGTTACACCCGGACGGCTTATTTTTTTAAGGAATTTGCCGCTGCGCTTTCTGAGGCGGATCAAGTCATCTTGACTGATATTTATCCTGCCGGGGAGAAGAATCCCGGGAATGTCGACAGCCGGATGATTTATGACGAGCTGGTCAGGCTTGGCCACGGAGATGTGAGCGTGATTGAGAGGGATAAAATCTTGAATAAGCTCTATGGTATGCGTGAGTTGGGCGGAGTCATCGCATTTGTAGGAGCCGGAAATATCGGGGGGGTTGCGGATGAGTTTGCGAGCCGACTCAAAGATCTCGCTACGGCCTAACGTCCTTCTTTCTCAGTACACCACGATGCAAATCGGCGGCTTGGCCGAATCCTTCGCGGAGCCTGCCAACGAAGAAGAACTTTCCCAGATTCTGCAGTATGCTCATCGCGAGTCCATTCCTTATGTGATTCTCGGAAAAGGTTCCAATGTCATTTTTCCGGATGCTGGTTTTCCGGGAATTGTTATTACGCTGCTTCAATTCGAGAAAAATAAAATTGAGTTTGATCCCGCGAGACCTGAGGTTCGGGCTTCTTCAGGGGTTTTTCTTTATAAATTCGTATTGGCCTGCCGGGATCATGGCATTGGCGGATCTGAGTTTCTAGCCAATATTCCGGGCACGATTGGCGGGGCGCTGGCCATGAATGCAGGTTTTAGCCGGTTTCCGGGACAGCGGAGCGAAATCGGGGACATTGTTCAAGAAGTGACCCTTATGAACCCGGATGGTTCCAAGGAAACTCTGGGCAAAGATCAGCTCGAGTTTGCCTACCGTAAGTCGAATCTTCTGGGTCGGATTATTGTTGAGGCCAAATTCCGGCTTTGGCGCAGAAGTTCAGAGTCCATTGAGAAGGAAATCAGGGCCTGCTTTAAGTACCGCAATGACAAGCAGGATTTGAAGCACCCCAGCTCAGGATCGGTGTTTAAAAATCCTCCTGCGCCTCTTCCTCCTGCGGCCAAGCTTATTGATGAGCTTGGACTCAAAGGGACCAGAATTGGCGGCATGATGGTTTCACCCAAGCATGCCAACTACTTTATCAACATGGGGCAGGGAAAATGCTCCGAAATGGTGGAGCTGATTCAGCTCATACAAGACAAGGTTTTTAATGCCAAAGGCATCTGGCTCGAACCCGAAGTCCGTGTTATCCAAAAACCTTAAAGTCGGTATTCTTCTCGGGGGAACCTCACCCGAAAGGGAAGTGTCCCTACGCTCCGGCAAAGCGGTCGAAGCGGCTTTGCGCGGCGCAGGGTTTGACACGACACTTCTTGATCCCGCCGATTTGAGTAGTCTCCACAATGGCCTTGAAGAAATCGACGCCGCATTTGTCGCGCTGCATGGTACGGGCGGGGAAGATGGAACCATTCAACGTCTGCTTGAAAGAAAAAAAATCCCCTACACAGGTTCTGCTCCCCTGGGATGCCGGTTATCAATCAATAAATACCGCGCTAAAAATATTTTCCGTAAGACGGGTATTCCCACCCCGGAATCAAAACTGATCACGCTGTCAAACTGGGAGAAAAGCTTGAAACATTTTCCAGTTCCCTTTTTTGTAAAACCTCCGGAGGATGGCTCGAGTTTAGGTATTTTCCTTGTCGAGGATTTTAAATCGGCCAAAGGGAAAATTAAGGAAGCCCTTCGCCGTTATGGGAAGCTGCTGATTGAACGGCGAATTCAGGGGCGCGAGTTCACGGTCGGTGTGTTTGGCACGAAGGCCTTACCGGTTGTGGAGCTTCGTCCCAAAGCCGACTTTTATGACTATCAATCCAAGTACACCAAGGGGATGTGTGAGTATTTAGTCCCTGCGCCGATTGCACCCGGGTTGACGCGGAAGCTGCAGCGATTAGGGCTTGCGGTGCATAAAGCCCTTAAGCTTCGTGATTTTTCCCGTACCGATATTATGGTCGACGAAAAGGGCAGCCCTTATGTTCTCGAAGCAAACGCAATTCCGGGGTTCACAGAGCTAAGCCTTGTTCCTAAAGCCGCGGCGTGCGCCGGGATTTCATTTCAGCAGCTTTGTCTCGAGCTTCTTTCTTCGGCTCTTAAGAGGGGGCAAAAAAAAGGCAGAAAAAATCAGGAGAGGAAGGTTCTTGTTCATGGCTAAAGCCAAAAAAGCAAAGCGTAAAAAGAAAAATCCTTTTGAACCCTTAGTGGAAGTAATTTCCGGAACATTTTCGCTGGCTCTAAAAATCCTTCCGGCCATGCTGGTCGCCGGAGTTTTTTCGGGGCTGTTCTTTGGCGTCCGGCATCTCCTTTATGCGGATCCCCAATTAACGGTGAGGGACATCGTGGTGTCTCCGGCGCCTGCCATGGCCAATGGACGCCGCCAGGATCTTGAAACAAAGCTCCTTGGCAAAAATATTCTGCGAATCGACTTGAAAAAAATCGCCGCAGACTTAGAATCCAATCCTGAAATTCAAAGTGCCCGGGTGGAGCGCCAGATGCCATCGACGCTGAAGGTTGAGCTTGTTTCCCGGAAACCCATAGCGTTTGTGCAGTTTTCTTCAAATGGATCCGTAGGCTCCATTTCTGAAGATGGAATGATTCTCAATGTTTTTAAAAGCAGTGATCATTCCCTTGTGACTATTGAAGCCTATGGTATGGGGCTTAAAGAGCCTCAGGTGGGCTATCAGATCCGAAACCGCGGTTTTTCTGAGGCGGTCAAGTTTCTTCAGGCCTTTTGGGAGCACCCTCTCTCAAAGCGGGAAATTTTGACAAGGGTCAGCCTGGATCATTTAGGACAGGTTTCCATTACGCTGGGTGCGGGACCGGATATCCGGCTCGGCCGCCGGGCTTCAAGCCGGATCCCTACACTTGAAAAGATTATTTACCTGCTCGAGGGCGGGGACCGGGAAACGATTCAATACATTGACCTTCAATTTGATAACGTTATTGTGAAGAGAAAAAAAACATGAATGTTGCTGAAAAATCGCCTGCAAACGTGGAAATTGTGTTTTACGTCGGGACTCATAAACTGTCCGTCTTTACCGGAGTCATTCAAGGCCGGGATCCCAGGGTTTTAGCCCACCGGGAAGTGTTTCAGCCGGAAGGTTTTGAAAATGGCTTTGTGGTGAATCTTGAAGCAGCTGCCAATACGCTGGACCGCCTGATCTCTGACATTCTTCCCGCCCGCGGCAATGAAGAGATTGAAGCCTCAGTTGTGCTGGCGAATGCCAAACTTCAGGCTTACAGTTTTTCGAGTGCTCAGTATTTTTCGTCCCAGCAGACAGTCACGGAGCATGAAGTCCGTTCCGTGATTGACCAAACACGCAGTGTGGCGACGCTTCCTCTTTCTCAATTTGTTCTTCAAGTGGTTCCTGAAAGCTTCCTTGTCAACGACATGGATGATGTTAGAAATCCTCTGGGGCTTGAAGCCACACGCCTTGGAGTCAACCTCAAGATTTTCACCATGGATTTTCAGGACTTCAAAAATATCTCCAAAGCCTTCGAGTCTGCGGACATTACCGTGAGAGGCTTTTGGCCGCGTATGCTGACGGTGTCAGAGGCCGTTTTGACGGAAGAAGAAAAGGAAGAAGGCGTGATCCTTGTGGATATTGCCGACCACATTACTCAGGTGGTGGTTTGGAAAAACGGCAAGCTTGTGCGAACCCGGAGTCTTGAGAACGGCGGAAAGCTTTTGACTCAGGGAATCTCCCGCGATTGGGAAATTGACTTTCATGACGCTCAAAAAGCTAAAGAACACTTTGCAACACTCGAGCCGGCGGCTCAGTTTGGCGACGAGTTGATCCCGCTGGTTAATCGCAACGGGCGTTCGAGTTTTCAAATCAAGCGGCAGGAATTTCAGGACAAGTTTCTCATTCATGCCACCGAGTGGCTGAAAAGCATCCTCCATGAAGTCGATGTCATGGCCAAGGACGAAAAAATTAATTATCCGCATTATGTCTTCACCGGCGGCGGTGTGTCCTTTGCGGGGTTTCTTGAATTTCTTCAGCAGCGGTTTGGCCGCGAGGCCCGTGTGGGATTAAGCCGGAAAATGGAAGCCCCGCAAGAAGTGCTGGTGGACCCTTCACTCATTGCTGCTCTCGGGATGTACCGCTGGTTGGCGGGGCATGCCAAGGATTACGAAAACCTTCTCGCTCCGCGGGGAGTTTTCAAAAAGACACTGACTTCTGCCAAAAAGTGGTTTTACACCTACTTTTAATTCTCAAGCCCGAAGTTGTTTCTCCGCATCCACAATATCCCGGTTAATCAGAAAAATTGCCTTCTGTGCTGTTGCCGCCAGCGGCGGCGGCGTGTGTGCGGCATGATGGAGCTCCCTCAAGAGTTGAATCACCATCCGGATATTCCGGATGAGCTCGCCTTCGTCTGCGGTGGTGAGGCGGAATAATTTATCGAACTCCTGCCCGTGAGCCCAAGCCTCCAGGACCGGCGCCATATGAAAGTGGGGTGCCTTTGTGAGCGGATAAATCCGGTACTTCATTTCCTTCCTGTAAATAGAATCATGATATTCCAGGGCAATGCGTTCCATTTTTTTCATGGAAGGGGACAGCCGGGGTTCATGGGCGTCCTTGCGCGGTTCAAAAACAAAGGACGATAGTAAAACGCACAGCTGTACAGGATTCAAGGTTGATAAAACACCGCCCTCGTGCATTTCCGCAAGCATAAACTCATAACCAAAAAGCGATGCGGCAAATTCCCCTTTTTCTGTGAGACCCGCGTTTGTCAAGTACCCCATGTCCCGCAGCAGGGCCAGTTTTCGCTCCAGTAAATGCCGCGCTTCCTTTTGCTTTTTGTTTGAAGATTGAAAACAATGAAGGGATCTGGGATAAATGTCCAGAAGTCCGTAACGCATGGCCCTGAAAAGGTTAAGGATAGTTGCATAGGCGGCGTTAAACTGACTTAAAATAGGTTCCGGGTCACCGTAAACCACGCGCGTCACTTCGGGAAAGGCGATGTGGTTAGGATTAATCCGCATGTAGACAAAGCCCGAATCATCCATACCCCGGCGGCCAGCACGGCCCGCCATTTGGTAAAAGTCACGCGTGGTCAGGTTTTTGAAGCCAGTTCCATAGAACTTTTGAAGCTCGTCAAAGACGACACTGCGTGCCGGCATATTGATTCCCAGGGCGAAAGTTTCGGTTGTGAAGATCAGCTTAAGCAGGCGGCTCGTAAAAATTTGTTCGACCACCTCTTTCAGGCTGGGCAGCATGCCCGCATGATGATAGGCGATCCCAAGCTCAACTAAGGGTCTGAGCTCGTGAGCGGATTTTTCCTCTGTCAGCTGATAGCGTTCGAGAAGCTGATCATAAAGGGCCAGGATTTGTTTCCGTTCCTCTTTGCCCAAAAAATTAAAAAGCATCGCCTCTGTGGCCAAAGACTCCGCGCGTTTTCTTCCGAAAACAAAGTAAATGCAGGGTAAGTGCTCCTTTTGTTTCAAAACCTCAAGCAGGTGATCGACCCGGTTGGGCTTGACCTTATGGGTGGGCGGTCCTCGGTGACGTCTGTGAACGTTTTGCCAGTGCTCCCTGCCTCCGTAGCCCCAACGCTTGAGGTCGCTGCGTTCTTCAAAAAATTGACCCTGGCATTGAAAGGTAAATTTGAGGGGGACGGGCCTCCGGCTTTCCGTTACAACCTTAATCGGATGCCCGTGAACCTGACGCATCCATTCCGCCATTTCCTGAATGTTGGGTACCGTTGCGCTTAATGCGAGCATGCGAATATTGGCAGGAGTAAAAAGAATGGCCTCTTCCCAGACCGTACCCCGTTCGGGATCATTAAGGTAGTGAATTTCGTCAAAAATAACCCAACCGGTCCGCCGGATGCGATCGGAGTTTTCAAAGAGGGAATTACGGTAGATCTCTGTGGTCATGATCACGATAGGAGCGTCGGGCTGAAGGGAAACATCGCCCGTGACGATGCCGACATCGCCCGGGTAAAGCTCCTTAAAGTCGCGGTATTTTTGATTGCTCAGGGCTTTGATGGGCGCCGTGTAGATAACGCCCAGTCCTTGACTTCGGGCATGGCGGATGACGCATTCGGCGATAACGGTTTTACCCGCACCTGTCGGAGCAGAAACGAGAACCGACGAATCTTCAAGCACGCCACGAATGGCTTCTTCCTGAAAAGGATCCAACGGAAACGGATAGTCAAAAGAAAGCGGCATGGAAGTGCATGATAACGGGAAGCTTGAAACGCTGGAAGAGTTTTTTATTTCAGGGTACACTTTGCGCTATGAAAAAAAGAACAAGACCTGCTGCATTAACGATTGCGGGGTCCGACCCTTCGGGCGGTGCCGGAATTCAGGCCGATTTAAAGACTTTTCATCAGGCGGGTGTTTACGGAATGAGCGTGGTCACGCTTGTAACGGTTCAAAACACCTGCTCGGTTCGGGATGTTCACATTCTTTCTGCAGACCTTGTCCGCCGCCAGCTTGAGGCCGTTCTAACGGATATTCCTCCCGCGGCAGCAAAAACCGGCGCTCTTGGAAGCCGGGAAGTCATTCAGCTTATCGCTAAGGCGGCCCGGGACTTTCGCTTTCCGCTTGTTGTAGATCCCGTGATGATCAGTAAGCACGGGGCGCCTCTGATGCAGGAAAATGCCTGTGAAGCGCTTATCACAGAACTCTTGCCCCAAGCTTTTTTGGTCACACCGAACCTTCCTGAGGCGGTACGTTTAACGGGAATTTCTTGTGAAAGTGCTGCCTCTTTTGATCCGATGGCCAGAAAAATAGCCTCGTTTGGTCCCAAAGCCGTCCTTATCAAAGGCGGGCATTTTGAAGGTGAAGCTGCCGATTACCTTTATGAAAACGGGCACGGACAGTTTTTCCGTGCAGAGCGCGTTGCGACCCGCCATACTCATGGGACAGGCTGTACTTTTTCCGCGGCGATTACAGCAGGGCTTGCGCTGGGCTGGAATTTGACCGAGTCTGTTGAGCGGGCTAAACATTTTGTAACCCTGGCGATTCAGCAAGCTCCAGGGCTGGGATCCGGGGCAGGGCCGGTGGATCACTTTGCCCCTTTTTAAGGGTGCCGTCGAAGCCGGAAAAGAGATAAAATCCCTCAAGCGGACGGGGGCTTGATCCGATGAACATCAAAATCTGAGGAGACTATGGCTAAGAAGAAAATCCTGATGGTGGATGACGAGACTGATTACACGAGCATCACTAAGATTTTTATCGAAGATGCCGGCGATTACGAAGTCCACGTGGTCAATCAGGGCGCCATGGGGTATCCGACAGCTAAAGCGGTGAGACCCGACATTATCTTGCTGGATGTTTCGATGCCGATGGTTTCCGGCTATCAGGTCGCGGATCAGCTTGGGCAGGATCCCGAACTTAAAAATATCCCTATCGTGTTTTTTACCGGTGTTTATCAGGAAGTCGACAAAAACTCGAAACTCCTCCATGGACATCCCTACCTGACCAAGCCTACAAGCGGCGAAAACCTGCTCATTTTTATCGAGCAATGCCTTTCAAAAAAGAAAAATTCCTGAGAGCTTAACGGGAAGTTTGGCGGGAAAGGTAATGTTGGAGCGACCCTTCTTCGACCAGAACGTCGCCCATCAGAAAACGCACTGTTTCATCCTGGGGAGCTTTGTTCTGAACGGTGTTTTCCCCCTGAAGATTTTCGGAACTCAGGGGTTTTACGGGAGCTGCGGTTTCTGAAGAAGCTGCTGGGGAACCCGTCTGATGGCCGCTCGTTGAAAGAGGGCTTTGAGCCAGGGAAGAATGAGGCCCGGCCAGCAAAAGGACGCCTAGGCAGCCAGGAAGCATTCCAACGGTCATTTTTAGGAGACGGCTCAACGGCATTTCAAATCATTTCGGTTTGAAAGGGTTGAAGGGGAATTAAAGCTATTTGAAGCATAGCATCTTTTTTACGGATCACAAACGAAAGATCCGTGTTGAGATGTGAGGTAATCATCGGATAAAATAAAAAAATCTTAAAGCCTTTTATTGTCATAGGATAACTACATGCAGGGACTTTCACCGCTTTATACGGATCTCTATCAGCTCACGATGTCGCAGGCCTATTTTATTACGGGCCGCCACCGGCAGAAGGCTGTTTTCGACCTCCATTACCGGAGCAACCCCTTTAAGGGGGGGTACCTGATTGCGACCGGGATGCGTGAAGTGGCCGAGCTTTTGTCGGGCTTCCGGTTTTCAGCCGAGGATTTGAGCTATCTCAAAAAACAGGGGTTCCAGAAAAAGTTTCTGGATTACCTTAAGACGTTTCGCTTCCGGTTGGACATGGAGTCTGTCCCCGAAGGGGAGGTGGTTTTTCCCCATGAGCCGGTGGTAAGGGTTGAAGGAAGTCTTATTGACTGCCAGCTGGCCGAAACGATTCTTATTAACCTCGTGCATTTCTCGTCACTGGTGGCGACCAAAGCCTCACGGATTGTTCAAGCGGCCCGCGGCCGAAGTGTGCTCGATTTTGGATTGAGGAGAGCTCAAGGACTTGCCGGAATCAGTTCTGCCCGGGCGGCCTACATCGGCGGCGTCGACGGCACGTCAAATGCCTACTCGGCCAAAAAATACGGCATCCCTGTTTTTGGTACGCAAGCACACAGCTGGATCCAGGCTGTCAGGGATGAAAAGAAATCCTTTTTGGAATTTTCCCGTATTCACGGAAGAGACACCGTGCTTTTAATCGACACCTACAACACGCTTGAAAGCGGAATGCCCAATCTCTTGAGCGCGCTCAAAATCCTTCGGCGTGAAGGCATTGAAATTAAAGGTATCCGGATTGACAGCGGAGATTTGGCTTACCTCAGCAAAAGAGTCCGGGCCCAGCTTGATCAATCGGGATTTCCGGAAGTAAAAATTTTTGTTTCAGGGTCTCTGGATGAGTATATTATTGAGAGTCTTCTGAGCCAGGATGCTAAAATTGATGGTGTCGGGGTGGGGACTAAACTTTCGACTTCCTACGATGAACCGGCGCTGGACATGGTTTACAAACTGGCATCCATTGACGGGCATCCGGAAATTAAAATTTCCGATAGTCTGACGAAGATGAATGAGCCGGGCCGTAAGAAAGTGCATCGCTACGTGTCGGCTTCCGGGGAGTTTTTGCTGGACGCCATTCTTATGGCTTCTGAAAAGTCGATCTCGGAGGTTTATCATCCTTTTTATCAGCTGGCGAGCACTTCCGTAAAAGGACTTCCCTGGGAGTCTCTTTTGAAACCGCTTATGCGCGGAGGGCGGGTGATTTCAGAAAACCTTCCGGTATCCAGCATCCGCCGGTATGCGGCATCGAGACTAACACTCTTGCCGCCGGAGCATAAACGGTTTTATTATCCGCACATTTACAGGGTTGGCGTCAGCGGAAAATTGTTTCATCTGAAGGAAAAGCTGATTGCCCAGCGGCTTCGCAAGAAAGAGAAATTGGAAAAAGTCTCACGCAGTTAAATAGGGAGGAATCAATGAAACGGTTTGGTGCTGGTGCTGTTCTTGCGGTTTGTGTGATGGCGAGCGGTTGTGCAAAGGACAACCTGGACTCCCTGCATCTTGTTTCAGCGGAAGAAATCAGTGTTCAAAAGCGGCAGGCTGCTCCGGCTGCGGAATCAGCAAAGACAGCCGCTGCCGCGCCTTCAACGGCGGCAAGCGCTGTTGAAAAACCGGCCGAGGTGCCTGCCCCGGCGCCTACGCCCGCTGCTCAATAAGGATATAAGATTCCCACAGAATCTCCCAGTCCAGGATGACCCGGACCGTCAGGTGGGAGGGCTTTTCAATTGGGAAATTTGCGGGGAACCGGTGTTTGTGCCAGCGGAAAAGAACACTGCTGGTCACGGGTTCAATATCCATATGCGGGCTGCGCACTTTGTGCCCGTCGTCAGTTTCGTATTCAATGACTTCCTTGTGAAACTTTTTATCTTTTCTCCAGCAGGTTACAGCGTAGAGCTGCTCAAAATGGAAAGGGAAAGAGGGCACATAAAGATTTCCCAGGATGGATTCCCCGATGTAGCTGTCCTGCTTGGAGGCAGTGAATTCCCGGCAAATAAAAAACTGCAGTAATTTGATCTCATCTTTATTCAAAACTCACCAGTACTTTCTAGCAAGATCAAACACGCGTTACTATTCAAGGCTTCCGTTTATCCCAGTATTTGTTTTTCGGCAAGCGGTAGGGTAAAGTCTACCCATCTTAGCTTTTCACCCCCCGATGTTCAAGGTGGTTTCCGTGTATTCTCTAAAATCCAGATGGCTTTGGCTGACCCTCGGTTTCGCGGGTTTAGCCGGGATGTTTTATTTTTCTCTGATTCCACGCCTTCCTCATGCGCTGGCGCATTTTGAATATTCCCTGCCCGGAGGCGTGCGTGAAGGGGATAAATCTTTTCACCTGCTGAGCTATTTTTTAGCGTCGCTTTACGTGGTCCAGCTGTTCCGCCGCCGCCACCATTTCCGGATTGCGCTGATCCTTGTTTTAATAGGGGGGATTATCGAATGTCTTCAGAGTAGTTCCGGGTTTCACAGACAGCCCGAAGTCCTGGACTTTGCATCCAATATTGCCGGATCCTTTTTAGGCTGGGCTGTGGCGGGAACCCCCTTTTCCCGCGTTTTGCGTCTTTTGGAGTACCACGCCCGCGAATTACTTCAAGGCCTTTCCCGAACCCCGCCGAATGCTGTCCGTTAAGACTCCGCTCCAGCACACGAAAAAAATTTGATTCTCTCCAGAGTTTGCCGATAGTCTAATAACGATAACAAGAGTAGGAGGAGTATGCACCGCCCCCTAGGCTTCCTTCTTGCGCTTATGCTTACGGCTGAGGCCTGCTGTTTCGCTGCCGAAAAAAATGGTACTTTCCGCACTTATTACGAAAATGGTGCGGTCAAGGGGGAGTTTCCCATGAAGGATGGGCGGCTTGAAGGAGACGCAAAATGGTATTATGAAAGCGGGGCGCTCGGAGCTTTGATGCGCTACAGGGGTAATCGCCTGGAGGGGGTCACCCAAACATTTTATGAAACCGGTCAAGTGAAGAAGATGGTTCAAATGGAAGGGAACAGACCGGTAGGCGTTGCCAGGATTTACTCGGAATCAGGCCGGCTCGCGGCGCAAGAAATAAATATGCAGGGAAGAACCGTGGGGCTTTGGAGTTATGACTCGGAGGGGTTGGTGGTTTTATGCGAAGAACCTCGAGCCGCGGTTTAAAATTTAAAAGCGGAGGAATTGCCTTATGATGCGTGTGCTGAAAGCCCTCGCGGCAGTGATCGTGATCATTGCGCTGGGAGGCTTTTTTTGTCTTATCAATTTCCACTCTGAAAAAAGCCAGCAGCTAGACGGTGAAAAAGAAGAGTATTACTTCTTCAATAAAAAAGTCGGTGAGAAAAGCTTTAAGAACGGCATGCAGGAAGGTCCGACAAAGACCTATTACTCCGATGGTAAAATCAAATCAGAATTTGAATTTAAGAAGGGGCTTCGGGATGGTCCGGCAAAAATTTACACGCCGGAAGGGAATCTCCGCTACCAGGATGAGTATGCTGCGGGGGTGAAGAAAAGCCGCAAGGAATATGACGCCGTAGGGAATGTCATTTCAGAAAAGAAATTCAAATAAAAAACCCCGGCCCCATACCCGGGCCGGGGCTTTTAAAAAATCCCGCCTTCAATCTTTAAGAGGCTGTCGCTGCCGTTTCAAGACTCAAAAGGTTTGCCCCTTTGTACCCTTTACGCGCTTTTAACCGTCCCGCATAAGACTTAAGTGCGGCGGAGGTCAGGCATTCATCCAGCACGCCAAAGCCTTCAAGGCTTGCGATGGCCGGCATGACGGCGCAATCAGCAATCGAAAAATCACCGGCAAGCCAGGATTTTCCCGCCAGGTAATCATCAATACGTTTCATTTTCTGGGACAAGGCCTTAATGTCCTCAGCGGTCAGTTCTTCCTGCTTGAGAATTTTTTTGAACATGCAGCGTACGATTTCCGGATAAAGGTGAAGATCGCAGTAATCATCGATCATACGGACCTGCGCCCGGCCTTCGGAGTCTTCGGGCATAAGAGGAGGTTCGGGGTATTCGTCATTCAGGTATTCGACAATCGCTGTGGACTCATAGACCGTGAAAGTCTCGTCAACGAGCGCCGGAATCTCGCCGTTGGGATTGACTTTCAGGTAGTCTTCCTTCAGATGATCTTTATTCAGAAAACTGAGCTTTTTGATTTCATAATCCAGTTCTTTTTCTTCCAAAACAGCGAGTACTTTACGTCCGTAAATCGAAGGGGCTGCATAATAAAGTTGAATCATACCGTAATCTCCTTCAAAACTTGAATACCGCAAAAAAAAACCGGCAGGCCGAGGCCATTCGGGTCCGGATAAGGAAGATACTCCCTGGCCGTTTTTTGCCGTAAAGATGTGTTAAAATTTCTACAAAGAACGTCATACTGCTAAACGCCTTAAGCAACATATTATAGGGGAAGGCTTGCTGAATGAAAAGAAACTTCCTTGAATATTTTAAGGGACCAGTTCTTGATCTGAAAAGGCTATGAAAAAATATCCCAAACATTCCAAAGTTTTTAAAATTAAAGGCGGTATCCGGGAGACGCTGGAATCTTTGATGGTGCAGCACGTCGTTTCGCTGGACCCTTCCGCGACATTGGCTGAGGCGGCGGCGAAGCTGAGCGAGCACAAAATCGGTGCTTTGGTAATTCTTGATAAGGGCCGTTTGGCGGGAATTCTGAGCGAACGGGATTTTGTAACGCGTGTGGCGGCCGGAGGGCTTAATCTCCAAAAGACACGGGTCTCGCAAGTGATGACACGAAGGGTTTTTACTGTGACGCCCCGGCACACGGTACAAGGGGTTTTGCGGTTGATGCAGCGCTACCATATCCGCCATATCCCGGTGATGAGCCGGACTGAACAGGTTATCGGGATTGTTTCCATGCGCGATCTTCTAATGCATTTGCAGAACCGTCTTGAAAGCCTTGTTTCGGAACAGCGCGAAGATCTTTCTCTGGATGCCTTGACGGGACTCTATAGTCCTAGATTTTTTCAGAGCTATTTGGATGCGGAAATTGCAAGAAGCCTTCGGCGAGGTTACCGTTTTTGCCTGCTTTTCATCGATTTGGATCATTTTAAAGTTTTTAATGACGCAGGAGGCCATGGCCGGGGGGATCAAATCTTGCGTGATTTTTCAGGATTGCTTCACCCTCAGAACGGGAAAGAAAAGCCTGAATTTTCAATCCGTCGTTCTGACATTGCCTTTCGTCTTGGCGGGGATGAATTTGTGCTGATCCTTCCCGAAACCCACCGGGCGGGAGCAAAAGTCTGTGCTGAAAGGCTCAGGAAGAGCGTTCAGAAAAAATTCGCATCGGTGGACGGCCGGAAGAAGCTGCCGCCAATGACGGTGAGCATTGGAATTGCAGAGTTTCCTTCAGACTCCACCCGGAAAGACGATCTTGTACATAAGGCGGATCAGGCCCTTTATAACGCGAAACGAGCTGGCCGAAACCGAGTGATGATTTGTTCCTCATGAAAGGGGCGTTATGCCAAAAGTTTTTTTTGGAATCAGCGTTATTTTAATTGTGATTCTGGCGGTTGTTTCGGGGATTAAAGAACAGCGCTTGAACGCCGAAATTCTCAAAGCGCGAAACGAAAACCTGGCCCTTAAAAAAGAAATTACTGAGCTGGAACAGAAAGCGGGTGATGCCAAGAGCCTTCGGGCTGAAGTTTCCCTGCTGAAGACCGAAAGCGCCAGAAAAGATCAATCCTACGAAGCGTTGAAGAAAATCTCCGCGGAACAGGCCGATGAAATTGCCGCCTTAAGCCGCGAAAATGAAGGCTATGCGGAACGTCTCCGTCAGGTCTCACAGGGCTTGGCTCCCGGCAGTCCTGAAAAAGAAACTTCCGCCGAAGCCCCCAAAGCGCCTTGAGTTATTTGATGAAAGCGAATGACCCGCCTTTTCGTGACCCCTGTAAGATGGAACTCAGGAAAACCTTTCACAGCAATGGAACGCTTGAGCAGGAGACTGCCTTGAAAGGCGGGAAACGCGATGGCATGACCCGCATTTATGACGAGCGGGGAATTCTTAAGGAAGCCTTTTTCTACCGGGATGGGATGCAGCATGGCCTTTCTCAGTGGTTTTACCCAAACGGTACGCGCATGAGGGAGGTCCGTTATGCGCGCGGCGTGATGCAAGGGGTCTTGCGCACGTGGTATGAAAGCGGAGTTTTAAAAGACAAATGGCCCTTTGAAAACGGAAAGCTGAACGGTGCGGCTCAGACCTATTATCCCGATGGAACCTTAAAGGAAGAGATTCATTTTAAGAAGGATCTTCATGAAGGTGTCCATATTAAATATCATCCGAATGGAAAAATGCGGGAAGAATCTTTTTATGTGAATGATTTTCTGCATGGCAAGTGCCGTATTTTTGACGAGGACGGAAAAGTGCTCAACACGATTTACTATGATTATGGAAAGATCCTTGAAAACAAACCGAACTGAGCAAGGGATTGTTTTTTACAAAGGACGCGTGCAGGGAGTGGGCTTTCGCGCCGGCTGCAGGAGCCTGTCGAAAAACTTCGCGGTCTGCGGACATGTCAAAAATTTGCCTGATGGCCGGGTGGAACTTTTAGCGGAAGGCGAGCGCAAAGAAATTCAGGCCTTTTTAGCGGCGATCCGTAATTCCCAGCTTGGAGAATACATCCGTGACGAGCAGTTTGTTTGGGCCCCTGCGGATGGGCGTTATCACAGTTTTGACATTGCGTTTTAGGTGTTTCCCGCTGGATTTTCATTTCGAAACTTTCTTAAAATTTGATACACTTGCCATCCCTTGACAGACCAAAACCTCTTTTCATTTTCCGGGCAGGCACTCAACCGCAAAGAAGCGGAGAAGCGAATCCTCCGTCTCCGGAACGACCTCGAACGGCATAACCGGAAGTATTACCTTGAAGCCAAACCTGAGATCAGCGATCAGGCGTTTGATGCGCTGATGCGGGAATTGATAGAGCTTGAAAAGAGGCACCCGGATCTTCTGACCCCGGACTCTCCTTCTCAGCGCGTTGGCGGAGCCCCTTTGCAGGGCTTTAAGTCCGTCGAACATTCGGTGCCGATGCTTTCCCTTGATAACACCTACTCGTCCGAAGAGCTTCTTGCTTTTGATGAACGTGTCCGTAAAGTGCTTGGCGCGGAAAAGCCTGAATACTTTGTGGAAGAAAAAATTGATGGTGTCTCGCTAGCGCTTGTCTATGAAAATGGGGCGCTGACGCTGGGCGCCACCCGCGGGGACGGGGAAAAAGGCGATGACATCACGGCCAATGTGAAAACAATCAAGGCAATCCCCCTGAAACTGCCGGCCTCCGGAGCTTCTTATAAAGGCCCTGTCCCGAAGCGTCTTGAGATCCGTGCCGAGGCCTATCTTTCCCACCAGCAGTTTGAAAGGATTAACGCTGAACGCGCAAAACAAGGGGAAGATCTTTTTGCTAATCCCCGGAATGCCTGCGCCGGCAGCCTTAAGCAGCTGGACCCCAGTCTGGTGGCGGCCCGTCAGCTGAATGCCTTTGTTCATGGCCTCGCTTGGGTCGAACCTGCCGTGCCTGGGCTGGAGTCGCAAAGCAAAGCCTTTGAGTTTCTTCAATCACTAGGCTTCAAAACGATCGAATTTGCCAAAACCTGCCAAGGGATCGCCGAAGCGGAAAAATATATTGAGACTTTTAAGTCTAAGCGGGAGTCCTTGAAGTACGACATTGATGGAATGGTTGTAAAAGTGAACTCCTTGGATGATCAAAAGACACTGGGCGCTACGACGAAGTCCCCACGCTGGGCGATTGCCTATAAGTATCCGGCTGAAAAAGTTGTGACCACACTGCTTGATATTGAAATCCAGGTGGGCCGTACGGGCGTGCTGACACCCGTGGCTATTCTTGAGCCCGTTCGTATTTCAGGATCCACAGTTTCCCGAGCCAGTCTTCATAATGCGGATGAAATTCGGCGTTTGGATGTCCGGATTGGGGACCGGGTCCGTGTCGAGAAGAGCGGGGAGGTTATTCCGAAGGTTATCGAGGTCTTAAAAGAAAAGCGCGGCAAGAATCTGCCGGAGTTTAAGTTTCCCCAGAAATGTCCGGTTTGCAAAACTCCCGTTGAAAAGGCTGGAGAAGAAGTGGCTGTGCGGTGTGTGAATCTTTCATGTCCCGCCCAGCTCAAAGGCCGGATTCGCCACTTTGTTTCGCGTGATGCCATGGACATAGAAGGCCTGGGCGCGGTTTGGGTCGAACAGTTTGTGGATAAGGGGCTGCTTCAGGACATTGCGGATATTTATTTCTTGGAGCCAGAGGTGATTCAAGGACTGGAGCGCATGGGTGAGAAGTCCACGGAAAAACTTTTTCAGGGCATTGAGAAAAGCAAGTCGCGTACATTAAACCGTCTTATTTTCGGCCTGGGAATTCAGGATGTCGGAGAAAGATCCGCTTTTCTGCTGGCTCAGAAATTCCAAAGCCTGGATGCTCTTGCGGGCGTTTCTTTACAGCAGCTTGAAGATCTTCGTGAAATCGGCCCCGTCACGGCAAAATCCATTCATGATTTTTTTGACCGTAAAGAAACCCGCAGGGTGATGGAGAAGCTGCGTAAGGCCGGAGTGAAATTTGATGTGCTGGAGACAGTGCGTCAGGCCGGTGATTTCCGCGATAAATCTTTTGTGGTCACGGGAACCCTTTCTTCTATGGAACGATCTGAAGCCGAGAAGTGGATACGGCAAATGGGGGGAATCCCCAGCGGCAGCGTGAGCCGGAAAACCCATTTTCTGGTTTGCGGCGACAGCCCGGGATCCAAACTCAAAAAAGCGGAGGAGTACGGCGTGAAAGTTCTGGATGAAAAGGCTTTTCTTGAACTCCTTCGAAAAAATGGCGCATCCCTCTAGATTCTCTCCGTAAAGGCATCCCTCGAAAAAGCCGATAGCCATAGGGATGAATGACTCCGATCAGACCGCCTTTTCAGGCGACCCGTACTTAACAGATTTTCTCGGTTATCTGTCCGTGGAACGCGGTTTGGCTGCCAATACCTTAACGGCCTATCGCCAAGACCTTATCTTTTATGTTTCTTTCATCAAAGAAACGCTTAAAATTTCAAGCTGGGAAAAAGTCAAACGCGACCATATTCTGAATTTTCTGATCAAGGAAAAGAACCGCGGTCTTGATTCCGCGAGCTTGGCAAGACGCCTTGTGGCTGTGAAACTTTTTCACCGCTTTTTAGTCAAAGAGCGTCATCTTGCAGAAGATGTGACCAGCGTTCTTGATTCCCCCCGGCTTTGGAAAAAACTGCCGCATTTTTTGACAGCTTCAGAAGTGGAAGCCATTCTTAAGGCGCCAGATCGAAGACAGCCCTCCGGGATGCGTGACTTTGCAATGCTGGAGTGCCTTTACTCCACCGGCCTGCGCGTGTCAGAGCTTGCCGGGATCAAAGTCGGGGACTTCAATTTAGAGAGCGGTTTTTTGCGCTGTAAAGGAAAAGGAAGCAAGGAGCGGCTGGTTCCCGTGGGGCGTCTTGCCGCCCAGTCGGTCGCCATTTACCTTGAAAAGATCCGGCCTTTACAGAAGCCCAAGACCGAACATCTTTTCCTCGCCCGCGGAGGACATGGGCTGACCCGTCAAATGATTTGGTTTCTCATAAAGAAATATGCGCGTACGGCCGGGATCCAAAAAGATATTACACCCCACACTTTCCGCCATTCGTTTGCGACCCACCTCCTTGAACACGGGGCTGACCTTCGCGTGGTCCAGGAGCTGTTAGGGCATGCGGACATCGCGACCACTCAGATTTACACGCACGTTTCCCGCGATCGCCTTAAGACGGTCCACTCTCAGTTTCATCCTCGGGGCTAGACAGATGCTTTTGCGAACGCTTTCTGATAGAATGAAAAAAAATACGGAGGTTCCCTTGAAAGCCATCTTCCTTTTTCTTTCCCTGACTTTTTTGATCCTGACTGGAACGGCACAGGCTGATGAGGGAACCATTTCCGATCCGTCTGCCCCTGAAGCTTCTGATTTCAATCAATGGGAAAACGAGTTCAAGTCTTCGCTGGACGATTTGAGTAAACCGGGTTCGACGCCTCCTGCGTCCTCAGGGACTGCTGTTGCCAATGTCCCCGCGGCTTCTATTTTGAAGAAAGCGCCTAAACCGCAAGCCCCGCTTCCGGAGCAGCCCCTGCCTTCTCCGGATGTTGAAACTGTGGATGGGAATACTCGCGTAGACCGGGTTGAAAGCCGGGTCGCCCAGCTTGAGCGGAGCCTCCGGTTGATGGAGGAACGTCTTCGAATGCTCGACAGGGAAGTGGATGATTTGAAACGCCGCCGTTAAGTCCACGGCATCAATTGACATAACCCGTCACCTTCGCTATACTCCGCTCGTCTTTGCCGCATCTGCGGTTCTAAACTTTTCCGCTTCCAACTCAACCATTCGTGGGACTCGATACGCATCATGGCGCTATCGTCTAGCCCGATCTAGGACGTTGCCCTCTCAAGGCAAAAACACGGGTTTAAATCCCGTTAGCGCTATGCGATAGACTGCGGCGTGGTTGAACCCAGAATCAGGATTGGTATGATTTCGCGGTATACACGGCCCGAAATGGGCGCATTGTGGACTGAACACACCAAGGTCGCCAAGTGGCTCGAGGTTGAACTCGCTGCTTTGGACGCACTTGCAAAGTATCGCTATATCCCCAGAGATATCCCTGCCAAGGTCCGTAAAAAGGCCAACTTCAACCTGGAACGCATCCAGGAAATCGAAAAAGTCGTTAACCACGATGTGATTGCTTTTCTTACCAACCTTGCGGAGTACGTTGGTCCGGCAGGCCGGTACGTGCATTTTGGGCTTACTTCTTCGGATATCCTCGATACAGGCCTTGCACTTCAAATAAAAGAAGCCTCAAAGCTGATCCGAAAAGAAATTGTGACGCTGATTGATATCCTCCGCGAAAAAGCCGATGAGCACCGCCATACAGTGATGGCCGGACGAAGCCATGGGGTCCATGCAGAACCAACGACCTTTGGCCTTAAAATGGCGCTCTTTTATCAGGAGTTTCAGCGGAATCTCCGCCGTTTTGATGCGGCTTCGGAAAATGTGGAATACGGTAAAATTTCAGGAGCCGTGGGAACCTTTGCCAATGTGGACCCTAAGGTAGAAGAAGATGTTTGCCGCCGCCTGGGACTTAAACCAGCGCCGATTTCTACCCAGATTGTCCAGCGTGACCGCCATGCGGAGTATCTCAATACGATTGCCTTGCTAGGCTGCTCGCTTGAAAAATTGGCCACGGAAATACGGGGACTTCAGAAAACAGAAACCCTTGAAGTTCAGGAGCATTTCGGAAAAGGACAAAAAGGTTCTTCCGCGATGCCGCACAAGCGGAATCCGATCACGTGTGAGCGTATTGCCGGCCTTTCCCGCATCCTTCGCGGAAATGCGCTTGCCGGGATGGAAAACGTGGCGCTTTGGCATGAACGCGATATTACCCATTCCTCCGTGGAACGCGTGATTTTTCCGGACAGCACGATTCTTGTTCATTATATGCTGACGCTTATGCAGGGAGTGATCCGCGACCTCTTGGTGCTTAAAGACAATATGCTGAACAATTTGGAAAAGAGCCGCGGGGTTGTTTTTTCCCAAGGACTTCTCCTCAAACTTGTTGAAAAAGGGCTGACGCGCGAAGCCGCTTATGCCTTGGTTCAAGAAGCCGCCAAGAGAGTGTGGGACGAAGGTGTTGTGTCCCTCCGTGAAGCGGTTGTCAATGACCGCGACATTTTAAAGCATCTGAGCCGCAAGGAAGCCGAAAGTGTTTTTGATTACGCCTACCACCTTAAAAACGTGAATAAGATTTTTGATCGTGTTGGGATTCCGGCCAAAAAACAGCAGGTCAAAAAGAAAAAAACAATGGCCAAGGCGTAAGCCGGCCTTTACCGGAGACAGAAGCTATGGGAGTTTCCATGACAACACCGGATGCGATTCTTGAAACCAAACTTCCACTGCCTCTTTTGGGCCGCGGAAAAGTCCGAGATATTTATGACATGCCAGGCGACCGGCTTTTGATTGTTTCCACGGACCGCCTGAGTGCTTTTGATGTGGTCCTTCCGAATCCCATTCCATTTAAGGGACGCGTGCTGACCCAGCTTTCCGTGTTCTGGCTGAAAAAATTTGAAAGCTGGATGCCGCATCATTTGATTACGGCGGATATCCGTGAGATGGGGCTTCCGGAGAATGTGCTCCGCGAGCATGGCGCTGTTCTGGAAGGCCGCAGCATGCTGGTCAAGAAGGCCAAGCCGCTTCCCATTGAATGCGTGGTTCGCGGTTATGTGACGGGTTCCGGCTGGAAAGATTATTTAAAGACAGGCGCGATCTGCGGCCACAAACTTCCTGAAGGGCTTAAACAATGCGAAAAGCTGAAAACGCCCATTTTTACTCCGGCTACAAAGGAATCCACGGGACATGACATCAACATCAGCGTTGAACAGGCAACGCAGCTGATCGGTTCTGATCTCGCAAAAAAAGCCGAACAGATGACCATTGAGCTTTATGAGAAAGGCCGTGATTTTGCCGATACCTGCGGCATTTTGATTGCGGATACCAAATTTGAATTCGGAGTTTATAAAGGGGAATTGATTCTGATCGATGAAGTGCTGACGCCGGACAGCTCACGTTTCTGGCCCAAAGACAATTATGAGGCCGGTCATGATCAGCCCAGTTATGACAAGCAGATTGTGCGCAACTATCTTTTGGACATCCGCTGGAACCAGAATCCCCCGGGACCGGAACTGCCGCCGGATGTTGTCCAGAAAACTTCACAGGCCTACCGCGACGTCTATAAGCGTTTGTCGGGCCGGGAACTTTAAAAGGGGACGCAATGTATAAAGCCACGATTAATGTGACGCTTAAGAAGTCAGTGCTTGATCCTCAGGGGCAGACCGTTCTCCATGCGCTTTCGACACTCGGCTTTAAAGAAGCCCGGGATCTTCGCGTCGGCAAATTCTTTGAGTTGACCGTAGACGAAGCGGACAAAACCCGTGCGGAAGCCAGGATCCGGGAAATGTGCGACAAGCTTTTAATTAACCCCGTCATCGAAGAATACTCCCTGACGCTCCGGGAAGAAAAAGCGGCCCGCTAATGAGCAGCATGAAAGCCGCAGTGATTGTTTTTCCGGGATCAAACTGCGATACGGATTGCTTCAATGTCCTCAAAGATGTCATGCGTATGGATGTTTCTTATGTATGGCACAAAGAAAAGACCCTTCCCAAAGTTGACCTTGTGATTCTGCCCGGCGGATTCAGTTACGGGGACTACCTTCGAACAGGGGCGGTGGCCCGGTTTTCTCCGGCCATGGACGCGGTGATTAAGCACGCCAATGAAGGACGTCTCGTGCTCGGTATTTGCAACGGCTTTCAGATTCTCCTCGAATCAGGACTGCTTCCCGGCGCGATGCTTCGGAATGCCTCCATGAGTTTTGTCTGTGAACATGTGTGGCTTCGAGTCGAAGACAACAGCAGTGTTTTTACCCGAAGCCTGAAAAAAGGGGAAACGATCTGCGTTCCGATCGCCCATGGGGAAGGGAATTATTTTTGCGATGATGATACTTTGAAAAAGCTTCAGGATCAGTCGCAGGTTGCCTTCCGCTATTCTTCGAAAGAGGGCAAGACGACGCCGGAGTTTAACCCCAATGGATCAAGAGACAACATCGCAGGCATTTTTAATGCAAAGCGCAATGTTCTTGGGATGATGCCTCACCCGGAGCGCGCCAGTGAACCGGTGCTTGGCTTTGAACAGGGCCGGAAGATTTTTGAAAGCCTTGTGGGAGCTTAGGCCGCTATGACTACGGAGACTCAAATTAAAATTACACCGGAAATGATTGCCGCGCATGGAATCACCGAGGCCGAGTACCAGCGTATTGTGAAAATCCTGGGCCGTGATCCCAACTTCACAGAACTCGGTATTTTCAGCGTCATGTGGAGCGAACACTGCTCTTATAAAAACTCCAAACCGATTTTAAAAACTTTCCCGACCGAAGGACCGAATCTTCTGGTTCGAGCGGGCGAAGAAAACGCCGGCATTGTGGATATCGGAGACGGCCTCGCCATCTGTTTCAAAATTGAAAGTCATAATCATCCCTCAGCCATTGAGCCTTTTCAGGGGGCGGCGACAGGGGTTGGCGGCATTCTCCGGGATATTTTTACCATGGGGTCGCGTCCGATTCTGCTGATGAACTCTCTGCGGTTTGGGAATCTCGATGCCCCTGTGACCAAGCGCCTCTTCCGAGGCGTTGTAGCCGGAATCGCCCATTATGGTAACTGTATTGGTGTTCCGACGATTGGCGGAGAAGTCTATTTTGACGAATGTTATGAAGGCAATCCGCTTGTGAACGCCATGGCGCTTGGCATTATGAAAACCAATGAAATTGTGAAGGGCAAGGCCTCCGGTGTGGGGAATCCTGTTTATTACGTAGGTGCCTCTACAGGCCGTGACGGATTAGGCGGAGCCGCTTTTGCGTCTAAGGAATTGACCGAGGAAAGCCATGAAGACCGCCCGGCTGTTCAAGTCGGAGATCCGTTCATGGAAAAACTTCTGATGGAAGCCTGCCTTGAACTCATGAAGACCGATGCCTTGATCGGGATGCAGGACATGGGCGCCGCAGGGCTGACCTGCTCGACCTGCGAAACCGCGGCCCGCGGTTCCACGGGAATTGAAATTGACCTTCAAAAAGTTCCGCTTCGTGAAAGCGGCATGATTCCTTATGAAATCATGCTGTCTGAATCCCAGGAACGTATGCTGATCATCGCTCAGAAAGGCAAAGAACGTAAGGTCGAAGAAATTTTTGAGAAATGGGATCTTCATGCCGTGAAAATCGGCGAAGTCAAAGACGGCCACTTGATGCGCGTGAAAAGCGGCAATGAAGTGGTCGCTGAAATTCCGGCCAAGGCCCTTGCCGATGAAGGCCCTATTTATATCCGCGAGGAAAAACGTCCTGCTTACTTGGATGAAGCGCAGTCTTTTGACAGCAAGAGCGTCAAGATCCCCGCAGATTTTAATGCGGTTTTGAAAAAGCTTTTGGATCATCCGTCTCTCGCCTCCAAGGCCTGGGTTTGGAAACAGTACGATCACATGGTGCGGACAGACACGGTTTTTTATCCAGGGCATGATGCGGCGTTGATTCGTATCAAAGGAACCAAAAAGGGCATCGCCGTTTCAACCGACTGCAACAGCCTCTACTGTTATCTGGATCCTTTTGAAGGGGGCAAAATTGCGGTGGCGGAATCTTCCCGTAATGTCGTCTGCTCCGGCGCGCGTCCGCTTGCGATTACAAATTGTCTTAATTTCGGCAATCCCATGAAACCTGAAATTTTCTGGCAATTCCATCAGGCAGTCAACGGCATGATCGCCGCCTGTAAAGCGCTTGGAACACCTGTGACCGGCGGAAATGTCAGTCTCTATAATGAAAGCCCGACGGCAGCGATTTATCCGACCCCGACCGTAGGAATGGTGGGTCTTATGGAAGATATTGAGAAGCGCGTTCCTTCTTTCTTTCAAAGTGAAGGAGATCTGGTGTTTCTTGCAGGGGATACTCTTGAAGAAATCGGCGGCACCTATTATCTGATGATTGAGCATGGTTTGAAGAAGGGACTGCCTCCTCGTCTGGATCTTGAAAAGGAAACACGTCTTCAAAAATTTATTATTGGAATGGCGGAAACCGGACGTCTGGCGTCCTGCCACGATTTGTCCGAGGGCGGTCTTGCTCTTGCCGCCGCGGAAGCCTGTTTTGATCCTAACAGCCCCAAGGGTGTTGTGATTGATCAGCTTGACCTGTCTGTCCGGGGGAAGATACGGGAAGACGCGCTTTATTTTGGAGAAACACAGTCGCGCGCACTCATGACTGTAAAGCCGGAGTATAAAGAAGATATTTTGAAGAGGGCCGTTGAAGCGAATGTTCCTCTTTACCAAATCGGCTGTGTCAGCGGACAGGAAATTGTGATTGGTGATAGAATAAAGCTCCCAGTCGTGGAAGCTTCCAAGATTTTTCAATCGGCTATTCCCAAAAGAATGGCCAGATAGGGGATTATGGGCGGAGAAAACGTTAAAGACCATTGCGGTGTATTCGGGATTTTTAATCATCCCGAAGCTGCCCGTATGACGTACCTTGGTCTTTTTGCCCTTCAGCATCGCGGCGAGGAAGCGGCCGGTATTTGTTCAAGCGATGGCGCAACCCTGCACCTGGAAAAAGGTATGGGGTTGGTTGGCGAAGTTTTTGATGAGCCCCGTATCTCCCGGCTTGTCGGCAGCAACGCCATCGGACACACGCGTTATTCGACAACGGGTTCTTCCAGCCTTGTGAATGCCCAGCCCTACAAAGTGGATTATTCCCGGGGCCAGGTGGCCATTGCACACAACGGAAATCTTGTCAATGCGCAGGTGCTGCGCGCGGAGCTTGAAGCCTACGGTTCTATCTTCGGCAGCACCACGGATTCTGAAATTTTTATTCACCTCATGGCAAAACCCACTTACCGCTCCACTGAAGAGTCTGTCGTGGATTCGATCAAAAGAGTGGAAGGCGCCTTCAGTGTGGTGATGCTGAATGAGCATCAGCTTTTTGCCGTGCGCGATCCGCATGGTTTTCGTCCTTTATGCCTCGGAAAACTCGGGGCAGGTTATGTCGTGGCTTCAGAAACCTGTGCTTTTGATTTGACGGGTGCTGATTTTGTCCGGGAAGTTAACCCGGGTGAAGTCCTGGTGATCGATGCCAAAGGGTTGAGAAGCTACTACCCTTTTGAGGATCAGAATAAGCCCAAGGCCCATTGTATTTTTGAACACGTTTATTTTGCCCGGCCTGACTCCATGGTCTTCGGGGATAACGTGGCGGTAACGCGCGAACGCATGGGGAGAAATCTTGCCAAGGAACACCCGGCCGATGCGGATCTTGTGATCCCGGTTCCGGACTCCGGAAATTTTGCCGCGGCTGGATACGCGCGTGAGTCGGGTATTCCGCTCGGCCACGGTTTTACGCGTAACCACTATATTGGAAGAACTTTTATCAGCCCGACCGAGTCTGCACGGGCCATTAAAGTCAAAATTAAGCTCAATCCGATCCGCGAGATGATTGAAGGAAAGCGGGTCGTGGTGGTGGACGATTCCATTGTGCGCGGCAATACGGCCCGCTCGCGTGTCGCCCTTTTGAGAAGGGCCGGTGCGAAAGAAGTGCATATGCGTATCAGCTGCCCTCCGCATATTTCCCCATGTTATTACGGGATTGATTTTCCTTCCAAAGCCGAGCTTTTGGCCTGTAATATGAATATGGAAGAAATCAAAAAATATCTGGATGTGGACAGTCTTGGTTATTTGAGTGTGGAAGGCATGCTGGCTTCCGCGAGCCGCGAGAAATCGGATTATTGTGCGGCCTGTTTTACCGGTAAATACCCGACGACGATTTTCGATGAAGTCGATAAGCTGAAACTCGAAAAGAAACGCTGCTAAACCCTCCCCCCAGAGACTTAGAAGGTTGAATGATGACAGCCTTGACGTATGAAAAGGCAGGGGTTCCCCATTTAAAAGGGGATCCCGGCTATAACCGCAAAATTGCTTCTCTCATCCGCTCGACACGTGTTCCTGGAGTGATGGGCAGTGCCCTTGGTTTCGCGGCCCTCTTTGACCCCAAAATGACAGGCATCCGGGATCCTCTTCTGGTGGCCTCAACGGACGGTGTTGGCACCAAGCTTGAAGTTGCCGGACTCCAGGATAAGCATGACACTATTGGACTCGATCTGGTCGCGATGTGCGTCAATGATCTCATTACCTGCGGCGGGCAGCCCGTGTTTTTCCTCGATTATTTTGCGACAGGCCGTTTCGAACCTAAGGTCACGGAACAGGTTTTAAAAGGGATCGTCCTCGGCTGCCGAGAAGCGGGCTGTGCGTTGATTGGCGGCGAAACCGCGATCATGCCGGGATTTTACGCGGTGCATGAACAGGGTGCTTCTCAGTATGATGTTGCGGGGTTCAGCGTCGGTGTCGTGGACCGCAAAAAAATGGTGACAGGGGAATCCATTCGAGCCGGGGATGTTCTTTTGGGGCTGGCCTCAACGGGTTTTCACTCTAACGGGTACTCGCTTCTCCGGAAAGTTTTTTCTCAGGACCAATTGAGAGGCACTATCGGAAAAGAGCTTTTGATTCCAACACGCATTTATGTGAAGCCGGTTCTGAGTGTGCTGAAAGCTGTCAAGCTGCGGGGCATTGTCAATATTACCGGAGGCGGTTTCCCGGACAATTTACCCCGCGTGATCCCGGAAGGCCTTGGCGCTGTCATTGATGCCGGCAGCTGGCCCAGGGCAAAGCTGTTTCAAACTGTGCAGGATTCTGGTAACATACCCCCTCTTGAAATGTTCCGCACGTTTAACATGGGTATCGGAATGGTGCTCGTGATGCGGAAGCAGGACGTTGGAGCAAGTCAGACTATTCTGAAAAAATTCAAAATCCCGTCCTGGATCATCGGAGAGATTGCAAAAACCGGTAAGCGGGAATCCCGCGTCCGGATTTTCTCCGGCGGCCGGCCGGTTTGACGAATCGTTTTTCCGGAGGTTGTTCCATGAAAGTATTGTTGTTAGGCTCAGGCGGAAGAGAACATGTTCTTGCCTGGAAAATCTCCCAAAGCCCTCTTTTAAAAAAACTCTACGTGGCTCCCGGCAATGCTGGAATTTGTGACATTGCCGAGTGTGTTCCTATCCCCGCGACAGATCTTGATGCCCTTGTCGCTTTTGCCAAAAAAGAATCGATCGATTTGACCATCGCAGGTCCTGAAGCCCCGCTTGTGGAGGGGATCTGGGACCGTTTTAACGCGGAAGGTCTTAAACTCTTTGGGCCCTCTCGCGAGGCCGCTCAGCTTGAAGGCAGCAAGGCTTTTTCCAAAGATATGATGCATAAGTTCGGCATCCCGACCGCTCATTACGAAGTTTTCTCAAATGTGAACGAAGCCAAACATTATGCGGTCGAAGCAGATATGCCGGTGGTGATCAAGGCAGACGGCTTGGCTGCAGGGAAAGGCGTGGTCATCTGTAAATCATCCCAGGAAGCCGTTGAAACTTTGACCCACATGATGAGTGACGGGGCTTTTGGGGATGCCGGTAAAAAAGTCATCATCGAAGAACTGCTGGAAGGGGAAGAACTTTCCATCCTGGCTTTAACCGATGGAGAATCCGTTATTCCTCTGGCAAGCTCTCAAGACCATAAGCGTGTTTATGACCACGACCGAGGACCTAATACCGGCGGCATGGGGGCTTACTCACCTTGTCCGCAGATCAGCAAAGAAAAATTTCTCGAGATTGTGGACATTAGTGTGACCCCTATGGTTCGTGGCATGGCGGCGGAAGGGAAACCTTATCGCGGGCTTCTTTATGCCGGAATCATGATGACGGAGAAAGGACCTTATGTCCTTGAATATAACTGCCGCTTTGGCGACCCGGAAGCCCAGGCCGTTATTCCGCGTCTCAAATCTGACCTTCTTGCCGTGATGCTTGAGATTGCCGAAGGCAAACTTAAAACAAAATGTCTCGAGTGGACTGACAAGGCTTCACTTGCCGTGGTCATTTCTTCAGGAGGGTATCCAGGAGCGTTTGAAAAAGGCCATGTTGTGACAGGCCTGGAATCCTGCAAGGATACTCCTGATGTGAATGTCTTTCACGCGGGAACAGAAAAAAACACTCAGGGACAAATTGTTAATTCCGGGGGGCGTGTTTTTACCGTCGTAGCTCTTGGTGAAACGCTCCGGGACGCGCATGACAAAGCGTATCACACGGTTGGAAAAATTCATTTCGATGGACGGCATTTCCGCCGAGATATCGGTAAGCGTGCTTTGGAGGTGTTGAGATGAGTTTGCCAAGAGTAGCCATTCTCATGGGAAGCGATTCGGATTTTGAAGTGATGACAGAGACTGTCGATGCGCTGAAAGAATTTTCCATCCCCTGCGAAGTTCATGCCCTGTCCGCGCACCGCACGCCTCATGAAGTTGCGGAATTTTCTTCGAAAGCAGAATCGCGGGGCATTGAGGTTTTTGTTTGTGGCGCAGGAGGCGCGGCCCATTTAGCTGGTGTTGTGGCCGCCCATACGACGCTTCCTGTGATCGGTGTCCCCATCAATGCGACCTCGCTGGGCGGGTTTGACGCGCTCCTGTCCACGGTTCAAATGCCTCCGGGGATTCCTGTGGCAACGGTCGCTGTCGGGAAATTTGGAGCCCGGAATGCAGGCATTCTGGCTGTGCAAATATTAGCCCGGGGGGATGCCTCGCTTCGCCCCAAACTTGCCCAGTTCAAAAAGACGATGGCTGAAAAGGTTAAGGAAAAAGACCGCAAACTGCAGGAAAAGCTCAGCGGAAAATGAATTCCATGATGATTGTGAAGATGAATCCCCGCGATCCTGACTTGGCGCGTTTGCGTGAAATTGCCAAGGCGAGCCGGGAGGGGAAGATTGTTGGGTTTCCCACAGAAACTGTTTATGGAATGGGCGCGCCGATGAGTCAGCGGGGCCTTTCTGAAAAGCTTGCAGAGATTAAGAAACGAAAGGACGGAAAACCGTTCTCTTATCATATTGGGGCATGGGAAATGCTTGAACATCTGCAGATAAACCCGAGCCCCATTTTTCGTTTCTTGACCCGGAAGTTCTGGCCAGGGCCATTAACCCTGGTGACAGTCAATCGAAGCGGTCAGCAATTAGGCATCCGATACCCGAAAAACCTGCTCGCGTCAGCGCTTATTAACTCTGTTGGAGAGCCTTTTATCGCAACGAGTGCAAATCTTAGCGGAACACAATCACCGAAATCTGCTCAGGAAATTCCCGCTGAGGTTCAGGGACAGATTGATTACCTTATTGACGCGGGAGTTTGCGAGTTTGGGCAAGACTCCACTATTGTTGATTTGACGGACGAAAAAGCCCCTGCCGTCGTGCGTGCGGGGGCCCTAGCCGAGGAAGTTAAAGCGGCCGTTGAAAAAGTGCGGGCAGGAAAATTCCCGCGCCGGAAAATTCTGATCGTCTGCACGGGCAATTCCTGCCGTTCTCCGATGGCGGAAGGCTGGCTTAAAGACGAACTGGACCGCCGTGGTCTTTCGGATGAAATTGAAGTGTCTTCATGCGGCGTCGGAACCCGTGATGGCATGCCCGCGACACCGGAAGCGGTTTATGTGATGAAGAATCGTGAAATTGATATTTCAGAACACCGCTCGCAGCAGTGCACGCGGGAAGACATTCTGAGTGCGGATTTGATTCTGGCCATGAGCCAGCAGCATTATATGTTCATTACAAGCATGATGCCGGGTGCCCGGGAAAAAATAAAAGTATTGAATGTCATCGATCCTATCGGTATGAGTATGTCTGTATATGAAGATGTGATGAATGTTATCGAAAAGAAAATGCAGTCCTTGTGGTTTGATATCGTAGGCTGAGAAAGAGGATAAAATGGCGTTAAAAGTTGCTTTGGCAGGGGATCATCGCGGCGTTGAGATGAAATCCCGCCTTATTCGCTTTCTTGAAGCGAAGGGGTATGAGACCGTTGATTGTGGTCCGAACTCTCTGGAATCCTGCGATTATCCGGATTACATGTTTCCTGCAGCAGAAAAGGTTGCGCAGGGGGATTGCTTTCGCGCCATCGGAATATGCCACAGCGGTATAGGGAGTTCTATTGCGGCCAATAAGGTCAAAGGGGTGCGGGCGGCTCTTTGCAAGAGCATTGAAGAGGCAAAACTTTCCCGGGCTCATAATGATGCCAATATGCTGATCTTGGGAGCCGGCTTTCTGGATGAGAAAATTTTAGAAACGCTTGTCGAAACCTGGTTAAACACCCCCTTCGAGGGGGGGAGGCATGAGAACCGTGTTAACAAAATCAAAGCCTATGAAGGAAGCCACTGAAATGCGTTCCTATCTTCAAGATCGGGATCCGGAAATTTATGACGCGGTACGCCACGAGGTGATCCGTCAAAATGAAAATATCGAGCTCATTGCGAGTGAAAACTTCACATCGCTTGCCGTCATGGAAGCTGCGGGAACTCTGCTGACAAATAAGTATGCGGAAGGTTATCCCGCCAAACGCTGGTACGGCGGCTGCGAAAATGTGGATGTGGTGGAAACTCTGGCGATCGAACGTGCCAAGGCACTGTTCGGCGCGGATCACGCGAATGTTCAGCCGCACTCCGGAACATCGGCCAACATTGCTGTTTTTATGGCGCTCCTTCAGCATGGCGACAAGATTCTCGCCATGGATCTTTCACACGGCGGGCATCTCTCCCATGGTCACAAGATGAATTTTTCTGGGAAGTATTTTGAAATTATTTCCTATGGCGTGAGTCAAAAAGATGAGCGTATTGATTATGATCAGCTGGAAAAGCTGGCGCTTGAACATAAACCCAAAATGATTCTTCTTGGGGCTTCTGCGTACCCCCGGATTATTGATTTTAAAAGAGGGCGCGAGATCGCGGATAAAATCGGCGCCCTTTTGATGGCGGATATCGCGCATTTTGCCGGATTGGTTGTTTCGGGGCATCACCCGAGTCCGATACCTTATTGTGATGTCGTAACCACGACTACGCACAAAACCCTTCGCGGCCCCCGTTCGGGTCTCATTATGTGTAAAGAAGCTTATGCCAAGGCCATTGACTCCGCGGTTTTCCCGGGGACTCAGGGCGGTCCTCTGATGCATATTATTGCGGCCAAGGCCGTCGCTTTTAAAGAGGCACTGCAGCCGGATTTCAAAGCTTATGGCGAGCAGATTGTTAAGAATGCAAAAGCTCTCGCGGAGGCTGTTGTGGGGCGGGGGTACCGTCTGGTTTCCGGCGGGACCGATAACCATCTGATGCTTGTGGATGTGACGGTAAAGGGGATGAACGGTAAGGATACCCAGGATCTTCTGGATCGCGTCAAAATTACCGTGAACAAGAACATGATTCCTTTTGATACGGCATCACCCTTTAAAGGGTCGGGCATTCGTCTTGGAACACCGGCTGTTACGACACGCGGAATGAAAGAAAATGAGATGCGCGAGATTGCCTGTCTTATTGACGATGCGATTGTCTCCCGCGCCGACGAATCGAAATTGGCCTCGGTCCGCAGCCGTGTCGAAGCGCTGACCAAAAAATTCCCGCTTTATCCGGAGCTTTTGGAGAAGTATCGTTAATTTATGCGCTGCCCATTCTGCAAAGCTGAAAACGATAAAGTCATTGATTCACGAACGGCGAACGAAGGGACCGTGATCCGCCGCCGCCGTGAGTGCGAGGACTGCACGCGCCGCTATACGACTTATGAAAGGATTGAAGAAATCCCGCTGCATGTGGTTAAAAAGGACGGCCGCCGTGAACCTTATGACAGGGCCAAGGCCTTAGACGGAATTTACAAGGCCTGCGGAAAAAGGCCCATTGCTTTGGCCGACCAGGATCTGATCGTGGATGAGCTTGAGAAGTTTCTCCGCGACAAGTACGACAAAGAGGTCCCCTCCTCGATTCTTGGGGAATTTATCATGAAACGCCTGGGCAAGCTTGATCAGGTTGCTTATGTCCGTTTTGCCAGCGTTTACCGGGAATTTCAGGATGTCAGCCACTTCATGAAAGAGCTGAAATCCCTTCTCGTTAAATAAGATACGGCGTTCTCAGAAAAAAAGGTTGTAGAATCGTAAGGAAAAAGGCAGACTAACCCACCAGTTTGATCACCCGCTTCATTTTTGATGAAGTGTTAACTTGAAAAAGGAGAGAATAGAACATGGCAAAAGGCTCAGCACTTTCCAAGCCCCTGAAACTCAGCTCCGAGATTGAAGCGGTTGTCGGCAAAGGTCCGATGGCCCGCAGTGAAGTTGTCAAAAAGCTCTGGGATTACATCAAGAAGAACAAACTTCAGGATGCGAAGAATCGGCGCAATATCAATGCTGATGACAAGCTTAAGACCGTGTTTGGCGGCAAAGGCGTAGTCAACATGTTTGAAATGACGAAATTGGTGTCAAAGCACCTTTCGTAAGAAGTCTGGATGATACGTCTGAAGGATTTCCAGTTGCCATCGGTGGTTGTCCAATCACCGATGGCAAACTGTACCGACCTTCCTTTCCGGCTCATAGCCCGCCAAAAAGGAATGAAGTTTGCCTACCTTGAAATGGTTTCGGCGCATGCCCTTGTGCATGAGAACCGCAAAACCTTTGAACTCATGAAAACCCTTCCTGAAGACCGTCCTGTGGGAGCGCAGCTTGTGGGCTGTGATCCTGAGTTTATGGGGAAAGCTGCTGCCATGATTGAAGCCATGGGCTGCTATGACCTTATTGATATTAACTTTGGATGCCCTGTTCCTAAAATTACGGGGAATGGGGGAGGTTCCTCTTTGCTGAGAGAGCCTGAAAAAGCGCGCTCCATTTTTAAAGCCATTGTCAGCCATGTAAAACGTCTTCCCGTAACGGTGAAAATGCGCCTTGGCTACAGTGATGCAAGCGGCCATGAAGCCAGTGTCATCGCCAAAATTGCGGAAGAAGAAGGCCTGGATGCCATCGCGGTTCATGGGCGTACCCGTGAGCAGAAGTATCAAGGTAAAGCGGATTATGAAGCGATCAAAAGAGTGAAAGGGAGCGTCAAAATTCCTGTTTTTGGTAATGGGGATGTTTTGGATGGGGCAAGCGCGCTGCGCCTCAAAGAAGTTGCGGGGGTTGACGGAGTCATGATTGGGCGGGGCGCCCTTGGCAACCCTTGGATTTACCGTGAGGTAGAAGCTGCCCTGCAGGGAGAAGCAGCTCCGCCCGCGCCGACCTTTCAGGACAAAAAGCAAACCCTGCTTGATCATCTCGAACTCGAAATTCAGCATAACCCGCGGAACGCGCACCTCCAGATGCGCCGTGTAGCCTGCTGGTATTTCAAAGACATGCCGAATGCGGCCCGGTTCCGTGAGCGGGTTAATACCGCACTTTCTGGGACTGAACTACGCCAGGCGATTGTCGAGTTTGACCCTTCCCGCCTGGACGGAGGAGATTTGCCCGAGTCTTCCGCTGGGCCGGTCACCCCGCCTGATTCAGAGCATTAAACAGGCTCTAAGGCGTTGCAAAGCCCTGGGCCTTGTGTTAACATACGGCCCATTCCACACACCTAAGGAGCTTTCATGTCCTCCATTTATGAGTCTCTTTCCAAAGCCAGCAGCCTGAAGCCTGAGCAGGAAAATGTTCATCTCAATATCCCTCGTCATCCGCAGATTATCAAGCCGCCTCATGAAGGAGAGTCTTCAGGAAATTCACGGGCCGCCCATGTGCTTCTTTTTCTTCTGACCATTGCCGCTTTGGGTGCAGCGGCTTATTGTTTTTTGGCGCTGACAGCAGGACAGCAGAAACAGCAATCCCTTGAGACCAAGTATCAGCAGCTGATGGGATTTTCACAGAGCCTTGAAGCCCGCACGGCTGAGTACCGGAATGAAATTGATCAAGTGCGCAATCAGCTGGATACGATGTCCGTGGAAAAGGCCGATCTGCAAAAAGAAGTGAGCCGCAGCCGTATTGAAATTTCAAATCTCGAAAAAACAGTCCTCGACATTCAAGAGAGAAACCGCAAGCTTGATCAAGAAGCGGCCCGCCTCAAGCAAGCCGCTGCGAGTGTTTTAGGGGAAGGGGTTTCCGTGGGTGAAAGTTTTCAAGCGACACCCGTTTCTTTTCAGCCTGTGATCCAGCAGACAGCGTCTCCGTCTCCCGTGAATCCCGCAGCGGTTCCGGCATTAGCTCCTGTGACAGAAAAAAAGAGTCCTGAGTCCATCGCTGCTCAAGGTACCCCGGTGATTACCACCCCTCAAGTCATGACGGTAAACCGGAAATTTAATTTTGTAGTTATTAACATTGGCATGAAAGATAAATTGAAAATGGGCGACCGGCTTCGTGTCGAACGTGACGGCAAAAACGTTGGAAACGTGGAGATCGAAAAGCTCTACGATAGTTTTTCTGCCGCGACCATTATCGAGGAAAAGAAGAATCAGCCTATTCAGGAGGGCGATTCCGTTGAAAAGGCCTGATTTTTTTTTCTGGCTTGTCACGGGCGTTCTTTTTTTCTCTGCGGCTCCCGTGTTTTCGGCAGAGACACCTCCCGCGGCGGCTTCCCAAACATCGCCTTTACTAGGTAAGATTCGTGATTTGGATGCTAGGCTGGAAAAGATCGAAAAAGACCAGGCTGAGATTTTAGAAAACCAGAAAGAAATCCTCAAGCAAGTCTTAAGCCTGAAGACGATCGTCCGGCGAAGCTAAGAGTTCGATGCCCGCCTCCGTAGTTTTGTCCCAACATCCCCGTGCTTTGAAAGGTCATTACCGCCCTCCCGGCGACAAATCCATTTCTCACCGGGCTGTCATGTTCGGCGCGCTTGCTTCCGGCCGAAGTGTCTATACCCATTTCCTTCAAGCGGAAGACTGCCTTCACACGCTTCAAGCCTTTCAAGCCATGGGCGTTTCCGCCAATCTCGACCGTTCCACGGGAACTCTGACCGTGGATGGCGTGGGCGTCCGCGGTCTTAAGGCACCTGCCGGAGAACTTTATCTTGGTAATTCCGGAACCTCGATGCGCCTGATGCTGGGCATTCTAGCGGGGCAAAGGTTTGAAACTGTTCTGACTGGAGATCCCTCTTTATCTTCACGCCCGATGAAGCGGGTGACGGTTCCGCTTAAATCCATGGGAGCCCAAATCAAAGGTAAGGATAGCGGAAACTTTGCGCCGCTTACGATCCGCGGCGGAAAGTTAAAAGCGATTGAGTTTGAAAACCATCTTCGCAGTGCCCAAGTGAAGTCCGCGATTTTGTTTGCCGGGATGTACGCTGATGGCGTCACCCGTATCCACGAGCCCGTACTCTCACGCGATCACTCAGAGCGTTTCCTCGCAGCTTCAGGGGCCGTTTTTCAGAAAAAAGGGGAGTGGCTAGAAATTTCAGAAACAGTTTCCCTCAAACCTCTGTCGGCCGCCATTCCAGGGGACATGTCTTCCGCTGCTTTTTTTCTTGTGGGTGCAGCTATGACCCCGGGTTCCGATGTTACGGTGGAAGGGGTTTGTCTTAACCCCACAAGAACCGGTGTTTTGAAAGTTTTGGAGAGGATGGGAGCCAAGGTGGAAGTGCACGAAACACAGCGTGAGCCTGAGCCTCTTGGCACGGTTCATGTGACAGGAACCCGTCTAAAAGGTGTGCGCATCACGGCCGAGGAAGTTCCAAGTCTTATTGATGAACTTCCTATCCTCATGACGGCCATGGCTTTGGCTGAGGGGGAGAGCCTGGTTTCCGGAGCCGAAGAACTCCGGGTGAAGGAAACAGACCGTATTCTCTCGATGGCTAAGAACTTAAATGCTGTCGGTGCCCGTGTGGAAGAGCTTCCCGACGGCTGCCTGATCCGGGGCGTTGAAGGCTTCCACGGCGCCCGTGTGGAGAGCTTTGGTGATCACCGCACGGCGATGAGTCTTGCGCTTGCCACGCTGGCCATGCGGGGGGAACTGGAAATTGAGGATACGGCTTGCGTTGCGACCTCTTTTCCCTCTTTTTTTGAAGATTTCAACCGTTTGAAAGCCTGATTTCCCGGGTTTTAGAGACTGTTTTTGCCAGGGGAAAGTGTTGACACAAATGGTTGGCTTCGATATACTTTGCGAACTTCGGTCGACTCCAAAGTCCCTAAAATTTTTAGTGCGGAAAACTTCCCTGAACGAAGGATAAGGATCCTGCATGTTGCTTCTTGATCGTCTTCTTGGTTTTTTTTCTAGTGATATCGGCATTGACCTCGGAACCGCGAACACGCTTGTCTATGTGAAGGGACAGGGCGTTGTCCTTTGTGAACCTTCCGTGGTGGCCATCGACAAAGTGACGCACACCGTTCTTGCCGTAGGCGAGGAAGCCAAACGCATGCTTGGCCGCACGCCGGGAAACATTGTCGCGATTCGTCCGATGAAAGACGGGGTAATTGCAGATTTTGACATCACAGAAGCCATGCTTCGCTATTTTATCCGTAAAGTTCACCGCAAAAGCAGCCTCGTAAGTCCTCGTGTTGTGATCGCAGTTCCCAGCGGAATTACAGAAGTCGAAAAACGCGCGGTGAAAGACTCCGCGGAACGAGCCGGTGCACGCAATCCCGTTTACCTTGTAGAAGAACCGATTGCCGCTGCTATTGGTGTGGGCCTTCCGATTCAGGAACCGGCGGGTAACATGATTGTGGACATCGGAGGCGGAACTACGGAAATTGCGGTGATCTCCCTTTCTGGAATTGTTTTCTCAAAAAGTATCCGCATTGGCGGTGATGAATTTGATGAAGCGATTATTACGCACCTCAAAAAAACTTATAACTTGATGATCGGGGAACGTACGGCGGAAGAAATTAAAATCCGCATCGGTTCTGCGTACCCTCTTGAAGAGGAAACAACGCTTGATGTTAAAGGGCGTGACATTCTCGCCGGCCTTCCCAAAACGGTTACAATTACAAGCGAAGAGATCCGGGAAGCTCTTTCAGAGCCTTTGTCCTCAATCCTTGAAGCAGCCCGGATTGCACTTGAAAGAACTCCTCCCGAACTTTCAGCGGATCTTATCGACCGCGGTATCGTTCTTGCCGGCGGCGGCGCCCTGTTGAGAGGTCTGGATAAGCTTTTAAGTGAGGAAACGGGACTTCCGGTTCATATCGCGGATGATCCTTTGACCGCTATTGCTCTTGGCACGGGCCGCTACTTGAATGAGTTTCATCTTTTGAAGCGCCTCGCTGTCAACAACAGCCACGCGAATAAAGAGTACTAAGCCGTTCCTGCCAGGCTCCGGTTGACGGTGTGATCCTTCCAGCCCCGGACAAAGACTTTCCTGAAAAACAGCGGCCAGTGGATTAGCCGGATTAAAACCGCCGGCGAAAAACAGGAAACAATTAAGTTTTCCAATGAACATAAAGCGGAAGTATTACTTTCTTGCCCTTTTTATACTCCCCGTATTGTTTATTCTCCGGGCCCCCGGAGTGACTCCCAAGACCAACATGGTCGCGCAATCGCTTTTCAAACCGTTTCTTTCCGCCGGCAGCAGTTTCTCTGATTCCTTTTCCCATTTTTTTGATTACTTCGCGCTCTTTTGGAAAACCTTTGAAGAGCAGCAGCAAAACCGCACCCGCATCACTGAATTGGAATCCAAATTGGAGCTTTATCAGGAAGCGGTTCATGAAAACCAACGCCTGAAAAAACTGCTCGACTTTAAAGGGACGGTCCAAGGCAACTCGGTGGCCTCCCGGGTCATTGGCTGGGATTTGACACCTTGGCGCAAAATGATCATTCTCGACAAGGGCCGCAAGCAGGGCATCAAACAGGACATGGCGGTTGTTGTTCCTGAAGGGCTTATTGGGCGGGTTCTGGAAGTCGGGTCGTCGACTTGCCGGGTGATTCTCTTGATTGATCCAGAAGCCAGGGTCAGCGGAATTGCTTCGGACAGCCGCGGAAACGGCCTGATTGCCGGAAACGGGACGGGTGTTCTCGAATTCCGCTTTCTAGACATGGATGCCGGCATTGCCGTAGAGGAAACAGTCTTGACCTCAGGTCTCACCCAGTTGTTTCCCAAGGGCATCCGGATTGGGAAAATAAAATCCCTGAGCAAGGACAAAGACGGTCTTCACCTGACTGCCCAGATCATGCCTTTTGCGTCCTTTTCAAAACTCGAAGAAGTCTTATGCATCGCATCCTCTCAATCCCGGTAATTTCTTTTTTCATCCTCCTCCATGTTTTTGACCTGACGTTTGCGCCTGCTTTGCCCTTTTCAAGCGCCCGGATTGTTTTTCTTTATCTTTTTGTCCTTTACGGAGCGTTTGCCTGGGAAGGGAACCGCGCGATTCCACTGGCTGTGATTGCGGGGCTTTTGCGTGATTTTACAAGTTCAGAGTACCTGGGGCTGGAAACGCTGAGCCTGGCGGCAGGGGCTATTCTTCTGGATTGGGCTGTTCATAAGGTGGACCGGCGGTCCTCTTTTATCCGCGGTTTTTACACATTCTTATTTTTTCTTGGAGTTCAGGGAATTCAGATTTTTTTTGTGAGTCTCTTGTCAGCTCAAGGAAAGATTAACGGGGCCACGCTGAGCATGATTTTTAAAACCTCGCTCTGGAATGCCCTGGTGACGCCGGCTTTTTTCTATTTCTCCGCTTTTTGGTTTCATGACCGGAAGCCTCTTCGACAGTACGAACTTTTCAGGTAAACCATGCGATTTATTATTTTCAGAATCGGGATTTATATCGGGCTTACTATTTTGCTCGCTGGCCTTTTTTATACTCAGGTCATTCAGGGAAGTTATTATCATGCCCTCGGGGATAAGAACCGTATTCGTCTCATCCCTCTGGAAGCCCCGCGCGGCCGTGTTTTTGACCGCAGCGGAAAGCTTCTCGCTACAAACCGTCCGGCCTATGATCTGGTGGCAACGCCTGAGGATATGGAGCCGGAAACCGTGCCGCTTCTCGCGAAGCTTCTTGACCTATCGGAAAAAGAGGTGAAGGACCGCCTCAAAGCTCCCCGTGAATACCCTTTTGCTCCGGCCATGATCCAGGAAGACATCTCCCGCGAACTTGCTTTTAAGGTTGAGGAGTACCGTCCCGAACTTTCTGGCGTCGATATTGTTGTTTCCGGATTGAGGAATTACCCTAATCATGGAACGGCGGCGCATGTGATTGGTTTCATAGGAAAAATCAACAGGGAAGAGTATCTGGCAAGCCGTGAAAACCAGGAACAATTCGGGCTTAATTCGGCTGTCGGCAGGGCTGGCCTTGAAAAAATCTATGATTCCGAACTGCGCGGCTGGCGGGGCGGTAAACAGATTGAAGTGAACGCCCGCGGAAAAATGATTAAGGTTCTCTCGGAGCGCGACCCGGAGCCAGGGCGGGATTTGACGGTCACGCTGGATCTTGAACTGCAGAATAAGGTCGTGGAGGCCATGGGGGATAAAACGGCGGCTGTTTTGCTGCTGGATCTGGCCAGCGACGAACTGCTGGTCATGGCCAGCACACCGGCTTTTGACCCCAATGCTTTTGTGTCGCCTTCCGCAGCCAAAGAACGTCAGGCCTATTTGAATGATAAAACAGCGCCTCTTTTAGACAGAAGCGTCAGCTCCGCTTATCCACCCGGATCCATTTTTAAACTGATCACCGCAATCACAGCGCTCTCGACGGGAAAGATCAACACGAACACGCACTTTTTCTGCTCGGGTCAGTACCGCTTAACCCCCAACACATCTCCCCGGAAATGCTGGTTTGCCCGCGGGCATGGCAGCCTGAGCATTTATCAAGCCCTTGAACGCTCCTGCAATGTCTTCTTTTACAACGTGGGTTCCAAACTGACAGCCGATCAAATTTCTGATTATTCGCATCGGTTTGGTCTGGGGGAAATTGTTCCCGTTGAAGCGACGAACATTTCTCCCGGCCTTGTGCCAAATTCAGCCTGGAAGAAAAAGCAGTTTAAAGACAAATGGTATCAGGGGGAAACCTTGAGTTTTGCGATTGGGCAAAGCTATCTTCTGACAACACCCATGCAGATCCTCCGCATGACCGCAACCATTGCTAAGGATGGAGTTATTTCGGAACCGCATTTGGTACGGGATAAGAACAGGAAATCAGAAGAGCGCCGGGTCGATGTGAAAAAAGAGAATTTTGATATTGTGAAAAAAGGGATGCTTCAAGTGGTTCAGTCTGATTATGGGACCGGGCAGCTGGCGCGTGTCGATTTCGGTGAAATGGCCGCTAAAACCGGGACAGCTCAAGCTCCGCCCAAGGATGCTCACGGCTGGATGACCGGTTATTTTCCTTATGATGATCCGAAGGTGGCTTTTACGGTATTCGTCGAACATGGAGGCTCGGGAGGTATCGCAGGTGCCAAGATTGTGAAAAGCATGATTCTTGCGTGGAGGGATCTTTATGCTCAAAAAGTGGCTTAGGGATATACACTGGCCTCTTGTCTTGGCCATGCTTGGGCTGGCGGCTCTAGGAATCGTGTTTATTTACAGCTCTTCCTACCGGGATCCGGGAGAGTTCCATCTCAAGCAGCTTTTCTGGGCCTCTGTCGGTTTTGTGATTTTTTTTATCATGCCCTTTATAGGCTACCGCACTTTTCTAAGTTCATCTTATCTCCTGTATGTCATTTCGCTTTTGCTTTTGGTGTGGGTGGATATTGCCGGCCATACGCGTCTCGGCGCGCAGAGATGGATCATTATCGGACCCATTGTGATTCAGCCGTCAGAGTTTGCAAAATTGACGACAGTTCTCGCGCTTTCCAATTTTCTCGGTTCCCATCACTCCTGGGAAAAAGAGAATGGAATTATTCTAGCAGCCATTGGCATGACGCTGGTCCCGATGTTCCTTATCATGAAACAGCCTGATTTGGGATCCTCACTGCTTTTTGTTCCCATGCTCGTGGTGCTGCTTTTGTTGTGGGGGATCCGCTACCGGTATTTGATTGCTGCGGTTGTTATGGGAGCCGCATCGGCCCCTTTTCTTTGGCTGTTCCTCAAAGAGTATCAGAAAAAGCGCATTCTCGTTTTTTTGAATCCCCAGCTGGACCCGCTGGGCTCCGGATACACCGCGCTTCAGTCCCGAATCGCCGTGGGGTCCGGAGGTTTTTGGGGCAAAGGTTTTCTCCATGGGACTCAAAGCCAGCTGAACTTTGTTCCTGAGCATCATACAGACTTTATCTTTTGTGTTCTTGGCGAGGAGTGGGGATTTTTGGGGTCTATTCTTCTGCTTTTTCTTTACGGGTACCTTTTTAATGCCCTCTTTCAAGTCATCACGCATACGACGGATTTTAAAGCAAAGCTTCTTTGTTCAGGGGTTCTGACTGTCCTGTTCGCGCAAGTGTTTATCAATGTGGGTATGAGCATCGGCCTTATGCCAGTGACCGGGCTGACCCTTCCGCTTATCAGTTATGGGGGATCTTCATTTGTGGCAACCGCCATTGCCTTGGGACTGGCTCTGAGTATTCATAAGGAACGATCCATCTTCTAGCGGCTGTAAATTCAGTACCCCGGCTTTTTGTTTTATGATAGATTTTGGAGTCCCTTTGACGGGGCGTGGCTCAGTCTGGCTAGAGCGCCTGCTTTGGGAGCAGGATGTCGCAGGTTCAAATCCTGCCGCCCCGACCAAGTTCTCGGCACCGCAGAGCGGTTTTTGATGAAAAGTCCGGGCTTTGAGTTTCGCCCGAGAGGCCCTTTAAGAAAGGGTGATGAAATTATCGAAAGAGAGGAGTTTTTATGAGTATGCCAGGCCCGCTTGAAATTATTGTGATCCTCGTTGTTGTGCTTCTGCTTTTTGGGGCAAAACGTTTGCCGGAAATCGGCCGTGCTCTCGGAGAGGGAATCCGGGAGTTCAAAAAATCAATCAAAGATATTGATGGCAACAACGGTCCCGACAAAAAAAATCCCGGCGCTTAAAACAGCCCGGGATTGGATTCAGCAGCTCGCTCTGAAGCCGCATCCTGAAGGCGGCTTTTTCCGCGAGACCTACCGCAGCTTTGGCCAAGTGTCCGGCGCTGCTTTAACACCTTCACGCAAGGGACCCCGCGCTTTCTCCACCGCCATTTATTTTCTTTTAAAGAAAAGACAAGTGTCACGGTTTCACAGGATACTGTCCGATGAAATCTGGCACTTCTATTACGGGGATCCGCTCCGCATTCATTTTCTTTTTCCTGATGGGAATTATGCCTTTCAAGATTTAGGGGTTAGCTCGCGGCAATCGTCCTTTCAGGTGATTGTGCCTGCGGGGGTATGGTTTGGGGCGTCCCTGCACTCTGGAAGCCGCTATGCGCTTTTAGGGTGCACCGTGGCGCCAGGATTTGATTTTTCTGACTTTGAAATGGCGAAGCGAAAGAAACTCTTGCGTGAGTATCCTGATAATGCGGAGATTGTCCGCGCACTGACTTGAAACGAGGTGGATAGTGAAAGTCATTCTTGGAATGGACCTTGGCACTACGGGCAACCGAGTGGCTGCTTTTGCCAGGGATGGCCGTTTGACCGCTTCCGCATATTACGAATTCCCCCAGATTTTTCCCCAGCCGGGATGGGTTGAACATGACCCTTTTCAGATCCTGGAAACCGCGATGCGTGCCCTGAGAGAAGTCACAGGAAAGGTGGGGGTCGAGAACATCCAGGGTCTAGGCATAACGAATCAACGCGAAACCACCATCCTTTGGGACAAGAAGACGGGAATACCGGTTTATAACGCGATTGTTTGGCAGTGCCGGAGAACCACCTCGCTTTGCGATTCTTTGCGCAGCTCAGCGCCGGAAGTCAAGGCACGCACGGGCCTGTCTCTCGACCCTTATTTTTCAGCAACCAAAATCTCTTGGCTTCTCGACCAAGTACCAGGGCTTCGTGAAAAAGTTTCACGGGGAGAAATCCTTTTTGGAACCGTCGACACCTGGCTGCTTTGGAACCTTACAAAAGGGCGTGTTCATGCCACGGAGGCCAGCAATGCATCGCGCACGCTGTGTCTAAATCTTAAAACCTTGGCGTATGATCCTGAAATGCTGAAGCTTTTTGGAGTTCCTGAAAATATTCTTCCAGAAGTCCGCGATAGCGGCGGAAAATTTGGGGTCCTCGATAAGAGTCTCCTAGGCCGGGAAATTCCTATTCTTGGAATCCTGGGAGATCAGCAGGCGGCTTTTTTTGCCCAAGGAGGATGGCAGGAGGGCGTGGTCAAGAACACTTACGGCACCGGACTTTTTCTGATGGCCGCTACGGGCAAAACGATTCCGGAGTCCGGCCCGCTGATTAACACCGTTGCCTGGAAACTTCGGGGAGATGTTCTTTATGCTCTCGAGGGAAGTGTTTTTATCGGGGGCGCAGCCATCCAGTGGCTGAGGGACGGCCTTGGGCTGATTACCTCTGCCGAAGAAACTGAGGCCATGGCGAAAAGCCTTAAATCCAATGATGGGGTTTATTTTGTTCCGGCCTTAACCGGATTGGGTGCACCCTACTGGGATCCTTCTGCCCGGGGACTTTTGATTGGTTTGACTCGCGGAACCACTCCCGCACATTTTGCAAGAGCAGCCTTAGAATCATTGGCCTATCAGACGCGTGATGTCATTGATGAAATGAAACACCTGACCTCATCGCATTCGTTCACCAGTCTTCGGGTGGATGGGGGTGCTGTGAAAAATAATTTTCTTATGCAGTTTCAATCGGACATTCTTGGCTTTAACGTGGAAAGGCCTGAACAAACGGAAACCACTGTCCTGGGGGCCGCGGCGTTGGCAGGAATCGAAGCCGGTTTTTGGACTCAAGAGGAGTTTCTTTCTGCCCGCTGTGTGGACAAAGTGTTTCAGCCCCAGATGCTGGAAAGCGAAAGGCAAGAGCTTTACCGTTTGTGGCGCGCGGCAGCTGCCAAGTCCTTAGGGTGGGCTAAAGCACCCGGCAGGGAATAAGCATGAACCGGATTGTGACACTCACCATGAACCCCTGCATTGATAAAAGCACCTCGGTGAACCGGGTTGAGACAGAAAATAAACTTCGCTGCGAGCGTCCGCATTTTGACCCGGGCGGGGGCGGCATCAATGTGTCCCGTGCGCTCCGCAAACTCGGAGGCCATTCCTTGGCCCTTTATCCCATGGGCGGGCCGCCGGGAGTGATGCTTAAACAATTTCTTGAAAAGGAAGGTGTTTCTCAAAGCCCTTTTTTGATTCAGGACTGGACGCGGGAAAATTTTATTGTTTTTGAGAAGTCTTCAGAACTCCAGTACCGGTTTGGACTGCCGGGGCCGGGTTTGTATGAAGCCGAATGGCTCACCATTCTCCGTGATCTTGAAAATCTCTTCCCTCACCCCGAGTACCTTGTTTTAAGCGGAAGCCTTCCTCAGCGCGTCCCGGCCAACTTTTACGCGCGGGCGGTTCAGATTGCGAAAAGGCAAGGTTCCCGTGTTGTGTTGGATGCGGCCAAAGAGCCGCTCAAGGAGGCATTCCGGGAAGGTGTTTTTTTGCTCAAGCCGAACCTTGTCGAACTGGAAGAAATTGCGGGCACGGCCTTGACGGATCTCGTCAGTCAAAAAAGAGCTGCCTTGGAGCTTATTGAAGAAGGCGTTGCGGAACATATAGTTGTTTCTCTGGGAGGGCAAGGGGCTTTAGGGGCTGTTCGCGGGGCTTGTTATCTGGTGCAAGCACCCCAAGTAAAAATTCAGAGCAAGGTCGGAGCGGGGGACAGCATGGTCGGCGGTCTTGTTTATGGATTTTCAAGCGGCTGGGATTTTAAAGATTCGCTTCGTTATGGCGTTGCATGCGGTACAGCGGCCGTCATGAATAGAGGGACGGAATTATGCAGGCTTGAGGACGTTGAAGCGTTATTTCCCAGGGTTACTGCTTTCCGGCTCTGATTTTTTTTCATTTGCAGCGATGGTGATGATCCCGCACCCCACCCGGCCGCCCGCATTTCCTAAGGGCTGGCTGAAATCATCCTCTTTTTCATGAACGATAACGCTCCGGCCGGCAACAGCAAAAGGATTCCCGGCAACTGAAAGGCCCGTGATTGTCAGATCAATCGCAGCTGTTCCATTTTCGGAGACTTCAAGATTTCCAAGATCCCCCGCATGAGCTGATTTTAATTTCTGTTCAGGAAGATACCCGTGGGGTGCCCCTTGAGGGTTAAAGTGAGACCCGGCGGCCTTTCCTTCCTCGGCGCAGCTTCCAAATTCGTGGATATGAAAGCCGTGTTTCCCGGGCGTCAGTCCCTGAGCTTGTCCGTTGATGCGGATTCCCCCGGAAACATCCTCAAAAAGAATAGTACCTGTAACGCCAGCCCCTTCCCGGGTGCTGGAGATTTGGGCTTTTGCGGTTTCGGAAAAAGCGTCCGGAACCAGGGTGTTAAAAGCGATTGAAAAAATAGCGATGCATAGGACTGTTCGCATGGGGCACCTCTTGCAATTAGGGGATATCAGGCAATGACGAAAAGAAAATAAGCAAGAATAAGCAGAAAAAAGCCTGTGATATGCAAAATCCAGTTTTCCAGATCCAAAAAAACCTCCCGGTTATCGTGACTTTTATTATCGGCAGAGACTGCCAGAAATAAACCCTTTTAAAAGCATGGGTTTATTCGCCCTGACAAGAAGCCGATATATGAGGAACACTTTTTAACCCAAACCGACCCTATGGAAAATGGAAAAAAAAACAATTCCTTTCTGAGAGCCGCAAGATTGGCTTGCGGAATCGGACTCCTTTTTTTAATGATGTTTTTGAAAGGGGAAGGCGCAAGGGCGGCGCTCAGTTTCTATGATGCGTGTTTCCAGGAAGCCTGTTTTGGAGTTGAAACAGCCGTGACCCCGGAGGAACGCAAAACCGGACTTATGTTCAGAGAAAAGCTTGGAGATAAAGCGGGGATGCTTTTTATTTTTGAAGCACTGAAAGCTTACCCTATCTGGATGAAAAACATGAAAATCCCCTTGGATATTATTTGGCTTGATCACAGCCGGAAGATTGTCGCTGTCCGGGAAAATGTTCCCCCTTGTGAGCAAGCCGCCTGTCCGATTTATGAACCGGAGGCTGCGGCCGGCTATGTCCTGGAAATCAACGCGGGTGAGATAAGAAAATTAGGCCTTAAGACGGGTGATCTTATGACCCTCCGTCCAGCTCCTGCCCCCAGAGCTCCGGCGGCCTGAAATTTTTCGGGTTTCCTTTAAATCCGCATGTTATGCTTTAAGAAACTAACCCCTGGGATGGAATGAACCAGCGTTATCTTTCAGTTCATAATCTTAAACTTTTGTCGGGCTGCCGAAGGGGTGCCTTTTGGTCTGCATCTGCCCTCTTGCTTTTTGCGGTCCCGCTGCCCTTAACTTTTGCCGATGCGGCGTTGGAGACTGAAAGTTATTCCTATCAATTTTCACACTCGTCGGGCCCTTCGGACGGCGAGGGGCTGCCGGGGTTGGCTGAAGCGGGTCCGAAGCCTGAAGGGGAAGGCGAAGAGCTTACTCGAACAGAGGTGACACCTGCTTTGGCCCCGGAAGAGCAGACTCTCCGGGATAATATACGGAATGTGCTTCGCCTTGTGGATGGGGACACGGTTGCCGTCGGCAAGGATGTTCAGGTGCGGCTTATTGGAGTGACCTTTCCGGAGTTTGAAGACGGTAAAAGAAACCGTGCTTATGAACAGTTTGCGGAACGCTCCAAAAAGTGGATTGAAGATTTTATTCATGACCCTGAAAAGGCGCTTGAAAATTATGAAGGGATGAATTCCCGCGTCAATTATAAGGATAAAGATGGTTTAGGCTTTGTTTTCTATTACCTGTATTTTCCTGACACGGTCCTCGAAGACATCCGGAAAAATGAACTAAAGCGGTATGACCATTTGATGGGCAAAAAAGTTGCTACCCGGGTGGAAACGGATAAGGACCGTTCCGACGCGGCCCAGGCCCAGCTCAAAGCGCAGCAGCCCAAACTCCCCGAACGTCCCGGCTCCTTCAATGTGGAAAAACCAGAAGCCGTCAACCAATACGTCATCAGCGAAGCCAAGTACTACTATGATGATGGAAGGATTAAGCGCGAAGAAATTTTCCGTGATGGGAAGCTTATGATCAAAAGACACTTTGACCGCAAAGGGGATTTGATTGAAGAAACCTTTCATGACACCAAGGCCCACCTTTACGAAGATGCCACAGGCAAGGCCCCAAGCAAGTAACGTATCTATATATATAATAATAAGTTACTTAAAATAGACCCACTTCTCTCCCAAAGGCTTTCTTGAGTAAAAGACCCGGCTTATTTGACGGCCCCTGACACCTGTGGCATGGTTTAAGTAAGGCGGTTCTAACCAGGTGTTTTCTGTCAACTGCAGTTAGGCGTGATATGTCAAAAAAAAGAATCATGGTTGTTGAGGATGAGAAAGACATTTCGGATATCCTTTGCACGGTTTTAAACGGTGAAGGGTATGAGGTTGTCTCTGCCCGTAACGGTGAAGAAGCCCTGAAACGCCTCCCCGATCTTGACCCCCATTTAATTCTTCTGGATATGAACATGCCAAAAATGGGCGGCGTGAGCTTTTACCACCGGATTTATGACGCGGAAAAGGAAAGCTCCCGGTATCCTGTTTTGTTTTTGACGGGACGAAGCGAAATGGAAAAACTTTTTCGCGATCTCCATGTGGATGGTTTTTTGAGTAAACCTTTTCAGATTGATGAACTGCTCCATGAGGTCAAACGCATTCTCGAAAAGCGTTTTGGACAAGAGTCCCCCTCGGAGTTAAAGGCCGCTGTGACAGGTCCTCCGCAGGTGTTGATCGTCGATGGAGACCCGGAATCTTTCGAGAGAATCACACTGTCGTTTCTTACGGCGGGTTATACCGTCAATGCCGCATCCACAGCCGCAAAGGCCCTGGAAAAAGCGACTTCTTCCGAGCCTCCCGATCTTGTTCTCATTCGCCTTAATTTACCCGACATGCCGGGGGATATGCTTGCCTACCGCCTTAAGCTTGCGAGCGCGACGCATTTGCCCATGATCCTTTATACCTCGGCACTCAATCCCTTCGATCGCCAGTTGACACAAGAGATTTGTCAAAGGGCCGGTATTCACGAGCCCCTGGAAACTCTCGACCCTGAAACTCTTCTCAAGGAATCCGCGGCTCTTCTGCGCTCCCGCCGCGCCGCGGCCTGAAAACTTTCCCTTCAAAAACCTTGACGCCGCCTTAGTCCCAAAATAGTATGAATTAGTTTTTCAAAGAAAGGTTTTTATGCCGTTGACTGCTGAAAAAACTCAAGACTTTCGAAAGCTGCTTGATGCCAAAGGCCTCAAGTATACCTACGAGCGGAAGACGATCTGTGAGGAAGTCCTTCGCCTTAAGGAGCATTTTGATGCGGACAGCCTTTATGAGCGCTTTAAAAAAAGGGGGCTCCGCATTTCCCGGGATACGGTTTACCGCACGATTCCCTTACTGCTTGAGAGTGGCGCTATTCAGAAATCTGTGGGGAGCGGCAAACGTGAGTTTTTTGAAAGGCATGGAGACAAAGGGCATCATGACCACATGATTTGTATCGCCTGCGGCAAGATTGTCGAGTTCCAGTGCAAGGAAATAGAAGATCTTCAAGACGGGATTGCTAAGAAATACGGATTTACACTCACCTTCCACGATCACCGGCTGTTCGGTTACTGCGAAAATTGCAAACCCTAAGCCGCCCGCGTTTTCAATTAGTTCTTCAAACGAGGTTCTTCTAAGGGAAGGTCGACGATCATCGGGTGATGATCGGACACAGGCCGAAAAAGGCTTGTGTTGAGGGCTTCCAAAACTTCTCCGAAATGAGGGGCAAAGCGGTAAGTATCATTCACAGGCTCCGGATGTTTCAGATATGTTGACTTCACAAAAAACCAATCGAGTTTATATTTGCCAATGATGCCGCCGATCGGACGCCTGAGTTGAAAGGTGGTCACAAAACCTTTGAAATCCCTCTGATTTGAATTCGACAGGGGATCTGTTTTAGAACCTGTTGAACGTAACGCGTCACCTCTGAAATCAAAGGCAGACCCATCGGAAAAGCGGAAATCGCGGATGCCTTCAAACATGGAGCGGACAGGATTGGGAGCGATGATTTTGATGCTTTTCGCCGTCGGATCCTGAAGGTTTTTTGTCAGATTTGAAACTGCGCGCGAGGAGTTAATGATAAGAGCGTGCGGTGCAATTAAACTGATGCCGGCAGAAAACCAGGTGGTCGGATTCTTGGCCGTTCTGGTGACCACGCGTGTTACCGAGGTCGGGCTGATGTCTGTCGGGGCGGAATTGAAATCGCCCGCAAGGATAACGGGGTTTTTAATATCCTTGATATAAGACAAAATTTCGCGCATTTGCTCTTCCCGGCCCTTTGGTTCGCATTTGATTTCAAGATGCACATTGATAAGGGTGAGCGTGCCGCCCGGAAGTTCAGGCACTGCGAGATCCACCCGGAAGAAGATTCTTCCCCCAACTTTCACTTCTCTTGTAATTTCGTTGAGGAAAAGCATTTGTGTTCCCTGCCGCCGCGCGTGTTCAAGATAGGTGGGTTTTACGCGCTCCTTGCTATACCAGTCATAAGGCTGTGTTTTAAGCTGAAAAACTTCTGCGGAACGGATGGGGTACCTGCTTAGGACGCCGACGCCGAAGGCTCCCTTGTAACGCGCGGGGTCAACGGCGTAGTAATCAGTTGCTTCAGTGTCAGAGCCGCCTTCTTCGTAGCTGATTTTTTCAAGACCCAAAAGGACAGGATCGATTTCAAGCTGCTCCGCGGCAAACACATAGTTCATATCAAGCGCTTCTGCAAGCATCCGTGTTGCATCAACATATCCGGACCTCTTGACGCCATAATCCATTTCCTGAAGGAATACAATATCCGCTTTTTCGAGTTTGTTTCGCTGGGCAAGAACCCGTCCCACTGTAAAACGTTTTGGGATCTTCACGGGATCGATAAGCCCCTCTGTTTTTTCTGCGGATGTAAAAAGTTTTATAGCGTCCTCGATATTGTAGGACTTTTCGATGTTCCAGGTGGCTGCGCGGATGTAAGGTCCGAGAAGAGGTGTTTTGAGGTTTCGAGGCCGAGCGCCCCGGTAATACGCTTCATTGCTGATGACCGGGCTGCGCCAGAACTTCTCTAACTTTTCCTTCAAAGCTTCGGAGGGTGAAGGATTCTTTTCCAACTCGCAAAGCTCTTCGAAACTGAGGAATTCAGGTTCCTTGAGGCGAATGAAGGGATCGGCCTTTTTGTTTTCTTCAGAATCACCAAAAGATGAAGGGACTGCCCCGAGCCCCCAAAAAAGAAGAAAAATAGAGAAAAACAGGGGATAAAAGGGCCGGGGACGGCAATGATAGGACTGAAAAGAGCTTGCCATAGAAGATCAACTCCACAGATTTTTCAAAAAAAGGTTTTTTTCAGGTCAAAGATTAGCATAAAATACTTTCCCTAAGCGAGAAAGATGTCGTAACCTGTGCTCATGAGGTGGCTAATGACCCGCAATTTTAATAAATTTGACCGCAAGATTTGTCTTCTTATTGTCACAGTGGTTCTCGTCCCCGGTGTGGCCCGTGCGGTAAACGGAGAAAACGGTGATCAGGCTCAGGCGCGGCCGCAGCTTCAGTCGGCCGAAGGAATCAAAGCCAATGAACGGATTGCGGTTTCAACACCGCATGTTTACAAAAGGCCGCAGCTTCCTGCCCATGTGCATCCTGCCGAGAGACCTGTTGCGATGCCGCGGAATGAAAAGATTCGTATTGTTCCTTTGGACACTCTTCAGCTTCCTGCGGCCGTTGTGCTGGCCCAGCCCCTTCAGCCCTCTCTTTTTAAGACCACTCCTACAGTCCAGCCCGCAGCCGCTCCGGTGCAGGCCCTCGCGGTAAAGCCTGCGGTGGAACAGACGAAGAAATCCTGAGTTCATGACCGGTGAGAAAGCGCCCAAGGCTGTAGTGATTGGAGCCAGTTCCGGGATTGGACGCTCCTTGGTCAAAGAGCTTGCTTCCCGCGGTTATGATGTTGGTTTTACCGCCCGCCGGACAGAACTTCTGGAATCCCTCCAAAAGGAAATACCTTCCCGGACTTTTTTTAAAGCCATGGATATTGCGCGTCCTGAAGAAGCGTTTAGAATTCTTGAATCGCTGATCAAGGATTTGGGAGGCATGGATTTAATTGTGATCAATGCAGGCATTAACCGTCCGAACCCAGAGCTGGAATGGGAGCTGGAACGTGAAACTATTGATATCAATGTCCGCGGCTTTGCGGCACTTGCTGATTTCGCGGCCCGTTATTTTCTTGGCAGGGGGAAGGGGCATCTTGCAGCTGTCTCTTCAATCGCGGGTCAGTATGGAAGCCCCCGAGTCCCGGCTTACTGCGCTTCCAAGGCCTTTATGTCTATCTACCTTCAAGGGCTCTTTCTCCGGCTTTCCTCCAAGGGCATTGCCGTTACGGATATTCGTCCAGGATTTGTGGATACACCCATGATTGCAGGCAGGAAATCCAAGTTTTGGGTTGCGTCTTCTGACCTTGCCGCCATGCAAATAGCGGATGCCTTGAAGGCCCGCCGGGCCGTGGTCTATGTGACCCGCCGCTGGGCTTTAGTGGCTTTTCTTTTGACGTTTGTTCCCGTCCGTATCCTCGGCATGCTTTACGCGCGTTTCAAGAATTGAGACTGTTAGTGGAAATACCTTCCCCGAAAATCATTTTCGAAGACACACACCTCGCTGTTTTGGATAAACCTGCCGGGCTCCTGAGCCAGGGGGACATTTCCGGGGAGGCTAGTCTTGTAGATTGGCTGCGCGGGCATTTTGGGAGAAATTATGTCGGACTTGTCCATCGGCTTGACCGCAATACTTCCGGAATTATGGTGGTCGCGAAACGCAGCAAATCCGCGGATCGTTTGACCCGTGCTTTGCAGGAAGGGCATCTTCAACGTATCTACCGGGCGTGGCTGATCGGTTCTTTCCCTGCGCAAAAGGTGACTTGGCGCCATTTTCTTTTTAAGGACGAAAAGAAAAACGAGTCCCGTGTTGTTTCCCGGTGGACTCCTGGCGCGAAAGAGGCAGTTCTTCACATTGAGGTGATGAAGAAAAGCCTGTGGAAGGGAAAAGCCGTGACGCTTGCGGAGATTTCTCTGGAAACCGGACGCTCTCATCAGATCCGCGTTCAGTCGGCGGCATCGGGATACCCTCTCTTGGGGGATATTAAATACGGGAACTTTGTGGCCGAATCCTGGAATTCTGCTTTTGGGCGTCCTGCCCTTCATTCCTTTACGATCGCGTTTCCACACCCTATGTCAGGGGAAGCGATGAAATTTGAAGCCCCGCTGCCAGAGGATATGAAACTTTCAGGTTGAAACCTCCTCAAAACAGATGTTTGAAGTTTTCCCAAGCCTCGTTTATACTTCCAAAAGCACCTTAACTTCTTTTCATTAAAGGCTTTCCCAACATTGCAGGCCGCATGAATCACGAAACATTGATTGTTACAGGCGGTGCCGGTTTTATCGGCTCTAACCTTGTCCGTTATCTCCTAAAAAATACGCAGGCGCGGGTGGTGGTCATTGATAAATTGACCTATGCGGGAAATCCCGCCAGCCTTGAAGCCGTAGCGGAGGATCCCCGTTATATTTTTATTCAGGCCGACATTGCGGACATGCCGCAGATGCAGTCGGTATTCCGCGAGTATCAGCCCGCAGGTGTTTTAAACCTTGCTGCAGAAAGCCATGTGGATCGTTCGATTGAAAGCCCGGGGGATTTTGTTCACACGAATATTGTGGGAACTTATGTACTCCTGCACACCTCTTTGGGTTACAGCGCATCGCTGGATGCCGGGCGGCGTTCCGCTTTCCGGTTTCTTCACGTCTCGACCGATGAAGTTTACGGATCACTTCCCGCAACGGGACTCTTTAAAGAAACGACTCCCTATGCGCCGAACTCACCTTACTCCGCTTCCAAGGCCTCCGCGGATCATCTTGTGAGAGCTTATTTTGAAACCTACAAACTGCCGGCCTTGATTACCAACTGCTCAAACAATTACGGGCCCTTCCAGTATCCCGAAAAGCTTATTCCTCTGGTGCTTTTGAACGCCCTCGAGGGAAAAAATATTCCCATCTATGGTGATGGCAGCAACGTGCGTGACTGGCTTTACGTGGAAGATCATTGCGCGGGACTATACCTGGCTTTCCGCAAAGGGAAACTGGGCGAAAAATACAATATCGGGGGACGCAATGAGAGAACGAATCTGCAAATCGTGGACACTTTGTGTGACACGCTTGAAAAATTCCGTCCGGCTTCTGAAAATTCAGCTTTGAAAGTCCGGGGGTTTACGAATTACAAGCAATTAAAAACCTTTGTGACAGACAGACCTGGGCATGATCACCGTTATGCGATTGATGCGGACAAAATTACAAAGGAACTCGGGTGGAAAGCGGCTCATAATTTCGAAACCGGAATTGTCGAGACCGTGAAGTGGTACCTCGAAAACAGCCGCTGGTGCAAGGTTGTTCAGGAAGGTAAATACGGCCGCGAACGCCTCGGAATCACCGCGGCAAAGGGAGGGAAGACGTTATGAAAGGAATTGTTTTGGCCGGAGGATCCGGTACGCGTCTTTATCCCGTGACCCGCGCAGTCAGTAAACAGCTGATCCCTGTTTATGACAAACCCATGATCTATTACCCTCTTTCCGTTTTGATGCTGGCGGGCATTCGTGAGATTTTGATCATTACCACGCCGCATGAACAGGAAAGCTTTGTGCGCCTTTTGGGCGACGGGCGTGATTTTGGCCTGCGGCTTTCTTATGCGGTTCAGCCGCAGCCAGGCGGGCTTGCCCAGGCCTTTATCATCGGCCGGAACTTTGTGGGGTCCGATGCCGCGGCTCTGGTTCTCGGGGACAATATTTTTTATGGCCATGGTCTTACGGATCAACTGCGTTCTGCCGTGCAGCGCAAAAAAGGGGCCACGGTTTTCGGCTATCAGGTGCGTGACCCTGAGCGTTATGGAGTCGTTGAATTTGATGCCTCAGGGCATCCCATTAGTCTTGAAGAAAAACCCAAGCAGCCTCGTTCCAACTGGGCTGTGACGGGGCTTTATTTTTACGATAACCGTGTTCTTGATATCGCTGCGAACCTTAAGCCGTCAGCGCGCGGAGAGCTTGAAATTACGGATGTGAATCGCGCCTATTTGAGCCTTGGTGATTTGCATGCGGTTAAACTCGGGCGCGGAACCGCTTGGCTTGACACGGGAACGCATGAGTCCCTTCTGCAAGCCGGACAGTTCATTCAAGTCATCGAAGAGCGTCAAGGGCTCAAAGTGGCTTGCCTGGAAGAAATCGCTTATAAAATGGGCTATCTAACGGCGGAAGACATACAGCGTATTGCCGAACCTTTGAAAAAAAACGAATATGGCAAGCATCTTCTGCGCCTTATTGAGCAGGGGTAAGCTTTGAGATTTCTTGTCACGGGCGCTCAAGGACAATTGGGGCAAGCCCTTCAAAAAGTTCTATCGGATCACGAAGTCATTCCCGCCGCACACCAAGATCTTGATATCACATGTTTAGAGGATGTCAGAAATTTCCTCATGGCTCATCCCACCGACTGGGTCCTTAATGCCGCGGCTTATAACCAAGTCGATAAGGCGGAAACGGATTCGGATGCTGCTTATCAGGGGAATGCTGTGGGTCCCCGGAACCTTGCTATTGCCGCACAGGAAAAAAACCTTCCTATCCTTCATGTTTCTTCGGATTATGTTTTTGATGGGTATGCCGGCCGTCCTTATACGGAAAAAGATGTGCCGAACCCGCTTTCTATTTACGGGAAATCAAAATGGATGGGGGAAAAGGAGGTTGCCGCGCATAATTCCCGGCACCTCATTGTGCGTACAGCCTGGGTTTATAGCGTGACGGGAAAAAATTTTCCGAAAACCATTTTGCGTCTGGGGCTTAAGGGAGATGTTCGGGTTGTTAACGATCAGCATGGTTCACCAACCTACGCGCCTCATCTTGCCCAAGGTATCCGGAAACTTATTGAAAGCAATGCCCGGGGTCTTTATCATCTCGCGGGCAGCGGAGGAACAACCTGGCATGGCCTGACTGTTTTTTTGTTTGAGCAGTTAAAAATTCAAAGCCGTGTTGAGGCGATCTCCTCGAGTGAATATGTCCGCGCCGCAGAACGCCCCGGGTTTGCAGTCCTTGAAACGGAAAGAATCCCCGGCGTGGTTCTTCCCCCTTGGCAAGAGGGGGTTAAAGCCTTTGCAGATGAAATTAAACCTATTTTGGAGGAACTAAAGTTATGAAAGTCCTTGTGACCGGAGGCGCGGGATATATTGGCGCCCATATTGTCCGTCATCTTGAAGCCAGCCGGCACACCCCGATTATTCTGGACGATCTGCGCCGCTCAAGCGAGTACCGTGTGAAAGGGCATGCTTGGGAAAACGTGGCTTTAGAAGATACTGCAGGCGTGCTGCGCGTGTTTGAAAAACATCGTCCGGACGCAGTGATCCATCTTGCCGGCTATATCAGTGTCGGGGAATCGACGCGGGACCCAGACCTTTATTGGGGGAATAACCTTGGAGCGAGCATGAGTTTGATTTTGGCCTGCTCGCGCATGCCGGTAAAAGCGTTTCTTTTTTCCTCCACGGCCGCGGTTTATGGATACGCGCCCAAGATGCCGATTGGAGAAGACACGCCTTATGCCCCTACTTGTGCTTACGGCTCTTCCAAGCTCGCGTATGAGCAGGTGCTTCACTCAAGCGGAAAGGCCCTTGGCCTGCGGACCTTTGCGCTCCGCTACTTTAATGCCTGCGGGAATGTGGTGAAATGGGGCGTCGGGGAAGATCATGAACCGGAAGAGCATTTGATTCCGCGGGTGATCCGGGCGATTAAATCCGGGAAAAAAGTGCAGGTTTATGGACGCGATTATCCGACGCCGGATGGAACTTGCGTGCGTGATTACATTCATGTGCTTGATCTTGCGTCGGCCCATGTTCGGGTTATTGAAGAGGAAATCCTGCCGGGAGGACAGAGTTTTAATGTCGGGACTGGAAAAGGATTTTCGGTTCTGGAAGTGATTCAAATGATTGGGCGATGCCTGAAAATAACCCCCGACATTGAATTCCTGGACCGCCGTGCCGGCGACCCGCCAAGCCTGATCGCAGACCCGTCAAAATTGCTAGGAGCCCTTAAGTGGGAAGCTGCACACTCTTCGCTTGAGGCGATCGTGACTTCTGCTATTGAGTGGGAAAATATCCGCGAAAAAACAAGACACGCTTGAAAGAATCAGAGCCCTTTCCCCCGCGGAGAGGGCTCTTTTTTTGTCCGCCGTAAGGCCCCGCATCAAAAATACGCCCCTTAAAAGAGACAAAACTTCCCAGCCTTTTTTGTGGAGAATTTTTTCCGGATCCCCGAACGACCCGGGCACGACGTTTGAGTCGTGCCCGGGTATCCGAAAGACGAAAATGGTGCGCCTGACTGGAATTGAACCAGTGACCCCCTGCTTAGAAGGCAGATGCTCTATCCAACTGAGCTACAGGCGCAAGAAGGGACAAATGGAGAAATGCGAGAGGCGGTAGTATAGGTGTAAAAAAAGAAGATGGCAAGGCGGGATAGCCGTGCTTCTAAAATCCGAAAATAGTGCGCCAGCCGGATTTTTCAGAACTGGGTTTGCCGTGAAAGAAGTCTTTAAGCTGCTGGTTCTGATCTTTGGCATCTTCATAGCCGCGGTGGATCAAATCCCGGATGAATTTGTCATGAAACATAAAGCGTGTGGAGCGGCGCTTGACCTTTTCTCCGCGGCCGTAATCAGCGTCTGTTGAAATGGGTTGGATGCGTTTGCTGGGGTGAATGACATAAACTTGAGCCGGCCGGTAGTGATAGGGGTGCGCTTCGTGATGGAAAAGGGGCAGGGGGCCTTCGCCTTTTCCAAGCTTCAAGGTTTTCTTGGACAGAGCTTCGTAAAACTCGTTAAAGACGTGAATTTCTTTGGCCTCATCCGTTGCTGAGTTGTAGCTCAAACGGTTGAGCAGCATGCGGATGACGTTGCTGATCCGAGGCCGGAAATGAGGGGAATACGTCGGCAAATCATCCGGAAACGGCTTCTCCGTTGAAATGCTGAGGACCCGTGTCGCCCCCATAGCAATCGCGGCGCTTAAAGGGCGGCTAAGGCTCACAGACCCATCTAGAAAGAAACGGTCACCGACCTTTACCGGCGGTAAAAAAACCGGAACGCTGCAGCTTGCGGAGATATGCGGAACCGTGATTCTGTCAATTTTTCCGATGGAATGAAAGAGGTTCCAGGAAAGCGCGGAAGGCCCTTCGAGAAACCAGGTGCAGCGTCCCGAGACAAGCTCGGTGGCAACGACCCCGATTCCTTTGGTGCTGCCTTCATTCATGGAGCGGTCAAGGTGCTCCCTGAGAAAGCCTTTTTGTATGACGGCTTGCATGGGGGCCGGGTCAAGCAGCGACCATGTGGGGTGGCGGTGCGCTTTGGGCTTCCGCCATTGCTTAAAAAAAAGCTTTGCGGCATTGTGGAGCATATTGCCGTGATAGCTTGGAATATGAAAGCCCATCCACAGGTCTTCCAGCCAGACCCGGCTTTTGCGGGCGTCAAAGGACTGAGCTGCATAAAAGCTTGTGTTTAGCGAGCCGCAGGAGGAGCCTGTAAAAACTTGAAAGGGGCTTCTTTCGCCGTGAGAAAAATGTTCGTGGATGTATTTGAGTACACCCACTTGGTAGGCGCCGTGAGCTCCGCCGCCCGTGCAGACTAGTCCGAAGGTTTCTTTTTGTTTTGTCATAAAATGGGTTTCTTTAATTTAATAACGAGTGAAAAACGCTAAAACTTTATGCAGAGCTTGAATTTAGAGGGCACCTTTCAAAAAGCATAAGATTCCCTTTAAAGGGTGAGGCTTAGGTAAAACTGGTAAAAAGGCCTGATCGGCTAAGAAGTAAGCGGTCGGTGCGCCCCAACAAAAAAGAATTTTTTAAGCAACGCTTGCAAGAAAGATTTAATCCTAATACTATTTACAGAAGTTGTGTGCCAGGGCACCCCGGTTTCGGGAGGCTTTGGATGTTCTGTGACTGGATTTCAATAGGCATCAGGAATGAGAGCGGAAGGCCGGTTGGCCTGACCGCTCATGATAGAGTTCTGGAGGACTTGGTAAAAGCGCCCATTCTCACGGCGGATCTTAGCTCCGGCTGCACAGCCGGACAAGGCCCGGAAAGTCAAAGGCCTGACCTTCCGCTGATTCCGGCAAGAAGTGCGTAACCCCGGGTCAGCCTTCACTCGTCCGCCGGGACTCATCGATAACCCCAAGAGGGAATAAAGAGAACTATGAAAACCAAATTGTTCGTTGGAAATCTGAGTTTTGAAGCAACAAGCGAGGAACTGAAAAAACTGTTTGAACCGTATGGTCCAGTTCACGAAGCGACCGTGGTGGTGGATAAAAGAAGCGGGAAATCCAAAGGTTATGGTTTTGTCCAGATGGTTGAAAGCAAGGATGCCGCGATGGCCCTTGAGCTGAGCGGCCGTGATTTCAAAGGGCGTGACTTGGTTGTGACAGAAGCTGATTCCCCGGGTGAAGGCCAGCGCCGGCGCAGCCGAAGCGGCGGAGGCAGACCCAATCGCACGAGTAATCGTCCTATCACGGAAGGATGGAAAGATAATAGCGTTGAAACCTTTATTCCTAAGAAAAAGCCGTCTCTGTGGAGCCGTCTTTTTGGATGGCTGAAACCCAAAACAGAAAAGCCCGTAGTCGTTGAAACCCGCGAACGTGACCACTACCGCGGGTCATCCTCGGGTGGTGAGCGGAGCCATCGTCATTCGCGCCGCCGTCACCAGGGCGGAAGACAGCGGAATTGGAATAACAATCGCAGGCCCCGCCATCCCAGGGCGCACGAAGAAGCCCGCGACAGCAACCCGCCGCAGCAGAATTAATTTTCTTCCGGGCATGAGGCCGTCAAGTTTGGTTCCCAAATACCGAACTTTAAAGCAGCGTATTCACGGCCCCATGCCCGGAGGAATTTTTTGAAAAAAAGCAGCTCTTCAGCACCCGCCATTAGTAAATCCCTCTTCCTTTTGTGTTTCTTTTTTTCCGGAGCCTGCGGTCTTGTGTATCAAGTGGCCTGGCTTAGGGTTCTCTCCCTGGTCTTTGGAAATACGACTTTTGCCACAAGCGCGATTCTTTCCAGCTATATGGCGGGTCTGGGTCTCGGCGCCCTCTATTTCGGACGAAAAATCGAGTCCGATACCCGTCATCCTGTCCGCGTGTATGCTCTTCTGGAAGGAGGCGTCGCGGTCTACGCCTTTTTGACGCCGTTGTTGTGGAAGGCGATTGAATTTTTGCATATTGGTTTTTACCGCACGCTGCACCCCGATTATCTTGTGGTTGCACTTTTTAAATTTGCCCTCGCTTTCGCGGCCCTTTTTATCCCCACCTTTCTGATGGGCGGCACACTCCCCGTGGTTTCAAAGTTTTTTGTGAATCAAAGGACGGAGATGGCGCGTTACGTCGGGCTTCTGTATGCGCTGAACACTTTGGGCGCCGTTGTGGGGGTGGTTTTCAGCGGGTTTTATGCCCTCTACCAATTCGGTGTCTGGCAAACGGTTTATCTTGCCGGAGCGGCCAATTTGGTCATTTATTTTTTACTGAGGGATTTTGGAAAAGAAACGGAGCCTTCCGCCGCCGGCAAGGTGGCCGCAAGGCAGAGTAGTGCCTCAGCCGATCCGTCCGTAAAAGAAGGCTCAGGGAAGATCGCTTCTCAGTCTATGACACTGATGCTTTTTCTCTTTGGGTGTTCAGGGGCTGTTTCCATGATGTATGAAATCGGATGGACCCGCGTTCTGGCCATTGTCCTGGGCAGTTCCACTTATGCTTTTTCAGTCATGCTCGCGACTTTTCTTCTCGGGATAGCTTTGGGCAGCTACCTTTTCAGCCTTGCTGCGAAGCGCTGGCATTTGGATTTCTTTGCTTTTTCCGTGATGCAGTGTTTGACCGCGGCTTCCGTTCTCTGGGGAATCAACCGTTTTGAAGACATCCCTTACTGGTTTGTGCAAATTTATGTTTCTTCCCAGGGCGCTGCCGCATCCATGGATTTCGGACGTTTCGTGATCTGTTCTTACATCATGCTGGCACCCACTCTTTTTATTGGCGCCATGTTCACTTGTTTTATTCATGCCTACAAAGGAAGCGGCCTTCTGGGAAAAGATGTTGGGGTCGCGTACTTTTCAAATACGGTGGGAACGATTTTGGGAGCGGCCTTAACCGGGTTCCTTATCGTTCCCGTGATCGGGATTCAAAGAACACTGGTCTTAGGGGCGGTTATTAACACTGCGATTGCCGTGCTGACCTTTTTTTCACAGCCTGAAAACCGCAGCCGGAGACGTCTTGCCGGCGGGGGAACGGCCCTTGCGCTGGTGCTCGCTGCCGGAGTTTTTGTTAAACCCTGGAATACAAGTCTCATTGCCAGCGATACCGCGGTCAATCCTTCCCGCATCGCCGGGGTGTCCAAAGAAAAGTTTCTAAGTTCTTTCCGTGACCGTGAACTGCTTTTTTATAAGGAGGGACTCAGCGCGACCGTCAGCGTGGCCAGGGTCAAAGACAATGTTTCTCTCGCAGTGAATGGAAAAGTGGATGCCTCCAACAACGATGCTTTTACCCAGTATCTGCTTGGGCACCTTCCGCTCTTGATTCATGAAAACCCTAAAAAGGTTGCTGTGATCGGACTTGGGAGCGGCTCCACCCTTGCGGCTGTGGCGGCCCACCCGGTAGAAACGATTGATGGAGTCGAACTGGAAAAGGCGGTGGTTGAAGCGTCTTATTTTTTCCCGGATCTCAACCGCGGGGTACTTCAGGACCCGCGTGTTCATATGTATGTGAATGACGGACGGAATTTTCTTCTGGTGCGTCCGGATCTGTATGACGTCATCATTTCAGAACCCTCCAATCCGTGGATGGCGGGCGTTGCCAATCTTTTCTCTCTGGAACATTTTAAAACAATGCGGAGCCGTTTGAACCCTGACGGTATTGCCTGTCAGTGGCTGCATGCCTACAGCATGTCTTCTTCCGACCTCGGCATGATTATCAAAACATTTACGCAGGCCTTTCCGTATGTCCAGCTTTGGACCTCGTATTATCCCGACCTTATGCTGGTGGGCTACAACGCGCCTCATCCGGTAGATTTTGAGCTTGTGAAAAAGCGTTTTGAAGACAATCCCCTTGTTCGGGCGGATCTTGCGCCTCACGGCATCCGCAGCCCCGGAGCCCTCTTTTCCAGTTTTTGGCTTGATGACGGCGAACTGCGGCGAATTTCCCAGCGTTCAGAGCTTCACTCGGATAACATTCCGCGTCTGGAATTCTCAGCGCCGCGAAGCCTCTACACCAAAACGTTCGATAAGAACTACATGTTTCTCAACGCGCTTCGGAAGTATGACTACAGTATTGTGAAAATGGATCCGCCTCCGGCGTCGAATGTTCGCTTTTATCAGGAAGTTGCGGAAGGTCTTCTCGCCAAACGGATGTACCATGATGTGGACGAGGTTTTAAAAATTGCGCGGGGGATGGAGCCTGAAAATCCTCGAACTCTGGCGCTTATGGGGATATTGAAACTCCGCCTGGAGGCTTTTGAGGAAGCTGAAAAGAATCTCACTGAGGCATTGGCTGCGGACCCTGGGCTGGCTGAAGCCCATGCGGCGCTTTACCAGATTTATATGAGAAACAAGAATTACCCAGCAGCGCTTGAAGCCGCTTCCAAGGCCCTGGCCCTTGAGCCGGATTATGCGCCTTATCAGGAAATTGCCGCGGAAGCTTTTTATTCTAATGAGAAATGGAGCGAAGCCCTCCCGCTTTTTGAAAAAGTACTTATTTACAAGAAGAGTTCTTTTGACACCATGACCCGCATTGTGGACATCACGATGAAAACGGGGAATGAAGCGGACAAAATAGCAGTCCTTGAGCGCATGGCTGACATGTACCCCCGGTATCCGCTTATTTTTCTTCAGCTGGGGCAAATCTATGAACAGTTGAACCGGCTTCCTGAAGCCCTGGAAGAATTTGAGATTTTATCCCGGCTTGTTCCGGAAGACCCAAGTGTTTATTTGAATCTGGCAAGAGTTTATGACAAGCTTGGAATGCCGGCGCAAATGGTGGAAGCTGTAAAAAAAGCGGTAAAACAAAACCCAACACTTGCCAATCATCCCGAACTCAGAAAAATTTTAATGCGCTGAGTTTGCCGTTTGTTGGGAAACTCCTTGTCCCTTCCGATTTTTTTTCTATAATAACCCGTTCATTCTGTTTTCATTCATGATTAAAGGGGGTTTCAGGTGCACAATCTGCAGGATTTGATTCACTGGGGCGGTTATCTTGTTCTTTTTCTCATAGTTTTTGCTGAAACCGGCCTTCTTGTGGGTTTTTTTCTTCCGGGGGATTCTCTTCTTGTAACCGCCGGACTTGTTGCGGCCGTCGACCATCAGTTGAATGTTTGGATTCTTATCGGTCTTCTGTCTGCCGCGGCCATTATCGGCGACAGCGTGGGGTATGGCATCGGGTATAAATTCGGGCCCAAAATCTTTAATAAAGAAGACTCCCTTTTCTTTCATAAAGATCACCTTTTGCGCGCCCAGAAGTTTTATGAGAAGTATGGCAATAAGACCATTGTTCTCGCACGCTTTGTTCCGATTGTCCGTACCTTTGCGCCTACAGTGGCAGGGGTGGGACGCATGGATTACAAGCGTTTTCTTGTCTACAATGTCGCAGGCGGCATCCTTTGGGTTGCAAGCATGACGCTGACCGGGTATTTTCTGGCCCAGGCTATTCCGGATATTGAAAAGAAAATCCACTGGGTTATTTTAATTGTCATTTTTCTCTCCTTCCTTCCGATCGTTCATGAATGGAACCAGTCGCGGAAGAACAAAAAGTCTTCCTGAAAAAACCCCAACGGCCGGAGATCTTTTGGTGCCTGGCAAGGTTTTACGCCGGACTTTTCTCATCTTGTGCCTGGGAGCCGTGATCGGTGCTTGGTGCTATGCCGATGATCTGATGACCCGCTTTCCCAATCTGGATTACGCCCGCTTCCGGTGGGGCGTGGCTTCTTGGTACAGTCAGGCTGATGACAATATTCACGAATACACAGCGAGCGGAGAGCTTTTTGACGATTCCCAGATGACTTGCGCGTCGTGGGAGTACGATTTTCAGGAGCAGCTGCTTGTGATTAATCTTTTCAGCGGGCGCTGGGTGGTTTGCAGGGTGAATGACCGCGGTCCAGGCAAGCGTCTTCGCCGGGAAATTGATTTAACCAGGACAGCGTTTGCAGAAATCGCCGCTCTCAAGAAAGGTCTTCTTTACGCCGCAGTAATACCCCTAAGCAAAAAATAGGAACACAGGCTATACTTTTCCATAAGGAGAAAACATGTTCCAGTCCTTGGGCGTCAGGTGGAAGCCGCAGGTGCTTTGCAGCCTTTTTACAGGACTGCTTTTTTTAGGATGCCCGTTTGCGGTAATGGCGGATCCGGCCGATGACATTCAGCTTGATGGGGTGATGTACAGTGCTTCTGAACCGGAAAAATCGGTCGCCGTGATCAACGGGGATGCTGTGATGCCGGGAAGTCAAATCGGAAACTACAAAGTGAAAGAAATACGCCAGAGTTCAGTTGTTTTGACTGATGCCGCAGGGGCAGAAAAAATCCTCGGGCTAAAAGCCGTAAAATCCAAAGAGGCCATGCATCCTGCTTTGAGAGCTGCTTCAGAGGCGAAGAAAAAAGAAGTTTCCCAAGACGCCCAGACTACTGAAAACCCTCTTCAGGCGATTTTAAATCCGGGCAAGCTTTTGGAACAATTCAAAAGTGCTCAGGTTCTGATGGATCTTAGAAATCTTCGGATGCAGATAGCGATGTATTATGGAGAGCATGGAAGTCTTCCGCCGATCGATGAACTTGTTGAAAAAGGCGAGGTGAACCCTGCTTTTAAGGGAGGCATCAAAGGCGGGTACCGTTTCCGTTTTTCAGAAGGTAAAAAAGGGCCCATGATTTTTGCCGATCCAGTAGAAGAAACCTCAAACAGCGATCATTACATGATCGACGACTGGGGAAATCTGCGCAAAGAAAGCGGCAAGCCAGCCACCTACGACAGCCCTCTTTATAATTCTTGAGCTATTCTGGTTTTTCCGGAGAAAAATAAAAAGCCGGGTCTTTTAAGCGGCCTTTTCATCCGCCAGGGGACTGAGCCAGAACTCGATATGAAATTGGTTCCGGTTTTTTCGGATAATGCGTGTCGCGGCCGTGAGCGGGAGAGGGGCGCCGTTCCGGCACAGCATTTTGATTGTGAAAGATGCGGGGTTTCTTCCCAGAATAAGATTGCTGATTTCGGCAACCGTCTCCTGCAGGCACTCTTCGCTGATGAGATTTGCTTTTGCGATATGCCTGCCTTTAACCTCTTCGTTGGAAAACCCCAGCAGCCTTTCTGCGGAACGGTTCAAAAAAACCACGCACCCCTGATGATCCAGCGTTAGAACCGGTTCAAGAAGGTTGAAAACAAGATCCCGGTAATGCTTTTCGCTCACTTCAAGATTCTTTCTCGCGATTTCGAGTTCCCGGATGTCCTTTGAGATGCCCAGGATTTGATCCGGAAAACCGTTTTTTCCGGGGACAAAAGAGACTTTTAGTTCAACAGGCAGGGGCAGGCCGTTTTTGCAGCGGTATTCCAGCTCGACCACTTTAGTCTCAAAAGCCTGCCCAATGGTTTTGGCTGCAAGCAGTTCACTGAAAAGTTTGAAGGCGGCAGCGTGTGAAGCCACTGTGAAAGTTTCGTCAAGCGACTGCTTAAGGGCTTCTTCCGGGGTAAAGCCGCGAAGATTTTCGACAGAAGGACTCATGTAGATGAATTGGAAATCCCGGTTCATGGTCCAGACAAGATCCGTGACGTTTTCCGCCAGCAGGCGGTAATGCATCTCGCTTTCCCGGGTTATTTTTTCTGATGCCTTTCGTGCCGTGACGTCCTTAAGGATGCAGACTACGGCAACATTATCTCCTGTTTTATTCTGGAGTACCGAAGTGGCTATTTCAACAAAGGTTTCAGCTCCGGATGCCGAGCGGAATGAAATCTCATAAGATTCCACGGACGCTACTTCGAGAAAACGTTTGACGTTTGATTCCTGAAAGAAAGGGATTCCGGTAGCACCGATAAGGGTTCCTTCCAAAGATGCGCCGTTTCTGGAAAAGAGTTCCTCCGCTTTTCTATTCGCGACTTTTACAACGTTTTCCCTGTCGATGACAAGCAGTCCGTCCGCCATGGTTTTGATGATTTGTTCAGCGGCATACGACGGTGTGATGTCAGTCAAGCGGTAACGCATGATGCCATAAGCCAGCAGCGATAAGCCGATGAAAAAAGGGAAGTAGCCGAACGGGTAGATTGAAAAGCCGTACATGGGGAGATAGTCGACGGAAGCACAGTAGGCGATAAGAAATGCGCTTAGAAAAATCCGCATACGCTTACGCATCAAAGGGGAAGAAGTTTTTTGAGTTTTTCTGTGGAAAAGAAAAAGGCTTGTAAGGAGAACGATGAAAAAATAACCCAGAAAGAAAAGACTGAATAATTTATAACGGGGAAAGTAACCCCAGAAATAATGTGCGGGTTCAGCCACGAAAAGAAATGTCATCCAGATGGAAAACAGAAAGGCGCTAGAGAGTGCCGCTGAAAGAACAACCCAAAGAAACTTCCGCCGGAGCTTTCCCACGGCCGAAAGTGCGAAAACCAAAACCATGGGCGGAATAGCGACTACGAAAGTAGCGTGAAGTTTACTCCAGATCTGGGCCGTGGCTCCGTTGGCCGACAATGTGATTCCGAGGTAACAAAAGAGCCAGCTTGCGGCTGTCAAAATAAGGAGAAAAAATGATACGGTGTTCCAGCTTCGTTTTTCACGGACAGAGATCGCAACCGCTATGGAGAGGCTGAGTAGGCCTGCGAGCAGGTAAGGCAGGGCGTACCAGTTTCCCGCGTAATTCGCGGCACTGAATAAAACCGAGGTGTTCATCCCGTGTTCCTTACAGGGTGAGAGGCCTGTTCCAGGCCAAAAGACTTCTTTTGGTGTTTTTAAAAAGATACCCGGCGCCAGGCGCATTTACAATGGCTTTCAAGCTTGATCTTGTCTCCATGGGGCATGTTCCCTATACTCTCGTAAGTCGTGCGCAAATTTGAGGTTAGGGTTTCAAAGTTATCAGGGGTTTCCGGCGTCCGCGCAGGGCAATCACGGGAAAGGTGTATGAAAATTCTTGTCACAGGCCTTAATGGCATCATCGGCTGGAATATTTTTAAAACCGCGGCAGGGCTTTTTCCGTTTACTTCAGGAACCTACCGTGAGGCGCACACCGGGCTTAAAGGTCTTAACGTCAGGCGTCTTGAAACAGACAGACAAGAGGATCTTGAGAACCTCTTTCATGAGATAAAGCCGGAAGTTTTGATTCACTCCTGGGCCATGTGCGACCTCGATCTTTGTGAAGAAATTCCAGCCATGGCGGAGAGAATTAATGTTCAAGGGACACGGATGATTTTGGCAGCGGCTGCGGGAATGCCAAGTTTAAAGCGCTTTGTTTATATTTCAACAGACCATGTTTTTGATGGTGAAGCGGGCGGATACACGGAAGAAGACATTCCTGTTCCCAAGCATGTTTACGGACGAACGAAACTGGCCGCTGAAAAGCTGGTTCAGGACTCCGGTCTTCCATGGCAGATTTTAAGACCGGGGCTTGTGATCGGGGACAGCCTTCAAGGCCGGAAAGGTCCAAGGGATTTTTTGCTGACAAGAATCCGGGCAGGCAAGCCCACGCATTACTTCACGGATGAGTGGCGGACACCGATACCTGCCCAGGAAATGGCTGCCCGTGTTTTAGCCATAGCCTGTTCCGGGCAAAGCGGTGTTTTTCATATTGCGGGGGGAGAGGTCATCAGCCGGTATGTACTCGCTCAGAGAATTGCTTTGGAAAACGGATTTTCAACGGAAAATGTTTTCCCCCGGCTTCGCAGCGAAGACCGCTGGGCGGCGATTCGGCCCAAAGACTTAAGCTTGAAAACACTCAGACCCAGCTTGAATGAAGGGAGCGTATGAAAACGGAGAAGGTATTTGATACCGGGGCGGACAGACCGGATTACAGCCAGTGGAAGACGCTTAAAGTGCTGGGCACTTATCTTTGGCCTGCCGGCCGGAGGGATTTGAAACTGCGTGTTGTTTTAGCTGTTTTTTTTATGCTCGCGGCCAAAGTGCTGGGAGTCTATGTTCCCTTTTTGCTTAAAAATACCCTTGACCGGTTATCGGTTCTAAACGCTGTGCTGGTTCTTCCCGCAGGGTTGATCCTCGCTTACGGGCTGGCCCGCATTATTGCCGCTGTTTTCGGCGAACTCAGGGACTATGTTTTTGTGAACGTTGCTCAGAGCGCGCAGCGTTTGATTGCCCTGATTACCTTCAGGCACCTGCATGCCCTTTCGCTGGACTTTCATCTCTCCCGCCAAACCGGCGGATTATCCCGTGTGATTGAACGGGGCACTCGAGGCATTCAAACGGTTCTCCGGTTTATGACCTTCAATATTGTCCCGACACTTTTTGAAATTGTCCTCGTAACGGGTGTGATCTTTTGGCATTTTGGGCCTGCTTATGCGGCGGTTATTCTGGCCACGATTGTTTTGTATATTGCGGCGACCCTTTCTGTAACAAACTGGAGAACGCAGTTCCGGAAGGAGATGAACCGAGAGGAAAATGATGCCAATAACCGTGCCGTCGACAGCCTTTTAAATTTTGAGACCGTAAAGTATTTTGGCAACGAAGACTACGAGTATCAGCGTTTTGACCGGGCGCAGGCGCGTTATGAAACCGCCGCCATTAAAACGCAGGCCGCTCTTTCGGTGTTGAATATGGCGCAGGCGCTGATTATCGGGATCGGACTCATGGCTGTGATGTGGATGGCTGCAGGGGGCGTTGTTTCAGGACGCCAGACCGTAGGGGATTTCGTTTTAGTGAATACTTTTCTCATTCAGCTGTACCTGCCCCTGAACTTTCTTGGGTTTGTGTACCGTGAAATCAAGGACGGCTTGATCGATATGGACAAAATGTTTGAACTTCTCGACGTCCAGAGCAGTATTGCCGATGCGCCCGAAGCGCCGGAATTAAAATTGGAAAAAGGCGTGGTGGAATTCAAGCATGTGCATTTCGGGTATTTAGAAAGCCGTCCTATTTTGAAGGATGTCAGTTTTACCGTTCATCCTGGAAAAACGCTGGCGGTAGTGGGTTCCAGCGGGGCCGGAAAATCAACGCTCTCGCGTCTTTTGTTCCGCTTCTATGATGTGACTTCGGGGGAGATCCTGATCGACGGGCAGGACATCCGCCGGGTGACGCAAAAGTCTCTGCGTTCTCATATAGGGATCGTTCCGCAAGACACTGTTTTATTTAATGACTCCATCGGTTATAACATCCGTTACGGGAGCCCGGACAAAGGAGCTGAAGACGTCCGGCAGGCCGCGCGCCTTGCCAGCATTCATGATTTTATCGAGAAACTTCCGATGGGGTATGAAACGCCGGTCGGCGAAAGAGGGTTGAAGATTTCCGGCGGCGAAAAGCAGCGTGTGGCAATTGCCCGCGTAATTTTGAAGAGCCCCCAGATTTTACTTTTTGACGAGGCAACATCTTCTTTGGATTCTCATACGGAAAAAGAAATCCAGGCTTCCTTGAAGGAAGTTGCCAGGAACCATACGACCTTGATGATTGCCCATCGTCTCTCAACGGTGGTGGATGCGGACGAAATTATTGTCCTCAAAGAAGGGGTGATTGTTGAGCGGGGAACCCATCACGAGCTTTTGGAGTTCAAGGGAGAATACGCTTCGCTGTGGTTTAAACAACAGAAGGCCAAACAGTACCAGGCCCGTCTGGAAGAAGTTCGCGAGAGCAATGGATCGGAAGAAAAATAAGGAGGGTCTCATGAGGGCTGCCTTTCCCGGCATCAACAAGATGGTTTGTTTTGCTTTGGGAGTTATTTTGATATCCGGCTGCGCACCCGGCCAAAAAGTCCGGGGGCGTGAGGAGCTTGAGACCTGGCAGAATGATTCCACGTTTGACCCCGTGACATTAAAACGTTATCACAATGGACCTCCCTCAACCATGCATGAAGCCATTTCCCACGAACCTGTGGATGCAGCCGTGGACTGAACCGTTTTAGTAAAAGGTTTTAGGATTACTCATGACAAAGAAGCAGAAAGACCCCTTGGATGACAGGAAAAGATGTTCTTGGGCGCGTGATGCGCTGATGATCCGTTATCATGATGAAGAATGGGGCGTGCCCGTTTTATCCGACCGGAAACAGTTTGAATTCTTGATTTTGGAGAGCGCTCAAGCGGGTCTGAGCTGGGCCTGTGTTTTGAGAAAGCGGAAGAACTACCGGAAGGCTTTTGCCGGGTTTGATCCCCAAAAAGTGGCACGCTTTGGCGTGAAAGATGTGGAAAAGCTTATGAAAAACGAAGGGATTATTCGTAACCGCCTAAAAATCGAAGCCGCCATCACCAATGCCCGGAGGTTTTTGGAAATTCAAAAGGAGTTCGGGAGTTTTTCCCGGTACGCGGCTGGATTTATAAACAAGAAACGCAAAGAGAATCGCTGGAAAGCAATCCAGGAACTTCCGGCCCAAACTCCCGAATCTCTTGCCCTCAGCAAAGACATGAAGAAACGCGGGTTTAAATTTTTAGGAGCAACGGTTCTCTACTCGCATTTGCAGGCTGTCGGCGTAGTCAACGATCATTTGGTGAGCTGTTTCAGGTACCGGGAAGTCAAAAGTCTCAGCAGGAAAAAAGAAACGCCGCGGGAACCCCGCCGCAAGGGCCGTTAAAATGATCTATCTGAACCCATAAACCTTTGAGGAGTTTCAATGCCTGCCGAAGATCCGGAAAAACTGTATCAATTCAAGGTGAAAAAAATCAACGGAGAAGAAGTGCCTCTTGCCGATTTCAAAGGGAAGACCCTCTTGATTGTGAATACGGCATCAAAATGCGGCTTCACCCCGCAGTATGGTGATCTCGAGAGTCTTTATAAAACCTACAAAGAGAAGGGGCTCGTTGTCCTCGGATTTCCCGCCAACAATTTTGGGTGGCAGGAGCCGGGCTCCAACGAGGAGATTAAACAATTCTGTGATTTGCGTTTTAAAATTTCATTTCCGTTGTTCGAGAAAATTGACGTGAAAGGCAAAAACATTCACCCTCTTTACAAGTACTTGACGGAAGAGTCGCCTTTTAAAGGCGGCATTCAATGGAACTTCTGCAAATTTCTTGTCAATGGACGAGGCGAGGTGGTGGCTCGGTTTGGTTCCACGGTGAAACCCTCGGACAAGGCCTTCACCGATAAAGTTGAGGCGGCCCTTTCCGGAGCCGCGGCATAAAAATCTGAATCCTTTCCCCGCCGTGGACATCTAAACATTTGAGTCGGAAATTTTAATCCAGGGGACACTGATGCTCATCCTTGTTGTTTTTGCTTTTGCTGCCGGTTTTGTCACGATCCTGTCGCCTTGTGTTTTGCCTGTTCTGCCGATCCTTCTTTCCGGATCCGTAGGGCCGGGGCGTGCAAGGCCTCTTGGGATCGTCGCCGGATTCATTGCGAGTTTCACTTTTTTTACCTTGGCTTTGTCAGCCTTGGTCCGTCTGACGGGTCTTTCGGCGGACGCTTTGCGGCTTTTTTCGATTCTGATGCTTGCCCTTCTCGGTCTTTTTCTTGTGGTGCCCGCGCTTCAACTGGGTTTTGAAGTTTTTACGGCGAAGCTTCTCCCTAACCGGAGAGGCGCTTCTGTAGGAAGCGGTTTTTTTCCCGGCCTCTTGACAGGTTTTAGCCTGGGACTTATCTGGACTCCTTGTGTAGGGCCGATTATGGCTGCTGTGATTGCCTTGGCGGCGTCAAGTGCGGTGACGCTTACCGCGGTATTCATTACAGGGGCTTACTCCTTGGGAACTGCGGTCCCGATGCTTCTTGTGATGTTTGGCGGACGCGGGTTACTCCATAAAACTCCTTGGCTGAAAACCCATACCGTAATCATTCAGAAAATCTTTGGCATCGTGATGATTGTCTTGGCCTTTTCCATTTATCAAGGTTATGACAGGACTTTTCAGACCTGGGTTTTATCACGGTTCCCTGAATACGGTGCCGGCCTCACTGCCATTGAGAAGAATGAACACGTTGACAAGGCGCTCGATTCCGTCGTGAGCCGGCCTGCGGCTGCTGAACCAGTCAAGGAGGAGGCATTAACGCAGGGTCCAGAAGCTCCTGAAATCATCCCCGGCGGGCAATGGTTTAATACGGCTCCGCTGAAAATGCAGGATTTGCGCGGCAAGGTAGTCCTTATCGATTTTTGGACTTACACCTGTATCAACTGCATCCGCACGCTTCCTTACCTGAATGCCTGGCATGAAAGGTATTCCGGCAAAGGTCTTGTTATTATTGGCGTTCACACCCCGGAATTCGAATTTGAAAAGAATCCGGCCAATGTCGCAAAGGCCCTGGCTTCCCTTGGCGTGAAGTACCCGGTGGTGCAGGATAATGATTACGCGACCTGGAATGCTTACAGTAACCGGTACTGGCCTGCTAAATATTTTATTGATAAGGAAGGCCGCGTTCGGGGTTCTCATTTCGGGGAAGGTGATTATGACGAGTCTGAGGCGATGATCCGGCAGCTTCTCGAAGAAACCGGAAGTTCCTTGGGAACCTATGAGAAATTGCCTGGCTATGCCTTGGAGGCGCAGTCGCCGGAAACCTACCTGGGTCTCAATCGGACGGCGGGCTTTGCTTCTCCCGAGCCGCTTCTTCCCGGGACGAGTCACTACACCTTTCCCCAGACCCTTCCCTTGAATCACTATGCTTATCAAGGTTCCTGGACAGCAGCACAGGAGTTTTCCGCTCCCGGGCTAAAGGCTGAAATAAGTTTTCATTTTGCGGCCAAAGATGTGTTCCTTGTGATGCGTTCTCCAGGGGGTGTTTCGCCTGTGGAAGTGTATTTGGATGGACAGCCTGTTTTGCCGGCTCTCCAAGGGAAAGATGTTCAAAAGGGGATTGCTCTTGTTTCCGAAGACCGGCTTTACCATCTGGTTTCTTTGAAAGCCGTCAGTGACCATACGCTTACCTTGAAATTTCCACAGGGCGGCGCCTTGCTCTTTGCTTTTACCTTCGGTTAAAGAGCGGACTTTCGCTGGGATTGTTCTTTTCTTCCCGGAGGACTACAATGGAAGTCCTTCAAAGGCCCTTTCTGAAAAAAGTCTGGGGAGAAGAACCCGGTCAGTTCTGTTGGGCCTTCTTGGGGCAGGGCTGTGACTTCTTTTTTTCGAAGACCCTCTAAATTTTATTAAGGAAAACAGGATGCTCTCAGAAATTGTTTTAGAAAAACAGGAGCCGGTTACAGAACCTGAGATCAAGGCCATTCAGCGCTTTCAGAGAGAAAATCCGGATCTTTTTAAAAAAGATGACGGGGAGCTTTTTAAACATCTGGGGCTTGTCGTGAGCCTGCTCGTTTTGTTTACAGGCATTTCCCTCACCAGCGAATTCCTTTGGCTCAAAGCTTTCTGTTCCGCAGCTCTTGGCGCTCTCTATTTTTCCCTCATCAACGTCACGATGCATCATCATCTGACCCATCGCAACGCCGCGGCAGGCGCTTTTGCGAAACGTGTTCTTGACGTGATTTACAAAGCCGTGCTGCCTCAGTCCGGAAAACGAAAAGCTCGTTATGTGAAAGTTCATCTCAGCCACCATGCCGGTGTCTATGAACCCACGGATGTGGATCATCTTTATGGCGTTGAACGCTACCTGCGAATGAAAAAAAATATCTTCACAAGGCTGATTTATTTTACTGAGCTTACCTTTGTGGGAGCTCACGTTCCGGGCTGGGAGGATGACCGGTATATGAATCAAACTTCCCGGGATCAATGGAACATGAAAGACTACCGGGAAGTTAAAAAGAAAGAACGGGCGAAAGCCTGGCGCCTCAGCGCTTTGCAGTGGAGCGGGCTTGCCCTTGCCTTTTGGCTTGTTCCTTGGTTTGCCTGGGGGTGGGCTTTGCCGATGCTGCTCGTGAAAAATTGGGCTCATTTTCTTGGACAATTTCAACACTACGATGAAAGTCTGCTTGACCCTTCGGTTTCAGTCTGGAGAAGGACCAAGTCTTACGAAGTCCCTTCATGGGTGAATTACCTTCTGGCAGGGGAGATCCGGGGGCATTATCTCCACCATCTTTTTCCAACCTTGCCGTACTATCGGATGGAGGAGGCCTGCCGGCGGCTTCTCAAGGATCCTGAACTAACCCGTCTATTTGTCGTTCACTGAACCGTCAACCTACAGGGAGGCTTTTATGTCTGGACAGTCGGATTGGATTACACTTAACCACACCCAGAAAGATATTCAAAAAGACCTGGTAAGACAACGGGGACTTCTTAACTGGATTCTTCTCATTGCGATTGCTGGATTGATCCTCACGATCATTAATTTCGTTATTCTTGCCAGTAAGTAGGATTCCCTAAAATTTAAAAAACTTGACGTGAATTCCTGGTGAAGGTACATTGCTCACAGTTAAGATTTAATCTTAATAGGAAAATATCTTATTTGGGAGGTTTGGGTTTATGGAGCGAGTGTTCACAGGTCGTGCGACCCGGAAACGGATTTGGGAAGTGGATTGCGTGTCTCTCGACGGCGCGTTAGCGGCGTCTTTTGATTGGCGGGAGCTTATTAACATTCTACAGGGGAACGGACACTCCTTTGATCTGATGAGAGAAGAAAGTCTGCTGGAATTTCAGGCGCAGTGCCTTATTCATGAATATTGTCATTCGGACAATGAAGTATCTCGCAAAATAGAAATCTTATTAAATGATTGGCACCAAAAAATGACCCGTCTTTTTGACCGCTGGACCGCTTCGGAAGCAGCCGAATATGTCCTTACAGGAACCTGGACGAAAAAATCCCTCTATGCGGGGGTTTTTTGGGCTCTGGGAACTGAAGCCCGTTCCGGCTTCGACTGCATCCGCCGGCGTTTTCATCAGCGATTTCAGCTTTTATCGATCCGCAGAATCGAAAACAAGTAATCCGGATCACTCTGTCCGGACAGCTGTCTTAAATCCGACAGCTGTCCGAGTCTTAGGACGGAATCGGCACATTCCGCGCTGAACAAAGCCCCGCGTAAACAAATTCCCTTTAAAAAGATATTGAAAAAATTGGCATGGATGTTGAAAAAGCATGCTTGGAATGAACGAATTCAAAAAAGGAGAACGTTATGAACGCGAAACCACAACAGGCTTCTCAAAAAGGATTTCAACCGCCGGAGAAGAAAACGGGACCGGAATACCGCTCCTCAGAAAAACAGACTGGGAAAGAGTACCAGCCGAATCAAGGCAGAACCGGTCAGGAATATAAGGCAAACCCGCAGCAAACGGGGCAGGAATTCCAGAATCCGGCGAGAAAAACCGGGCAGGAGGTTAAACCCTCTTGCGAAAGCGGTGAGACCGGGACTTGTGATGCAGAGAAAAAAACTCCCGGCAGGCAAACCGTCCGCCCGGAAGGCGGTGACGAAGGGGACATGGCGCCCCCTGATGGCCGAGGAAATGCTGCGCGGGATGTCGCCTGACTAAACGACCACTCTGCCCCGTGTGAGGGGCAGGGTTGGTTTCTTCCGAAGAAAGCCTTAAAAGACAATTCTTCACGTAAGCAGATTTTACTTTTGAGAGGAGAAAATCATGGATCACAAATCAAAGTTGCTTGGAATTTTTTTGATCTTGAGTGTGTGTTATTCCGGATGCCAGTTCTTGGGCGGGACAGCAACGGGTGCAGCCGCTGCTGGGACGGGCTATGAATTGCGTTCCCGTCAGCGTATGGAAAGAATCCAGCAGGACTTACGAGACGGTAAAATAGATCAGCGGGAATATGACATCCGCAAAGATGAAATTCAGAAAGGGTCGCTTGCATATTAGTCAGGGGGTGGGCCGCCCCATAAAGTGAATCCGGTCTCTTAAAGGGCAGTCTTTTGGGGAAAGGGTTTGTCTTTAAGGGTGAAAAGCTTTAGATTAAAACAGTATGGCTAAACACCGGACCCTTCATCAGCATTCTGAAAACGCGCGGCCTTTAAAAAAAACTTTGGGCAGCAAAAATTTCAAAGTGATGGCGGCTGTTTTTGGGCTAACAGCCGTTTTTATGCTGATCGAAGCGTGGGGCGGGTGGTATACGAACAGCCTTGCCCTGATTGCGGATGCCGGGCATATGCTGACAGATACAGGATCCCTCGGGTTGGCTCTCTTAGCGATCTGGTTTTCTGAGCGCCCTGCCAATGCCCGGAAAACTTACGGCTATCACCGTGTCGAAATTCTTGCCGCACTCGTCAATGCCGTGGTCCTTCTTTTGATCTCTTTTTTTATCCTCTATGAGGCATGGCAGCGTTTCCAGGCTCCCCACGAAATCAAAACCGGCCCCATGCTTGGGATCGCTGTCTTGGGGCTGGCGGTAAACTTGATCAGCATAAAACTGCTGGGCTCTCACCAGCATGAGAATCTTAATATCCGGGGGGCCTATCTGGAAGTAATGAGTGACATGCTCGCCTCCGCAGGAGTGATTGCTTCAAGCCTTTTAATCATGTTTACCGGCTGGCGGATTGTGGATCCCGTGATGAGTGCAGCCATCGGGCTTTTCATTCTCCCGCGGACTTGGAATCTGCTCAACGAAGCCGTTCATATTCTTTTGGAAGGGACACCCGCGCACATTGACTTAGGCGCCGTGGATGAAGCGATCAAAAAAGTGGCCTTTGTCCAAGCTGTTCATGACCTTCATATTTGGACACTTGCGTCGGGTGTTGACGCTATGAGTGCGCATATCACAATCACGGATTCCGGTGAAAGCAGCAAGGTTCTTGCCGAGTTGAAAAGAGTTCTGGAGAATCAGTTTGGCCTTTGTCACACGACGATTCAGCTCGAAGCGGAGCGCTGTGAAGAGAAAAGCTGCGATTATCAAAAGCCGGATGAACCTTGAAAGCGGACTCTTGCTGCTTAGTGGAATTTCGCAAAGGCTAAGTCCCGCGGATAGACCCGTTGTCTGAAAGGGATTTGTCCGCCCCGGATTCAGATTCAAAAGGAAACCCCGTGACATCAAGGCTTATTTTCAGGGTTTCTCCCGTGATCATTGCAATAGGATTGAACCAGCTCCCGGTTCCCAAATCAAAATCCTTCCGGTGAATATACGTTTCCGTCCGGAAATGAAGAGTTTGTCCCTCGGTTATTTCCGCAGTGGGTGTTAAGAGTTCTGTCTCGAAGATCACCGGGACAGTCTTTCCGCGAATGGTGAGATCCCCATAAATTTTAAACTGTCCGTCCTGAATACTGCCAAAGGCCGTGCTCGTAAAAGTAATTTCCGGGAATTCCTCTGCCCAAAAAAAAGTTTTAGAACGTAAATCGTTGTCGCGTACTCCATTACCCGATTCGAGGCTCGTGGTTTGAATGACCAAGTTGACTTGAGAATCCTCGATATTTTGCAGGTCAAACTCGAAGCCGCCGGAAAAATCCGAAAAGTGTCCTTCCACCGTTACAAGGCCTAAGTGTCTCAGCGTAAATGTGATCCTGCTTTGCTCATGACTGTAGTGATACTCGGCTGCCGGAAGGCGTGAGGCCAGGCATGTGGAAAAAATAAAGAAAACGGCGAGCCGGACAAAGTGTGTGCGCATGCTTTAAGTATAGCTGGCAAACAGGAATTGTCGTCATTCTTCGCGTCCCGGACACGCGGACACTTAGACCCCATGGCAAGTGTCTGAGGTGTCCGGAAAATGTCTGATTAGCCTGACACAAGTCCCGCGAGTTCATGCTGTTTTGAAATCGTGTACTCATAAGACGCCGGCTATTTAAACATTTTCAGTTGGCACAGGAATTGAAATGAAAAGGGCGAAGGTCTGAAAATTCAATCTATGAAGGAGGTGTTTTATGAAGCTCAGCCGTCAGGATCTCCGGCGTTCAATGAACGCGTTTTTAAATGTCTTAATGGTTCTCTTAGTCCTGAATTTGGGAACAGGCTGCGCGCATTCGAAGACTAGCCGAACCACAGAGACCGTTGCGACCCCTGCGTCACAAACAGTCGTGGTTGAAAAAGAGACCACTAAAACTGAGGAAGATCACCACGGTGTTGTCGGCGGTGTTTTCCATGTCGTCGGGGAAGTGATTGCTTTTCCTTTTCAGCTTGTTGCGGATGTCTTCCGGTTTATTTTTTAAGTCCCAAACAGGGGGTGATCCATGCTGCGTTGGTCTTTGATTTTCTTTGTTGTTGCGATTATTGCAGGGATTTTCGGTTTTACAGGGATTGCTGCAGGGGCTATGCAGATTGCCCAGCTTTTGTTTACCATTTTCATCTTCCTGTTTTTAGTAACGCTGCTTATCGCATTGTTTTTAATACCCAAAAATTGATTTTTTAAAGCCAAAAAATTTACCAAATCAAGCGTAGAAAATTTAAGGAGGAACCGAGATGAGAAACTCACAGAAGCATGACAAACTGCACGAGGCTTTAGATCTTCTGAATGAAGCGGCTGTTGAAAAGAAGGAAGAGCTTTACGGGTTGATCGGCGATAAGTACTCGGATCTTCGGGAGCTTCTCACTGAACAAGCCGAGAACGGGCAGGAACTTGTCAACGGCGCAAAAAAGCGCATTGTTAAATCAATCCATGAGGAAGAGCAAAAAATCCAAAAAGCGGCAAAGGAAATTGATAAAAAAATTCACCGTGACCCCTGGCCTTTTTTGGGCGCGGCCGCCCTGGGGGCTCTTTTGTTTGGCGTTATCATGGGGAAAAAGAAATAAAAACCTTTACCCCAAGCCACGAGTGCAAAAACAAAAGACCCTTGAGAAAGAGATCCCCTCATGAAACGTAAAGGGCACACACTGATATTTGAATTATTAGGCCTTGGGGCGCTGTTAAAACAGTGTCCCAAGGGGCTCCTTGAAATCGCAAAGCTTAAAAGTACGATCTATTATTTGAGGCTTGTGCGGGGTGTGCGCGGCGGATATATCATTCTTTTTCAGATTTTTTTCTGTGTTTTATTTATGGTCTTCGGAATGGTTTTTGTTCATGCGGCTCTTTTCCTTTTTTTAATCCATGGATCCCAGTCGATGGCATGGGCTTTACTCGCTATCGGAGCGATCGAATTAATAAGCACAGCCCTCTTCATGGGATGGTTTTTGTCCGCGAAACGGTGGCTGGAAGAGGCCGCCAGAATCAACCCCGAAGTTGAAAAACTCCTTCTTGCCCAGAAACAAACAAGGTTGTAATACCCCGGCCCCATAGGCGGCAGCAAAAACTCACCCTGCAGTTTTAGCCTAAGCTCAAAATCCTGCGTGAGGTATAAGCCTTTTTAGAAAAACCTGAAAAGGTCTGGCTTTTTTTTACGCTCCGCCCGGTTTAAACAAACTGGTTTTTTGGACTATCCCGAAGGCGTTCCTCTGGAGAAATTTTCAATGTCGCCCGTGACGGTGTCCGGAACGCTTGAGGTTGGAGAAAAAATCGAAGAAGGCTACGTTATGAGCCTTTACCGTATGAAAGCAGAGAAAGTGGAGGGATTCGATGAGCGAAGATAAGAAGAATGACCAGAGGTATTTTTCCGCGAGAAAGAGCGTGGAGGCTGTTGAGGAAGGGCATTCGCTCGCTCCGAGGTTTGGTTCGGACGGACTCATTCCCGTAGTCACGACGGACTATAAAACCGGAGAAGTCTTGATGCACGCTTATATGAACGCTGAAGCTCTGGCCAGGACGATTGAATTGGCCTAGGCTGTTTATTGGAGCCGAAGCCGAAAGGTTCTCTGGCATAAAGGCGCTACGAGCGGTTTGGTCCAGAAGGTCAAGGAGATTCGGATCGATGACGATCAGGACGCCGTATGGCTTCGTGTTGACGTGCAGGGGGGAGCCAGCTGCCACGTCGGGTACCGATCCTGCTTTTACAGGCGCATTCCCTGTGGATCTGAACTCCCCAGTAAGGGACAGGCGGTGAAGCTGGATTTCACCGAAACAGAAAAGGTTTTTCACCCGAAGAAGGTTTATGAAAACGTACCTAACCCGACGCAGCTGTAAAAATAGGCTTGACGAATGTTCCGGTAAACCTATACTTAATGACAAATGTTTTCATTAAGGACCCATGAAGCATTGTGCCAAATCTGTAGATTCCTGGGAAGATGACTTCCGTGACAAAGGGTATCGTATTACCAAACCCCGTCAGGTGATCTTGACCGTCTTCCAGCAAGCCGCTGAGCATCACCTCAGTGCTGAGGAAGTTTATCTTCGCGTGCACAAGATCTACCCGAACATCGGGCTGACGACGGTTTACCGCAACCTTGATCTGCTTGTGAAAATGGATATGGTAAAGCGGTGCGATTTTGGGGAGGGGTGCGCGAAGTATGAACTCGCGCACAAGCATGAAGGGGAAGGGCATCACCACCATCTTGTCTGCCTCGAATGCCACGATGTTATTGATTTTGAAGACAAGATTATTGAGGAAGACCGCTTTATGGAAAGGGCCATGCGGGGTTTAATGGATAAGTTCAAGTTTAAAATCATGGATCATGTGCTGCAGTTCAAAGGTCTCTGCCAGAACTGTCAAAAGTAAAAAATTTTTTTGTCTAACAAATGAAAATGATTGTCATTATCACAAAGATAAAAAATGGTTCGAACTAACGTTTCGGAAAAGCGGGTTCCCGATGTTTGGCGCAGCAAAGGGGTTCAGCTTCTCCATACGCAGATGTGGTGTTGGGGGCGGGACATTCTGGCCCCGGAAGGAAATTTACTTCTGGATTACGGCTTTCAGCAATCTCGTCCGAGGAGAAAAGATCAAGGGGCTACGTGCTATTTGTTAAAGCAGGACGATGTTTGCATCGCTCTTTGGGGGTTTGGTATTTTTTATTCACGCCTGAACCTCGGAAGTGTTTTTTTGAAACGGTATGAATTTGAACCTCGCTATTCCCGCAGCAGTGAGGAGCCGGCAAATGTCTGGAGTGTAGACGGCATCCTCAAAAGATTTCGCCGCTCGCCGTTAAGCCGTCCCCAGGGCTGGCGCACGACCCTCTTATGGGGTGAAGCGCTTGACTGGATTGCCAATTACGAAGCGTGGATAAGAGATCTGATGGTTGAAGGCTATCGTGAGGAATGCCTGGACGGCTGGAAGGGACGCCCGGATTTCGAAGTCAGTGATCTGCCCAGATTATGGAACGAAATGTCAGATCATGTTAAAAAACTATTACCCGAGGCAGCGTATGAAAACTAAATCTTATGACGCTGTCATTGTCGGGGCTGGTCCCGCGGGAATCGGCATCGGGGTCATGCTCAAAGAGGTAGGCGTAAAGAATTTTATCATTCTCGAAAAGGGCGGGATTGGCGAATCTTTTTTGCGCTGGCCCGTTGAGATGCGTTTGATTACGCCGTCTTTCACCAGCAATTTCTTCGGTTCCCTGGATCTTAACGCGATTACTTCTGACACATCGCCTGCCTTTACGCTCAGGACTGAACATCCTTCCGGACTTGAATACGCGCGCTACCTGAACGCTGTTGCGGATCATTATCACCTTCCGGTGCAGACGGAAACCTGGGTTATTTCGATGCGTAAAACAGAGAAGGGGTTTTTGCTCTCAACAGTTGAGGGGCAGATTGAGGCTCGTTACGTGATTTGGGCCGCCGGAGAATATCAATACCCTCGCCTGAAAGTTTTTCCGGGATCGGAAGAATGTCTTCATTCCAGCGAAGTGTCGACATGGAAGGAAGTCAAAGACGATGACATTGTGATCATCGGAGGGTTTGAAAGCGGAATTGACGCGGCCATCCACCTTGAAGCGCTGGGGAAACGCGTTACGGTACTTGATCCGCAGGAACTCTGGAAAGACAGAATCAGCGACCCTAGCCGCGGCCTTTCACCTTACACTTTTCAGCGTCTTCAAAGTGCGCTGAAAAATGAGCGCATTAAGCTGAGGGGGGGAAGTAGTGTCAAAAAAGTCGAGAAGGTCAACGAAGGATGGCGGGTTTCACTTTCCAAGGGGCGGCCCATGGTTACTCCGAGCCGGCCGGTATTGGCAGCCGGCTTTGACGGCGCTATTTCGGTGATTCCGGAATTATTTTCTTACGCGGAGAATGGCGCAGCTTTACTGACAGCCGATGATGAATCTCAAATAACAGAGGGGCTTTTTCTTGCCGGCCCTCAGGTTCGCCACGGAGATCTGATTTTCTGTTTTATTTACAAGTTTCGCCTGCGCTTTGGCGTTGTCGCGAACGCGGTCGGTACACGGCTTGGTTTTTCCACGGAAAAACTTGAGCGTTACCGAAAAGAAGGTCTTTTCCTTGAGGACCTGTCTTGCTGTGGAAATGAGTGTTCCTGTTAACAGGGGGAGATGGGTATGAGCGTTTTGGCGGTAGAAAAAAAATGCGCTGTGGTTATTTCCGGACTTGAATCTTCCGGGAAAACAGCTGTTTTTCGTTGTCTTACGGGAGAAGCCTCCGGCGATGAAACAAACTTCAGAGGCTCTACGGTGTTCGTGAAACGCGCGCCCGCGCTTAAGGGGAACGCGGAAATTGTAGACACCCCGGGTTTGCGGCTTCGCAGCGACGCGGAGACGACAAGTCTGACATTGCGTGAAATGGATCAGGGTGAAAAATGGCTTGTGGTGATTCGGGCCACTCACGCGAAGCATGAATTTCGGGAATACTGGAAGGCGGCTGGTGCAAGGCTTAATGAAAGAAAAATCGCGATTGCCTTTACATTCGCGGACAAGCTTCACGCGGGCGCTGCGGACGAGCTGGCGCGCCGGTTTAAAAACGCGTTAGGGGTTCCCGCAGTCTCTCTGAACGCGCGTGAAGCGGGGGAAGCCGGCAGACAGCTTCTGGCCGACGCGCTTGATGAGGCGGCAAGCCCACGCGATGCGGATTTATTTATCCAGTCTTTTCCGGCGGAGGAAAGTGCCGCGGCGAATCCCGAACCGCTTGTTTTTGAAAAGCCGTTTATCGGTCCCGCGGCGGCGGTGCTTTCAATGCTCGGGCTTTTCGCGCTTCCGGTTTACGCTGCTTTTTTATTTGCCGAATTTATTCAGCCGCTTGCGGACAGAGTGGTGATGGAACCCTTGAAGAATTTTTTGAGTGCCGCGCTTCAGACGGCTCCCTTTGTAGAGAATCTGCTCGTCGGGGACTACGGCATTCTGAGTCTCGGCTGGTACTCCTTTTTGTGGGCCTTTCCTGTAGTGCTCCTGATCGCACTTAGTGTGGGTGTTGCCGAAGAAACCGGTCTGAAAGACAGGATTGCCGGCGCTTTGGATAAACCGATGAGGCATGTGGGCTTGAGCGGACGGGATTTGATTCCGGTTTTGAGCGGGTTTGGGTGCAATGTGGTGGCTGTTTTTCAGTCGCGCGCCTGCAGCCGCTGTACGCGCCATGCCTGTGTTTCGATGATCGCCTACGGGTCGGCGTGCAGTTATCAGATAGGCGCGTCTTTATCGATTTTTAATTCCGCGGGGCAGCCGTGGCTTTTTTTGCCGTACTTGACACTGTTAGCGGCCGCCGCGGCGATCCACACGCGGCTTTGGTACGGGGCGCTTAGCGTGAGCGGGTCGATGCCGATGACCGAGCGGGCCTTTATTCAAAAGCCTTCCTTGCGGGCGATTGTCTGGCGCGTGAAATCCGTTGTCTCGCAGTTTTTGCTTCAGGCGATGCCTATCTTTATTTTGATTTGCGCGGCGGGAACGGTACTTCAGGAAACCAGGGTTCTTGATTACGCGGCACGCGCCGCCGAGCCTTTTCTTGTTCTGCTGAATCTGCCTGAGCGGGCCGCCGCGGGAGTCCTTTTCTCCATTGTCCGTAAAGACGGACTGCTGGTCTTAAATCTCGGGGAAGGCTCGCTTATCCGCGAGCTATCAGCCGGGCAGCTGCTGACGCTGGTTTATCTGGCCTCCACGCTTACGGCGTGTCTTGTGACGCTATGGACTGTTCGCAAAGAATTAGGGTTTCGTTCTGCTCTGCAGATCGCCGGACGCCAGTTGCTCACTTCAACGGCTACCGCTTTTTTTATGGCGTCCGGATTCCGTTTTTTGAATTTTTAATAAGGGAGAAAATAATGAAAAATAAATTACCGGTGACTGTGCTTTCTGGGTTTCTCGGCGCGGGCAAGACGACACTTTTAAACCACGTTCTGAACAATCGTGAAGGGCGGAAAGTAGCGGTCATTGTGAATGATATGTCAGAAGTGAATATCGATGCCGCTCTTGTCAAGGGCGGCGGCGCGGCCCTCAGCCGCACGGAAGAGAAGCTCGTTGAGATGTCAAATGGCTGCATCTGCTGCACACTGCGCGAGGACCTTTTGGTAGAGGTGCGCCGGCTCGCCCAGGAAAAACGCTTCGATTATTTGCTGATCGAATCGACCGGTATTTCGGAACCTCTGCCTGTCGCGGAGACGTTCACGTTTGAAGATGAAAACGGCAAAAGTCTTTCGGAGTTCGCGAAACTTGACACGATGGTCAGTGTTGTCGACGCGAAAAATTTCACGATAGATTTCAATTCCGAAGATTTGCTGAACGACCGGGGCCAGTCCCTCGGAGCTGATGATGAACGTTCTGTCGTGGATCTGCTTGTTGATCAAGTCGAATTCGCGAATGTGATTGTTCTCAACAAGACGGATCTTGTCACGCCTCGCCAGGCTGATTACCTAAAAGAGGTTCTCAAACGGCTTAATCCCGAAGCTCGGATTGTCGAGTCGGTTCGCGGCAAGGTCCCTCTGACGGAGGTTCTCAATACGGGGTTGTTTGATCTTGATAAGGCGAGTCAAGCTCCGGGATGGATGAAGGAAATCAGAGGCGAGCATACGCCTGAGACGGTTGAGTACGGTATTTCCAGTTTTGTTTTCAGCGCCCGAAAACCCTTCCATCCGGAGCGCTTCTGGAAACTGGTGAACTCCAGCCTGAAGGGTGTGATTCGTGCCAAGGGATACTTCTGGCTGGCGACACGCATGGAGTTTGCGGGGTCGCTTTCCCAGGCAGGTACGATGAGAGAACATGGCCCGGGCGGCCTTTGGTGGGCTGCTGTGGCCAAGCCGCAGTGGCCGGAAGGACCTGATTTTGAAGCCCACATTCGCAAGCATTGGAAGAAGCCCTGGGGGGACCGCCGTCAGGAGCTTGTTTTTATCGGCATCAAGATGGACGAGAGTCAGCTGAGAAAAAAACTCGAGGCGTGTCTCTTGACCGATTCCGAAATTGGAGCGGGAGAAGATTCCTGGAGAAAACTCACCGATCCGTTCCCTGAGTGGCAGGCGATTCAGGAGGATGCGGCCCATGACCATGAAGGGAGCCCAGAGCGATGAAAAGCGAAGCCCCTTTTAATAGAGAAGAACTCGAACGTTGCCGGCTTATGCTGACAGAAATGCGCGCTCAGATATTGAACAAGCTCCGTTATCGTGAGGGCTTTGGGTGCTCCATTGAACCAGAAAAAGCATTCTTTCTGGAGGTGCCGCCGGAAACTCGCAGGAGCTGCCGGAAAGCAGCGAAAGGAGAAACTTTTTTTCTGGAATCGCTGGACGCATTGATTCAGCAGGCATCACTTAAAGAGCTTCGGCATGCTTTAAGTCTGCAGCTTTACGAAACGTGCCAGGACATTGTTGCGGTCGCGCGGGAATTTCGTACGAATGAAGAGGAAATCGAAAAGATCTTAAAATCGGCGCTGATCCGTTGGGAGCGTATTCATCCCCAGCTTGATAAAGAAAGGATTTCGTTATGGCCGGAAAAGCTTCAAAGTTAAATAAAAAGGAACGTGAGCATTACCGGAAACTTCTCCTGGAAGTGCGTTCAAGGGTTGTGACCGGTCTTGAACATTTTGAGCAGGACGCGCTGAACAAAAGCCAGCGGGAAGCCTCGGGTGATCTGTCCGGATATTCTCATCACATGGCCGATATGGCAAGCGACAGCTACACCTCGGAACTCCGGATGGGGATGGCGGAAAACGAGCAGCATCTGCTGAATGAAATTGATCATGCCCTCAGAAAAATTGACGACGGCACGTTCGGTCTCTGCGAAAAGTACGGCACACCGATTTCGAGGGCTCGGCTTCAGGCCGTGCCGTACGCGCGGTATTCCCTTAAAGCGCAGCAAGAAATGGAAAAAGAGACTCCACGTAGAACTCCTCCGCTTCACTGAGGCGTCATTTATGGATGATGACAGTTTTGATGTTCATTGGCTGGGCAGTGTGATTAAGGAGCTGAGAACGGCTAAAGGACTCAGTCAGGAAGCTCTGGCCTCGCAGGGCCGGATGGCCGTGCGATTGGGGCTCCTAAAGCAGAAAAAATTTCAAATGAAAACGAAATTGACGGATATAAAAGAGTTTCGTTTGAGGAGTTGACAAGCTTTGAGTTTGAATTTGTCTGCGGAACAAAAGACTCAGAAAAGTATGAAATACCAAAGAATATTTCTGCGTTAAATGGTCAGAAGGTTTTTATTGAAGGTTATATGCTTCCTATAATAATGGCTGGACCAACGATTAAGGATTTTATGCTCTTGGCGTCTCAAATGGAATGCTGCTTTGGCCAGGCTCCGGCTACGAATGGTTGGGTAAAAGCTTATAGGAGAGACAATGAAGAGATTAAAACGGTACGAGATGTTCCTATTCAAGTTTTTGAAATTTTACTGGTAGGGGAAAGGGAAGATGAGTTTGGAGGAAATAGCCTTTATCAAATGACTGTCGATAAAGTAGTTCCCTCGGAAGGAGTCGGAGTTATCGGTTCATTCATAAATATGATTTTTGGAATAGAGTGATAATGATCTCCGGAATATATCAAGCCTGGATTGCCACGGGCAGCGCAATGCTTGGAGCCTATCTGACTATATCTCTAGGGATTTCGCCGCGAAGGCTGTGTGCCCTGGTGAGCTTTGCGGCAGGGACTTTATGTGCAATGGCATTTTTTTATATCATCCCGGAAGGCCTAGAGTCATTTTTATGGCTTGCTGCATTTGCGATCCTTGCGTCAGGCTATCTTTTTTTTTATTTTATCAGCAATCACATTTCTCATGCTTGTCCTGCCTGTGCCGGCGCACACATCCATAAAGGCGCGGAAGCTCTTAGGAAAATCTTTATTTTACTGGCCGCGGCTTTGGCGATTCACAATTCAATTGATGGTTTAGCGATTGCTGTGGCTGATAAGTTGGGCGAAAAGATCAGTATCCCAATTTCAGTTAGCCTTATCGTACATAAATTACCCGAAGGATTAGCCCTTTGCGCCTTATTGCTTCGAGCGGATTATTCCCGAATCGCGGCTTTCATTACGACGTTAGTCTTTGAGTTTTTTACCTTACTTGGTTTTTTAGCGGGTAATTTTTTCTTGCAGGGACCGATTAATAACTTTTGGCCGAACCTTATTCTTCTTCATATCGGAGGAGGATTTCTTTACCTTGCAATTTATGCGCTTCAAAATGAATCCAAGACGTATTCATTGAAATTTGTTTTCCCATTTTTTATCTTTGGAATGATTTTAATTGGATTGATGGGTTTTTTATAAAAAAGTTTAAACGCCATATTGTCGTTGGCTATTGTGTTCTCTCGCTAGGTATTTTCGCTTGCCTGATTGGTTTGAAATTTTCCGAATTCGATCGGTGGATGACGGAATTCACTGCCCCTGCAACTATAACTTTGTATCAGAAGCTCAGTGATATGGTCACTGCCTCTAGTAACGGACTGATACCTATCAGGGAGGGGTACAGTTTAGAAATGGCTAAGACGAAGCTATCGCAACTGAAAATTCGCATTGAGGGGCCCAAAGAGCTCTATCTTCAAAAAGAGAAAAAATCGTTCGGCGCTTTAGTACTGATGTCCCTGATTATTTTTATTGGGGTGTTTCTATAATTTACTTGGGATTTGGCATTATTCGCGGGCGTGCAATATCCCGAAGCGCTTTACCCGTAAGCATTATGCTTACAACTTTCGCGGCTTTTGGCATGGTTTTTTGAAGCTACTATTACACGGTGGTAATTACGACTCCCATTCTCAGTCTTGCCATTGAAATTGCGGAGCATTTCAGCCTGGATCTTAAATATAAGCTATTGAGTTTATTTGAAACCAAGGAAATGTCTTCCTGGAGCTTGTTTAAACAGACGATGGCAGACCCTAATTTGATCATGGCAATTTTTCTATTTTTTATGTTTGAGTTAATGCCCTGGTTAGCCATTAAACAATTGCCAGCCTTTAAAACGCTCGGTATAAGATAAATGCGTATTTTATTGCTGCTAATCACAACCCTTTTTATCTCAACTGTGGGCATAAACTCTGATCTTGTTTTAAAAGAAGTTCTCGCGAAAGAAGAAACCGGGACACTGGAGAATCCGATTATTGACAGCCGGATGACTTTTGAAGAAGCGATAAAAGGAAATTGTCCGCCGGAGATCAAAGAGAAGCAAGTTGTTGTGGATGTCTTGTATTATTCCTTTGACGCTAGGATTCATAAAGGGCAGGTTGTCATCGACGGGAGACTTGCGGGAGATATCAAAAAAATATTTGAGGCCGTTCTGAAGGAAAAATTTCCGATCAAGTCTGTCATTCCTATTTCCGATTCCCGTTTTTCCAACGATGATGAGCGCTCCATGCGTGCTAATAATACTTCCGCTTTTAATTACAGGCCGGTCACCGGTGCTAAAACCCTTTCTAACCATGCGTATGGTTTTGCGATTGATATTAATCCTGCGCAAAATCCTTACATCAAGAATGGCGTTACTTTGCCTCCTGGTGCGGTTCATGACGGGCGAAAACCGGGCACGCTTGCTCCCGATAGTGTAATTGTAAAAACATTTAGAAGCTTAGGTTGGACTTGGGGCGGCGATTGGACGACACTAAAAGATTATCAGCATTTTGAAAAGGCTCTTCATTGATCTTATTGCGGCTTTTTATATACCGATCCACAAATGGGCCTAAAAATAATCGATTCATAGGCACTTTTTTGCGGGTCCAGTTTTCGTTACATCGCTAAGCAGCCCATGAGATATGAATCTCGTTGACCGAATTAGCGGGAGCTTACACTGAAGCGACTGCCAAGGTTTATGATTCAGTCACGTATCCATACCCCCCTCCTCGCTACACAGCTCGGTAAAACTTATGGAACGGAAGGCTGTGGATTCGCAGCAGGGTTAGAAATGGGGCGGCCAGCGGGAATTAGCGCCTTCGCACCGATCGCAAAATTTTAAGATCATAAAATGAATCGGTGCTGCGGTCGGCCATCCGCCGGTCTTGAGGGGAGACAATACTCCAAAACGTCGTATTTTCGTTGAAAGGGCAGGCCCAGCTCCGTGCGAAGGCGGAAATAACAAGTTTCCGCGAGCCTGCCGAAGGCAATGAGCCTTCGGCGATTGAATCCCCGTCTTAGACAATAAAAAACCCTCCCAGACATAAGTCTGAAAGGGTTTATATGGGGTGGCCAACGGGAATTGAACCCGCAACCCCAAGATCCACAATCTTGTGCTCTAACCAAATTGAGCTATGGCCACCATAAAAAGAGAAGGGAAGAAGGCTGGAAGAATGAGGGCGCATTATACTTAAAAAAAAGTTGTATGGGAAGCTTTGATCTGTTATTTTTCGCAAGTCAACTTTCTGTATAAAGATTGAACAGATTTCGACGATAGACATAAACACCAGATGAAAAAAATAGCACACCCTCTTTTCTCTCTATTTGTTGTGATTTCCTTTGTAGCCGCTTCGGTCTGGGGACCACTCCCTTCAGCCTCGGCCTACAGCGCGCTTCCTATTAGCGCCAGTTCGGCGGTCCTGCTGGATGCCGATTCACGGCAATTACTCTATGCCAAAAACTTAAATCTTCGCCGCGCGCCGGCCAGTACGACTAAGATCTTGACCTCTATTGTCGCGGCCGAAATGCTTCCTTTGGATCGTGTCGTGGTGATTCCTGCTTTTGCCGAGTCGGTTCAGCCTTCCAAGGTTCATCTCCGGGCAGGGGAACGCTATTATGCGAAAGATCTCTTAAGGGCTGTTCTTATGAATTCTGCGAATGATGCGGCGGAAGTGATTGCCGTTGCCGCAGCGGGTTCAAAAGCGGCTTTTGCCGCCCGGATGACAGCAAAGGCTCGTTCGATCGGGTGCACGCATTCAAACTTTGTGAACCCGAGCGGCCTTCCCGACAATCGTCAATACACGACGGCCTATGACATGGCGCTGATTATGCGGCAGGTTCAGAATTACCCTTTCATTGAAAATACGATGAAGACGAGAACAGGCGCGATTTACAGCCTTGACGGGCGGACGATCTATCTCCGCAACCATAACCGGATGCTTTGGCGTGAAAGCCGTGAAGTCATTGGAAAAACAGGCTGGACCCGGAGTGCCAAGCACTGTTTTGTTGGGCGCATCCGGGGTGCTAACCAAAAAGCTTACGTTTCCATGCTCGGGAGCAATAACCTTTGGCGTGATTTGAGAATTCTTGTGGATTATACCTCTGGAACATCGGTTCGGGCACCCAGACATGCGTTGAAGCTTAAAAGCCGCCGGGAAGAAACCTTGGAGGTGCAAAGGGCCCTTAAAAAAGCAGGATTTTTCAAAGGCCGTGTGGATGGCAAGTTCGGCCCGGTGACAGCCAAAGCGCTCAAACGTTTTCAAAAAGCCAATGGACTCCGGGCGGATGGAGTTGTTGGCAAAATGACCCTCGCGAAACTCCAAGCTCTTTAAGCCCCTTCTTATCCAAAGTAAATCATTGCATTTCAGCGGTTCCCTCTTAGTGCTTCTCTAGAACCCTCTCGGGAAGTTTTGCTTGGCAAATTTTCGCCCAGCCCTATAATAACCGTCCATTTAACTTGTGAATTTCTGAGTCCCTAAAGCGTCCTAATACCGTTCTTCATCAACCTTATGAAAAGGCGGTTTATGAAAATTTCTAACTCCTTTAAACTCTTAGCGTTATTAGCAGTATTCTCCTTACACCCCGCTGCCTATTCAGAAGATGCGGCCGCCGCACCTGAAGTACCCGCGCCAGTGGCCGCCCCCGAAAAGCCCAAGTCTGTTACGATCCATGATTTTGAAGGGGAAGACCTGATTAATGGACTTGGCGGGGGAAGCGGCTCCTGGAACATGGATGCCAGTGACATCAATGATTCCTATTGTGATGAGGAAGTCATAGAGCTGCCGGGCAAGGACGGGCAGCCGAATCACGCGCTCCGTCTTAACTACAGTGTTGATTCAGAGAAGCCCTCTCAGAACGGCTTCTGGACCAAGCTTCAAAACTTTGATGCCCGGGATTATGACCGTCTCGAGTTTGAAATTAAAGGTGATGCGGAAAAGGGCTTTACGAACCGCCTGAAGCTGGAACTGAAGAAGTGCAAACAATCACCTTGCTTGGGAGACCCCGTCAAGGATGAAGTGATCAAGGGGTCCTCAGAGGTTTGGGTTACGGATCAATGGGAAACGATTAGTATTCCGCTCAACCGTATTACAGGCATTATTGATTTTGCCAACCCGAAGGCCTGGGAAAATCCGGCCATTGCGCGCGCGGATCTTGACGAGATGGTCTTTATCTTTCAAGACCGCCATGTCACTGCCAAGAAGGGTGTGGTTTATATTGATAACATCCGCTTCGTGAACACGGGAAACCCGGGGCCTACCGCCGTTGATTTTCCTCCCCGCCATAAAGAGAAAACAACCGTCAAACTTGAAGGTCTGGATTTCGCACAGTTTTTAATCGGCCGGCTTGGCGGCTTTCCAGAGAAGTCTGTTGTGAAGAAGCCCATGCCCGAAGATTCCCGCGAATTTCTTAAAGAGATTGCCAAAGACACGTGGCGCTTTTTTGATGAGGTTGTGGACAAGGAACACGGAATGCCGCTGGATACCATTCAGATCGGCAAAGAAGACAAGGCGCTTAGTGACGGAGCCTGGATTGGGGACTATACCAACGTTACCAATATCGGTGTTTATTTGATGTGCCTGGTGTCCGGTTATGACCTTGGTTTTATCACCAAGGAAGAGGCGATCCGCCGTTTACGCCTAACCATGACTACCGTGGGAAATTTGGAGTATCACGAGAGCGGATTTCCTTATAATTATTACGATACAACCACGCTTGAACGCACCAGCTATTTTGTTTCCCTTGTGGACAGCGGCTGGCTTCTGGCCGGACTCTATGTGGTGAAAAACGCGTTTCCCGAAGAACTGGGCGCGCAGGCCTCAGAACTATTGAAGAGAGGGCACCTCCAGTTTTTTTATGATCCGGTTGAGCGTCAGTTTTTTCATGGCTACTACGACCATTTAAAAGTTTACTCAGACTATCATTACGGAACTTTTTATACGGAACCGAGAGCCACAAGTTATATGGCCATTGCGCGCGGGGATGTACCTCAGGAGCATTGGTTTGAAGGCCTTGTAAGAACCTTCCCGGAAAGCTATGCCTGGCAGGGAGAAAAGCCTATTAACCGTGTGGAGCGCACCACCTTGGGACACACCTACTACGGCGGTTATTATGAGTGGAATGGCCTCCAGTACGTCCCGAGCTGGGGAGGGTCAGCCTTTGAGGCCTTGATGCCGACTTTGATTTTGAAGGAAAAGGAACTTGCGCCGGAAGGGCTTGGCTTGAATGACCAGCGGCACGTTTTAGGACAGATTCATTATGCTTTGGACGAAGCCAAGCAGCCGGTTTGGGGCATGAGTCCATCGTCCGTTCCTGAAGGAGGGTATTCGGAGTATGGCGCGAAGCCGTTTGGTTCCAAGGGCTACAAGCCGGGAGTCGTGACCCCTCACGCCAGCGCATTGGCCCTGGAGTTTGCGCCCGAAGAGGTGGTCAAGAACCTCAGAAAGCTCATTGAACTTTATGACATCTACGGAGAATACGGGTTTTATGATGCCGTGACTCCGGCGACCGGTTTGGTCGCGAGGAAATACCTTTCGCTTGACCAAGGCATGATCTTGGTGGCCATCAACAACTACCTTAATGACGGGGCGATCCGCAAACGTTTTCACTCTGACCCGGAAATGAAAAACGGGGAAGATCTTTTGTCGCAGGAAAAATTCTTTGAGGCTGCGCCCGCAGCTGCTCCCGCGAAGACCGAAGCACTTTAAATTCACACAGGAGAAAATTCATGTCAAAGCTCAAGACCGAAGGTGTTTATACCTTTGATTGTTTTGGCGATGAAGTCGTCGCGGGTTTTTCAGGACGTGAATTTCCGAGGGACCGCTGGCCGGATTTTCTTCAAGAACTGGGATTGAACCCGAAAAGCCTTATCCTGCTTAAGCAGATCCACAGCACCAATCTCGTGATGGCCTCTGAGAAGCAAAAACCCGCCGAAAATTGTCCGGCGGACGGCCTCTTAACGAAGACGCCCGGCTTTGTCCTGGGCATTCAAACAGCGGATTGCGTGCCTGTTTTTTTCTGGGATCCCGAACACCGCGCCGTTGGGCTGGTTCATGCGGGCTGGAAAGGGATTTATTATGGAATCAACCAAAAAGCGGCGCAGGCTTTCCGTCAGCACTTCCTCTCCAATCCTAAAAATATTCAAGTCGCGCTCGGACCCTCCATCCGGAAATGCTGTTATGAAGTGGGTGTTGAATTCCAGGATTTCTTTCCTAAATTTTATGATGCGGACCCAGTCAAGGGCGAAAGCCCGAAGGGCCATGTTGATCTGGCGGCCGCTTTGAAAGCCGAGCTGATTACCGAGGGGATTGAGCCCGAACATATTCACGACTGCGGGTACTGTACCTCCTGCAGGAATGAGTCATTTTTCTCTTACCGCAAAGAAAAAGAGACCCCTGAGCGTATCCTGTCAGTGATTGCCCTTAAGGCCTGAGTCTTAAATTCCCGTTGCCTCTCTCCGGCCCCCTTGCTATAATCCGCCCCTTATTACGCCGTTCAAGGCGACACTCTTTATCCCGAGGAAATTATGTTAGCCAAAGACCTTCGTAAAGGAACCGCTGTTTTTTATCAGAATGAAATTTTCATTGTGACGGAATACCGTCTTGGGACCCCGGGCAACCTTAGAAGCTTTGTCCAAGCCTCCCTTAAAAACGTTAAAACCGGCAGGGTGATTTCTAACAAATTTGCCTCCGATGACAACTTTGAACGCGCCATTCTCGAACCCAAGGATTGTCAGTTTATGTACAAGGACGATCAGGGGTACCACTTTATGGATATGGAAAGCTATCATAACTTTCCTTTGGCGGCCGACATCTTAGGCGATTTTAAAGATTATCTAAAAGAAAACATGACAATCAAAATTGCTTTCTATGACGGTAATCCCGTGACTGTGGATTTCCCTAAGGTTGTCACGCTTAAAGTCATTGAATCACCGCCCTGGGTTAAGGGGGATTCTGTTTCCAACAACCTGAAACCCGTGGTTTGCGAAACAGGGCTGAAGATCAACGTTCCTATCTTTATTGATGAAGGGACTATGATCAAGGTTAATACCGAGACCGGTGAGTATAACGGCCGGGCTTAATCCGGTTCATTCAAACAAGGGCGATTAGCTCAGTTGGTTAGAGCACACGCTTCACATGCGTGGGGTCTCAG